>NZ_JBMDLF010000004.1:0-647288 GCF_048656465.1 Streptomyces sp. MAR4 CNX-425 | reverse complement strand
GCCGCCTCCGCGGTCCGCAGCTCCTGGCTGCTGCCCGGCGCGAGCATCTCCAGCACCCCCGCCGCCTCCGCCTCGACCTCCGCCCGCTCGCCGCGCGCCAGCGGCGCGAACGTCTCCAGGTGCATGGTCGCCGCCCGGTCCGCCTTCGCCTCCGTCACCCGCCACAGCCCGCGGACGAAGCCGTCGACGAGGAAGCTGCCGAAGGCGTGGTCCCGCCGGTGGCCGCGGCGGCGGAACTCGTCCGGCACGACGCGGGTGCGGTCCGCGTGCGAGAGCGTGAGGTTGTCGAACTCCCCCAGGAACCGGACGGGCGCCGGGGTGTCCGCCGCGGGCCGCGGCGCGTCGGGCAGGTCGAACAGCTCCGTCCCGCGCTCGTCGCGGAACATACGGAGCCGGGGGCGCAGCGCCTCGAAGTGCGGGCGCAGCCGGGTGACCCCGCACCACGTCTGCATGTCCCGCACGGACGCGGGGCCGAAGGCGGCGAGGTAGCGCAGCACGAGCGGTTCGGCGTCGGGGTCGGTCACCGGCTCGGCGCCCAGCCAGGACCCGGCGGTGGCGAGCACGACCTGCCCGCCCCTCCCCCAGAGCCCGCGCGGCGGCACCTGCACGAGGGGCAGCAGGACGCGGGCGGCGACCTTGAGCGCGAGCGGGTCGTGCGCGGGCCACTCGCGCCGCAGTTCCTCGCCGACCGCGCGCAGCGAGACGGGCCCGGGGTCGGCGAGTTCCCTGGTCAGCTCGGTCAGCCGGGCGAGGTCGACGCCCTCCAGCCGGCTCCTGAAGATCTTCAGCTCGCGCTCCAGGGCGGGGGTGCTGAAGGGGCGGAGGGTGAGCGCGTCGGCGGGGGTGTGCAGGTGGACGGTGCTGCGCAGGGTGACGAGCCGGACGACCTCGCGGCGCTCCAGCAGCGCGGACAGCGCGGCGGGGTCGAAGCCGCGCAGCCGCGCGGCGAGCGCGTGGTACGGGGGCCGGGGTGCCTGCGCCTGGAGCCCGGCCAGGTGGGTGACGGCGTCGGTGAGGGGCATGTCGACGCGGTCGAGCAGCAGTTGCCGGGCGAGGAGGGCCCGGTTGAGGCGCCGGGTGGAGAGGGTGGGGGCCGTGGGTCCGCTGGTCTGCGTCATGGCGGCCACGCTACTGGGCCTTGCGGCCAGTTCCTGTCCGCAATGCGCGGGCGCGGCAGGGCGGGGGCGGGCTGAGAGGATCGGGGCGGAGGCGACGACAGGGGAGACGGTGGGGACGCTCGGCAGAGGGCACGAGAGCGCGGAGAGCGCCGGGGGCGAGGTCGAGGGCGGGCCGGACCCGGCCGCCGCCCGCGGTGGCGGGGAACCGGCGAACCCGGGCCCCCGCACAGACGCCGGGGCAACCGAGACCGAGCCCGGCCCGCCACCACCCCACAGCCCCGCAGCCACCGCGAAGGCGCCCACGGACGCGCCCGGGGCGGCGGAGCCCGATGGCGCACCCGTCGCGGTGGCGACCGCCGGCCCGGCTCCTCAGCGGGGCACCGCCGCCGCGGACCCTGCGGACCGCGGCGGCGGGACTTCCCGGCGCCCGTCGCCCGGCCCCCGCCCGGCACGGCCGCCGCGGCCGGTGTTCGCGGTCGTCGGGGCGCTGCCGCTGCTTCTCGTGTCCGCCGTCGTCGGGTTCCGGGTCGTCGGCGCGGACGGGGTGACACCCGTGCCGCAGTTCGCCGCCTTTCTGCCGTGGCTCCTCGTGCCCGGCGGCGCCGGGCTGCTCCTCATGGCCGCCGCCCGCAGCCGCGCCGGCCTCGTGTGGGCGCTCGTCGTGCTCGCCGCCACCGCCTGGTTCGTCCGGCCCTACCAGCCCGCCGCCGACCCGCCCTCCTCCCCGCCCCGCGCCGAGTTCCGCCTGCTCACCGCCAACCTCAAGTTCGGCGACGCCACCCCCGCGCTGCGTGCCGCCCTCCGCGCGTACGAGCCGGACATCGCCCTGGTCCAGGAGTGCGACACCCGCTGCGTCGCCGCCCTGCGCGCCCCGGCGCTGCGCGCCGCGTACCCGCACCGCGTCATCGACTCCGGGGACCCCGCCGAGGGCTCCGCCATCCTCAGCCGCTACCCGCTGGCCGCGGAGCCCGGCGTGCGCGGCACGCTGTCGATGCCCGCGGCCACCGCCCGGGTCGCGGGCGAGCGGCTGCGGCTCCAGGTCGTGCACCCGATGCCGCCGACGCCCGGGTCCATGGACGCCTGGCGCGCCGAGCTGGGGTACCTGCGGGACGCCGCCGCCGCGCGCGGCGACGCGCCCGCCGTCTTCGGCGGCGACTTCAACGCCTCGCAGGACCACGAGGCGTTCCGCGACATCCTGGACACCGGGCTGCGCGACAGCGCCATGCTGCTCGGCCGCTCCCGCACCCCCACCTGGCCGGCCTCGACGACGCCGCTCTTCGGCACGCAGATCGACCACGTCCTGCTGAGCGACCGGCTGAGCCCCACGGCCATCGACTTCCCCGAACTGGCCGGCACCGACCACCGCGCGGTGCTCGTGGACCTGCAACTGCGCTGAGCCGGGGCCGGTGCCCGGCCCGCCCGCCCCGCACCCCTCAGGCCGCGTCCCCGATCCGCCCGGCCTCCCCCGCAGCCCGGCCGGGCTCCGGGTGGATCGGCGTGTGCCCGCCCGTCAGCGGCAGCCCCGTCCCGCCCCGGCGGGCGGCGACGATCTCGCCCGCGATCGAGACCGCGACCTCCTCCGGCGACCGGGCCCCGAGGTCCAGCCCGATCGGCGAGTGCAGCCGGGCGAGTTCGAGGTCGGTCACGCCCGCCTCCCGCAGCCGCCGCTCGCGGTCCCGGTGCGTACGGCGCGAGCCCATCGCGCCGACGTACGCCACGGGCAGCCGCAGCGCGCCCGCCAGCAGCGGCACGTCGAACTTCGGGTCGTGCGTGAGCACGCACAGCACCGTGCGCCCGTCCAGCTCCCCCGCCGCCGCGGCGTCCGCCAGGTACTCGTGCGGCCAGCGCACCACCACCTCGTCCGCCTCCGGGAAGCGGCGGGCGGTGGCGAAGACCGGGCGGGCGTCGCAGAGGGTGACCCGGTAGCCGAGGAACGTGCCGACGCGGACCAGCGCGTGCGCGAAGTCGACCGCGCCGAAGACCACCATCCGCGGCGCCGGCACGCTCACCTCCACCAGCAGCGTCACCGGCTCCCCGCAGCGCGCGCCCGCCGCGCCGACCGTCACGCTGCCGGTACGCCCCGCGTCGAGCAGCGCGGCGGCCTCGGCGGCGGCGGTGCGCTCCAGCGCGGCGCCGTCCCAGTCCGGCAGGCCGGGCAGCGGGCCCGCGAGGCGGCCCTCGTACGCGCCGCCGGGGCGTACCAGCAGCGCCTGGCCAAGCAGCGCGGCCGGGCCCGCGACGACCCGCGCGACCGCCGCGGCGGCGCCCTCGGCGGCGGCGGTCAGGGCGGTGCGCAGGACATCGGCGGCGGGGCCGCCCGGGGTGACCGGCGCGACGAGGACGTCGATCTCGCCGCCGCAGGTGAGGCCGGCGGCGAAGGCGTCCTCGTCGGAGTAGCCGAAGGTCTCCAGCAGCGGCTCCCCGGTCTCGACGGCCTGGCGGCACAGCTCGTACACCGCGCCCTCGACGCAGCCGCCGGACACGCTGCCGACCGCCGTGCCCGCCGCGTCCACCGCCAGCGCGGCGCCCGGCCCGCGCGGCGCGGAGCCGGTGGTGCGCACGACGGTGGCGACGGCGAAGAGACGTTCCTCGGCGCACCACCGGATGAGGTCGGCGGCGATGTCCAGCATGCTGATCAGCTCCTCACGAGGGCCGCTGTTCCTAGGTGACACCCATCCACTGCTCGATCGGGTGGAGGGCGAAGAAGACGACGAAGACGGCGGTCAGGGCCCACATGAAGGGGCCGGGCTCGCGCCACCGGCCCTGGGCGGCCCGGATCGCGGTGTACGAGATGACGCCGGCGGCGACGCCCGCGGTGATGGAGTACGTGAACGGCATCAGCACGACCGTCAGGAACACCGGGACGGCCACGGCCCGGTCGGTCCAGTCCACGTGCCGGGCGTTCGCCATCATCATGGCGCCGATGACGACCAGCGCGGCGGCGGCCACGTTGCCGGGCACGATCTGCGCCAGCGGCGTGAACAGCAGCCCCAGCGCGAACAGCAGCCCGACGACGACGCTCGACAGCCCGGTCCGGGCGCCCTCGCCGACGCCGGTGGCGGACTCCACGAACACCGTCTGCCCGGACGCCCCGGCGGTCCCGCCGATCGCCCCGCCGGCGCCGTCGACGAACAGCGCCCGCGACAGCCCCGGCATCCGGCCGCGCTCGTCGGTGAGCCGCGCCTCGGTGCCGACGCCGATGATGGTGGCCATCGCGTCGAAGAACCCGGCCAGCACCAGGGTGAAGACGATCATGCTGACGGTCAGCACGCCCACGTCGCCCCAGCCGCGGAACGACACCTCGCCCAGGAGGCTGAAGTCGGGCGCCGAGGTGACGCCGCCGGCCGGCAGCTCCGGCGCGCGGCCGTTCGCCCACGCCGACGGCTTGAGGTCGGCGACGGCGTTGACGACGACGGCGGCGACCGTGCCGGTGACGATGCCGATGAGGATGGCGCCGGGCACGTCGCGCGCCTGGAGCATGAAGATCAGCAGCAGGGTGAGGCAGAAGACGAGCACGGGCCAGCCGCGGAGCTGGTCGTTCACCCCCAGGGTGACGATCTTCGCCTCGCCGGCCTGCACGAATCCGGCGTTGACCAGGCCGATCAGCGCGATGAACATCCCGATGCCCATGGTGATGGCGTGCTTGAGTGCCGTCGGGATCGCGTTCATGATCATCTCGCGCAGCCCGGTGACGACCAGCAGCATGATCACGACGCCGTACGCGACGCACATGCCCATCGCCTGCGGCCACGTCATCTGCGGCGCGACCTGGCTGGCCAGCACGCCGGAGACGCTGAGCCCGGCGGCCGCGGCCAGCGGCACCCGGCCGAAGAACCCCAGCAGCAGGGTGGTGACCGCGGCGGCCAGCGCCGTGGCGGTGATCAGGCCGGACGGGGCGAGCACGTGGCCCGCGGCGTCCTCGCCGCCCAGCACCAGCGGGTTGAGCAGCAGGATGTAGGCCATCGCCATGAAGGTGGTGAGCCCGCCGCGCACCTCGCGGGCGACCGTGGAGCCGCGCCGCGATATCTCGAAGTAGCGGTCGAGCCAGGACGTGCCGCGCGGGGGTTCGGCTCCGGGTTTCGCGGCCGGCGCGGCGGCGCGCCGGCCGACGGAGGACTGGGTCATGCGTTCTCCCAAGGTTCACAGGGGCACCCGCGGTCGCGGGATTTGGGATGAGGTGGTGCTGCACGACCCGGGGGACGGCCCGAGACGAGGGACGGGTACGACGGGTACTAGGTGCCGGTAAGGTGCTCCGGCCGTACGGGGGCCTTGGTCAGCGCCAGACCGGTGGCCTGGCGGATGGCGGCCAGCACCGCCGGGGTGGCCGAGAGCGTGGACGCCTCGCCCACGCCGCGCAGGCCGTACGGCGCGTGCGGGTCGGCCAGTTCGAGGACGTCGACGGGGATGGCCGGGGTGTCGAGGATCGTCGGGATCAGATAGTCGGTGAACGACGGGTTCCGCACCCGCCCGGTCGCCGGGTCGACCACGATCTCCTCCATCACCGCCACGCCCAGGCCCTGCGTCGTGCCGCCCTGGATCTGCCCGACGACGGACAGCGGGTTGAGCGCCCGGCCGACGTCCTGGGCGCAGGCCAGCTCGACGACCTTGACCAGGCCCAGCTCGGTGTCGACCTCGACGACCGCGCGGTGCGCGGCGAACGAGTACTGGACGTGGCCGAAGCCCTGGCCGCTCTCGATGTCGAACGGCTCGGTCGGCCGGTGCCGGAAGGGCAGTTCGACCTCGATCGGCGGCTCTCCGTCGAGCACGTCGGCCAGGCCGGCGAGGACCTCGCCGCCGTCCGTGACGACCTTGCCGCCCTCCAGCAGCAGTTCGGCCGTGGCCCACGCGGGGTGGTACGTGCCGAGCTTGCGCCGGCCGAGGGCGAGGACCTGCTCGCGCACCGCCGCGCAGGCGTTGCGTACCGCGCCGCCCGTCATGTACGTCTGCCGGGAGGCGGAGGTCGAGCCGGCGGAGCCGACGCGGGTGTCGGCCGGGGCGATGACCACCTGCGCGACGCCCAGCTCGGTGCGCGCGATCTGCGCCTGCACGGTGACGCCGCCCTGCCCGACCTCGGCCGCCGCGGTGTGCACGGTGGCCACCGGCTCCCCGCCGGCCGCCTCCAGCCGCACCCGGGCGGTGGAGAAGTCGTCGAAGCCCTCGGAGAAGCCGACGTTCTTGATGCCGACGGCGTAGCCGACGCCGCGGACGACGCCCTCGCCGTGGGTGGTGTTCGACAGCCCGCCGGGCAGCGCCCGCACGTCCGCCGCGCCGCCGGCGCTCTCCCACTGCCGCTCCGGCGGCAGCGGCCGGGCCTGGACGCGGCGGAGGATCTCCGCGACCGGCGCCGGGGAGTCGACCAGCTGCCCGGTCGGCAGCCGTGAGCCCTGCGCCATGGCGTTCACCTGCCGGAACGCCACGGGATCCATGCCCACCGCCGCGGCCAGCCGGTCCATCTGTGCCTCGTACGCGAAGCACGCCTGGACGGCGCCGAAGCCGCGCATCGCGCCGCACGGCGGGTTGTTGGTGTAGAGCCCGAGCGCCTCGATCTCGACGTCCTCGACGACGTACGGGCCCATGGACAGCGACGCCGCGTTGCCGACGACCGCCGGGGTGGAGGAGGCGTACGCGCCGCCGTCGAGGACGATGCGGCAGCGGGCGTGGGTGATCCTGCCGTCGGCGGTGACGCCGTGCTCGTAGCGGATCCGGGCCGGGTGCCGGTGCACGTGGCCGAAGAAGGACTCGAAGCGGTCGTAGACCATCTTCACCGGCTTGCCGGTGCGCAGCGCCAGCAGGCAGGCGTGGATCTGCATCGACAGGTCCTCGCGCCCGCCGAACGCGCCGCCGACGCCGGAGAGCGTCATGCGCACCTTCTCCTCCGGCAGCCCGAGCACCGGCGCGATCTGCCGGCGGTCGGCGTGCAGCCACTGGGTCGCGACGTACAGGTCGACGCCGCCGTCCCCGGCGGGCACCGCGAGGCCGGACTCCGGGCCCAGGAACGCCTGGTCCTGCATGCCGAACTCGTACTCGCCGGTCACGATGTGGTCGGCCCGGCGGGCCGCCGCGGCGGCGTCGCCGCGGACGATCGGCTGGCGGTGCACGATGTTCGGGTGCGGTACGTGCTGCTTTTTGCCGTCGGCGCAGCCGTCGGCGCGGCCGGGGTGCAGCACCGGCGCGTCCGGGGCGAGCGCGGACGCCTCGTCGGTGACGAGCGGCAGCTCCCGCCACTCGATCCGGATCTTCGCCGCGGCCCGGCGGGCGGTCTCCGGGTGGTCGGCGGCGACCAGCGCCACCGGCTCGCCGTGGTGCCGCACCCGGCCGGCGGCGAGCGCCGGGGTGTCGGCGATCTCCAGACCGTAGTTCTTCTGTTCCGCGGGCAGGTCGTCGTACGTGAGCACGGCGTAGACCCCGGCCTGGGCGAGCGCGGCGGAGATGTCGATCGAGACGATCTCGGCGTGCGCGTGCGGCGAGCGCAGCGTGTGGCCCCAGATCATGTCCTCGTGCCACAGGTCGGAGGAGTACGCGAACTCCCCGGTGACCTTCAGGGTGCCGTCCGGGCGCAGCTTCGACTCGCCGATGCCGCCGGCGGTCTGCGAGCCCTGGGTGAGGCTGGTCGGGACGCGGGTGACCTCGGCCATCAGACCCCCTCGCCACGGCGGGCGGCGGCCAGCCGGACCGCGTCGAGGATCTTCTCGTAGCCGGTGCAGCGGCACAGGTTGCCCGAGAGGCCCTCGCGGATGTCGGCGTCCGACGGCTCCATCGGCCAGGGGTTCTGCTCCAGCAGGTCGTCCGCGGCGACCAGCAGCCCCGGCGTGCAGAACCCGCACTGCACGGCGCCGGCGTCCACGAACGCCTGCTGGACCGCCGACAGGCCCTCCCCGGCCAGGCCCTCGACGGTCACGACCTCGCGGCCCTCGGCCTGCCCGGCGGCGACCAGGCAGGCGCACACCGGCACGCCGTCCAGGCGTACCGTGCACGAGCCGCACTCCCCCTGCTCGCAGGCGTTCTTCGAGCCCGGCAAACCCATCCGCTCGCGCAGCACGTACAGCAGGCTCTCGCCCTCCCAGACGTCGTCGGCCCGCTGCTCGCGGCCGTTGACGGTGAACGTCACCCGCATCACGCGGCTCCTTCCCCGGCGGTGGCACCCGCGCGGTACGACTCCCAGGTCCAGCCGAGCGTGCGGCGGGCCATGACGCCGACCGCGTGGCTGCGGTAGCGCGCGCTGCCGCGCACGTCGTCGATGGGGTTGCAGGCCCCCGCCGCCAGTTCGGCGAACTGCCGGGCGAGGGCCGGGGGCAGGGCCCGGCCGCTGTCCCAGAAGCCGCCCTCGGCCAGCGCGGCGGTCAGGAACTCCTCGGCGGCGGCGGCGCGCACGGGCGTGGGCGCGGCCGAGCCGATGCCGGTACGGACCGTGCGGGTGTCCGGGTGCAGCGCGATGCCGAAGGCGCACACCGCGATCACCATCGCGTTGCGGGTGCCGACCTTGGAGAACTCCTGCGGCCCGGTGGCCCGCTTGATGTGCACCCACTTGATCAGCTCGTCGGGCGCGAGCGCGTTGCGCTTGACGCCGGTGAAGAACTCGTCGACCGGGATCCGCCGACTGCCCCGTACGGACTCGACCTCCACCTCGGCGCCCGCGGCCAGCAGCGCCGGGTGCGCGTCGCCGGCCGGGGAGGCGGTGCCGAGGTTGCCGCCGACGCCGCCGCGGTTGCGGATCTGCGGGGACGCCACGGTGTGCGACGCGCGCGCCAGCCCGGGCAGCGGCCCGCCCAGCTCCGCCACGATGCGCGCGTACGGCACGGAGGCGCCCAGCCGCACCGTCTCCGCGCCGGCCTCCCAGTCCCGCAGCTCGGCGACGCGGGTGAGGTCGAGCAGGTACTCCGGGCGGCGGTGGTCGAAGTTGATCTCGACCATGAGGTCCGTGCCGCCGGCGATGGGCACGGCCGCCGGGTGCTCGGCCTTGGCGGCGAGCGCGTCCTCCCAGCCGGCGGGGCGCAGGAAGTCCATGGATGCTCTCGGCTTTCCCTCGAAAGTAGGGGCGTGTGCTTGAGCTGTTGACGGAACGTGGCCCAAGTACACAGAAACGCCGCCGTCCGGGTGCAGTCACGGAAACCATGAAGCAACGGGCTGGCCAGAACCCGCTTCTTGTAGATTCGAACGAACGCCTGGGCATCCATTCTGTGCGGGACATCCCTCGCCCCCCGCCGAGGCGCGCAGGCCGCGGCGGGCGGCCCGACGCACGACCGACAGCAAGGGAACGCGCATGAGGCTGCGGGCACTCCTGGACTCCGCGTCGCTGGGCCTGACGCTCCTCGGCGGCGCGGACGAGCTGGACCGCACCGTACGGGGCGTGATGACCACGGACCTCACCGACCCCGGCCGCTACCTGACCGGCGGCGAGCTGGTGCTCACCGGCCTCGCCTGGCGGCACGGCCCGGAGGACTCCGAGCCCTTCGTACGGATCCTGGCCGCGGCCGGCGTCGCCGGGCTGGCGGCGGGGGAGGCGGAGCTGCCGGGCGCCGGGGTGCCGGCGGACCTGGTGCGCGCGTGCGCGCGGCACCGGCTGCCGCTGTTCGCGGTGGACGAGGACGTCGCCTTCGCCACCATCACCGAGCACGTCGTACGGCAGGTCTCCGGCGAGCGGGCCGGCGACCTGGCGGCCGTGGTGGAGCGGCACCGCCGGCTGATGTCGGCCGGGCCCGCGGGCGGCGGCCCCGACGTCGTGCTCGACCTGCTCGGCTCGGATCTGGACCTGCGCGCCTGGGTGCTCTCACCCACCGGCCGGCTGATCGCCGGCACCGCCTCCGGGGCGCCGGGGGCGGCCGAGCCGGCCGGCGGGCGGCTGCCCGCGCGGCTGACGGCGTGGCTGGCCGGCGAGCACCTGGCCGCGCAGCGCGGCGGCCGCCCGGCGCCGCACCGGGTGACGCCCCCGGGGTCGGGCGTGACGTACTCCCTGTTCCCGGTCGGCGGCGAGGGGCGGGACCCGCGCGAGACGGTGCTGTCGGACTGGCTGCTGGCGGTGGCGGCGGACGCCGGCGAGTGGCCGCCGGAGCGGCTGGACCTGCTGCACGGCGTGACGCGGCTCATCGCCGCGGAGCGGGAGCGGCGCGACGGCGCGCGGGCGGAGCGGCGGCGGCTGGCGCGGGAGGTGCTGGAGCTGGTGCGGGCCGGGGCGCAGCCGGCGGAGATCGCGGCCCGGCTGCGGGGGGCGGTGCCGGTGCTGCTGCCGGGGGCGGGGACGGCGCCGCGGTGGCAGGTGGTGGTGGCGCGGGTCGACTGGGAGGTCCCGTCCGGGCAGCCGGGGATCGCGGGCGGGCCGGTGGCGCGGGCAATGCTGGAGGAGCTGCTGGCGGGCCCGGACCGGGAGGCGGGGACGGCAGCGGACACGGGGGCGGGGGCCGGGGACCGGATCGCGGTGGCGGTGGAGGGGGACGAGGCGGTGGCGCTGGTGCCGCTGCCGGCGCGGGCGGCGGGGTCGCCGGAGGCGGGAGCCGGGGCCGTCGGCTCGGGCGCGCCCGGGGCGGGCGGCCGGGGCGTGGGCGGTGCGGCGGAGGGCACCGGAGGCGCGGACGGCGGCCGCGGCGCGGACCGCGCCGGCGAGGCGCCCGGCGGCGGCCGGGGCGCCCCGGACGGGCCGCCCGCCCGCGGGCGCGGGCGCGGCGCCGCCGCGGCGTCCGCCGGCGCGTCCGGAGCGGCCGCCGGCGCGGCGGGGCTGCGCGCCGACGCGCTCCTCGCCGCCGTCCGGGAGCCGCTGGCCCGCGGGCTGGCCGACGACGGCCGCCTCACGCTCGGCGTCAGCGCCGCCGTGCACTCCTCGGAGGGCCTGCGGGGCGCCCTGGAGGAGGCCCGCCACGCCCGCCGCGTCGCCGCCGCCCGCCCGGGCCGCGTCTGCGCCGCGGGCCACGAGGAACTGGCCTCCCACGTGCTGCTGCTCCCCTTCGTCCCGGACGACGTACGCCGCGCGTTCACCGCCCGCCTGCTGGACCCCCTGCGCGCGTACGACCGCCGCCACCGCGCCGAACTGGTGGAGACCCTGGCCGCGTTCCTCGACTGCGACGGCTCCTGGACCCGCTGCGCGGCCCGCCTCCACCTGCACGTCAACACGCTGCGCTACCGGGTGGGCCGCATCGAGCAGCTCACCGGCCGGGACCTGTCCCGGCTGGAGGACAAACTCGACTTCTTCCTCGCCCTGCGCATGAGCTGAACGGCGCCGTCCGCACGGCGCGTTCTCGCCCGCCGCGGGCCGGGTGCCCGGCAATGTGTTGGCCAAGATCTTGTGAAGTCGTTCACGCGGGACCTTGGCCCAGGGCAGACTTCATGCTGAGATTCGACTCACACTGGGCAGCGTTGTTCCTTGGCTCGACGGCGCGTTGGGGAGGCAGGAGTGGCGGATACCGCCATGGCACGGTCGGAATCGGCGATCTCGGACGATCCGCTGGAGCGGGCGATCTGGCGGCTGCGCTCGCGCGGCTGCTGGGACGACGCCGCGGCGCTCCTGGAGGACGCCGCCGGGGCCGACGCCGAGGCGGCGCAGCGGCGCGCGGCGCTGCTCGTCGAGCAGTGCATGTTCACGGCGGCCGGGTGGGAGCGCGCCGAGGACGCGGTGCGGAACGCGGAGGCGCTGTCGACGGACGGGGAGAACCGCGGCGTCACGGCGTGCGAGCGGGGGTACCTCGCGTACGCCTCCACCCTCTTCCAGGAGCGCGACCGCTCCGACGAGGCGCGCGCGGCGCTCGGCCGGGCCGCGGCGCTGCTGCCGCCCGCGTCGGCGCACCGGCCGATGCTGGACTTCCGGCGCGGGCTGGTCGCCCAGCACCTGACGGGGAACGCGACGGCGGCGCAGGCGGCGTTCCGGCGCGCGCACACGGGGGCGCTGGAGCGGGACGACCGGCTGCTGGTCTCGTTCACCTGGCGGCACCTGGCGGCGCTGGCGGCCGACGAGGGCGACCTGGCGGAGGCGCGGCACGGCTTCGCCGAGTCGCTGCGGCTGCGCGAGGAGCTGGGGTACCTGGTCGGCACGGCGCCGGCGCTGATGGCGCTGGCCGACGTGGAGCCGGAGGCGGAGGCGGCGCGGCTGCGGGCGGAGGCGACGCGGCTGGTGCGGCTGCTGGACGGGGTGCCGTCGTGGCTGGCGGAGCAGCTGGGCGAGGAGCCGCGGCGGGTGCCGGCGGCGCGGACGGAGCCGGAAGGCTGACCCCGGGGGCGTATCGTGCGGCGGCGCCGGGCCGCGTAGGGCCGGCCCGGTTCCGTACCACGGGCGGGCGGGCCCGCACACAGGCGTTTTCCGGCCGTCTTCCGGCCCGCTCGGTACGCGGCTACGCCCGGTGCACCGCGACCCCCGCGACCACCAGCCCGATACCCGCGGCCTCCGCCGGTCCCGGCACCTGGCCCAGCACCGCCGCGCCCATCAGCGCCGCCGTCGCCGGCAGCAGCGACAGCATCAGCGCGAACGTCGCCCGCGGCACCCGCGCCATGGCGAGCTGGTCGCACACGTACGGGATGACCGACGAGCACACCCCCACCCCGAACGCCGCCGCCAGCAGCACCGGCGACGTCACCACCGCCGCCGCGTCCGCGACCCCCGCCGGTGCCGCGACGAGCGCCGCCACCAGCATCGCCGCGCCGAGCCGCCCCACGCCCGAGGCGCCGCCGTCCGCGGCGAGCCGGTGGCCGAGGACGACGTAGAGCACGAACAGCGCGCAGTTGCCGAACGCCAGCGCCAGGCCGAGCGGCTCGGCGACGAGGTGCACGTCGGTCAGCAGCGCGACGCCGGCGAGCACCAGCGCCAGCGCGGCGGCGTTCCGCCGGGTCCGCGCTCCCGCCGCGGCCAGCACCACCGGGCCGAGGAACTCCACCGCCCCGACCGTCCCCAGCGGCAGCCGCTCCAGGGCCAGGTAGAAGGTGCAGTTCATGGTGGCGAGCACGGCGCCGAGCGCGAGCAGCAGCCGCCGCTGGTGCGGGCTCGCGGCCCGCCAGTCGCGCCAGGGCCGCCGCCAGAGGGCGAAGACCAGCGCGGCGGAGGCGATGCGCAGCCAGGCGACGCCGAGCACGTCGAGCCGGGCGAAGAGCAGGACGGCGCAGGCCGGGCCGAGGTAGTGGAAGACGGCGGAGGAGACGAGGAACGCCGGCGGCGGTACGCGCTCGGCGGCGCGGGCGGCCCGGCCGGCGGCGCCGGCGGGGCTGCGGGGCGGGGAGTCGGGCACGGGGGAATCGTCGCAACGCGCGCCGCCGCGGACCATGACGGACCGGAAAACACGTCGGCCGATCGCTTTCCCCTTCGGCGTACGAAACGGGCATCCGCTGTGCGAGAGTGAAACGGTGGACGCACTCGACCGCTCGATCCTCACCGAACTCGACGCCGACCCCCGGTTGTCGACGGCCGAACTGGCCCGGCGCACCGGTGTCTCCGTGCCCACCGCCCGCGAGCGGGTGCGGCGGCTGGAGGAGTCCCGGGTGATCCGCGGGTACCGCCTCGACGTCGACCCGGCGGCGCTGGGGTATCCGGTCTCGGCGTACGTCCGGGTGCGGCCGGGGCCGGGGCAGCTGCCCCGGATCGCGGCGCTGGCGCGGAGCCTGCCGCAGGTCAGCGAGTGCCACCGGATCACCGGCGAGGACTGCTTCCTGCTCAAGGTGCACGCGACGGGCCTCGACACCTTCGAGGAGGTCCTCGACCGCTTCCTGCTGCACGGCCAGACGACCACCTCGATCGTCCAGTCCACGCCGGTGCCGCCGCGCACGCCGGGGCTCGGCACGTACGGGGAGGAGGAGACGGCCTAGGGTGCCGGGGTGGACCTCGATGCCGTGCGCACCTTCGTCGCCGCCGCCGACACCGGCCAGTTCCAGGAGGCGGCGGCCGAGCTGAGGCTGACCCAGCAGGCCGTCTCCAAGCGCATCGCCGGGCTGGAGAAGGGCCTCGGGGTACGGCTGTTCACCCGCACCGCGCGCGGGGCGAAGCTCACCATCGACGGCCAGGCGTTCCTGCCGCACGCCCGCGCGCTGCTGCGGGCCGCCGAGCGGGCCGCGGCCTCGGTCCGGCCCGGGAGCCGGGCGCTGCGCGTGGACGTGGTCGGGCGGCGGGTCGCGACCGCCGGGCTGGTGCGCGACTTCCACCGCGCGCACCCGGAGGTGGAGCTGGACGTCGTCACGGTCTACGGCGGCGGGCCGGCCGTGGCCGCGGTGCGCGACGGCACGATCGACGCGACGTTCCGCACGCTGCCGCCGCCGGGCCGGGAGCTGCCGGACGGCGTCGCCGTGGGGCACGCGACGTACGAGCCGATGCAGCTGGTCACCGGCCTCGCGCACGAGCTGGCCGGCGCCCGCTCGGTGACGCCGGCGCAGCTCGCCGGGCGCCGGATCTGGATGCCGGGCAACGTGCCGGGCACCGAGTGGGCCGCGTACTACGCGGACATGGCCGCGGAGTTCGGCTTCGTCCTCGACGTGGTGGGCCCGGACTTCGGCGTCGAGAGCCTGCTCGACACGATCACCGGGTCCGCGACGGTGGCGACCTTCCTCAGCGAGCGGACCCCGCTCGTCTGGCCCGTCGGCTACGACCTGTGCCGCATCCCGCTGCGCGACCCGACGCCGGTCTACCCGCACCTGCTGCACTGGCACGCCGACAACGCGCACCCCGCGCTCGCCCTGCTGCGCGACCACGTGGCGGCGCACAGCACCCGGCACGCCCCGGCGGACGCCGGGGGGACGTGGGCGCCGGCGTGGTCCCGCTGACCGGCCCCCGCCGCCCGCCCGGGCCGGGCGGGCGGCGCGCCGCGCCCGCGGTCACGCGGCACCCGGCGGCGCCGCCGGGTGCCCGCCCCGCCCCGCGGGGAGGTCAGCGCGTCCGTACGGCCGGGTCCCAGTCCGCCGGCAGCGCCGCCGGCACGGTGAACCCGGCGCCCCCGACCGCGGTGAACTCCCCCTCCCGCGCGGACCGCTCGATCGCCGCCATGGTCTCCAGCACGTGCTGCGCCAGCTCGCCGGAGGCCCGGTGCGGCTCGCCCGCGGCCAGCGCGCGGGCCATGTCGAGCGCGCCCATGCCGCGCCCCGCGGTGGCGCCCGCCGACGCGATCTCCGTCCACTCGTCCGAGCCGGCGGGGCGCAGCCGCAGCGTGCCGTCGAAGTGGTTGGGGTCGGGCAGCGCGAGGGTGGCCTCGGTGCCGGTGATCTCCACCCAGCCCTGCCGGTTCAGCGGGGAGTCGAAGCTGACCACCAGGGAGGCGGCCGGTCCCGCGGCGTAGTCGAGGAGCGCGGCGACGTGCGTGGGCACCTCGACGGGGAACTCGGTCCCGGCCTTCGGCCCGGAGCCGATCACCCGGGTCTCGCGCGCCCTGCGGGACACCGCCGCGACCCGCTCCGCCGGGCCGAAGAGGGCGGCCAGGCAGGTGAGGTAGTACGGGCCCATGTCGAACAGCGGGCCGCCGCCGGGCAGGAAGTAGAACTCGGGGCTGGGGTGCCACGACTCCGGGCCGGGGGTCTGCATCAGCGCGAGCCCGCTCAGCGGGGCGCCGATCGCGCCCTCGTCGAGGAGCCGGCGGGCGGTCTGCAGCCCGGCGCCGAGGAACGTGTCCGGGGCGCAGCCGAGCCGCACGCCGGCGCCGGCGGCGCGGGCGACGAGCTTGGCGCCGGAGGACGGGTCGAGGGTCAGCGGCTTCTCGTTCCACACGTGCTTGCCGGCGTCGATCGCCGCCGCGGCGACGTCGTGGTGCGCGGCGGGGAGGGTGAGGTTGACGACCAGCTCGACGCCCGGGTGGGCGAGGGCGTCCGCCGTGCTGCCGTGCCCCGGTACGCCGTAGGCGGCGGCCTGCGCCGCGGCGCGCCCGGCGTCGAGGTCGGCGCAGAACAGGACGCGCAGGTCGGGGAAGGCGGTGAGGTTCGTCAGGTACTGGTCGCTGATCGTGCCGCAGCCGACCACGGCGACGCCGAGGGGTTCCGTGGCGGTCATCGGCGCTTCCCCTCCAGCCAGTCGTGGCTCTCGCGGACGGCGGTGAGCATGTCGGTGGCGCAGGCGTCGAGTTCGACGATGTGCCGGCGGGCGCCCGCGCCCGCGGCGAGCACGGCCTCGACGGGCATCCGCCCGGCGCCGACCGCGGTCATCGGGTCGTCCTTGGTGACCGGCCCGTCCTTGATGTGCAGGTGCGTGACGCGGTCGCCGAGGCGGCCGAGCAGCGCGGGCACGTCCTGGCCGCCGACCGCCGCCCAGTACGTGTCCACCTCGAACTCCACCGCGGCGTCCAGGTCGGCGAGCAGCCCGGCCAGCACCTCCAGCGCGGGGACGCCGGCGACGGACCGGGACAGCTCGAACTCGTGGTTGTGGTAGCCGAGCGCGAGACCGTGCCCGGCGGCGCGCTTCGCGGCCTCGGCCAGCTCGCCGGCCACGGCCCGTACCCCGTCGGCGTCGGCGAACCGCTCCGGCGGCAGATACGGCACGAAGACGGTGTCGGCGCCGACCGTGCGCGCGCCCCGGAAGGCGGCCTCGGCCTTCTCGGGGCCGGCGAGGACGTGCGCGTGCACGGAGCCGGCCGCCAGGCCCGCCGCGTCCAGGTCGGCCCGCAGCGCCTCGGGGTCGGTCAGCACGTCGTGGCACTCGACCAGGCGGTAGCCGAAGCCGGCCAGCGCGGCGAAGGTGCCGGGGCGGTCGGCGGCTATCTCGTCGCGAACGGTGTAGAGCTGCACGCCCAGGGACGGGCTCATGGTCTCCTCCGCGGTGGTTTTCGACAATTTTTCGCTCGCTTCATGACGCTAGAAGCCGCGCAGACCTCCGTCAACACCCTTGACGTCGCCGGAAGTAGCCGGGCAGGCTGGCCGGAGTTTTTCGAAAAGGACTCCGCATGCCTCCCGAACAAGCCACCCTCAGCGACATCGCCGCCAGCGCCGGTGTCTCGGTGTCGACCGTCTCCAAGGTCCTGCACGCCCGCACCGACGTGGCCCCCGCCACCCGCGAGCGCATCGCCCGGCTGCTCGCCGACCACGGGTACCGGCCCTCGCGCGGCTCCGGCGTCGTCGACCTCGTCATCGGCAGCCTCAACAGCCCGTGGGCGGACGCGCTGGTCACCGGCGCGGTCGAGGCCGGGGCGGAGGCCGACTGCCGGATCGTCATCGACAGCGTGCCGGACCGCGCGGACGTCCTGCGCCACACCCTTGAGCGCATCATGGCGCGCGGCAGCGACGGCGTCCTGCTCGTCCACCAGGTGCCGGCGGCCGAGACCCGCGCGCGGCTGGCGGCGAAGCGGATCCCGCTGGTCGTCATCGACCCGCCGGCCGAGCCGGGCCCCGGCATCCGCTCCGTGGGCTGTACGAACTGGCAGGGCGGCCTCGCCGCCACCCGCCACCTCATCGAGCTGGGCCACCGCCGCATCGCCGGCGTCACCGGCCCGCTCGGCGTCTGGTCCGCCCGCGCCCGCTTCGACGGCTACCGCGCGGCGCTGCTGGAGGCCGGGCTGCCGGTCGCGGAGGAGCTGATCCGCCGGGCCGACTTCTTCGCGCCCGACGGCCGGGCCGGCGCGCTGGCGCTGCTCGACCTGCCCGAGCCGCCGACGGCGGTCGTCGCGGCGAACGACGGGCAGGCGTTCGGCGTGCTGCAGGCGCTCGCGGAACGGGGGCTGCGGGCACCGGCGGACGTGAGCGTCACCGGGTTCGACGACACCCCGGTGGCCGCGTGGGCGGCGCCGCCGCTGACCACCGTCGTACAGCCGCTGGAGGCGATGGCGGCGACGGCGTTCCGGATGCTGCGGCTGCACGGCGAGGGCGGCGCGGCGCAGCCGGAGCAGGTGGAGCTGGCGACGACGCTGACGGTGCGCGAGTCCACGGGCCCGCCGCCGTCCCGCACGCCGTGACCGTCCCGTACGCCCGCCCCGAACCGCTCCCCCGGACGCGCCCGCACCGCGTCACCGCACCGCGTTCCCCGTCACCGTCCCCGTCACCGTCATCACCGACTGGAGCACCGTATGGCCCTGTTCGACATGCCCCTCGACGCACTCCGCGACTACCGCCCCGAGCGCGAGGAGCCCGCCGACTTCGACGCCTTCTGGACCGCTACGCTCGCCGAGGCGGAGTCCGCCGCGGGCGGCCTCGCCCCGGAGTTCCGCCCGTACCCGACGGACCTGACGGCGGTCGACGTGCACGACGTGTCCTTCGCCGGGTGGGGCGGCCACCGGATCTCCGGCTGGCTCGTCCTGCCGCGCGGGGCCGACGGGCCGGTGCCGTGCGTCATGCACTACATCGGCTACGGCGGCGGCCGCGGGCTGCCGCACGACCACCTGTTCTGGCCCGCCGCCGGCCGCGCCGTCTTCGTCGTCGACACCCGCGGCCAGGGCGCCGCCCACCGCAACAACGCGGGCTCCACCCCCGACCCGTACGGCACGGGCAACGCGCAGACCCCCGGCTTCCTGACGCGCGGCGTGCTCGACCCCGCGGAGTACTACTACCGCCGGGTCTTCACCGACGCGGTGCGCGCCGTCGACGCCGCCGCCGCGCACCCGGCGGTGGCCGCCGACCGGATCGCGGTCAGCGGCGGCAGCCAGGGCGGCGCGATCGCCACGGCGGTCGCGGGGCTGCACCCGGAGGTGCGGGCGGCGATGATCGACGTGCCGTTCCTCAACCACTTCCGCCGGGCGGTCACGATCACCGACAAGGACCCGTACCAGGAGCTGGTCCTGTACCTGGCCACCCAGCGGGGCGCGGACGAGCGGGTGTTCCGGACGCTGTCGTACTTCGACGGGCTCAACTTCGCGGCCCGCGCGCGGATGCCCGCGCTGTACTCGGTGGCGCTGATGGACGAGGTGTGCCCGCCGTCGACGGTCTTCGCCTCGTACAACCACTGGAGCGGGCCGAAGGAGATCGAGGTCTACCCGTGGAACGGCCACGAGGGCGGCGGGAACGAGCACCGGGTGACCTCGCTGGCCTGGCTCGGGCGCCGCTAGGGGCCGAGCAGCTCCCGCAGCACCGCCTCCGCCGCCGCCGTGTCGCCCGCCGCCAGCGCGTCGACCAGCGCCTGCCGGCGGGCCTGCGGCGCCGGCGCGCGCCGGGCCCGGGCCCGCAGCTCGCCGGCGACGCGGACCAGCTGGCGGTTGCCGGAGAGCGCGACCAGCGCCTCGTGGAACTCCGCGTCGTCCGCCGCCAGCCGGCTCAGGCCGACCCAGCGCTCCGGCGGCAGCCCGGCCGCCAGCCGGTGCAGCAGCGGTACGAGGAGCAGGGCCCGCACCTCCGCCAGCTCGGCCAGGTCGCGGGCGCTGGGCGCGAGCACCCGGAAGCCGCGGTTGGGCAGTATCTCCACGGCGCCCTCCGCGGCGAGTTGCTGCATGGCCTCGCGCACCGGCGTCGCCGAGACGCCGAAGCGCTCGCCGAGCGCGGGCGCGGAGTGCACGTCGCCGGGCCGCAGCTCGCCGCGGAGTACGGCGGTGCGCAGCGCGTCGAGCACCTGGTCGCGTACCGAGTGCCGGCGCACGCGGGCCCGCGCGCGGGGGTGGCGCGCCGCCGCCGGCGTGAGCCCCGCCTCGTCCACTGTTTTCTCCCGATTCGCCCCAGAAGTACGCCCGCCGGGCGATCTCCGCGCCACACCATAACCCGGTGCCCCTTGCCTACCCCGGGATCAAGACGGTTAAGGTAAGGCTTACCTCAACCCGTCGACGGGTCGAGAACACGCCACGCCCCGCCGAGCCCAGGGTGGTCACCGCACCGATGTCCGCACCCGCAGTGCCGCAGCCGCTCGACGACGCCGGTGCCCCGAGCGAGCCCCGCGAGCCGGGCCCGCCGAGCGCCGCGCGCGCCCGGCCCGCCGGCGGCACGCCGCTCACCGCGGCGTACACGCGGCTCACCGAGGTCCTGCCGTTCCTGGCCGTCACCGAACTCGGCCCCGCGGACCCGCTGCCCGCCGGGCCCGGCTGGGTGGCCGCCGCGGACCTCGCCGCCGGCGGCGGGGTCCTGGACGACTTCCTCGCCTGGGACGCCGGGCAGGTCCGCCGCACCTACGGCGAGGAGGCCCGCCCCGACGTCGTGGCCAGCTTCGGCCTGCACCGCTACGCCTGGTCCGCCTGCCTGCTGGTCACCCTCCCCTGGTTCCTGCTGCGCCGGGTGCCCCGCCTGCCGCTGGACGCCGTGGCGCTGCACCGCAACGCCGACGGCAGCCGCGCCCGCGTCGCCGCCCGCGGCGCCGGGTTCGCCTGCCTGCCGGACGACCCCGCCGCCGGCCTGCCCGGCGCCCGCGTCGTCGCCGGCGAGGAGGCGCTGCGCGCCGAGGTGCGGGGCGCGGTGGCCGGCCATCTGGAGCCGGTGCTCGCGGCGTTCGGGCCGCGGATGCGCCGCGGGCCCCGCGCCCTGTGGGGGATGGCGACGGACGAGATCGTCGAGGGCCTGTGGTATCTGGGCAGCCTCCTGGGCGAGGAGGAGCGGGCGATGGCCGAGACCGGGCTGCTGCTCCCCGGGAACGGCGCCGGGACCGGGCCCGCCACCGCCCCGTACCGCGGCGGCGCCGCCTTCCGCACCCTCACCGGACCGGCCGGGGAGCCCCTGGCCACCCGGGACCGGGCGAGCTGCTGCATGTACTACACGCTGCGGCCCGAGGACACCTGCGTCACCTGCCCCCGCACCTGCGACTCGGAGCGCGTCGCCCGCCTCGCCGCAAGCGCTTAGCCCGCAAGCCACCCCTTTGAGTGGCTGATTTCGTTTCCTCCGGAATCGCCGTGCAGTTCCGCGAGTATCGGTGCCCGAAACACGAGTCACCGGTCACCGGTCATCGCGCGAGGCAAGGGACATCCGATGGGATTCAACGGGATATCGCTGAGCTGGGCCCTCCCGGCCGCCGTGCTGCTGCTCGGGCTGCTCGCGGCCGTCGCCGTCGTCGTACGCGGCCGGCAGCGGGCCGACGAGCCCGCGGACTCCTGGGAGGCGGGCGAGCAGCGCCGCCGCCGCAAGGAGGCGATGTACGGAACGCTCGCGTACCTCCTGCTCTTCTGCTGCGCCGCGGTCGCCGCCGCGCTCTCCTTCCACGGCCTGGTCGGCTTCGGCCGGCAGAACCTCGGCCTGTCCGGCGGCTGGGAGTACCTGGTCCCGTTCGGGCTCGACGGCGCCGCCATGTTCTGCTCGGTCATCGCCGTGCGCGAGGCCAGCAACGGCGACGCGGCGCTCGGCTCCCGGCTGCTGGTGTGGACGTTCGCGGGCGCGGCGGCCTGGTTCAACTGGGTGCACGCGCCGCGCGGCACCGGGCACGCGGGCGCCCCGCAGTTCTTCGCGGGCATGTCGCTGTCCGCCGCGGTGCTCTTCGACCGGGCGCTGAAGCAGACCCGCCGCGCGGCGCTGCGCGAGCAGGGGCTCGTGCCGCGGCCGCTGCCGCAGATCCGGTTCGTACGCTGGCTGCGGGCGCCCCGCGAGACGTTCCGGGCGTGGTCGCTGATGCTCCTCGAAGGCGTGCGCACGCTGGACGAGGCCGTCGACGAGGTGCGCCGGGACAGCCGGGACGAGGCCCGCCGGCGGGCCGAGGAGCGCGAGCAGGCCCGGCTGGAGCGGGCCCGGCTCAAGGCCCTCGGCAAGCACCACCGCGCGCTGGTCCCGGGCGAGCTGACCGCGGCGCGCGCCGAGCCGCCGGTGGCGCTGACGCCGGAGCCGGTCCCGGAGGCGGCGCGGCTGCCGCTGCGGTCCCGGCAGGCGGTGGGCGGCGGGAAGCCGGTCACGGGCGCGGGGCCGGGCGTGGGCGCAGGGCCGGGTGCCGGGCCCGTACCGGACGACGAGCTCGCGGCCCCGCTCGACACCCTGGAGCAGAAGCTCACGGCCATGGAGAACCAGCTCCGCTGACGGTGTTCCCCCGCCGCCCGGGGAGGTGGGTCCTCTTGCCCGGTCGCCCGCGCGCGGGTTAGGCAGATCACAGCGACGACTGTGAGGAGCCGCGATGCACGACGAGCGAGGACTGGCGGAGGGCCGCCTGGAGCGCGCGCTGCGCCAGTTCATCCGCCCCGCCCAGTACACCGCACGCGTCCCGCTGGAGCTGTCGGTGTGGCACCGCCCCGGCGAGCCGGTGCCCGCGGCGGAGGCGCTGAAGGTGCCCCCGGAGGAGTACGAGCCCTTCGCCGCCGGCACCCGCTGGGGGCCGCCGTGGTCGACCAGCTGGTTCCGGCTGACCGGCACCGTGCCGGCGGGCTGGGCGGGACGGCGCGTCGAGGCGGTGATCGACCCCGGGTTCGGCGCCGAGATGCCCGGGTTCCAGGCCGAGGGCCTCGTGTACGACGCGGCCGGGGTGCCCGTCAAGGGCGTCCACCCGCGCAACCGCCACGTGCCGGTCGCCTCCCCCGCGGCCGGCGGCGAGCCCGTACGGCTGCTGCTGGAGGCCGCCGCGAACCCCGCCGTCCTCCAGGACTTCACGCCCACCCTGCTGGGCGAGCTGCGCACCGCGGGCGACGCGCCCCTCTACACCTTCCGCTCCGCCGACCTCGCCGTCCTCGACGAGGACGTGTGGCATCTCGTCCTCGACATCGAGGTGCTCGCCGAGCTGATGCACGAGCTGCCCGCGGACCGGAGCCGCCGGCACGACCTCCTGCACACCCTCGACCGCATGCTCGACGTGCTCGACCTGCACGACGTGCCCGGCACGGCCGCCGCCGCCCGCGAGGCGCTGGCCCCGGCGCTGGCCCGGCCCGCGGCGGCCAGCGCCCACCGGGCGTACGCCACCGGCCACGCGCACATCGACTCCGCCTGGCTGTGGCCGCTGCGCGAGACCGTGCGCAAGGCGTCCCGGACGTTCGCCAACGTCACCGAGCTGGCGCTGTCCGGGGACTACCCGGAGCTGGTCTTCGCCTGCTCGCAGGCGCAGCAGTACGCCTGGGTCAAGCAGCACCAGCCGCACCTCTACGAGCGCATCCGCGCCGCCGTGGCCGCCGGCCGGTTCGTGCCGGTCGGCTCGATGTGGGTGGAGTCCGACGCCAACATGCCGGGCGGCGAGGCGCTCGCGCGCCAGCTGGTGCACGGCAAGCGGTTCTTCGCCGAGGAGTTCGGCGTGGACACGCAGGAAGTGTGGCTGCCGGACTCCTTCGGCTACACGGCGGCGTTCCCACAGCTCGCGCGGCTGGCGGGGATCCGCTGGTTCCTCACCCAGAAGCTGTCGTGGAACCAGACGAACAAGATGCCGCACCACACCTTCTGGTGGGAGGGCATCGACGGCACCCGCGTCTTCACCCACTTCCCGCCGGTGGACACGTACAACGCGACCATGCACGCCGCCGAACTCGCGCACGCCGAGCGCAACTTCGCCGACAAGGGGCGGGCGAGCATGTCGCTGGTGCCGTTCGGGTACGGCGACGGGGGCGGCGGGCCGACGCGGGAGATGCTGGAGAAGGCGCGCCGGCTGCGGTCCCTGGAGGGCTCGCCGCGGGTGGAGGTGGCGCGGCCCGCGGAGTTCTTCGCGGCGGCCGAGGAGGAGTACGGGGCGGCGGCGCCGGTGTGGTCCGGGGAGCTGTACCTGGAGTTCCACCGGGGCACGTACACCAGCCAGGCCGACACCAAGCGCGGCAACCGGCGCAGCGAGCACCTGCTGCGGGAGGCGGAGCTGTGGGCGACGGCGGCGGCGCTGGCGGACCCGGCGTACGCGTACCCGTACGAGGAGCTGGACCGGATCTGGAAGACCGTGCTGCTGCACCAGTTCCACGACATCCTGCCGGGGTCGTCGATCGCGTGGGTGCACCGGGAGGCGGCGGAGACCTACGCGGCGGTGCGGGAGGAGCTGGCGGGGATCACGGCGGCGGCGGTCGCCGCGCTGGGCGCCGCGGGCGGCGTCGCCGCGCTGAACGCCTCGCCGTACGACCGGGACGAGGTCGTGGAGCTGGCCGCGGCGGAAGCGGCCGCCCTGCCGCCGGAGGCGGTGACCCAGCCGGCGGGCGACGGGCGGTCGCTGGCGCGGGTGCGGGCGCCGGGGCTGGGCGCCGGGACGGTGGGCACGGCAGGCGGCCGCGCGGTGGTGGTGACGTCCGAGGGCGACGGTACGGTGCTGGACAACGGGCTGTTGCGGGTCGTCGTCGACGGCGACGGGCTGCTGACCTCCGTACGGGACCTGACCGCCGGCCGCGAGGTGCTGGCGCCGGGCGCCCGCGCCAACCTGCTCCAGCTCCACCCCGACCACCCCAACCGGTGGGACGCCTGGGACATCGACGAGTTCTACCGCCGCACCCGCACCGACCTCGTGGCGGCGGAGTCGGTCGCGGTCACCGAGTCCGGCCCGCTGCGCGCGGCGGTGCGGGTGACGCGGGCGGTGGGCCGGTCGCGGATCGTGCAGGACATCAGCCTGGCGGCGGACAGCGGGCGGGTGGACTTCACCACCGAGGTCGACTGGCGGGAGCAGGAGAAGGTCCTCAAGGCCGCGTTCCCGCTGGACGTGCACGCGGAACGGTCCACGTCCGAGATCCAGTTCGGGCACGTGCACCGGCCGACGCACGCGAACACCAGCTGGGACGCGGCGAAGTTCGAGGTCTGCGCGCACCGCTGGCTGCACGTCGGCGAGCCGGGGTACGGCGTGGCGCTCCTCAACGACGCCACCTACGGCCACGACGTGACCCGGGAGCCGCACGGGGCGGGCCTGGGCACGACGGTCCGGCTGACGATCCTGCGCGCGCCGCGGTTCCCCGACCCGGAGACGGACCTCGGAGTGCACCGCTACCGCTACGCGCTGCTGCCGGGCGCGGACGTGGGCGCGGCGGTCGCGCAGGGCCTCGCGCTGAACCTGCCGCTGCGGCCCG
This sequence comes from Streptomyces sp. MAR4 CNX-425, assembly GCF_048656465.1. Taxonomy (NCBI): domain Bacteria; kingdom Bacillati; phylum Actinomycetota; class Actinomycetes; order Kitasatosporales; family Streptomycetaceae; genus Streptomyces; species Streptomyces sp. MAR4 CNX-425. The sequence goes on along the minus strand of NZ_JBMDLF010000004.1, from coordinate 622,465 downwards.
CGCGCACGGCAGCGCGGGAGCCGCTGGTGTCGGTGAGCGACCCGGCGATCACGGTCGAGTCGGTCAAGCCGGCGGAGGACCGCGGCGGGGACGTGGTGGTGCGGCTGTACGAGTCCCGCGGCGGGCGGGCGTCGGGGAGGCTGACGACGTCCTTCGCCGTGCGGGACGTACAGGTGACGGATCTGCTGGAGCGCCCGCTGGAGCCGGACGCGGCGGGGGCCGCGGTCCCGGACGGGGACGGCGGCGTGGAGCTGCGGCTGCGCCCGTTCCAGATCCTGACGCTGCGGATGCGGCCCGTACGGTGAGGTACGGGGCCCGGCGGCGCCGGGCCCCCGGCTCAGCTCTCCCAGAGGGCGGCGGCGGTACGGTCGTCGGCGAAGCCCTTGGCGCGCAGCTGGACGTCCTCAAGGAACGCGGCGAGCCCCGGCGGCGCCTGGCCGCCGCGCCACCGCTCGGCCAGCTCCGCCGCCAGCCCCGGCGCCCCGCGCAGCGGCTCGGCGAACCCGGGGCTGCACAGCAGCAGCACGTCGCCCGGCCGCCCCTCGGACGCCCGGAACGCGAACGGCGCCGGCTCCCCGGGGCCGGGCGACGCCACGGGCGCGCCGAAACCGGGCGGGGCACCGGGCGGGCCGCCGGGCGGCGGCGCCGAGCCGGGGGCACCGAAGCCGGGCGGCGGCGGCCCGGCGGGGTCGCGGCGCGGGGGGCGGGCGCCGAGGTCGACGGTGAGCCGCGGATCGACGGGCGCGCCGGGCCGCTCCGCCGGTTCCCCGCCGCCCTTCCCGTCCTCGTCGTCGGCCGGCGGGGCGGGCTCCAGGTCCTGCCACTCGTCGCCGCGCAGCCGGAAGAGGCCGCCGGGCCCGGTACCGAAGAACACCCGGGTACGGCAGCCGGGGTCGGCGGACAGCAGCAGGCAGCGCAGCCCGGCGGAGTACCCCGCGGGATCCACGCCGAACTCCTCCGCCTGCGCGCGCATCAGCCCGTACGTGCGTCCCGTGAGCCGGTGCAGACCGCCCTTGAGCGCGGCGCGGCGGCCGGTGCGGATGTCCTCCGAGAGCCGCGCCCGGCTGCGGCCCACGGCCTCGCCCATCCACCGCACGAGCGAGGCGGCGGCCCGGTCCGTACGGGGCACGCCGCGGGCGCCGGTGGCGACGGCGACGAACACGAGCGCGTCGTCACCGCCGCCGAAGCGGGCGGTGAGGACCGCGTCGCGGCGCAGCTCGCCGCGGTAGCGGGGGCTGTCGCCGCGGGTGGCGGCGGTGCGGAGGGTGAAGGACCCGTAGCGCGCGCCGTCGAGAACGGTGTCGGGCACCAGCTCCCCGAGCGCCGCCGGCGCGACCTCGGGCAGGGTCGTGGGCTCCGCCTCGTAGGTGGGCGGCCCGCCCCCGACGAAGGCCCCGGCACGGCGGCCGGCCCAGTCGGCGTCGGTGACGGTGTCGGTGGCGGACACGTGCCGCAGCCGCAGAGTGGCGGGCGGAGGCCCGCCGTCGTCGGGGTCCGCGGAGCCCGCGGGGTCGGCCGGAGCGGGGCCCGCGGCCGCGGGTGCGGGCGGGGCGGGCGGATCGGCAGTCGTCCGCACCGGCGCCACCCCCCGCGAAGCTGGAACGGACGGCGCGGCCTCCCCGGCCGGAGGCCCGGGGGGCGCCGCAGGATCGGCGGGCACGGAAGCACCCGGAGCAGGCGGCGCGGGGTCCGCGGGAGGGGGTGGCGCGGGCGGGGACGATGTCGGCTCAGCGTCCCTCCGCGCGGGTGGCACCGGCCCCGCCTCGGCCCGCGCGGCAGGCGCGGGCGGCACGGTCGGCCCGGGCGGGGGCGCCGCGCGGTCCGCAGGGCCGGTCGGCGCCGGTCCCACCGAAGCGGGCGGCGCGGAGGCAGGCGGCGCGGAGTCCTCAGGGGCGGACGGTACAGAGGGGCGCGGCGCGGTCTCCCCGGCGCGGGGCTCCCCCGCGTCCGCAGCAGCACGCGGCCCCGGCGGCGTCTCCCCCGGAGCGGGCGTCGTCCTCTCCGCGGGGGCCGACTCCGCCGAGGGGCCCGGCGGGGGCGCGGCGTCCGGGGCTCCGTCCGCGGGTTCCCCGCGACCGGACGGCACCGTACCGGTCGAGGCATCGTCCGCAACGGTCCGCGGTCCAGGCGGCGGCTCCGTGGACTCCCACCGGGCGGGCGCCACCGCTTCGTCCGGGGCCGGCGGCCCCGCCGCCTCGGCCGGTGCGTGACCCGCAGGCCCCCCGGGGCCGGTGGGCGGCTCTTCCGCCGGGACCGGATCCACGGCTTCCTCCCGGCCGGGCGCCTCCGCGTCCACCGGAGTGCGACCCGCCGACTCCCACCACGCGGGCCCCGCGGACTCCCACACTCCGGCCACCGCCGACTCCCGTGGCGCGGGCGCGGGCGGGGGCGACGGCGGGGCGTACGGCACCGGGTCCTGTTCCGGCTCGTCCTCCGCCTCGACCTCCGGCTCCGCCACCGCTGCCTCGTCCGCGACACCCGGCCCGTCCGCCTCGTCGGGCTCGTCCATCTCCGCGCGCTCCAGGCGGCGGTCCGCCCTCAAGTCCTCCCGCATGCCCGCGTGGCCGGTGGGCGCTCTTCCGCCGGGACCGGTTCCACGGGTGCCTCCGGCCGGACGGTTCCGCGTCCACCGGGCGCGATCCGCCGTCTCCACCACGCGGGCCCCGCGGACTCCACCTCCGGCCACCGCCGACTCCGTGGCGCGGGCGGGGGCGGGGCAGGCGGGCGTACGGCACCGGGTCCTGTTCCGGCTCGTCCTCCGCCTCCGCCTCCGGCTCCGCCACCGCTGCCTCGTCCGCGACACCCGGCCCGTCCGCCTCGTCGGGCTCGTCCATCTCCGCGCGCTCCAGGCGGCGGTCCGCCCTCAAGTCCTCCCGCATGCCCGCGAACACGTCGTCCGTCCAGCCACGGCCCTCCGGCGGCTCCGAAGCCGGCGGCTCCGGAGCCGCCGGTTCCGCGCGCTCCGTGAAGCCCGGGACGCCCGACACCGAAGGCGCCGCCGACGCGGAGTCGGCCAGCGGCGGGTAGTCGGGGTCCCGCATCTGGTCGTACGGCTCCGCCGCCGACGCCCGCGACGCCCGCGACGGCCCCGCCGCCTCCGACTCCTCCTCCACCGCCCGCGTCGCCGACGCGAAGCGGTCGTCGAGCGTGTCCCCGCCGCGCTGCGGCCCCGTGTCCGGCACTCCCTCCGCGTACAGGTCGTGCCACCAGTCGTCCTCGCTGCGGCGATCCCCCGCCGTATCCCCCTGCCGGTCCATGCCCCTATTGTTCCCCGCCGTCCCCGTCCGGAACGACCGGACCCGCAAGATCACGGCAAGGGCCTTCCACCCGGGCCGCCCGTGCGGTCAGGATGTGCGGGTGCTCGGTGCCATCGGACTCGACGAGATGCAGGAGTCGGCCTACCGCGCGCTGGTGGCACTCGGCGCCGCCGACGTCCCCGAGTTGGCGCGGCGGCTGACGCTGCCGGAGCCGGAGGCGGTGCGGACGCTGCGGCGGCTGGAGCAGCACGGGCTGGCGGCGCAGTCGTCGGCGCGGCCCGGCCGGTGGGTGGCGGCGCCGCCGTCGGTGGCGCTGGGGGCGCTGCTCATCCAGCAGCGGCACGAGCTGGAGCGCGCCGAGTTGGCCGCGGCGCTGCTGGCGGAGGAGTACCGCGCGGAGGCCGGGGAGCCCGCGGACGTACACGACCTGGTGGAGGTGGTGACCGGCGCGGGGGCGGTGGCGCACCGGTTTCTGCAGCTCCAGCTCGGCGCGGAGCAGGAGGTGTGCGCGCTGGTCACGCGGGAGCCGCTGGCGGTGCGCAGCCAGGACAACACCGCGGAGGAGAAGGCCGCGGGCCGCGGTGTGCGGTTCCGGGTGGTGCTGGAGCGCTCCCGGCTGCTGGCCCCGGGCACGGTGGCGGAGGCGGCCGAGGCGCTGCGCCGGAACGAGGAGTTGCGGGTCGCGGACGTGGTGCCGACGAAGCTGGTGATCGCGGACGGGGCGACGGCGATGGTGCCGATGTCCGCCGAAGCCGGCGAGCCCGCCGCGCTGGTGGTGCACGCGAGCGGGCTGCTGGAGTCGCTGATGGGGCTCTTCGAGAGCCTGTGGCGGCAGGCGGTGCCGCTGCGGCTGCCCGCGGGCGGCGGGGCGGTGGCCGAGCAGGGGCCGGACGGGCCGGACGCGGTGGACCTGCAGATCCTCGGGCTGCTGCTCGCGGGGCTCACGGACGCGAGCGCCGCCAAGCAGCTGGACCTGGGGCTGCGGACCGTACAGCGGCGGGTGAAGCGGCTGATGGAGATCGCCGGGGTGCACACGCGGCTGCAACTGGGCTGGTACGCCCGGGAACGCGGCTGGTGCGCGGACGGCTCTCCCGGGAGCCGCTGACGCGCCGCGCGCGGTCACACCGCCGGGAATCCGGCGGTCGTCTCGGGGTGGCGGGCGGGGCGGCTCCGGCCCGTACGGCGCCGGGGGCCGGGCGCACCGGCCGCGGCGGCCGGTGGGCCGCTCACTGCCTCCCCTTGCGCGCCCGCGCCTCGCGGTCCGCCGCGTCGCGGCGCTTCCACTCCCGGCGCCGCTCCGCCTGGAGCCGGGAGTCCGTGCGGGCCGCCATGCGGGCGTTCTCGCGCCGCAGGCGGCGGTAGCTGTCCAGCCGGCGGGGGTGCAGCTCGCCGTTCTCCAGGGCCGCGACGACCGCGCAGCCCGGCTCGGCCGTGTGCGCGCAGTCGTGGAAGCGGCAGTGTGCGGCCAGCTCCTCGATCTCGGCGAAGACCTGGCCCAGCCCGTCGTCGGCCTCCCACAGGCCGACGCCGCGCAGGCCGGGGGTGTCGATGAGGACGCCGCCGCCGGGCAGGGGCAGCAGGTCGCGGGTGACGGTGGTGTGCCGCCCCTTGCCGTCGGCGTCGCGTACCGCGTGGACCTGCTGGGCGGCGGTGCCGAGCAGGGTGTTGGCGAGGGTGGACTTCCCGGCGCCGGAGGCGCCGAGGAGCACGGAGGTGCCGGTGGCCAGCGCGGCGGCCAGCTGCTGGAGGCCGGCGCCGGTGGCGGCGCTGACGGCGAGGACGCCGGTGCCCGGGGCGACCTCCTCGGTGTCGGCGACCAGGTGGCCGAGGACGACAGGGTCGTCGACCAGGTCGGCCTTGGTGAGGACGATCAGCGGTTGCGCGCCGCTGGACCAGGCGAGCGACAGCATCCGTTCCAGGCGGGCCGGTTCGATGTCGGCGGCGCGGGTCGCGGCCAGCGAGACGGCGATGACGGCGTGGTCGACGTTGGCGGCGATGACCTGGCCCTCGGAGCGTTTGGAGGACGCCGAGCGCAGAAACGCGGTGCGGCGCGGCAGCAGGGCGGTGACGGCGGGGCGGGCGCCCGGTTCGAGCGCGGCCCAGTCGCCGGTGCAGGGCAGCCGGGTGAGGTCGGCGGTCCGCCCGGCGGCGCGGTCGGCGCCCGCGAGGCGGGCGGTGGTGGCGCGTACGGGGCCGGTGTCGGTGAGGGCGACGCAGGAGCCGCGGTCGACCCGGGCGATGCGGGCGGGGATCAGCCCTTCGGACTCGTACGGCGCGAAGGCGTCGGCGGCGGCCTCATCCCAGCCGTACGCGGAGAGGGGACGGGAGGCGGGGAGGTGTGTCAACGGAGTGACCCTTCGGAAAGGAGCGGGCGTGCGGCTGTCCTGCGGGGACTGTGCCCCTGACGGCTTCGGTCATGGCCCTCACCTCCCTGGTCGGTACCGGTCACCTGGTGCGCTGGAAGCGTACGCAGCTGCGCACACGTGGCGCCAGCGGTTTTCGTCCGCGCCAGCGCCGCGCTCGGGCGGCGCGGAGCGCGGATCGGCGGCATGCTTGTCGGCACGGGCGCGTCGCTTCGGGCCGCCGGCCCCCGCCGCCCGTACCACTCCCCCGCGACGTGGACCGAGGTGAGCTGAGGTGGATTCCAACGAGGAGGTCGCCGCGCTCCTTCAGGAGTACGCCGACCTGCTGTCCATCACCGGCGGCGACGCCTTCAAGGCGCGCGCCTACGAGCGGGCCGCCCGCGCGGTCGGCGGCCACTCCGCCGACGTGTCCGGGCTGGACGCCCGGGCGCTCAAGGCGATCCCCGGGGTGGGCGGCTCCATCGCGGACAAGATCGGCGAGTATCTGCGTACGGGCCGGGTGGCGGCGGTCGACGAGGCCCGGGAGCGGATCCCGGCCGGGGTGCGGGAGCTGATCGCGATCCCCGCCCTCGGCCCCAAGCGGGCGCTGCTGCTCTACGAGGAGCTGGGCGTGTCGTCCGTCGACGAGCTGGCCGCGGCGATCGGCGAGCACCGGCTGCGCGGGTTGAAGGGGTTCGGCCCGAAGAGCGAGGAGAAGCTGCTCCACGGCATCGACCTGCTGCGCTCGGCCACCGGCCGGATCCCCGTCGACACGGCGCTGGCGCTGGCCGAGGACATCGTCGCGCGGCTGTCGGCGGTGCCGGGCTGCGAGCGCTGCGCGTACGCGGGCTCGCTGCGCCGGCGCCGCGGGACGGCCGGGGACCTCGACGTGCTCGCCGCGGCGGCGGACTCCGGGCCGCTGACGGCGGCGTTCACCGGGCTGCCGATGGTCGGGGAGGTCATCGGCACGGGCGGGACGAAGACCAGCGTCCGCACCACGGACGGCGTCCAGGTCGACCTGCGGGTGGTGCCGCCGGGCGCGTGGGGCGCCGCGCTCCAGTACTTCACCGGGTCCAGGGAGCACAACATCCGCCTCCGCGAGATCGCGGTGCGCAAGAAGCTGAAGCTGTCGGAGTACGGGCTGTTCCACGCCCGCAGCGGCCGCCGCGTCCGCGTGGAGACCGAGGAGGACGTCTACGCGCGCCTCGGCCTGCCGTGGATCCCGCCGCCGCTGCGGGAGGACCGCGGCGAGATCGAGGCGGCGGCCGGGGACGGGCTGCCGGAGCTGGTGACGGAGGACGACCTGCGCGGCGACCTGCACACCCACACCGACCTCACGGACGGGATCGACTCGCTGGAGGCGATGGTGGACGCCGCCCGGGAGCGCGGCTACACGTACTACGCGATCACGGACCACGCCCCCGAGCTGCGCATGCAGCGCATGACGAAGGAGAAGATGCTCGCCCAGCGCGAGACGGTGGCGGAGCTGGACGCGCGCTCGCGGCGGCGCAGGGGCGGGATGCGGCTGCTGCACGGCACGGAGCTGAACATCGCGCCGGACGGCTCGGTCGACTGGCCCGGGGAGTTCCTGGAGACGTTCGACGTGTGCGTGGCGTCGGTGCACTCGCACTTCACGCAGCCGCGGGACGAGATGACCCGGCGCTTCCTCGCCGCGGTCGAGAACCCGCACGTGCACATCATCGGCCACCCCACCACCCGCAAGGCGGGCAAGCGGCCGGCGGTCGACGCGGACTGGGACGCGGTCTTCGCGGCCTGCGCGCGTACGGGCACGGCGCTGGAGGTCAACGCGCACCCGAACCGCCTCGACCTGCCGGACGAGCTGATCCTGCGGGCGCGCGGGTACGGGGTGAGGTTCGCCGTCGACAGCGACGCGCACTCGGTGCCGGACCTGGCGAACATGCGCTACGGGGTGGGCATCGCGCGGCGCGGCTGGCTGACGCCGGAGGACGTGATCAACACCTGGCCGCCGGCGCGGCTGCGCCGCTTCCTGCGCGCGAAGGGGACCTGACGCGCCCCGGTCCCGGGCCGTGCGGGCGCCCGCACGGCCCGGGACCGGGGCCGGGACCAGGACAGGGGCCGGGGCGGAGGCTACGCCGCCCGTTCGGCGAAGACCTCGCCCAGGCTCGTCAGGCTGTCGCCCGCGTGCCCGGCCGTCATCCCCCGGCGCACCGCCTCCAGGAACGCCGCCGGCAGCGCGGCGTCCACCCGCGCGTCCGCCGCCGTGTGCCGCACGTGGTCGAGGCTCGCCTCCGCCATCGCCAGCCGGTCGACGTCCCCGGCGTGGTCCCGGGCGTCGATGCGCGGCGCGTAGAAGTCCGCGAAGGCAGGCAGGGAGCCGAGGGTGTCCTTCGCGTACGGCAGGAAGCCGCCGGCGGACAGGCCGTGCGCCCGGGCCAGCGCCATCGCGTGCACGTAACCCAGCATCGCCGGCCAGAACATGGCCATCCCGATCTGGTAGTAGACCTGCGCGAGACCGGGGTCGGCGCCGCGGTAGTCGGTGCGGTTGAGGACCTCCAGGGTCTCGCGGTGCGCCGCGAAGACCGCCTCGTCCCCGCTGTAGTACGTCATCGTCTCCCGGCTGCCGATGCCCGACGGCGGCGACCCCACGCCGCCGGCGAGGAACGCCGCGCCGTGCTCCGCGGCCCAGGCGGCGGCCGCGCGGGACTCCTGCGGGGTGTCGGAGCTGAGGTTGACCAGGACCCGGCCGGGCAGCGCGGCGGCGGCCGGGGTGAGGACCGCGTACATCGCGGCGTAGTCCGTCAGGCTCAGCACCGTCAGCCCGCCGGCGCGGAGCGCGTCCTCGACCGTGTCCGCGGGGGTGGCGCCCCGCGACGCGAGCGCGTCGGCGCGGCCGGGCGTGCGGTTCCAGACGGTCACCGGGTGCCCGGCCGCCAGGAGCGCGGCGGCCATGGCCCGCCCCATCGGGCCGAGGCCGATCACGGTCACGTGCTGCTTGCTCATCGTCATCCTTCCCTGCCGACGGATTGGAACGAACGCTCCATCCAATGCCTCGACGCTAGCACGCCCCCTGGAACGAACGCTCCATCCAGTAGGGTGGGCACGTGCAGACCACGTCACGGCCACAGCGGCAGACACGGACCCCCGGCACGCGGGAGCGGATCGTCGAGGCCACGTCCCGCCTGTTGCAGCGGCAGGGGTACGAGGGCACGTCGGTGAAGGAGATCGCGCGGGCGGCCGGCGCCACCCTCAGCTCCGTCTACCACTTCTTCCCCGGCGGCAAGCAGGAACTGGCCGTCGCGGCGATCCGGCACGGGGACGCGGAGTTCGCGGAGTTGCTGTCCGCGTCGCTGGCGCGGGAGGCGGACCCGGCCGCCGCCGTGGTGGCCTGCACGGACGCGCTCGCCGCCGGGCTGCGGGACTCCGGCTGGTCCGACGGCTGCCCCGTCACGGCCACGGCGCTGGAGACCGCCGGGCGCATCCCCGAGATCCAGCGGGCGTGCACGCAGACGTACGAGCACTGGCAGCGGCTGGTGGCCGAGCGGCTGGTGACGGCGGGGTTCGCCGAGGCGGACGCGCGGGAGCTGGCGTGGACCGTGGTCACCACCATCGAGGGCGCCGAGGGCGCGGCGCAGGTGTTCCGCAGCGCGACGCCGCTGCATCTCGCCGGCCGGCACCTGGCCCGGCTGCTCGACGCGTACCGCTGACGGGGCGCCCCGGCCCGTACCGGCCCCGACCCGTACCGGCGGCGGGGCGGGCGGGGCGGGCGGTCACTTCACCTCGTGCCGCGCGTCCTCCTCCCGGGGCTCGCCCCGGGCGTCCGGCCGGTACGCGTCCGCGCCCCCGCCCCGCTCCCCCGCCCGTCTGGCCTCGGCCCGCGGCGCCTCCTCGGCCTCCTCCTCCGCCCACTCCTCCACCGGGTCCTCCGCCCACTCCTCCGCCGACGAGTCGCCGTCGAGCCCCCGGGCCCGCGCCAGCCGCTCCGCGGCGGCCTCGGCGACCACCCGGGCCGCCGCCTCCTCCCGGGCCCGGGCGGTCTCGGCGCGGCCGGTGGCGGTGGCGACGGACGGCCAGACGCGGTCGAACGCGGCGTTGACCGCCGCGCCGACCAGCACCGCGAACGCCGACACCCCGAACCAGAGCAGCACGGCGACGGGCGCGGCGAGCGAGCCGTAGATCGTCGGGCCCTCCACGGCGTTCAGCAGGTAGAGCCGGAGCAGCAGGCTGCCCAGCAGCCACATGCCGAGCGCCACCAGCGCGCCCGGCACGTCCTCGCGCCACGGCGAGCGGACGGGTACGGCGGCGTGGTAGAGCGTCGTCAGGAACGCGACGGACAGCACCACGACGACCGGCCAGTACAGCACCCGTACGGCGGTCTCGCTCCACGGCAGCAGATGCACCACCGCGTCCGGCCCGGCCACCATCAGCGGCAGCGCGACCACGCCGATGACCAGCGCCACCAGGTACAGCCCGAACGCCAGCAGCCGGGTCCTGACGATGCCGCGGTGGCCTTCGAGCCCGTACATGATGGTGATGGTGTCGATGGTGACGTTCACGGCGCGCGAGCCCGACCACAGCGCGAGCGCGAAGCCGAACGAGATGAGGTCCGGGCGCCCGCCGCGCGTGACGTCGTCGAGGAGCGGGCGGACTATCTCGTCGACGCCCTTCTCCGTCAGGACCGCGTCGGAGGCGTCGATGATGTTGTGCCGGATGGTCCCGACGTCGATGAGCCACTGGTCGAAGTAGCCGAGCAGGCCGAGGAGGCCGAGGAGCAGCGGCGGCAGCGACAGGAGGCTGAAGAAGGCGGCCTCGGCGGCGAGGCCGATCACGCGGTGCTGCATGCAGGAGTTGACCGTGTCCTTCAGCAGCAGCCACGCCACGCGGCGCTTGGGGAGGTGCTGGTACAGGGCCCGGGCCCGGCGCAGCCGGCCGCGGGGTCCGCCCCGTCCGCCCTGTTCCGCGCCCGTTTCCCGTTCTGCTCCCACCTGCCTACCGTAGCTGTCATGGCAGCAGGTACTCATACAGTGACGAATCAGGCACCGCCACTGGTCGGCTACGACGTCTACGCCGCGGACGCGGCGCTCACCGAGGCGGTCGGGCGGTACGTGGCCCCGGAGCGGCACGACGCGGCGCGGGCGGAGCTGAGCGCGCTCGGCCGCGCGGCGGGGTCGGCCGAGGCGCAGCGGTGGGGCGCCGAGGCGAACGCCGCGCCGCCGGTGCTGCGCACCCACGACCGCTACGGCCGGCGCGTCGACGAGGTCGGCTTCCACCCCGCCTGGCACCGGCTCCTGGAGCGCGGCGTGGCGGCCGGGCTGACCGGCGCCTGGAACCGGCCGGACGGGCACGTGCGGCGGGCGGCCGGGTTCCTGGTGTGGACGCAGGCGGAGGCCGGCCACGGCTGCCCGCTGTCGATGACGCACGCCGCCGTCCCGGCGCTGCGCGCGCAGCCGGAGCTGGCCGCGGTCTGGGAGCCGCTGCTGACGTCGCGGGTGTACGAACCGGAGCTGGCGCCCGCCGCCGGGAAGGCGGGCGCGCTCGCCGGGATGGGGATGACGGAGAAGCAGGGCGGCTCCGACGTACGGGCCAACACCACGCGGGCGGAGCCGGCCGGGGCGGGCGCGTACGCCCTGACCGGGCACAAGTGGTTCTGCTCGGCGCCGATGTCGGACGCCTTCCTGGTGCTCGCGCAGGTGCCGTCCGGCGGCGCGGGACCGGGCGGGCCGACGTGCTTCCTGCTGCCGCGGGTGCTGCCGGACGGCAGCCGCAACACCTTTCTCCTCCAGAGGCTGAAGGACAAGCTCGGCAACCGCTCCAACGCCTCCGCCGAGGTCGAGTTCGACGGCACGACGCTCGCCTGGCGGGTCGGCGAGGAGGGCCGGGGCATCCGGACGATCATCGGGATGGTCGCCGCCACCCGGGTGGACTGCGCGACCGCCGCGGCGGCCGTGATGCGGCAGGCGGTGGCGCAGGCGGTGCACCACTGCACGTACCGCACGGCGTTCGGCGGGGTGCTCGCCGGCCAGCCGCTGATGCGCAACGTGCTGGCGGACCTGGCGCTGGAGTCGGAGGCGGCGACGGCGCTGGCGCTGCGGCTGGCGGCGGCGTACGACGCGGGGACGGACGAGGAGCTGGCCTTCCTGCGGCTGGCGGTGCCGGCGGCGAAGTACTGGGTGACCAAGCGGTGCACGCCGGTGGCGGCGGAGGCGCTGGAGTGCCTGGGCGGCAACGGGTACGTCGAGGAGTCGGGGATGCCGCGGCTGCTGCGCGAGGCGCCGCTGAACTCGATCTGGGAGGGCTCCGGCAACGTACAGGCGCTCGACCTGCTGCGCGCGCTGCGGCGGGAGCCGGGCGCGGTGGACGCGGTGCTCACCGAGATCGGCCGGGCGCGCGGCGCCGACCACCGGCTCGACCGGGCGGTGAAGGACCTGCTGACGGAGCTGGCGGACCTGGCGGGCGTCGAGGCGCGGGCCCGCCGGCTGGCGGAGCGGCTGGCGCTGGTGCTGCAAGGGGCGCTGCTCGTACGGCACGCGCCGGCGGCGGTCGCGGACGCCTTCTGCGCGTCGCGGCTGGGCGGCGAGTGGGGGGCGGCGGCGGGGACGCTGCCGCACGGGCTGGACCTGCGGGCGGTGGTGGACCGGGCCCGGCCGGTGGCGGAGTGAGCCGCGGCGGTGGCGGATCCGAGGGTGGCCGGGGGCGGCCGGCGGGTGGGGCGACGGCGGAAGGCCCCTCCCGCAGGGAGGAGAGGCGGCCTTCCGCCGGTGCAGGGTGCGGGAAACGGTGCCGCGCCGACTCGGCGCCCCTTCCGCTCACTACCCCACGCCACTCAACTCCCGCGCACGCGCGTGGGCAAAGGTTGCACAACGTTGCAGCGTGAAATTGCAGCGAACGATCGGTTTGGTCGAAGAGGTGGGCGCGGGGGCGAAGACGCGGGCACCATTGACCCCGGGCCCGGTGAACTGCCGGGCCGGCGGGGAGTGTTGTGCCGGAAACTGCGGATGCGGGCGGCGGGCGGGGGCCCCGGCAAAACGGCCGGGTGCGCGGCCCGCGGGGCGGCTGGCACCGGACACCGGGCGGCGCCGCCGGCGCGGGCGGCGGCCGGGCGGCCGAGGCGTACGCCGTCCCCTTCCCCGAGCCGCCGCCGGCCACGCCGGCCGCCGACGTACCGCGCGAGTTGATCGGGGAGTCGTGGCGCCGCGCGCGGGAGCGCGGCCTGGACCGCGAGGGCGGGCGGCCGCGGCGGCAGGTGGGCGTCGCGGAGCTGGAGTGGCGGCGCCGTACGGCGGGGGTCGGCGTCCTGCGCGAGGTGCTGCGGGACGGGCTGATCCCGGCCGAGGACACCGTGCCCGAGCACGTCGTCGTGGTCACCGACGCCGACGGCGTGGTGCTGTGGCGGGACGGGCAGAGCGCGATGCTCAAGGCCGTGGACCGGATCGGGCTGGCGGAGGGCGCGAGCTGGAGCGAGGACTCCGCCGGCACCAACGGCATCGGCACCGCGCTGGCGACCGGCCGCCCCGTCGGCGTCTACGGCGACGAGCACTTCCTGCGCACCTGCCGCCGGTGGAGCTGCGCCGCCGCCCCGCTGACCGACCCGCGCGACGGCCGGCTGCTGGGCGTGGTCAACGTGACCGGCCCGGCGCGGACGATGCCGACGATGTCGCTGGCGTTCGTCACCGCCGTCGGCCGGGTCGCGGAGGGCGAACTGCGGGACCGGCACTGGACGGCGATGGGCCGGCTGCGCGCGGTCGCGGCGCCCGTCCTGGCCCGTATCGGCGGCCGGGCGCTGGCCGTGGACGAGCACGGCTGGGCGGCGGCCGCCACCGGGATGGCGCCGCCGGAGCGGGTGGCGCTGCCGAAGTCGCCGCAGGCGGGCGCGTGCGTGCTGCCGGGGCTGGGGCGGTGCGCGCTGGAGCCGCTGCCGGGCGGCGGGTGGCTGGTCCGGGTCGAGCCGGAGGGCGCCGCGCCGCCGCCCACGGGGGTGGTGCTGGACCTGACCCGGCCGGCGGCGGCGAGCCTGTCGGTGCTGGGCGGCGCGGGCCGGTGGACGCAGCAGGTGAGCCCGCGGCACGCGGAGTTGCTGTACCTGCTGGCGGTGCACCGGGCCGGGCTCAGCGCCACGGCGCTGGCGGGCGCGCTGTTCGGCGACCCGGAGCGTACGGTGACGGTACGGGCCGAGGTGTCGCGGCTGCGCCGGAAGTTCGCCGGGCTGCTGGCCCACAGGCCGTATCGTTTCTGCGACGCGATCGACGTCCAGCTCCGCCTCCCCGCCCACCCCGCCGACCTGCTCCCCCACTCCCACGCCCCGGCGATCCTGGCCGCCCGCCACTGAGGCGGCGCGGGCGCCGTCCGCGTCAGACGGGCCCGGCGCGGAGGTAGGCGAGGACCGCGAGCACCCGGCGGTTGTCGCGGCCCGCGGGCGGGATGTCGAGTTTGGTGAAGATGGCGTTGATGTGCTTGGCGACCGCGCTGCGGCTGAGGACGAGCGCATCGGCGATGCCGCTGTTGGAGCGGCCCTCGGCCATCAGCGCCAGCACCTCCCGCTCCCGCGGTGTGATGCGGTCGAGGAGGCGGTCGTGACCCCGGCCCGGGGTCCGTGCCCTGGCCCGGGCCCGGTCCGTGCCGTGCTCCGCCAGCAGCCGGGCGAGGGCCTGCCGGAGCATCTCGGGGTCCTCGGCGATCAGGACCCGGGTCGCGCCCCCGTCCGCGGTGGGGCCCGCCATCGTCAGTCTTCTTCCCGGGCGGTGAGGACGCCGAGTCCGGTGGGCACGGCGTAGACGGCCGTGTGCACGGGATGCGCGCCGGGGTCCGGTGCGCCGCCGCGCTCGGCGTAGCGGTGGAGTACGGCGAGCAGCTCGGCGCGCAGCTCGCGGAGCTCCTCCGGGGTGAGCCGGAGCGGGGTGCTGGACATCGCGGAGACGTTGCGCCAGCGCTGCGGCAGCCGGTGGCGTCGGCGGATGAACTCCTCGACCACCCGGGCGTCCCGGGCCAGCATGGCCGCGGCGAAGGCGTCCGCCGCGTGGGTGGCCTCGGGCTCCTCGTCCGGGTCGTGGGTGTAGCCGAGGGCGATCTCGCGCAGCCGCCAGGGCCGGGCGCGGCCCTTGCCGCCGTGGGTCTCCTCGATGACGCCGTACTTTCCGAGCGTGCCGAGGTGGTACGAGCACACCTTCGCGGATAGCCCGAGCAGCTCCGCGGCCCGGCTCGCGGTCAGCGGGCCCTCCCGCTCCAGCAGGTAGAGCAGGTCGAGCCGGACCGGGTGCGCCAGCGCCCGCAGGGCGCGCGGGTCGGACCCCCCGCCTCCGTCGGAACCTTTCTTCTCAGAAGACATGTTCTGATAGTGCGGAGAGCGTGCGGCCCGCGTCAAGACTGCACAAATCTCCACCCCGGACGGGCAGAAGAGCTACCGACACGGCACCCGTCCGGCGGCCAGACTCGCTCACCAGAGCCGAGGAGGTCCCCGCATGCACTCACCGTCGTCCCCTCACCGTCACCGCCGTCGCGCCGTGGCCGGCGCCGGCCTGGCCGCCCTCGCCGCCGCCCCGGTGCCCTTCGCCGCGGCACGGGGCTCCGGCGCCGCCGGCACCGACGGCCCCGGCGGCGGCCCGCTGCGGCGCGAGGTGGAACGGGCCCGGGCCGACGGCAGTTTCGTCAGCCTCGTCGCCCACCTCCACCACGGCCGGCGCCGCGCCCGCGCCCGCTCCGGCGTCGCCGACCTGGAAACCGCCGAGCCGCCCCCGTACGACGGCCACGTCCGCGGCAACAGCATCACCAAGACGTTCATCGCCACGCTGGTCCTCGCCCTGGAGGCCGAGGGGCGCCTGACCCTGGACGACCCCGTGTCCCGCTGGCTGCCGGGCCTGATCACCGGCAACGGCTACGACGGCGACGCGATCACCCTGCGCCACCTGCTCCAGAACACCAGCGGGCTGCCCAACCACACCCAGCTCATCGACTTCGACCAGACCGGGGAGTCCTTCCGGCGCCACCGGTACCGCCACTACGCCCCCGCGGAACTGGTCGCCATGTCGCTGGCGGAGCCGCCCTCCTTCCCGCCGGCCGACCCGGACGACCCCGAGCCCGACTGGGAGTACTCCAACACCAACTTCGTCGTCGCCGGCATGGTCACCGAGGCGGTCACCGGCCACGGCTGGCGCCGGGAACTGCACCGCCGCGTCACCCGCCCCCTCGGCCTGCGCCACACCTACGCGCCCGCCGACGACCCGGCGCTGCCGCAGCCGCACGCGCGCACGTACAAGCGGTTCCCGGAGAGCCGCGCCGAGTGGACCGACACCACCGTACGGAACATGACCTTCTACGGCGCCTCGGGCGAGATCGTCACCACCCCCGGGGACCTGGCCCGCTTCACCACCGCCCTCCTCCGCGGCGACGTCCTGCCCCCACCCCAACTCCGCTCCATGCTGCGCTCGGTCCCCCTCACGGCCGACTACGCCCGGCTCATCCCCGGAGGCCGCTACGGCCTGGGCATCATCCGCCGCACCCTGCCCTCCGGCCGCCCCGTATGGACCCCGGCGGGCCAGGGCGCGGGCAGCGAGACGTACGCCTCCTGCACGGAGGACGGCCGCACGGCCGTCGTGGTCCACACCACCGGCACCGGCGACCCCGCCCAGATCACCCGCGGCATCGCGGCGACCCAGCGCCTGATGGACACAGTCCTGGACGATGCGCGCGGGCGGTAGAGGCGCCACCCGAACCGGCGTGGCCCACCCGGCGGCCGGGAGTACGGGGTGGTTCGGCCCACCATCGGTGGGCGATCTCGACCTCATCCCGCAGCTTGAGGAGCCGGACGGTCCCCATCCGTGATCACAGCCCACACGCACTTGCCGACCCCGCCGCGCTCCGCCACGCCCCACCGTGCCGACAGCTCATCCACCAGCGTCAGCCCGTAGCCTCCGGACTCGTCCGGCACCCGCGGCACCGGCAGTTCCCCGGAGGCGTCGTGCACCTCGATACGCACCCCGCCGTCCACCGGGACGAACCGGGTGTGGACCTCCCGCCCGGGCGGCACTCGTGCATGCACCACCGCGTTCGCCACCAGCTCCGACAGGACCGCCACCGCCGCGAACTCCAGCTCGGCCATCCCCCACCGCGCCAGCATCTTCCGCAACTGGGCCCGCGCCAGCCCGACACATCGCCGATGCCGGGTCCAGCTCCACTTCACCGGCTGCTGCAGCACGGACGTCGTCTGCTGTGTCGTCAACTCGGGCACGGTCCTCGCCTCGCCTCGGCTCTCGGAACACCCCGATGGTCGCGAAAGTGACGGTCGAGCCCCAGGGACGGAACGGCCTAGTTTCGCGCGCTAATCCCTGATCCCCAGGAACTCGACGATCTTTCGCAGCCCGGGCGGTGGGGACGGCAGGGCGCGGAGGTCATTGACAATGGCGACGGCCAGCGTGTGGTGCCGTATCCACGCCGGAGCGACGCGGCGCAGCCGTTCCAGTGCCGTTACGGCACCGGCCGCATCTCCCAGATCCGTGTAAGCGCGCGCCACATCCAGCAACAGCCAGGTGCGCCACGAGGGGGGCGTGTCCGCCGACAGCCGAAACCCGCGCGCAAGCTCAAGGGCCTCCTCGGGCCGCGCGTGCTGAACGGCCAACCGCACACGTTCGATACGTACTGACGAGCGGCTGAACACGGATACGAGCTTGCCGTTCTCAGGGGGCTTCAGGCGGTTGAGTCGCCGCGTCGCCTTCTCGGCGGCGCGCATCATCTCGTCCGCGGTGTCGTAGTCGCCGGAACGGGCCGCGCTGGTGGCCGCCGACATCAGCAGCCCGCCCCAGACACGCACGCCCTCGGCCGTGTCGTAATACTCCCGTTCAACCCCGTCAGCGGCATGAACGGCCAGGTGTTCCGCGTCGTCAAGCCGATTCTGGCGCTGGTAGTTCCACGCCACGCTGTTCGCGATCATGGGGGCCAACAGCGCGTCGGAGGACCGCGACGCGGCGTCCATGGCGCGTTCCAGGGCGGACAGTGCGAGATCCGTCTTACCCAGCCGGATGGCGAGATGCCCGCCGAGCTGGAGTGCCTTGCCGAGCGCGGCCTGTCCTGCCGCCCGATCGTCCGTGGAGCCAACGGCAGCGGCCAGCCGGGCATCCGTGATGATGCCCGGCAGAACATCCGTCAGGCGCCCGAACTCGGCGTCGTGGTACAGGGTCCAGCCATCTGCGAGTTCTCGCCGCAGCAGAGAAACAGACAGGTGCTCCACCGAGTCCGGCTCCGGGGGCGGTGCGAACAACGGCGGCATGATGGCACGGCGCACACCGACCAGTTGGGGCGGATCCGCTTCGCCGGTCGACGGGACGCCGGGCGGATCGCCGAGCAAGGCGGTCAGCTCGACCCCAAGTCCCTCCGCCAGCGCATGCAACATCGGGAGTCGTGCGCTGTGTTTTCGGTGCTGTTCGAGCTTCCGCACTACGTCGGCGGAGAGGCCGGAACGCGCCGCCAGCCCTTCCTGCGTCAGGTCGGCCAGCCGACGCAGCCGCGCCACCCGGTCACCAAGATGCTCGCCCATAGGCAGAGGCTACGCCTGCGGAGCAACGCGGCCACGAATTGTCAGAGCCGTCTGGCAGGCTGCGTCCGTGGAAGAGCTGATGGGAACCCAGAAACCGGTGCGCAGGATCCTCGCTCCCGAAGAGGCGATCGCCGCACTGGAACGCGTCGTCCCCGGGCTGGCGGAACTCCGTCGGCAGGATAAGGGCGTATTCGACTGGAGGACGGCCGAGGAAAAACTCGGTACGGGTCTGCCGTCCGACTTCAAGGCGCTCGCCGAGTGGTATCCGGCCTTCGAGCTGGACGACTTCCTGGGCGTGTTCACCCCCTGGCCGGGGGAGGAAGGCGAGTGGGCCGAGGCTCGGGACGAGGAGGCCCGGGACTCTTCGTACGACGCCGATCTGCGGCCCCCCGAGCTCGTCACGACCCATTTGATCTCCTGGGGGGAGTCGAAGGAGGGCGACCGATTCTTCTGGAGTGTGCTCGGGGACGATCCTGAGGACTGGCGGGTCACCGTCTGCTCCCGCAACGGCCCTTGGTGGCACTACGCGGGTGGGGTCGTCCAGTTTCTGACGGAGCTCTGCGACGGAGTACTCGAGCCCTGGGCGCTCCCTCCGGTCCGCCCCGAGGTCACCGGCTGGGGTGATGGGGAGGGCGGCTGGCAGGTTACCGTCTGAGACATCCCAGGCGAGGACGGGACGGCGCCGCCGCTGTGGCCGGTCCACCCCGGGGGCGCCGAGACCGGACGGGTGGCTCGCCGGCCGGGGCCCTCGTCGAGGCCCCGGCGGCTTGCTGGTGGACACGGACCGTCGTGACCGCCGACCGGGGATCCAGTGACCCGGCGATCCGTGCTCCGGGAAGGGGCTAGTGCGCGCCTCCCAGGAGGGTGCGGATGCGGGCGGCCAGGGTCTCGAACTCCGGGGCGGACATGACCTTCCCGTACTCGCGCGCCGCCGGCAGGTCCACCGGCATGGTCTCGACGATCCGGCCCGGGCGCGCGCTCATCACCTCCACCCGGGTGCCGAGGTAGACCGCCTCCGAGATGGAGTGGGTGACCAGCACGATGGTCGTGCCCGTCTCCCGCCAGATGCGGTTCAGTTCGACGTTGAGGTGCTCCCGCGTCAGGGCGTCCAGCGCGCCGAACGGCTCGTCGAGCAGCAGCACCGGCGGTTCGTGCAGCAGCGCCCGGCAGAGGGCGACGCGCTGCTGCATGCCGCCGGACAGCTCGTGCGGCAGGGCGTCCTCGAAGCCCGTCAGGCCCGTCAGCTCGATGAGCTCGTCGGCCCGGCGGGCCGCCGTGGCCTTGTCCATCCCGCGCATCTCGGCCTGGAGCAGGATGTTCTTCCGGGCCCCGCGCCACTGGAGCAGCGAGGCCCGCTGGAACGCGAAGCCGATGTTGCGCTGCGGGCCGGTGACCTGCCGGCCCAGCAGGCTGACCTGGCCCGTGGTGGGCAGCACCAGGCCCGCGATCATCTTCAGCAGGGTCGACTTGCCGCAGCCCGACGGGCCGAGGATGGAGACGAACTCACCGGGCTCGATCCGCATCGAGACCCCGTCGACCGCCGTGGTGCGACTGCGCTTCGTCGTGAAGGTGCACGTCACATCGCGGACGTCGATGCTTGCGGACGCCGCCGTGCCGTTCGCGGCGGCCTTGTTCTTTTCGAGCTGCGGCACTGCTCACCCCTTTGCGGCGTACGACGCGTCCCAGTAGGCGGCGGGCTCCTGGGCCTCCTTCAGCATCCCGCCGTCCGCCAGCAGATCGACAGTCTCCTGCCACGATTCCTCGGAGTTGACGCCGATGGCGCCGCCGTCGCCCTCCAGCAGCGGCAGCGTGTCCTTGAGCTGGTTGGCGAGGACGTTGTCCGGCGGCGGCTCGGTCGCGGCCTCGGACATGATCTTCACGGCCTCCTCCTGGTTGGCCTCGACCTCCTGCCACGACTTGGTGGTGGCCCGGACGAACGCCTTGGCCAGTTCGGGGTCCTCGGCCAGCAGCTTGTCCGAGGCGACGATGCCGGTGCCGAGGACGTTCATGCCGAAGTCGGAGAAGAGGATGTAGTCGACCGTCTCGCCGGTGGTGTTCTCGATGGTGGGGCCCTGGTCGTGGAAGAAGCCCATGATGGCGTCGACCTTGCCGGCGGCCAGCTGCGAGATCTTGTCCGCGGGCTGGACGTTGACGACCTTCACCTCCGAGGGGTCCACGTCGTTGGCTTCGAGCCAGCCGGGGAAGGTGGCGTACATCGCGTCGCCCGGCGTGCCGGCGACGGTCTTGCCCACCAGGTCGGCCGGTTCCTTGATCTCCTGGTCGGACATGAACTGCACGGAGGACGGGCCCTTCTGGAGGTACACCCCGAGGCTCTTGACCTCCATGCCCTCGTTGATGCCCGCCATCAGCGGCGGGGTGTCGGCCCAGCCGAAGTCGGTCTGGTTCTGCGCGACCTGCTGGATGGTGGCGCCGGAGCCGTTGCCCGGCTTGATCTCCAGGTCGATGCCCTCGTCGGCGTAGAAGCCCTTTTCCACGCCGTAGTAGAAGGGGGCGTGCTCCCCGTACGGCACCCAGTTGAGGGTCAGCGTGACCTTCTCGCCCTTCTCGTCGCCGGAGCCGCCCCCGCCGTCGTCGTCCGACGTGTCGGGGGCGCAGGCGGCGGCGGCGAGCAGCGCGCTCAGCAGGGTGAGGGTCGCCGCGGTGCGTTTCATGTGGTTTGCCTTCCTGGGTGGTCCGGTGGTCCGGTACTGCGGGATACGGGCCGCGGCGCCGTGGCGGCGGACCGGGCGGGCCGGGCGGTGCACGGGCCCGGGCCCGGGCGGTTCAGGTCGTCGCCATGGTCACGCTGGAGCCCTCCCGGCGGCTGGCGTGCCACGGGATGAGCAGGGATTCGGCGATCTCGATGACGACGAACAGCACCACGCCGATCGCCGACATGAGGATCAGGTCGGCGAACAGCAGCGCGGAGTTCAGGTTGCCGCTGGCGAGCAGCAGGATGTAGCCCAGTCCCTCGCTGGCGCCGACGAACTCGCCGACGACGGCGCCGACGACGGCGAGGGTCACCGCGACCTTCAGCCCGGCCATCAGCTGCGGCAGCGCGCCGGGGAAGCGCACCTTGACGAAGACGCTCCACCGGCTCGCCCCCATCGTCGCGGAGAGGTCGAGCAGTTCGGGGTCGGTGTCGCGCAGTCCGGCGACGCCGGAGACGACGACCGGGAAGAAGGCGATGAGCACCGCCAGGATGATCTTCGGGGACAGCCCGGTGCCGAACCACACGATGAGGATGGGCGCGATGGCGATCTTCGGGATGACCTGGGCGAAGAGGATGATCGGGTACAGGGAGCGCTCGGCCGTCCTGGAGTAGACGATGAGGACCGCGGCGGCGATGCCGATGGCGGCGGCCAGCAGGAAGCCGATGACCGTCTCGTAGAGCGTCACGTAGGTGTGCTCGGCCAGCATCGACCGGTCCTCCCACATGACCTCGAAGACGGAGCCGGGGGTGGGGACGAGGTAGCGCTCGACCATCTCCCGCGCGGTGACGAACCACCAGACGAGGCCGATCAGGGCGAGCACGATGAGGGGGCGCCACACGGCGGAGCCGAAGGCGGCCAGCTGGTTGCCGAGGCGCGCTCCGCGCCGCACCGTCCGCTCGGGGGCGGTCGGGACGGCGGCGGGCGTCTTGAGGTCGTCCTGTGCCGTTGTCACTCGCGATGCATCCAATCGAGGTTGAACAGGTGGCCGTCGCCGGGTGGTTCCTGCGGACGGGGAACGGTTCCCGGCCGCCGTCCGGGTGGGTGTCCGGCGCGGTGACCGTGGATGCTGCTCCGGGCGTCCGGCGGTCGTGCATCGAGGTGGTGCCGGGTGCTGCCTGGTGGTTCCTGGTGCGGTGCTCCGTCAGTGGCCAAGGCCACAGAAAGCGCTTGCCATAAGCTACGGGCGGCGCCCACCCGCGGGCAAGGGGTCGTGACGCAGATTCCTGCACCGCACCCGGGTCCGCAAGACGCCGCGCACCGTGGTCTGATTCCGGCATGGAGAGCACCGCCGTCACCACCTGGTCGCTGGAGCAGACCGCCGCCGCCGACCTCAGCCCGGCGGCCGAGCCCGCGGCCGTCGCGGCCGGCGAGCTGACCGTCGTACGCGCCGGGATCCCCTCGCCCGGGTTCAACCGCTACCTCTACGGGGCCGTCGGCGCCGACGTGTCGTGGACGGACCGGCTGGTGTGGGACGAGGAGCGGTGGCGCGCCTTCGTCGAGGAGCCGGGGACCGAGACCTGGGTGGCGTACGAGCGCGGGACGCCGGCCGGGTACCTGGAGCTCCAGGGGCAGCCGGACGGGGTGGTGGAGATCACGTACTTCGGGCTGCTGCCCGCCTTCCGCGGCCGGCGCATCGGCGGGCACCTGCTCTCCGTCGGCACGGCGCGCGCCTGGGACCTGGCCGGGCGCTGGCCCGGGCGGGCGGCGACGCGCCGGGTGTGGGTGCACACCTGCAACGACGACGGCCCGTACGCCCTGGACAACTACCGGCGCCGCGGCTTCCGGATCTTCGACGTACGCACCGAGGACACCCCCGCCGGCAGCGCACGGACGTAGGCACGTCAACCCCGCGGTCCATATAGCAAGACCGTACTGTCCGCATGGCGGATTACTGTGGACGGCTCCCCGCACCCCGTGCCACGCTCTCTCCATGGATCGAGCTGGAGTCGCCCTGGTGAGTCGGCGTCACGTCGATCTCGGCCGCATGTCCAGCGCCATCTGTCCGGCGGGCTGAAAGTCACAGCACCGCCGACCTCCCGCCGCCACCCAGCCGTCCCCACCGTCGCGGACGCTCGCGCGCGCCCCTGTCACACCGCCCTGCCGGAGAACCGTTTGCGCAGGTCACACCGGGTCATGCGCAATTCCGGCCGGCTCCCTCGCTTGCCTTAAGGACACTCCTGTCATGGCTAACTCCTCCACGCGCCCCACCGCGGCCGGGCGCCGCAAGGCCGGCCGCCACCGCGGCGAAGGCCAGTGGGCCGCCGGCCACTTCACGCCGCTCAACGCCAACGAGCAGGTCAAGAAGGACGACGACGGTCTCAATGTGCGGACACGTATTGAGACGATCTACTCCAAGCGCGGCTTCGACTCCATCGACCCCGCCGACCTGCGCGGGCGGATGCGCTGGTGGGGGCTGTACACCCAGCGCAAGCCCGGCATCGACGGCGGCAAGACCGCGGTCCTGGAGCCGCACGAGCTGGACGACGAGCACTTCATGATGCGCGTCCGCGTCGACGGCGGCCGGCTGACGGTCACCCAGCTGCGGACGATCGGCGAGATCTCCCAGGAGTTCGCCCGGGGCACCGCCGACATCACCGACCGGCAGAACATCCAGCTGCACTGGATCCGGATCGAGGACGTCCCGGAGATCTGGCGCCGGCTGGAGTCGGTGGGCCTGTCCACCACCGAGGCGTGCGGCGACGTCCCGCGCGTCGTCCTCGGCTCCCCGGTCGCCGGCATCGCCGCCGACGAGATCATCGACGGCACCCCGGCGCTGGAGGAGATCCAGCGGCGCGTCGTGGGCAACCCGGCGTACTCGAACCTCCCCCGGAAGTTCAAGGGCGCGGTCTCCGGCTCCCCGCTGCTCGACATCGTGCACGAGATCAACGACGTCGCCTTCGTCGGCGTCGAGCACCCGGAGCTGGGCCCCGGCTTCGACGTGTGGGTCGGCGGCGGGCTGTCCACCAACCCCAAGCTGGGGGTACGGATCGGCGCCTGGGCGTCGCTGGAGGACGTGCCGGACGTCTTCGAGGGCGTCGTGGGGATCTTCCGCGACTACGGCTACCGCCGGCTGCGCAACCGGGCCCGGCTGAAGTACCTGCTCGCGGACTGGGGGCCGGAAAAGTTCCGCCAGGTCCTCCAGGACGAATACCTGCTGCGCACGCTCGCCGACGGCCCCGCGCCCGCGCAGCCGGCGCAGCGCTGGCGCGACCACATCGGGGTGCACCGGCAGCGGGACGGGCGCTACTACGTCGGCTTCGCCGCCCGCGTCGGCCGCGTCGACGGCGGCACGCTGACGAAGGTCGCGGAGCTGGCGGCGGAGCACGGCTCCGACCGGCTCCGTACCACCGTCGAGCAGAAGATGCTCATCCTGGACGTCGAGGAGGACCGGGTCGGGCCGCTGCGCGAGGCGCTGGCGGCGCTGGACCTCCAGGTCGAGCCGTCGGCGTTCCGGCGCGGCACGATGGCCTGCACCGGCATCGAGTTCTGCAAGCTGGCGATCGTCGAGACGAAGGCCCGCGGCGCGGCGCTCGTCGACGAGCTGGAGCGGCGGCTGCCCGCGTTCGACGAGCCGATCACCATCAACGTCAACGGCTGCCCGAACTCCTGCGCCCGTATCCAGGTGGCGGACATCGGCCTCAAGGGGCAGCTGGTCACCGACGAGAACGGCGAGCAGGTCGAGGGCTACCAGGTCCACCTCGGCGGCGGCCTCGGCCTGGACCCCGGCTTCGGCCGCAAGGTCCGCGGCCTGAAGGTCACCGCGGCGCAGCTCCCCGACTACGTCGAGCGCCTGCTGACCCGCTACGCCGCCGGCCGCGCGGACGGCGAGCGGTTCGCCCAGTGGGCCGCCCGCGCCGGCGAGGAGGACCTCACGTGAGCGGGCGGGCGGCGCCCTTCTACTGCCCGTACTGCGGCGACGAGGACCTGCGTCCTTCCGAATCCGGGCACGGCTCCTGGGAGTGCCGGGCCTGCAATCGCGCTTTCAAGCTCTCGTTCCTCGGACTGCTGGCCGACGGCCTGCGCTCCGACAGCGATGGAGGGAACCACCACCGATGACGGTCATCGAAGACGCGGATACGGATACCGCGGCGCTCGCCGAGCGGGCCGGCCGGGAGCTGGAGGACGCCCCGGCGCTTACGATCGTGCGCTGGGCCGCGGACACCTTCGGCGAGCGCTTCTGTGTCACCTCGTCGATGCAGGACATGGTCGTCGCGCACCTGGCGTCCCGGGTCCTGCCGGGCGTGGACGTCCTGTTCCTCGACACCGGCTACCACTTCCCCGAGACCATAGGCACCCGCGACGCCGTCGCCGCCGTGATGGACGTGAACGTCGTCTCGCTCACCCCCCGGCAGACCGTCGCGGAGCAGGACGCCGAGTACGGCCCCCGGCTGTACGAGCGCAACCCGGACCTGTGCTGCGCGCTGCGCAAGATGCAGCCGCTGGAGGACGGCCTCGCCGCGTACGACGCCTGGGCCACCGGCCTGCGCCGCGACGAGTCGCCGACGCGCGCGGACACGCCGGTCGTCGGCTGGGACGCCAAGCGGCGCAAGGTGAAGGTCTCGCCGATCGCCCGCTGGTCGGAGGCGGACGTGCAGCGTTACGTGGCCGAGCACGGCGTGCTCACCAACCCGCTGCTGGCCGACGGCTACCCCTCCATCGGCTGCGCGCCCTGCACCCGCCGGGTCGCGCCCGGCGAGGACGCCCGCGCGGGCCGCTGGGCGGGCTTCGCCAAGACCGAGTGCGGCATCAACGTCTGAGCCCCGGCGCCGCGGCGACGGCCGCGGCGCCGCCCAACCGTCCCCCAACCGGACCGTCCTAGCGTTGCGAGCCATGCATCCCGTACTGCTGATCGTCGCCCACGGCAGCCGCGACCCGCGGCACGCCGCCACCGTCGCCGCGCTCGCGGCGCGGGTGGCGGCGGCGCGGCCGCACGCGCGGGTGGAGACCTGCTATCTGGACCACTGCGCCCCGCGCGTGCCGCGGGCGCTGCGGCGGCTGCACGACGAGGGCGTACGGGACGTCGTCGCGCTGCCGCTGCTGCTGGCC
The DNA here is from genome assembly GCF_048656465.1 of Streptomyces sp. MAR4 CNX-425. Lineage (NCBI taxonomy): Bacteria > Bacillati > Actinomycetota > Actinomycetes > Kitasatosporales > Streptomycetaceae > Streptomyces > Streptomyces sp. MAR4 CNX-425. The sequence continues at coordinate 596,604 of NZ_JBMDLF010000004.1, read as the reverse complement.
CGCGCCTTCCACGCCAAGTCCGACATCCCCGCCGCGCTGGACGAGGTACGGGCCGCGCTGCCGCGGCTGCGGGTGGCGCAGGGCGGCGTGCTGGGCCCGGACGCGCTGCTGACGGCGGCGCTGGACCGCCGGATGGCGGCGGCCTGGCCGTACCCGCCCGCCGACCGGGCCCGCACGGGTGTCGTGCTGGCCGCGGCGGGCTCCTCGGACCCGGAGGCGATCGCGAGCGTCGCAGAGACCGCGCGGGAGTGGCGGCGTACCGCGGGATGGTGCGCCGTGCGGCCCGCGTTCGCCTCCGCGGCCCCACCCCGCACGGCGGACGCCGTCCGCGCCCTGCGCGCGGACGGCGCCGAGCGGGTGGCGGTCGCCCCGTACGTCATCGCCCCGGGCTTCCTGCCGGACCGCATCGTGCGCGGGGCGCGGGAGGCGCGGGCGGACGTGCTCGCGCCGGTGCTGGGCGCGGCGCCGGAGCTGGCGGAGCTGCTGGCCCGGCGGTACGACGAGGCCCGCGCGACGGCGCCGCTGCCGCTGTCCGCGTAGCGGGGCGCGGCCCGCCCGGCCGGGCGGGCCCCGGGCGGCTCTCCCCCGCCACAGCGGTCACCCCGTACCGAAGTACCGGCCGAATCCCGGCGGGTTCGTCCCACTCCGCAAGAACCCCCTTGACCCGAACGCCCCGTCCGGAGTATTCCTACTAAATCAATAGGGATACTCGGAAAGACAACCCCGGGTCCGCGAACACCCCGAGAGGAACCCTCCCGTGTCTGCACCACGCCGCCGCCGCGCGGCCCTGCGCCTGCTCGCCGCCACCGCCGCCCTCCCCCTGCTCGCCCTGACCGCCTGCGGCTACGGGTCCGAGAGCGACGACGACGGCGACGACGCGGCCCCCGCCGCCCGGGGCGAGAAGATCGGGGGTCTCGACGAGATCAGGCTCGGCTTCTTTCCCAACGTCACGCACGCCACGCCGCTGGCCGGCCTCGACGACGCCGGCCCCCTCACCGCGGAACTCGCGGGCACCCGGGTGAAGCCGCAGGTCTTCAACGCCGGGCCGGCGGCCGTCGAGGCGCTCAACGCCGGTTCGGTCGACATGACCTGGCTCGGCCCCTCCCCCGCACTCAACGGCTTCACGCAGGCGGACGGCCGGAACCTGCGCATCGTCTCCGGCGCCACCTCCGGCGGCGCCTCCCTGGTGGTCGACCCCGACAAGATCACGTCCACGGACGACCTCGGGGGCAAGCGGATCGCCACCCCCTCGCTCGGCAACACCCAGGACGTAGCGCTGCTGAACTACCTCGCCGCCGAGGGCTTCGAGGTCGACCCGCGGTCCGGCGAGGGCGAGGTCTCCGTGATCCGGCAGGACAACAAGGAGATCCCGACCTCCTTCCAGCAGGGCAGCCTCGACGGCGCGTGGGTGCCGGAGCCCACCGCCTCCACCGTCGTGGCCAAGGGCGGCCGGGTCCTCGTCGACGAGCGGGACCTGTGGGACGGCGGGAAGTTCGTCACCACGCACCTCGCCGTGTCCCAGTCGTTCCTCGAAGAGCACCCGGACGTGGTCGAGGCCGTGGTCCGCGGCTCGGTGAAGACCAATGCCTGGATCAACGAGCACCCCGACGAGGCCAAGGCGCGCATCAACGACGCGCTGGCGGAGTACGGCGGCAAGGAGCTGCCCGAGGACGTGCTCGCCTCGGCCTTCGAGGCGATCGAGGCGACCGACGACCCGCTCGCCGCCACCCTGCGCGAGCAGGCCGAGCACAGCGTCGCCTCCGGCCTGCTCGACAAGGTCAGGACGGACGGCATCTACGACCTGTCCCTCCTCAACAAGGTCCTCGAAGCCGAAGGCCGGCCCGCGATCGACGACGCCGGCCTCGGCGTCGAGTAGCCCTGCCCGCCCCGCCTGAGGAAGGTGCCCGACATGTCCACCCTCACCACCGGCGAGTCCCCCGCCGGCCCCGCGCCGGCCGGAGACGGGCCCGCGGCCCGCATCACGCACGTATCCAAGTCCTTCGGCCGCCCCGGCGAGAGCATCGAGGTCCTCGACGACATCACCGTCGACGTCGCGCCGGGCGAGTTCGTCACGCTGCTCGGCGCGTCCGGGTGCGGCAAGTCCACCCTGCTCAACCTGGTCGCCGGCCTCGACGCCCCGTCCGCCGGGACCGTCGGGGTGCGCGGCGGGCAGCGCCCGGCGCTGATGTTCCAGGAGCACGCGCTGTTCCCGTGGCTGACCGCGGGCCGGAACGTCGAACTGGCGCTGCGGATGCGCGGCCTGCCCCGGGCCGAGCGCCGCGCCGAGGCGGAGCGGCTGCTCGCGCTCGTCCGGCTGTCCGGCGCGTACGGCAAGCGGGTGCACGAGCTGTCCGGCGGCATGCGCCAGCGCGTCGCGCTGGCGCGCTCGCTCGCGCAGGACAGCAGGCTGCTGCTGATGGACGAGCCGTTCGCCGCGCTCGACGCCATCACCCGCGACGTCCTGCACGGCGAACTGACCCGCATCTGGGCGGAGACGAAGGTCGCGGTGCTCTTCGTCACCCACAACGTGCGCGAAGCCGTCAAGCTCGCCGAGCGCGTCATCCTCCTGACCTCCCGCCCCGGGCGCATCGCCCGCGAGTGGACCGTCGGGATCCCGCAGCCGCGCCGGATCGAGGACGCCGCGGTGGCCGACCTGTCGCGGGAGATCACCGAAGAGCTGCGGGAGGAGATCCGCCGCCATGGCAAGCACTGAGAGCCGGGCCGGCGAGGCCCCCGGAGGCCGGGAGGACGGCGGCCTCGACGGGCTCGAAGCCGGCCTCGACGCCCTCGACGCCGTCGGCACCCGCGCCGCCGCGCGCGCCCCGCTGGGCCGGGCGCTGCTCCAGCGGGTGCTGCCGCCCATCGTCGCGATCGCCCTCGTGCTGGCCGGCTGGCAGCTGCTGTACGTGCTGGAGGTCAAGCCCGACTACCAGCTGCCGGGCCCCGCCCAGGTCTGGGACGCAGCTGCCGACCAGTGGTACGAGGGCACGCTCTTCGGGACGATCTGGACGAGCCTGTCCCGCGGCGCGCTCGGCTTCCTCCTCGCCATCGCCCTCGGCACCCCGCTCGGACTGGTCGTCGCCAAGGTGCCGTTCGTGCGCGCCGCGATCGGCCCGATCCTCACCGGGCTGCAGTCCCTGCCCTCGGTGGCCTGGGTGCCCGCGGCGATCATCTGGTTCGGCCTCACCCCGTCGATGATCTACGCGGTGGTGCTGCTCGGCGCCGTCCCGTCGATCGCCAACGGGCTGGTCTCCGGCATCGGCCAGATCCCGCCGCTGTACCTGCGCGCCGGCCGGGTCCTCGGCGCCACCGGCCTGCACGGCGTACGGCACGTGCTGCTGCCGGCGGCGCTGCCCGGCTACCTCGCCGGGCTCAAGCAGGGCTGGGCGTTCTCCTGGCGGTCGCTGATGGCCGCGGAGATCATCGCCACCTCCCCCGATCTCGGGGTGGGCCTCGGGCAGCTGCTGGAGACCGGCCGCGGCTATCAGGACATGGCGCTCGTGCTCAACGCGATCCTGCTGATCCTGGTCGTCGGCGTCGCCATCGAACTGCTGGTCTTCGGGCCGCTGGAGCGCCGGGTGCTGCGCAACCGGGGGCTGCTCCTCACCCGCTGAGCCCGCGCGCCGCGCACGGGCGCGGCCGCCCCTCGGGCCCCGGGGGCGGCCGGGCCCGGGGTGATGCGTGTAAGGGACATGACTCCTCCGCGGTGGGGTTATCCCCCCTTCTTCCGGTGGAGCTGAGCACCGCCCGGTTCACCAGCCAGCACGATGGGGACCGGGCCCGCGCTTCCCTAGCGTCGTATCGGCAGGTGGGGGCAGTGTGCCGCCGCCGCGCACGAGGGAGAACGACGATGGGGGCACCGAGGGCTCCGAGGCACACCGGGCGGCGGCAGGGCGTCGCCGCCGCCGTGGGCGGCTGGAGCGTGACCCACCGCTGGGCCGCGGTGGGGATTTGGGTGTTGTTCGTGGTGCTGGCGACCGTCGCCGGCTCCGCGGCCGGCCGGGCGGAGGTCAGCGACAGCGAGGAGGTCCCGGGCGAGACCGGGCGGGCCGCGGAGATCCTTGAGGACGCGGGGGTGGACGAGCCGGTCGGGGAGAGCGTGCTCGTCCAGTCGCCGGACGGCGCGCTGAAGGCGTCGGCCGGCGAGTTCCGCACGGCGGTCGAGGACGTCGTACGGGCCGTTGAGGGCACCGGCGAGGTGGCGGACGTCGTCTCGCCGTACGACAGCGACACGATCTCCGGGGACGGGCGCTCCGCGCTGGTGCAGTTCCGGATGAAGGGCGACCCCGAGACCGCGGCGGACCGGGTGGAGCCGGTGACCGACGCGGTCGCCGGGGTCCAGGAGAAGCACGAGCCGTCGGGGCTGCTGGTCGAGGAGATCGGCGGCGCCAGCATGGAGAAGACCTTCGACGACGCGTTCGGCGAGGACTTCAAGAAGGCGGAGTACTCGGCGGTGCCGATCGCGTTCGGCATCCTGCTGATCGTCTTCGGCGCGTTCGTGGCCGCGCTGCTGCCGGTGGTCCTCGCGCTGACCGCGATCGTGGCGACGGTGGGCCTGATGGGGGTGGTCAGCCACGTGCAGCCGATGAGCGACGTCGCCGACTCGGTGATGCTGCTGGTGGGGCTGGCCGTCGGCGTCGACTACTGCCTGTTCTACCTGCGCCGCGAGCGCGAGGAGCGGGCCAAGGGCCGGGACGCGCGGACCGCGCTGGAGATCGCCGCCGCCACCTCCGGGCGGGCGGTGCTGGTCTCCGGCGTCACGGTCATCGTCGCGATGTCCGGCATGCTCTTCACCGGTCTTGCGGACTTCGAGGCGATGGGCGTGGCGTCGCTGATGGTGGTGGCGGTGGCCATGGTCGGCTCGGTCACCGTGCTGCCGGCGATGCTGTCGCTGCTCGGCGAGCGGGTCGAGAAGGGCCGGGTGCCGTTCCTGGCCCGGCTGAAGCGGGGCCGTACCAACGCCGGCGGCGAGAGCCGGGTGTGGCGGGCCGTGCTGACGCGGGTGCTGCGCCGCCCGAAGGCCGCGGTGATCGTGGCGACGGGCGCGCTGGCGGCGATCGCGCTGCCGGCCGTCGGGATGAACACCGCGAACCTCACGCTGGACCAGGAGTTCGGCGACTCGCTGCCGATCGTGCAGACCTACGACCGGATCAACGAGGCGTTCCCCGGCGGCTCCGACCCCGCCGAGGTGGTGGTCAGGGCCGACGACATCAGCGCGCCCGAGGTCCGCAAGGCCATCGCCGACTTCGAGGAGCAGGCGCTCGGCACGGGCGCGTCGAAGGGCCCGATCGACATCCAGGTCCACGACGACGCGAACGTGGCCATCATCGACGTGCCGCTCGTCGGCGGCTCCGACCAGGACGAGGCGGAGAAGAGCCTCGCGCTGCTGCGGGACGAGATCCGGCCCGCGACGCTGGAGGCGGTGGACGGCGTCGAGGCGCCGGTCGGCGGCCAGGTGGCCGGCAGCAAGGACTTCAACGACCAGCTCGTCGGCGCGGTGGTGCCGGTCTTCCTCTTCGTGGTGGCCTTCGCCTTCCTGCTGATGCTGATGGCCTTCCGGTCGCTGACGATCGCGGTCACCTCGATCCTGCTCAACCTGCTGTCGGTGGGCGCGGCGTACGGCGTGCTGACCATGGTCTTCCAGCACGGCTGGGGCGCCGGCCTGGTGGGCGCCGAGGGCGTCGGGGCGATCGTCGCCTGGCTGCCGCTGTTCCTCTTCGTCATCCTCTTCGGGCTGAGCATGGACTACCACGTGTTCGTGGTCTCCCGGATCAAGGAGGCGCGGGCGCAGGGGCGGAACACCGCGGACGCCATCTCGCACGGGGTGATCACCACCGCGGGCGTGGTGACCAGCGCGGCCGTCATCATGGTCGCGGTGTTCTCGATCTTCGGCACGCTGTCGATGCAGTCCATGAAGCAGATGGGCGTGGGCCTGGCCACGGCGGTGCTGATCGACGCGACGATCATCCGCGGCGTGCTGCTGCCCGCGGTGATGTCGCTGCTCGGCGAGCGCAACTGGCACTTCCCGAAGGCACTGCGCTGGCTGCCCGACCTGGAGCACGACGAGCCGCACGAGCCGCAGCCGGTACCGACGGGTAGCGCTTGGCCGCCGGTTCCCGCAGACTCTCCCCTGATCGAAGGGAGCCGCCGATGACCCTGCCGTTCGGCAACTACCAGAGCGAGATCTACCTGAACGGCCTGGCCGACAAGGTGCCGCCGTTCACCACCGACCTCACCGCGCTGGAGCAGTCCGCGCGCGAGCGGCTGGCGGACGGTCCGTTCTGGTACGTCGCGGGCGCGGCCGGCTCGGGCGCCACCGCCCGGGCCAACCGGGAGGCGTTCGACCGGGTCCGCCTCGTCCCGCGCATGCTGAGCGGCGCCACCGAGCGGAGCCTGGCCACCACGGTGCTGGGCTCCGCCCTCCCCGCGCCCGTGCTGCTGGCGCCCGTCGGGGCGCAGTCGATCCTGCACCCCGACGGGGAGCTGGCCACGGCCCGCGCCGCCGCCGCCCTCGACGTGCCGATGGTGATGTCCACGGCCTCCTCGTACTCGATCGAGGAGGTCGCCCGGGCGGGCGGCGCGGGCCCGCGCTGGTACCAGCTGTACTGGCCGAACGACGACGAGGTGTGCGCCAGCATCCTGGCGCGCGCCCGCGCCGCGGGCTTCACCGCCCTCGTCGTCACCCTCGACACCTGGACGCTGGCCTGGCGCCCGCACGACCTCGACGCCGCGTACCTGCCGTTCATCCGCGGCGTCGGCACCGCCGTCCCCTTCTCCGACCCGGCGTTCCGCGCCGGTCTCGCGCGGCCGCCGGAGGAGGACCTGGGGGCGGCGGTGCTGCGCTGGGTGCCGATGTTCACCGGCACGGACCGGACGTGGGACCGGCTGCCGTTCCTGCGGAAGCACTGGGACGGGCCGATCCTGCTCAAGGGCATCCAGCACGTCGACGACGCCCGCCGGGCCGCCGCCGCGGGCATGGACGGCATCGTCGTCTCCAACCACGGCGGCCGGCAGGTCGACGGCGCCGTCGCCGCCCTCGACGTGCTGCCGGAGGTCGCGGCGGCGGTCGGCGACCGGCTCGAAGTGCTCTTCGACTCGGGCGTACGCACCGGGGCCGACGTGCTCAAGGCCCTCGCGCTGGGCGCGCGTGCGGTGCTGTACGGCAGGCCGTACGCCTACGGGCTCGCCCACGGCGGCGAGGAGGGCGTCGCGCACGTGCTGCGCAGCCTGCTCGCCGACCTCGACCTCACCCTGGGACTGTCGGGTCACCGCTCGACGGGCGGGCTGGGACCGGACGACGTGCGGCGCGCTCCGGGCTGACCGCGCGCAGCGCGTAGCCGGCGGAGGTGGCGGCGACGTAGCTGAGGACGGCGTACACCGCGCCGGGCATGGCCATCTCGGTGCTGTCCAGCAGCGTGGGGCTGATCGCGATGGTCATGGCGAGGCCCACGTTGTGCATCCCGATCTCGAAGCAGCACGCGACGGCCTGCGGGTGCGCGGCGCGCACCAGCCGGGTGGCGCCGTAGCCGACGGCCAGCGAGAGCAGGGTGAACAGGAACGTGATCGGCCCGAGGTCGACGAACGAGTCGGTGATCCGGTCCCGCTCGGCGACGGCCACGCCGACGATCACCAGGAAGAGGCCGAACAGCGACGCCACCCGGACCGGCCGGTCGATGCGCTCCCGGACGCGCGGGGCGCGGGCCCGGGTCAGCATGCCGAGGCCGACCGGGATCAGCACGATCGCGAAGACCTGGAGGATCTTGTCGTAGTTCAGGCCGAGGGAGTCGCGGCCGACGTCGAAGTACTCCAGGGAGAAGTTGACGATCAGCGGCAGGGAGAACAGCGACAGCCCGGAGTTGACGGCGGTGAGCGTGATGTTGAGGGCGACGTCGCCGCCGAAGAGCCGGCTGTAGTAGTTGGCGATGGCGCCGCCGGGCGAGGCGGCCAGCAGCATCATCCCCACCGCGTACGCGGGCGCCAGGTCGAAGGCCAGCACCAGCCCGAAGCAGGCGGCGGGCAGCAGCAGCACCTGGCAGACCAGCGCCGCGGCGACGGCGCGCGGGTGGTGCCGCACCCGCCGGAAGTCGGCCAGGGTGAGGCCGAGGCCGAGGCCGTACATGATGACGGCGAGGACGATGGGCATCATCACGGTCGTTACCGGGGAGTCCACGCGCCCCAGCCTGGTGGGTGGCGCGGCGCGCTGTCCATGCCGGAATGGTCTCGGTTAATTCGATGGCGCCCGCGCCGACGCCGGGACCACGATGGCGCGCATGCTCACGACCCTCCTCGCCTTCCTCGGGGCGTGCACGCTGATCGCCGCGACGCCCGGCCCCAGCACGGTGCTGATCATCCGCAACTCGATGCGCGGCCGCCGCGCCGGGATGATGACCGTCCTCGGCAACGAGACGGGCGTCTTCCTGTGGGGCGCGGTCGCCGCGTTCGGGCTCACGGCGCTGCTGGCGGCCTCGCAGCTCGCGTACGACGTGATGCGCTGGACCGGCGCGGCGGTGCTCGTGTGGTTCGGGGCGCAGGCGCTGCGGGCGGCGCGGCGGGGGACGGCGGCGGAGTTCGCGGCGCAGGAGGCGGCCCAGGCCACGCCGGGGCGCGCGTACCGGGCGGGGCTGCTGCTGAACCTGGCGAACCCGAAGGTCGGGATCTTCGCGATGTCGTTTCTGCCCCAGTTCGTTCCGGCGGGGGCGCCGCAGCCGATGACGACGGTGGCGTTCGCCGCGCTCTGGGCGGTCTACGAGGTCGGGTGGTACGCCGTGTACGTGTGGTTCGTGGGGCGGCTGAAGGGGCTGCTGTCCCGGGCCGGGGTGCGCAGGCGGCTGGAGCAGGTGTCGGGCACGGTGCTGGTGGCGCTGGGGATCCGGCTGGCCGTGGACGCCCGGTAGGGCGGGTCCGGCGCTACGCGCGGTGCGCGGGGGCGACCGGCAGGTAGCCGAGGTCCACGGGCCCGCCGCGCGGGGCGGCGAGAAGGCGGGCCAGCGGCGGGGGCCACAGCGGCTCGTCCGGGTCGGCCGCCTCCGCCGGGGGCCACCAGCGCCAGCCGAGGATCCGGTCCTCCGGATGCCGGGCGACCGCCTCGGCGGTGGGCTCGCGGCGCGGCCCGGCGGCCAGGTAGATGTGCTCGTGCTGGCGCACCGGGACGCCGAGCCGGGTGAAGTCGTGCTCCCAGGTGCACAGCAGCTCGCCGGCCTCGACGTCCGTCCAGCCGGTCTCCTCGCGCAGCTCGCGCACCGCGGCCGCGCGGGGGCTCTCGCCGGGGTCCAGGCCGCCGCCGGGCGTGGCCCAGTGGATGCCGGCCTCCACGTCGTCGTAGCGGAACATGAAGACCGCGCCGGCGGGGTCGAGGAGCGCGAGCCGGGCGGCGCGGCGGGGGGTGCGAGCGGAGGTGCGGCCGGAGGTGCCCATGGGGCGACCCTAGCCGGTGCGGCGGCGTGTCGATCATTTGTCACGGGTCCGTACGGGAACGGAAGCGCACTGGACACCCGCTGTCGCACCGCCCGACAATTCGAGGGTGTCCGGCTCCGACCACCCCACGTACTCCGCGTACCCCGTGTACCCGGCGGGGACCCCGCGCGTCTCCGACGAAGAACGCGACAGGGCCATCGAGTTGCTCCGCGAGGGCGCGGCGGAGGGCCGGCTGTCGCAGGACACGTTCCTGGCCCGGATGGAGCTGGCCTTCGCCGCCCACTCGCACGAGCAGCTGGCGGCGCTGACCGCCGATCTGCCGCCGCGCGAGGGGCGGTTGACCCGCGCGATCCTCGGCACGGTCGCGCGGGCGTCGTCGCTCGGGGTGCGGGTGAAGCAGGCGTGGCAGGCGGAGCGGCTGCCGCCGCTGATGCTGCCGGCGCCGGGCTCGTTCCCGCTGCGCATAGGGCGGGATCCGCGCAACGGGCTGCGGCTGATGGAGGAGACGGTCTCGCGGATGCACGCGGAGCTGCGCTGCGCGAGCGGGGTGTGGCTGCTGCGGGACCTCGGGTCGACCAACGGCACGTTCATCAACGGCCGCCGGCTGACGGGCGAGGCCCCGGTCCGCCCGGGCGACCAGCTCGGCTTCGGCCACACCCGCTACCTGCTGACGGCCCGCTGACCCCCGGCCGGGCCGCCGCCTCAGCCGGCCGCCAGCACCGCCTTGACCACCGGCCCCGCCGCCTGCGCGCCGTGGCCCCCCGCGGGCACCACCGCCGCCGCGGCCACGTCGCCGCGGTACGCCGTGAACCAGCTGTCCGGCCGCTCCTGGCCGTCGACCTCCGCCGACCCGGTCTTGGCCCCCGCGCCGGGCCCGAGCCCGAGGCCCGCGGCCGTGCCGTCGGTCGCGGTGAGCTCCATCAGCCGCCGCAGGTCCGCCGCGACCGGCGCGGGCAGCGGCTCGGCGGCGGCGAGGTCCCGGTCGTCGAACGCGCGCGGCAGCAGCACCGGCTGGCGGAACTCGCCGGTGGCGACGGTGGCGGCGACGGACGCCATGGTCAGCGGGTTCATCTGCACCTCCCCCTGGCCGATGATCGCCGCGGACTTCGCGTCGCCCGCGCCGACGACGGGCACGCCGCCGTCGAAGGTGGAGACGCCCGTCCGCCAGTCGTTCTCGCCGAGCCCGAACCAGCGGCGGGCGGTGACGGCCAGCTCGTCGTCGGACAGCTCGTCGCTCAGCGAGACGAACGCCGTGTTGCAGGACTGCGCGAAGTCCTGCGCGAACGTGGCGTCCTCGATCGCCCCGCCCTCCACGTTGTGAAAGGTCATGCCCTGGTCGTGCGCGTAGGTACGGGGGCAGCCCACCGGCGTCCCGGGGGTGACGCCGCCGGCGAGCAGTGCTGCCGCCGTGATGATCTTGAACGTGGAGCCGGGTGCCGTCGCGCCCTGGAGCGCCGGGTTGAACTCGCCGCCCCGCTCCGCGTTGGCGATCGCGAGTATCTCGCCGGTGGCGGGCCTGACGGCCACGACGGAGGCCCGGCCGCGGTCCCGTACCGCCTGCTCGGCCGCCCGCTGCACCCCCGCGTCCAGCGTCGTCGGCAGCTTCGCCGGCCTGCCCTTCGAGACGCTCAGCAGCGACCTGGCCTCCTGCGATCCGTCGGTCCGCTCGGCCATGACCTCGATGCCGGGCTCGCCGCCCAGCCCGGCCGCGTACCGCTCGCGCAGCTGGGCGAACACCGGGCCCAGCGAGGGGTACTTCTCCTCGCTCAGCGTCCTGCCGTCCGCGTCGACGGCGACCACCTGCGGGGTCTCGCCCTCCCGGGTCACCAGCCGCCGGTCGCCGGCGAGCGCGGGGTGCACGACGGAGGGGTCCCAGTCGACCAGCGGCAGGCCGGTGGTCCGGCCGCGTACGACGGTGAGGGCCGAGTCGTACGTCCACGTCTTCGCGTGCCCGCCGGCCTCGATCCGCGCCGTCACCGAGAACGGCACGGTGGCGCCCCGCGCCGCCCCCGGCTCCAGCGCGACCCTCTGCACCTTCGCGTCCGTGAAGTACGCCCCGAGCACCGGCCGCGCCTCGGCGGCGTAGTCCGTGAGCCGGGCCGCGGCGGCCGGGCGGCGGTCGGCCCAGGCGGCGAGGAAGCCGCGGGCGGTCGTGCGCACCTCGGCCGCGCTGGGCGGGCCGGTCTCCACCTCGTCACCGCCCCCGCCGTCGAGGGCCCGGTAGATGTTGGTGACGCCGAACACGGCCAGCGCGACCATCCCGGCGAGCGCCAGGCATAAGACGGCCTTCGCTCCGGTTCGCATGCTCATCCCCCCAGTTCGCTCGCGGCCCCTCCCCCGGGCCGTACCGCGACTCTACCGGCGGGGTCCGACAGGCCGCGATTGCGCTGAACCAAGGTTGAGGTTCTAGCCTGGCGCTGCGGGCCGCCGCACCGGCCGCGCTCCACGAGACGGGAGATCCGGATGGACATGCAGGCCACCGCCTGGCAGTCGCTTCACAGCACGGTGACGGCGCAGCGCGACAAGCGCCCGCTGTCGCGGGCCGGGCTCGGGCGCATCTGGCGGTTCGCCCAGCCGCACCGGCGGCTGCTGAGATGGTTCCTGCTGCTCAGCGTGGTCACCGCGGCGCTGGCGGTGGCCACGCCGCTGCTCGCCGGGCAGGTCGTGGACGCGATCGTCGGCGACGAGGACGAGGGCCGGGTCGTCTCGCTGGCCTTTCTGATCGCCGGCATCGCCGTCGCCGAGGCCGGGTTCGGGCTGCTGGCGCGCTGGCTGTCGGCCCGTATCGGCGAGGGGCTCATCCTGCAACTGCGCACCGCCGTCTACGACCACGTGCAGCGCATGCCCGTCGCGTTCTTCACCCGCACCCGCACCGGCGCCCTGGTCAGCCGGCTCAACAACGACGTGCTCGGCGCCCAGCGCGCGTTCAGCAACACCCTCTCCGGCGTCGTCGGCAACCTGGTGACGCTGCTGCTCACGCTCGCCGTCATGCTGCGGCTCTCCTGGCAGATCACGCTCCTCGCGCTCGTGCTGCTCCCCGTCTTCGTGCTGCCCGCCCGCCGCATGGGCGCCCGCCTCGCCCGGCTGCAGCGCGAGGCGGCCGGCCACAACGCCGCCATGAGCACCCAGATGACCGAGCGGTTCTCGGCGGCCGGCGCCACGCTCGTCAAGCTGTACGGGCGGCCGGAGCGGGAGTCGGCGGAGTTCCAGGAGCGGGCCACGCGGGTACGGGACATCGGGATCCGTACGGCGATGGTGCAGACGCTGTTCATCACCGCCCTCACCCTCGTCTCCGCCCTCGCCCTCGCGCTCGTCTACGGCCTCGGCGGCTTCTTCGCCCTGCGCGGCACCCTCGACGCCGGCGCCGTCGTCGCGCTCGCCCTGCTGATCACCCGGCTGTACGCGCCGCTGACCTCGCTGGCGGGCGCGCGCGTGGAGGTGATGAGCGCGCTTGTCAGCTTCGAGCGGGTCTTCGAGGTGCTGGACCTGAAGCCGCTGGTCGCCGAGCGGCCGGACGCCCGGGAGGTGCCGGCGGGCCCGGTGTCCGTGGAGTTCGACGCCGTCGACTTCGGCTACCCGGCCGCCGACAAGGTGTCGCTGGCCTCGCTGGAGGAGGTCGCCGTCCTGGACACCAAGGAGGGCGCGCAGGTGCTGCACGGGGTGTCGTTCCGCGCGGAGCCGGGGCGGATGGTCGCCCTCGTCGGCTCCTCGGGCGCGGGCAAGTCGACGATCGCGCAGCTGATCCCGCGGCTGTACGACGCCGAGGGCGGCACGGTGCGCCTCGGCGGCGTGGACGTCCGCGACCTGTCGGCCGCCTCGGTGCGGGCGACGCTCGGCATGGTCACCCAGGACGGGCACCTCTTCCACGAGTCGGTGCGCGAGAACCTGCTGCTGGCGCGGCCGGGCGCGAGCGACGCGGAGCTGTGGGACGCGCTGCGCAAGGCACGCCTCGACGAGCTGATGGCGGAGCTGCCGGAGGGCCTGGACACCGTCGTCGGCGAGCGCGGCTACCGGCTGTCGGGCGGCGAGCGGCAACGGCTGACGATCGCCCGGCTGCTGCTGGCGGAGCCGCGCGTGGTGGTGCTCGACGAGGCCACCGCGCACCTGGACTCCACCTCGGAGGCGGCGGTGCAGGAGGCGCTGGGCGAGGCGCTGGCCGGGCGCACGGCGGTGGTCATCGCGCACCGGCTGTCCACGGTGCGGGCCGCCGACGAGATCCTGGTGGTGGAGGAGGGCCGGATCGTGGAGCGGGGCACGCACCCGGAGCTGCTGGCGGCCGGCGGGCGGTACGAGGAGCTGTACCGGACGCAGTTCGCGGAGGACGGCGGCGGGAGCGAGGCCGGCGGTGCGGGGAAGGACGCCGTCTGCGTCGTCGGCGGCGAGGGGTGCGGCGGGGGCAAGGAGCTGGTCCCGCAGGAGGCGTAGGGGCCGGGGGCGTACGGACCGGGCGCGTCAGACGACCCGGTCCGGCTCCGGGACGGGGGCGCCGGGGAGGTGGCGGCGGGCGCGTACCGGCGAGAAGAACAGCGGCAGCGCGGCCACCCCGAGGATCACCGCCCCGGTCCACAGCGCCGCGCGCACGCTCGCGAACTCGCCGATCACGCCGGACAGCGCCGACCCCAGCGCCACCGACCCCATCAGCAGGAACCGGAAGGTGGCGTTCATCCGGCCCAGCAGCGCGTCCGGCGTCAGCCCCTGCCGCAGGCTCAGCCCCAGCACGTTGTCGACGCCGATCTTCACCGACACCAGCGCCATCCCCGCCACCCCCGCCGCGCACAGCAGCGGCGGCCGGCTCAGCAGCGGTACGAGCAGCGCCGCCGGCGCCACGCACAGCCCCGCCGTGGCGAGCGTCCACCCGCACCCCCGGCGGGCGGCGAGCGGCCGGGCCAGCCGGGCGCCGACGAAGGTGGCGGTGCCGCAGAACACCCAGTAGACGCCCAGCAGCCAGGCGGGCAGCCCGAGTTGCCGCACGAAGAGCACCGGGACCATGGTGTTGACGGTCTGCGCCCCGAGGTTGGCGCAGGCGGCGCCGAGCGCGAGCGAGCGCAGTTCGCGGCTGCGCAGCACGTGCCGCAGCCCGTCGCGCATCTCGGCGGCCAGCCGGCGGGACGCGGCCGGCGCGGGCCGCGTCCGGCGGTCGGTGCCGCCCCGGATGCCGGTGAGGGACACCGCCGCGGCCAGGTGGCTCACCCCCTGCGCCGCGACCGCGACCGGCGCCGTCAGCACCTCCACCAGCAGCCCGCCCACCCCGCGCCCGGCGACGCTGGCGACGGCGTACAGGCTCACGATCCCGGCGTTCGCCCGCACCAGCGCCTCCCGCCCCACCACCGCGGGCAGGCAGCTGTGCGAGGCGACGTCGAAGAAGACGGTCGCGCAGCCGACCAGCAGCACGGCCGCGTACAGGGACGGGAGCGTGAGCGTGCCGAACCACCAGGCCAGCGGCACGGCGGTGAGCAGCACGACCCGCACCAGGGCGGCGGCCACCAGCACCGGGACACAGCCGAGCCGGTCCACCCACACGCCGGAGGGCAGCCCGATCAGCAGGTACGCCGAGGTGCCGAGCGCGGCCAGCAGGCCGATCTGACCGGGGCTCGCGCCGAGGCCGAGCGCCACCAGCGGTAGGGCCAGATGGCCGATCTGGATGCCGGTCTGGTCGGCTGCGGTGGCGGCGTACAGCCGTCGGAAGGCGGGCACGCGCCAGGGGGATGCGTATGCCATGGAGGGGAGCTTGCCGTGCCGCCCGGGCGCGGCGAAACCGGAGCGCGTACGTCCCGCTCCGGCGGGCCCGCTACCGGTATGCTCCGCCCTCCGCGCCCGCCGGCGGCCGCGCGGCCCCGGGCGCGGCGAGCAGCGGCAGGACGTCCTCCACCAGCTCCAATTGCAGCCGCAGCGCGTCCCGCGGGGCGGCCCGCAGCACGGCGCGCAGCAGCTCGGTGGCGCCCGCGGGGACGGTGAGGTCGTCCAGGTGGCGCTGGCAGGCGCCGAGGTCGAGGGAGGGGTTGGGCAGGTCGTTGGCCGCCCAGAGGGTGCGGATCAGCTCGTTGGTCAGGACGGCCACCGCCCACCCCGTCTCGACGGGGTCGCCGCGCCGGCGCACGGCCCGCATCTTGGGTACGGCGTGCGCCCAGAGCGTGGCGTAGTGCGCCTTGACGGGTGCGGGGGTGCGGTAGCCGGCGTGGATGGCCGCGGCGTCGGCCATGAGGCGGGCGACGGCGCCGTCGGGGTCGTGCAGGGCGACGCCGTCGAGGAAGGCGTACCCCCAGGACTCGTCGCCGACCCGGTCCGGGGCGAAGCGCGAGCGCCACTGCTCGGCGGTGCGGGGTATCAGGTCGACGGGCAGCGGGCGGCGCCGGGACCGCCACGGCGCGGGCCGCACGGGTTCGAGGGCGGTGACGACGAGCACGTCGAGGTCGGAGTCGGGGCGGCCGGTGCCGCGGGCGAGGGATCCGGCCAGCAGGATGCCGCGGACGTCGGGGTCCGCGCGCAGTTCGGTCAGCACCACCTCCAGCACCGTGCGGTGCAGGGGGGTGGGAAAGGCAGCGGTGGTCATCTCGCTCCCGGGTACGGCCCAGCGGGAGCGTAGCAGCCCCGGCACCGAGCGTGCGGGGCGGGGGGCGGGAGGGCCGGGGTGCGCGGAGGGCGGGGGTGCGCGGAGGGCGGGCGGCCGGTTAAGGTGGGCGGCGGAACTGCATTCGAGGCATGATCCGAGACAAGGAGACGTCGTGGCAGGCTGCTGCGCGTGCGCGGGCATCGGCGGGTACACCCGTCTGTGCACCGGTGGCCACGCGAGCCTGCGGAACGCGGCCTTCTTGCTCCTGCCCCACCGTCCCCGCGTGGCCCCGGCGCCCTGACCGGCAGCCCGGGACGGCACTTCCGCTGAGCGACCCCGTCGCAGCCCCCGCGATCCGCGCGCCCTGAGCGCGCGCGCCGGGCTTTCCCGTCACGTCTCCGCGCCCTCGCTGAGGGCCGGCGTCGCGCTGCCCGGCCAGGGCCATCCGCCAGTCCAGGAACGCACTTCTTCCCGGAAGGACGGCAGGCTGTGGCCCGCTCCCACCGACGCGCGCACGCACGCGCGGATTCCGATACGAACCGTCGCGCCGGCGACGCCCGCACGCACACGGGCGGCGACGCCCGCACGAACCGCCGCCGCGGCTCCCCGGAGCAGGGCCGGGGTGAGGCCCTCCGCGGCGCCGGCGCCCGCTCCCGGCGGGGCGCGTACTCCCGCTCCCTCTCGCAGAACTTCCTGGCCAGCCGGACCGTCGCCGAGCGCGTGGTGCGCGTCGCGGCGCCGGAGCGGGACGGCGGCCTCGTCGTCGAGGTCGGCGCCGGCACCGGGGCGCTGACCGAGGCGCTGGCCCCGTACTGCCGGGAGCTGATCGCCTACGAGATCGACCGCCGGCTGATCGGCGAGCTGCGCGCCCGTCTCGCCGCCCACCCCCATGTCCGGGTCGTGGCGCAGGACTTCCTCGCCGCCCGGCCGCCGCGGGAGCCCTTCTCGGTGGTGGGCAACGTGCCGTACGCGCGCACCTCCGCCATCGTGGACTGGTGCCTGCGCGCGCCGCGGCTGGACGCGGCGACGTTCATCACCCAGCTCGAATACGCCCGGAAGCGGACCGGGGACTTCGGCCGCTGGAGCCTGCTGACCGTGCGGACGTGGCCGTGGCACGAGTGGCGGCTGTGCGGGCGGGTGCCCCGGGAGTGCTTCCGGCCGGTGCCGCGGGTGGACTCGGCGGTGCTGCGGATCGAGCGCCGCCGGCGCCCGCTGCTGCCGCGGGGTGAGGAGGCGGCGTACGGCCGCATGGTCGAGGCGGGCTTCGGCGGGGCGGGCGGCACGCTCTACGCCTCGCTGCGCCGCGCGGGCCATCCGCCGGCGCGGCTGGCGACGGCCTTCCGCGCGGCGGGGCTGGCGAAGGACACGGTCGTGGCCTTCGCCGCCCCGGCGCAGTGGCTGACGCTCCACAAGACGCTGCGCTGAGCACCCGCGCCGAAGCGCGCTCCGGCCCCGCCCCGCCGCCGGGGCGGCGGGGGCGGGGCCGGAGCCACCGGCGGCGCCGCTTCACGGTGCCGCCGCGTGTGCCCGCTTCACCGGCCGCTGCCGCCCCGGGAGGGGAGGTCCGGCGCGGTCTCCACGGGCTGCACGTCCCGCCCGTCCGGCGGCAGGTCCGCCAGCTCCGTTGCCGGGCAGGGCGAGAGCAGCCACGCCCTGAACCCCTCCGGGGCGCCACCGCCGGGATGCCCCCCGTCCCCGCCCCGAAGGGCGGAACGCCGCGCAGCCGTTCGGTGGCCCTCCGCCCGTTCCGCGTGCCAGCCCGCCTGGCCGCGGTGCAGGTCCCAGGCGTCGGCCGTCGCCACGTCCCCGTACCGCTCGGCTATCGCCACCGCCAGCCGGACGGCCGCGAGCGCGTCCTCCGCGGCGTCGTGCGCGCGGCCGAGCACCACCCCGTACTCCGCGCAGACCGCCTCCAGCGTCCTCTTGCCCTCCCGGAACGGGTCCACCGTCCTGTCCATCGCGTACGGATCGATCACCGGTCCCTCCTCCCTTCCGCCCAGCCGCTCGCGCATCGGCGCGAGCCCGTGGCGGCGCAACTCCGCGGTCAGCAGCGTCAGGTCGAACGCGGCGTTGTACGCCACGACGGGGACGCCGCGCGCCCAGTGGGCCGCCAGCACCTCCGCCACCTCGTCCGCGACCTCCGCCGCCGGCCTGCCGTGGGCCGTCGCCCGCTCGTCGGTGATGCCGTGGATCGCGGTCGTTTCCGGCGGCACCGGGACACCGGGGTCGGCCAGCCACTCCCGCCTGCGCGCCGGCACGCCGCGGACGGCCTCCACGACGGCGGCGGAGACGATCCGCGCCTCCCCCGGGTCCGTCCCGGTCGTTTCCAGGTCGAAGCCGACCAGCAGCTCCCCGTACCACCCCATGGGCGCCCTCCCTGCTCCGTGGCCAGTGACTCCACACTCCCACCCGCCACTGACATACCGGACCACCAGATTCCGGTTACCGGGGGGCCGCGGGGGAGGCGAAAAGGCGCCCGGAAGGGGCGTACGAACCGGGCGGGCGGCGGGGCTCAGGACACCGGCCGCGCGTCCGTCCAGAAGCTCTCGAACTCCTCCCGGTACACCTCGAAGAGCCCCGGCTCGCCGCCGCCCTCCCCGTGCACCAGCTCCCGCCGCGCGGCCCGCAGCACCAGCGCCGGCGCCTCCGCGCCGCGCGCCCGCCGCAGGTACGTCTGCACCACCCCGAGGCCGTCCGGCCGGTCGCCGTTGATGAGGTACGCCGTGAACCGCGGCGTCTCGTCGAAGACCCGGATCTCGAACGCCCCCGCCGCCGGACCGCCGCCGGGCAGCCGCACCCGGGAGCGCACCCGGCGCATGTGGATGATGTTCGTCTCCACCGCCCGCGCCAGCTCGCCCCGCTTCATGCCCAGCTCGCGCTCGCGCCGGCGCACCGTGCTGGCCGCCGGGTTGAGGAACAGCAGCCGGATCCGGCAGCCGGCCTCCGCGAGCCGGCCGAGGCGGCGGCCGGAGTAGTTCTGCACCAGCAGGTTGAGCCCGATGCCGATCGCGTCCAGCCGCCGGGCGCCGCCGAAGAGGTCCTCCGCGGGCAGCGCCCGCTGCAACCCCACCCGGTCCGGGTGGACGCCGACCACGTCCGCGTACCGGTCGCCGACCAGGTCCTCCACCGCGTCCACGGGCAGCCGGTCCGCGGACGGCGGCCGGTCGTCGGCGCCCAGGAGGCGCAGCAGCCGGGCGGCGGCGCGCTCGGCCTGCGCCAGTACGGTGCCGGAGAGGGCGCGGTTGCGGGAGACGACGTTGCGGGCGACCTCCAGCTCGTCGAGCGCCAGCTCCAGGTCGCGCCGGTCGTCCAGGTACGGCTCGAAGCACGGCCAGTGCTGCACCATCAGCTCGCGCAGCTGCGGCAGCGTCAGGAAGCTGATGACGTTGTCGTCGGCGGGGTCGAGGAGGTAGCCCTTGCGCCGGCTGACCTCCCGCACCGCGACCGCCCGCTGCACCCACTCCTGGCCCGCGGGCCCCGCCGCGGCGACGACCCACTCCTCGCCGTGCACGGGCTCGTAGACGGGGCGCAGCACCGAGGCGACGACGGAGCGCAGCCGCTGCTCGACGACGTTCAGCCAGATGTACGCCCGGCCCGCGCGCGACGCGCGGGTGCGTACCTCGTCCCAGTCGTCCTCGCCCCAGCCGATCTCCGCGCCGATCTCCATCGGCCGGGCCAGCGACACCGTCCCGGGCGGCGGCGGCGCGCCCGGTGGCGGCTCGGTCGAGCCGCCACCCCCGCGATCCCCGTCCTCGGGACCGCCTGCCGGGGGCAGCTCAAGACCGCCCGCACCCACGCCCGTACCGCCTTCCGCGCCCAGCTCCACGATCACGGCAGCGTACTGCCACGATCCCCCCGGGCGCATCCTGATCGGACCAGGGGCGGCCCAACTGCCGTGCCGGATGTGCCGGTTGTCACCGGGCGGCCCCGCGTCACCGCGTACGCCGCCGCGGTCCGGGCCCTGCCGGCGGGCCGGCGGGCCCGGCGGCCCGGCCATCGCCGCGTGTTATGGGAAGTTGTGATTACCGCGAACTCCCGGTTTCCGGAATCCTGACGCCTGGTACTTCCCTGGCCCTCCACGCGCGGGCCGGCCCACCCGGCCCGCGTGCCATCGGAAACGAGGAACCTTGCGAATAACCAGATCACTCCCCACACTCGTCGCCGCGCTGCTGGCCGCCCTCACCCTGGGCGGCACGGCGGTCGCCGCGGACCACACGTCCGCCCGCGGCGCCACCGACGTCCGCGCGGCGGCCGAGGTCCGTACGCCCGACGGCCCGCCGTCCACGAAGATCATCGGAGGCGGCTACGCCCAGAGCGGCCCCTGGGCCGCGCGGCTGTTCTCCAACGGGCGCCAGACCTGCAGCGCGTCGATCATCGCGCCCACCTGGATCCTCACCGCCCGGCACTGCGTCAGCGGCGGTGGGC
The DNA here is from genome assembly GCF_048656465.1 of Streptomyces sp. MAR4 CNX-425. Taxonomy (NCBI): domain Bacteria; kingdom Bacillati; phylum Actinomycetota; class Actinomycetes; order Kitasatosporales; family Streptomycetaceae; genus Streptomyces; species Streptomyces sp. MAR4 CNX-425. The sequence goes on along the minus strand of NZ_JBMDLF010000004.1, from coordinate 576,215 downwards.
TGTCCTTCCGCATCGGCAGCCTCGACCAGACCACCGGCGGCACCGTGGCCAACGGTGTGCAGACCTACACCCACTCCTCCGACCTGGCGCTGGTCCGGCTCGACCGGTCCGTCTCCACCACCTACGCCACCCTGGGCCAGCCCGGCTCGGTGCGGGTCGGCCAGAACGTACAGGTCTACGGCTGGGGCGCCACCTCCCGCTGCGGGCAGGAGATCAACTGCCAGTCCCGGTACCTCAAGGTCGCCAACGTCACCGTCACCCACGGTTGCAGCGACGCCTACGGCGGCAACGCCATCTGCGCCCGGCGCGGCGACGGCATCACGGCCGGGGGTGACTCCGGCGGTCCGATGATGCTGAACGGCACCCAGGTCGGCGTCGCGTCCACCAGCGACCGGCAGACCACCACCGCGTACACGAACGTCACCAGGTACCGCTCCTGGATCCAGTCCATCGCCGGTGTCTGAGCCGCGCCCGCCGCGCCCGCGGCGCCGCGGCTGATGAAGCCGGACGGACGCACCCGGTTCGTACGCCGGCACGCCCGACCCGGGTGCGTCCGTCCACTCTCCGCCCACCCGCCCCGCCTGTCCCGCCTGACTGCGCGCGGGGCGGGTGGGCGGACCACCGGCGGCCCTGCCGGTTTGTACGAGGAACGATCCCTTGCCCCGTTCCGGCCCCGGACGAAAGACTGAGGGGCATGACCGCATGGAACGACCGGTTTGACCTGAGTGATGCCCGGTGGCGCAAGACCAGCTACAGCGACTCCCCGGCGACCGCCTGCCTTGAGGTGGCGGACGGGTTCCACGCCACTCTGGTCCCGGTACGCGACAGCAAGGACCCGCACGGCCCCGCCCTGATCTTCACCGCCGACGCCTGGGAATCGTTCGTCGACTGCGTCAAGTCGGGCGACTTCGGGGCCTAGGGCCGCTCCTCCGGATCACCTGCCGTGCCCGCGGCCGAGGCCGTCGGACGGGTGCGGCGAACATTTTTGCCCGCCGGGGGATAGCCGCGGGCGGCCCGTCTCGTCGTGAGGGGTGCCAAGACGGGGAGGGTTGATGAAGGCGTCGAGTCACGACGAGTTCCGGGACTTCGTAGCGATGCGCTCCACCGCGCTGCTGCGGCTCGCGGTGCTGCTCACCGGCGGAGACCGGCACGCCGCGGAGGATCTGCTGCAGATCGCGCTGATGAAGTCCTACGGGCGCTGGGAGCGCATCGAGCAGCCCGAGGCGTACATCCGCCAGATCATGTACCGCCAGCAGGTCAACCGCTGGCGGCTGCGCAGGCACCGCGCCGAGACGACGGTGCCCGTGCCGCCGGAGTCCGGCACGGCCGCCGACGCCGGCGCGGACGCCGAGCTGCGGGTCGCGCTGTGGGCGGCGCTGGGCCGGCTGAACAAGCGGCAGCGGGCGGTGGTCGTCCTCCGCTACTTCGAGGACCTGCCCGAGGCCGAGGTCGCGGAGCTGCTGGGATGCCCGATCGGCACCGTGCGCAGCACGGCGCACCGGGCGCTCGGCAAGCTCCGGACGCTCGTGCCGGAGCTGGGGCCCGAAGAGGCCGGGAAGCAGACGCAGCCGCTCAGCTACACGCCGAAGGAGGCCCGGGGATGACGAAGGAGCGGGTGGAGGAGAAGGTCCGCGAGACGCTGCGCGCGGTTCCCCTGGACCACGTGCAGGCGCCCGGGGACCTGGTCGAGACGGTGGTACGGCGGCGTGGCCGGCGCCGCTTCTCGCAGGCCGCGGGGGCGGCGGTGGCCGTGGCCGCGATCTCCGTGGCGGCGGTGCTCGGCATCGGGGGCGGCGGTGCGGCCGATCAGGACCGGCCGGTGCGGCCCGCGGCGCCGCCGGACGGCTGGCAGCCGTGGCAGAGCGGCGCCCCGGGCGCCAGCGAGCGGGGCTGCCTGGTGGACGGATCCGCGCTGTACTGCAGCGGGTCCGCCTACGACGTCGCGAAGTTCGACGCGAACACCGGCGAGCGGCTGTGGAGGGTCGCGGTCAACGGCGAGGGCGACGGGATCGACCACCCGTTCGCCGTGCGCGACGGCGTGGTCTACGCCTACCGCAACCACACCGCGCAGAAGGAGCCGGACGGGGACTACATGGGCGGCACCGACCTGATGGCGGTGGACGCGGACAACGGCGACGTGCTGTGGGCGGTCGAGATGCCGCAGGACGACCGCACCGGCCAGGCCGCCATGCTCATGGACGGCGCGGTGCTGGCGAACACCCCGTCGCTGCGCACGATGTCGGCCCTCGACCCGCTGACGGGCGAGGAGAAGTGGAACTACACCTGGGACAAGGGCGTGGCGTGCCAGCGGGCGGTGCTGAGCGGCGTGCCGCACCTCCTGTGCCGGCAGGACGTCGAGAGGCCGGACGAGGCCGAGGTGATCCGCCTCGACCCCGCCACCGGCGACGCCACGAAGGTCCTGACCCTGCCCGGCGGTCAGCAGCTCGTCGGGACCTCGCGGGACCGCATGGTCCTGGCCGGAACGGCGGACGCGGGCGGCCGGGGGATGGTGCTGACCACCGTCAGCGGCTCCGGGGAGACCGCCTCCCACCCCTCGCCGATCGAGGGGGAGGTGGCGAACTCGGACATCGTCGGTGACCACCTGATCACCGTGTCCTGGGAGGGCGAGGCCGCCGTCTTCTCGCTGACCACGGGGAAGACCCTGTGGACCGCCCCGGTCGGCGTCGAGATGCCCCGCGACGAACTGCTGACGGGCATCGCGTCTCCCGCGGTGTCGGCGAAGCAGGGGGTCGTGTACTTCTTCAGCCCGGCCGGGGACCTGTCCGGCCTCGATCTGCGCAGCGGTGAGCAGGTCTGGCGCGGCCACGTCGACATCGGCGAGCCGAGGGCGGACGTCGCAGCCACACCGCAGGTCCTGCTCTACGGGAACGTGCTGGTGGCCCGGAACGGCAGCGAGATCGTCTCCCTGCTGCCGCGGACCGGCGACTGACCCAAGGCCCCGGGCCCGGGCGGACCACCTCCGCCCGGGCCCGGGGCCCCGCCGGCTACAGCCCCGCCGCGTCCCCCAGCAGCCGGGCCTTCGCCAGCAGCTTCGTGCCGTACGCGCTCCGCCCGTGCTCCGCGCGCCACAGCGCCTCCTCCGCCAGCCGCGCGACCGCCCACGCCGCCAGCCGGTCCGCGTCCTCGCCCAGCTCGCCGGCGAGGAGCCCGAGGCGGGCCGCGAGCGTGCGGCGCGGGTCCGCGGCCGCGAACGGGTCGTCGATCTGCTCCAGCAGGCGGAACGGGTCGTAGCCCGGGTCGCCGGTCATCGGCTTGGCGTCGATGGCCAGCCACGGGCGGCGGGCGGCGGCGAGGACGTTGCCGGGGTTGAAGTCGCCGTGCACGACGACGTGCCGGGCGGCGGTGGCCGGGAGCTCGCGGAGCAGCCGGGCGCCGTGCGCGACCAGCCCGGGGTCGTAGCCGGGGCGCAGCCGCGCCATCCGCTCCTCGACCTGGTCCGCCCACTCCGCGCACACGTCGGCGACCCGCTCCAGACCGCAGTCCGGCGGTACGGGGACGCTCCACAGGTCGCGCAGCACGGCGGCGCCGAGCCGCAGCCGGTGCGCGGCGCCGAGCCCGTCGGCCGCGCCCAGCTCGGTGCCCGGTTCGCAGCGCTCCAGCAGCAGCGCGTGCCGGCCGGGGTCGTGGTCGAGGACGCGCACCGCGCCGTGGCCGTCCCAGATACGCAGGCCCTCGGCCTCCCCCGCCGCCTCGCGGTGCGGCCAGGTGACCTTGCACACCGCGTGCGTGCCGTCCGGCAGCAGGGCCGGCGCCACCCAGGAGCAGCTGCCGCCCCGGTACGGCGCGCCGAAGCGCAGCGACCAGCGGGTACGGACCTTCTCCAGCAGCGCGGGCAGCTCCGCCAGCCAGGCGCGGCCGGAGGCGTGCACGCGCATCTCGGTGAGGACGGGCAGGCCGGGCGGGAAGAGGGCGGGGTCGTCGGTCACCGTCCGCACGGTACCCGCGCGGGGCCGCCCGCCGCCTCCGGTATTCGCGCGGCCCGTACGGCCCCGCCGGGCCGGATGTCACAGATCCGGGTGCTGCCCTGTCTCCAGGGGTTGTCACCACGGAAAGGAATGATCATGCGAGTCTTCGTCACCGGGGCCACCGGCGCGCTGGGCCGGCACCTGGTCCCCGGACTGATCACGTCGGGCCACGAGGTCACCGCCACCACCCGGTCGCCCGCCAAGGCCGAGCAGCTGCGCAAGGCGGGCGCGGAGCCGGTGGTGCTCGACGGGCTGGACCGCGAGGCGGTGATCGCCGCGGTGACCGCCGCGGCGCCGGACGTCGTCGTCCACCAGATGACCGCCCTGGGCGACATGGGGAGCCTCCGCAACCTCGACAAGGTGTTCGCCCCCACGAACGAGCTCCGCACCCGCGGCACCGACAACCTGCTGGACGCCGCCGAGCAGGCCGGCACCCGCCGCGTCGTCGCACAGGGCCACAACTTCATCTACGACCACTCCGGCGGCCCGCTGAAGTCCGAGGACGACACGACCGTCACCCGGTCGCCCGTCGCGTCCGCGGCGCGTACGCTGGCGGCGGTCCGGCACGTGGACGAGAACGTGCCGCGCAGGGCACCGGAGGGCGTCGTGCTGCGCTACGGCACGTTCTACGGGAAGGGCGCCTCGGACCCCATGGTCGACGCCGTGCGGAAGCGGCAGCTGCCGATGATCGGCGGCGGGGCCGGGATCTGGTCGTTCATCGAGATCGGCGACGCCGCGGCCGCGACGCTCGCGGCGGTGGAGAAGGGCGCGCCCGGCGCCTACAACGTCGTCGACGACGAGCCGGCGCCGGTCGCGGAGTGGCTGCCGTACCTCGCCGAGGTCGCGGGCGCGAAGCCGCCGATGCGCATGCCCGCCTGGCTCGGGCGGCTGCTGGCCGGCGAGTTCGTCGTGGGGCAGATGACGACGGCGCGCGGGGCCTCGAACGAGAAGGCGCGCGCCGAGCTCGGCTGGGCGCCGCGGTACGCGAGCTGGCGGGAGGGGTTCCGTGCCTGCGTCGGCTGACGGGGACGAGACGGCCGCGGCGACGGCCGGCTACCGGCCGCTGCTGTTCTCCATCGCCTACGGCATGACCGGGTCCGTGGGCGACTCCGAGGACATCGTGCAGGACGCGTTCCTCGGCCTGACCCGGGCGCTCCGGGTGGGTACGGAGATCGCCGACCCCAAGGCGTACCTGACGACGGCCGTGACCCGGCTCGGCATCAACTACCTGACGTCGGCCCGGGTACGGCGGGAGCGGTACGTGGGCGACTGGCTGCCCGAGCCGGTGGTGGTGCCGGCGGACCGGCCGGGGCCGGCCGAGTACGCCGAGCTGTCCGACTCGCTGTCGATGGCGTTCCTCGTGCTGCTGGAGTCCCTCTCGCCGGTGGAGCGGGCGGTGTTCATGCTGCGCGAGGTCTTCGGCTACGGCTATCCGGAGATCGCGAAGATCACCGGCAAGTCCGAGGTCAACTGCCGGAAGATCTTCGCCCGCGCCCGGGCCCACCTCGCCGAGGGGGGCCGGAAGGACGACGAGCCGCGGCCGCTGCGGCAGGCGGAGGGCGCGGAGCTGGCCCGCCGGTTCTTCGAGGCCGCCGCGGGCGGCGACATGGACGATCTGTTCGAGATGCTCTCGCCCGACGTCGTGCTGCACACGGACGGCGGCGGCAAGACCCAGGTGGTCGAGCACCCGCCGGCCGGGCGGGAACCCGTCCAGCGGCTCGTCGTCGGGCTGCTCCGCCGGGTCCGGAAGATCGGCGCGTCCCTCCGGCTGGCCTGGGTCAACGGCCGGCCGGGCGCGGTGATGTACGACGTGGAGGGGCGGGTGGCCAGCGTGTTCGAACTCGACGTGGCCGACGGGGTGGTGCAGTCGATCCGGGCCGTGGTCAACCCCGACAAGCTCGGCCACCTGGGGCCGGTGTCGGACATCGCGCGGCGGCCGCCGCGGGGGTGAGGACCGGACCGCGGCGGCCGGGGCGCGCGCCGTTGCGGCGGCCGCGGTTACGGCAGCGGCGCGTTCGGGCCGTCCGGGCGGGCGCGGCGGCCCTCCAGCACGGCCAGCGACAGCTCCGCCGCCCGGTCCTCCGGCAGCCGCCGGCAGCCATCCTGGGTGACGGTGAAGACGAGCGGGTAGATGCGGCGCGTGGCGTCCGGGCCGCCGGTGGCGCTGTCGTCCTCGGCGGCGTCGTAGAGCGCCTGCACGGCCATCGTCACGGCTTCCTCCTCGCCCATCCCCTCGCGGTACAGCTTCTTCAGCGCCCCGCGCGCGTACACCGACCCCGAGCCGGTGCCCGCGAAGCCCTTCTCCTCGGCGCGGCCGCCGGTGATGTCGTACGAGTAGATCCGCGCGGCCCCGCTGCGCGGGTCGTACCCGGCGAAGAGCGGCACGACGGCGAGGCCCTGCATCGCGGGGCCGAGGTTGTCGCGGATGAGGGTGCCGAGCCGGTTGGCCTTCCCCTCCAGGGACAGCGGGACGGTCTCGATCTTCTCGTAGTGCTCCAGCTCCAGGCGCAGCAGGCGGACCATCTCCTCGGCCATGCCGGTGGAGCCGGCGATGCCCACGGCGGAGAACTCGTCGGCCGCGAAGAGCTTCTCGAAGTCCCGGTGCGCGATCATGCCGTTGCCCAGGGTGACGCGGCGGTCGGCGGCGAGGAGGACGCCGTCGGCGTAGGCGGCGGCGACGATGGTGGTGCCGTGCGGGAGGTCGACGGCCGCGGCGCCGGTGTCCGGCAGCCGGCGGTGGGCGGGGAGCTGTTCGGGGGCGTACGAGGCGAGGAAGTCGGTGAACGACGACGAGCCGGGGGTGAGGAATTCGGGCGGCAGCTGCTCCACGGCGGTTCCCTTCGTCGACTCTTCGATCCGTCCGGCCGTTCGCCTGCCGGCCACGCGGCGCCCCGGCCGGGCACCCGTCCGACCCTACCCGCAGGCCCGCGGGGCCTACCCTGCCGCCGTCCCCTGCGCCCGCGGCCTGAGCTTCGTGCAGTGTTCATCTCACGTCTGCCACGCGGCCAGATCCGGCGTCCGCGGCTGCGGAACAGTCGCAGCCTGCCGCACGAACCGGGAGCACGATGAAGACTCCGCGATCCAGACCGTCCCGCCGGGCCCGGGCGGAACAGGCGCGCACGCTGGCGGAGTGCGCCCGCCTGTGCACCGGATACCTGGCCGGGCTGACGGCCGTTGAGGACTCGGCGGACCCGCCGGACTCCGGGGCCTCCGGGGGCTCGCCGGGCGCCGGGGCGCCGCCGCCCGGCGCGGGCCCGGGCCCCGCCCGTACGGCGCTGGTGGCGGCGCTCGGCGAGCTGCTCGGCACCGCCCCGCCGCCGCGCCGCGAGGCGGTGGGCACGGAGCTGTTCGACACGCTGCTGCGGGCCGGCGAGCGCGCGGTGGAGACGGGCGGCGAGCGCGAGCTGCTGCTCGCCGTGGAGCTGGCGGACACGGGGCTGGCGCTGCGCGCGGGGTCCCGCGCCGCGTGGCGGCTGCGCGCGCACGCCCTGGACGCGCTGGGGCGCGCGGCGGCGGCCACGGAGGCGTACGAACGGCAGCTGGCGCTGGGCAGCACGCACCCGGAGACGCCGGTGCTGCTGGCGGCGGCGCGCGAGAGGCGGGAGTGCCTGGCGGCGGCGGTGGAGCTGTTCCCGGCGGACACGGCGCCGGCCGCGCCGGCCGCCGACCCGGAGGCGCGGCCCACCGCCGGGCGGGAGTTCGCCGAGGCGGTCGGCGCGGAGGCGATGCCCGGTGCCGTGCGCGACGCCTTCACCGCCTACGTGGGCGAGCAGCTGAGCCGCTACGGGGCCGCCGACCCGCGGCTGCGCGAACTCGCCGCGCTGTACGGGACGTACTGCCGCGTCCTCGACCAGGGCCGCATGGCCGACCCGCTGCTCGCCGGCGCCCGGCCCGTCGGCGTCGCCGACTTCCGGGCGTACGCGGCCGGGAAGGCGGCCTGCGTCGTCGTCGGGCCGGGCCGGTTCGCGGCGGCCGGCGACTACGAACTCGTCGTCCGCTGCGACGACTTCCGCGGCGGCGAGCGCGCCGACGTGCACGCCGTCGCCGAGCTGGGCTCCGAGTCGTGGCACCGGCCCGCCGGCGTCCGGCTGGTGTTCGCCGACCCCGGCGAGACGTGGCGGGAGGCGACCCGCCGCGCGGTGCCCGGCGCGCAGGACGGGCTCGGCGACGGGTCGCTGCGCCGCCCGCTCCAGGACCCGGCGCTGCTCGGCGACGGCGGCTGGGGGCCGGAGACCAGCGCGGCGTTCACGGTGCTGCGGCTGCTGGACCACCTCGACGTCAGCCCGCGGCTCGACGTCCACGGCGCCGGCCGGCTGCGGCCGGAGGAGCGCCGCTGGATCGCGTCCCGGGCGAAGGACCGTACGAAGACGAGGACCGCCCTGCGATGACCCCTGCCACGCCCCGCTCCCCCGCCGCCGCTCCCGAAGCCCCGGCGGCCCCCGCGGCCCCCGCGGACAACGCGGACAACGCCGCCCCCGCGACCGCCGTGCCCTCGCCCCGGTCCCGCGGCGCCTCGCCCCCGGCAGCGGCACCGGCGCCGGCCGCCCCCGCCCGCCGGGCCCCCCGCGTCGCCTTCGTCTGCCGGGTCGACGGGACCGGCCCGGCCGGAGCCGCCGGACTCCCCGCCCTGCTCCGCAGCCTCGCCCTCGCCAACCCCGGCGTCTGCGAGGACTTCCTGCTGTGCCACGACGGCCTCCCGGACGACGTCCTCGCCGCCGCCCGCCGGCTCCACCCCCGGATCGTCGAGGTCCCCACCGACGACGACGGCGCCCTCCAGGACGCGTACGACGACCTCATAGAACTGCGCCCCCGCTGGCTCGCCGCCGCCGACCTCGCCGTCCTGCGCGACCCCTCCGACGAGGCCCGCGCCCGCTACGACCTGACCGACGAGAAGTTCTGGCGCGCGTACTGCGCCCTCCCCGCCCACCGCCAGCACCCCGAGCTGCTGCTGCACTACGCCCCGCCGCTCCTCCGGCTGCGCCCCACCCCCGACCTGGCCCGCCGCACCGCTCTCGCGCTGCGCGCGAACGGGGCGTACGAGGAGGCCGTCGAGGCCCTGGCCGCCGCCCGTCCGCAGGCCGACCAGCCGCGCTTCCACGACGCGATGGGCGCGGCGCTCATGGCCGTCTCCCGCTACGACGAGGCCGAGACCCACCTCCTGCTGGCCGCCGCCAGCCCCGAGCTGGCGGCGAAGGCGTTCAGCCAGCTCGCCCGGCTGGCCTGGCTGCGCGGCGACGAGCGGCGGTCGCGGGCGTACGCGCGCGAGGGCCTGGACGCCGAACCGACCAACCGCACCTGCAAGGCCCTGCTCCACGGCGGCTACGGGCTGCCGGAGTTCGCGGCGCCCACCGGCGCGGAGGCCGTCGTCTCCACCCAGTTCGCGCACGCCGCCGCGTACGCCACCGGCCAGGAGAACGCCGGCGACAAGGTGCTCCCCGAGGCCGTGCGGCTCTGCTTCGGCCCCGACGCCTCCGCACGCCGCTGGCACCCGGTCCCGGTGCACCGGCTCTTCGACGAGGAGGCGCTGGCGGAGGTCAACGCGCGCCGCGGCCTCGTCGTCGGCGGCGGCGGCCTGTTCCTGCCCGACACCTGGCCGAACGGGAACAGCGCCTGGCAGTGGAACGTCCCGGACGAGGTGCTGGCCCGTATCGAGGTGCCGCTCGCGGTCTTCGCCGTCGGCTACAACGTCTTCCCCGGCCAGACCTACCGCCGCGACCGCTTCCGGGAGAGCCTCGCGGCGCTGGTGGAGCGGTCCGCGTTCTTCGGGCTGCGCAACCGCGGCTCGGTGGCGCGGGTGCGCGAGCTGCTGCCGGAGCGGCTGCGCGACCGGGTCGCGTACCAGCCGTGCCCCACCACCCTGACCCGGCTGCTCCAGCCGGGCTGGGACGACGACGCCGTGGAGCGCACGGACACCGTGCTGGTCAACTGCGCGTACGACCGGGCGGCGATGCGCTTCGGCGACGGCTATCCGCGGTTCCTGGCCGCGATGGCGCGGGCGGTGCGGGCACTGCGCGAGCGGGCGGACGTGCGGGTGGCCGCGCACATGACGGCGGACGAGCAGTTCGCGCACGACCTGCGGCGGGAGCACGGGATCGCGCTGCCGGTGGAGGCGCTGTACGAGCGGACGAACGACGGGATACGCACCGCGTACCGCCGCGCGCGGCTGGTGATCGGGATGCGCGGGCACGCGGGCATGATCCCGTTCGGCTGCGGGACGCCGGTGCTGAGCCTGGTCTCGCACCCGAAGCTGGCGTACTTCCTGGCGGACATCGACCGCCCGGAGTGGGGCGTGCGGGTGGACGACGAGCGGCTGGCGGAGGTGCTGGCCGAGCGGGCGGGGGCGGTGCTGGACGACCACGCGGCGGCGGTGGCGGACGTGCGGGACCGGCAGCAGGTGCTGTGGAAGGTGACCCGGGACAACCTGGCGGAGCTGCGGACGGTGTTCGGGCCGGCGGGGCGGGCGGGGGACGTCCCCGGTTAGATTCCCGGGATGAGGATACGTACCGGAGGCCCCGCCGACGTCCCCGCCGTTCTCGCCCTGCTCGACGGGGCGGTGGCCTGGCTGACCGGACAGGGGCGCACCGAGCAGTGGGGCACGGAGCCGTTCTCGGCGCTGCCGGAGCGGGTGGCGCAGGTGGAGGAGTACGCCCGCGCGTTCCTGGTGCGGGTCGCGGAGACGGCGGAGGGCCGCGTGGCGGGGGTGTGCGTGCTCGCGGACCGGCCGCAGGAGTTCGTGCCGCCGGCCGGGGAGCCGGAGCTGTACGTGCGGCTGCTGGTGACGGACCGGGCGCTGCGCGGCGGCGGGGTGGGCGCCGCGCTGGTCGCGGACGCGCGGGCGGAGGCGGTGCGGCGGGGGGTGGGGCTGCTGCGGGTGGACTGCTTCGGGGGCGGGGACGGGGCGCTGGCGGCGCAGTACGAGCGGCTGGGGTTCACGCCGTGGGGAACGTTCACGGTGGTGCGGCCCGGGCGGGCGGAGTGGCCGGGGCGGGTGCTGGGGATCCGGCTGTGAGAGGCGCGTTCCACTTGCTGGTCCCGGGGCGGAACAGACATTCGGTGGCGACTTGGGAAACTTGTTCGATGCCGTGTTGAACAAGGGACCCCGGGGTCAGTACCGTCGGTGTGCGTGGATGCAAACGAGCGAATCCGGGCGAGTTTTGCCCGAGTTGAACGCAGAGCGGATCATGTTGCCAAGTACTTCTATTCGCATCTGTTTGCCCGCAATCCGGGTGTCCGCGACCTCTTCCCCGCGGACATGTCCGAGCAGCGCGACCGCCTCTTCGCCGCCCTCACCCTCGTCGTCCAGCGCCTCGACGACCCGGACCTCCCCCGCTACCTGACGACGCTGGGGCGCGACCACCGCAAGTTCGACGCCCGCCCCGAGCACTACGCGGCGGTCGGCGAAAGCCTGATCGCCGCCCTCCGCTTCGGCCTGCCGAACACCTGGGACGAGGAGACCGAGCAGGCGTGGCTCGGCGCGTACAAGATCCTGTCGGACGCGATGATCAGCGGCAGCGAGGAGGCCGACAGACAGCAGGCGCCCCGCTGGTGGGACTGCCGCGTGGTCTCCCGGCACCAGGCCGCCCCCGGCGTCACCGTGCTGACCCTCCTCCCCGACCGACCGCTGCCGTACGCCGCGGGGCAGTTCGTGAGCGTCTCGGCCCCGCAGGTGCCGCGGGTGTGGCGCCCGTACTCGATCGGCTGCGCCCCGCGCGCCGACCGCACCGTCGACCTGCACGTCAGCCGGGTCGAAGGCGGCCTGCTCAGCCCGCTGTTAGTGGAGGGGATCCGCCCGGACGACACCCTCCGGCTGGGCGCCCCGGCCGGCACCGCCGTGCTCCCGGAGCGCGCCGGGCAGCCGGTGACCTTCATCGCCGCGGGCACCGGCTGGGCCCCGGTGCGCGCCCTGCTGGAGGACATGGTCCGGCGCTGGAAGCCGACGACGGCCCGGCTGTTCCTGGTGGCCCGCAGCACCGCCCACCTCTACGACCCGGAGGCCGTCGAGGCGCTGCGGAAGCACCACCCGTGGGTGGACGTCACGGTGGTCACGCCGGAGCGCGGCGAGCGCCAGGGCGCGACGGCGCGGCGCCTGGAGGCGGCGCTGGCGACGTGCACGGACTGGGCGAGGCACCGGGTGTACCTGTCGGGCCCGGCGCACTTCATCACCGATCTGCGGGAGGTGCTGCGGCGGTACGGAACGCCGCCGGAGCAGATCGCGTACGACCACGTGCCCGCGCCGGAGCGGCAGGGGCGGGAGCCGGGGCACTCGTCGTGGTTCCTGCAACCGTCGCAGCCGCAATGGATCAACCCGGCCAACCGCTGAGGCCGGCCCGAAGGGTAGGCACACGCCGGGGGCACATGCCCGTTCGCCACTGCCAATCGTCGGGCCGAGGGGCACGCGGCCGCCGCGCCCCCGGGCGCGCGGGCACCCCGGCGCCACCCGAACGGGCCGCCCCGGGTGTCCGCGCCCCCCGGCCCCGCCGAGGATGACCCCACCGGGAACTTCTCCACGGGAGGCACCAGTGACGGGCAGCGACGGCGACGGCGAGGACGACAGCGCCACGGGCGACGAGGTCTACCAGCCCTACGCCTCCGGCCCGCCCGACGACGGACCCCAGGACGACGAGGGACTGCTGCCGCCCGAGGACACCCTCGACGGCACCGTCGACCCCCTCGACGAGGGCTACTCCCCGCCCGAGAGGCCCCGCGGCGTCGACCGCACCGGCGTCACCGCCGCGGAGCAGCGCCGCGGCGAGTCCCTGGACGAGCGCCTCGCCGAGGAGATCCCCGACCCGCCCGTGCTCGCCGACGGCGACGGCCTCGGCGACACCACCGACACCGACGGCGAGCTGATCGACGGCGAGGTCGGCGACCGCCGCGCCGGCCGCCTCGTCGCCCCGGACGAGGGCGCGCACGAGGACGGCGAGAAGGACCTGGTCGCCTCGGACGCGGGCGTCAACGGCGCCGCGGCCTCGGCGGAGGAGGCGGCGGTCCACATCGTCGACGAGGACGAAGTCCCCTGAGACAGAGCCCCCTGACGCGGCGCCGCGCGCCCCGGCCTCACTCCGGGTGCGCCACCACCACCTCCACGCCGTCCGCCTGCAACGCGTCCAGGTCCGCCGGCGGAATCCCGGAGTCCACGATCACCAGGTCGAACGCCGTCACCGGCGCCAGCTGATACAGCCCCCGGCGCCGGAACTTCGTGTGGTCGACCAGCAGGATCTTCCGCGCGCACGCCTCCATCAGCGCCCGCTTGACCGTCACCGTCTCCTGGGACTGGTGGTAGCAGTGCCCCCGGGTGATCGCCGTCGTGGAGGCGAAGAGGGTGTCGGCGTACAGGCTCGTGACCGCGTCGACCGTGCGCAGGCCGAGGTAGGCGTCGTACGCGGGGTAGTACGTGCCCCCCAGCGAGATCAGCTCGATCCCCGGGCTGCCGGCGAGCACCTGGGTCACCGGGACGAAGTTCGTGATGACCGTCAGCGGCGCCCGCTGGGCGAGCAGGCGGGTCAGCGCCAGGGCCGTCGTGCTGTCGTCGACGATGACCGACTGACCGGACTTCACCAGCGGCAGCGCCGCCCGCGCCAGGGCGTTCTTCTCGGCGGACATCGCCTGGGTGCGGTGGCGTACGTCGCCGTGGAACGCGGTCGAGGGCTGGGCGGTGGCGCCGCCGCGGACCTTGCGGAGCCAGCCTCTGCTCTGCAGGTGGTCGAGGTCCCGGCGGATGGTCATGGGGGTCACGCCGAGCTCGTCGGCCAACTGCTCGATGCGGACGAAGCCTTCGTCCACGACGCGGCCTTTGATGCGGTCCCGACGCTCCCGCGGCTTTCGTCCGCTCATGTCGGCCGGCCGCCGGGGCTCCGCCACCTCCGCGGCCTCGCCGGCTCCCGCCTCCGCGGCTTCCGCCGTCTCTGCCCCCATGAAAAATCTCCTGTTCTCTTTCTGTGAAGTGAACATTACTGCAACCGGACGCTCCGCACCGCTCACGGCCGGGCGCGAAACCAACTCCAACGCCGCTGCCTGCGCTGCCCTGGCCCACCACCCCGGCACCTCTCGCGTCGATGTTAGCCAACCCCGTTCGAGCGAACACTCCAAGGGGGGTGCCGACGCCCCTGATTGTTCACTTTCTGAGGCCCGTTGACATGAATGAAACATCCGAGTTTCGTGTGGGTCGCCTTCCCTGCGCCCACGAGCAAGGACGACACGAGCAAGGAGTGGAACATGAGACGACTGGCCAGTTTTGCTCTCGCCGGCATCCTCGCGACCGGCGCACTGACGGCCTGCGCCGAGGAGCCCGGCGGCTCGGGCGACGGCGGCGAGGGCGGCGGCACCGGGGCCGGCAAGGTCGCGTTCCTGATGCCCGACCTGGCCTCCACGCGCTACGAGCAGTACGACGCCCCGCTGTTCAAGAAGCGGATGGCCGAGCTGTGCGAGGAGTGCAAGGTCATCTACCAGAACGCCGACAGCGACGCCGCGCTCCAGCAGCAGCAGGCCAACTCCGCCATGGCGCAGGGCGCCAAGGTGATCGTGCTGGACCCGGTGGACTCCGAGTCGGCGGCGACCATCGTGCAGACCGCGCAGTCCCAGGGCGTCAAGGTGATCGCGTACGACCGGCCGATCCCCACGAAACCCGCCGACTTCTACGTCTCGTTCGACAACGAGGCGATCGGCGAGTCCATCGGCCAGTCGCTCGTCGACCACCTCGACAAGGAGTCCGCCGAGGGCGGCATCCTCCAGGTCAACGGCTCGCCGACGGACGCCGCCGCCGGGCTGATCAAGAAGGGCATCCACAACGCCGTCGACGACAGCGGCTACGAGCTCCTCGCCGAGTACGACACCCCCGACTGGTCGCCGGAGAAGGCGCAGCAGTGGGTGAGCGGCCAGATCGCGCAGTACTCCGACCGCATCGCCGGCGTGGTCGCCGCCAACGACGGCACCGGCGGCGGCTCGATCGCCGCGTTCAAGGCCGCCGAGGCCGACGTCCCGCCGGTCACCGGCAACGACGCCGAGCTTGCGGCCGTTCAGCGGATCATCGCGGGCGACCAGTTCAACACCATCTCCAAGCCGATCGCCACCGTGGCGGAGGCCGCCGCGGAGGTCACGTACGACCTGATGCAGGGCGAGAAGCCGAAGGCCGACACCCGGCTCTTCGACACGCCGTCGCAGCTCTTCCAGCCGACCGTCGTGACGCAGGAGAACCTCAAGGAAGTCATCTTCGGACCCGAAGGGGTGCTGAAGGTCGAGGACGTCTGCACCAAGACCTACGCCGCCGACTGCAAGAAGCTCGGCATCGGCTGACCGGCACGGCCCGCCGACCACCCCCAGCCCGGCGAAACGAAAGGACAACGGGTCACGATGACAGCCCCCGCGGCACCCGCCGCCCCAGCCGCCCCCACCGTGCTGTCCCTGCGCGGCGTCAGCAAGCAGTTCGGCGCCGTCGCCGCGCTCTCCGGCATCGACCTCGATGTGGCCGCCGGCGAGGTGGTGGCCGTGGTCGGGGACAACGGCGCCGGGAAGTCCACGCTGGTGAAGATCCTGTCCGGCGTGTACACCCCCGACGCGGGGGCCATCTCCTTCCACGGCCGCGAGGTCTCGCTCGGCTCCCCGGCCGACGCGCAGGCCATCGGCATCGCCACCGTCTTCCAGGACCTGGCGCTCTGCGAGAACCTCGACGTCAAGGCGAACCTCTTCCTCGGCCAGGAGCTGCGCCCCTGGATGCTGGACGACGTCGCCATGGAGACCCGCTCCTGGGAGCTGCTGCGGGAGCTGTCGGCCCGTATCCCCACCCTCGACGTGCCGGTGGCCGCGCTCTCCGGCGGCCAGCGGCAGACGGTGGCGATCACCCGGGCGCTGCTCGGCAAGCCCGAGGTGATCCTCCTCGACGAGCCGACCGCCGCGCTCGGCGTGGCGCAGACGGCCGAGGTGCTGAACCTCATCGAGCGGCTGAAGGGCAACGGCCTCGGCGTCGTCATGATCAGCCACAACATGGACGACGTGCGCGCCGTCGCCGACCGGGTGGCGGTGCTCCGCCTCGGCCGCAACAACGGCGTGTTCGACGCCCGCAACGTCACCTCGGAACAGGTCGTCGCCGCGATCACCGGCGCGGTGGACAACGTGGTCGCCCAGCGCGCGGCCCGCAGGGCGTCCGCGGCCGCGCGGACCGGCACAGCCCCGCGGACCGGCACCGCCCCGCGGAAGGAAAAGGAACTGCCGTGACATCCCTCGACACTCCGCTGGGCAAGGGCGCCGACCTCCAGGACGAGCGGCTGGTGACGCCCCGGGGCATCGGCGACAGCCTGCGCGCCGCCGCGCGCCGCACCCGCGACGGCGACCTGGGCATGCTGCCCGTCGTCGCCGGCATCGTGGTCATCTGGACGATCTTCCAGTCCCTGAACCAGACGTTCCTGTCCAGCACCAACCTGGTGAACCTGGCCTTCGAGATGGTGCCGCTCGGCGTCATCGCGCTGGGCGTCGTCTGCGTGCTGCTGGTCGGCCAGATCGACCTGTCGGTCGGCTCGGTCAGCGGCGTCTCGGCCGCGGCCACCGCCGTCGTCATGGTCAAGCACGAGCAGCCGATGGCGCTGGCCATCGCCGTCGCCATCGGCGGCGGCTGCGCGATCGGCTGGCTCTACGGCCAGGTGCTGAACCGCTTCGGCGTGCCGAGCTTCGTCGTCACCCTCGGCGGGCTGCTCGCGTTCCTGGGCACCCAGCTGTGGCTGCTGCGCGACCAGAACGCCATCAACCTCCCCTACGACTCGCCGCTGGTGAAGTTCGCCCAGGTGTGGTTCGTCCCCGAGGTCCTCGCCTACGTCTTCGCGGTCGCGGCGGCCGGCGGCTTCCTCGCCGTGGGCTGGGTACGGGCCCGCAGCCGGCGCCGCGCCGGGCTGTCGTCGGCGTCGATGCAGTGGCTCGGGTTGCAGGCCGGGCTGCTGGCCGCGGCGCTGCTGTTCACGGTCTACTACCTGAACCGCACCCGCGGCGTCCCCTGGATGTTCATGCTCTTCGTCAGCCTGGTGCTGATGGTGCACTACGTCCTCAACAAGACGAAGTTCGGCCGCTCGCTGTACGCGGTGGGCGGCAACGCCGAAGCCGCCCGCCGGGCCGGCCTCAACGTCCGCGCCGTCTACACCTCCGCGTTCGTCATGTGCTCCGCGCTGGCCGCGACCGGCGGCGTGCTGGCCGCGGCCCGGCTGGCGGCGGCGAACCAGTCCACCGGCACCGCGGACGTCAACCTCAACGCCATCGCCGCCGCCGTCATCGGCGGCACCAGCCTCTTCGGCGGGCGCGGCACGGCGTTCGCCGCGCTGCTGGGCGTGCTGGTCATCCAGTCGATCTCCAGCGGTCTGACGCTGCTCAACCTCGACTCCTCGTACCGCTTCATCATCACGGGCCTGGTGCTGCTCGTCGCCGTGGCCCTGGACTCCGCGGCCCGCCGGTCGCGCCAGGCACACGGAAGGGGCTGAGGAGACATGGCGGCTGGAGACACGCGAGCCGAGGGCATGACCGCGATCGCGATCGACGCCGGCACCACCGTCGTCAAGGCCGTCGGCTACGGCCCGGACGGCGCGGAGCTGACGGTAGCCCGGCGCCCGACCCGGGTGACGCGGCCCCGGCCGGGCTGGGCCGAGCAGGACATGACCGCCGTGTGGGAGGCGGTGGCCTCGGCCGTACGCGAGGTGGCCGCGGCGCTGCCCGCGCCGCCGGGGTTCGTCGCGGTGACCGGGCAGGGCGACGGCGCCTGGCTGATCGACGGCCAGGGGCGGCCCACCGGGCCCGCGGTGCTGTGGAACGACGGCCGCGCCGCCGGCATCGTCGACGGCTGGGAGCGGGACGGGACGGTGGCCGAGGCGTTCGGCATCTGCGGCTCGCGGCTGTCCACGGGCATGCCGAACGCCGTGCTGGCGTGGCTGCGCGCGCACGACCCGGACCGTATCGCCCGCTCCCGGCACCTGCTGACCTGCGGCGGCTGGCTGTTCCACCAGCTCACCGGAGAGCCCGCGGTGGACGAGTCGGAGGCCGCGGCGCCGTTCCTGGACATCGCCCGGCGCACCTGGTCGGACCAGCTGTTCGAGCTGTACGGGGTGGAGTGGGCCCGCGACCTGCTGCCGGAGCTGCGCGACGACGACCACCGCGTCGCCGCCCTCGCCCCCGCCGCCGTCGCGGGGACCGGGCTGCCGCCCGGCGTCCCCGTGGTGCTGGCGCCGTACGACATCTGCGCCACCGCGATCGGCTCCGGCGCGGTCAGCGCGGGCCGCGCGTGCACCATCCTCGGCACCACGCTCTCCACCGAGATCGTCACGGACACCGCCGCCACCGGCTCGCCGGACCGGGCCGGGGCCGAACCCGTGGGCATCACCGTCCCGCTCGGCGTCCCCGGCCACTACCTGCGCGCCTTCCCCACCATGAGCGGCGGCGACATGCTCGACTGGGGCGCGCGGCTGCTCGGGCTGTCCTCGGCCGCCGAGCTGATGGAGCTGGCCGAGCGCGGCGCCGGGGACACCGCGGGGGTGCGCTTCCTGCCGTACCTCTCCCCCGCCGGCGAGCGCGCCCCGTTCTTCGACCCGGCCGCGCGCGGCTCGCTGACCGGCCTTTCGCTGGACAGCAGCCGGGAGGACGTGGCCCGCGCGGTGGTGGAGGGGGTCACCCTGGCCATCCGCGACTGCCTCGCCGCCGCCCCCGCCGTGCCCGGCCTGCTGACGCTCAGCGGCGGCGGCACCCGCAGCCCGTTCTGGATGCGGCTGATCGCCGACGTCACCGGCGTACCGGTGGCGATCCCGGCCGACGCCGAGATCGGCGCCCGCGGCGCGTGGCTGACCGGCGCGGTCGCCACCGGCCGGGAGCCGGACTTCCCGGCCGCGGCGGCCCGGCAGGTGCGGATCGCCGCGTCGTACGAACCGGACCCCGCCCGCGCCGCGGACGGCCGCTTCGCCGAGTTCCTGCGGCTGCGGGAGCTGCACCGGCCGGTGTGGGCGCTGGGCCGGGAGCGCACCTCCGGCGGAACCGGGGCCGGCGCATGACCGACCCGGCCCCGGACGCCTGGCTCGGCGTCGACCTGGGCACCCAGGGCGTCCGCGCGGTGGCCGCCGACTCCGCCGGGCGGCTGCTCGGCACGGGGACGGCCCCGCTCACCAGCGACCGGCGCGGCGAGCGCCACGAGCAGGACCCGGACGAGTGGTGGCGCGCGGTCTGCGCCGCCGTCGGCCGGGCCCGCGCCGCGGGCGCGGACCCGCGGCGGATCCGGGCCGTCGCCGTCGACGCCACCTCCGGCACCGTGACCCTGACCGACCGGCGCGGGCGCCCCGTCACCCCCGCGCTCATGTACGACGACGGGCGGGCCGCCGCCGAGGCCGAGCAGGTCAACGAGGCCGGCGAGGCGCAGTGGACCCGGGCCGGCTACCGGCGGATGCAGCGCTCCTGGGGGCTGCCCAAGCTCCGCTGGCTGCTCGGCCGGCACCCGCGGGCCGCCGCGGACGGCTGGCGGCTGGCGCACCAGAGCGACGTGGTCAACCGCCGGCTCGTCGGCCACGACGTCCCCGCGGACACCAGCAACGCGCTCAAGACCGGCGCCGACGCGGCGACCGCGACCTGGCCGCAGGAGGTCTTCGCGGCCCTCGGAATCCCCGCCTCCGTACTGCCGGAGCTGGTGCCGCCCGGCACCGTGCTCGGGCGGGTGTCGGCCGCCGCGGCCGCGGAGACGGGCCTGCTGACCGGCACCGCCGTCGTCGCCGGGATGACCGACGGCTGCGCCGCCCAGCTGGGCTCCGGCGCCACCTCGGTGGGCAGCTGGAACTCCGTCATGGGCACCACGCTGGTGCTCAAGGGCGTCACCGCCGAACTGGTCCGCGACCCGGCGGGCGTCATGTACGCGCACCGGTCGCCCGCAGGCACCTGGCTGCCCGGCGGCGCGTCCAGCGTGGGGGCCGGGCTGGTGGCGCGGGAGTTCGCCGCCGCCGACCTGGACCGGCTGACGGCCCGGGCGGCGGCGCTGCTGCCGACCGGGCTGCTGCGGTATCCGCTGGTCTCGCCCGGGGAGCGGTTTCCGTTCGTGGCCCCGGACGCGACCGCGTTCCGCAGCCGCGCGGCGGCGGACGACGCCGAGGACTTCGCGGCGCTGCTCCAGGGGGCCGCGTACGTGGAACGGCTCTGCTTCGACTACGCCGACCTGCTCGGCGCCCCCGCCACCGGGGCCGTCGTCCTCACCGGCGGCGCGACCCGCAACCCGGTGTGGACCCGGCTCCGCGCCGACGTCCTGCGCCGCCCCGTGACGCTGCCGCGGCACGCGCAGCCGGCGCTCGGCATGGCCGTGCTGGCCGCCGCCGCCCTCGACCGGAGCGGCGCCGCCGGCGCCCTGGACCGCACCGCCGCGGCGATGGTCCGGGCCGACCGCACCGTCGAACCCCGCGACACGTACCGATCCGCCCACGACGAGGGCTATATCCGGCTCGTCGACCTGCTGGCCCGGCGCGGCTGGCTGCCCGAGGTCGTCGCGGCCCACGCACGAGAGAGGACCGCGTCTTGAGCCTCAACGTCATCTTCGTCCGGCACGGGGAGACCCTCTGGCACGGCGAGAACCGCTACGCCGGCGCCACCGACATCGACCTCACCGACCACGGCCGCGCGCAGGCCGCCGCCCTCGCCGACTGGGCCGAGCGGGCGCGGCTGAGCGCGGTGTGGTCCTCCCCGATGCTCCGCTGCCGGCAGACGGCGGCCGGCAGCGCGGCCCGGGCCGGGCTGCCGCTGCGCTTCGACGAGCGGCTGCGCGAGCTGGACTTCGGCGTCGCCGAGGGGCTGACCCGCGCCGAGATGCGCGAGCGCATGCCGGACGCGGTGGCGTCCTTCGAGAGCGACCCGGTGGCCCACCACTTCCCCGGCGGGGAGGACCCGGCCGCGGTCGCCGAGCGCTACGCCGCCTTCCTCACCGACCTGCGCACCGGCCGCGGCGCCGGTGCGGAGGGCGACGGCCCGCCGCCCGACGGCCGGATACTCGTCGTCGCCCACTCGACCGCCATCCGGCTCACCCTCTGCCGGCTTTTCGGGCTGCCGCTGCGCGACTACCGCCGCGTCTTCCCGCACCTGGCCAACTGCGCCCTGAACGAGCTGGTCGTCCGCGACGGCACCCCCTCCCTGCTGACGCTGAACCGTTCCGTGACCCCCGGAGACCCCGCGTGACCGCCATCCTCGCCGCCGGCGACCACTTCGTCCGCAACGACCTGCTCCTCGACCGCCTCCGCCCGCTCGCGCCCGGCGCCGCGTTCCGCGAGCTGACGCTGCCGTGGCCGGTCGAGCCGTTCGGCCCGGTGGCCGAGGTCCGCGAGGCGTCGGGGACGGAGGACGAGCTGATCGAGGCCCTCGACGGCGTCGAGGTCTGCGTCACGCAGATGGCGCCGCTGACCGAGCGGATCCTGGCCGCGAGCCCCGCCCTCAGGCTGTTCTGCGTCAGCCGCGGCGGCCCCGTCAACGCCAACCTGGACGCCGCCACCCGGCACGGCGTCGCCGTGACGTACGCCCCCGGCCGCAACGCCACCGCCACCGCCGAGCACACCGTGGCCCTGATGCTGGCCGCCGCCCGCCGGGTCCCCGCCGTCCACGCGGACCTGGCCGCCGGCACCTGGCGCGGCGACTACTACCGCTACGAGAGCGTCGGCCCGGAGCTGGCGGGCAGCACCGTCGGCATCGTCGGCTACGGCGCCATCGGCTCCCGGGTGGCCCGTATCGTCCGCGGCTTCGGCGCCCGCGTGCTCGTCGCCGACCCCTTCGCGGACGCGGCGGCCGTCGCGCCGGACGAACTGGTCGGTCTCGACGAGCTGATGAACCGTTCCGCCTTCGTCACGGTGCACGCCCGCGCCGCTCCCGAAACCGAGGGGCTCGTCTCCCGCGAGCTGATCGGCCTCATGCCCGCCGGCGGCGTCCTCGTCAACTGCGCCCGCGGCTCCCTCGTCGACTACGACGCGGTCTGCGACGCGCTCGACGACGGCCGGCTCTTCGGCGCCGCGTTCGACGTGTTCCCCGCCGAACCGCTGCCCGCCGACTCGCGGCTGCCCCGTACCCCGGGCGTCGTGATGACCCCCCACCTGGCCGGCGCCAGCCGGCAGACCGCCCACAACGCGGCCGACATGGTGGCCGCCGAGGTCGGCCGCCACCTGGCCGGCCGCCCCCTGATCCACTGCGCGAATCCGGAAGCACGTCAGAGATGAACCCGTGGAAAGGAACACCATGCGCGGCAAGCACCGTACGGCCAGAGCGGCCGTCGTCGCCGGCATAACCGTCCCCGCCCTCCTGCTCACCGCCGCCCCGGCGGCCTTCGCGGCCGCGGACGCCCCCGCCGCGGGCGCGTCCGCCGCCCGCGCGTCCGCCGCCAAGCCCGTCCCGCCCGGGCTGCCCACCCACATCGAGGGCGGGGCGTGGCCGACGAGCCACGTCCAGGGCGTGACCGTCGACACCGAACGCGGCTACGTCTACTGGTCCTTCACGCAGATGCTCGTCAAGACCGACCTCGACGGCAACGTGATCGGCACCGTCGAGGGCCTCACCGGCCACCTCGGCGACATCGACCTCAACGACCGCGACGGCCGGGTCTACGGCTCCCTGGAGTACAAGGCCGAAGAGGCGTTCTACATCGCGGTCTTCGACGTCGACGAGATCGACCGGGTCGGCATGAACGCCGAGACCGACGGCGTGATGACCGCCGTCCACCTCGACGAGGTCGTCGAGGACTTCACCGCCGACATGAACGGCGACGGCGTCTTCGACGGCGACACCGCCGACACCCCCGACCACCGCTACGGGTGCAGCGGCATCGACGGCGTCTCCTTCGGCCCGGAGTTCGGCAAGCGCGGCGGGCGGCAGAAGCTCATGGTCGCGTACGGCGTGTACTCGAACACCGGGCGCGCGGACAACGACCACCAGGTGATCCTGGAGTACGACGTGCGCAAGTGGCACCGCTACGAGCGCCCGCTGTCGCAGGCCGACCCGCACCGCAGCGGCCCGGAGCACGTCGGCGGCAAGTTCTTCGCGTACACCGGCAACACCACCTACGGCGTGCAGAACCTCCAGTACGACCCGTACACCCGCAACTGGGTCATGGCGGTCTACAAGGGCAAGAAGGAGGGCTTCCCGAACTACTCGTTCTTCACCGTCGACGGCTCCGAGAAGCCGGTGCGCGGCGAGATCAGGGGCCAGGCGAAGCCGGAGAAGGGCGAGCTGCTGACGCTGCGCGACGCGGGCCTGAACGACCCCGCGACGGGCGTGCGCGGCTGGGAGTTCCACGGCAACTACGGCTTCGACGCGCTGGGCGACGGCCGCTACTACGTCGCCGAGGGCCGGGCCGTGGACGACGACGGGGTGAGGAAGCAGGAGGGCGAGGCGTACCTCTGGCGCTGGACGGGCGAGACCCCGGCCCCGTTCGAGCGCGTCGAGGACTGAGCAGCCGCCCGCGGACGCACACGCGCCTCCCGGGCCCGCACACATCGGGGGCGGGCCCGGGAGGCTCGCGGTCGCTCCGCCCGGCCGGCGCCGGCCGGGCGGAGCCGCTACGGGAGTTCCCGGACGGCGACGGCGTCGTAGACGATCCAGGAGCCGGCCGCGGTGGTGAGGGTGACGTTGTTGCGGCCGGTGCGCAGCCGGCCGGCGGGGAGGGTGACGTCGAGCGTGGCGGGGCGGATGGCCCCGTCGTCTCCGTCGCCCCAGTGGTAGCCCTGGCCGCCGCCCCGGGGGAGGGCGAGGGCGGTGTCCGGCCCGTCGTTGAGCGAGACCCGCATGGTCGGCGGGGCGGTCTCGTGGGTGTCGACGAGCCAGGCGGTGAGGGCCAGGTCGGTGGCGGGCGGCCGGTCGAGGTCGAACCGGAGCGTGAAGGTGTGCGGCCTGGCGCCGGCCCAGCCGTCGCTGGGGCCGGGGTGGATGTAGCTCCACCCGGTAGCGGGGTCGCCGTCGCCGACGGTGAAGTCGACGTCGTCGGGGAAGGCCGTGGGGTAGTCGGCGTAGCCGGCGGGCGCCAGCGCGAACTCGCCCGTGGCCAGGTCCGCGCTGCCGAGCAGGGCCACCTTCCGGCTCACGGTCGCGGTCACGTCGTGGCTGGAGCCGCCCTCCTCCCACCGCGCGGTGAGCGTCAGGGACCGCTCGCCGGAGATGTCCGCGGGCGGGGTGACGCGGAACAGGGCCGTGCCCGTGCCGCCGGCGGGCACGTCGAG
The DNA here is from genome assembly GCF_048656465.1 of Streptomyces sp. MAR4 CNX-425. Taxonomy (NCBI): domain Bacteria; kingdom Bacillati; phylum Actinomycetota; class Actinomycetes; order Kitasatosporales; family Streptomycetaceae; genus Streptomyces; species Streptomyces sp. MAR4 CNX-425. The sequence goes on along the minus strand of NZ_JBMDLF010000004.1, from coordinate 552,049 downwards.
CGACCGGGCCGCGGGCTCGGCGGTCCAGCCCTCCGGCGTTGTCAGGCCCACCTCGACGGCGTGGTCCCGGTCGACGTCGTTGCTGTTCACCTGCACCCGGACGGTCGCGGGGGTGCCCTGTAGCAGGATCAGCCGGTCCGGGACGGCCTCGACGGACAGCACAGGCGCGACGTGGACGTAGACGACGGCGTCCGGCAGCTCGGTGCCGTCGGCCGCGTGCCCGGTGAGCACGACGCGGTGGAGTCCGGCGGGGGTGCCGTCGGCGACGCGCAGCGCGAGGTCCTGCCGGGCGGTGCCGCCGGCGGGTGCGGTGAGGCGGCCGCGGGCGGGCTCGACCTCGATGCCGGCGGGGGTACTGGCGCGCCAGGCGGCGCGGACGGGCCGGCCGGTGAGGTTCTGCGCGGCGAGGGTGACGGTGCCGGTCTCTCCGGAGTCGACGCGTACGGTGTCACGCGTGGCGTGGAGCACGGCGGGCGCCTCCGGCGACCTCGACGGCGGCAGCTCGGCGACCCCCCAGTCCTTGTTGGGTTCCGGGCCCATCCACAGCTCCAGCGTGCCGCCGGCCGCGAGCCGGTCGTGGGGGAACCAGGCGTTGTCCTGCGGCCGCCCGTCGAGGGTCGCGCGCTGGATGTACATGTGTGCGGCGGAGTTGTCGTGGGTCACGATCCGGAACCGGCGGCCGGAGCAGTAGTCCGGATGCAGCCGGATGGTGACCGCGTCGAACACCGGTGAGGTGATGTCGTAGACCGGGCGGGGCAGGCTCGCCCCCGTCACCTCGAACAGCCCCATCGCCATCAGGGCGCTCATCGACCCCATCTGGCCCTGGTCCTCGTCGAAGTGGCCGTAGCCGTCGGTGGTCGAGGTCGAGCCGTAGGTCTTCTCCTTCACCTGCCGCACCCAGTACTGGGTCAGCCACGGATGTCCCACGTAGTTGAAGAGGTGCGCCACCTGGAGCCCGGGCTGGTTGCCGTAGCTGACGTAGCCCTGGCCGTACTCGGCGATGAAGTTCGAGTCCACGGACTGCTCGAAGGCGTGGTTGAGCTTGTCGGCGTAGGCTTTCCGGCCGCCCAGCCGGTTGGCCAGGGCGAGGACGTCGTGCGAGGTGAACCAGGTGGCCTGCCACGCGTTCGCCTCGACGAAGTCGTCGTGCGACAGCGGGTCGAAGGGCTTCTTCCAGTGGCCGTTCATGCCGCGGGGCCGGATGAACCCGGTGGAGCGGTCGAAGAGGTTGCGCCAGTTGCCCGACCTTTCGATCAGGTACGCGGCCGCGTCGGTGTCGTCCCACACCTCGATCTCGTCCAGCCCCACGTTCTCGCCGGTGCCGCCGGTCGCCTCGAACCTCACCCAGCTCACCCGCCGGGGCCGGAAGGCCACCACCTTCCTCCGGCCGTCGGCCGGCACGCCGTTCACGTCGACGGACGACCCGTCGCTGAACCGCAGCACGCCCGAGTTCACCTGCGACCCGCCGCGGGCCAGGTCGCTCAGGACCACCTTGCGGACCCGCCTCTCCGCCGGCCAGCTCAGCTTTATCCACGGCTTCCGCTCCCCCGACTCCCAGCGCACGTTCACCGGCTCGGTGACGCTGGAACGGGCCGGCCGGCCGTCCACCGCCCGCACCCCCGCCAGGTTCGCGTCGTTCAGCTGCGCGGACACCGACACCTCGGCGAACTGCGCGACGTTGAGGCCGGACTTCCCCAGCCGCCGCGCCAGCTGCCCCAGCGTCCAGTCCTGGAACGCGTACTCCAGCGTCTGGCCCGCGCCGCCCTCCAGCGGCCCGCCGCACACCTCGTCCGGTACGTATCCGAGGTCGAGGTAGTGCCGGGCCCCGCCGCAGCTGCCCCAGCGCCCGTACTCGAACGAGCCGGCCTCGAACAGGCCGCCGATCGAGTGGGCGTCGAGCATGGCCTCGTACGCGAGGTCGATGTCGAAGTCCCGGATGCCCTTGTTCCAGGCGCCGCTGATGAACGACGTGACCGGCGATCCGGTCATCACCCAGGAGTAGTCGCCGGCGACCGGGCCCCGCGGCAGCAGCCCGCCGTCCTCGTACATCCGCAGCTGCGATCGGACGATGCTGGAGTAGATCTCCGGATAGGCCAGCCCCAGGACGGTGTTGAGGTTCCACTGCGTCAGCCACAGCGCGTCGTAGTTGTACATCGCGAACCGCGGCACACCGCGGCCGTCCGTGGGGATCTTCTTGACCTTGCCGTGCTGCCAGGTGTGGTCGAGGTACGTGCCGTCGGCGTCGCTGATCACGCTGCGGCCGCACAGCACGTGGAACATGTCGGTGTAGAACTTCACCTGCTGGCGCTCGGTGCCTCCCTCGACGTCGATCCGGCCCAGCAACCGGTTCCAGTGCCGCTGCGAGGCCGTCCTCACCTCGTCGAAGTCCCATCCGGGCAGCTCGGCCCCGAGGTTCTTCCGGGCCCCGGCCGCGCCGGTGAAGGACAGCGCGACCTTCACCTGGACGACGTCGCCGGCGTCGAGGCGGTCGTAGCGTACGTAGAAGCCCGCGTTGTCGCCGTCGACCTCGTCGACCGCGGCGCCGCCGGCCGCCAGGGCGCCGTCCGCCCACCCGTGCATCGAGTCGAAGGCCCTGTCGAACCGGATGCAGAAGAACAGCCGGTTGTGGTGCGCGGGGTACGAGCTGCCGCGCTGGAAGACGTAGCCCTCCACCTGGCGGCTGCTCCGCCTGGTGATCCGCGCGTTCTTCATGACGGCCTCGCCCAGCGTTCCGCCGAGGTTGACGATGATCTCGCTCCGGCCGGCCGCGTCGTACGTGTAGCGGTGCAGGCCGACCCGGTCGGTGCAGGTCAGCTCGGCGGTGATGCCGTACCGGTCCAGATGCAGCCGGTGGTAGCCGGGTTCCGCCACCTCGCCGGCGCCGTGGTCCACGTGCGACTCCCAGCCGGTGTCGCCCTCCAGCTTCGGCACGTCCTCGCCCGACGTGGGCATCATCTGGACACCGGCGATCTGCCAGCAGTGCAGATGGCTGAAGCCCTTGACCTGGTTCTCCTTGTGCAGGTAGCCCGTCCCCCAGGCCGCGTGGGTGCTGGTGTCGGGGCGCAGCTTCACCAGGCCGAACGGGTTGCTCGCCGACTGGAAGAAGAAGAACCGTCCCCGGTCGGCCTCCACCCAGGGGTTCACGAGCTTCACGTAGTCCCGGCCGCCCTGCCCCGGGGCGCCCTCGCCCGGCGCCGCCGCCCAGGCGCCGCCAGCCCCGTAGGCGCCCGTCACGCCGGCGCCCAGCATGCCGCCGGTGGACTGGAGGAGACGGCGCCGGGACATTCCACCGGCGGATTTCCTTGCGGGCATGAGCAATCCCCTGTCGGTCGTTCGATCACGGTTGACGAACTGAACGCGCGCTCTTGCGAGGAGGGCCGCGGCACGGCGTGGATGCGGGTGAGTTATCGTTACCATTCGACGGTGCGGTGGGAACGTAAGTCCGCCGCCCGCCCGCGTCAAGGGGGTGCGTCGGCTCCGATCCGGTGGCACGCTCCTGAACTGGGGCGAAGGAAATCCGGTGCGCCGCGGCGGTGCCCGGCCTTTCCGCCGGGCGGGAATCACCCAGCGCGAGGCGGCACCCTTCGGGGTGATATCGGTATCATGACGGCGGGGGCCCGCGGTGGGTGCCGGTCCGGCGCCGTCCGCCCGCCATCGCGACGGACGCAGTACCATCGGCGCGGGTCTCGACGGGACGCAGCGGGGAGAAAACGGTGGCCGAGGAACATCCTTCCCGTCGCCCTCCGACGATGCGGGACGTCGCCGAACGGGCGTCGGTCAGCCCCATGACGGTGTCCCGCGTGCTGCACGACGACCCCGGGGTGAGCAAGGCGACCCGCGAGCGGGTGCTCGCCGCGGTCGGCTCTCTCGGCTACCGGCGCAACGAGGTCGCCCGCAACCTGCGGCTGGGGCGGACCAGCGGACTCGTCGGGCTGGTCGTCACCAACCTCGCGAACCCCTTCTACTCCCAGTTCGCCCTCGGCGTGGAGTCGGGCGTCAGCCCGCACGGCCTGAAGGTCGTCCTGACGAACACCGGCGAGGACGTCGAACGCGAGCGCCGGCTCGTCGAGGAGCTCACCGCCCGCCGGGTCGACGGCATGATCGTCGTGCCGGCCGGCAACGACCACGCGCACCTCGCGCCGCAGCGGGGTTCGGTGCCCGTCGTCCTCGGCGCCCGCCCCCCGTCCGGCGTGCCCCTGGACTGCGTGCTGGTCGACGACTTCGGCGGCGCCCGGGAGGCGACGGCCGACCTCCTGGCGGCCGGACACACCCGGATCGGGTTCCTCGGCCTGCCGCCCTCCGTCTGGACCAGCGCCGAGCGCTTCCGCGGCTTCTGCGTCGCGCTGGAGGAGGCGGGGGTCGCGGTGGACGAACGCTACGTGCGGCTGCGGCAGCGCACCATCCCGGCCGCCGAGGAGGCCGCCCGGGACCTCTTCGGACTCCCCCGCCCGCCGACGGCGCTGTTCTGCGCCAACAGCCGCAACACCCTCGGCGCCTTCCGCGCCGTGAGCCGGCTCGGCCGCGCCGTCAGCCTGGCGGGTTTCGACGACTTCGAACTCGCCGACGTACTCGGGGTGCCGCTGATCGTCGCCTACGACCCCCGGGAACTCGGCCGCCGGGCCGCCGAGTTGCTGCTGCGGCGCCTCAACGAACCGGACGCCGGCCCGGACACCGGCCCCGACGACGCAGCGCCGCTGCGCGTCGTGATACCCACGGAGGTCGTCCGCTACGGCGACCCCGGCGCCGGGCACGGCTGACCGCCGCCGCGCGCCGCGCCCCGGCGGCGGTCACCGGCGGCGCCGCTCACTCGCCGGGCAGCAGCCGCAACGAGACCGAGTTGATGCAGTAGCGCTCGTCGGTCGGGGTCGGGTAGCCCTCGCCGCGGAAGACGTGGCCCAGGTGGGAGCCGCAGCGCGAGCAGCGCACCTCGGTGCGGACCATGCCCAGCGAGCGGTCCTCGATCAGCTCGACGGCCTCGCTCCGCGCGGGGTCGTAGAAGCTCGGCCAGCCGCAGTGGCTCTCGAACTTCTCCGTGGAGCGGAACAGCTCCGCGCCGCAGGCGCGGCACTCGTAGACGCCCTCGGTCTTCGTGTCGGTGTACTCGCCGGTGAAGGCGGGCTCGGTGCCCGCCTGCCGCAGCACGCGGTACTCCTCGGGCGACAGCTCGGCGCGCCACTGCTCGTCCGGCTTGTCGACGTCGTACGTCATCTCATCCCTCCAGTCGGGACAGGATCTCCGGCCCCAGCTCGGTGACGTCCCCCGCCCCCATGGTGAGAACGAGATCGCCGGGCTTCGCCATTCCGGCGACGAGCCCGGCGACGGCGCCCGGGTCCGGGGCCGCGGTGACGTCGGCGCCCCGGGCGCGCGCCGCGTCGATGATGAGGTCGCTGGTCACGCCGGGGAGGGGGTCCTCGCGGGCGGGGTAGATGCCGAGGACGACGGAGGCGTCGGCGAGCGCGAGGGCGTGGCCCATCTCGGCGCCCAGCTCGCGGGTGCGCGAGTACAGGTGGGGCTGGAAGACGACGAGGATGCGGCCGGCGCCGCCGTCCGGCCCGTCGTCGGCGGCGTCCCGGACGGCCTGGAGGTCGGCGGTCATCTCGGTGGGGTGGTGCGCGTAGGTGTCCACGACCCGTACGCCCGCGGCCGTGCCCCTGGTCTGGAGCCGCCGGCCGACGCCGGTGAACGACGCCAGCGCCGGCGCCAGCCCCGCGGCGGGCACGCCGGCCGCAGCGCCGGCGGCGAGGGCGGCGACGGCGTTGTGCGCGTAGTGGCGGCCGGGGACGGAAACGCCGAAGGTGAGCTGCGCGCCGTCGAGGCGGACGGTGACCTCGCTGGTCAGGCCGCGGGGGGTGACGGCGAGCACACGCGCGTCCGCGTCGGGCGACTCGCCGTACGTGACCGTGCGCACGCCGCCGCCCAGCCGCCGGGTCAGCTCGCGGGCGCCGGGGTGGTCCGCGGAGACGACGAGGGTGCCGCCGGGGACGATGCGGGCGGCGAAGGTCTCGAAGGAGGCGTAGACCTCCTCCAGCGAGGCGTAGTTGGCGTGGTGGTCCAGCTCGACGTTGAGGACGATGGCGACCTCGGGCGCGTACGTGTGGAAGCTGCGGTCGCTCTCGTCCGCCTCGGCGACGAAGAGGTCGCCGGCGCCGTGGTGCGCGTTGGAGCCGGGGGCGTCGATGTCGCCGCCGATGGCGTACGACGGGTCGCGGCCGAGGGTGCGCAGGGCGACGGCGAGCATGGAGGTGGTCGTCGTCTTGCCGTGGGTGCCGGCCACGGCGACGGGGCGGAGCCCGTCCATGACGGCGGCGAGCGCGTCGGAGCGGTGGACGACGGGCAGGCCGCGCGCGCGGGCGGCGGCCAGCTCGGGGTTGTCCTCGCGGATGGCGGAGGAGACGACCACGGCGCTCGCGGCCGGGTCGAGGTGCCCGGCGGCGTGGCCGAGGTGCACGACGGCGCCCAGCTCGCGGAGCGCGGCGACGGCGCCGGACTCGCGGGCGTCGCTGCCGGCGACGGCGGCGCCGCGCTGGGCGAGGATCTTCGCGATGCCCGACATGCCGGCGCCGCCGATGCCGACGAAGTGCGGACTCTCCAGCGTGGGCGGGATCCCCGGGGTCATGTGGTGCGCTCCTTGGGCTCGGTCGGGACGCCACGATTCTCGCACCCCGCGCCGACAGTCCGGGCCGGGACACCGCGGCGCCCGGCCCGGGGGGCGTCAGCCGTCGTGGGCGAAGAGCTTCAGCACCGGCACGCCGACCTTGTGGCGGGCCCGGGAGGCCCAGTCGCGGTGGAAGAACTCCTCCACCAGGTGCGGCGCGGTGAGCACGATCACCTCGTCGGCCCGGGTCTGCTCCACGACGGACTTCAGCAGGTCCAGCGGGTGCCGGTCGACGATCTCCCCGACCGCCTGGGCGCCCTTCTCGCGCAGCGCCTTCAGGGAGTGCTCCAGCGCCATCCTGGCGGTGGGCAGCGCCTCGTGCCCCTCCGGCTCGTCCGACTCGCGGACCGCGTCCTCCAGCTCCCCGAGCGCGACGTCGTCGAGGGCCCGCAGCAGCACCCCCTGGTCGCCGCGGGGTTGCAGGAGCACGACGAAGCTGACGGGCTCCTGGCCGTGGAGCGTGGTGACCATCTCCACATCCACGGGTGCGAGCGGCTTCTCGATCATCAGGACGGTGGTGAACACGATGGACGCCCTTCTTCCGCACAGGCACAAAGACCACGTCAGAAACGATCCTGCCGCCTTAGTCTGCCCCAGCACGGCTAAGCGGAACGTGATATTCCGCAGATTGTCAGAACCGACGGTAACGCGTGAACAGAAAGCCGGCCTCCTCCAGGACCGACTCCAGGCTGAGGCCGAGCGGCTCCGCCGGCGGGGCGGCGCCGTGCATGATCCGTGGCGCGTCGCCCAGCGCCACCCGGGGTGCCAGGGTCAGGCACAGCTCGTCGAGCACCCCCGCCCGGGCGAAGGCCCCCAGCACCTCGGGGCCGCCCTCCGTGAGCAGCCGCCGGTGGCCGCGCTCCGCGAGCGCGGCGAGGACCGCCGCCGGGTCGGCGTCCCGGCCCGCGCCCGCGACCACGACCTCCACCCCCGCCGCCCGCGCGGCGGCCAGCCGCTCCGCGGGCGCCCCGGCGCCCGTCAGCAGCAGCGTGGGCACGGCCGGCGCGGCGAACAGCGGGAGCGAGAAGTCCAGGTCGAGGGAGGCGGAGAGCACCGCGACGGGCGGCGCGGGGGGCTGGCCCGCCGCGGCCCGGCGGGCGGCGAAGGCGGCCCGGGCGCGGGCCGGCCGGTACCCCTCCAGGCGTACCGTTTCTGCACCCACGACCACCACGTCCGCCAGCCCGCGCAGCACGCCGAAGACGCGCATGTCCGCGTCGGACGACAGCGGGTGGGAGCGGCCGTGGAACGCTCCGGCGCCGTCGGCGGAGCTGACCATGTTGGCCCGTAGCCACACGCCGTCCCGCGCGGGGTAGGCGTAGGCGTCCGCCAGCTCGTCCAGGGACCACTCGCGGTCGGCGAGCGCGGACGGGTCGGCGGGCACGGGGAGCAGGCGACGCATACGCCGCAGTGTGGCATGGCGCACTGGTGTGCGGCTCGGCGAGGCGGCGACCGTACAGTGAGGGACGTGCCCCCTTCCGCCTCCCCCACCGCCGACACGCCCGGCCCCGGCATACCCCCCGGCCCGTCCTCCGGCGGATCCCCGGACGCCTCCCCCGGCGCGCTCACCGGCCGCGAGCCGCACGTCCCCGCCGAGCGGCTGGTCGCCGAGCTGGTGCCGCCGCCGCGCTTCGACGCGGTGCGCTTCTCGACGTACGTCCCGGACCCGGCCCGCCCGAGCCAGGCCGAGGCCGTGGAGGCGCTCGCCGCCTTCGCCGCCGGGCTGGGCGGCGGCCCCACCCGCCGAGGTGGGGGTCCCCCCGCCAGTGAGGGCGTAGCCGGTGGGGGAGGCCGGCGGCGCTGGTGGCGGCGGGCGCCGAAGGAGCCGGCCGGGCCGCGCGGGGTGTATCTGGACGGCGGCTTCGGCGTCGGCAAGACCCATCTGCTGGCCTCGCTCTGGCACGCCACCGAGGCCGCCGGGGAGCGCAAGGGCTTCTGCACCTTCGTCGAGCTGACGCACCTGGTGGGGGCGCTGGGCTTCCAGCAGACGGTACGCACCCTCGGCGGGCACCGGCTGCTGTGCATCGACGAGTTCGAGCTGGACGACCCCGGCGACACCGTGCTGGTCTCCAGCCTCCTCGGCAGGCTGGTGGACTCCGGCGTCGCGCTGGCCGCCACCTCCAACACCCTGCCCGGCAAGCTGGGCGAGGGCCGGTTCGCCGCGGCCGACTTCCTGCGCGAGATACAGGGCCTGGCCGCCCGCTTCCGCCCGCTGCGCATCGACGGCGACGACTACCGCCACCGCGGCCTGCCCGCCGCCCCCGCCCCGCTGGCCGACGCGGCCGTCGCCCGCGCCGCCCGCGCCGTCCCCGGCGCCACGCTCGACGCCTTCCCCGACCTCCTCGGCCACCTCGCGCGCGTGCACCCCAGCCGCTACGGCGCGCTGACGGACGGCGTCCGGACCGTCTGCCTGACCGGCGTGCGGCCGGTGGCCGACGAGGCGACCGCGCTGCGGCTGGTGGTGCTCGCGGACCGGCTGTACGACCGGGAGATACCCGTGCTCGCCTCCGGCGTGCCGTTCGACCGGCTCTTCAGTACGGAGATGCTCGCCGGCGGCTACCGCAAGAAGTACTACCGCGCGATATCCCGGCTCACCGCCCTGGCCCGCGACGCGCACGCCGCCACCGGCGGCGCGCCGCCGCCGGTGGACTAGACCCTCCACACACCCCGCCACCTGGTTCACTTTCGGTTCACCGGGTGGTACACACGGTCGGGTCACCGTTTTCCTGTCCGCCAGCAGGGAGTTGGTCTTTCCGCATGTCTGCCACACGACGTCAGGTCCTCGCCCGCACCGGTGCCCTCGGCGCCGGCATCGCCTTCACCGGCACCGTCTCCGAGCTGTACGCCGGCACCGCCGCCGCGCACGCCCCGCGCGACGCCGGCTACGGCCCGCTGGTCCCCGACCCCGACGGCCTCCTGGACCTCCCCGAGGGCTTCCGCTACCGCGTGCTCTCCCGCGAGGGCGACCAGCTGCTCTCCGGCGAGGGCGCCGTACCCAGCAACCACGACGGCATGGCCGCCTTCCGCGCCCGCGGCCGCGATTCCGGCGTGCGGCTCGTCCGCAACCACGAGAACCGCCCCAACGCCACCCACCGCGTCCCCGCCGTCGACGGGCTGACGTACGACCCCATGGGCATGGGCGGCTGCACCGTGCTGGAGACCGGCAGGGACGGCGAGCCGAAGACCGAGCGCGTCGGCATCGCCGGCACCGCGGTCAACTGCGCCGGCGGCCCGAGCCTCTGGGACACCTGGCTGACCTGCGAGGAGACCGAGGACAAGGCCGGCACCAACGGGTACACCAAGGACCACGGCTTCATCTTCGAGGTCGACCCCGCCGACCCGCACGCCAGCGGCGCCGTCCCGCTCACCGCGATGGGCCGCTTCCAGCACGAGGCCGTCGCCTTCGACCCGTCCAACGGCGTCGTGTACGAGACCGAGGACGCCTTCCAGCACCCGTTCGGGCTCTTCTACCGCTTCCTGCCGGAGAGGCCCAAGCGCGGCCTCGGCTCCCTGCGGGCGGGCGGCGAGCTGCAGGCCATGCGGGTGCCGGACGTGCCCGACCTGTCGGTGGTCGAGGAGATCGGCACCACGTTCGACGACATCGAGTGGATCGAGGTGCCCGACCCGCTGGCGGCCGAAACCCCGATCCGGCACCAGGACTTCGGGCGCGCGATGACGCACGCGCAGAAGCTGGAGGGCTGCTACTGGGGCGGGAAGTCGGTGTACTTCGTCTCCAGCTTCGCCAAGACCGACGAGGGCTCCGGCGGCGACCACTACGGCCAGGTGTGGCGCTACACCCCGAGGACGAACGAGCTGAAGCTCGTCGTCCGCTTCGGCCCGGACCACGGCGTCGACACCCCCGGCGAGTCCCCGGACAACATCGCGCTGTCGCCCTCCGGAGGCCTGTTCGTCTGCGAGGACGGCGGCGGCGAGCAGCACGTCTACGGCGTCTCGCGGCGCGGCGAGGTCTTCGCGGTGGCGCGCAACCGGCAGAACACGGGCAGCGCGGAGGAGCCGTCCTACGGCGAGTTCGCGGGCGTCACGTTCTCGCCGAGCGGCCGGACGATGTACCTGAACTGCTACGCGCCCGGCACCACGTTCGCCATCACCGGCCCCTGGCGGTAGCGCCCGGCCCGCACGGCGGGCGGACGGCGCCGCCCGGTGGCGGGCCGGACCCGGTCCGGTCCGCCGCCCGGGGCGGCGCCGCGGCATGCCGGGGCCCGTTCACCCGGGCGCCCGCCCCGGCGCGCGCGCCTCCCGGAGCGCTCTTACGCTCCCACCATGATCGACTTCCGGCGCCCGCTCCGTGCCCGCGCGGCCCTCGTCGCGCTGCTCGCCCTCGTCCTCCCGGCGTGCGCCGAGTCGCCCGGCGCCGCCCCGCCGGCCGGTCCGCCCGCCGCGCGGGAGCACGGCGACCGCCCGGCGGCGTACGGGAAAGCGGGCGGCGAGGCGCGCGGGGAGGCGAAGGCGCCGCGGCCGGCCCGGGTCCGCGCCGGGCGCGCGCCGGTGTGGCGGCACGGCGCCCGCGGGGCCGCGGGCGGCAAGCGTGTGGCGCTCACCTTCGACGCCGACATGATGGCCGGCCAGCACGACCGGGCCGACGCCGGCGAGCGCTTCGACAACCCCGGGCTCATCGCCGCGCTCCGGGAGCTGAAGGTGCCCGCCACCGTCTTCATGACCGGCACCTGGGCCGCCCGCTACCCCGGCCAGGCCCGCGCCATCGGCCGCGACCCGCTGTTCGAGGTGGCCAACCACTCCTACAGCCACCACGCCTTCGCCACCCCCTGCTACGGGCTGCCCGAGGTCGCCCCCGGAACCATGCGCGCCGAGGTCGAGCGCACCTTCGCCGAGCTGCGCCGCGCGGGCGTGCCCGAGCCCGTCCCGTACTTCCGCTTCCCCGGCGGCTGTTACGACGACGCGGCGCTGCGCGCTCTCGCCCCGACCGGGGTGACCGCCGTGCAGTGGGACGTCTCCAGCGGTGACGCCTTCGCCACCGACCCGGGCGCGGTGGCTGCGGAGGTGCTGACGCGGGTGCGGCCCGGGTCGGTGGTCGTGCTGCACGTGACCCGCAGCGCGGCGCCGGTCACGGAGGAGGCGGTGCGCCGGATCGTGCCGGAGCTGCGCCGCCGCGGCTACGGCTTCGCCCGGGTCTCGGAGCTGATGGCGACGGGCTGAGGCGCGGGCCGCGGCCGCGGCCCCACCGGCCACCGCCCCACCGGCCGCCCTCCCGCCGGCCGCGCCCGGCCCGGGTCACCCGGCGGGCGCCCCCGCGCCCGTCTCGCTCGGCCGCACCACGACGAACCCCTCGCCGTCCAGCCGCAGCTGCATCACCTCGCCGGAGCCGCCGCGGATCATGGACCCGAAGCTCTGCGAGCGGTGCAGCCCCGTCTGGAGCTGCGTGCTCCAGCCGACGACGGCGTCGGTGTCGACGAAGACCGGGTAGCCCGGGGAGACGGGGATGACGATCGGGGTGCCGTCGCAGACCACGCCCAGCCGGCCCTGGCCGGTGAACACGCTGTTGAACAGCCCGCCGCCCGCCATGCCGGCGCCCTTGACCACCTTGATGTCGTAGGAGAGCGTCGAGTCGAAGCACAGCACGTTGCGCCCGTTGATGGTGAGGGTGTCGCTCGGCTGGTCGAAGTCGAGGATGAAGCAGTTGGCCGCGCTGAGCGCGAACCAGCACTCGCCCTGGCCCTTCACCGACATCAGGGCCAGCCCCTCGCCGGTGACGGCGCGCTTGAGGAACTGCCCGGCGCCCTGGCCCTTCTTCTCGAACTCCAGGTTGCCCCGGTAGGCGACCATCGCGCCCTGGCGGGCCAGGCACTCCCCGTTGACGGCGTACTTGATCGACTTGCTGTTCTGCAGAGTCATGCCGGCCTGTGTCGCGGGCTCGGCCATGTTTTCCTTGGCGAACAAATCACTGCGCATACCGCATGATCTGCCGGAATCCCTCCCTCCGCCAAGCAGGCGGCGCCCCTGGCACACTTGATCGCGTGACCAGCGCAGAAACGAGCCCCTTCCGGCACGAGGCGGTGAGCCGCGACGCGCTGCCGCAGTTCGTCCTCCCCCTCGTCGTACGCGTCGAACGCGGCAGCCCGCCCACCCGCACCGACGCCCTCCGGACGGCGGCGCGCGCGGTGCTGATCCTGCTGGCGGACGAGCGCGCCACGGGCGAGGGCCCGTGGGCCCGGGCCGTACGGGACTGGCAGGACGCCCGGATCCGCAAGGTGGTGCGGCGGGCGCGGGGTGCGGAGTGGCGCCGGGCGGAGGCGCTGCCGGGGATCACGGTGACGTCGGCGGAGCGCCCCGCGGCGGGCGGCGCGGCTGCGCCGGCCGGGGGCGCGGGCCCCACCGAGGTGCGGGTCTTCCCGCCCGTACCGCTCGACGGCTGGCCCCGCGACCTCGCCCGGCTACAGGTCTCCGGCACCGACCTCGACGACCCCGCCCCGCCGCCCCCGGCCCCGCCGGAGGTCCCGGTGCTGTGGCTGGCGCCGGACCTCGGCATGACCGCGGGCAAGGCGATGGCCCAGGCGGGCCACGGCGCCCAGCTCGCCTGGTGGGAGCTGTCCGCCGCGGACCGCGCGGCCTGGCGCGCCGCCGGCTTCCCCCTCGCCGTGCGCACGCCGGGGCCGGAGCGCTGGGCGGAGCTGACCGCGAGCGGGCTGCCGGTGGTCAGGGACGCGGGGTACACCGAGATCGCCGCGGGCTCGTGCACGGTCGTCGCCGACCACCCGGCGCTGCGCCGCGGCTGAGCGGCGCCGGGGGCGTCACCGGCACGCGCGCGTGAGGCGCACGCCGTACGACACGCGCGCGTACGGGCGCGTGCGTGCCCTCCCGTCCGGGCGCCCGCCGGTCAGCCGCCGTCGCTCTCCCGCGCGTCCTCCGCGACCGCTGCCGCCGCCTTGCGCGCCGCGACCAGCACCGGGTCCCACACCGGCGAGAACGGCGGCGCGTACCCCAGGTCCAGGGCCGTCATCTGCTCCACCGTCAGGCCCGCCGTCAGCGCCACCGCCGCGACGTCCACGCGCTTGCCCGCGCCCTCGCGGCCGACGATCTGCACGCCGAGCAGCCGGCCCGTGCGGCGCTCCGCGAGCATCTTCACGTGCATCGGCGCGGCGTGCGGGTAGTAGCCCGCGCGGCTGGTCGACCGGATGGTCACCGCCACGTACTGCAACCCCACCTCGCGCGCCTGCGCCTCCAGCAGACCCGTACGGGCGATCTCCAGGTCGCACACCTTGCTGACGGCCGTGCCCACCACGCCGGGGAAGGTGGCGAAGCCGCCGCCGACGTTGCGGCCGATGACCTGCCCGTGCTTGTTGGCGTGCGTGCCCAGCGGGATGTACCGCTCGCGGCCCGACACCAGGTCGAGCACCTCGACGCAGTCGCCGCCGGCCCACACGTTCTCCTGCCCCCGCACCCGCATCGCCAGGTCGGTCAGCAGCCCGCCGGACTCGCCCAGCGGCAGCCCGGCGTCCCGCGCGAGCCCGGTCTCGGGGCGGACGCCGAGGCCCAGCACGACGACGTCCGCCGGGTACTCCCCCTTCGCCGTCGCCACGCCGCGCACCGCGCCGTCCGAGCCGGTGAGGATCTCGGTGACCTCGGCGCCGGTGACGGTCTCGATGCCGTTGCCGTTCATCGCCTCGTGCACCAGCGCGCCCATGTCCGGGTCGAGGGTGCTCATGGGCTGCTCGGCGCGCTCCAGCACGGTGATGTGGATGCCGCGGTGGCAGAACGCCTCCGCCATCTCCGCCCCGATGTACCCGGCGCCGACCACGACCGCGTGCCGCACCTCCTCCTTCGCCAGCCGGTCCAGCAGCTCCTGGCCGTCGTCGAGGCTCTGCACGCCGTGCACGCCGGGGGCGCCGATCCCGGGCAGCGGCGGGCGCAGCGGGCGGGCGCCGGTGGCGATCACCAGGTGGTCGAAGCCGTGCCAGCGCTCCTGCGCGCCGTCCTCGTCGTCGAGGCCCCGGGTGCGTACGCACTGCCGGTCGAGGTCGATCTCGGTGACCTCGGTGCGCATCCGCAGGTCGATGCCGCGCCGCCGGTGCTCCTCCGGGGTACGGGCGATGAGCTGGTCGCGCTCGGCGACCTCGCCGCCGACCCAGTAGGGGATGCCGCAGGCGGAGTACGACGTGAACCGGCCGCGCTCGAACGCGGTGATCTCCAGCTCGTCCGGCGCCCGCATCCGGCGCGCCTGCGACGCGGCGGACATCCCCGCCGCGTCGCCGCCGATGACCACCATCCGCTGCTTGGCCCCCATGACGCTCCCTTTCGTCGCCGTGAGGGACACGCTACGTCTGGTTACTCCGGTTCGCTTCCCTGGGGTGCCGGGTGTCCGGCCGGGTGCCCCGCCGGCTGTTCCGCCGGCCGGCCGGGGAACGGGCTGGGCGGCGGAATCACGTGCCGCCGCGGCAGCCGGGGGCGCAGCCACCGCCAGGCCAGGACGAGCAGGGCAAGGAGCGCGGCGAAGGGCAGCGACGCGGAGACGCCGATCAGCACCCCGCGGAGCCCCGAGACGAACGCGTCCCAGCCGCCGGCGAGCGCGTCCACGACGCCGGTGCCGTCGTCCTCGTCGTCCTTCGGTCCCGCGGCGGGCCGGCGCAGGTCCAGGGTGATCGTGCCGAGCGAGGTGCGCTCCTTGAGCGAGGCCCGCTGGGCGAGGAGGGCCTCCAGGTCCGCCTGGCGGCTGCTGAGTTCGCCCTCCAGGGTGACGACGTCGCCGAGCTTCGTGGCGTCGTCCATCAGCGCCCGGACGCGGCCGACGCTCGCGCGCTGGGAACGTATCCGGCTGTCGACGTCCACGACCTGCTCGGTGACGTCCTTCACCCGTACCTCGCGGTCCACGACCCGGCCCAGCTCGGCGAGGTCGCCGAGGACGGCGTCGTACTCCTCGGCGGGCACCCGCAGGGTGAGCCGGGCGCGCGCGGGGGCGCCGGGCTCGCGGCTGGTGGTCTCGTCGCCGACGTACCCGCCGGCGCCCTCGGCCAGCGAGCGGGCGGAGCCGGCGGCGGCGTCGAGGTCCCTGGTGCGCAGGGTGATCTCGGCGGTGCGGACGAGCGCCTGCGGGGCGAGGCTGACGCCGTCGGCCGCGGTGGTGCCGCCGCCGGGCGCGTCGCCGGCGTCGGCGCCGTCGCGCGGTGCCTCCTCCCGCTGGCCCGCCTTCCCCCTCGCGTCGGCCTGCGCCTGGATGCCGCCGCCCTCGTCGGAGTCGCCGCCGCCGGAGCAGCCGCCGACGGCGAGGGCGGCGGCCAGCAGCGCCGCGGCGAGCGCGGGCCTGGTCGTACTGCGTGCATGCATCGTCGAAACCCCCCGGGGTGTCGGTTGTACCGCTTCGACGGAACGGCGGGGGCGGGGGTTTCCGGCGGCCGGTTCCGGAAGGGTCACGATCGGGGTACGCGACGGCCGCGCGGCGCCCGAGCGGGTCCGCGGGGCGGTGGGGGGGTTGTCCACAGGCTCGTACGGGCTTGTCGCCGGCGTCTGAGACAGTGGCTCCATGAGCAGCGCACAGCCCGCGGCACCCTCCGGATCCGCCCCCCGCGTCGTCGTCATCGGCGGCGGCATCGCCGGACTCGCCGCCGCGCACCGGCTGCTGGCCGGCGGCGCCCGGGTCACGCTGCTGGAGGCCGGCACCCGGCTCGGCGGCAAGCTGCACGCGGGCGAGCTGGCCGGTCTGCCGGCCGACCTCGGCGCGGAGGCGCTGCTCGCCCGCCGCCCCGAGGCGGTGGCGCTGGCGCGCGCGGTGGGCCTCGGCGAGGCGCTGCGACCGGCGGCGGCCGGGGGCGCGGCGGTGTGGACCCGCGGGCGGCTGCGCCCGCTGCCGGGCGGTCAGGTGATGGGCGTGCCCGGCGATCTGGAGCGGCTGGCGGCGGCGGAGGTGCTGTCGCCGGAGGGGCTGGCGCGGGTGGGCCGCGAGGCGGAGCTGCCTCCGGCGGAGCCCGGGGAGGACGTGGCGATGGGCGCGTTCGTCGCCGAGCGGCTGGGCGCGGAGGTCACGGACCGGCTGGTGGAGCCGCTGCTGGGCGGGGTGTACGCGGGGGATGCGTACCGGCTGTCGATGCGCGCCGCGGTGCCGGCGCTGTTCGCGGCGCTGCGCGCGGAGGGGACGCTGCTGGGCGCGGCGCGGGCGGTGCAGGCGCCGGCCGCGGGCGCGGCGGGCGGACCGGTGTTCATGGGCATCGAGGGGGGTGTGGGGCGGCTGCCGGCGGCGGTGGCCGACGCGGTGCGGGCGGCGGGCGGCGAGATCGTGCTCGGCGCGGAAGTCGCGTCGCTGGAGCCCGCGGAGGACGTCCCCGGCCCCGCCGCCGCCCGCTGGCGCGTCGTCGCCGGGGGGCGGGCCCGCCTCGCCGACGCCGTGGTGCTCGCCGTGCCCGCGCCCGCCGCCGCACGCCTGCTGCGGGGGCTCGCCCCGCGCGCCGCCGCCGAGTTCGACGCCGTGCGGTACGCGTCCATGGCGCTGGTCACCCTCGCCCTCCCCCGCCGGGAGGCGGAGGCGCAGCTGCCCGCGGGCACCGGCTTCCTGGTGCCGCCCGTCGACGGCCGCACCATCAAGGCGTCGACGTTCTCCTCCGCCAAGTGGCGCTGGGCAGGCGACGACGACCTCTTCCTGCTGCGCACCTCCGTCGGCCGCGTCGACGACGACAAGACCCTCGAACGCGACGACGCCGACCTCGTCGCCGCCTCCCTCGACGACCTGCGCGCCGCCACCGGACTCGCCGCCCGCCCCGTCGCGAGCCGCGTCAGCCGGTGGCCGGGCGCCCTCCCGCAGTACGAGGTCGGGCACGACGCCCGCGTCGCGCGCATCCGCGGCACGCTGCCCGCCGGGCTCGCGGTCTGCGGCGCGCTGTACGAGGGCGTGGGCGTCCCCGCCTGCATCGCCGGCGCGCACCGGGCCGCCGACGCGCTGCTGGAGCGCCCTGGGACAATGACCGCATGAGTGACGCAACCCCTCCGGCGGCCTCCCCGGCGGCGCCGTCCCGCTCGGCGAACGCGGGCAAGAAGGCCAGGGATCTCAACGAGGTCATCCGCTACACCCTCTGGTCGGTGTTCCGGCTCCGCGACTCCCTCCCCGAGGACCGCGCCGGGTACGCGGACGAGGTGACCGGGCTGTTCGAGCAGCTCGCCGCGAAGGACGTCGTCGTGCGCGGCACGTACGACGTGTCGGGCCTGCGCGCCGACGCCGACGTCATGATCTGGTGGCACGCGGAGACATCGGACGCGTTGCAGGAGGCGTACAACCTCTTCCGCCGCACCCGCCTCGGCCGCGCCCTCGCGCCGGTCTGGTCGAACATGGCGCTGCACCGCCCCGCCGAGTTCAACAAGTCGCACGTCCCGGCGTTCCTCGCGGACGAGGCCCCCCGCGCGTACGTCTCCGTGTACCCGTTCGTCCGCTCCTACGACTGGTATCTGCTGCCCGACGAGGACCGCCGCCGCATGCTCGCCGACCACGGCAAGATGGCCCGCGGCTTCCCCGACGTGCGCGCGAACACGGTGCCCGCGTTCTCCCTCGGCGACTACGAGTGGATCCTCGCCTTCGAGGCCGACGAGCTGCACCGCATCGTGGACCTGATGCGGCACCTGCGCGGCTCCGAGGCGCGGCTGCACGTCCGCGAGGAGGTGCCGTTCTACACCGGCCGCCGCAAGCCCGTCGCGGAGCTGGTGGCCTCGCTGCCCTGAGGTTCCGGCGCCGCGGACCGGCCCGCGGACCGCTCCGCCTCCGGCTCCGGGTGCGGCGCGCAGTGCACGTCGCCGGGTGTCCGGCCGGTGAGCAGGTACGTCTCGACGTGCTGGGTGACGCAGCCGTTCGGGCCGCCGGCGAGCCCGTGCGAGCCGGCGTCCTTCTCCGTCACCAGGCTCGCCGAGCCGCCCAGCCGGCGCGCGAGCTCCCGCGCGCCCCGGTACGGCGTGGCCGCGTCGCGCTCGGCGGCGAGGAGGAGGACCGGCGGCAGCTCGCCGGGGGCGGTGCGCACGTCGAGGGGCCGCTGCCGCGGCGCGGACCAGAACGCGCACGGCAGGTTCATCCAGGCGTTCTCCCACGTCTCGAACGGCGCGACGCGGGCGAGCCGGCTGTTGTCGCGGTCCCAGGTCTCCCAGTCGGTCGGCCAGGGCGCGTCGTTGCACTCGACGGCGGTGTAGACGGCGTTGCCGTTCTCCTCCGCGGCGTCGTCCGCCGGGTCGTCGGCGGCGAACTCCACCAGCGCCTTGGGCCGTCCCGCCAGGTAGTCGGCGAGCGCGGTGGCCGCCGGCGCCCAGTAGTCGTCGGCGTACGCCGCCCGCAGGAACGCCGCCTGGAGCTGGGCGGTGCCGACCCGGCCGCCGGCCGGGTCCTTCTCGATCATCCGGCGGGCGCGCTGGTACGCGGCCGCCACCTCCCACCGGCTGCCGCCGAGGCGGTAGACGTCGTCGTGCCGGGCGACCCACCGCTGCCAGTCGGTCCAGCGCTCCTCGAAGGCGGCGGACTGGCGCAGGTTGTTGCCGTACCAGATCTGCCGGGGGTCGGGGTCGACCGGGCTGTCGAAGACCATGCGGCGCACGTGGCCGGGGAAGAGCGCGGCGTACAGGCTGCCGAAGTAGGTGCCGTAGGAGGCGCCGAGGTAGGTGAGCCTGCGCTCGCCGAGCGCGGCGCGCAGCACGTCGAGGTCGCGGGCGTTGTTCAGGGAGGTGTAGTGCCGCAGCCCGGCGTTGCCGGCGCAGCCGTCGGCGTAGGCGCGCGCCCGGGCGATACGGGCCCGCTTCTCCCGCCCCGAGGGGTGCTCCGCGGTGTGCGACGGCGCCTGGGTGAACTCGCCGGGGGCCTGGCAGGACAGCGCGCCGGAGCGGTCGACGCCGCGCGGGGCGTAGCCGACGAAGTCGTACGTCTCGGCCAGCCGCCGCCACTCCGGGGACCGGCTCAGCAGCGGGAAGTACATGCCGGAGGCGCCGGGGCCGCCGGGGTTGAAGACGAGCCTGCCCTGCCGCCCGGCGCGCGGGCCGGTGGCGCCGACGTGGCTGACGGTGAGCTTGAGCTGCCGCCCGTGCGGGCGGGCGTAGTCCAGCGGCACGGCGACGGTGCCGCACTCGACGGGGGCGGGCAGCCCCTCCGCCGCCGGGCACGCGCCGAAGTCGACGCCGGCCTCGGCGGCGCGGGCGGCGGCGACGGCGACGCCGCGGGCCTCCGGGCCGTCGGCCGCCCGGGACACGGGGAGGCCGACGGGGGTCCCCGTCCGCGCGGCGTCGGCGGCGGGGGCCGCGGCGAGGCCGGTGAGAGCGAGCGAACCGAGGATTCCGTACAGCACTGCTGCTCTCACGAAGGACCCTTCTGCCACGGCGCGAGGGAGGGGAAAGAACAGGGGTAAAAGTGATAATTCTTGGCTTAGTTGCCGATGTAAAGGAACCCGCCCGGGGTGTCGCGGCGCAGGGGCGCCGGCGGCTACCGCGCGAGCGCGGCGCGCATCTCCGGGTCGGGCAGCGCGTCGGGGCCGCGCACGGCGAGCCCGGTCAGCAGCGAGTCCGCGGCGTCGACGGTGGCCAGCAGCGCGCGGCCGTCCGGCGTGGCCCAGCGGGTGTACTCGCCGATCTCCACCCGCGCTATCGCCAGGCAGCCGCAGACCAGGATCAGCGGGAGCACGAACCAGCCCGCGATCGGCTCCTGCTCCGGCGGCCGCAGTGCCAGCGCGGCGGCGCCCGAGCCGAGCACGACCAGCCCCGCGACCCGGACCTGCCGCACCGCGGCGCGCACGGCGGACCGGATCGGCGCGGGCACCGCGAGCCCGGCCGCGGCGAGGCCGTCGTCCAGGTCGCGCAGCGCGTCGGCGGAGCGGGCGGCGGCCCGGATGGCCGGAATCGTGCGCTGGCCGCCGTCCCCGGCGGCGGCGATCACGGCGCGCTCGACGGGGTCGCGCCCCCCGGGGTCGACGACGGTGGCCCAGCCGGTGTGCGCGAGGAGCAGCCGCCGCTCCCGCGCCAGCGCCACCAGGGCGACGTCGACGACCCGCCGCGGACCGCCGGCGAGGAAGGCGGCCTCGTACAGGGCCGGCTCACGCGCCCCGCGGACCTGCGCGGGCGCGGGCGCGGGCTGTGCCGCGGCGACGGAACCGACGAGGACCAGGCGCCCGCACGTCAGCAGCGCGGCCGCCCAGGCGACGAGCGCGAAGCACACCCACATGGCGGTGTTCTACGCGATCGGGGCACAGGGCGCCAGACCTATCTTTCGGAACGCGGCCGTGATAGCGGGGTGTTGTGCTCGCGGCACCCCGGGGCGCGGCCGCGCCGGCGTCAGCGGGCCGAGGACTCGTGTACGTACTCCACGAGCCGGGTCAGCGCGTCCGGGTCGGTCGTGGGGAGCACCCCGTGGCCGAGGTTGAACACGTGCCCCGGCAGCCCGGCGGCCGCCGCCAGCACCTCGGCGGCCTTCGCCTCCATCGCCGGGCGCGGCGCGAACAGCGCCGCCGGGTCGAGGTTGCCCTGGAGCGCCCGGCCCGGGCCGACGCGGCGCGCCGCCTCGTCCAGCGGCACCCGCCAGTCGACGCCGACGACGTCGGCGCCCGCCTCGCCCATCGCGGTCAGCAGCTCGCCGGTGCCGACGCCGAAGTGGATGCGCGGCACGCCGTACTCCGCGACCGCGGCGAAGACCTCCGCCGAGGCGGGCAGGACCGCGCGCCGGTAGTCGGCGGGCGCCAGCGCGCCCGCCCAGGAGTCGAAGAGCTGCACGGCGGCGGCGCCGGCCTCGATCTGCACCCGCAGGAACGCCGCCGTGATGCCGGCGAGCCGGCCGACCAGCTCGGCCCACAGGCCGGGGTCGCCGTACATCATCGCTTTGGTGTGCTCGTGGTTGCGCGACGGGCCGCCCTCGACCAGGTAGCTGGCGAGCGTGAACGGCGCCCCGGCGAAGCCGATCAGCGGCGTCGCGCCCAGCTCGGCCGTGAGCGCGCGCACGGCCTCGGCCACGTACGGCACGTCGTCGGGCTCCAGCGGGCGCAGCCGCGCGAGGTCCGCGCGGCTGCGGACCGGCTGGGCGACGACGGGGCCGACGCCCGGCTTGATGTCGAGGTCGACGCCGATGGCCTTGAGGGGGACGACGATGTCGCTGAAGAGGATGGCGGCGTCCACCCCGTGCCGGCGTACGGGCTGGAGCGTGATCTCGGTGACGAGGTCCGGCCGCCGGCACGCCTCCAGCATGCCGGTGCCCTCGCGCAGCCGCCGGTACTCGGGCAGCGAGCGGCCCGCCTGGCGCATGAACCACACGGGGGTGTGCGGCACGGGCTCGCGCCGGCAGGCGCGCAGGAACGCGGAGCCGGCCGCCGGTCCCGCGGCGGCAGCGGCGCCGGCGGGCGGTGCGGGGGAGGTTGCGGGAGGGCGCGGGGCGCTGTCGGCACTCACCCCTGCATCTTCGCACGCGCGGGGGAGTCGAGATCCGGCCACCCGGGTGTCCCGCGACGCTTCCGCACGCCGCGCCCCCTAGTCTTCCGGGCATGGTTGCGGCTCCTGGACACCTCGTCGACGAACCCGATGGACGCCCGGACGGCCAGGAGGGCGGAGCCCTCCCGCCCCCGTTCCGGAGGGCCGTCGAGGCGCTCAGGTCGGCCGCGGTCCGCCCCGAGGCGGCGCTGGCGGCGACGCGCGCGCCGCGGGGCATCGCCCCGTTCGCGTACGCGCTGGAGGCGGAGGTCGAGGAGGGAGCCACGGCGGACGTCGAGCCCGCCGACGGCCGGCTGGTGCTGCTGCACGACCCGGACGGGCAGGACGCCTGGCGCGGTACGTTCCGCTTCGTCACCCTGCTGCGCGCGGAGCTGGAGCCGGAGATGGCCGCGGACCCGCTGCTGCCGGAGGTGTGCTGGTCCTGGCTGACCGGCGCGCTGGACACCCGCGGCCTCGGCTACGGCGAGCCCGGCGGCACCGTCACGCGCGCCTCCTCGCACCACTTCGGCGGGCTCGCGGAGCGCGGCACGACGACGAAGGTGGAGATCCGGGCGTCCTGGACGCCGCTGCCCGCGCGCGGGGGCGACCGGGACGGCGCCGCGCCGGACGCGGCCGGGCACCTCGCGGCGTGGGTGGAGATGCTGTGCCAGTGCGCCGGCCTGCCGCCGTCGGCCGCGCCCGCGGCGGCCCCGGAGCCGGACAGCGCGCCGATCGTACCGCTGCCGCAGCGCCGCGACCGGCACCGGCGCTGAGGGCACTCGATCGCCCATCCGAATTGTCCGTTTTTTTCCTCCCTCGTTCGTGATCATTGCCTAAAGCCTCTCCGGGCTCCTGCCGAAGACGTGAGTGACCTTCCGTACCCCACACGGAGCGTCCCGGCTCTCTTCGGGGCCGGCCCCGTCCCCGTACCACCGTCTGGAGGGACCTGGTGTCTGTTCTCCTGGAGCAACCCACAAGCCTGGTCGCCTACCGCCCCAACAAGCCGACGGCCATGGTCGTCGTGGCCGACCCCCGCGTACGCTCGACCGTCACCCGCCACCTGTGGGCGCTGGGCGTGCGCGACGTGATCGAGGCGTCGTCCATCGCGGAGGCCCGTCCCCGGATCGCCAACCCCCGCGACATCTGCGTCGCCGACGTCCACCTGCCCGACGGCTCCGGCCTCACGCTGCTGACCGAGGCGCGCTCCGCGGGCTGGCCGAACGGCCTCGCGCTCTCCGCCGCCGACGACATCGGCGCCGTACGCAACGCCCTCGCGGGCGGCATCCGCGGCTACGTCGTCACCGGAACCCGCACCAGCATGGGCCTGCCGACCCGCCCGAACGCCGCCCACATCGGCGCCGCCGCCGGCCGGCTGCACCACCACCACCGCCGCCCGCCGGGCGCCCCCGGCGCCGGCGGCAACTCCGGCCCGCCCGGACACCCCGGCGGCTACCGCGAGCTGTCCGGCCGCGAGGTCGAGGTGCTGCGGCTGGTGGCGGAGGGCCAGTCGAACAAGGCCATCGGCGTCTCGATGGGGCTGTCCGCGCTGACCGTCAAGAGCCACCTGGCCCGCATCGCGCGCAAGCTCGGCACGGGCGACCGCGCCGGAATGGTGGCGGTGGCGCTGCGCACCGGCATCATCCACTGACCCGGGCCGGCCGGGGCCCGCTCCCGGCGGCCGCGCGGCGCCCGTCGACGTCACGTTCGGTCGACGGGCGCTGTCGTGCACGACTCACGGATACCCTTGACACGTGACCGACGCCCAAGAGACCGCAGCAGAGGACAGAGTCCCCGCCCCCGGAGCACCTACTTCCGGATCGGCGCCGGTCCCCCTTCTCGATCCCCGCGAGGGCATTCCGCCCGTCACGGCGGACGCCGGGGCGCTCGACGCGGTCGTCCGCGCCTTCGCCGCGGGCAGCGGCCCGGTCGCCATCGACGCGGAGCGCGCCAGCGGGTACCGCTACGGGCAGCGGGCGTACCTCGTGCAGCTGCGCCGCCAGGGCGCGGGCACCGCGCTCGTCGACCCGGTGGCCTGCCCGGACCTCTCCGGTCTCGCGGCGGCGATCGGCGATGCCGAATGGGTTCTGCACGCCGCCACCCAGGACCTGCCGTGCCTCGGCGAGATAGGCATGCGCCCCGGCGCGCTGTTCGACACGGAGCTGGCCGGCCGGCTCGCCGGCTTCCCCCGGGTCGGACTCGGCGCGATGGTCGAGAACGTCCTCGGGTACGCGCTGGAGAAGGGCCACTCCGCCGTCGACTGGTCGACCCGGCCGCTGCCCGAGCCGTGGCTGCGCTACGCCGCGCTCGACGTCGAGCTGCTGGTGGACCTGCGGGACGCGCTCGCCGAGGAGCTGACCGCGCAGGGGAAGCTGCGCTGGGCCGAGGAGGAGTTCGCGGCGATCGCCACGGCGCCGGCGCCTCCGCCGCGCCGCGACCCCTGGCGGCGCACGTCGGGCATGCACAAGGTACGGCGCCGGCGCCAGCTCGGCACCGTACGGGAGCTGTGGACGGCCCGGGACCGCATCGCGCAGCGGCGCGACATCTCGCCGGGCAAGGTCCTCGCGGACAGCGCCATCGTGGAGGCGGCGCTGGCGATGCCGACGTCCACGCGGGCGCTGGCCGCGCTGCCCGGCTTCGGGCACCGCATGGGCCGGCGGCAGCTGGAGCAGTGGCTCGCCGCGGTGGAGCGCGCCCGCGCGCTGCCGGAGTCCGAGCTGCCGCAGCCGGGGCTGCCGCTGAACGGCCCGCCGCCGCCGCGCGCGTGGGCGGACAAGGACCCGGCCGCGGCGGCGCGGCTGTCGGCGGCGCGGGCGGCGGTGACGGCGCGCGCGGAGGAGCTGGGCCTGCCGCAGGAGAACCTGATCGCGCCGGACACGGTGCGCCGGATCTGCTGGGAGCCGCCGAAGGAGGCGACGGCCGAGGCGGTGGCGGCGGCCCTGCTCCGCCTGGGCGCCCGCCCCTGGCAGATCGAGCAGGTCACCCCGCTCCTGACGGCGGCGGTCCAGGACTGAGCGCCCGCGCCGGCGCGGGTGACCCGGGGCCGGGCCACGCCCCCGGCACCCGGCGCGGCCCGCCCGGCGCGGGGGCCGTCCCGCCCGGCGGGGGACTGTGACGTACGCCTTCGGGCGGGCCCCTGGGCACCTTCTGTTACCGGCGAGTAGCATGGCCCCCAGCCGTCCCGCCCCGCCGGGGCCGGCACCACGAGAACCCGCACCCCCTCCGGAGGAGAGCCCGTGCCTCGTACCGCAAGGGACGTCGTCTTCGTCGACGGCGTCCGGACCCCGTTCGGCAAAGCGGGCCCCAAGGGCATCTACCACGAGACCCGCGCCGACGACCTCGTCGTCAAGTGCATCCGCGAGCTGCTGCGCCGCAACCCCGCCCTCGACCCGGCCGCCGTCGACGACGTCGCCGTCGCCGCCACCACCCAGATCGGCGACCAGGGCCTGACCATCGGCCGCACCGCCGGCATCCTCGCCGGCCTGCCCGCCACCGTGCCCGGGTACTCCATCGACCGGATGTGCGCCGGGGCCATGACCGCCGTCACCACGACCGCCGCCTCCACCGCCTTCGGCGCGTACGACATCGCCGTCGCCGGCGGCGTCGAGCACATGGGCCGGCACCCGATGGGCGAGGCCGTGGACCCCAACCCGCGGTTCGTCTCGGAGAAGCTCGTCGACGAGTCCGCCCTGTTCATGGGCATGACCGCGGAGAACCTCCACGACCGCTTCCCCCATCTGACGAAGGCCCGCGCCGACGAGTACGCGGTGCGCTCGCAGGAGAAGGCCGCCAAGGCGTACGCGGACGGGCACATCCAGGCCGACCTGGTGCCCGTCTCCGTCCGCCGCACCACTGCATCTGACAGCGGCTCCGCCGCGGGGTCAGCCGGCGAGACCGGCTGGGGCCTCGCCACCCGGGACGAGCCGATGCGCCCCGGCACCACGCTGGCGAACCTGGCGACGCTGAAGACCCCCTTCCGCGCCCACGGCCGGGTCACCGCCGGCAACGCCGCCGGGCTCAACGACGGCGCCACCGCCTCCCTCATCGCCGCCGAGGACGTCGCGCGCGCGGCCGGGCTGCCGGTGAAGATGCGGCTCGTGTCCTTCGCCTTCGCCGGCGTCGAGCCCGAGGTCATGGGCGTCGGGCCGCTCCCCTCCACCGAGAAGGCGCTGGCCAAGGCGGGCCTGGGCATCTCCGACATCGGCCTGTTCGAGATCAACGAGGCGTTCGCCGTGCAGGTGCTCGCCTTCCTCGACCACTTCGGCATCGCCGACGACGACCCCCGCGTCAACCGGTACGGCGGCGCCATCGCCTTCGGGCACCCGCTCGCCTCCTCCGGCGTACGGCTGATGACGCAGCTGGCGCGGCAGTTCGAGGAGCAGCCGCAGGTGCGGTACGGCATCACCACCATGTGCGTCGGCTTCGGCATGGGCGGCACGGTCATCTGGGAGAACCCGCACTTCGAGGGGGCAGGCAAGTGAGCAGCAGCACCGCGGAACTTCTCAGGGGCGCCGCCGAGGTCTTCCCCGACGAGGTCGTCACGCAGGCGCACGTGCGCCACCTCGACCTGCCCGGCGGCGCCGGCCGGTTCGCCCTGATCACCCTCGACAACGGCTTCGACCACACCAAGCCGACCACCTTCGGCCCGCAGTCCCTCGCGCGCCTCGACACCGCGCTCGACCAGGTCGAGAAGGAGGCCGCGGACGGCGAGATCGTCGGCGTCGGCCTCACCGGCAAGCCGTTCATCTTCGCCGTCGGCGCCGACCTGAAGGGCGTCGAGGTGCTCAAGCGGCGCGACGAGGCGCTGGCCGTGGGCCGCGGCGGGCACGAGGTGTTCAAGCGGCTGGCGGGGCTGGCCGTGCCCACGTTCGCGTACTACAACGGGGCCGCGATGGGCGGCGGCGTCGAGGCCGGCCTGCACTGCACGTACCGGACGGTCTCCCGGGCCGTGCCGGCGTTCTCGCTGCCGGAGGTCTTCCTCGGGCTGGTGCCCGGCTGGGGCGGCTGCACCCTGCTGCCGAACCTGATCGGCGCGGACCGCGCGGTCACCGTCGTGATCGAGAACAGCCTCAACCAGAACCGGCAGCTCAAGGGCAAGCAGGTCTACGACCTCGGCATCGCCGACGCGCTCTTCGAGGGCGCCGACTTCCTGGAGCAGTCCCTCGCCTGGACCGCCGCCGTGCTGACCGGCGGGCTGGAGGTCGTACGTCCCGACATCGACCGCGGCGAGGCGTGGGACGCGGCGATCGAGCGCGGCCGCGCCGCCGCCGACGACAAGGTGCACGGCGCGGCCCCCGCCGCGTACCGCGCGCTGGACATCATGGCCGCGGCCAGGAACGGCGACCTGCGGCAGGGCTTCGCGGCCGAGGACGAGGCGCTGGCCGACCTGATCATGGGCGGCGAGCTGCGGGCCGGCGTCTACGCCTTCAACCTCGTCCAGCGGCGCGCCAAGCGGCCCGCCGGGGCGCCGGACAAGGGCCTCGCCCGGCCGGTCACGAAGGTCGGCGTCGTCGGCGCCGGGCTGATGGCCTCGCAGCTGGCGCTGCTCTTCGCCCGCCGCCTCGAAGTGCCGGTCGTGCTCACGGACATCGACCAGGAGCGCGTCGACAAGGGCGTGGCGTGGGTCCACGAGCAGGTCGACCTGCTGCTGCTGAAGGGCCGGGTGAACCAGGACGCGGCCAACCGGCTCAAGGGCCTGGTCACCGGCTCGCTGGACAAGGCCGCGGCGTTCGCCGACGCCGACTTCGTCATCGAGGCGGTCTTCGAGGAACTCTCCCTCAAGCAGCGGATCTTCGCCGAGCTGGAGGAGGTCGTCCCGGCGGAGGCGATCCTCGCGACGAACACCTCGTCCCTGTCGGTGACCGAGATGGCCGCCGGGCTCCGGCACCCCGAGCGGGTCGTCGGCTTCCACTTCTTCAACCCGGTGGCGGTCCTGCCGCTGCTGGAGATCGTCCGGGCCGAGCGCACCGACGACGCCTCGCTGGCCACGGCCTTCGCCGTCGCCAAGAAGCTGAAGAAGTCGGCCGTGCTGGTCAAGGACGCCCCGGCGTTCGTCGTCAACCGCATCCTGACCCGCTTCATGGGCGAGGTGCTGGGCGCCGTGGACGAGGGCACGCCGGTGGAGGTCGCGGACCGGGCGCTGGCCCCGCTGGGGCTGCCGATGTCGCCGATCGTGCTGCTGGACCTGGTCGGCCCCGCGGTCGCCCACCACGTGGCCGGCACCCTCGCGGCGGCGTTCCCGGACCGCTTCGCGCAGTCGCCGAACCTGGGCCGGGTCGTCGAGGCGGGCAAGCGGACGCTGTACGTCCACGACTCCGGCAAGCCGGAGCTGGACCCGGAGGTGGCGGCGCTGTTCCAGGTCGGCGGCACGGTGCTGACGGAGGAGCAGGTACGCGACCGGGCGCTGGACGCCATCGCGCAGGAGATCCGGCTGATGCTGGACGAGGGCGTCGTGGCCGAGGCGCAGGACGTCGACCTGTGCCTGATCACCGGCGCCGGCTGGCCGTTCCACCTGGGCGGCATCACGCCGTATCTGGACCGGGCGGGCGTGAGCGAGCGCGTGACGGGCCGGACGTTCCTGGCGCCGGGCGTGGCGAGCATCCCGGAGTAGCCGACCCCGGTACGTGCCCCGTGCCCCGTGTCCCGTGCCCCGGCCGCCGGTCCGGTGATCCGGCGGCCGGGGGCACGGGTGTGCCGTACGGCCGTGGGAGGCTGTGCGGCATGACCGAACCCCTCCCCCTGCTCGTCGTGGACGCCGCCAACGTCGTCGGCTCGGTGCCGGACGGCTGGTGGCGCGACCGGCGCGGGGCGGCGGAGCGGCTGCGCGACGGGCTCGTGCCGTACGCCGCAACGGGCGTGGCGGGGCTGCCGGGGCCGGTGGAGGTGGTGCTGGTCGTGGAGGGCGCGGCGCGCGGCGTGCCGGAGGTGCCGGGGGTGGGCGTCGTCGCGGCGGACGGCAGCGGGGACGACCGGATCGTGGCGGTCGTCGCGGACGCGGTGGCGCGGGACCCGGCGCGCCGGGTGCTGGTGATCACCGCCGACCGCGCCCTGCGCGAGCGCGTCCAGCGCCACGGTGCGGCCACGGCGGGCCCGCGGACGGTACGCCCCTAGCCGCGGCGGCCCGGCAGCGGCGCCGCGCACGGGTGCGCGGGCCGCGTGCGCCCGCGCGTCAGTCCCGGGCGATCTCCACCGCCTCCGCGGCCTCCTCCGCGCGCCGGTCGAGCCTGGCGACCAGGCCGGTGACCTGGCGGGCGATGTCCGGCGCCGTCAGGCCGATGTCCGCCAGCACCTCCTTGCGGGAGGCGTGGTCGAGGAACCGCTCCGGGATGCCGAAGTCGCGCAGCGGGATGTCGACGCCCGCGTCGCGCAGCGCCTGCGCGACGGCGGAGCCGACGCCGCCGGTGCGGACGTTGTCCTCGACGGTGACGACCACCCGGTGCCGCCCGGCGAGCACCGGCAGCTGCTCGTCGACCGGCTTGACCCAGCGCGGGTCGACGACCGTCGTCGTGATGCCCTGCTTGTCGAGCAGCGCGGCGACCTCCAGGCACATCGGCGCCAGCGCGCCGACGGAGACCAGGAGCACGTCGGGGCGCTCCGCGCCCTCGGCGCCCCCGGCGGGCTCGCGGAGCACGTCCATGCCGCCGACCCGGCCGACCGCCGGGACCGCGGGGCCGACGGCGCCCTTGGAGTAGCGCACGACGGTCGGCGCGTCGTCGACGGCGACGGCCTCGCGCAGCTGGGCGCGTACCTGGTCGGCGTCGCGCGGGGCGGCGATCCTCAGGCCCGGGACGACCTGGAGGATCGACATGTCCCACATGCCGTTGTGGGACGGGCCGTCGCTGCCGGTGACGCCGGCCCGGTCCAGGACGAACGTGACGCCACAGCGGTGCAGCGCGACGTCCATCAGCACCTGGTCGAAGGCGCGGTTGAGGAAGGTGGCGTACACGGCGAAGACCGGGTGCAGCCCGCCGGTGGCCAGGCCGGCGGCGGAGACCGCGGCGTGCTGCTCGGCGATGCCCACGTCGTACACCCGGTCGGGGAAGGCGTCGGCGAACTTCTGCAGGCCCACGGGGCGCATCATCGCCGCGGTGATCCCGACGACGTCGTCCCGCTCGCGGCCGATCCGCACCATCTCGTCGGCGAAGACGGAGGTCCAGTCGGCGCCGCCGGCGGCGACGGGCAGCCCCGTGTCCGGGTGGATGACGCCGACCTGGTGGAACTGGTCGGCCTCGTCCTGGCGGGCGGGCAGGTAGCCGCGGCCCTTCTCGGTCAGGCAGTGCACGATGACGGGGCCGTTGAAGCGGCGGGCGCGCTGGAGCGCGGACTCGACGGCGGCGAGGTCGTGGCCGTCGATGGGGCCGACGTACTTCAGCCCGAGGTCCTCGAACATGCCCTGCGGCGCGATGAAGTCCTTCAGCCCTTTCTTGGCGCCGTGCAGGGTCTCGTACAGCGGCTTGCCCACCACGGGCGTACGGTCCAGCAGCTCCTTGCCGCGGGCGAGGAAGCGCTCGTAGCCGTCGGTGGTGCGCAGGGTGGCGAGATGGTCGGCGAGGCCGCCGATGGTGGGGGCGTACGAGCGTTCGTTGTCGTTGACGACGATGACCAGCGGGCGGTCCTGGGCGGCGGCGATGTTGTTCAGCGCCTCCCAGGCCATGCCGCCGGTCAGCGCCCCGTCGCCGATGACGGCGACGACGGCGTCGTCCCTGCCCCGCACCTCGTTGGCCTTGGCCAGGCCGTCCGCCCAGCCCAGCACGGTGGAGGCGTGGCTGTTCTCGATCACGTCGTGCTCGGACTCGGCCCGCGAGGGGTAGCCGGACAGGCCGCCCTTCTTCTTGAGCCTGTCGAAGTCCTGGCGGCCGGTGAGCAGCTTGTGCACGTAGCTCTGGTGCCCGGTGTCCCACAGCACCCGGTCGCGGGGGGAGTCGAAGACCCGGTGCAGGGCGATGCTCAGCTCCACCACGCCGAGGTTGGGGCCGAGGTGGCCGCCGGTGCGGGCGACGGACTCGACGAGGAAGGTGCGGATCTCCGCGGCCAGCCGCTCCAGCTGCTCGGGACCGAGCCGGTCCAGATCGCGCGGTCCGTTGATACGGGTCAGCAGTGCCACCCGTGCCTCCTTGCTGTCGCAGCCTGCCTTCCGGCCGTACGGCGCCGGACCCGGCGGTCACGCGGACGTACCCGGCCCGAGGCGTCCGGTCGAGTCTAATATTCCCGATGTCCGGCCGCTGGTCCGACAGTGCGATGTATGCCACAGGTCCGCAACAGCTGCGCCCCCGTACCGGGGTCGGCACGGGGGCGCGGCGGGTGACGGGCGGGGCGTCGGTCAGCCGCGTCCGGCCGTCCTTCGGGTACGGCGGGAGAGGGAGTCGATGACGACCGCGGCCAGCAGCACCGAGCCGGTGATCATGTACTGCACCGGCGCGCCGATGCCCTGGATCGCCAGGCCCGACTGGATGGAGATGATGACCAGCACGCCGAGCAGCGCGGACCAGCTGCTGCCGCGGCCGCCGTAGAGGCTGGTGCCGCCGATGACGGCCGCCGCGATGGCGTTCATCAGCAGGGTGCCGTCGGCGCCCGCGCCCTGGTTGGCCGCGGCGATGGAGGAGGCCATGAACAGGCCGCCGACCGCCGCGAGCGTCCCGGAGACGGCGAAGACCGCGATCCGCATCAGCTCCACGTTGATGCCCGCCCGGCGGCTGGCCTCGACGCTGCCGCCGAGGGCGAAGACCCGACGGCCGAAGCCGGTACGGCGCAGCGTGAAGTCCGCGCCGACGACCACGGCGAGGAAGATCAGCAGCGCCAGCGGCAGGCCCTTGTACTGGTTCAGCACGTAGGCCGGGACGAACGCGAGCACGGCCAGGACGGCCGTACGCATGATGATCTCGCTCATCGGCCGCGACGGCACGCCGACCGCCTCGCGCCGCTTCGCCCCGATCCACGCGGCGGCGAAGTAGCCGCCGACGGAGATCGCCGCGAGCCCGTAGGCGGCGGCGACGTCGGTGAAGTAGTAGGTGGTGAGCTTGGCGACCAGGCCCTCGGAGTCGAGGTTGATGGTGCCGGTGCTGCCCAGGATGTAGAGCATCAGGCCCTTCCAGCCCAGCAGGCCGGCGAGGGTCACGACGAGCGGCGGGACGCCGATCCGGGCGAAGAAGAAGCCGTGGAAGGCGCCGGCCCCGGTGCCGACCAGGATGGCGAGGATGATCGCCGGTATCGCCGGCATGCCCTCCTGGACGGCCAGCACGGCGAACACCGCGCCCGCGAGACCGCTGACCGAGCCGATCGACAGGTCGATCTCGCCGAGCAGCAGCACGAAGATGATGCCGACCGCCAGCAGCCCGGGCCCGGCGATGTCGATGGAGATGTTGGACAGGTTCTGCGCGGACAGGAAGGCGTCGTCCAGGCTCTGGAAGATCGCCATGATGATGATCAGGCCCGCGATGACCGGGACGGAGCCCAGCTCGCCGCCGCGCATACGGCGCTTGAACTCGGTCAGGTAGCCGGCGAAGCCCTGCTCGCGCACGAGCAGCCGGGGGTCGACGGTGGTGGCGGCGCCCTCCGCGGACCCCGGCGCGGCGTCGGCGGGGGCGGTGGACTTCGCGAGGTCGGGCCCCGCGGAGCCGGACTTCTCGATCCGCTCGGTACTCACTTCTCTGCCTCCGCACCCGTGCGCGCCGAACGGCGCGTCACGGCGTTGTCCGCGGCGCCCGTGATGGCGGCGACGATCTCTTCCTGCGTCGTGCTCGCGACGTCGAAGACGCCGTTGTTGCGGCCGAGGCGCAGCACGGCGACCCGGTCGGCGACGGCCCGGACGTCCTCCATGTTGTGGCTGATCAGCAGCACGGCGTGATCGCGCTCGCGCAGCCGCTCGACGAGGTCGAGCACCTGGGCGGTCTGCTCGACGCCGAGGGCGGCCGTGGGCTCGTCGAGGATGACGAGCCGGGGGTCGCCCAGCAGCGAGCGGGCGATGGCCACGGTCTGCCGCTGGCCGCCGGAGAGGGAGACGGTCGGGATGCGGACGCTGGGGATGCGGATGGACAGGGTGGTGAGGAGCTCGCGGGAGCGGCGCTCCATCTCGACCTCGTCGAGGACGCCGGCCCGGCGTATCTCACGGCCGAGGAAGAGGTTGCCGACGACGTCCAGGTTGTCGCAGAGCGACAGGTCCTGGTAGACGGTCGCGATGCCCAGGTCCTGGGCGTCGTGCGGCCGGTGGATGCGAACGGGGCGGCCGCCCCACTCGATGGTGCCGTCGTCGATGGCGTGGACGCCGGCGACGGTTTTGACGAGGGTGGACTTTCCGGCGCCGTTGTCGCCGACGAGGGCGACCACTTCACCGGCGCGGACCTCGAGATCGACGTCGGTGAGTGCCTGGACGGCACCGAACCGCTTCGAGATCCCGCGCAACGCCAGCACGGGCGTAGCGGACACGTGAACCATCTCCTACAGAGGGATTGGCGTGGGCAGATCAGGGCCCGGGTGCCCGGGCCCCCGCCGGCAGCGGGAGTTGAGGTGGCGGGGGACCCGGGCACGCGGGTGGCTTGTCGCCGCTCAGCGGCTCACTGCAGGCCGATGTCCTTGCAGGCGGAGGCGAACTTGCCGGAGCAGATCTGCTCCAGCTTCCACAGGCCGTCCTTGACGACCGTCTCCTTGATGTTGTCCTGGGTCAGCGCGATCGGGTCGATGAGCACGGCGGGCACGCCCTGCTCGGTCTCGCTGTCCACGGTGCTGGTCGCGATCGAGTCGATCTTCTCGCCGCGGGCCAGCTTGACCGCCATCTCGGCGGCGGCGTCG
The DNA here is from genome assembly GCF_048656465.1 of Streptomyces sp. MAR4 CNX-425. Lineage (NCBI taxonomy): Bacteria > Bacillati > Actinomycetota > Actinomycetes > Kitasatosporales > Streptomycetaceae > Streptomyces > Streptomyces sp. MAR4 CNX-425. Next base: position 518,244 of record NZ_JBMDLF010000004.1, on the reverse strand, counting down.
GCCTCCGGCTTGTACGGCTTGTACACGCTCATGTACTGCTCGCCGGTGACGATGCGCTGCACGCCCGCCAGCTCCGCGTCCTGGCCGGTGACCGGCGGCAGCGGGTCGAAGTCGGCGGCCTTCAGGGCGGTGATGGCACCGCCGGCCATGCCGTCGTTGGCCGCGTAGACACCGATGATCTTGTCACTGCCGAGCGCGGCGATGGCGCCCTCCATGTCGGAGTTGGCGTTCTCCGCCTTCCACTCCTTGACGTCGTACTCCTTGCCGACGTTGACCTTGCCGTCGAGGACGGAGTGCGCGCCCTCCTTGAACATCGCGGCGTTCGGGTCGGTGACGGAGCCGTTGAGCATGACGATCTGGCCGTCCTTGGCCTTGCCGCCGAGCGCCTCCAGCAGGGACTCGGCCTGGACCTGGCCGACCTTGTTGTTGTCGAAGGACGTGTACCCGCTGATCGGGCCCTCGGCGAGGCGGTCGTACGCGACGACGGGGATACCGGCGTCGTCCGCCAGCTTCACGGCCGAGGCGATCGACTTGTAGTCGACGGCGTCCAGGATCAGCGCGTCGACATCCTTCGTGATCATGGTGTCGACCTGCTGCTGCTGCGTGTTCGCGTTCTGCTTGGCGTTGTTGTAGAGGACCTCGGTGCCCGGAGCCAGCTCCTCGATCTTCTTCTCGATCAGCGGCCGGTCGAAGTCCTCGTAGCGCGCGGTCTGGTCCTCCGGCAGGAGGAGACCTATCGTCAGCGGCCCGTCGTTCTTCTTCTTGTCCCCGCTGTCGGAGTCGTTGTCGGCCTCATCGGCGCTGCCACAGGCCGCGATGCCGACGGTCATGGTTACGGCGGCCAGTGCGACTGCCGCACGGCGCAGATTGGTGTGCACGGTCGAACCTCCCTGACGTGGCCGCGCCGTCGCGGCCGAGGTGTCAGGTAGTCAACTCGCCCGTAACCATGTCGTCAAGAAGTAAATGCTTAACGAGAAGGAAACGATCCTCTGGTTTCTCTACGTGAACTCAGCCCTCCATGAGAACGGGGGACGGAGCCGACGCGGCGCCGTCAAGGATCGAACGGTCCCCCATCTCACTGAGCACCAGCGCCAGCGCCCCGAGCACCTCCGCCCGGCTGCCGAGCGCCCCGGAGGCCAGGTCCAGCTGGCGGGCGGCGCTCGGTATCGCGTAGCGCGCGACAGACTCCCCTATGGGCTGGAGGATCAGCTCCCCCGCCTCGGCGAGGTCGCCGCCGAGCACCACCCGGCTGGGGTTGAGCAGGTTGCACAGGCTCGCCACGCCGCTGCCGATGTGCCGGCCGACGTCGGCGATCACCCGCCGGCAGCCCGGGTCGCCGTCGCGGGCGAGCTGCACCATGCGCTCCACGGTCAGGCCGGGGCCGTGGCTGGCCTCCAGCAGGCCGAGGACGTAGCGGCCGGCGGTGAAGGTCTCCAGGCAGCCGCGGTTGCCGCAGCGGCAGACGGGGCCGGCCTCGTCCAGCGTGATGTGCCCTATCTCGCCGGCGGTCCCGCCGGGGCCGCGGTAGAGCTGCCCGTTGATCACCAGGCCGGCGCCGACGCCGCTGGCGACCTTGATGTACGCCACGTCCTTGGCGCCCCGGCCGCTGCCCCAGACCAGCTCGCCGAGCGCGCCGAGATTGGCGTCGTTGTCGACGTACACCGGGACGCCGAGGCGGGACTGGAGGTCGTCGCGCGGGTTGGTGCCGGTCCAGCCCGGCAGGATGGCGGTGGAGCCCAGCACGCCGGTCTCGGTGTCTATCGGCCCGGGCACCCCGAGCCCGACCCCGACGACCTTGTCCGCGGGCACGTCCGTGGCCGTCACGAGCCGGTTCACCAGCGCCTGGGCGCGGTCCAGGCCCTGCGTGGCGGAGGCGTCCACGTCGATCGGCTCGGACTCCTCGGCGAGCACCTGGTGCGCCAGGTTCCCCACGGCCACGCGCAGGTGCGTGTGGCCGAAGTCCACGCCGACGACGATCCCGGCGTCCCCGCTCAGCGACACGGCCCGGGCCCGGCGCCCGCCGGCGGAGGTCGGCGTGACGCTGACCGTGCCGCTCTCCTGCAGCTCCCGTACGATATTGGAGACCGTGGCGGCGGACAGCCCGGTGCTCCGCGCGATCTGCGCCTGGGTGAGCGAACCGGACAGTCGCACGGCGCGCACGACGCGCTCAAGGTTTGCCCGGTGCAGCGAGGACTGCGAGCCCGGAGTCTCCACCACGGCCATCCACTCCTGGTCCGGTGGGCGACACGACGGCCCCCACCTCCCGGATCACGCCTATGGGACCCGGATCGCCTACAACTTGTGAAGTCTAGGCTCGACGGCCATGGTTACCGCCGTCAAGACCTTGACGGCGTGACTCTTCCGTAACCCGCAGCTGTCCACGGTACCGGGGCTGCCCGAACGGGCACCGGAAACCCGCCCCGGGCCCGGCCCGGCTACTTCACCGCACCGGCGGTGAGCCCGGCCTGGACCTGGCGCTGGAAGATGGCGTAGACGATGAGGATCGGCAGCGCCGCCATCATCAGGCCCGCGAACAGGCGGCCGTAGTCGGCGCGGTAGCCCGCCTGGGCGAAGAGGAAGCCGACGCCCTGGGTGAGGACGTAGTCGTCCTCGTCGCCCTGGTTGAGGGCGAAGGGCAGGACGTACTGGTTCCAGTGGCCCAGGAAGTTGAAGATCCCGACGCTGATCAGGCCCGGCTTGGCCATGGGCAGCATGACCTGGAAGAAGATCCGCGAGTGGGACGCGCCGTCGATCTCGGCGGCCTCGGCGACCGACGAGGGCAGCGTGCGGAAGAACGTGGTCATGAAGAAGATCGTGAAGGGCATCGAGTAGGCGATGTAGACCATGACCAGGCCGTGCCGGGTGTCCAGCAGCGCCAGGTTCTTCATGACGAAGAACAGCGGGACGAGCGCCATCACCACGGGGAAGGCCATGCCGCCGACGAAGGTGAAGTAGACGATCCGGCTCCCGCGGAAGTCGAAGCGGGCCAGCACGTACGCGGCCATCGAGCCGAACAGCATCGTGAGCGGCACCGAGAAGATCACGATGAAGAACGAGTTCAGCGTGTAGCGGCCGATGTTCGCCTTCGACCAGGCGTTGGACCAGTTCTCCCAGTGCAGGCTGTCCGGCAGCCCCCACGGGCTCGACAGGATGTCCGCGGACGGCTTGAAGGCCGTCATCAGCGCCCAGATCAGCGGCCCGGCGGCCAGCACCGCCCACAGGATGAGGAAGCCGTGCGAGAACACGTTGAGCACGGCGCCCTCGATGGTCCGCTCCGGCCCCCGCAGGGGCGAGCCCGTCTTCTTCGCCTTCGGGTCCGCCGCCGGCGCCTCGGCGGGCCCGGGGGTGTCCGTGGGTTCGGCAGTGGTCATCAGGTGCTCTCCCGGGTCGCGCTCAGTATTCGATGCGGTCGCGGCGGCGGCCGACGGACAGGGCGGCCACGGCGAGGAGCATGGTGAGGATGAAGAGGCAGACGCCCATCGCGGCGCCGCGGCCCGCCTGCGCCTGGGTGAAGCCGGTCTGCCAGAGGTAGACGCCGAGCACCTGGGTGGAGTCGTCGGGGCCGCCCGGTCCGATGGTGATGATGTTGACCACGGCGAAGGACTCCGAGCCCAGCGCCATGATGCCCATGTAGACCCAGCCGGTCTGCACCGTGTCGCGGATGAGCGGGAGTGTGATGCTGAAGAACGTCCGGGCCCGGCCGGCGCCGTCCAGCAGCGCCGACTCGTTGATCTCCCGGGGGATCTGCCCGATGGCGGCCGAGAAGAGCACGACGAAGAAGCCCACCATCGCCCAGGACATGACGATCATCACGGCGAACAGCGCGAAGCGCCGCTCCCCCAGCCAGCCGTTCTCCGGCGACAGCGACTCCGGCAGGATGGCTTCGAGCACGCCGATGCCGGGCGTGAAGATGTAGCCCCAGAGCGCGGCGATGACCGCGATGGACAGCGCCTGCGGGAAAAAGTAGAGGATCTTGTACGCCTTGGCGCCCGCGACCCCCGTCACCGCCTCGCCCTTCCGGCCGCGGCCGCCGAGGTTGATCATGAAGGCGAAGAAGAGGCCCAGGCTCAGCGTGAACAGCGGCACGGCCAGGGCGAGGATGAGGTTGTTCCGGACGGCGGCCCAGAACCTCTCGTCGTCCATGAGCCGGGTGAAGTTGTCGAACCCGACCACGTTGAAGTCGCTGCTGAGGCCGGACCAGTCGGTGAACGAGTAGTAGAAGGTCTGGACGAACGGCGAGATGACGAACACCGCGTACAGGCCGAACGGGATCGCCAGGAACCCGACGACGAACCGGTACTTGACGTAGGTCCGGTAGCGCGGTGAGGACCTGAAGCCCCCCGCGCCGCCCGCCTTCGGCGATCCGGTGGACCGCCGCACTGTCTTGATCACGGCAGGGTCGTCGACCGTCATCCCGCCCGCTCCGTCCCGCTCGCTCACCGACTGGGCCCGACGCTCAGTGCTTGTACTTCTTGATGCTGTCGTCCTTGGCGGCGTCGTCGACGATGCCCTGGATCTTGTTGACCGCCTCGCCCGGGCTCGCGTCGCCCTTCATCATGTCGCCGAGGACGAAGACGACGTGCTCGCGCCAGGTGGTCGGATACCAGTCGGGGAACCGGGGGTTGAGGAAGTTCTCGCCGGCGGCGTCCATGAGCCCGATCGCGCTCGTCAGGCCGGTGCCGAACTCCAGGCCCTCCTCCGAGCCCTGGACGGACGCCAGCGAGGAGACCAGCTTGGAGAAGCCCGCGGCCGACTCCTTCCGGAGCATGTGGCGCAGGAACTCGAATCCGCCGTTGACGTTCTTCGCCTTCGCCGGAACGATGTACGGCTCGCCGGCCTGGGCCCAGATCGTCTCGAACGGCATCGCGTCCGAGGCGTCCAGGTTGGGCGACGGGGACACCGTCATCCGGAAGTCCGGGGGCGTGGTGTCCTTGGACTCGTTCTCCACCCAGGAGCCGTTGGGGATGAACACGGCCTTGCCCTCGGTCCACTTGGTCTGCGACTCGGTGTGCTTCCAGCCGCCGGAGCCCTCCAGGATGTAGCCCTTGGCGTACAGCTCGTAGTGCGCCTCCAGGACGCTCTTGACCGCGTCGTGCTTCCAGGCGTTGGGCTCGAAGTTGTCGATCGCGTCGAGCACCTCGGCGCCGCCGACCTTGCCGATCATCGGCAGCATGCTGAAGCCGAGGTACTGGGGGTAGACGCCGGTGTACGTCCAGCCGGCGATGCCCTCCTTCTTCGCCTCCGCGCAGACGGCGAGCATGTCGTCCCAGGTCTTGGGGTACTCCCAGCCGTGGTCGTCGAGCATCTTCTGCGAGTACCAGATGCCGAACACCGAGTAGGCGATGTTCATGCGGTAGCACTTCTCGTCGCCGTACTGGCCCATCTCGACCGTGCCGGGGCGCAGGGTGTCCGCGACGGTCTTCGACGGGTCGTCGATGGACGGCGCGTTCAGCAGCGGCGTCATGTCCGCGAGCTGCCCCTGGCCGATCAGCGCGGGCACGTCCATGGCCTCGTCGCCGGAGTTGTTGATCACGTCGGGCGGGTCGCCCGCGGCCATCCGGCCCTGCACCTTGGACTGGATCTTGACCGTCGAGCCGGTCTTGACCTTCGCGTACTTCTTCTCGTAGGCCGCGGCGTCGTCCTCGACGTACTGGGTGCCGAAGCCGCCGTCGAAGATCAGCAGTTCCAGCGGGGCGTTCTTGTCGACGCCCAGCGGGTTCTTCTCCGTCTTCTCGCTCTTGGCGCCCCCGTCGTTGTCGTCGTCACCGCCGCTCGCGCACGCCGTCAGAGCGCCGATGGTGGGTACGGAGATCAAGCCGAGCGCCATGGCCTGCTTGACGAGATCGCGGCGACCGACTTCCGAGGTGGATCCCATGCTCAAGTCCTCACTTTCTCCAGGACTCAGGCGGTGCACCGGGTCCCCCGACGCCACATGCCGGCGGAGGGAGGGGCCGATTACCGCGGTCGGTGATACGTGAGTGGTTCTGGGTCTTCCCCCGGGGGGCCAGGGGGAGCCGCCGGGTGCGGACAGGTATAGTCCACTCGCCACCGTCCGAGCAAGATCAAATACAAGGTTCGCCGTGAGTCTTTTTCGACTTGAGACCTGGGCGTACCGGCCCGCACCGGTACACCCAGAGGTCTACTCCAATTGGGCCCTACCGGACCACGGTCTGGATCTCCTTCACGGTGACCGGAATGTCGTCCGTCGACTGCCCCTCGGGCAGGGGCGTCGCCGGGGTGCCGGCGGGGTCGGCCGACGCGTTCCAGGCGACCTCCCACGTGAGCGACGCCCGGAGGTCGTACGTGCCCTCGCCGCTCGACCTGCGGTACGTGATGTTGCAGCCGGCGTCCTCGGTGTCCACCGTGTAGCCGCCGCCGGCGGGCACCAGCTCGTACGAGCACTCCGCCGGGTCGGCGTGGGCGCTGTCCGCCGCCAGGGTGAGCCGGCTGGGGGTGGCCACGGTGGTCGCGGCGATGCCGAGCTGGTCGATGCTCGCGGTCACCCACGCCGGCTCCAGGTCCTGGCCGAAGGTCGCGAGCGTCTCCAGGTTCACGATCTGCCGGTCGGCGCCGGGCTTGAGGTCGACCGGCGGCGTCGGCAGCTTGATCCGCTCGTAGGCGAGCATGGCCAGCAGCTCGGGGTCGGGGATCTCGACCTCGGGCGGCGGCGGGAAGTCCGGGCCGATGAACTCGTACGGGTCGAGTTCGTGCGCGCAGCTGAGGTCCTCCTGGTTGAGGTCCACGGTCAGCTGCCACCACTCGCCTTCGTCGCCCTTGTGGTACTTCCCGTCCGTCTCGTTGAAGTACTGCTTGTACAGATCGGCGCCCGCGCTGCCGGTGTAGTTGTGCTCCTGGAGGTACTTCTCGAACTCCTCGGGGCTGTACTTCGGCGCGTACCAGCACGTCGGCGGCGCCCAGTCGGTGTCGCCGGAGGTCATGGTCGTGCCCGTGGAGCCGGGGTTGCTGTACACGAAGTCGACGAACGCGCCGAGCCCGCCGTCGTCGCTTTCCCCGCCGTAGTCCGCCGCCGCCGGCGCGGCGCCCAGACCCGTCGCCACCACCAGCCCGGCGGCGATCACACCCGCTCTCCGCAGGCTCAGAGCTGACACTCGGGGGCTCCCCTCTCGGACTGGTCGAAGGTCATCTTCCAGACGCCCCCGGCCGTCTTCCTCATCAGCGCCGTGTAGCGCACGAAGCTGTCGTCGCTGGGCTCGGTCCGCTCGACCTCGCCGCTCTCCACGTCCTTGTCGAACGCCTTCCGCTGGTCCTCGCAGTACGTCACGGAGGCCGTGTCCTTGCCCTTCAGCTCGACCTCGCGGTCGTAGAAGTGGGTCTCGCCGGTCACGGTCCGGCCGTCGGCCTTGAAGGACGCGACGGTGTCGGCGGACTTGATGAACGACTCGCCGCCCACGTAGTCGGCGAGCACCGGCAGCTCCGGGTCGAGCTCGGCGAGGGCCAGCATGTGGGCCCGTACCGCGTAGCCGTGGTCGCGCAGGACCGCGTCCTTGGTCTCGTCCCCCGTGGTGTCGGCGTCGACCTCGACCTTCAGGCCGGCGGGGAAGTCGAACTCCGGCGCGTCCACGGGCGGTTCCGACCCGCCCGGCTCCGGGGACTCCGCCGCGGGCTTCTCCGTCGCGCCCACGATCTTCTCCGTGCCCTCGTCCCCCGAGTCGCCGCAGGACGTCAGCAGCAGGGCCGCGCCCAGCACCGCGGCGGCGCCCCCGCGCCGGCGTGAGGTGGTCATCGTGCGGCAACTCCCCATGTCGTGCATACCATTGACGTCAGGTGCAGGAGCCTAGTCAGACGTGCTGGCCGGAAGAAAGCGGTCCCCCGGCATTCTCACCGGGCTGTTACGTGCCGCCCGCGGCCCGGCGCCGCCCGCGGCGTCGCGCTCAGCGCCAGGGCCGTACGTCCCTCAGCGTGCCCGCGGCGAGGTCGACGCGGCCCCAGACGTCCCCCACCTGCGTCGCGACCACCACGACGGGTCCCCCGTCGTCGAGGTAGGCGGTGTAGTAGCCGATGACCCAGTGCGGCTCGCCGCCGGTCGGCGGCGGCCGCAGCCGCGTGTTTTCGGCCCCGTCCGCGTCGAAGACGACCGCGTTGTCCTTGGCCGCCCCCGCCGGCGGCACCGCCTCGACCACGAGGACGTGCCCGTCCCAGGCCACGACGGACTGCGGGGGCTCGGCGAAGCGCTTCTCCACCGTCGCGCCGCCGTGCGTCCAGCGGACGAGCCGGTCGCCCTCCGCCCACCGGACCTCGATCGTGCCGTGCTGCTCGGTCATGTGGGCAACGCCACCGGATCACCTACCGGGATGAGTCTCGCGCGGTCGCCGAAGTCCAGGATCTCCAGCTGGGTCCCCCCGCCGGGCAGGTGCCCGAGCACGGGGTCGGTCTGGGGTCCGACGATACTCTCCTGGATCCGGATCGGATCGCCGTCGGGTATGCGGTAGCGCTGCACCATCGACACGTCCGGCTTCCAGTCGCTGCGGATCGCCAGCTGCTCGCGCGCGTACTGCTGGTGGGGGATGTCGTCGAACGTGCCGAAGCCGCCGGGCCGCGACGGCGGCTGGCCGCGGGAGAGGACCATGTTGAACTCCTCGCCGGGCCGGGCCAGCCGGGAGACGATGTCCGTGCCCGCCAGGTTGGGCGGCTCGCGGCCCGCGGGCGGCAGCGCCGCCCGGCTGCCGGCCGCGGTGCACGGGCTGAGCCCGAGCGGGTCGCTCCAGGTGAACGGGTTGCGGACGTACGTGCCCGGGTTGGGCGCCGGGGTCAGCCCCAGCGGGTCGGGCGAGGCGTAGCGGGCGGTCTCCGGGTCGTAGTAGCGGTGCACGTTGTAGTGCAGCCCGGTCTCCGGGTCGAAGTACTGGCCGGGGAAGCGCAGCGGCGTGTACGCGGTGGCGTCCGCGGACCACGCCGTGCACCCCCATACGGTGCGCCGGGTGCGCCACGCGACGTCGCCGTCCGGGTCCACCAGCTCGGTCGGCGTGCCGACCAGGTCGGTGACGATCGCGAAGAACCGCCGGTCGACCTCCTCCTGCGGCAGGTCCGCCGCGCCCAGCCGCTCGCTCTGCGCCACCGGGTGCAGCCCGTCGTGGTCCCACGTCAGGGTGACCGGCGGGGCCCCGCCGGACCCGTGGGCGGTCTGCTCGACGAGCGTGAAGCCGTCCCAGCAGAACTCCACCCGCTCCACCGGCTCACCGCCGGCGCCGAGCCGGTGCTTGGCGATCCGCCGGCCCAGCGGGTCGTACAGGTAGCGCCACACGGCGCCGTCCGGGGTGGTCACGCGCGTCAGGCGGTCCTCGGCGTCCCACTCGTACGTCCAGGTGTCCGGCTTGCGGGAGAGCCGGACCTTCTGCCGCTCGACGGTGCGGCCCGCGGCGTCGTGGCGGTAGCGGACGGCGCCGGCGAGGATGAGCGAGGTCCCCGAGAAGGCGCGCGCGCCGGCGGCGTCCGCGTCGTGCGGGCCGGCCGGCCAGTGGCCCTCGGTCTGGTTGCCGGCCGGATCGTAGGCGTACGACTCGGTCCAGCCGGCCGCCGTGACGGTGGTGACGCGGCCGGCGCGGTCCAGCTCGAAGGTGCGCGGCCCGTCGAGGAGGTCGTCGACCCCGGTGAGCTGGCCGTCGGCGCGGTAGTGGAAGCCGTGCTCCTGGAGCCGCCGGCCGTGCCCGGTGAGGGTCTGCCCGGCGAGCCGCCCGGTCGGCTCCCAGGCCCGGTCCAGGACGAGCGCGTCGCCGATGCTGCGGGCGACCTCGTGCCCGGCGGCGTCGTAGGCGGAGCCCAGCTCGACGCCCGCGGTGGTGAGCAGGGTGCGGCGGCCGGCGGCGTCGTAGGCGTAACGGGTCTCGGCGCCGGCCGGCGTCGTCCGGCGGGTGCGCCGGCCGCGCTCGTCGTAGGCGGCGGCCAGGGTGCGGCCGTTGCAGGTCTCGGCGGTGACCCGGCCGACGGCGTCGCGCTCCCAGGCGAGCACGGCGTCCGGCCCGGCCGCCGCGACCAGCTCGTCGTCCGGGCCGTACGCGAACGTCGACTCGGCCCCGGCGGTGTTCTGGGCGACGACGCGGCCGAGGACGTCGTAGCGGTAGGCGACTTCCTGGCCCAGCGCGTTGGTGCGGGAGACCAGCCGGCCGGCGGCGTCGTGCGCGTAGTCCAGCCGGCGCCGGTCGAAGTCGGTCTCGGCGACCAGCCGGCCCGCGGGGTCGTAGGCGTACGTCCAGGTCAGCCGCTGCGGGTTGGTGACGCCGGTGAGCCGCAGCTCGGTGTCGTGCGCGAACTCGTAGCGGGAGCCGTCGGGCTCGGTGCGGGCCACGAGCACGTCGAAGGCGCCGTACTCGTAGGCCACGGTGTTCCCGGCGGCGTCCACGTGCGCGGTGCAGTTGCCCTCCGCGTCGTACGTCCAGCGCTGCTCGGCGCCGTCCGGCGCGCGGTGCCGGGACGGCTTGCCCTCGGTCGTCCACTCCAGCTCGGTCCGGGCGCCGAGCGCGTCGACGGCGGCGGCGATGCGCCCGAAGGCGTCCCGCTCCCAGCGCGCGGTCGCGCCCGTGGGGTCGGTCACCGCCAGCGGCAGCCCGGCGGCGTCGGTGACGACGTCGTGGCCGTGCCCGAGCGGGTCGGTGACGCGCAGCGGGTGGCCGGCCGGGGTGTAGTCGTAGACCGTCGCGGCGCCGGACGGGTCGGTCACCGAGGTGCGGTTGCCGCGGGCGTCGAAGGTCTGCCGCCAGGTCCGGCCGCCGGCCAGGGTGAGGGACTCGGCGAGCCCGGGGGCGGCGTAGACGGCGGTGACGGCGGTGCCGTCCGGGCGGGTGGCGCAGGCGAGGTTGCCGTCGTCGTCGTACTCGTAGCGGGTGGTGCGGTCCGTGGGGTCGGTGATCGAGGTGAGGCGGTCGTAGCGGTCCCAGGTGCGGCGGGTGGTGTGGCCGAGCGGGTCGGTCTCGGCGACGAGCTGGTAGGCGTCGTCGAAGCGGTAGCGGGTGGTGTGGCCGAGGGAGTCGGTGGCGGAGGTGGTGCGGGTCCCGTCGTCGTAGGCGTACGTGTACGCCAGCGTGCCCTCGGCGCCGCCGGCCCGGACGCAGCGGCCGGCGGCGTCGTACTCGTAGCGGTAGGACGCCCCGATGCGGTCCGTCCAGCCGGTGACGCGGTGCTCGCCGTCGTAGTCGAACCGCTGCGGCAGGCCGGAGGAGTTGTAGACCTCGGCGAGGTTGCCGTGCTCGTCGTAGGCGAAGCGGCGCAGCTCGTGCCGGGTGTCGCCGTCGCGGAGGTGGAGGGCGACGACGCGGCCGAGGGCGGTGGTGACGGCGACGCGGTAGCCGGCGTGGACCACCTCGGCGGGCATGCCCTCGGCGTCGTACTCGACCGAGACCGTGTTGCCGTTGCGGTCGGTGAGCGCCACGAGCCGCGCCTCGCCGGCCCCGGGCACGGGGGTCTGGAAGTAGAGCGTGTGGCCTTCGTCGGGCCGGTGCACGCCGAGGGTGCCGTTCTCGTCGGCGGGGTGCAGCGGCCAGCGCGGGCCCTCGACGGGCAGCACCGGGGTCCCGGGCCCGGGCAGGGGGTAGCGCAGCACCATGCCGTCGGCGGTGACGAGGCGGTAGCCGTACTCGTCGGCGACGAGCCGCTGGTCGAGGAGGGACGACCAGGAGGGGCCGAAGAGCCGGCCGGCGGTGAAGCCGGTGCGGTGGTGGCGGTCGAGGACCAGGGGCAGGACGCCGGGGAGGCTGACGTCGTGGGCCGACATCACCATCTCGCCGGTGGCCATGTCGATGGGGTCGCCGCAGGTGAAGAGCTTCTTCATGGCCCGGGCGCCGGAGCGCGCGGACCGGGCGAGGCCCTTGGCGGCGAGGGTCATGCCCTTGAGGCCGGTCTTGGCCATGCTCAGCCCGCCCTTGAGGCCCTTGGCGAGCTTGCCGAGCGAGGTGAGGCCCTTCATGCCGGGGATGCAGTCGAGGGCGGCCATGGCGACGTCGAAGAGGGACGCTTCGCCGTTCATGTATTTCATGAGGGTGTCGGCGAGGACGACGAGGGCGGCGGCCAGCACCACCCAGGCCAGCGGCCCGCCGATGATGAGGACGACGATGCCGAGGACGGCGACGATCACCTTGCAGACGGAGACGATGGTGTCCCAGTTGTCCTTGACCCAGTCGACCGCGTTCTCCCACCACTTGCGGTTCTGGATCCCGGCGTCGGAGGCGTCTTCGAGTTTGTCCTTGGCCTCGGAGGCGGCGTCCTCGCGCATCTTCCTCGCGTCGTCCGCCATCTTCCTCGCCGCCGCGAGACCGGCCTCGGCGTTGTCGACGGCCGTCTGGGCGCTGGACTGGGCGGACTTGGCGTCGGTGGCGTTGCGGGCGGCGGCGCGTACCTCGGAGTCGTCGGGCTTCTCCTTGCCCTCCGCCTCGTCGTACTTCTCCGTCTTCTCCGTCGCCCGCTCGACCCAGGAGTTCGCCGAGTCCAGGCGGCCGCTGGCGGCGGTCAGGTCGCTCCGCGCCTCGCGGCCCTTGGCGAGCGCCTTGTCGGCCAACGACTGGGCACGCTCCAGTTTCGGCCAGTACGCGGCGAGCGCGTCGCCCGCCATGTCGTACGAACGCTGAAGCTTCTTCAGGTTCTTGGGGACCTCGTCGAACTCGTCCTGGAACGCCTTCGCGGTCTTCCCCGCCCAGCGCAGCAGCGCGTCCTCGTCCGCCATCCCCTTGATCTGACGCAGCGCGTCGGCCACGTCGTCGGCGAAGTCGTGCAGCTCACGGGCCAGCTGCTTCACCCGCTCCGGATCGCCGGGCGTCGGATCGTCATCGAGATCCAGTACGTGCCAGTCCGTCGGTCTGTTGCCCACCGGTCCCCCCGGTCTCACCGGTACCTGAAGCGTCGCACAGCACCGTAGCGGCCGGACGGGTCCGGTGGGAGGCTGACGGAAAAACCCCGCCCCCTCCCGGCGGGAGGGGGCGGGGTTCGGAGCGGAGGCGTCCGGTCAGTCGCGGATCAGGGAGCGCAGGACGTACTGGAGGATGCCGCCGTTGCGGTAGTAGTCCGCCTCGCCCGGGGTGTCGATCCGTACCACCGCGTCGAACTCGACACCGGTGTCCGTGGTCACCTTGACCGTCTCCGGGACCGTGCCGTCGTTCAGGGCGGTGATGCCGGTCAGGGTGAAGGTCTCCTCCCCCGTCAGGCCCAGCGACTGCGCCGAGGCGCCCGCCGGGAACTGGAGCGGCAGCACGCCCATCCCGATGAGGTTGGAGCGGTGGATGCGCTCGTACGACTCGGCGACCACCGCGCGGACGCCGAGCAGTGCGGTGCCCTTCGCCGCCCAGTCGCGGGACGAGCCGGAGCCGTACTCCTTGCCCGCCAGCACGACGAGCGGGGTGCCGGCCGCGGCGTAGTTCTGGGCGGCGTCGTAGATGAAGGAGACCGGGGCGTCCGCGCGGGTGAAGTCGCGGGTGTAGCCGCCCTCGGTGCCGGGGGCGATCTGGTTGCGCAGCCGGATGTTGGCGAAGGTGCCGCGGATCATGACCTCGTGGTTGCCGCGGCGGGAGCCGTAGCTGTTGAAGTCGCGGCGGGTCACGCCGTGCTCGGTGAGGTACTTGCCGGCCGGGGTGTCGGCCTTGATGGCGCCGGCCGGGGAGATGTGGTCGGTGGTGACCGAGTCGCCGAGGAGGGCGAGCACGCGGGCGCCCGCGATGTCCTCGACCGGCGCCGGGTCCATGCCCATGCCGTCGAAGTACGGGGGCTTGCGCACGTAGGTGGACTCGCTGTCCCAGGCGAAGGTGTCGCCGGTCGGGATCGGCAGCGCCTGCCACTGCGCGTCGCCGGCGAAGACGTCCTGGTACGACTCGGTGAACATCTCCTCGCCGATCGCGGCGGCGACGACCTGCTCGACCTCCTGCTCGCTCGGCCAGATGTCCTTCAGGTAGACCGGCTTGCCCTCCTTGTCGGTGCCCAGCGGCTCGCGGGTGATGTCCGTCTTCATCGAGCCCGCGAGGGCGTAGGCGACGACCAGCGGCGGCGACGCCAGGTAGTTCATCTTGACGTCGGGGTTGATCCGGCCCTCGAAGTTGCGGTTGCCGGAGAGCACCGAGGTGACGGCCAGGTCGTGCTCGTTGACGGCCTTGGAGATCTCCTCCGGCAGCGGGCCGGAGTTGCCGATGCAGGTGGTGCAGCCGTAGCCGACGAGGTTGAAGCCGAGCTTGTCGAGGTACGGGGTGAGGCCGGCCCGGTCGTAGTAGTCCATGACGACCTTGGAGCCCGGCGCCAGCGTGGTCTTCACCCACGGCTTGCGCGTCAGGCCCTTCTCCACCGCCTTCTTCGCCAGCAGCGCCGCGCCGACCATGACGGACGGGTTGGAGGTGTTGGTGCAGGAGGTGATGGCGGCCACGGTGACGGCGCCGTGGTCGAGCTCGAAGGTCGTCCCGTCGGCCGCGGTCACCGGGGTGACGCGGGTCGGTACTCCGTTGGAGGACGCGGGGGCGTCGGAGGCGGGGAAGGACTCCTTGCCGGGCTCGTCGGCGTCGTCGACGTAGTTGCGCACGTCGAGGCGGAACTGCTCGGCGGCCTTCGACAGCTCGATGCGGTCCTGCGGGCGCTTCGGCCCGGCGAGCGACGGCACCACCGTGGACAGGTCCAGCTCCAGGTACTCGGAGTACTCCGGCTCGTGCGCCGGGTCGTGCCACATGCCCTGGGCCTTGGCGTACTCCTCGACCAGCGCGAGCTGCTGCTCGTCGCGGCCGGTGAGCCTCAGGTACGTGAGGGTCTCGGCGTCGATGGGGAAGATCGCGGCGGTGGAGCCGAACTCCGGCGACATGTTGCCGATCGTCGCCCGGTTGGCCAGCGGGATCTGGGCCACGCCGGCGCCGTAGAACTCGACGAACTTGCCGACGACGCCGTGCTTGCGCAGCATCTCGGTGATGGTGAGCACCAGGTCGGTGGCGGTGGTGCCGGTGGGCAGCTCGCCGGTGAGCTTGAAGCCGACGACGCGCGGGATGAGCATCGAGACGGGCTGGCCGAGCATCGCCGCCTCGGCCTCGATGCCGCCGACGCCCCAGCCG
The DNA here is from genome assembly GCF_048656465.1 of Streptomyces sp. MAR4 CNX-425. Classification (NCBI taxonomy): domain Bacteria; kingdom Bacillati; phylum Actinomycetota; class Actinomycetes; order Kitasatosporales; family Streptomycetaceae; genus Streptomyces; species Streptomyces sp. MAR4 CNX-425. The sequence continues at coordinate 503,224 of NZ_JBMDLF010000004.1, read as the reverse complement.
AGCACGCCGAGGCCGTTGACCATGGTGGTGTGGCTGTCGGTGCCGACGAGGGTGTCGGGGTACGCCCTGCCGTCGCGGACCATGACGACGCGGGCCAGGTGCTCGATGTTCACCTGGTGCACGATGCCGGTGCCGGGCGGGACGACCTTGAACTCGTCGAACGCGGTCTGGCCCCAGCGCAGGAACTGGTAGCGCTCGCGGTTGCGGCCGTACTCCAGCTCCACGTTGACCTGGAAGGAGTCCGGGGTGCCGAACTTGTCGGCGATGACGGAGTGGTCGATGACCAGCTCGGCCGGGGCCAGCGGGTTGATGCGGGCGGCGTCGCCGCCCAGCTCCTTGACGGCCTCGCGCATGGTGGCCAGGTCGACGACGCAGGGGACGCCGGTGAAGTCCTGCATGATCACGCGGGCCGGCGTGAACTGGATCTCCCGGCTCGGCTGGGCCTGGGAGTCCCAGCCGCCCAGGGCCCGGATGTGGTCGGCGGTGATGTTCGCGCCGTCCTCGGTACGGAGCAGGTTCTCCAGCAGCACCTTCAGGCTGTACGGCAGCCGGGCGGCGCCGTCGACCTTGTCCAGCCGGAAGATCTCGTACGACTCGCCGCCCACCTGCAGCGTGCTGCGGGCGTCGAAGCTGTTCGCCGACACGACAGTCTCCTTCGTCATCTTCGCGTTCCACCGCAATCCTGCCGCTACGTCCGGAGCGGGGCGACCTGAGGGTGGCACCTTCGGCAGATATCTCGATGTCGAGATAAACCCTACTCCATGGCCCCGCCGCGGCGCCCACCCGTGTCGCGTACCCGGGCGGGCGCCGGCCGAACGTGCCGGGCGCGGCACGGCGCCGCAGCTCAGCGGGGCCCGCGGGCGGGGCGCGGCGCTACGCCGGGCACTTCCCGTTCGGGCCCTGGAACGTCCGGTACAGCCGCGGCCGGTCCGCGCCCTCCGGGCGCGGGTACTCGATGATCGGCACCGGCTTGCACACCGGCCAGTTGTCCTTCTCCACGTCGAAGCCGAACTGCCCGCTGGCGCCCGGGACGCAGTCGTGGCACCCGTCGGGGCCCCGGACCACCCGCATGTTGGTGATGGTGTTGTAGACGTCGAGCTTCGACGGCAGCCGGTTCGACCCGCCGCCCCCGGCCGACTCCTCCAGGTCGGTCAGCGCGGTATCCGTGGCCCGGGAGACGACGACGAAGGCGTCGTGGTGCATGATCGCGTAGCCGTCGTTCAGCGCCTCCCCCGGCAGCCCGCTGGCCTTCCCGAACCCCTCCGCGAAGGTCGCGAAGCGCTCGCCGGACCCCTCGCCCGCCCGCCAGGAGGGCGCGTCCGTCGCCGAGGCGCCGACCGTGACGACGCGGGCCTCGGCCATGTCCTCGCGTACCCGCCGGTCCGTCAGGCCCTCGGGCAGGCCGGTGGCAACGCGCAGGATGCGGATCTCGGCGTCGAAGTCGTCGCAGTCCGGCTCGTCGGACAGCTGGGTGATCAGATACGGCAGGTCGGAGTCGCGGCCGGCGTAGAAGACCGTGTCGGCCTCCAGCCGGCAGATGCCGCGCGCGGCCGGGGAGAAGCGGCGCGGCGCGCCCGCGTAGTCACCCATCCGGCCGACGAAGCTCGCCTGCCGGTTCTCCAGCCCGTACTCCTCGCCGAACACCCGGCGCATGTTCTCGCGGGTGTTGGCGACGTAGCCGTCCTCCTCGCGGGAGTCCCAGACCAGGAAGCCGGAGGGCTCACCGGGGTGCGCGCCCGGGTTCTCGTCGAGGTAGCCGGAGAGCGCGGCGACGGACTCGGTGTTGGACGGCGCGGCCTTGAAGAGGGTGTCGGCGCTGATCTCCGGCGAGCTGAGCACGCCGCTGACGGCGGGGATGTCGGCCCGCGCCAGCGCGACGGCGGCGTCCTCGGTGTCCTTCTCGCTGTTGGGCAGGCCGATCACGCCGACGAGCGGGGAGTCCTCCTCGGTCGGCGCCTCGTGGACGGTGAGCGCGTCGAGGGCCTCGACGGCCGGCCGCCACTGCGACAGGTCCCTGCCTATGTTGGACAGCAGCAGCTGGTAGTTGAGCCCGTGGTCGCGGTTGGCGTGGAGCTGCGCGGTGAGCACGCCGGCGAGGCTGTTCTGCACGACCTCGGGGGTCATGGCGCTGGACTCGCTGGCGTTGAACGGCAGCAGGACCGCGACCCGCACGTACGGCTCCTGCCGCCCCTCCCACAGCTCGCCCACCTTCTCGTTCTCCTCCGCGATCTTCCGCACGAGGTCCGCTATCCGCTCGTCCGGCCCGTCCGCGCCCGGCTCGAACGCCGGGGATCCGGCGGTGGCGTCGGCCACCCCGACGCACTCCTCGCCGTCCGCCGACTCCACCAGCCCGTCGCCGCACGGGCCGTCGCCGCCGAGACGGAGCACCAGCACCACCGCGACCGCGGCGACCGCCGCGACGGCGAGCACCGCCAGGATCGCCCGCTCGGCGCGGCCCAGCGGCCGCCGCCTCCTCCGGCCCGGCCGCCGCCTAGTCAACGCCATGCCCTCTCCCCTCCTCGCCGCCGGAGCCGTCCCCCACGGCCGGGTCCGGCGTGCGCAGGTCCTTGATCGCCGCCGGCCACTCCTGCGACGCGTCGTACAGCGTGCTGTTGCCCGTCGGGTGCTTCAGCGACAGGAAGTCCAGCTCCCGCCCGACCCGGCCGCGCAGGTGCGCGTCGGGTACGGACAGCGGGTCGGCGGCGAACCACACGGCGTGCAGCAGCCGGTTGACCGAGCGCTGGACGGAGTCGCCCTCGAACGTCCCGTCCCGCTCCCCCGAGGCCGTCGCCCGGCAGGTGTCGGCCCACGCGGGGTCGGGCGGGTGCGGGGCGGTGGCGATGTGCCAGAGGTCGGCGAGCCAGCGCCCCGCGGCGGTGCCGCGGAAGGTGTCGGCCAGCCACCGCGCGGGCTCGTCGGGGCGGCCCGCCGCCAGCGCGTGGTGCCGGGCGGTGGCGGGCTCGCCGCGGTCCTCGTGGTGGTCGCGCAGCAGCCCGTGCAGCTCCGGCCAGGACTGCGGCGGGTCGGTCGCGCCCGCGGGGCGGCGGCGCAGCTCGTGCACGAGCACGGCGCGCAGGAAGTCGTCGGCGACGAACGGCCGGATCGCCTGCGGCCACTGCTCGGCGCGCAGGTGGCTGCGTACCGCCTCGACCGCGCCCGCCTGGTGGTCCCGGGTCAGGTACGCGCCGGCCAGCGCCCGGGCCGCGGCGGGGTCCTGCGCGACGGACAGCAGGACGAGGTACGCGCTCAGCTCCGCGTCCGGGACGAGCGCGTGCAGCATCCGCTCCGTGACGTGCTCCCCCGCCAGCCGCAGCCGCGCCAGCCCGTGCGTCCCGACGGCCGCCGGGTCCGGCGCGGCGTTGAGGGCGTCGTAGAAGATCCGGCAGCCCAGCGGGCTGCCGCCGGTGAACCGGTGCACCGCGCGGGCCGTCTCCTGGCGCACCGCGCGCTCCTCGCCGACGCGCATCATCGCCAGCAGCTCGTCCCGGCCCAGCGGCGGCAGCGGCAGGGTGACGAGCCCGGCCGCGGACGAGCCCCGCGCGGGCCGGTGCCAGCCGGCCAGCCCGGGCACGTCGGCGAAGGTCCACCGGGTCGCCCCGGTGAAGCGCCGGCCCGTCGCCCCGCCGAGGGTCGCGGCGACCACGACCAGCGGGTCCGGCCGGTCCTCGGCGGCGGCCCGCCGGGCGAGCAGCAGGTCGAGCAGGTGCCCGCCGGCGGGGGTGTGGACGTTGTCGAGCAGCGCCAGCGGGCGGGGCGCGGCGTTGAGGTGCCGCCATCCGGTGTACGCGGCCCGCAGGTCCGCCAGCAGCGCCTCGACGAGGTGGCCCTCGACCCGGCGGCGGATGTCGTCGCCGAGGTGGAAGGCGCGGCTCACGGCGGTGAACACCTGGCCGTCGTCCGGGGCGCCGGAACCGCCCTCCCCGCCCCGGTGCCGGCTCCGGTACCACTGGCGCACCGCCCGGTTCTCCCGGAAGCCCAGATACCGGCCGGTGAAGAGGTCGACGCTCGCGGCGGCGACCGGCCCCAGGTCGTCCGTACCCCACCCGGTGACGAGGTCGAGCACGTCGCCGGCCCAGCCGCGGGCCCGCTCCGGGTCCTTCTCCAGCCCGCAGTCGGTGAGCAGCGCCGCGACGCGGTCGCGGCCGCAGCCCTGCTCGCCGAGCTCGCCCCGGTGCCAGGCGCTCACCGCGACCAGGCCGGTGAGCAGCCGGGGCAGCCGCAGCCGGCCGAAGCCGGGGCGGTGCCCGCTGAGCCCGCGGGCCAGGCCGGTGAGCAGTTCGGCGGCGGGCGAGGTGTTGGAGACCGCGGCGTCGTCGTCGGCCGCGTCCGCGCAGTCCACGGCGGCGACGGGGATCCGGTCGGCGTACGCGGCGCGCAGCTCCTCCAGCACGGCCGAGCGGCCGCTGCCGTGCCCGCCGTGGAGCACCACGGCGGGCACCTCGCCGCGGGGCTCCTGCCGTATCGACTTGTTCTTCGCGTGGTGCAGCCCGACCATGCGGGGCACCAGCTCGTGCAGCACGGCCTCACGTCCGTACGGGGTCAAGCTCCGTTTCCCTCCCGTTGCGCGACGGCGTCCCGGCTAGCCGAGCAGGCCGCCGACCTGTCGTGCGGTTTCGAGGAGCAGCTGCCGGCCGGTGGTGTCCGGGGCGCCGCCGAGCTCGTGGGTGATCCGGTCGAACAGCGCCCGCAGCCGGCCGGGCCGGTCCTCCTCGGCCGCGCGGCGCATGTCGTCCGCGTCCCGCAGCAGCAGCCGCAGCCGCTCCTCGTCGAGCCCGAGCGCCGGGCCGAGCCCGGCGAGCTGGTCGGCCAGCCTGCCGACGACGTGGACGGTGCTGTTCTGGATGAACGTGACGTCGCCCTGGACGGTGCCGATGTTCACCGGGGGCGGCGGCCGGTCGCGCTCGCGGCGCAGGAAGCCGGCGATGCCGGTGCCCGCGTGGCCGCACTCCAGCCCGCGCTCGGTGAGCTCGACCTGCCCGGTGACGACGTCGCCGGAGATCCCGTCGTCCGTGACGCCGAGCAGGCCGTCCGACCGTAACGAGCGGGCCGCGGCCAGGACTTCCTCGGCGTCGAGGGCGTCGCCGTGGAAGAAGACGTGGTCGGCCACGAAGAAGTCGCGCAGCGGCAGGCTGTCGTCGCCGCGGTGCTCGAACGCCCAGCGCAGCACCGCGTTCTCGGCGTACGAGCGGCGCGCCACCGGGTCGCGGCGCTCGCTCTCCAGGCGCAGCGCACGCGCGTGGCCGGCGGGGCGGAGCGAGGTGTCGGCGGGGTCGTGCTCGGGCCACTCGTGGGCGTGCACCAGGCCGCGGTCCGCCAGCGCGGCGATGACGGCGGAGACGCCGAGCGCCGGCTTGTTCTGCGCCAGGCCGAAGGGGGCGGTGCGCACGGGCACGTCCGGGCGGTGGCCCGACTCCCGCAGCAGCCACAGCAGCAGCCGCGCCTCGTAGCGGCCGAGCTCGGGCCGGCGGTCAGCCATCGGCGCGTAACCTCTGTTCTGCGTGCGGTGGTTGGGGATGCGCACGAATCTACCTACGATCTCCCCGGGTCACCAGTTCGTTGCCCAGCGGAGTCGCCACACTGCGGCCGTCCCGTAGCGGGATCGCGACCGTCGCGCGACGTGCCGCCGCGCCCCGCCGCCCCGTTACGGCAGCACCGCGATCCCGTCCAGCTCGACCAGCGCCTCGGCGTCCCAGAGCCGGGTGACGCCGATCAGCGCCATCGCCGGGTACGTGTCGCCGGCGCGGCGGCGCCAGATGCGGCCCAGCTCGGCGGCGTGGGCGCGGTAGTCCTCGGGGTCGGTGGCGTAGACGGTGACGCGGGTGAGGTGGGCGGGCTCCCCGGCGCCGGCGGCGAGGGCGGTGAGGAGGTTGCCGAGGGCCTGCTCGAACTGGGCGGGGAGGGTGTCGCCGACGATCCGGCCGGCGCCGTCGAGCGCGGTCTGGCCGGCGAGGAAGACGAGGGTGGAGCCGGTGGCGGTGACGGCGTGGCTGAAGCCGGAGGGCTTGGCGAGGACGGCGGGGTTGATGCGGTGGACGGACACGGCGGCGGGTTCCCTTCGGTGGCGGGCGGCGGGGGTGCGGTCGTGCGGGGTGGGTGGGTCCGTACATCGATACGTCGACACATCGGTACGTCCGTACGTCCGTACGTCCGGGTTCAGCGGCGGTACAGCTCCCTGGCGATGATGCTCCGCTGCACCTCCGTCGCCCCCTCGTAGATGCGCGGCGCACGCACCTCGCGGTACAGGTGCTCCAGCAGATGCCCCGCCTCAAGCGCGCGGGCGCCGTGGATCTGCACCGCCGCGTCGACGGCCGCCTGCGCGGTCTCCGTCGCCAGCAGCTTCGCCATCGCCGCCCGCCGGGCGACGTCCGGCGCGCCCGCGTCGTACGCCGAGGCCGCCGCGTACACCAGCAGCCGGGCCGCCTCGACGCGGGTCGCCGTCTCGGCGAGGGTGTGCGCGACGGACTGCAGGTCCGCGAGCGGCCCGCCGAACGCCTCCCGCCGCCCGGCGTGGTCCAGCGCCGCATCGAGTGCGGCCTGCGCCATGCCGACGGCGAACGCGCCGACGGAGGGGCGGAAGAGGTTGAGCGTCGCCATGGCGGTGCGGAAGCCGCCGTCGACCTCGCCGAGCACGTCGGCGGCGGTGACGGGGACGCCGTCGAAGCGCAGGGTGCCGATGGGGTGCGGGCTGAGCATGGTGAGCGGCTCGCCGGTCAGCCCGGGGCGGTCGGCGGGGACGAGGAAGGCGGTGACGCCGCGGGCGCCGGCGCCGCGGGAGTCGGCGACGGGCGTAGTACGGGCGAAGACGGTGACGAAGTCGGCCTCCGGGGCGTTGGAGATCCACTTCTTCTCGCCGGTCAGCCGCCAGCGCCGCGGGCCGGGGCCGCCGTCCGGCTCGGCGGCCAGCCGCAGCGCCGCCGCGTCGGAGCCCGCCTCCGGCTCGGTCAGGGCGAACGCGGCGACCGCCCGCCCCGCCCGCACCTCGGGCAGCCACCGCTCCCGCTGCCCCGACGTGCCCGCCTGCACGACGGGGTACGCGCCCAGCCCCTGCAACGCGAGCGCCGTCTCGGCCTCGGTGCACTCGCGGGCCAGCGACTCCCGCAGCAGGCAGAGGGTGAGCGCGGAGACCGGCCCGGCGGCGGGGAACACCTGGGCCAGCAGGCCCGGTTCGCCGTCGTCGCCGGGGGCGCCCAGCGCGGCGAGGAGCGGCCGGTTGACCCGGCCCGGCTCGCCGGCCTCGGCGAGCGGGCGGAGCCGCCGGGCGGCGAGCGCGCGCAGCTCCGCGCACCAGCGCTGGAGCCCGGGGTCGAGCGCGAAGGGCTGCGGAGCGGGGTGCGGCTGCGCGTGCGGCTGCGCCATGCGGGGTGCTCCTCTCTCCCGGTCCCTCCCGTGACGGGCCGGGCCGGGATATCGCGGAGTGTTGACTGTCGTCACGCCAACGCTACGCTCCTTGGGGTACCGCAGGGCACACCTAGGGGGCGTACCGCCATGCAGCTGAAGCCTTCCGCCCACGCCGACAGCTTCGCCCGCGACCACCTCCCGCCGGCCGGGCAGTGGCCGGAGCTGGTCTTCCCGCTGCCGGGCCTGCGCTACCCCGACCGGCTCAACTGCGGCGCGGAGCTGCTCGACGCCACCGTCGAGCGGTTCGGCGCCGGCCGCCCCGCCCTGCACACCGACGCCGGCGAGAGCTGGTCGTACGGCGAACTCCAGCGCCGCACCGACCACATCGCGCACGTCCTCACCGACGACCTCGGCGTGCTCCCCGGCAACCGCGTGCTGCTGCGCGGACCCACGACCCCCTGGCTGGTGGCCTGCTGGCTGGCCGTCATGAAGGCCGGCGCGGTCGCCGTGACCGTGCTGGCCGCGCAGCGCGCGCACGAACTGCGCGGCATCTGCGACATCGCGCGGGTACGGCACGCGCTGTGCGACGCGCGTGCGCTCGACGACCTGACGCAGGCGGAGGTGGCCGGGCTGACGGTCGTCCCGTACGGCGGTGACGGCCCGGGTGACCTTCTACGCCTCGCGGACGCCAAACCCGACACGTACGCGCCTGTGGAAACCTCCGCCGACGACGTCGCCCTCATCGCCTTCACCTCCGGCACCACCGGCCGCCCCAAGGGCTGCGTCCACTTCCACCGCGACGTGCTGGCCATCGCCGACACCTTCTCCGAGCACGTGCTGCGGCCCGTCCCCGAGGACGTGTTCGCGGGCAGCCCGCCGCTCGGATTCACCTTCGGCCTCGGCGGCCTCGTCGTCTTCCCGATGCGGGCCGGCGCGTCGGCGCTGCTGCTGGAGCAGGCCGGGCCCGACCGGCTGCTGCCGGCGGTCGCGGAGCACCGGGTGTCGGTGCTGTTCACCGCCCCGACCGCGTACCGGGCGATGCTGGAGAAGCTCGACGCGTACGACATCGGCTCGCTGCGCCGCTGCGTGTCGGCGGGCGAGAACCTGCCGGCCGCCACCTGGCAGGCGTGGCGCGAACGCACCGGGCTGCGGATCATCAACGGCATCGGCGCCACCGAGATGCTGCACATCTTCATCTCCGCCGCCGACGGCGACGCCCGCCCGGGCACCACGGGCGTGCCGGTGCCCGGCTACGAGGCGCGGGTCGTCGACGCGGACGGCGCGCCGGTGCCCGACGGGGAGCCGGGGCTGCTCGCGGTCCGCGGGCCGACGGGCTGCCGGTACCTGGCGGACGAGCGGCAGCGCGAGTACGTGCGGGGCGGGTGGAACTTCACCGGCGACACATACGTGCGCGAGCCCGACGGGTACTTCCGCTACGTCGCGCGCGCGGACGACATGATCATCTCGGCCGGGTACAACATCGCCGGGCCGGAGGTCGAGGACGCGCTGCTGCGCCACCCCGACGTGCGCGAGGCCGCGGTCGTGGGGCGGCCGGACGCGGAGCGCGGCACGGTGGTCGTGGCGTACGCGGTGCTGCGCGACGGCGTGCCGCGGGGGCCGGAGACGGCGGCGGCGCTGCGGGAGTTCACGAAGGGCGAGATCACGCCGTACAAGTGCCCGAAGGAGATCGTCTTCACCGACGCGCTGCCGCGGACGCCGACCGGGAAACTCCAGCGGTACCGGCTGCGGGAGGAGCAGGCGGGGCGGGCCGCCGGGAATCGCTAGAGTGATCGAGTGGCAGCAGAACGGACCCCGCGGTCCCTGATCGTCAGCTTCTACGGGGCGTTCGGCCGGGGCGGTGATCCCGGCCGGGGCCCGGACGCCGGCGACCCGGGCGGCTTCGCGGGCTCCGGGCGGGTGCCCGTGGCCGGGCTGATCCGGCTCCTGGGGGCGGTGGACGTGGACGCGCCGGCGGTGCGGTCGGCGGTGTCCCGGCTCAAGCGGCGCGGGCTGCTGCTGCCCGTACGGCACGAGGGCGAGGCCGCGTACGAGTTCTCCCCCTCCGCGCGCACCCTCCTCGACGACGGCGACCGCCGCATCTACCGCCGCGACACCCCGGCGAGCCCCGGCGACTGGCTGCTGGCGGTGTTCTCCGTCCCGGAGTCCGAACGCCGCAAGCGGCACCTGCTGCGCTCCCGCCTGGCCCGCCTCGGCTTCGGCCAGGCGGCGCCGGGCGTGTGGATCGCGCCCGCGCACGTCGCGGAGGAGACCCGGCACACCCTGCGCCGCCTGGAACTCGCCCCGTACGTCGACCTCTTCCGCGGCGCGCACGAGGGCTTCACGCCGACGCCGGAGGCGGTGGCGCGGTGGTGGGACCTGCCGGCGACGGCGAAGCTGCACGAGGCGTTCCTGGACGCGCACGAGCCGGTGCTGCGGCGGTGGACGGCGAGCACCGCGTCCGCCGCGTCCGCCGCGTCCGCCGAGGACGCGTACCGCGACTACCTCCTCGCCCTCGACGCCTGGCGCCACCTCCCGTACGCCGACCCCGGGCTGCCCCCCGAGGTCCTGCCGCGGGACTGGCCGGGCGCACGGGCCGCGGAGGTGTTCGCGGCCCTGCACGACCGGCTGCGGGGGCCGGCGGCGGATTTCGTGAGCGCGACGCTTCACACACCGTGACCAACCGACACGATGAGTCGTTGATACGACCGACAGTGCCCTGCAGCCACAGCTACTCTGGCCGTGGCGGACCGGACGACTCAGGAGGAGCAGTGGTGGTTATGACCGCGACCGAGCGCCCCGGCTCGGCGGAGGAGGACCCGACGCTCGCCGCCTTCCTTGAGCTTGAGCCGCCGGAGGGCTGCCGCGCCGAGCTGATCGAGGGTGAGATCGTCGTGTCCCCGCCGCCAGACCGTGACCACGAGGACATCGTGGGCAAGCTCACGTGGCTGATCGCCCGTGAGTCCGCCACCCAGTTGTACGCGCCGGGGACGGTCGGCCTGATCACCCCGCACGGCAGGTTCATCCCCGACGCCACGGTCGGCGCCTGGGGAAGTTTTCATGGAGCGGAGTCCTGGGCCGAACCCGCGGGTGTGGTCATGACCGTGGAGGTGACCTCCATCCGCGCGGACAAGGACCGCGGCCCCAAACGGCGCGGATACGCCGCCGCCGGTATCCCGCTCTACCTGCTCGTCGACCGTACAAACGCCACCACCACGCTGTACAGCGAGCCCCACGAGGAAGATTACCGACAACACATCCGCGTGCCCTTCGGCAAGGAACTCGAACTCCCCGCCCCCTTCTCCTTCACCCTCGACACGTCGGTCCTCACCTGACCTCAGAGTCCGTCCCGCGCCCGCAGCAGATACGCCCGCTCGGCGGCGTTGCCCGTACGGGCCGCCGACGCCGTGTACTCCGCCGCCGCCTCCGCCGTGCGGCCCACGCGCCGCAGCAGGTCGGCGCGTACCGCGTGGAAGACGTGATACCCCGCGAGCGGCAGGGCGTCGACCTCCGCCAGCGCCGCCGCCGGACCGGCGGTCTCGGCGAGGGCGACGGCGCGGTTCAGCGCCCCGACGGGGGTGGGGGCGACGGCCATGAGCTGGTCGCAGAGCCGCACGATCTGCCGCCAGTCGGTCGCCGCGGCGGTGCCCGCGTCGCTGTGGACCGCGTTGATCGCCGCCTGGATCTGGTACGGGCCGGGGCGGTTCCGGCGCAGGCAGCGCCGCACCAGTTCCCGCCCCTCGGCCATCAGCTCCCGGTCCCACAGCCCCCGGTCCTGGTCGGCGAGGAGCACGAGATCGCCGCGGGCGTCCGTACGGGCAGCGCGCCGCGACTCCGTCAGCAGCACCAGCGCCAGCAGCCCCAGCGCCTCCGGCTCGTCCGGCATCAGCCCGGCCAGCAGCCGCCCGAGCCGGACGGCCTCGGCGCCGAGGTCGGGACGGCCCAGGGCGTCGCCGGAACCGGCGGTGTGGCCCTCGTTGAAGATCAGGTAGAGCACGGCGAGCACGGCGCCCAGCCGCTCCGGCAGGTCGGCGTCCCGCGGCACCCGGTAGGGGATGCGCGCGTCGCGGATCTTGCCCTTGGCGCGTACGAGCCGCTGCGCCATCGTCTTCTCCGGGACCAGGAACGCGCGGGCGAGGTCGGCGGTGGACAGCCCGCCGAGGAGCCGGAGCGTAAGCGCGACCCGGGCGGCGGGGGCGAGCGCCGGGTGGCAGCAGGTGAAGATCAGGCGGAGCCGGTCGTCCTGCACGGGTGTCTCCTCGGCGGCCGCGGCGGCGGTCGCCGCGGGATCGTCCGCGTACGGCGCGACGCCGGGCCCGTACACCAGCGCCGTCTGGGCGTGCCGGTGCTCGCGGGTGGCCTCGCGGCGGAGCCGGTCGAGGGCGCGGTTGCGCGCGGTGGTGATGATCCAGCCGGCCGGGCTGGGCGGCAGCCCGGCCGCGGGCCAGCGGTCGACGGCGGCGGCAAAGGCGTCCTGGACCGCCTCCTCGGCGACGTCGATGTCGCCGAAGCGGCGGACCAGGACCGCGACCGCGCGCCAGTACTCCCGGCGGAACACCCGGTCGATCTCGTCGGCGGAGGGCCGGGACGACACGGTCAGCCTTCGGCCCAGCCGTAGAAGGGCCGCACCTCGATGGGCAGCAGCCGCACCGCCGCCGCCTCCTTGCGCGCCCAGACGAGGGCGGCGTCGAGGTCGGACACGTCGATGATGGTGAACCCGCCGAGGTGCTCCTTCCCCTCGGCATACGGACCGTCCGTGGTGAGCACCTCCCCGTCGCGCATCCGCACCACGGTCGACGCCTCCGGCCCGTGCAGCCCGCCGTCGAAGACCCACACCCCGGCGGCCTTCATCTCGTCCTTCACCGCACCGAGGTCCCGCATGATGGGATCCAGCACCTCGGGCGGCGGCGGGTCCCCGACGGGCTGGTGCATGGCGAGCAGGTAGTACGACACAACGACTCCCAGGTCCGGCGACCGGCTCGGTACCGGCCTCTCACCCTCTACACGAACGCCCCGGCCCGGATCGACACCGACGCGCACAAAATCTCCCCACCCCCGCACCCCGCACCGCTCCGTTGTCTTTTTCGCGACTTCGCAACGGGGTTGCCTCGCCCGCAGGCCCGTCCTTCTGGCCGCAGCCCGACGGTCACCCAACGGACCGCTCCGTCGCACGCACCAGAAGACGGCTCAGACCGTTACCCAGCCGCCGCCCGCGACGCCCCAGCCGGTGAGTTCGGGCCTGACCGCAGGGAGCGCCCAGGGATCCAGGGTTCCGTCGCAGAGCTCGGCAAGGAACTGGACCACCCCGCCTTCGTAGTGCCACCAGGGGCCGTTGCGGGAGCAGACGGTGACCGGCCAATGCTCGGGATCGTCCCCGAGCAGACTCCAGAGGAACCTGTCGCCCCCCTTCGACTCTCCCCAGGACACCAGGTCCGTCGAGACGAGTTCCACGGGTCGCAGATCGGTGGGGTAATCGGAGTACCCGCCATCCTTGTCCTTCGCATCGGCCCAGTCGCCTTCCTCTCCGGGCCAAGGGGTGAAGACGCCCAGGAAGGGCTCAGAACGACTCTCCCGCCCAACTTCAAGGCGCTCGCCGAGCGGTACCCGGCCTTCGAACTGGACGACTCGCAGGCGGCGCGGGATCGTACGGCGTCCGTGGTCGAGCTGGCGAGCGAGCTGATCCGGCGGCCGAGCCGCGGCGGGATCGACGGCTACGGGCCCGTCCTTGGCGTGCTGGAGTACTGGGTCGCCGGTCGCCGGTCGCCGGCTGCCGCACCGCCATCTGTATGACGGCGCGGGTGCCCTGATGGGCCTGCTTGCAGAGATTCCCGGCGGGCGGCCAGGAGCATGGTGGACGTTGGACGCGTGCGTGGACACCGCGCCCTACGGCGACGAGACCGCCTGGTCCTTCCCGCCCACCGCCGGCGATGTCGCGGACGGCTGGCTACGGGGGCGGGGGCAGCCGACTCCAAGCTCGCAGCGGCGATGTTCTGCCACATCGCCGCCGACCTCGCTTCCCGCGCCGAGTCCCTGCGCGGCGGACTCGCGGTGCTCCTGGACATCGACGAGCACACCGGCGGCTTCGGCGGCGCCCGCACCTACCTCACCGACCCCGCCGCAGCCCGCCCCGCCGGGGTGATAATCGGCTACCCCGGTATGGACGAGGTGGTGGTCGGCGGAGGGGCCTGTGGCGAGCGACGATCACCGTGCACGCCTCCTCCGGGCACTCCGGGTCCAGCAAGACCGTCAGCGGAGCCATCACCCGGGCCGCCCACCTCGTGCAGCTCCTGGACACCGCGGAGTTGCCCGGCGGCCACGGAGGCCCGGGGTTCCCGCTGCCGCCGAAGCTGTCGGTCACCGCCTTCCACGGCGGTCAGGGCTTCTCCGTCATCCCCGACCGGGTCGACATCAACGTGGATGTCCGCACCACCCCGGCCTTCGACGCGCACGACGCCGAGACGCTGGTCCGCGAGGCCGTCGAACATCGGAAACCTGCTCGCCGGGGAGGGCATTCCCGCCACGGCCGGCTTCGGGGTGCCGTACGAGGGGCTGCACGGTATCGACGAGCGCGCCCACCTGGCCGAGTTGCCACAGGTCTACGCGGTCTACCAGCGGGCCGCCCTCGGCCTCCTAGGCGGCTGACGTCCCAGCACGGTCCAACCCGTTTCTGGTCCGCCAGCCGCAGCCGTCGGCCACAATCACCCCGACCTGCGGATCTTCGAGGAGAACGACACGATCGGCCTCGGCATCGAAGCCGAGTACCGGATGACACGCACGTCCGGCAGCGACCCCACCACGTCCAGGTCGAAGAAGCACTTCACGTCATCACAAGCAGATCAGCCACCCCGCCATGCTGCCCGGCAGCCTCTCCCCGCGGTTCTGCGCCACGCGGGAGCCGTCACGCGCTTGCCGGAGGCCACCAACGGGTCGGCCCGGACTGCCCGCGCGGCACAGCGGATCCCGGGACTCACGCCGGGTCTAGTCGCCGGTCGTGCCGTCGAGCATCTCGCGCAGGATGTCCAGGTGGCCGTTGTGACGGGCTGTCTCCTCGACGAGGTGGAGGAGGATCCAGCGCAGGTCGACGTGGAGGCCGTTGCGGACGGTTCCCTCGGCCTGCTGGTCCAGGTCGTTCCCGGCGACCAGTTCGCGGTAGCGGGCGCTGTGTTCAGCGTACTCGTCGAGCAGTTGCGTGAGCGGGAAGTCGACGGCGATACGCATCTCGCGGTCGGGGTCCTCGGCCGTCATGGGGGCCCGGTCCTCCTCGCCGAGGAAGACCACCTGGAACCAGTAGTACTCGACCCAGCGGAGATGATTGATCACTCCGCTCATGGTCATCAACGGTGACCCCGGCAGCAGCGCCTTGCGGGCGTTCTCAGCGGAGACGCCTGCGCACTTGGCGCGGGCGGTGTCCCGTGCGTAGTCGAGGAAGTTGGTGAGCTGGGTGCGGTCGTCCCATGCGGGCGGCGTGTCGTCGGTTCTGTTCATCGCGCGAAGCATCCCCGGCCACCGCGCCCGTTGTCGAGGCCCCCGGCGTGATCGGCCGGACGCGGCCCTAGCGGCGTACCCTGAACCTGAGGTGCAGCACCCGGTCGCCCTGGATGACCACGTGGGGGTCCTCCAGCAGATGCCGGCCGTCGATGCTCCCGAAGTAGCGTTTGCCCGACCCGAAGACCACCGGCACCACGTCCATGGCCACCTCGTCCACGAGACCGGCCGCGAGGATCTGGCCGCCCACCTCGCCGGCGCTCACGGCGACGACCCGTTCCCCGGCGAGTTCCCGGGCCTTGTCGACGGCCGCCGTCACGCCGTCGACGAAGTGGAACGACGCCTCGGGGTGCCAGCCCGCGGGCTTGGGCCGATGGGACACCACGACCACGTGGTCGCCGGCGGGCTGGTTGCCCTCCCAGCCGTTCATCAGGTCGAAGAAGTGGCGGCCCATCACGATCGTGCCGATCGACTCCCACATGGGCCGGACGTACTCCGCCGACGCCCGGGAGACCTTGATGCCGCCGCCGGTGCCGGAGTGGTCGTACTCCTGGTCGCCGGCCGCGGTGATCGGGGTGTCCCCGCTGAAGTACCACTCGTGGAGCGGGCCGACGTCGTCGTGGTCGTCGGCGATGAAGCCGTCCACCGACACCACGTTGTGCATGATCACTGTGCCCACGGGTCCTCCTCGGCCTTCCCTGCGTGTGCACCCCCGATCCTGTCGCCCCGGGAGGCGGCCGGGCATGTAAGAAATCAATCGGCGGGCATCGGGCCGGCGTCCGGCGGGAAGCCCGGCGCGGCGGGGAAGCGGCGTCGCAGGGCCAGGTACTCCGTCGGGGTGTGGCCGGTGAAGTCCTTGAACTCCCTGCTGAAATGGGCCCGGTCGAAGTAGCCCGCCGCGTGCGCGAGGTCCGACCAGTCGACCGGACGCGGGGCGTCCACGGACAGGATCAGCCGCGCGAAGCGGTAGATCCGCGCCACCCGCTTGGGGGTGACCCCGACATGGGCCTTGAACTGCGCGGCCAGGTGGTTGCCGCTCACCCCGGCGCCCGCGGTCAGCGCACCGATCGGGACCGTGCCGTCGGACGTCGCCAGCCGTCCGCCCGCGTGCAGGACCAGGTCGAGACCGCGCGCCGGCGCGTCGGCCAGCCGCGACAGCAGCTCCGCTTCCAGCACCCGCAGTGTCCCGGCCGCCGACGCGGTGTCGCCGAGCCGGTTGCGGATCCGGTCCACCGAGCGCTGCCAGACGGCGTCGACCGGCACCCACCGGTCCCGCAGTTCGCTCGCCGGCACGCCGACGAACGGCGACATGCCCCACGGCTTGAAGTGCACGCCCACGACCCGCACCCGTGCCGGGTACTCGACGAGGAAACGCCTGGTCCATACGCCCATGAACCACCCGTCGGCCAGCACGGCCGGCGGCACCGCGGGGTCGGAGTCGCGCAGGCGGACGGGCGCGCCCAGGTTGAGGAACAGGTGCGCCGACGGCATCGGCGGGATGTTCATCCGGCGGTGGCGCGGCGTCCCGGTCAGGCAGTAGATGTCGTCGACGAACCGGTCGAGGGGCGGACAGGGCACGCGGCCGACGTACTCCACCGGGACAGTGTGCCCGACGGCCGTTCGTCCGGGCACCGGAGGACCGGTCCCCGGCCGCTCTCCCCGCTCACGCACCGCAACCTGACGACGCACTACTGGGAGGGGCCGGTCACTGTGGGGTAGTCCGTGTACCCCTCCGCGCCGCGCGCGAAGTGCGTGTCGCGGTTGTCGGCGGCGAGAGGGTGGCCGTGGGTGAATCGATCGACGAGGTCCGGATTGGCGATGAACGGGGCGCCGAAGGAAACCGCGTCGGCCAGTTGCCGTTCGAGCAGCTCGTTGCCGCGCGCTTGCGTGAAGCCGAGGTTGGCAATGACGGCGCCCTGGTAGTGGGCGCGGTAGCGGGTGAACGCGGTGTGGGTGTCGGTTTCCGTGCCGGGTTCCGGGCCGAGGAGGTGGAGGTAGGCCAGGTTGCTGTCGTTGAGGCGCCTGAGGAGCTGGTCGTAGTCGTCCAGCGTCTCGGCGTCCGCGGTGAAGTTGGGCCCGTGATTCCAGTAGGGCTGAGAGTTTGATTCCGACGCGGTCGCTGCCCCACACGCCGGTGACGGCGTCCACGATGTCGAGGAGGAACCGGGCCCGCTTCTCACCGGTGCCGCCGTACGCGTCGGTGCGCTGGTTGAGCCGTGGGTTGAGGAACTGGGCCACGAGGTGGGACACCTGTGCGTGGATCTCCAGGCCGTCGAATCCGGCGCGCAGGGCGTTGGCGGCCGCCTGCCGGTAGGTGCGGATCGTGGCGGCGATCTCCGCGACGCTCAGGGCGCGTGGGGTGAGGGAGTCCTTCGGACCGTCGGGGGTGTAGGACATCTCGTGGGGATTGATCGCCGAAGGGCCGGCGGGGAGCCTGCCGCCGTGGTGGTCCGGGTGGGAGGCGGCGCCGGCGTGGCCGAGTTGCGAGACGATCCTGCCTCCCGCGGCGTGCACCGCTTCGGTGACCTCGGTCCAGCCGGCGGTCTGGGCGTCGGTGTAGATGTCGGGGACGTCGATCAAGCCGATCGCGTCCTCGCCGACCCAGGTCCCTTCGCTGATGATCAGGCCGGCGCCGGCGCGCTGCGTAGTAGGTGGCGTGCAGGGCGGTGGGGGCCAGTTCCTCGTTGTCGGCCCGGCAGCGCGTCATGGGAGCCATGACGACGCGGTTGGGCAGCTTGGGCGCGCCCAGTTGAACGGGCCGCAGGAGGGGCTGGGTGCCGGGTATCGAGGTCAGGTCGGACATGAACGGCTCTTTCGTGCGGGGAGGCGCTCCGCGCGGACACGAGGAGCACGCGAGCGGTGGGTGGGGTCAGTCCTGCTTGAGGGCGTGGAGGGCGGACAGGGGGCCGCCGAGCTGGATGAGGCGTCCTCCCTCGCGCAGCGTTCCGAGGTCGACGGGGGCGAAGCCGAACTCGGAGGTCAGGTCTCTCACGGTGTTCTTGGCATCGATGGCCCTCGCCCGCGCCGTGAGCCACGTCCAGCCCGAACTGTCCGACGAGATTCTGCGGACCTGCCGCACCCGCCCTCTCGACTGACCGGCTTCGCACCCGCCGGCCCCGCGTCGTCCCGTCCGGCGGCGAGCCGCACGGTCACGGCGGCCGCGCCACCGAACCGGACGACGCCGAGCGGGCCGCGCCCGGCACAGGGGTGACCGTACGACGCGGACAGGGCTGCACCCTGCGCGTCACCGCCGTCCCCGCCGTGCACCTCGGCCGCTCGACGGCGGCCACGGCATTCCTGCGGTCCCGGCCCGGCGCAAGGCCCGAACCGGCTTGGCGCCAACCGCTGCACCGATGTTCCCCCAGGCCGGTGTCGCCTCAGCCGTCGCCGCCCAGCGTCAGCCTCGGCTTCGGCCCGTCCGTCCGCCCCGTCGGCGGCCTGCGGCTGCCCGCGCGGTACGGGGCCGGCCACGGCGCGCCCGGGCCCTCGTAGCCCTGTTCCGCGGCGGCGTGCAGGGTCCAGTGGGGGTCGTAGAGGTGGGGGCGGGCCAGGGCGCAGAGGTCGGCGCGGCCGGCGAGGATCAGGGAGTTCACGTCGTCCCAGGAGGAGATGGCGCCGACCGCGATCACCGGGATTCCCAGCTCGGCGCGGATGCGGTCCGCGTACGGGGTCTGGTAGGAGCGGCCGTACGCCGGCCGCTCGTCCGCGACGACCTGGCCCGTCGAGACGTCGATCGCGTCCGCGCCGTGGGCCGCGAACGCCCGCGCGATCGCCACGGCGTCGGCGGCGGTCGTGCCGCCCTCCGCCCAGTCGGTAGCGGAGATCCGCACGGTCATGGGGCGTTCGGCCGGCCAGACGGCCCGTACCGCGTCGAAGACCTCCAGCGGGTAGCGCAGCCGGGCGTCGAGGTCGCCGCCGTAGGCGTCGGTGCGGCGGTTGGTGAGCGGGGAGAGGAAGCCGGACAGCAGGTAGCCGTGGGCGCAGTGCAGCTCCAGCAGGTCGAATCCGGCGCGGGCGGCGCGGCGCGCGGCGGAGGCGAACTGCTCGCGGATCTCGTCCATCCCCGCGCGGTCCAGCTCGCGCGGGGTCTGGTTCAGCCCGGCGCGGTACGGCAGCGCGGAGGGGGCGACGACGGGCCAGTTGCCGTCGGGCAGCGGGTCGTCGATGCCCTCCCACATCAGCTTCGTGGAGCCCTTGCGGCCGGAGTGGCCGAGCTGGACGCCGAGGGCGGCGCCGGGGGCCTGGGCGCGTACGAAGTCCACGACCCGGCGCCAGCCGGCCTCCTGCTCGTCGGACCACAGGCCGGTGCAGCCGGGAGTGATGCGGCCGCGGGGGCTGACGCAGACCATCTCGGTCATCACCAGCCCGGCGCCGCCGAGGGCGCGGGCGCCGAGGTGGACGAGGTGGAAGTCGCCGGGGAGGCCGTCCTCGGCGACGTACATGTCCATCGGGGAGCAGACGACGCGGTTGCGCAGCGTCAGCCCGCCGAGGGTGTACGGCGTGAACATCGGCGGCGTGCCCTCCGGCACCCCGGCCTCGCGCTCGACGGCGGCGACGAAGCCGGGGTCGCGCAGCCGCAGGTTGTCGTGGGTGATGCGGCGGCTGCGGGTCAGCAGGTCGAACGCGAACTGCCTGGGCGGGCGGCCGAGGTGGCGGGCCAGGTCCTCGAACCACTCGCGGCTGGCGTGCGCGGCGCGCTGCGTGGAGGCGACGACGGGTTTGCGCTCGGCCTCGTACGCGGCGAGGGCGGCCGGGACGCCGGGCTGCTCCTGAAGGCAGGCGGCGAGCGCGAGGGCGTCCTCGACGGCGAGTTTGGTGCCGGAGCCGACGGAGAAGTGCGCGGTGTGGGCGGCGTCGCCGAGGAGGACGACGGCGCCGCCGGCGGGCGGTTCGTACCACCAGCGTTCGTTCACCACCGTGCGGAACGCGGTCCACTGCGACCTGTTCCCGGTCAGCGGCCGGCCGCCGAGCGCGTCGGCGAAGTACTTGGCGCACCGCTGGGCCGACTCCTCCTCGTCGCAGCCGTCGAGCCCGGCCGCCCGCCAGACCTCCTCGCGCATCTCGACGATGACGGTGGAGGCGTCGGCGGCGTACGGGTAGCCGTGCAGCTGCATGACGCCCGCCTCGGTCTCCACGATCTCGAAGCGGAACGCGTCGAACGCGAACGGCGCCGACAGCCACACGTACCGGCAGCGGTGCTCCTCGGTCCGGGGGCGGAAGTCGCCGGCGTGGGCCTCGCGGGTGGCGCTGTTCACGCCGTCGGCGGCGACGACGAGGTCGTGGGTGCGGGCGAGCGCGGCGGCGGGCGGGGCCTCGGTGCGGAAGCGGAGCGACACGCCCAGCTCGCGGCAGCGCTCGTGGAGGACCGCGAGCAGCCGGCGGCGGCCGAGGGCGGCGAAGCCGTGGCCGCCGGAGCGCTGGACGCTGCCGCGGTGGACGATGTCGATGTCGTCCCAGCGCACGAACTCCCGCCGGAGCGCGGCGTAGACGACGGGGTCGGCGTGCTCGATGCCGCCGAGGGTCTCGTCGGAGAGCACGACGCCGAAGCCGTACGTGGCCTCCGGGGCGTTGCGCTCGTAGACGGTGACCTCGCGGGCGGGGTCGAGCCGCTTGAGGAGCGCGGCCGCGTACAGCCCGCCCGGGCCGCCGCCGACGACCGCGACCCGCGCGGCGGTTCCGGCCGCCACGGCGCTCAGCGCCCCTGCCACGCCGGCGGCCGCTTGGCGGTGAACGCGGCGTGGAACTCGGCGTAGTCGTCGCTGTTCATCAGCAGCGCCTGGGTGGCGGCGTCCATCTCGACCGCCGCGGCCAGCGGCATGTCCAGCTCGGCGGTGAGCAGCGCCTTGGTCTGCGCGTACGCGAGCGCGGGCCCGGCGGCGAGCCGGCGGGCGAGCGCCCGGGCGGCCTCGTCGGCGCCGCCCTCGTCGGCGAGTTCGCTGAGGAGGCCGATGCGTTCGGCCTCGGTGGCGCGGACGGGGTCGCCGAGCATCAGCAGCCGGGTGGCGTGGCCGAGGCCGACGACGCGGGGCAGCAGGTAGGCGGCGCCCATGTCGCCGCCGGAGAGGCCGACGCGGGTGAAGAGGAAGGCGAAGCGGGCGCTGTGGTCGGCGACGCGGAAGTCGGCGGCGAGCGCGAGGACGGCGCCGGCGCCGGCGGCGACCCCGTGGACGGCGGCGACGACCGGGAACGGGGCCTCGCGCAGGGCCCGTACGACCTGGCCGGTCATGCGGTTGAAGTCCAGCAGCCGGCCGGTGTCCATGCCGAGGGTGGCGCCGATGATCTCGTCCACGTCGCCGCCGGAGCAGAAGCCGCGGCCGGCGCCGGCGAGCACCAGCGCGCGGGTGCCGCCGGTGCGGGCCAGCTCGGCGATCAGGTCGCGGAGGTCGGCGTACGCCTCGAAGGTCAGCGCGTTGAGCTTCTCGGGGCGGTCGAGGGTGACGGTGACGACCCCGTCGTCGGCGGTGACCCGGAGGTGCTCCCACTGCTCGGTGCTGCCGGCGGATCCGGTGAACGGGCTCATCGTGCGCGGCCCCTGTCTGCAGACGGTGGCGGGCGGTGGCGGTAAGCCGAAGTTATCACCCGTACGTGACTGTCGTCACGACCGCGCGATACGTCGGGGCGCGCGGGGGCCCGCGGCGGCCCGGGGGCCCGCGCGCTCAGGTCAGGGTCGCCACCAGCAGCGCCTTGATCGTGTGCATCCGGTTCTCCGCCTCGTCGAAGACGACGGAGTGCGCCGACTCGAAGACCTCGTCGGTGACCTCCAGCGACGTCAGCCCGTGCCGCTCGTGGATCTCCCGGCCCACGGCGGTGCCGAGGTCGTGGAAGGCGGGCAGGCAGTGCAGGAACTTCACGTCCGGGTTGCCGGTGGCGCGGAGCACCTCGGTGGTCACGGCGTACGGGCGCAGCGCCGCGATCCGCTCGTCCCACACCTCCTTCGGCTCCCCCATCGAGACCCACACGTCGGTGGCGACGAAGTCGGCGCCGGCGACGCCCGCGGCGACGTCCGCGGTGAGGGTGATCCGCGCGCCGCTGGCGGCGGCGAGGCGGCGGGCCTCGGCGACGACGGCGGCGGCGGGCCAGTACGCCTCGGGTGCGACGATGCGCACGTCCATGCCGAGGAGGGCGGCGGTGACGAGGTAGGAGTTGCCCATGTTGAAGCGGGCGTCGCCGAGGTAGGCGTACGCGATCCGGTCCAGGGGCCCGGCGCTGTGCTCGGTCATCGTGAGGACGTCGGCGAGCATCTGGGTGGGGTGCCAGTCGTCGGTGAGGCCGTTGTAGACGGGCACGCCCGCGTGCGCGGCCAGCTCCTCGACGGCCGCCTGGGCGGCGCCGCGGTACTGGACGGCGTCGTACATCCGCCCCAGCACCCGCGCGGTGTCCTTCACCGACTCCTTGTGGCCGAGCTGCGAGCCGGACGGGTCGAGGTACGTGGTCGACGCCCCCTGGTCGGCCGCCGCGACCTCGAACGCGGCGCGGGTGCGGGTGGAGGTCTTCTCGAAGACCAGCGCGACGTTCTTCCCGGCCAGCCGGCGCCGCTCGGCGCCGGCCCGCTTCGCCGCCTTCAGCTCGGCGGCCAGGTCGAGGAGGTGGCGCAGCTCCTCGGCGGTGTGGTCCAGCTCCTTGACGAAGGAACGGCCGGTGAGGTCTGTCGCCATGGTCCCCAGCTCCCGAAATCTATGCGTTACTACGCATCATTATACAATCCCTTCGACCGGGTCGCGCTCGACGGGGCAGCTCATGCACCGCGGCCCGCCCCGCCCGCGGCCCAGCTCGCTGCCGCGGATCTCGATCACCTCGATGCCCTGCTTGCGCAGGAAGGTGTTGGTCGTCGAGTTCCGCTCGTACGCCACCACCACCCCCGGCTCCACCGCCAGCACGTTGCAGCCGTCGTCCCACTGCTCGCGCTCCGCCGCGTGCACGTCCTGCGTGGCCGTCAGCACCCGGATCCGGTCCAGCCCGAGGGCGGCGGCGATCGCGCGGTGCATGTGCTCCGGCGGGTGGTCGGTGACCTTCAGCTCGTCGCTGCCGGAGCCGGGCTCGATCGTGTACGAGCGCAGCATGCCCAGGCCCGCGTACTGCGTGAACGTGTCGCCGTCGATCATCGTCATCACGGTGTCGAGGTGCATGAGGGCCCGCGCCTTCGGCATGTCCAGCGCGACGATCGTGCGCGCGGAGCCGGCCGCGAACAGCCCGCGGGCCAGCAGCTCCACCGCCTGCGGCGTGGTGCGCTCGCTCATCCCGATGAGCACGGCGCCGTTGCCGATGACCAGCACGTCGCCGCCCTCGATGGTGGAGGGGTAGTCCTCCTGGCCGCCGGACCAGACGTGGAACGCGCCGGACTGCGGCCCGGCGAACAGCGGGTGGTGCTTGTAGATCGCCTCGAAGTGCACGGTCTCGCGCTGCCGGGCGGGCCAGCGCATCGCGTTGATCGACACCCCGTCGTAGACCCAGCAGGAGGTGTCGCGGGTGAACAGGTGGTTCGGCAGCGGGCCGAGGAGGAAGTCGTCCTCGTCCATGACGTGAAAGCGCACCGACGCCGGCTCGGCGAAGCCGGCCAGGTACTCCCGCTTGGTCATCCCGCCGACCAGCGCCTCGACGAGCGCGGCGGAGTCCAGCGACTCGAAGGTGGAGCGGAGCTTCTCGGTGGCGAGCGGGCCGTACTCCTTCTCGTCGAAGACCCGGTCGAGGACCAGCGCCCGCGCCTGCGGGATGTCGAGGCTCTCGGCGAGCAGGTCGCCGAAGAGGTGCACCTGCACGCCGCGGTCGCGCAGCACGTCGGCGAAGCCGTCGTGCTCCTCGCGGGCGCGGCGTACCCAGAGCACGTCGTCGAAGAGGAGGGCGTCCTTGTTGCTGGGGGTGAGCCGCTTCAGCTCCATGTCCGGCCGGTGCAGTATCACGCGGCGCAGGCGGCCGGCCTCGGAGTCGACGCGGAATGAGGGCGCTGGCATGGGATCAGACTGCCACGCGGGGCGGCGCGGGGCAGCGATTCGCCGATCACGCCGCAGGGGGTACGGGCCGGGGGCGCCGGGGCGGGCCGCCCCGGCGACCGGCCGCCGCGCGGCGCCGGCGGGCGGCCGGAGGGCGCCGCCCGCCTCCCGGGACCCGCTCGGCCCTCGCTCAGGCGCGGGGCTTCCCCTTGCCGCGGACGCCGTACGACAGCACCAGGCGCCGGACCTCGGGCGGCGCCTTCCGGACCCAGCGCAGCGTGCGCAGCCGGTTGCGGAACCTGAGGGCGTACTCCCGGTCCCACGGGTTGCCGAAGCCGTAGACCGGCGGGATGAAGGACTCCGCGCGGATGTGCTCGAAGATCCGGGCGGCGGCCCGGGCCGGTGTCAGCCGGCCGTCGCGGGCGGCCTCGCACTCCGCGGCGGTCCGGTCCAGCAGCGCGTCGTAGAGCGCGAGGGGCTGGTGCGACCGCCCGGCCTCGGGGTCCCGGCTGCGCAGGTCCTCGTCCGCGGTCGGGCGGTCCCCGGCGCGCAGGTACTTGGTGCCCCGCTTGAGGGTCAGCGCGTCCACCATGGTGCCCAGGAGCCAGACCCGGGAGACGGCGTTCCACAGCATGAAGTCCGCGGAGGCGGCGTAGGCCATGGCGGTCAGCCGGTCCTGCCGGCGGGCGATCCCCCGCTGGAGCCGTTCGAGGTAGGCGAACCGGGCGGCGGTGAAGTCCCCGTCCCGCACCATCTCCAGCAGATCGTTCGCGGCGGTGAAGACCACCTGTGCCGAGGTGTACAGGTCGTGGCCCAGCAGCGGTGCGCTGTCCGCGGCGGCCCGGTCCAGCAGGAGCATCCGGTCCGCGGCCATGACCGACGCCTGCCAGGGAACGTTCTCCGCGTGCCACTCGCGCACCGGCGAGGCCGACTCGAACTGGGCGGCCACGGAGGGAAAGCGCGCCACGTGCGACGTCAACTCCGCCCAGTCGCCGTCTCCCGCCGGATGGCGCCGGGCGTCGAGGCACAGCTCCACGCTGGTCAGCGCCCCGGGCTCCGGCCGGTCGCCCTGATTGCGCAGCGGCGTGACGCGGAGCCAGCCGCCGTCGAAGAGGTGGTGCAGGGTGCCCTGGCACCAGGGGCGGGAGCGGTCCAGGCGGGGGACGACGTCGTCGTACGGCCGCACGTCGCGCGCGTGCGCGCCGATGATCCGGGTCGGCGGCCCCTCGGGCTCCCGGGTGGCCCCCAGGGCCTCGGCCACCGCGGGTTCCGGCCCGTCGGTGGCGACGACGCAGCGGGCCCGGAGCTCCTCCCCGGACGCCAGCACCAGCCGTACCTTGTCGCCCTCGTCGACGGCCTTCACCACCCGGTCCGAGCCGTGGACCCGCGCGCCGTGGCGCTCCGCGACGGTCAGCGCCCAGGCGTCGACCTCCGGCCGGTAGTAGACGCTGTCGCCGTGCTCGGACGGCACGTTGAACTGCAGGGCGTGGGCCCGTTCGTGCGGCTGCCCGGCCGTGTGGTGGGCGAAGCCGAAGGTGCGCTGTGCGCCGCTGCCCCCGGAGACCTCCTCGCGTACCCGCTGGGCGACGGCGAGGGCCCCGATCTCGGGGACCTGGAAGCGTTCGGCGATCAGCTCGTAGAAGAAGGACGTGCCGGGGACGCTCAGTTCCCCCGAGTGCGGGCGGACGGGGCCGTCCGGGCCGAGCACCAGGACGCTCGCGCCGCCCCGGGCCAGGGCCGCGGCCAGCATGCCCGCGGTGAGGCCGGCGCCGATGACGGCGACGTCGACGGTGGCGTCGGTATCGGCGTCGGCGTGGGCTTCGTTGGCGTCGGCGGTGTCAGGCGGCGTCATGGCGAGTCTCCCCTGGCGCGTCGGTGGTCGGGTCGCCCTCGTGCTGCCGGGCGATCTCGGTGGCCAGCAGGCGCGGCCACCGGGGCGCGGGCTCCTCGAAGAAGGCCCTGGCGTCCAGGCGGACGCCCAGATCGCCGCGGAAGCGGTTGAGCAGCTGTACGACGCCGAGGGAGTCCAGGCCCAGCTCGACGAGGCTGGCGTCCTCCGTGAACTCCTCCGCCGGCAGGCCCAGCTGCTCGGCCAGCCGTTCGCGGAGGTAGTCGCCGAGCGACCGCTCCCGCTCGTCCGGCCCGGCGGCCAGCAACCCGGCCAGGTACCGCCCGCCGTCGCCGTCGCCGGCGCCCGCGAGGTCGTCGCTGATCCGGTCCAGCAGCGGGCGCGGCCGCCGGGACTCCAGCAGGGGTTTGAGCGTCGGCCACACCGCGTCGCAGACCACGGCCTGCGTCGCGCCCTGCGCCAGCAGGTCCGCGAGGTGCCCCAGCGCCGCGTCGGGGGCCAGGGTGCGCAGCCCGTTCGCCTCCAGCCGCCGGAGCAGTTCGTCGCCGCCCAGCCCGCTGGCGACGTGCCACGGGCCCCAGTTGACGCTCAGGCCGGCCAGTCCCCGGCTTCGGCGGTAGGCGGCCAGGGCGTCGAGGAACTGGTTGGCCGCGGCGTACGCGCCGAGGTCCGCCGAGCCCCACACCGACGCGATCGACGACATGCCGACGAAGAAGTCGAGGGGGGCGTCGCCGAGCAGGCGGTGCAGCGTCCAGGCCCCGGTGACTTTGGAGCGCATCACTTCGTGCAGCCCGGCGGGGGTGAGGTCCCGCAGCAGGGCGGCGCCGGCCGTGCCCGCGGCGTGGATCACGCCGCGCAGCGTCCTTCCGGTCTCCTCGACGCCCCGCAGGACGTCGGCCATGGCGGCGGCGTCGCAGACGTCGGCGGCGACCGCGGTCACCGTGGCGCCGCGCCGCTCCAGGGCGCGGACGCGCTCGACGCGCTCGCGCACCGCGGCGGGCAGCCCGGGGTCCTCCCAGGCGGCCCGGTCGGGCAGCCCGGCGCGGCCGGTCAGCACGAGGTGGCGGGCGCCCAGGCCCGTCAGCCAGTCCGCGAGGGTGAGCCCCAGCCCGCCCAGGCCGCCCGTGATGAGGTACGCGGCGTCCTCGCGGACCACCGGCGGGGCGGGCGCGGCCGAGGCCGCGGCCGGGACGAGGCGCGGGACCAGCCGGGCACCGCCGCGCAGCGCGACCGCGTCGTCGTGGCCGGGACCGAGGATCTCGGCGGTGAGCCGGTCCGCCTCGCGCTCCGCGTCGCCCGCGGCCGGGTCGAGGTCGACGCCTCCGCCCCACAGCTCGCTGTGCTCCAGCGCGATGACCTTGCCGAGGCCGTCCAGCGGGGCGGCGGCCAGCCCCTCGGGGCGGTCGGCCGCGGCCGTGCCGCGCGCGCCCCGGGTGACCAGCCACAGCCGCGGCGTTCCGGCGGTGCCGTCGGTGAGCTCCTGGACGAGGTGCAGGACGCTCTCGGCGCCGAGCCGCTGGGCGTTGTCCAGGTCGAGCGGGGTCGCCTGGCCGGCGGGCGGCACGTCCAGCGCCCAGAGGTGGACGACGCGGTCCAGCGGGCCGAGCGAGCGCAGCAGGGCGCGCAGCGCCTCCCCGTCGCCCGGCGGAACCCGGTGGACGGTCCCGGTGGCGCCGGCCCCGGCGGTGTCCGGGGCGTCGGCGGGCACCGCGAGGTGGCACTCGCCGCCCAGCCGGGTCAGCCTGCCGGCGAGCCGGTCCGCCAGCCCCGACCCGTCGGCCAGCAGCAGCGTCCGGCCGGGGGCGGGGCCGCCCGGCGCCGGGGCCGTCGCCGGGCGGGTGGCCTCCCAGCGGATCTCGTAGCGCACGGAATCGCCCGCCGGGGCGGCGGCCCGGCCCGGCCGGGGCCCGCCGCCGCGGTCCGCGACGGCGTCGTACGCCTCGTGCTGGAACGGGTAGGTGGGCAGGTCGGCGCAGGAGGCCGGGCCCGTGCCGTGGAGCGCGGACCAGTCCACGGCGGCGCCGTGCTCGTAGAGGAGGCCCAGGCCCGTCAGCATCCCGGCCGCCTCCGGGCGGCCCCGGCGGATCGACGGCACCCACATGAGGTCGGCGTCGCCCAGCGCGGCGGCGCCCAGGCCGAGCAGGGTCCGGCCCGGCCCGGCCTCGACGAACGCGGTGACGCCGCTGTCGTACAGGGCGCGCATGCCGGGGGCGAAGCGGACGGGCTCCCGGGCGTGGCGGGACCAGTAGCCGGGTGCGGCCAGGGTCTCGGGCGTCGCGGGTTCTCCGGTGAGGTTCGACACCAGGGGGACGGCCGGCGCGGCGTGGGGCGTGGCGGCCGCCGCCCGGTCCAGCTCGCCCAGCACGCCGTCGAGCAGCGGCGAGTGGAAGGCGTGGGAGACCTTCAGCCGCTTGGGGGCGACGCCCCGCTCGGTGAGCTCCGCCACGATCTCGTCCACGGCGTCGGCCGCGCCCGACAGCACCGTCGACCCGGGGCCGTTGACCGCGGCGATCGACACCCGGCCGGCCCGCCCCTCGGCGGCGTGGACGGCCTCCGCGGCCGCTTCCTCGCCCAGCGGCACGGCCACCATGGCGCCCGGCGCGGTCACCGACGCCATGAGCCTGCCGCGCAGCTCGACCAGGCGGACGGCGTCCTCCAGCGACAGGACGCCGGACACGCAGGCCGCCACGTACTCGCCGACGCTGTGGCCCATCACGGCGGCGGGCTCGACGCCCCAGGACCGCCACAGCTCGGCGAGGGCGTACTCCACGGCGAAGAGCGCGGGCTGTGCCCAGGCGGTGTCCTCGGCCGAGCGCGGCGCGGACAGCAGCTCCGCCGGCCGGGTGCCCAGCAGTTCGGCGCAGTTCTCCAGCGCCTCGCGGAACGCCGGTTCGCCGCGGTGGAGTTCCAGGCCCATGCCGGCGTACTGGGCTCCCTGCCCCGGGAACAGGAACGCCACCTTGGCGCGGTGTTTGGGCAGGGCACGGCGGGCCCGCGGCGCGCCGACGCCCTGGGCCAGCTCGGCGAGCCCGCGGGCGAGCCCGGCGGTGTCGCCGGCGACGAGGGAGGTCCGCACCCGGTGGTGGTCGCGGTGGCGGGCGGCGGCGCGTGTCAGCGTCTGGGGCGGCACGTCGGGCCGGTCCTTGAGGTAGGCGGCCCACCGGTCGGCGAGGTCGCGCAGGGCGGCCTCGGAGTGGGCGGACAGCGGGAGCAGGTGGGCCGGGCGGACGTCCGCGGCCGGGGCGGGCTCCGGGGCCGGCTCGTCCCGCTGGGCCTCGCCGCCCGTGCGGGCCGGGGCCTGTTCGATCACCAGGTGGGCGTTGGTGCCGCTGGCGCCGAAGGAGCTGAGCCCGGCGACGCGCGGCCCCTCGCGCGACGGCCAGTCGGTCAGCCCGGTGGCCACTTCGAGCCGCATGGCGCGCCAGTCGACATTGGGGTTGGGGCGGGTGAAGTGCAGGCTGGGCGGGACGCGGCCGTGCCGCACGGCCAGCAGCACCTTGATGAGGCCGGCGATGCCCGCCGCGGCCTCCAGGTGGCCGATGTTCGTCTTCACCGACCCGACGTACACGGGGGCGCCCCCGGCGGCGGAGCCGCCGTCCGCCAGAACCGTGTCCAGGGCCCGGAGTTCGACGGGGTCTCCCAGCGGTGTCCCGGTGCCGTGGGCCTCGACGTACCCGATCCGGCCCGGTTCGACTCCGGCGTCCCGCAGGGCGTCGCGGATGACGTCCTGCTGGGCCGGGCCGTTGGGGACGGAGATGCCGCTGGCGCGCCCGTCGTGGTTGACGGCGGTGCCGCGGATGACGGCCAGGATGTCGTCGCCGTCGCGCTCGGCGTCCGACAGCCGCTTGAGGACCACGACGCCGCAGCCCTCGCCCCGGGCGTAGCCGTCGGCGGAGGCGTCGAAGGTCTTGCAGCGCCCGTCCGGGGACACCGCCCGGGCCTTGCTCACCAGGACGAAGCCGTAGGGGGAGAGGATGACGTTGACGCCGCCGGCCAGGGCCAGGTCGATGTCCCCGGAGCGCAGCGCCGTGGCCGCCTGGTGGACGGCGACGAGCGAGGAGGAGCAGGCGGTGTCGACGACCTGGACCGGCCCGCGCAGGTCGAAGGTGTGGGCGACGCGTCCGGCGATGAAGCTGGACTCGCCGAGGAGCTGGTAGGGGTCGATGGACTCGGGCGTGCCGAACTCCTGGCGCAGCCGCACGTAGTCGTTGGTGCTCGCGCCCATGTAGACGCCGGTGCGGCTGCCGCCGAGGGAGCCCGGGGGGATGCCGGCCCGTTCCAGCGCCTCCCAGGTGACCTCCAGGGCGAGCCGCTGCTGCGGATCCATGCCCGCCGCCTCGGGCGGGGAGATGCCGAACAGCTGGGCGTCGAATCCGGTGACGTCCGGCAGGTAGCCGGCGTCGAGGACGTACGCCTTCGCGGGGGCCTCGGGGTCGGGGTCGTAGTACGGTGCCGCGTCCCCCCGCTCCGCGGGAAAGGGGCCGATGGCGTCGACGCCGTCGGTCAGCAGGCGCCACATGCTCTCCGGGTCGGACACCCGCCCCGGGAAGCGGCATCCGGCACCGACGATCGCCACCGGTTCCCGGGCGGCCCGCTGCCGTTCCTCCAGCGCGTTCCGGAGCACCGAGATGGTGCCGAGGGCCTTGGCCAGCTCCTCGCGGTAGTCCGGGGCGCCGCCGGCGGGTACCAATGACGTCATGAGGCCCTCTCAGTACTCGGTGATGGTCCGCAGCTCCGCCATCAGGCCCTGGAATTCACCGGACTGCATGAGCGGCAGCATCGACATGAGCTTTCCGATGTTCCCGCTGGCCCGCAGCCTGCCCGTCATGAAACCGGCGGACGGGTGCAGTTTTCCCTGCTGCACGCGGACGCTGTTCTTGTAGGCGGCGGAAATCGTGAAGGTGGGGGTGCCGGCGTCTCCGAGCCGGGCCTCCTCGATACGCCCCCGCACGATGCGGAAGTAATACCGGACCTCGTCGCCCACGGGTGTGTCGCGGATGACGTACTGCACCGTGATGTTGATTTTCTCGCGTTCCGGGAGCAGTTGTCCCCGCTTCTCCACCTCCGTGAAGAACTCCGGGGTCAGGAACTGGACCTTGGACAAGAGAGTGCTCCTCTTCGGTGGTTTTCCGGCGGTGGGGTCACCTGCTGGTCAGGGCGACCTTGAGCGACTCGAAACCCCGCATCGTCACGCGCGGCTGGTGGACGGGCTCCTCGACGACCTCGATCGAGGAGAAGCGGTCGAGCATGGCGTTGAGCGCGATGCCGATCTGCTTGTGGGCCATGGCCCATCCCACGCAGTGGTGGATTCCGGCGCCGAAGGAGAGGTGGGCGATGTTCGGCCGGGTGATGTCGAAGCGGTCCGGGTCGGGGAACTGCTCCGGGTCGCGGTTGGCGCTGCCCAGGATCGCGATGATCGTCTCCTGCGGCGGGATCACGGCGCCGCCCAGCTCCAGCGGCTCGAACGTCATGCGGGCGTTGATCTGGATCGGCGGGTCGTAGCGGAGCACCTCTTCCACGGTGTTGTGGACCAGGTCGCGGTTCTCCCGCACCAGTTCCAGCTGATCCGGGTGGCGGGTCAGCTGGAGCACCATGCCGGTGATGGTGTTGGTCGAGGTCTCGAAGCCCGCGGAGACGAGCATGTTGCAGAAGGTCATCAGCTCGTCGGCGCTCAGCTGGCCGGCCTCTTCGAGCTCGATGAGCGCCGAGATCAGGTCGTCCTGCGGGTCGGCGCGCTTCTTGGCGATGAGCTCGGCGAAATACTTCTGGGTGAACTCCATGCCCTCGTCGGCGTCGAGGAGTTCGTCGGCCGTCAGGCCGATCTCGAACGTCCTCTGGAACGCCTGCATGGGCTCGCGCAGCGCCGGTGCCTCGTCGCGGGGCACGCCGAGCAGGGTGGTGACGGTCGCCAGCGGCAGGGGGAAGGCGAACTCGTTGAGGATGTCGCCGCCGCCGGCCGCGGCCAGCGGGTCCAGGTACTCGTCGACCAGGTCCCTCATGGTCTGGTCCATGGCCTCCACGCGGCGCGGCGTGAAGGCGTGGTTGACCGCCTGGCGCAGCCTGGTGTGCTCGGGGGGGTTGTACCAGAGCAGACCGGAGGCCATGCGGCGCAGGGAGGCGTGCTCGTTCCACTCGCCGCCGAACCGGCCGCCCATGAAGAGCTCCGCGTCCCGGCCGACCTTCTGGTTCCGCAGCACCTCGTTCACCAGCGCGTAGGGGGTGACGATCCAAAAGCCCATCTGGCTCTTGTAAACGGGCGCCTTCTTCCGCAATTCCGCGTAGAGCGGATACGGGTCCTCGTGACCCTCCGGGCTGAGCAGCAGCTGCGCCAGGAGGGTGTCGGCCTCTTCCGTCAGCTTCTCGTCGGCGGAAAGCGTCCCGCCATCTGTCATGTCTGCCATGGGCGCTCCTGGAGCGACGTGCGGCCGGGGGGAATGTGTGTCGAGTCCGCGTTCCCCCCAGACAGTAGTCAGGCCCGCAACACCCGTCTTCGTTCCGATGGATGAACTGTGCCTCATCCTTTTTCCCACCCTGGCACCTGCGGCCCATACCGACCGGTACTCGGAGCGGAAATCGGCGCGGCCCCCGGGCCGGGCGGTGCGCGGCGGGGGCCGCGCCTTTAGGATCCAGGCGGATGTGCCCCGCCGCGAAACCCGAGGGAGTTTCCCGTGAAGCAGTCCGGCCTGACGCTGTACTGCCTGCCGTACGCGGGCGGCGGAGCCGTGGCCTACCGGCCGTGGATTCCCGGCCTGTCCGGCACGGCCCGGGTCCGCCCGCTGGAGCTGCCCGGCCACGGCGAGCGCAGGACGGAGGCGTTGCTGTCCGACAAGGACACCCTCGTCAAGGACATCGCCGACCGGATACGCGCGGAACAGCCGGACAGCTACGCGCTGTACGGCCACAGCCTCGGCGCCCTGCTCGCCTTCGAGGCCGCCCACGCGCTGGCCGGCCCGGCGGGTCCGCGCGCGCTGCTGGTGTCCGGCCGCAACGGGCCGGCCCTGCCGCATCCGGTGTCCCCCCTCCACCGGCTCCCCGCCGACGAGTTGCTGCGGCATCTGTACGCCCTCGGCGGCGTTCCCTGGGAGTTGCTCAACACCCCCGAGGTCGCGGACCTGTTCCTGCCGGCGATCCGCGCGGATCTGAAGATCGCCGAGGACTACCAGCGGCCCGGGGTGGGGCCGCTGGACTGCCCCGTCTGGGCGGCGGCGGGCGACGACGACCCCCTCGCGGATCCGGTGGGGCTGCGCGCATGGGCGCGGGAGACGAACGCCGGGTTCACCATGACGACCGTCCCGGGCGGGCACATGCCGCTGGATCAGCCGGCGTTCGTCGCGGAGATACGCGCGTTCCTGCGGCGGTTGACGTCTCCCCCGCCCCCGCGGCCGGGCGGCTGACAGGGACGGGGGACGCGGGGAGCCGGTCTCAGTCCGTGATCTGGCAGATGACGGCGCCGGAGGAGAGGGAGCCGCCGGCTTCGGCCTTCAGGTTGGCGACCGCGCCGGTGCGGTGGGCGTGGATCGGCTGCTCCATCTTCATGGCTTCGAGGACCACGATCAGCTCGCCCTCGGTGACCTTCTGGCCCTCGGTCACGGCGACCTTGACGACGGTGCCCTGCATGGGTGAGGTCAGGGTGTCGCCGGGAGGGGCCGCCGTGCCGCGCCGGGCGGTGCGGCGGCGTCGCGCGGGCGCGGCGCCCCCCGCGGGGGCGGTGTGCGCCAGCGGCGTCGCCAGCGACGACGGCAGCGAGACCTCCAGGCGCTTGCCGCCGACCTCGACCACGACCGTCTCGCGCGTCACGCCCTCCTCGCCCTCGGCTCCGGCCCCGCCGTCCGCGCCGCCGAACGGCTCGATGGTGTTCGCGAACTCCGTTTCGATCCAGCGGGTGTGGACGGAGAACGGCTCGACCGCGGAGTCGGGCGCGAACGCCGGGTCCCGTACGACGGTGCGGTGGAAGGGCAGGGCCGTGGCCATCCCGGCCACCGTGAACTCGTCCAGCGCGCGTGCCGCGCGCTGGAGCGCCTGCTGCCGGGTGGCGCCGGTGACGACCAGCTTGGCCAGCAGCGAGTCCCACGCCGGGCCGATCACACTGCCCGCCTCCACGCCCGCGTCCAGCCGCACCCCCGGACCCGCCGGCGGGTCGAACGCCGTCACGGTGCCCGGTGCGGGCAGGAAGTTGCGCCCGGGGTCCTCGCCGTTGATACGGAACTCCAGGGAGTGACCCCGCACCGGCGGGTCGCCGTAGCCCAGCTCCTCGCCGTCGGCGATCCGGAACATCTCCCGCACCAGGTCGATGCCCGTGACCTCCTCGGTCACCGGGTGCTCCACCTGAAGACGGGTGTTGACCTCCAGGAACGAGATCGTGCCGTCCCGGCCGACGAGGAACTCACAGGTACCCGCACCCTCGTAACGCGCCTCTTTGAGGATCGCCTTCGACGCGCGGTACAGCTCGGCGTTCTGCTCCGGCGACAAGAACGGCGCCGGCGCCTCCTCCACCAGCTTCTGGTGGCGGCGTTGCAGCGAGCAGTCGCGGGTGGAGACGACGACGACGTTGCCGTGCTTGTCGGCCAGGCACTGCGTCTCGACGTGCCGGGGGCGGTCGAGGTAGCGCTCGACGAAGCACTCGCCGCGGCCGAACGCGGCGATGGCCTCGCGCACCGCCGACTCGTACAGCTCCGGGACCTCTTCGAGGGTACGGGCCACCTTCAGCCCCCGCCCGCCGCCGCCGAACGCCGCCTTGATGGCGATCGGCAGCCCGTGCTCCTCCGCGAACGCGGTCACCTCCCCGACCCCGCCGACCGGGTCCTTCGTCCCCGCGACCAGCGGCGCCCCGGCACGCTGGGCGATGTGCCGCGCCGACACCTTGTCGCCCAGGTCACGGATCGCCTGCGGCGGCGGCCCGATCCAGACCAGCCCCGCATCACGGACCGCCTGCGCGAACCCGGCGTTCTCCGACAGGAACCCGTACCCGGGATGCACCGCGTCCGCACCCGAGTCGGCCGCCGCCTTGAGCACCTTCTCCATGTCCAGATAGCTGGCCGCCGGCGTGTCACCGCCCAGCGCGAACGCCTCGTCGGCGGCCCGGACGTGCACGGCGTCGCGGTCCGGCTCCGCGTACACGGCGACGGCGGCGAGACCCGCGTCCCGGCACGCCCGGGCGATGCGGACGGCGATTTCGCCGCGGTTGGCGATGAGCACCTTGCGCACGATGACTCCCTCTTCTCCCCGTTTACCAGGCACTGTCGCGCCACACGCCGGCGCCGCGCAGCGTCGGCTGACCGGTCATCAGGTCGCTCCGGCGGCTCCACCGGCTCCGGTGCCGGTCGTCCGCCGCGGGGCCGGCGCCGACCGCGGCGGTGCGGGCCACGGCCGCCAGGGCGAGCACGACGGCGGCCACCTCCTCGGGCGTGGGCCCGCCGGACACGTGGATGAGCGCGGTGTCGGTCACAGCGGCAGGTTCCCGTGCTTGCGCGGCAGCCGCGTCCTGCGCTTGTCCCGCATCGTCTCCAGGGCCAGGGCCACCTGCCGCCTGGTCTCGTGGGGCATGATGACCGCGTCCACGTATCCGCGTTCCGCCGCGATGTACGGGTGGCACAGGGTGCGTTCGTACTCCTCGCGGATCGCCGTGCGGGCCTGCTCCGGGTCGTCGGACTCCTCGATCGCGCGCCGGTAGAGCACGCTGACCGCGCTGTCGCCGCCCATGACGGCGATCTCGGCGGTCGGCCAGGCCAGGCTGACGTCCACGCCGAGGTGCTTGGAGCCCATCACCGCGTAGCCGCCGCCGTACGCCTTGCGGGTGATCACGGTGACCATCGGCGTCGTGGCCTCGGAGTAGGCGCAGCCGAGCTTGGCCCCCCGCCGGATGATGCCGTTGCGCTCCTGGTCCTGCGAGGGCAGGTACCCGGGGACGTCGGCGAACGTGACGATCGGGACGTGGAAGGCGT
Organism: Streptomyces sp. MAR4 CNX-425; assembly: GCF_048656465.1. NCBI lineage: Bacteria > Bacillati > Actinomycetota > Actinomycetes > Kitasatosporales > Streptomycetaceae > Streptomyces > Streptomyces sp. MAR4 CNX-425. The sequence goes on along the minus strand of NZ_JBMDLF010000004.1, from coordinate 467,687 downwards.
CGCACATGCGGATGAAGCGGGCCGCCTTCTCGCTGGCCTCCAGGTCGAGCGCCCCGGCCAGGTGCGAGGGCTGGTTGGCCACGACCCCCACCGACCGGCCCTCGATCCGCCCGAAGCCGCAGATGATGTTGGGGGCGTACAGCGGCTGGATCTCCAGCAGCTCGCCGTCGTCCAGCACGGTGTGCAGCACGCGGAACATGTCGTAGGGCTGGTTGACCTCATCCGGGATGAGCGTGTCCAGGTCGAGGTCCTCCCGGGTGGGCTCGGACGGGGCCTCGGCCGGGTACCTGGGGGGCTCGGTCATGTTGTTCGACGGCAGGTAGCTGAGCACCTGCCGGGCGTACTCCAGCGCGTCCTTCTCCTCCGTGGCGAGGTGGTGGGCCGACCCCGTGACCGCGTTGTGGAGCCGGGCGCCGCCCAGCTCCTCCCGGTCGACGCGGTGGCCGGTGACGGTCTGGAGGACCTCGGGGCCGGTGACGAACATGTGCGAGGTGCCCTCGACCATGATGATGATGTCGGTCACCGCCGAGGCGTACACCGCGCCCCCGGCGCACGACCCCATCATGAGCGAGATCTGCGGGATGACGCCCGAGGCGTCCACGTGCCGCTTGGCGAACTTCGCGTAGTAGGCGAGGGCCACCACCCCCTCCTGGATGCGCGCCCCGCCGGAGTCGTTGATGCAGACGATGGGGCAGCCCGTCTCGATGGCCAGGTCCATGACCTTGATGACCTTCTCGCCGAACACCTCGCCCAGGCTGCCGCCGAGCACGGTCGCGTCCTGCGCGAAGACGCAGACCTTGCGGCCGTCGATCATGCCGGAGCCGGTCACCACGCCGTCGCCGTAGGGGCGCTTCTTCTCCATCCCGAAGTCGTGGCAGCGGTGCCGGGCCAGGGCGTCGAGTTCGACGAACGTGCCCGGGTCGAGCAGCAGGTCGATGCGTTCGCGAGCGGTCAGTTTCCCCCGGGCGTGCTGCTTGTCGCGGGCCGCTCCCGTCGACTGGGCGGTGAGCGCTTCCCTGCGCTCACGGAGCTCCGCCAACTGCCGTGCGGTACGCCCGGTTGTGGTTGTCGCCACGTGCGTCTCCCGTAGGTCCGTGAAGGGGTGTGACTGCCTGGGGCTGCTCGGTCGGGGTCAAGCCGGGGTCAGCCGGCCGTCCAGGTAGAGCCGGCGGCACAGCCGCCGCTGCACCTTGCCGCTGGACGTCACGGGCAGTGAGCCGCGCCGCACCACCACCACGTCGTCCACCGCGAGCCGCTGCCCCTCGTGGACGGCGGCCCGGACACGCGCGCGCAGCGTCGCGGCCCCGGTCGCGCGCAGCGTCCTGCCGCCGGCCTCGACGATGACGACCAGCCTCTCGGCCGTACCGTCGTCCACCGCGAAGGCGGCGCAGGAGTTGGGGTGCAGCCCGGGGTCGCACCGCTCGACGGAGAGTTCGATGTCCTGGGGATAGAAGTTCCGTCCCCGGTACACGACGAGGTCCTTCTGGCGCCCGGCGACGTACAGCTCCCCGTCGTGGAGGAAGCCCAGATCGCCGGTGCGCAGGTGGGGGCCCTGGTGTTCCGCGCCCGCGATCCAGGCGTGGAACACCGTGCCGGTCTCGGCGGGCCGGCGCCAGTAGCCCTGGGCCACGCTCGGGCCGCAGAGCCATATCTCCCCGACGCGGCCGTGGGGGCACGGGCGCCCGGTGTCCGGGTCGACGATGCGCACCCGGGTCTCCTGGACGGGTATCCCCGTGCTCACCAGCTCCACGACGCTGCCGGGCTCCCCCGCGCCGAGCACGATCTCCACCCGGTTCTCGGCCAGGGCTCCGGCGTGCACCCGCAGCACGGAGGGCTCCTGGTCCGGGCGGCTCCCGGTGGCCTTCAGGGTGTTCTCCGCCAGGCCGTAGCAGGGGCACATGGCGCGCGGATCGAAGCCGTGGGGGCCGAACACCTCCGCGAACGCGCGGACGGTGGGCTGCCGTACCCGCTCGGCGCCGTTGCCCGCCAGCCGCCACGACGACAGGTCGATGCCGCTGAGGTCCCGGCCCGCGCGCGCCGCGCGGACGCACAGCTCGAACGCGAAGTTGGGGCCCGCCGAGTGCGTGCCCCGGAACCGGGAGACGGCCCGCAGCCAGCGCAGCGGGTCGCGGACGAACGCCTCCGGGGCCATGACGTAGGAGGGGATCCCGGCCCACAGCGGCAGCACGATGCCCTTGACCATGCCCATGTCGTGAAAGAACGGCAGCCAGGAGACGACGGCTCCGTCCGGCCGGCACGGCCACAGGGCGTCGATCTCGCGGGCGTTGCCGAGGAAGTTGGCGTGGCTGACCATCACCCCCTTGGGGTCGCCGGTGGAACCGGAGGTGTACTGCAGGAGCGCGACGTCGACGGGCAGGGGGCGGGGCGCCGGGGCCGTCCCGGCGGGCGGCGGGACGTCGGTGGCGACGACGGTGAGGCCCTTCATCGCGGGCGCGTCCCCGAAGCTCTCCATCAGGTCGTCGCGCACCGCGGCGGTGGTGAGGACGATGCCGGTGCCCGCGTCGTCCGCGATCCTGCGCATGCGCTCCACGCCGGTCACGCGCCGGGGGACCTGCACGGGCGCGGCGGGCACCCCCGCGTGCATGCAGCCGAAGAGGGTGCGGATGAACTCCAGCCCCGACGGGTACAGCAGGACCACGGGTGTGCCCCGCTCGGCCGTCCGGGCGAGCAGGCCGGCCCGTTCGACCGCCGACGCGTGGAGTTCGGCGTACGTCACGGTCTCCGCCGGTTCCTCTCCGTTGGCGAGGAAGACGTACGCGACCTGGTCGGGCTGGGCCGCGGCACGGTGCTGGAGAAGCCCGGGCAGGGTCTGCGCGGACGTGTCCACTCCGGCCGCCTCGGCGGTCTGAACTGCGGTCATCGTCTCCTCCGGAGATGGATGCGGTTCTGGCCGGCTGCGCGTCGGCCACGCGACGGCGCCTCCCGGCCGCGGGTGCCGTCGCGCCGGCGGGTACGGCACGGGCCCGGCCCGGCGCGGGTCCTCACGGCCGCTGCCGGATCAGGGCCTCGACCGCCTCGGTCTCCCGTGCCAGCCGCGCCAGCAGGTCGTCGTCCTCGGGCGGGGCGGCGTCGGGCGGGGCGGCGGCGGGCTCCGGCGCGGGTGCGGGGTCCGGGGCGGCCGGCGGCTCCTGGCCGCCCGGCAACCCGGCCGCCAGGTGGCCCGCGACCGCCTCGCAGGTGGGGTACTCGAACACGAGGGTGGCGGGCAGCGGGACGCCGAGGCGGCGTTCCAGCCTGACCTTCAGCTCCAGCGCCGTCACGGAGTTCACGCCCATCTCGAAGAAGCCCTGCCGCGCGTCGGGTTCGTCGCCGCCGTCCATCCCGAGCACCACGGTCACCTCGTCCAGGACGCACTCCAGCAGCCGCTCCGCGCGGGCGGCGGGGGGCAGCGTCGCCAGGTGCGCGACCAGTTCCCCCTCCCCGGCCCCGGCCGCGGACGCCGAGGCGTCCATCTCGTCGAACAGCGGCCACCGCATGGTCTGCCGGTAGAGGGGGAGCAGCAGGCTCCAGTCCGCGGACGCGGCCAGGACCTCGTGGAGACCGAGGTCCACGGCGGCGTCCAGCAGCTCGACGGCGGCGGCGGGGTCGAGCGGCTCAAGGCCGCCGCGTACCAGCCGCGCCCGGGCGTCGGCGCTCAGCAGGTCCAGCCCGTCCCACGGCGTCCAGGCGACGGCGGTCACCGGGCGGCCGAGCGCGCGGCGCCGGCCGGCGAGGGCCGTGAGCATCCCGTCCACCGGCGCCTGGGCCTCGGCGCCGAGCGCCCCCCAGTGCGAGGCCGCCGAGCCGAACACCGCGAAGAGGTCGAGTTCCGTCCCGGTGTCCGCGCACGCCTCGTGCCACGCCCAGGCGCCGCGGGCCCGGTCGCGGAGCGCGCGCGACAGCGCCTCGGCGTCCGGCTCGCCGCCGCTCCACGGCTCCCACTCGGCGCCCAGCCAGACGAGCCCCGCCACCGGGCGTCCGCCGCCGGCGGCCTTGTCGAGAACGGCGCGCACGTGGGCGGCGTCGGCCCGGGCGCTCACCGTCAGCACCTCCCCCGCGCCGCGCGCGTGGAGCCAGTCGCGGACGTGGCCGGCCAGCCGGCTGTCGGCGCCGGCCACGAGGTAGGTGCGCCCGGGGTCGAGCCGGACCGGGTCGAGTACCGGGGGCGGTGCGGCGGCCCGGGTGACGCGCGCCACCAGCCGCGTGCCGCCGCGCAGCGCCACGTGGTCCTCGCCGTCGCCGGACAGCGCCTCGGCCAGGACCGCGTCGGCGTCGGCGTCGGCGGCGGCGGTCGCGGCGCCCGGACGGGCCGGGTCGAGGTCCAGGGTGCCGCCCCAGGCACCGGGGCGGCGGAGGCCGATCACGGTGGCCGTCTGCCGCACGGCGGCGTGCAGCGGGGCGGCCCGGTCCGTCGCGTCGACCGCCACCGCGCCGCGCGTGACGTGCCAGACGGGTGACGCGCCGACGGCGGCGAGGGGGTGCATCGCGGCGCAGGCCCGCGCCGCGGCGTCGGCCTCCTGCTCCCCCGGTGCGTCGGCGGGCAGGTCGAGCGGCCACAGGTGGAGCACGGCGCGGCAGCCCGGGCCCTTCGCCAGGTCCCGCCAGGCCGCCTCGGCGCGGCGCACGTCGTCCGCCGCCGGCCCGTCGGTGCCGGTCGCGGGGACCAGCCGGCAGGGCAGGCCGCGTTCGTCGAGCCGCCGCGCCAGGGCGTCGGCGACGCCCGTGCGGTCGGCCAGCACGAGCAGTTCGCCGTCGCGCGGGTGGGCCGCCCGGGTGTCGTCCGGGGGGTCGGTGTCCTCGCTGCCGGGCGGCGCCGGCGTCAGGGAGCGCTCGCGCCACGCCGTGCGGTAGAGCCGGTCGGCCACGCGGTCGCGCTCCTCCTCGGCGAGCACGCGCCCCGGCGGCGGGGCCAGCCGCACGCCGCGGGCGTCGGCGACCGGGTGGCCGGTCTCGTCGGTGATCCACACGTCGGCGAGCATCCCGTGCTCGTCGTCCCGCAGGACCCGGGCGCCGATCCGCACGCGCTCGCCGGGGGTGCCGTACACCGTGAGGGACCGCAGGTGCCGGGGCACCCGGTCGGCCGCGTCCGGGGCGCCGGTCAGGACGGGCAGCCTGAGGGCGAGGTCGAGCAGTTCGGGCGGCAGGTGCCAGCGCAGGGCGGCGGGGCGGCAGCGGACGGCGACCTCGATCTCGGCCGCGTCGCCGCCGCCCTGCCCGGGTGCCGACCACGCCGACTCGGGGACCGGCGCCACCCCGCTGCCCTGGAACGCCCGGAACCACTCCCGCACCGCCGCGGGCACCTCGCCGGGGGTGCGGTCGGTGCCCGGCCCGGGGCGGTCGGCGTCGGCGGTGTTCCCGGCGGCGGCCGGCCGGATACGGCCGGTGGCGGTCTCGCGGTCACCGCCGGGGCGTTCGCCGTGGTCCTGCTCCGCCGCCGCCCCGGCCGTCGCCCGCACCGTGAAGGCGGAGGTGCCGTCCGCGGCGGGGGTCAGCGAGAGCTGGGCGAGTCCGGTGGTGCCGGGCTCCACGACGGGAGCGTGGGAGAGTTCGACGTCCTGAAGCGTCACCGGCCCGCGCCCGCCGCCCTCGTCGGCCGCCGCCAGGGCCATCTCCAGCCACAGGGCGCCGGGCAGGCGCACGGCCCGGTGGCCGGGCGCCACCGGCTGCGCGCCGCAGCTCGCGGCGAGTTCCGGAGGGATGGCCGCCTGGACGACGCGGGCGCCGCCGGGCCCCAGCAGCCGGACGTCCTGGGCGATCAGCGGGTGGCCGGAGCCGCCCGCCGGGCTGAGGGGGGTGCCGGACGCGGCGGGCGCGGCCGTGTGGCGCATCCAGTAGCGCTTGTGCTGCCACACGTACGGGGGCGTGGCCGTGGGACGCGCCGGGGCGGGGTACAGCCACCGCCAGTCGACCGGCTGCCCCCCGGCGTGGAGGGTGCCGAACGCGCTCAGCAGCGCCAGCCGGGAGTCGGTCTTCCGCAGCAGCGAGGGCACGAGCACGCCGTCGACGCCCGCGGCGCTCAGCTCCTGCTCGACGGGGGCCAGTTGGAGGGGGTGCGGCGACAGCTCGACGAAGGTGTCGTAGCCCTCGGTCACCAGGTGGCGTACGGCGTCGGCGAAGCGCACCGGAAGGCGCAGGTTCCGCCCCCAGTAGGCGGCGTCGAGGGTCGTGCCCTCGACGGGGCGGGCGTCGGCGGTGGAGTACATGGGCAGCCTCGGCGCGGCCGGGGTGAGCCCGGCCAGCTCGCTCTCCAACCGGCGGCGCAGCGGCTCCGCCAGCGCGCTGTGCCCGGGCCCGCCGGCCCGGACCGCCTTGAAGAAGACCTTGCCCTCCTTCATGCGCGCGCCGAAGTCGGCCAGCGCCTCGTGGGTGCCGGCGACCACGGTGGAGCTGCTGCTGTTGATGACGGCGACGCTCAGCTGCTCCCCGTAGCCGCGGACGGCCTCCTCGGTGCGCGCGGCGTCCATGCCGACGACGGCCATGCCGCCCCGGTCGGCCAGTTGCTTGAGCAGTTCGCTGCGGCGGACCATGATCTCGGCGGCCTGCTCCAGGGTGAGGGCGCCCGCGCAGAGTGCGGCCGACACCTCGCCCATGCTGTGCCCGACGACGGCCCCGGGGGTCACGCCCGCCGTGCGCCACATCTCGCTCAGGGCGTACTGGAGGGCGAAGACGAGGATCTGCTGGTCGGCCTCCTGGGCGGGCTGCCGCCCGGACTCCAGCGCCTCGCGCACGGACCAGTCGAGGTGCGGTGCCAGCGCCCGGTCGCAGCGGCTCAGGGCGGCGCGGCACACCGGGTCGTCGCTCGCGAGGTCCCGGGCCATGCCGGCCCAGTGGGAGCCGTGGCCGGAGAAGACGAAGACCGGTCCGCGCGCCCGGTCGCGGTCCGCCCGGCCCACGGCGGTGCCCGGCCCGTGCCGGCCCCCAGGGTCGTCGGCGAACGCGGCCAGCCGGTCGGCCAGTTCGTACCGGTCCCGCCCGACGACGACGAGACGGTGGTCCAGGTGGCTGCGCCGCAGCGCCGCCGTCGCGCACAGCCCGGCGAGATCGTCGACGACCGGCCGGTCCGCGGCGCCGGCGAGGTCCTCCTCCTCGGCGGCGCCGGTGCCGGCGGTGAGGGCCGCGTGGTAGGCGCGGGCCTGGTCGGGCAGGGCCGCGGCGGTCGCGGCCGACAGCGGCAGCACGAACGCCGGTACGGCCGGGGCGGTGCCGGCGTCGTCCCGCCCGCGCGGCCGGGGTGCCTCGGCGAGCACCACGTGGGCGTTGGTGCCGCTGAAGCCGAACGCGCTCACGCCCGCGGTGCGGGGGCCGCGGCCGGTCCAGGGCACCAGCTCGGTGGGAACGCGCAGCGGCAGCTCCTGCCAGGGGATGTCGGGGTTCGGCTCGCGGAAGTGCAGGTGCCGGGGGACGGCCTGGTGCCGCAGCGCGAGCACGGTCTTGATCAGACCGGCGATGCCGGAGGCGGCCTCCAGGTGGCCCAGGTTCGTCTTCACCGATCCGACGAGGCAGTCGTCGGCGCCGTCGCGCCGCCCCAGCACGGCCCCCAGGGCGCGCAGCTCGATCGGGTCGCCGAGCGGGGTGCCGGTGCCGTGCGCCTCCACGTAGCCGACGTCGTCCGCGGCGACGCCGCCGTCCGCCAGGGCCGCCCGGAGCAGCGCTTCCTGGGCCGGGCCGTTGGGCACCGTCAGGCCGCTGCTGGCGCCGTCCTGGTTGATCGCCGAGCCGCGGATCACCGCCAGCACCTCGTCGCCGTCGGCCTCGGCGCGCGACAGGGGCTTGAGGATCACGGCCCCGCAGCCCTCGCCGCGGCTGTAGCCGTCGGCGGAGGCGTCGAAGGTCTTGCAGCGGCCGTCCGGCGCGAGGGCTCCGCCCGCCGCGCTGACCCGGTGGATCGTGGGGCTGAGGACGAGGTTGACGCCGGCGGCCACGGCCAGGTCGCTCTCGCCCGAGCGGAGGCTCCGCACCGCCAGGTGCACGGCGACGAGCGAGGAGGAGCAGGCCGTGTCGACGGCGAGGCTGGGGCCGTTGAGTCCCAGCAGGAAGGACAGCCGCCCCGCCGCCGCGGAGAAGGAGTTCCCGATCCCGTAGTAGATGTCCAGGTTGTCGGGGTGCTGGGTGATCAGCTGCCCGTAGTCGTAGGAGTTCATGCCGAGGAACACGCCCGTCCGGGAGCCGGCGAGGTCCCGGGCCGGGGTGCCGGCGTGCTCCAGCGCCTCCCAGGCGACCTCCAGGAAGAGCCGCTGCTGGGGGTCCATGGCGCGGGCTTCGACCGGCGAGATGCGGAAGAAGGAGGCGTCGAAGCCGGCCACGTCGTCGGACAGGAAGCCGCCCCGCCACACCTCGGGCCCCGCCAGCCGGTCCTGGGGCGCCGGTCCCACGGCGTCGACGCCTTCGGTCAGCAGCCGCCAGTAGTCCTCGGGGCCCCGTACGCCGCCGGGCAGCCGGCAGCCCACGCCGATCACCGCGATGGGCTCGGGGCCGGTCGCGGCTTCCGTGGCCCGCGGGCGCACCGGGGCAAGGGCGGCGGAGTCCGGGGTGCGCGCCCCGGGCACGAGCGTGGCGAGGTGCGCCGCCAGCCGTTCGACGGTCGGGTGGTCGAAGGCGACGGTGCGCGGCAGTGCGACACCGAGCGACCGCTCCAGCGACCGGGCCAGCTCCACCGAGCCGAGGCTGTCCATGCCCAGGGCGGCGAAGCCCTCGCGCCGCCGTACGGATCCGCCGGCGAGGCCCAGGACGTCGGCGGCCGCCGCCGCCACCGTGTCGGCCAGGCCGCTGGCGGCTCCCTCGCCCGGGGCCGGGGCCGGAGCGGAGGCCGGGGTCGGGGGTGCGGCCGGGGCGGGGGCGGCGGGCGGCGGCTCTCCGTTCGCGGCGCCGGGGGCGCGCAGCCGCAGGGGTTCGGTCTCCGCGACGAGCCGCCCCTCGGCGTCGTACAGCCGCAGCTCACCCCGAAGTCCGGCGGTGGCGGGGGCGGTGCCTGCCCCGGTGGCGCCGCCGGCGGCGTCGAACCACAGGGGCTCTCCCTGCCAGGGGTACGTCGGCAGGGCGCTGCTGCGGCCCGCGCCGCCGCTCGCGGACGTCCAGTCGGGCGCGACTCCGTGCGTGTAGAGCGTGGCCAGCGCGCCCTTGGCGGTGAGCACGTCGTCCGTGTCCCGGCGCAGCGTCGGGACGACCGCGCCCTCGGCGCCGGCCGCGCGCAGGCACTGGGTGACGGGCTGGGCGAGGACCGGGTGCGGCCCCAGCTCGACGAAGAGCCGATGGCCGGAGTCGACGGCCTCGGCGACGGCCTCGGCGAAGCGGACCGGCCGGCGGACGTTGCGCCCCCAGTGCTCCGCGTCGAAGGCCACAGGGCCGGGCGTGGTGTCACCGGTGGTCGTCAGCACCGGGATGCCGGGCGTGTGCCAGGGCAGGCCGTCGAGTTCGGCGGCGAGCCGGGACGCGGGGTCCGCCATTTGGGGGCTGTGGAAGGGGTGCGTGCCCGGCAGCAGCCGGGTCGTCACCCCGCGGCGGTCCAGTTCCTCGCGGAACTCCTCGACCGCCGCGGGGACTCCGGACACCACCACGGAGCCGGGGCTGTTCACGGCGGCCAGCGCCAGCCGGTCGCCGTAGGGTTCGAGCAGCCCGGCGACGTCGGCCTCGCCGAGCGCCACCGCGGCCATCAGCCCCTGGCCGGCGGACGGCGCCAGCAGCCGGCCGCGGTGCACGATGACGCGGGCCGCGTCCGGCAGCGTCAGCGCGCCGGCGACGTGGGCGGCGGCGATCTCGCCCATGCTGTGACCGACGACGGCCGTGGGCACGATCCCCCAGGACCGCCACAGCGCGGCGGCGGCGGCCTGGACGGAGAAGATCACGGGCTGGGCGATCTCGGTGTCCGCGAGCCGGGAGTCCGGCTCGTCGCGGAGGAGTTCGTCGATGACGGACCACCCGGCGAGTTCGCGCACCGCGTCGTCGCACTCGCGCAGCGCCGCGCCGAACGCCTCCTCCCGCGCCAGCAGCTCTCTCCCCATGCCGGGCCACTGGCTGCCCTGGCCGGAGAAGAGGAAGCACACGCCGGGAACCGGGGAGTCCGGGTCGTCGCGGCCGCCGTGCGCCACGCCGGGGGCGGGCTCGTCCTCCAGGAACGCGTCGAGTCCGGCGGCCAGTTCGCCGGTCGTCCGGCCGGTCACCGCCAGGCGGTGCCGCGCGTGGTGGGAGCGGCGCACGGCGGCGGTGTGGACGTACGCGGCCGCCTCGTCGTCCGTGCCGGCGGCCGGCCCGCGCAGCCGGTCCCGGTGCCGGGCGGCGAGCTCGCGCAGCGCCTCACCGGAGCGGGCCGAGACCGGCAGCAGGAACGACCCGCCCTCGCGGGAGGGGTTTTCTTCGCGGCCCGCCCGGGCCGGCTCGGGCCGGGGCGGCGACTCGACCACCACGTGGGCGTTGGTGCCGCTGAGGCCGAACGCGCTGGCTCCGGCCACCCGGTGCCGGGGGTCGCCGGGAAAGTCGGTGAGCTCCACGGGTACGCGCACCGGCCAGCGGTCCCAGGGGATCGCCGGGCTCGGGGTGCGCAGGTGGAGGTGCGGGGGGATCCGGCCGTGCCGCACCGACAGGGCCGCCTTGAGCAGCCCGGCGGCGCCGGCCGCGCCGTCGGTGTGCCCGAAGTTGGTCTTCAGCGAGCCGACGAGCAGGGGGTCGTGCCCGGACCGGCCCTCGCCCAGCACGGAGGCGAGCGCGGACATCTCGATCGGGTCGCCGAGCGGCGTGCCGGTGCCGTGGGCCTCGACGTATCCCACCTGGCCGGGTTCGAGACCGGCGCCGGCGAGCGCCTGGCGCAGCAGCGCCTGCTGGGCCGCGCCGTTGGGCGCGGTGAGGCCGGCGCTGGCGCCGTCGTGGTTGACGGCGGAGCCGCGGATGACGGCGATCACGTCGTCGCCCGCCGCGAGAGCGTCGGACAGGCGTTTGAGGACCAGGACGACGGCGCCGTCGCCGCGTACGATGCCGTCGGCCGAGGCGTCGAACGTCTTGCAGCGGCCGTCCTTGGACATGGCGCCGATCTGGCACATGAAGACGTTCAGGTCCGGGGACAGCAGCAGGTTCACCCCGCCGGCCAGCGCGGCGTCGCACTCACCGGCCAGCAGGCTCTGGCGTGCCAGGTGCACGGCGACGAGCGAGGAGGAGCACGCGGTGCTCAGCGACAGGCTCGGGCCGTGGAACTGGAGCAGGTAGGACAGCCGGCCGGAGTGGAAGCTGGGCTCCTTGCCCGAGGCGTACCACGGGTCGACCCCGCCCATGCCCGCCTGCCGGGAGTGGAGCAGGGTGTAGTCCATCCCCAGCCCGCCGACGTAGACGCCGGTGCGGCTGCCCGCCAGCTCCGCCGGCACGAGGCCGGCGTTCTCCAGGGCCTCCCAGGCGACTTCGAGCATCATGCGGTGCTGGGGGTCGATCTGCCGGCTCTCCCGGGGCGAGATGCCGAAGAAGGCCGTGTCGAAACGGGTCTCGCCCTCGATGAACCCGCCCCAGCGCGAGTACATCCGGCCGGCGGTTCCGGCGTCGGGGCTGTAGTACCGGTCGACGTCCCACCGGGTCGGCGGAACCTCGGTGATGACGTCGGTGCCGGAGGTGAGGGCCCGCCAGAAGTCGTCCGGACCGGAGATGCCGCCGGGGAATCGGCATCCCGCACCGACGAGGGCGATCGCCTCGTCGTCGGTGCGGCCGCCCGCCGGTGCCTTGGTGGACTGCCGGCGCCCCTTCACAACATCGCGGCCATGCTCGGCGCGGACAGGTTCCCCAGGTGCTGGTGCCACAGGTGGTCGGGGTTGTCCTCGACGACCCGGACGAACTCCCGCATGGCCGTGAGCGCCTTGGGCTCGGCGTCGTCGTAGACGTCGCCCTGGAGCATCTTCAGCACGTCGAGGCGATACCTCGGGTCCTGCACGAACGCGGTGAACAGGATGTTGAGGCGGTAGTAGATGGAGATGAACTCGTACCAGTTGCGCACGCCGCGGCGCAGCGTCTGCTCGTACGTGGCGAACCTGGGCTTGCTGAAGTCGCCCGCCTCGGCCGCGGCGATGATGTCCTTGCACGCCAGCCGGGCGCTGTTGAGCGCGACGCTCACCCCGCTGGAGAAGATCGGGTCGACGAAGCGCGCGGCGTCGCCGACGAGGACGAAGCCGTCGCCGACGATCTCCTTCATGCCGTAGCTGTAGTCGCCCTCGGTCTTCAGCGGCCGGACCTGGGTGGCCTGCTCCAGGGCCTTGCGGAGCGCCGGCCGGCTGCCCAGGCAGTCCCAGAAGAACCCGTCGAGGTCGTCCTTCGCCGCGCGCACGTGCTTCTTCTGCGTCACCACGCCGACGCTGGTGATGGTGTCCGTGATGGGGATCTGCCAGACCCAGGTGTCGGTGATGGGAAGGAAGTGGATGAAGATGTAGTCGGCCTTGTCCTTGTCGTGGGCCAGGGCCGTGCGGTCGAGGTCGTCGAACCAGGTGTGGATCGCGTACTGGTTGAATACGGGATCCGGCACCTTGATTTTCTCCTGGCGGCCGAGGAAGGTGCCCCGCCCGCTGGCGTCCACCACCATGTTCACCGTGACGGTGGCGTCCTTCTTTCCCAGCGGCAGGTGAATGACCGGCCGGTCGCCGGAGAAGTCGACGCGGCGGACGCGCATCCCCTCGAAGACCTTGGCGCCCTGCGCCATGGCGTGCTGGAGGAGAAGCAGGTCGAACTGCCCGCGGTCGACGTGGTAGGTGTAATCCTGAAGCACGCCGGCCTGGTCGCGCTCGTTGAACTCGATCTCGGCCGCGCCGAGGCCGTGGGAGAGCCCCTGGAATCCCAGCCTCGGAATGTCGTCCGAGGCGGCCGAGGTCCAGGCGGCGCCGAACTTCCGGGGAAATCCGGCCTTGTCGATCAGGTCGATCGCGCCGATGTCGCGCAGCACCGGAGTGGTCGCCGGGACAAGGGACTCACCGACGTGCTCCCTGGGGAAGTTCTCGGCCTCGAACACCGCCACGGACAGCCCGGCGCGGGCCAGGTAGGACGCCGCGGTGGACCCCGCCGGCCCGCCGCCGATGATCCCGATGTCGTAGTCGACCTCCGGCATGGAAACCCGTTCCTCTCGTTTGACGGCCTTGTCGGATCACTTGACCGGACAGGACCGGCCCGATGACTCTTCCCGTATGGAGAGCACGAACCTGGTGATGACGTCCAGGTTCTTGAAGTTCGATCCGACGATCTTCTCCGGCGGCACGAACACCCCGTAGTGAGACTGGATGTGGCCGATCAGCTCGGTGGTGTTGAGCGAGGTGAGGATGCCCAGTTCGAGGAGTGGCGCGGTGGGTTCGATACCGCTCTCGCCCGTCGGAAGAAAGCGTTCCTCCACGTAGACGGTAAGCTCCTTCAGCACTTCCTCGTATCCGTCGGATAGCCGATTCTGCTGTGTCATAGGTCCGCCCCGGACTTCGCCTGGACTGTTTTCATGGCAAGCCGAGGCTAGCAATCCGCACCTGACGAGTTCTTCGGTCCCGGTGATGAATTGGCCCCGGCCCGGACCGCCGCGGTTGCCCCCCTGAGAAGGAGGCTTCGTCACAAAGAACGAGGGCGCGCGGCCCCTTTTTGGGCCGTTCGTGGCACCGCCGGGGCAACAGGGGTCTCCTGCCCGGAAGGTCCTGTCCGGAGGGTCCTGTCCGGGCGTCCGGCACCACCGGAGTCCGGCGATGGCGTCAGGTCCCTGGTCCTCCCGGAGGAATTCACTTAGCATTGAATTCCGCGAGCCAAGTCACTCCGAGTCACAAGAAGGGCAACATGGAGACCGCCATCGAGGTCCGCGACCTCACAGTCGTGCGCGGCGCACGCGAGGTGCTGCACGGCATCAGCACCGACGTGCCGCGCGGCGTCATCACCGGGCTGCTCGGGCCGAGCGGCAGCGGCAAGACCACGCTCTTCCGCGCCATCGTGGGCGTGCAGATCGTCAGCTCCGGCACCGTGACGGTCCTGGGGGAGCCCGCCGGCTCGGCCGAACTCCGGCGGAAGGTCGGCTACTTCACGCAGTCACCCAGCGTGTACACCGACTTGACCGTGCGGGAGAACGTGCGGTACTTCGCCAGCCTCCACGGCCTCGGCGCGAAGGACGCGGAGAGCGTGATACGCGAGGTCGGCCTCGCCGAGCAGGCCGGGCAGGAGGTCCGGACCCTCTCGGGCGGCCAGCACAGCCGGGCCTCGCTCGCCTGCGCCCTGGTCACCCGGCCCGAGGTGCTGGTGCTCGACGAGCCGACCGTGGGCCAGGACCCCGTGCTGCGCGAGGAGTTGTGGGAACGCTTCCGTGATCTGGCGAGCCGGGGGGCCACGCTGGTGGTGTCCAGCCACATCATGGACGAGGCCAACCGCTGCGACGGTCTGGTCCTCATCCGGGAGGGGGCGATCGTCGCCGAGGGAGCCCCCGACGAGATCAAGTCCCGGACGGGCACGGACGACCTCGACCAGGCGTTCCTGCGGCTGGTGCGCGCGCAGGACGCCGAGGGCGGGCGCGGGAAGGAGGTGGCCTGAGTGTCCGTCGCGATCCTGGCCAGCACCACCGGCCGCATCCTGCGCCAGTTGCGGCACGACCGCCGCTCCATCGGGCTCCTCATCGGCGCCCCCGTGCTGCTGATGACCCTGCTGTACTTCATGTTCGAGGACGGAGGGATGTTCGACGAGGTCGTCGTCATCGTGCTGGGCCTCTTCCCGTTCCTGCTGATGTTCCTCGTCACCAGCATCGCGATGCTGCGTGAGCGCACCTCGGGCACGCTGGAGCGGCTGTTCACCACCCCGGTGGGCAAGCTCGACCTCCTCTTCGCCTACGGGCTGGCCTTCGGCCTGGCCGCGGCCGTGCAGGCGACCGTCGGCGCCACCGTCGCGTACCTCTTCCTCGACCTGGACACCGTGGGCAGCCCCGGGTTCGTCGTGCTCATCGCGGTGGCCAACGGGCTGCTCGGCGTCGGACTCGGGCTGCTGTGCAGCGCGTTCGCCCGCACCGAGTTCCAGGCGGTGCAGTTCCTCCCGGTCGTGGTGATCCCGCAGATCCTGCTGTGCGGGCTGTTCGTGCCGCGGGAGGAGATGGCCGGGTGGCTGGAGGTCGTGAGCACCGTGCTGCCCCTGTCCCACGGCGTCGAGGCGCTCCAGGAGGTCGGCCTGCACGAGGATCCCACCACCGTGATGTGGCGGGGGTTCGCCATCGTCGTCGGCGCCGTGGTGCTCGCCCTGGCGCTCGCCGCCGGCACCCTGCGCCGGCGCACGCCCTAGCCCCGGCCGGCCGGCGAGGATCCGGCGGGCACCGGGACGTCCCGGCCCGGGGCGGGCTCCCCCGCCCGTCCCGGGCCCGGTGACCGCGGGAAACGGGGAAATGGGAAGATGGACGGACCATGGGCAGAGGACGTACCGGTCGCAGACCCGGGAACCAGGACACGCGCGGCGTCATCCTGACGGCCGCCCGCGAGGCCTTCTCGCAGCGCGGCTACGACGGGGCCTCCATCAAGCAGATCGCGACCAGCGCCGGTGTCGACGCGGCGCTCGTCCACCACTACTTCGGCACCAAGGAGAAGCTCTTCCTGGCGGTCGTGCGGCCGCCCATCGACCCGGCCCTCCTCATTCCGCAGGTCCTGGCGGGGGGACCGGAAGGGGTGCCGACGCGCATCGTGAGGACGTTCCTCCAGACCTGCGAGGGCCCGGTCACCGGGCCGGCGTTCCTCGGCATGCTGCGTGGCGGCACCTCCCACCGCTGGCAGGGGCTGCTGCTGCGGGACTTCTTCACCACGCAGATCGTGCGCCGGGTGCTGGACAACCGGGAGGACATCGGCGATCCGTCCTACCTGCCGCTGCGCACCTCGCTGGTCGCCAGCCAGCTCTTCGGGCTGGCCCTGACCCGGTACGTACTGAAGTTCGAGCCGCTGGCCAGCGCGCACCAGGACGCCGTGGTCACGGCGGTCGCACCGACCATCGCCCGTTACATCGCCGGCGACATTACGGCAGAAATCGAATCCGGGAGTTCCGGAGCTTGACGGAATCCGCACTTCCTGAATCCGTTTCCCGTTTGTTCACCGCCTTCCACTTTGTCTTCGTTCCGCCATCATTATCCACGGCCGATCGCCCCTGATCACATTCCCGGTCCGTCGCAATCACAAATTGTTGCGATTCCACTTCCCGGACGGCGGGCATACGCTGGCTTCCTTCAGCAGTGATCTGTCAAACCAGCGGGGGCCTCGCCATGACGCAGGGCGCGATCACACGTGTCATGATCGTAAATGATCGTACAGTAACGCGAGCCGGCTATGAGTCACTCTTCGAGAAGTATGTTGATTTCGAGATAACGGGGGAACCACGCGACCTGGAAAACGCGGTCGCCGGAATGATCTCCGCGGAGCCCGACGTCGTGGTCGTGGACCTCCCCCCGCACTCCTTCGACGTCGTCGAGACGGTGCGCTGCCTGGTGTCGGCGGCGAAGAGCGACATCGCTCCCGTCCTGGTCCTGATCGACCAGCTCGACGAGCGCGTCCACGGCCTGCTCCGGGTCGGCGCCCGGGGCCTGCTGCTCAGCCAGGCCAGCCCGGCGGAGATCATCGCGGCGGTACGCCTCGTCGCCGCGGGATATCTGCTCGCCCTCCCCACGATCGTCAGGGCCGGTATGGACCAGGCCGTCACGGCACCGGACGGCTCCCCGGAGGACCCGGCGGCGTTCTGCCTGGAACACCTGACCCGGCGGGAGGCGGACGTACTCCGGCTGATCGCCCGGGGACTGAGCAATGCGGAAATATCGGCCGCCCTGTTCGTCAGCGAAAGCACCGTGAAGTCCCATGTGCAGCGCATGCTCGACAAGCTGAAATTAAAAAACCGCGTACACGCCGTCATCTACGCGTACCAGGCCGGCCTGGTACAGTCCGAGCTCATTTGATTCGGACCGGCGGCCGATGCGGCGTCCCTCTCCTTCCGCCCGGGCTGAGGGACGCCGGCTCATCCGTCCCACCCGGAGGATATGCCGCCCGCTATCCGGCGCTTGTCCATCTTCCCGTTCGGCGTCCGCGGCAGCTCGTCGACCAGGTGCAGCACGTCCAGCACCATGGAGGACGGCAGTCGCTCGGCCGACCACAGCTTGAGCCCCAGCAGCGTCGGCGTCCGGCCCGGTACGGCCACCGCCACCGCGTGCAGCGCGGCTTCGAGGCCGGTGCCGACGACGACGGCGGCGACGTCCCCGACGTCCGGATGGGAGCCGATCACGGCTTCGATCTCGCCCAGTTCGACCCGCTGGCCGCGGATCTTCACCATCTGGTCGCGCCGGCCCAGATACTCCAGGTTGCCCTCCGGGTCGAGGCGCACCAGGTCGCCGGTGGCGTACGCCCCGCTCTGCGCCGGACCGCCCCAGTAGCCGAGCATCACGGACGGCCCGGTGACCCGCAGCTCGTACGCCCCTTCGGGCCCGCCGCCGTCCCGCTCCAGCGGCGCCAGCTCCAGCTCGTCGCCGGACGCCGCCGTCCCGATCGGCAGGGGCGTGGTGCGCTCCAGGTCGGCGCCGGTCACCTCGTAGGAGGTGCACACGTTGGTCTCGGTCGGGCCGTACCAGTTGAAGATCCGCACGTCCGGCCAGTGGCGGCGCAACCGCTGCGCCAGCGGCAGCGGGAACGGCTCGCCCGCGACGAGGCACACCCGGAGCCCGGGCGGCGCCTGTTCCTCCAGGAGCCCGCCCTTGGCCGCCATCAGCGTGAGCGCCGACGGCACCGAGTACCACACGGTCAGCTCCTGCTCCATGAGGAGGCGCACCAGCTGCTCGGGGGCGTAGGCCAGCTGCTGCGGGATCAGGTGCACCGAGGCGCCCGCGTGGAAGGCGGCGTACAGGTCGAACACCGACAGGTCGAAGTTGAAGGGGGCGTGGTTGGACAGCCGGTCGTGCGGGCCGATCCGCAGCATGTCGGCGGCCCAGACGACGAAGGCCAGGGCGTTGCGGTGGCTCAGGCACACACCTTTCGGCTCCCCGGTCGAGCCGGAGGTGTAGAGGATGTACGCCGGGTCGTCGGGCGTCAGGGGCGCGGGCGCCCCGGCGCCGGGGGCGGGCGCGTCGGCCAGCAGCGCTTCGAAGGTGACGACGGGCGCGGCCGCGAAGCCCGCGCCGGCCGCCCGCCCGGCCCCCTCGGCGTCCGTGAGGACGAGGGCCGGCGTACAGCCGTGGCAGATCCGGGCCAGCCGCGAGGGCGGGTTGGCCTCCGTCACCGGGACGTACACCGCGCCCAGCCGCAGGCAGCCCTGCATCGCGGCCACGAGCTCAAGGCTCTTGCCGGCCCACAGGACCACCCGGTCGCCCGGCGCGACCCCCCGGGCGGCGAGCGCGCCGGCGTACCGCCCGGCCGCTTCGTCGAGCCCGCGGTAGCTCAGCTCCCCCTCGGGAGCCCGCACGGCCGGCGCCTCCGGCGAGCGGCGCGCCGCCCGGGCCACCAGGTCGTGCAGCAGCACCGGCCCGCCCGGGGGCGTCTGCCCGCCGCCCCTCACAGCCCCAGCTCCCTGGCGACCAGTTCCTTCTGGATCTCGGAGGTGCCGGAGAACAGCACGCTCGGGACCGCGTCCCGCAGTTCGGCCTCGATGCCGTCGTCCGCGAGGTACCCCCGGGCGCCGAAGACGCGCACCGCGTCGAGCGCCGAGGCCACCGCCCCCTCGGAGGCGGCGAGCTTCGACAACGCCACGGACATGCGGGCGGGCTGCCCCTCGTCCATCTCCCAGCAGGCCCGGTAGAGCAGCAGCCGGGCGGACTCCAGCCGGGCCGCCATGTCCACGATCCGGTGGGAGACCGCCTGGAAGTCGGCCAGCCGCCGCCCGAACTGGCGGCGTTCGCGGGCGTGCGCCACACAGCGCTCGACCAGCCGGGCCGTCATCCCGACGTACCCGGCGAACAGGCAGGCCCGCTCCCAGCCCATCGAGCGCTGGAAGACGGCCGCGCCCGTCCCGGGCACGCCCAGCACGTGATCGGCGGGGACGTGGCAGTCGTCGAACGTCACCGTGCCGGCCGGTGTCGAGCGCAGCCCCATCTTGTCGAACGGCTCGCCCACCGCGACCCCTTCGGTGTCGGCGGGCACCACGAACGCCGTCTGGCCGAGGTGGCCGCTGTCCGGGTCGGTGGTGGCGTACGCGACGAAGACGTCGGCGGCCGGGGCGTTGCTCACGAAGCTCTTGACGCCGCGCAGCCGGTAGCCGCCGGGCACCTCGGTGGCGGTGACGGCGAGGCGGGAGACGTCCGAGCCCGCCTCCGGCTCGGTCATGGCGTTGCCCGCGATCAGCTCGCCCGAGCACAGGCCCGGCAGGTAGCGGGCGGCGAGGGACGGCTGGGCGTGGTCGCGGATGGGCACGACGCAGGCGAAGAGGTGGGCGCCGGCGGCGAAGACGAGGCCGGTGTCGGCGCATCCCTCGCCCAGCGCCTCGAACAGCCGGGCGGTGTCCAGGGCGCCGAGTCCGAGGCCCCCGTGCTCCGCGCCGACGCAGGCGCCGAGCAGCCCGAGCCTCCCCAGCACCCGCCAGTCGGCGCGGTCGAACGGCTCGCGCGGCCGGCCGCCCGGGGGGAACTCGTTCCGCACGGCCTGACGGGTCTTCTCGTAGCGGCTGTGCTGGTCAGCCGTCCAGCCGAACTCCAAGGGACACCCCCGTGCGTCGTCTCACCTGCGCGGTCCATCCGGCCTGCCGCGTGCCCCGCGGCCGTCAATTCTCTTTCACCAGTGAATTGCGCGGCCCAATTTCGCACCGCGCCGCGGGATGCGCAAGAAAACGTGCCGCCGCGCCGCCGGCGGGGCGGCACTGGGTACCAAGTGCCCGCGGGGCGGCGTGCTCCGACCCGTCGCATGCCCGGCCACCAGCGGGAACGCGCCCGCCGCCGCCGCTGTCCGGCGGCGCGTTGCCGCGCCGCCGGACACGTGGGGTCACGCCGCGGGTGATTCCGTGACAGGGCGCTGGCCTCCCACGATTCGGCCACGCGCCGATCCGGACCCGCCGGCCGAACACGTGGAGTGATCCCTCCCGGAGAGGCAAGGACGGCGCACCGGCACTCATCCCTTCGGCCCCACCTCGTTCTCAGGGGCCAACGGCCGGCCGCCGGCCCCCCGCGCCTTCGTCCTTTCGGCCCAGGGGCCCGCGGCCGGGCGCGCCGCGCGCCGCCCGGCGCGCGGCGCGGTCACAGCCGCGGGTCCACCGGCTCCGACTCCAGCGCCAGCACCGCGAACACCGCCTCGTGCACCCGCCACAGCGGCTCCCCCGCCGCCAGCCGGTCCAGCGCCTCCAGCCCCAGCGCGTACTCGCGCAGCGCGAGGGAGCGCTTGTGCCCGAGGTGGCGGTTGCGCAGCCGGGCCAGGTTCTCCGGGCGGGTGTACTCCGGGCCGTAGATGATGCGCAGGTACTCCCGGCCGCGGCACTTCACGCCCGGCTGTACGAGCCGGCCCTCCCCGTTCCGCACCAGCGCCCGCAACGGCTTGACGACCATGCCCTCGCCGCCGGCCGCCGTCATCTCCTGCCACCAGGCAACGCCTTCGGCCACCGACTTCTCGTCGCCGGTGTCGACGTACCGCCGCCCGGTGCCCAGCAGCAGCCCGGTCGCGTCGCCGGCCACCAGCCGGTCGAGGCGGGCGAGCTGGGTGTCGTGCGGCTCGGTGGCCAGGTTGCGGCCCGCGACGGCGAGCAGCTGGAACGGGGCCAGGCGCACGCCGTCGAGGCCGTCGACCGGCCAGCAGTAGCGGCGGTACGCGGCCGAGAACGCCTCGGCGTCGGCGGCCCGCCCGCGCTGCCGGGCGAGCAGCGCGGCGAGGGCGGCGGTCGGGTCGGCGTCGGCGTCGGGGTGCGCGCCCGGGGCCGACGCGGCGCGGGCGAGGCGGGTCTGCGTCGCCGCCAGCGCCGCCAGCGCGTCCGGGAACACCGCGCGCGACGCGGCGCCCACCGCGGCGTACTGCTGCCGCAGCAGCCCGCCCGCCTTCACCGACCAGGGCAGCAGCTCGGCGTCGAGGAGCAGCCAGTCCGTGTCCAGCTCGTCCCAGAGCCCGGCGGCCGCCGCCGCGTCGCGGACGCGGGCGAGGACCTGCTCGGTGCGCTCCTCGTCGGCGAAGAACGGGCGGCCGGTGCGGGTGTACAGCGCGCCGGTCACCCCGGAGCCCGCGGGCAGGCCGAAGCGCTTCTCCGCCACGCCCGCGTCCCGGCAGACCAGCGCCACGGCGCGGGAGCCCATGTGCTTCTCCTCGCACACCACCCGCGCGACGCCGTCCGCCCGGTACGCCGCGAAAGCCTCCGCCGGGTGCTCCAGATACCCATCCGCGGCGGAGGTGGCGGTGGGCGCCATCGTCGGCGGCAGGTGGAGGAGCAGCCGCGGGTCGACCGCGAAGCGGCTCATGACCTCCAGCGCCGCCGCCGCGTTCTCCTCCCGTACGGCGACGCGGCCGTGCTGACCGGTCTCCACGACGCGGCGGCCGTGCACGTCGCCGAGGTCGAGGGGGCGGTCGGGGGTGCCGTTCCGGGGCGGGTCCGTGCCGGGGCCGGGTGCCAGCGGCTTGACGGGCTCGTACCAGACGCGCTCGGCCGGCACGTCGACCAGCTCGCGCTCCGGCCAGCGCAGCGCGGTCAGCTTCCCGCCGAAGACGCAGCCGGTGTCGAGGCAGAGGGTGTTGTTCACCCAGACGGCCTCCGGCGTCGGGGTGTGGCCGTAGACGACGGCGGCGCGGCCGCGGTAGTCCTCGGCCCACGGGTAGCGCACCGGCAGGCCGTACTCGTCGGTCTCGCCGGTCGTGTCGCCGTAGAGCGCGAAGGAGCGGACCCGGCCGGAGGCGCGGCCGTGGTACTTCTCCGGCAGCCCGGCGTGGCTGACGACGAGCCGGCCGCCGTCGAGCACGTAGTGGCTGACGAGGCCGTCGACGAACGTCCGCACCCGCTCGCGGAACCCGGGCTCCGCCGCCTCCGCGCGCTCCAGCTGCTCGACGGTCTCGGCGAGGCCGTGCGACACCTTGACGTTGCGGCCGTGCAGGAGGCGGCCGAGCTTGTTCTCGTGGTTGCCGGGCACGCACAGCGCGGTGCCCGCGGCGACCATGCCCATGACGCGGCGCAGCACGCCGGGGCTGTCCGGGCCGCGGTCGACGAGGTCGCCGACGAAGACGGCGGTGCGGCCCTCGGGGTGCACCCCGTCCTCGTACCCGAGCCTGCTGAGCAGCGTCTCCAGTTCGCTCGCGCAGCCGTGCACGTCGCCGACGAGGTCGAACGGGCCGGTGAGGTGGGTCAGGTCGTTGTACAGGCGCTCGCGGACGACCTCGGCGGCGTCGATCTCCGCGGTGCCGCGCAGGTGGTGCACGGCGCGGAAGCCCTCGCGCTGGAGCCCGCGCAGGCCGCGGCGCAGCTCGCGGCGCTGCCGCGGGATGACGTGCGCGGGCATGCCGGCGCGGGCGGGTCGGGCCGCGTTGCGCTCGCGGCAGACGCTCTCGGGGACGTCGAGGACGATGGCGACGGGCAGCACGTCGTGCTCGCGGGCGAGCCGGACGAGCTGGCGGCGGGCCTCGGGCTGGACGCTGGTGGCGTCGACGACGGTGAGGCGGCCGGCGGCGAGCCGCTTGCCGGCGACGTAGTGCAGGACGTCGAAGGCGTCGCGGGAGGCCGACTGGTCGTTCTCGTCGTCGGCGACGAGGCCGCGGCAGAAGTCGGAGGAGAGGACCTCGGTGGGCTCGAAGTGCCGGCGGGCGAAGGTGGACTTGCCGGCGCCGGTGGTGCCGATCAGGACGACGAGGCTGAGGTCGGGGACGCCGAGGCGGCGTCCGGTGGTGTCGCTCATGACGCCTCCTTCGGGGTCGTGGCGTGGTTGTCCGTTCCGGTGCGGGTGAAGACGGCGAGCTGCGTCGGCGGGCCGACCTCCGGGTCGTCCGGCCCCACGCCCTCGTACGCCACCGTGTAGCCGAACCGCGCCGCCACCGGCGCGGCCCAGGCGCGAAACTCCGCCCGGGTCCACTCGAAGCGGTGGTCCGCGTGCCGGACGTGGCCGGCGGGCAGGGACTCCCAGCGCACGTTGTACTCGGAGTTGGGGGTCGTCACGATCACCGTCGCGGGGCGCGCGGAGCCGAAGACGGCGTACTCCAGCGCGGGCAGCCGGGGCGGGTCGACGTGCTCCACGACCTCGCTGAGCACGGCGGCGTCGTAGCCCGCGAGCCGGCGGTCGGTGTACGTCAGCGCGCTCTGCAGCAGCGTCACGCGCGCCGCCCGGCGCTCACCCATGCGGTCCAGCCGCAGCCGGCGGCCGGCGGCGGCGAGGGCGCGTACGGAGACGTCGACGCCGACGATCTCGGTGAACCGCGGGTCGTCCAGCAGCTCCTTGACCAGCTGGCCCTGGCCGCAGCCGAGGTCGAGCACCCGGGCCGCGCCGGCGGCGCGCAGCGCCTCGGCGATGGCGGCGCGGCGCTGCACGGCGAGCGGCACCGGCTTCTCCTCGGTGTCGGTGGTCTCGTCGACGGCGTTGTCCAGCTCCTCCGGCTCGGCGTCGTCGGACTCGGCGAGGCGGGCCAGCTCCAGCCGCTCCAGCGCCTCGCGCGCCAGGGACCAGCGGCGGGAGAGGTAGCGGCCGGTGATGAGGCGCTGCTCGGGGTGGTCCTCCAGCCAGCCCTCGCCGGCCCGCAGCAGCTTGTCGACCTCGTCGGGGGCGACGCCGTAGTGCTTGGCGTCGTCGAGGACCGGCAGCAGCACGTACAGGTGGCGCAGCGCGTCGGCGAGCCGCACCTCGCCGTCGAGGGCGAGCGAGACGTACCGCGAGTCGCCCCAGTCGGGGAAGGCGGGGTCGAGCGGCACGGCGTCGGCGGTGACCTGCCAGCCCATCGGGGCGAAGAGGCGGTGGACGAGCTCCGGGCCGCCGCGGGCGGGGACGGCGGGGACCTCGACGCGCAGCGGGAGCGGCCCGGCGGCGCGCTCGGGAAGGGTGCGGCTGACGCCGGTCATGGCGGTGCGGAAGACGCGGCTGAGCGCGACGGCGAGGAGGGAGGAGGCGGCGTACGGCCGGTCGTTGACGTACTGCGCGAGGGCGGAGTCGGGGCTCCGGCCCTTGCCGTTCCCGCCCTTGCCCTTCGCGGCGCGCACGAGGCCGACGGGGTCGACGTCGAGGAGCAGCGCGGCGGTGCAGCGGGCGGTGCTCGCCTCGGGGTAGAAGACGTGGGCGGTGCCGCGCGCGGTGGCGAACTCCTGCGCCCGGTCGGGGTGTTTGTGCAGGAGGTGGCCGAGGTCGGTGGCGGGCGCGGCGTCGGTGCCGGTCGCGGTGATGGTCAGGAACACGTGAGCGAGTATTTCGTGCGGGGCGGCGCGCGGGCCATCGGTTTAGCGGCGGGGCGTCACCCGCCGGACGCGCCGCCGCGCAGCTCCGCCGCCAGGGCGGCGATGCCGTCCGGGCCCACGCGGCAGCAGCCGCCCAGCACCGCGGCGCCCGCGCGGCGCCAGGACGCCGCCGCGGCCGGGTCGAACGAGCCCGGGCCGCGCCAGTCGCGGGCGGCCGGGTCCCAGCCCTCGCCGCTGTTCGGGTACGCCACCACCGGCTTGCCCGTGACGCGCGCCGCCGTCCGGACCGCGTACGCGACGTCCTCCGGCGCGCAGCAGTTGACCCCCGTCGCCACCACCCGCTCGTCGTACGCGGCGAGCGCGAAGGCGTCCGCCAGCGGCTCCCCCGCCCGCGTCGCCCGGCCCGCGACCGTGTACGTCAGCCACAGCGGCACCCCGAGCCCCGCCGCCGCCCGCAGCAGCGCCGTCGCCTCCGCCGTCCCCGGCACCGTCTCCAGCGCCAGCACGTCCGGCTCCGCCGCGGCCAGCACCTCCAGCCGGGGCCGGTGGAACCGCTCCAGCTCACGGGCGCCCACCCCGGCCCCGTACCGGCCGTGGTACTCCGAGCCGTCCGCCAGCATCGCGCCGTACGGGCCCGCCGACGCCGCCACCCACACCGGCCGCGGCGCCGCGTCCGCCGCCCGCCGGGCCAGCGCCACGCTGCGCGCCAGCAGCCGGGCCGCCGCCGCGCGCCCGGTGCCCCGGCGCGCGAAGCCCTCGAAGGTCGCCTGGTAGCTCGCCGTCAGCAGCACGTCGGCCCCGGCCCGTACGTAGGCGGCGTGGGCGGCCGCGATCTGGTCCGGGTCGTCCGCGAGGAGCCGGGCCGACCACAGGGCGTCGCGCAGGTCGCAGCCCTGCGCTTCGAGCTGGTTCGACAGGCCGCCGTCGAGGACGAGCGGCGGCCCGCCGGCCGCCGGGCCGGCCACCGCCTCGGCGAACGACAGGCCGGGTCTCACGCCCCCTCCCCCGCCGCCCGCCCGGGCCGGGCCGCCCGGGGCGGCGCCGGGAAGCGCTCCTCGTTGCGGTCGATCTTCGCCGCCAGCGCGGCCAGCGGGTCCACCCCCGTCGCCGAGCAGAACTGGAGCAGGTACGCCAGCACGTCCGCGACCTCGTCCGTCACCCGGTGCGCCGCCCCGGGGTCCGCCATGATCCGCGCGGACTCCTCCGGCGTCAGCCACTGGAAGATCTCCACCAGCTCCGCGGCCTCCACGCTCAGCGCCGCGGCCAGGTTCTTCGGGGTGTGGTACTGCTCCCAGTCCCGCGCCGCGGCGAACGCCGCGAGCCGCTTCTGGAGCCCCTGCACGTCGTCCGTCATGCGCCCCTGTCTACCACCCGCGCCGGACCCCCGGGCGCTAGTGCACCCACCGCCGGAAGCCCGACTCCGCGTCGACCGTGTTGCCCGTGATCGTCGCCGCGTCGTCGCCCAGGAGGAGCCGGACCACCGCCGCCGCCTCGTCCGGCGTGTTCCACCGCCCGCGCGGCAGCGCCCGGCCCACCTGCGCGGTCAGTTCCGCGTCCGCCCAGCCCGTGTCCGTGGGGCCGGGGTTGACGCAGTTCACGGTGATGCCGCGGTCGACGAGGGCGTCGGAGAGGGTCAGTGTCAGCTGCTGGAGCGCGCCCTTGGTGGCGGCGTACGGGATCTCCCCGCTCATCGGCGCCAGATGCTGCCCGGAGGTGAACAGCACCACCCGCCCGCCGCCGCGCTCCCGGCCCGCGGCCGGGTCGTACTGCGCCGCGTACTCCTGGACCAGCAGCAGCGTGGCCCGTACGTTCACCGCCCAGCACAGGTCGAGTTCGGCGGCGGTCAGGCGCTCCAGGCCGTACGGGGAGCTGCGCGCGTGGTTGACCACGAGCGTGTCCACCATCCCGTGCCGCTCCCGCGCCGCGGTCAGCAGCGCGGCGGGCGCGTCCGGCCGGGCGAGGTCGGCGACGGCGTGGTCGATACGCTCCGGGTCGCCGCCGAGGGCGGCGACGACGCTCGCGGTGCCGTCGAGGTCGGAGCCCCAGGACATCTCGTCGTCGTGCGCCGGCCAGCCGTGCACGAACAGCCGCGCGCCGTCGTCCGCCAGCCGGCGGGCGATGGCGAAGCCGATGCCGCGGGTCCGGCTCACACCGGTGACCAGGACGTTCCGGCCCTCGATGGGCATGTGCGCTCCGTTTCGCCGTCGTCGGGTGTTCACGGAGCACTCTCCGGGCCCGGCGCGCCGTCCGCAACACCATTCCCCGCGGGCCGCGACGGCAGCGCCACCGCCGTGGCGCCCTGCGCCGCCGCCAGCGCCGGGTCGCTGACCGAGCCGACCACCCGGATGTGCCCGCGCTCGCACATCCGCCCGCACAGCGCCACCAGTTCCCGCGCCTGCCGGGTGTCCAGGCTCCGGTCGATCCCGTCCGCCAGCACCGTCAGCGCCTGCCGCGCCGCCGGCACCTCCGCCGCCTGGTCCACGGCCAGCACCCCCGGCCCGGTGAGCAGCACCAGCGCCAGGGCGAGGTAGCGCAGTTCGCCGTCGCCCAGGGTCTCGGCGGGGGTGCCGGGCCGGTCCGGCGCGCGCTGGAGCACGGCCCGGACCAGGCCGGTGCCGTGCGGCTCGGTCGTCACGTCGTGCAGCGGGCCCGCGCAGCCGCCGCGGACGGCGTCCACGAGGGCGGCGTGCCGGGTGCCGCACTCGTCGCGTACGCGGTGCAGCACCGCCGGCAGGTTGCGGCAGTCGGCGGTGAGCTCCCCGCCGTCGCGGGGGACGGCCGCGGTGGCGCGCATCAGGGCGGGGTGCGGGTCGCAGAGGTAGACGGAGCGGAGGGCGACGACGGCCTGTTCGGCGGCGGCGAGCACCAGCTTCTCGCCCTCCGTGCGGCCCCCGACCCGCAGCGGTAAGAGGGCGGTGCCGAGCCGGTCGTCGGGCAGCGGGGCGCGGGTGACGGGGGCGGGGCCGGCGGTGTACCACGCCGCGTCCACCCGGTCCCGGCCCGGGTCGCGCAGCGCGGTGGACAGCAGGGTGCGGCCGGCGCCGGTCAGGCGTTCGCCGACGATGCGCAGCTCGGGTTCGGCCTGTACGGCGACGTCGAGGTGGACGTCGCCGAGGGGGCCGCGCACCGTGCAGCCGAGCCGGATGCCGCGGCGGCCGGCGGCGTCGGGCCGGGCGCGGTGGGGGACGCAGGCGGCGGCGCCTCCGGAGACCGGCGCGAACGCCTCCGAGAGGCCGGCCCCGGAGCCGAGCCGGGCCAGGACCCCGTACGCCTCCAGGGCCGCGGTCTTGCCGCTGCCGCTGCCGCCGGTGAGCAGGGTGAGGGCGCCGAGGCGGAGGCGGGTGCCGCGGTGCGACTTGAAGGCGGACAGCCGCAGTTCGGTGATCGTGGCGCGCTCGGCAGCCCGGCGGCGGCGCCCGGCGGGGGGCGCGGGGGCCGCGCCCAGCGTGGGGGAGGTCATGCGACGGGACGGTATTGAGCGCGCCGGCCGCGGAACCGTTCCGGCAGCGGCACCTTCCCCCGTTCGGGCGAGGACCGGCGGATCCGCCGGGGCTCACCCGAACGGGCGCGGTAAAGGGGTCAGCGGCCGGCCAGCGGCTCGACCTCGGTACCGACCGGGGCGAGCAGGAAGACGTTGCGGTCGACCCGGTGCATGCTGCTCTGGATCCCGAAGGTGACGCCGCTGGCGAAGTCGAGGACGCGCTTGGCGACGTCGATCTCGGCGCCGGTGAGGTCGAGCAGCACCGGAATCTGCGCTATCAGGTACTCGGCGACGCGCCGCGCGTCGGCGAAGACCTGGCAGCGGATGACGACGAACTGCCGCTGGTCGGCGGCGACCTCGCCGTCGTCGAGCGCTTCGTGCCCGGTCCAGGAGGGCCATTCGTTGCCGCGCAGCGGCACGACCTCGGCGAGCCCTTGCCACTGCTCGTCGGTG
Source organism: Streptomyces sp. MAR4 CNX-425 (assembly GCF_048656465.1). NCBI lineage: Bacteria > Bacillati > Actinomycetota > Actinomycetes > Kitasatosporales > Streptomycetaceae > Streptomyces > Streptomyces sp. MAR4 CNX-425. The sequence continues at coordinate 439,510 of NZ_JBMDLF010000004.1, read as the reverse complement.
ACGTCATGTCCGGTCAACGTGCCTCCTCGCAGTTCTCCGTGCTCCCCGTGTGGACACCGCGCGATTCTATCGATGGGCCGAACGGGTGAGCGCGCAGGGACACACGGGCAAACCGATGTTCTCCCCCCAGTGACTCCTCGGGGCGGGCAAGCAAATCCGAGGATTGACTTGGGTGTTGGGGGCGGCGGACGATCGTCCGGGATCCCAGGCGGCAACCCGGCCGGGGCCCCGCGCCGTACGGCCGGCGGCGCGCGGAGCCCGGCCGGGTGCCGACCGCCGGCGGCGGCCCCCGGGTCGGGTGTCAGGCGCGGCGGTACTGCGCCGGGGAGTTCTTCGTCGCCTCGTCCTCGTAGCTTCCGGGGCGCCCGCGGTCGACGTGGAACGTCGTCAGCGTCGTGACCGGCGAGCGCGGGTCGCGGCGGTCGGCGATCACGCGCATGTGGGCGCTGAAGCGCTCCGGGGTGGCCTCGTAGACGTCGTAGCCGTATCGATTGCCCTCGAAGTACTTGAGGTGCGGGTTCGCGGCGCCCATGACCGGCCCGTTGGCCCTGTTCCAGTCCGGGGAGTACGCGCCGGAGGTGACGGAGTGAGCGGTGAACTCGGTTCCCAGAAGCGGGGATTCCGGATCGTCGTAGTCGGTACGGATGTCGTCGACGAACGCCGAGTGCCAGTCCCCGGTGACGACGACGAGGTCTTCGAGGCCGGCGGCGTGGACGTGCGCCAGCACCTCCTTGCGTTCGGCGAGGAAGCCGTCCCACTGGTCGGTGAACATGTACGGGCCGCCCGGTGAGCCGCGCAGCTGGCTGAGCATGATCGAGTTGGCCCAGACCTGCCAGGCGTCGGGGGCGTCGTCGACGTGCCGCTTGAGCCAGCTCTTCTGCGCGGCACCGAGGATGGTGCCGTCCGGGAGGTTCTGCGCGGAGCGGTGGGAGCGCAGGTCGAGCACGGTGAGCCGGACCAGCCCGCCCCAGTCGCGGACGCGGTGGATCTCCGGGTCGGGCAGCGCGGAGTCGCCGAAGGAGTCGCGGTGCGGCATGTGCTCGTACCACGCCTGGTAGGCGGCGGCACGGCGGCGCACGAAGGGGGCGGCGCCGGCGCCGCCGCTGTAGTCGTTGACCACCTCGTGGTCGTCCCAGGTCAAAAACCACGGGTGGGCGGCGTGGGCGGCGCGCAGCGCGGGGTCGCCCTTGTAGAGCGCGTGGCGCCTGCGGTAGTCGCCGAGGGTGAGGATCTCCGGCCCGTCGTGGTCGCGGACGTGCTCCTCCGGTACGCCGCCGACCTGCCCGTGCTCGTAGATGTAGTCGCCGAGGTGGACGACGAAGTCGACGTCCTCGGCGGCGATGCCGCGGTGGGCGGCGTAGTAGCCGTCGTGGAACGCCTGGCAGTTGGCGGTGGCGAAGCGCACCCGGCCGACGGGCCCGCCGGGGGCGGTGCGGGTGCGGCCGGTGCGGCTGGTGCGGCCGCGGGCGGAGAAGGCGTAGTAGTACGTACGCCCGGCCGCGAGGCCGGTGACGGGGACGTGCACGCTGTGGCCGAGGGTGGCGGAGGCCGGGGCGGTGCCGCGGGCGACGACGCGGCGCAGCCCGGGGTCCTCGGCGACGGTCCAGCTGACCTCGACGACCCCGGGGAGGTCCTGTTCGGCGGCGAGGGGTTCGGGGGCGAGCCGGGTCCACAGCACCACGGAGTCCGGCCGCGGGTCGCCGGAGGCGACGCCGAGGGTGAAGGGGGCCTCGTCGTACGCGGCGCCGAGCGCCTCCGCGCGGGCGCGGGCCTGCGCCGGGGTGAGGCCGGCGGTGAGCGGCCAGGCGGCGCCGAGGGCGCCGGCGGCGGCCGCGGACCTCAGCAGGGTGCGGCGGTCGACGGTCACGGGCGGCCTCCTCGGCGGGCTGCTTGCGCAGGGGTGAGGGTGAGGGTGATCGCGTCGGCGTAGCCGTCGTTGGAGGTGCCGCCGGCGCGGGTGAAGGCGAGCAGGAGGCGGGCGCTGCGGGCGCCGGGCGGCACGGCCGCGGTGTCCGTACGCGCCAGCAGCGCCGTCCGTCCGCCGCGTTCCTCCGCGGTGACGGGGCCGAGGACGCTCAGCGCGAGCGGCGTGCCGTGGGCGTCGCGGAGTTCGACGGAGAGCCGGGCGCCGTCCTGCTGGCCGGCGTAGCCGCCGAGCCAGGCGGTGAGGGTGTAGCGCACGCGCCCGGCGTCGACGGCCCGGTGGCCGGTGGCGCCCGCGCGGGGCAGGCCGACGTCCTGGACGAGGGCGGTGCGGGCGCTGTCGCCGCCGCTGAAGAACCGGGTGCCGCGGTCGGCGGGGCCGGGGTCGCCGGGCGTGGGGTAGCCGCCGCCGAGGTCGTAGCGGACGAGGGCGGGGGCGCCCTGGGCGAGGCGCCAGCCGTGGACGCTGCCGACGGGCTCGGCGGTGCCTCCGGGACCGGTCTCTGCGTCGCCGTTGACGACGAGGTTCACGCGTGCCTCCCTGGTGGTCGGGGGTGTGGGGCGCGCAGGTATCACACCAGCGGCGTGTGAACCCGCGGCGGCCGTACGGCGAATGGCGCCCTACGGCGGACGGCGCCGGGGGGGCGGGCGTCTCCGTGGCGGGAGCGGCGGCCGTACGGCGTTCGGTCATGGGCGGTCGGCCTCCAGCAGGTGCCGGCCGCGCGCGGTCAGCCGGTGCACGACGTGCGGGCCGGCCCGTTCGCTCTCGGCGAGGCCGGCGCGGCGCAGCACGGTGAGGTGCCCGCTGACGGAGGAGGCGGGCATCCCGAGCCGGGCGGCGACGCCGCCGGTGGTCGGGGTGCCGGCGGCGCCGGTGAGCGCGGCCAGCACGCGGGCGCGGCTGGCGCCGAGGAGCGCGGCGAGGGCGGCGTCGCGGGGTGCGGCGGGGGCGGTGCCGGGGCCGGCGGGGCGCCGGCGCACGGGATGGACGACGACGGGCGGCAGTCCGGGGTCGGCGAGGGCGATCGGCGTGGTGTGGCAGAAGTAGGAGGGCACCAGCCGGACGCCGCGACCGTGCAGGTGGAGGCTGGAGTTCACCGGGTAGGGCGCGCTGAGCACGGGGTCGGCCCAGGTGAAGGGGTCGAGGGTGGCGAGGACGGCGGGCAGTCCGGCCTCCAGCGCGTCGAGCTGGCGGGCGCGGTCGGCGGCGACGGTGGCCTCGATCTCGCTCCAGTCGGGGGCGACGAGGCGGTCGTGGACGAGGTGCAGGGCGTCGGCGAGGTCGTCGAGCACGGTGCGGTCGCCGGCCGCGAGCCGCCGGGTCCAGGCGGGCAGCGGCCGGTGCCGGGCGGCGAGGCGGACCTCGCGGGCGAGCCGGGTGGCGGGGGTGGAGCGCAGGGTGCGCAGTCCGGCGGTGATGCCGTCCTCGGACTCGGCGGGGGTGAGGAAGTCGGGGAAGTACGGGGCGTCGGGGGGCGCGATGCCGTTGAGCAGGCGGCAGGTGCGGCGCAGGTCGCCCTGGTGCAGGCGGCGGCGGGCGCGGCCGTGCCAGGGGCGCAGCCGGGCGGGGAGGAGGGGCGCGGGGGTGTACGCGACGTGCAGCCCGAGGATCGTCTCCCAGAGCGGGTCGGCGGTGGGCGCGAGCTGGACGTGGCGGAAGTCCCGGTCATTGAAGTGGACATGAAGCACTCCGGCCATACCCGAGGGTAACCACGACCGGCCTGCGCTGTCCCCGCCCCGGCCGGCAACGGGTTGCCGGCGGTGCCGAAAACCCCGGGCGGCACGGCCGATCGGCGGGCGCCCGCGATACGTCGCCGCACCGGGAGCGCACCGCGGCCACCCCCAGGGACCACTCCCCGGCCCCCCTCGCGTCCCCGGCCACGACGGGTTTTCGACCGTGCCGGAAAACCCCGGCGGCACGGCCGTGCGCAGCGCCCCTACGATGCGTCGCCGCACGGCACGCACCTTCACGGACGGAACCCACCGACGACGGAAACACGGGAAGGAGCCAGATGCGGCGCACACCCACCCGAAGCCGGCGGCGCAGAGCCGCGCTCGCCGGCGCGATCTGCGCGGCCGCCCTCGCGCACCCGGCCCACGCCGCCGGGGCGGCGGAGAACGCGGCCGGGGCCGGCGGCCCCGCCCCGCCCGCCACCTGGCGGGCCGACCTCTCGGACATCGACGCGGACGACGTCAACGTCCGCTACGTACACGGCGATCTGCGGCTCCGCTCGCGGTCCGCCGGACCCGCCTCCCTCCAGCACCCCGCCGGCGCCCCCGGCGAGGGCACCCAGGTCCTCGCCGCCGAACGCCTGGACCGCCCCGTCAACCGCGTACGGGCCGACCTCGGCGCCCGCGCCCCCGCCGGCGCCGAGGTCGCGGTCGACGTCCGCGGCCGGGCCGCCGACGGCGGCTGGACCGAGTGGCTGCCGGCGGGCGCGGGCACGGCGGACGCCGCCCGGCTGCCGTTCGCGGTCTCCGAGGTGCAGGCCCGGCTGACGCTGCGCGCCGGCGGCACGGACGCCGCCGTCCCCGCCGTCGAGTCCCTGCGGCTACGGGCCGACACCGACGCGGCGCCGCGCCCCGCGGCGGCCGCCGCCCCGCTGACCTATCGGCTGTTCGCCACCCGCGAGGGCCTGGTCGGCGGCACCACCGCCAACGGCCACGTCATCGTGCCCAACGACCACTTCGTGGCCCTGCCGTCGCGGCGCGGGCTGTCCCCGAAGGGCAGCGCCGAGTACTCGGTGCAGGTCTGCGGCCCGGTGCGCTGCGAGACGGCGCCGGTGTGGGACGTCGGGCCGTGGAACACCAAGGACGACTACTGGAACCCCCCGTCGGTGCGCGAGTCCTGGCAGGACCTGCCGCAGGGCATGCCCGAGGCGCAGGCGGCCTACCAGAACGGGTACAACGGCGGACTCGACGAGTTCGGCCGCCGCGTCGCCAACCCGGCCGGCATCGACCTCGCCGACGGCACGTTCTACAACGTCGGCCTCAACGACAACGGCTGGGTCGACGTGACGTTCCTGTGGACCGGCGAGCAGGACGGCAAGCGGTTCCCCACCTGGGGCACCGACGTCCGGGTCCGCCAGGAGTCGAACACCTCCTCCGCGGTGCTCACCACGCTCCCCGGCCCGACGCAGGTGCGGGTGGAGTGCCAGGAGCGCGGCGAGTCGGTCACGTACAACGGCTACACCAACGACGCCTGGTCCTATCTGCCGGACTACGGCGGCTACATCTCCAACATCTTCGTCGACGTCGCCGACGCCTGGCTGCCGGGCGTCCCCGAGTGCTGAACGCGCCACCCCTCCCCACCCCCCTTGCCCCCACCGAAGGAGGCGGCCCGATGCCCCACAGACCCACCCCCGTCCCCGCCGTCCGCCCCGCCGGCCCCGCGCGGCGGGCCGCGGCCGTCCTGGCCGCGGCGCTGCTCGCGCTGCTGGGCCTGACCGCGGCGGCCCCGGCCCAGGCGGACGACGTACGGCCCGCGCTGGCGCCGAACTTCAAGGCGCCCTTCCCCTGCGGCCAGCAGTGGACGTACAGCCACCACAGCGCCGAGGTGCGCCGGGCGCTGGACTTCATCCGCTCCGACGGCGGCGCCACCGGCGGCACACCGCAGGTCGCGTCCGCGGCCGGCACCGCGACCCGGCACTACCAGGCGGGCGGCGCCGGCAACTACATCGTCATCGACCACGGCGGCGGCTGGAAGACGTACTACTTCCACCTGGCGTCGTTCTCGGTGGCCAACGGCCAGTCGGTCGCCCAGGGCCAGCAGATCGGCGTCACCGGCAGCACCGGCAACTCCTCCGGCGCGCACATCCACTACGAGCAGCTCTACAACGGCGTCGGCCAGAACATCCGCATCAACGGCACGGCGCTGCCGTACCCGGGCTCGTACGGCCAGTACCACCTGCGCAGCGACAACTGCGGCGGCGACACCAACTTCACCACCTGGGGCAGCGGCGTGCGCGTGCGCGCGGACGCGCGGCTCGACGCGGCGGTGGTGACGACCCTGCCGGGGCCGACGCCGGTGTACGTCGAGTGCCAGAAGCAGGGCGACGTGGTCAACGCCGAGGGCTACACGAACGCCTGGTGGAGCCGGCTGCGCGACCAGCGCGGATTCATCTCCAACATCTACATCGACCATCCCGACGCGAAGCTGCCGGGCGTCCCGGTCTGCTGAGCACCCGGGTCCCGCGGGGGCCGGTGTCCCGCGCCGGCTCCCGCGCCACCCGGCTCCGCGTCACAGCGGCGGCGGCCCGCCGGGCTCCCGGCCGGCGCCGCCGCCGTCGTCGCGGTCGCCGTCGCGGTCGCGGCCGCCCTCGCCGCCTCGCCGCCGGGCGGCGGCCCGGCCCGCCAGCGCGATCGCGAGCGGGGCGGCGAACACCGCCGCGAAGACACCGGCGAAGACCTCGCCCGGGATGTCCGGGAGCGCGTCGGCGTTGCCGGTCGCCAGAAAGACGACGGCGACGACCAGGACGCAGAAGACCAGCACGCGCACCGCCGTGAGGCCCCAGCCCATCGACTCGACCAGCGAGTTCCGGGTGCGCTCGGCGGCCTCGGCCTCCGTCCGCGCGGCCACGGCCACCTCCGGCCGCGGCGTCCAGTCCGCGCCCCGGCAGCGCTCCCACACCTCGCGGATCACCTCCACCTCGCGCTCCGCGCGCAGACTGCGGGTGTCGATGACGTTGGGCAGGCTCACCCGGCGGCCGTCGCGGGTGTAGACGACAACGCTCATGACGGGGCGCTTGCGCTCCGCCGACGCGGGCGCGTTGTGCTCCAGTTCGACGGCGACGAGGTCGCGCCAGGCCAGCCGCCGGGTGCGCAGCCAGCGGAGGGTGAGGCCGTCCTCGTCGACGAACGTCACGCCGCGGACGACGCAGAAGGCGAGCAGCAGAAGGGCCGACCCGGGGGTGCAGAACGCGATCGCGACGCCGAAGTGGACCCCGGCGCCCAGGACCATCAGCAGACCGAAGAACACGAGCAGGCCGCCGAAGACGACGCACAGCAGGGCGAGGAAGACCATGGTCCCGAGGTGCCCCCGGTACGTACGGACCCGTCCCCCGCTCCCCGCCGCGCCGCCCATCGCGCACCCCGTCCCGTACGTTCCGTACCGTCCGGCGTAGAAGGGTAGCGCCGCGCCCGGGGAGGGTGGCGGGGGGCGGGGGGTTCCGCTGAGTCGGTGGGGGGCGGGCGGCAGGTGGTGCGGGCGTAGCGGCCGGCCGGGGGGTGGAGCGGTCACGGTCGGCGGGCGGCGGTGAGGGGGGGTGCGGCCGGTCGGCCGGAGGCCGCCCCCGCGCGGACGTGCGGGGGCGGCCCGGCTGTGAACGCGGGGGCGTCAGTCGCGCCAGGTGTCGTGCAGCTGGACCATCCCGGACGTCCCGACCGCCGCGGTGCGGTTGCCGCCGCTCTCCCAGGTGACGTTCCCGGCTTCGTCCTTGCGGAGGTACTTGTACTCGAAGGACGTACCGGCCGGGAGTTCCACCGCCAGCTTCCAGACGGGATAGGCGGCCGGGTCGAGCTTCAGCGCGCTGCCCGGGTCCCAGTTGCCGAGCTCCGGCCTGTTGCCGGTCACGTGGATGTTCTGGCCCCAGCTGGTGGTGGCGTCGACCTCGAAGGAGGCGCCCGTGGCCACCGGGTCGGGGTCACCGCCGCCGTCGCAGCTGCGGGCGTTGACGTGCAGGGCCACGGCGGTGTCGGCGCCCAGCGTGGCGGTGAACCGGCCGTCGCCGTTCACCGTGACCGTCCTGCCGCTCTGCACGTCGCAGTAGTCGCCGGAAGGCAGGGAGGTCTGGAAGGTGCGGGACAGGGACGAGCCCTCGTGGTTGATGGCCACGAACGCCTTGTCCCCGCGGCCGAACGCGATCTGGTCACCCCCGTTGTCCCACCAGTCGGTCACCGCCTGCCCGCGGGCAGTGTTGCGGAAGCCGACCATGGAGGAGATCTCGCGCCAGTCGTGCTGGCACTTCCAGCCGTCGCGGTAACAGGCGTTCACCTGGCCGCCGTTGGGCGGGCCCTGGTCGCCGGAGGAGAACTCGTAGCCGGAGTGGACGTCGGGGCTGCCGTACGGCCAGGCCAGCATGAAGACGTGCGCCAGGGTGTAGTCGGCGCCGTCCTTGTAGCTGAGGGTGTCGCCGCCGCGCTCGGTGTCGTGGTTGGCGACGAAGACTCCGGAGCTGTCCGAGTCCAGGTAGCCCCAGCCCTCGCCGAAGTTCTTCAGGTACGCGAGGTTCTCGCTGCCGAAGACGCGCTTGAGGTCGCGGGCGTAGCGGAACTCCTGCACGTCGCCGCTCCCGAGGTACTCGGCCGGGGAGACGGCCTCCCCCGCGCCGTGGATGACCTCGTGCTTCCAGTAGACGTCCGGGTCGCCGAGCCGGGACTTGATGTCGGCCAGGTCACCGGCGGCCATGTGCTTGGCCGCGTCGATCCGGAAGCCGTCGACGCCCAGGGACAGCAGGTCGTCGAGGTAGCCGGCGATCCTGCCCCGGACGTAGTCCTCGCCGGTGTCCAGGTCCGCGAGCCCGAGCAGCTCGCACTCCTGGACGTCGAAGCGGTCGCGGTAGTCGTTGATCTCCGAGGTGCAGTTGTCGAAGTCGTACGACGAGTAGATGCCCGGGTAGTCGTACTTGGTGTACGGCGACCCGCCGGTTCCGGTGCCCTCGCCGGCGGCCATGTGGTTGATGACCGCGTCGGCGATCACCTTCACGCCTGCCGCGTGACAGGTGTCGACCATGTTCTGGAACTGCCCGCGGTCGCCGAGACGGCCCGCGATCTTGTAGCTCACCGGCTGGTACGAGGTCCACCACTGGCCGCCCTGGATGTGCTCCTGCGGCGGGGAGACCTGGACGAAGCCGTAACCGGCCGGACCGAGGGTGTCGGTGCACGCCTGGGCGACCGAGTCGAACCTCCATTCGAACATCACGGCGGTGACGTCCTTCTCGCCGGGCGGCGAGGGCTGAGCCGGGGTGGCGCCGACCAGGAGGCCGCCGGCCATCCCGGCGGTGAGGACGAGTGATGCGACCGTGCGCCTTCTTGCCCTGTTGGTGCTCCCGTGCATGGGTCCTCCAGGATGAGGTGTGCGGGACGCGTGGGGGTCGGCACGCCGGGTGACGCCCGGCCCCACGGAAGGGACTGCAAGAGCCTCCGCAAGACGACTGCAAGATGTTGCGACCATGACCGTAGAGTCACGGTGCAGGCCGGTCAACCCACTGGACCGCGGTACGTTGCCGACGACGCCGTGCTGAGGCTCGCGGAGACGCACGATGGGGGGTGCATTGCCTTTTCCCTTGCGCAAGGATATGGAACTTCTTGCGCACTCTCGTGAGGTGCTGACCACGGCAGATGCGGGCGCGGCCCGGCCGTCTCACGTCCCCTGGATCGGCGGGTGCGGCCGGACTTCCCAGGCCGGTCGCTGAAGCTGATCGTTGTACACGATGACGTCGGCGCGGTCGGCGGGACGGGCCACGGCGAAGTAGAGCTGCTGGGAGGGGATGTACCGGTGCCGCCAGGACCGTTCGATCGCGGTGGCGCCGGCGGTGCCGGCGGTGTCGGCGGTGTCGGCGGTGGCTCCGGGCGGCGTCGCGGCTCGTTCCCGCGCGCGTTCCAGCGTCCGCGCGAAGGGGACGGACACGAGGATGCGCAGATCCCACCGGTCGACGAGTTCCGGGCGCAGGAGGAAGACGCCGTCGAAGAGCAGCACGGCGTCCGCGGCGGCGGTCGCGGCCGGCGGCAACAGCGGGGTGTCGGCGTCCTTGTCGTAGACCGCGCACCGGAACCGGCGGTCTCCGCCCGGGCCCAGCGGATCGAGCAGCACCCGGCACAGCGCGGCGCGGTCGTGGGCGTCGAAGTAACACCCTTCGGCCGAGTACCGGCCACGCCGGTAACGCTGCGCGCGGGGCACGAGGAAGTCGTCGACGGTCGCGCGGATGACGTCACGGCCCTGCGCGCGCAGAACGTCGGCGACCTCGTCGGCCAGCGTGGTCTTGCCGGCGGCGGGCGGCCCGTCGACGGCGACCCGCAGCGGGTGCGTCGTCCTCGCGGACCTGATCGCCTCGGCCAGCCGACCGATCAGCTCGCCGCGGGTGCCGTGGTCCATGGCCGCCGCCTCTCACGGTGCCGTGCCGGCGGACCGCCCGGGGCGGGGCAGCCGGGGTGCGGTCGCGCGGGCGGGGGGTGTGTTGGAGAGTTCGAGGGCCTGGGTGAAGGCGACGAAGTCGGCCCGGGCCGTGAACCACCCCGGTCCGAGGAGCGTGCTCATCGGTCTCCTCGCGTCTGCTCCAGCAGTTCCACGGTAGCCCCGGATACCGAGGCTTGCGGTGGTGCAGCGTGGTGTTCGGGACCGTCGGCCCGTCAATCGCGTTCGAATGTATTGATGTCGCACGTGTCGGGGTCGCCGATGTACTGGTACAGCGTGGGGCTGTCGGCGGGTCCGTCAGCAAGCAGTTCGAAGGCCACACCGAAATCTTCTGAGGCAGAAGTCGATGCGGTCAGGCTGACCTGCACTCTGTCATCCCGTCCCGCACGAGTGAGGCTCCAGCTTCCGGTGCCGTACGGAACTTCAGTCGATTCACCGGTGATGACGTCGTCGTGATGCCGCCAGTCGCGGAAACTCAGCTTCCCGTGAGGCTCAAGATTGAGCATGCCGTACTCGCTGCCGACGTAACGGCCGTTCAGGTCAGCTGCTGTCACGTCCTCTTCGAGCTGGTCGATGCCACATCCGAAATAGTTGACGCACGACGTGAGCCCGCCGGCAAGCAGACTTGCCGCTGCCAGGAGCCCGACGCCGGTCACGGTGCGGACGCGTATCCAGTGCGGCATCGGCAGATGCTAACCGGTCACGGGTTCGAGCCCGGCGACGGGGCGGGCGCGGGGGGTGTCTGAGAGTTGGACGGCCTTGGCGTAGGCGATGAAGTCAGCGCGGACCGCGGGGGTGACGGAGAGCTGACCGCCGCCCCGGTCCTTGGCGTCACGGACACGGGCACGGGACACCCTGCGGGGTGACGGCGCCCTCGACGCAGTTGCCGCCGTCACCGCTGCTGGAGCCGCTCTGGAACCGCCCCGGCCCGATCGTGCGGCGAGCGCCCGGGTGGCGAGGCGGTTCGGCAGCTCCGGCGGGGCGGGCGGTGGCGGATGGGTCGGTGCCGGGTCGAAAGGTGCCGGATCGACAGGTGCCGGATCGACAGGTGCCGGTCGGCCGATGGACGGTGGGCGGTGGGCCGATGGACGGTGGCCGGTGGCCGGTGGGCCGATGGATGGTCGCAGGTGGCCGGTGGGCCGGTGGGCCGGTGGGCCGGTGGCGGTTCTACCGGTGGCCGGTCGGCCGGCACCGCGGAGGACCGCGGTAGGTCGCGAACGAGGGCCCGCTGGCCACGTAACGGGGAGCCCCGAAGTGTCATCGGCTGCACCACCACAAGGGACACGACCCCGAACCCCAGCCCCGAGCCCCCGCGTCCCTGGCCCACGCGCCCCAAGCCCGGACGCCCCCAAGCACGGACCGTCCCAAGCCCGGACGCCCCCGGGCCCGCGTCCGCAAACCGTGATCCCCGCACGCCCGCCCAAGGGTATGCCGCTCCTATGACAAGGATCGTTGCCCAGCTCCAGGGGTACGCCACGAGTCCGCCGCCGTACGAGGCACAGCCCGGCCCCGGCGAGGGCGGCGCCCGGCGCCGGGCCACGGCCCCTTCCTGGACGCATCCCGCGACGGGGACCGGGCACCGGCGGCGCCGGTGAGCGCGGCCGGGCCGGCGGACGGGGAGGCGCCGGGGTGGGCCCGGCCCCGAACGCCATGACGGCGCGGCGCCGGGGAGGCAACCCGGCCCCCGCGCTCGGGCACCACCGGGCCCGGAGGCGCGGGCGCTACCGGGCCGCGCGGCGGGGCGCTACCGGTGGCCGCCACAAGGGCCGAGGCGTGCAGCGGGTGCCGCTACACGCCGACGCACGGTGCCTGCGGCCGGAGGGCTCTCGGTCGACGGGGGCCAGCGTCGGGGGTGACCGGGGGGCGGGAGGTGGCCGGCGTCGGGGGCCGGGGCGGCGGCGGGGGGCGGGGCAGCGTCGGGGGGTGGGGCAGCGCCGGGGTGGGCGGCCGTGCGCATGCGGGCCGGGTCGGGCTGGCGCCGCACCAGGGGTGGCCGATGCGGCCGGTGACCCGGCGTCGGGGGCGGGTGGCGCGGCGTCGGGGTGGGCGGGCGTGCGCTGGGGGGCGCGGCGACGGGGGTGTGGAGCATTTGTCCCCCGGGGCCCCGCCGCCCGGCGTGTCAGGAGTGCGGGCGTCGGACTTGGTCGGCGATGTGGCGGAGCTGAGCGGCCATCGGCTCTCGTATCGCGTCCGCGCCGCAGGGCGCCCCACTGGCGCTGCCGCTCTGCGGCGATGCGCTTTCTGCGGCTCGCCGCCCCCGGGGGACGCGCCGCGTGTCACAACCCGCGGTAACCCCCTCCCCGAACCCGGGTAAATCGCCCACCGGGGCCGAGTTTTGACCGGCTACGTGCGCGCGGGCCCGGCGGTCGTGACCGACCCCCTCGAAGGCTCGGCGTGCGCGTGGCGGTGACGAACCCGCGGTAACCCACTCCCAGAACTGGCCCAAATCGCCCACGAGGGCCGGGTTTCGCCCGCCGACGTGCACCCCGGCGGGCTCCTGCCGCGCCGAGGCCCGCGTGAACCCCGGAGGGCGGTACGGTCGGACGCCGCAGGGCACAGGTGCGGCCCCTGGGCAGCGGTGCGGACGCGATACGAGGGCCCATCGCCGCCAGCTCCGTGCCAATCGCCGACCACACCCCGACGCCCGCACTCTTGACACGCTGGGCAGCCGGGCCCCGGGGGACAAATGCTCCAACCCCCCGACGCCGCACCCCAAGGCGCACGGCCACCCACCCCGACACCGCCCCCTCCCCCGACACCGAGCCACCCACCGACCCGGCCACCCCCGACGCCGGCCGCGCCCGACGAAGGTCCTCACACACACGGCCGCCCATCCCGACACCGCCCCCCTCCCCCGACACCGGGCCTTCCGCCGCCTCGGCCGCCCCCGACGCAGGCCCCCAACGCCGTGCCCCCGTACGCACGCCCACCCACCCCGACACCCCCGTCGCCGCATCCGCCACGCACGGCCGCCCGCCCGGCACCACCGCAGCCCCCGACACCGCGGCCACCCACCGGCCCCGACCACCCCCGACGCAGGCCGCCGCCGCGACACCGCACGCACGCCCGTCCACCCCGACGCCGCCCCAACCCCCGGCACCGGGCCATCCACCGGCCCGGGCCCCGCCCCCGCGTGCCCACACGCACGCACCCCCGCCCCGGCACCGCTCCACCCACCTGCCCCGACCACCCCCGACGCAGGCCCCCCGTCGACCGCGAACCCTCCGGCCGCACGCACCACCCCACCCCCACCGCGCCGCCGTCACCCGGCGACGCCGCCGGGCCGCCTCCTCACCGGCCGAATCGACCCCGGCCGGTACCGGTCCCACCACCCGGCGGGGCACGATCGCACGGGGAGCGTTACCGGAGGTTCGGCACCTTCACGTGCACCCGGACCCCTCGGCCCCGGCACGCGCACGCCGACGCGCGAAAGTCGAGGCGCGTGGGCGATTCGCCCCGCTTCGCGGGGAGCCTTACCGCGAGTTCGTCGCCCCCACGTGCACCCGGCCGGTCGGGGCGACGACCCACCCCCCTGAGGCGCTCACGCGCACGTCGACGGGCGAAAGACGGAGCGCGTGGGCGATTTGCGCCGGTTTCTGGCGGGAGTTGCCGCCGATTCCGCCCACCGACGCGCACCCGCACGGCCGTTGACCACCCGTCGCCCTCTCCCGCGTCGCCCCCCGGGGCGGTCCGGGCGGGACACGAGGGCCCAACCGCCGACCACCCCGACCCATGACCGCCCTCCGAAACTCCTTCTCGTTCCGTCGCTGTTCATCACCGACCGGGACCCGGCACCCGGGCGGTACCTCTGGTCGGCGCCTCCCACCGAGAGGCCGCTCGACCGGCTCCTGGGAACGACCCGGTCGAGGATCCTGACCGCGCTCGCCACTGGCGATCCTTCGGGACGCCAAGCGCTCGAAGGCAACCGGGACGGTCGCACGGCCACGCACGAACTCACCGAAGCCGTACGTGCTCTCCTGGACGCGGCCTCGCCGCGCTGCACCCGGCGAGGCCACGGACCGGCGGCGGGATGCGGTTCCGACTGCCGTGGAGGACAGGCCCCAACAGGCGCGTCAGCGCACCACCCCCACCGAACCTCACCGCACCCTCAGCGCGCCGAGCAGCATCGGCAGTGAGGCGTGCAGCTCCCGCTCCCAGTACTCCCAGCGGTGCGTGCCCGGGCCGTAGAAGTGGGTCGTCACCTTCTTCGCGCCGACCCGCTTCAGCTTCTCGGCCAACGCCTGGTTCTGGCGCTCGAAGTCCGCCTCCAGGGCGCTCGTCGCGCCCGGCGGGTCGAAGGGCCCCGCGGTGCCGTCGCCGCAGGAGAGGTAGACCGGCGTGGACTTGAGCCGCTTCGCCAGGTGGTACGGGTCGTGGGCCGCCCAGATGGCGCGCTGGTCGACCGGGTCGCCCCAGACGCGGCGGGGGTCGTCGCCCTGCCCGGCGAAGAAGCCCATGATGCGGTTCACCGACTCGTCGTTGAGCAGCGGGTGTGCCGCGCCGGAGTAGGAGGCGGCGGCCCGGAACATGCCGGGGTGGCGGGCGGCGTACATGAGGGCGCCCTGGCCGCCCATCGAGAGGCCGGCGACCACGCGGTTCGTGCTCGCTCCCCAGTCGCTCTCCAGCAGCCGGCGCAGTTCGTCGGTGTGGAAGGTCTCCCAGGCCGGGTCGCCGCCCTCGCCGAAGTTCCACCAGTCGCTGTACCAGCCGTTCCAGCCCGCCTCGGGCATGACGACGAGGACGTCCCGCAGTTCGTCGGTCCGGGCCACGTCGGTCTCCGACGTCCACGAGGTGTAGTCGCCGCAGCAGCCGTGGAGCAGCCACAGCGTGGGCCAGTGCTGTGCGGGGTCGTCGGGGTCCCAGCCGTCGGGGGTGAGCAGGCGTACGGGGACGGTGCGGCCGCCGAGGGCGGGGGAACGTACCGACAGGTCGACGAGGCGGTCGCCGGCGCGGGTGACGTCGACGACCTCGGCGTCGCCGCGGGGGCCGCCCTTTCCGGGCTCGGGTGGCGCCGCGGCGGCGAGGGTCGGGGCGGCCGGGACGAGGGCCAGCAGGAGGGCGCAGACCAGGAGGAGCAAGCGGTTTCTCACGGGCGGAACGGGTGCCATGGCGGCTCCTTGGTGAGGGCGGAGGCGTTCGTACGGTGCCGGGTTCGAGGGGTCCGCCGGCGTCAGCGCCGGTTCGGCAGGATCAGCAGCGCGTCGCCGACCGGCCGCTCCCCCGCCCCGTCGGACGGGTCGCCCACGACCTCGCCGCCGACGGCCATCGTGGTCGACCCGCCGCCGTCGAGGTTCACCGCGTCGCGCAGGCCCAGCGCGCGGGCGACGGCGGCGCTCTCCGGGACGCTGAGGCCGAGGGAGTCCGTGGCGCGGCCGTCGGCGGTGACGAGGACGGTGCGGCCCGCGGCGTCGACGCCGGCGAAGGTGCGGGGATTGCGCTTGTGCATCCAGCCGTAGTAGAAGCTCGGGTCGTCCGGTCGGACCATGCCGTCCGCGGCGGGCGTGACGTGGGTGCGGCCGTCGCGGACGAGTTCCGGGCCGCCGTTCACGACCGCCGTGCCGGGCGGGGTGGGCACGGGGCGGCCGCGGTCGTCGCGCAGCCCGTGGCGTATGCGGAGTTTCCCGCCGGGGCGTGCGAGGGCGGCCAGCTCCCCGGCCTGCGCGCCCGTCGCCTGTACGGAGCTGCCGCCGGCGGGCAGCGGGCCGCCGCGCGGCGAGCGCAGCGCGACGACCCGGCCGTGGGCGTCGAGCACCGCCTCGACGCCGTCGCCGGCGGGGGTGCGGGGGCCGTACTCCTCCGTGAAGGCGACGACTTCGTCGTCGTCGGTGCAGGTCACGTCGTGGCGCGCGTGGGCGGTCGGGGTGTCGTCGGCGGTGCCGCCGCAGTTGCGGATCAGGCCCGGTACGCGGTCGACGCCGTCCAGCGGCAGCGCGCCGCCCGGGGCGGTGACGCGGCCGCGCCAGCCGAGCCGTTCGACGCGCGTGCCGCGGGCGGAGTCGTGGAGCACCAGCGCCGGGCGCGTGCCCACGGGTTCGCTGAGCAGCCGGCCGTCGTAGACGCCGATGCCCGCCGGGTCGCCGGGGGCGCCGGCGCGCGGGTCGAGGACAAAGAAGCCGGCGTTGACGCCGGCGGTGGCGCCGGCGGCGGCCGCCAGCTCGGTGGTCTTCTCGCGGCTGACCAGGTCCGGCCCGTACGAGGCGACGAGCCCGCCGCGGAAGGCGCGCGGGTCGACGGTCAGCACGTCGATCCGCCAGCTGCCGCGCACGCCGGGGTCGCCGTCCCAGCCGGTGTACGTGGCGGAGCCCCGGTATCCGGCGTCGGCCAGCCGGGCCCGCACGGCGTTCGCCGCGGCGCGCCCGTCGTACGTGCCGACGCGGACGCGCCAGCCGAGGGTGCCGCCGGCGAAGTCGGCGACGGCGGGCGTCGTGACCTCCTCGACGCGGGCGGCGAAGCCGTCGCCGGTCAGCTCCGCGGCCAGCTCCTCGGCGCTGGCCCGGTCGCGGAGCGCGGCGGGCGGGGCGTCGGGGTCGGGCGAGCCGGTGCCGCCGGGGACGGGCACCTCGACCGTCCACGGCAGCGGCGGCGTGCCGGCGCCGCGCTCGATGCGGGTGAGGGTGACGCCGGGTTGCAGCGTCTCGGTGGTCCGGGTCTCGGTCAGGCCCGGGTCGCCCAGGGGCAGGGGCTTCGCCGCCGGTACGGGTGCCGGCGACGCCGACGGCATCGCCGCGACCGTGGCGAGGAGCGCCAGGACCGTTCCGGCGCCGAGCAGTCTGCTGTTCACGTGGACCTCTCCGGGTGGCGTACGGCGGACGTACGAGGCGGCCCCGCCGGCACCTCGGGGGTGCCGGCGGGGCCGGTGGACCAGCCTCAGCAACGGTGGGCGTGATCGAGACCGCCGTCAAGATGCCGGGGGCGGCCGCCCCGCCGTCAGCGGGTCCGGTGGGTGCGTACGTAGTCGAACTTCGCGACCGCTCCTTCCCTGTTCATCGACACGAGCCCGATCCGGAGCCGTTCGTCGCCGGGCAGCGTCCATACGCCGCTGTGGACCCAGGTGCGGCCGTCCCGGCTGGTGGCGGCGCGCACCTCGTGCTCGCCGCGCTCGCCGGTGCCGGCGTCGTGGTGGTAGGACAGCCGCAGCCACATCCGGTCCGCCGTGGGGCCGCCGAACATGGGCGCGTTGGCGACGGGCGTCGGCGGCGAGGTGGTGGGGCGGGCGCCCTCCTTCGCGAACTCGCTGACGTCGAGCACCGTCCCGCCGCCGCGGTTCAGCGGCAGCACGGAGTGGGTCATCTTGACGTACTTGTCGTCGTCGGCGTAGAGGAGCAGCCCGGCCTGCTGGTTGGGCTCGGCCGGGTCGAAGTCGAGCTTGGCCGTCACGGTGTAGTCGCCCTCGGGCGCGTCGCGCAGCAGCACGGAGGCGGTGTTGTTCCGCAGGTACAGCTCCGCGTTCTGGGTGGGCCAGACGAGGTCGCCGTCCTCGGTGCGCACCCCGGGCGCCGGGCCGCGCAGCCACCGCCACGGCGAGCCGGGCTCGGTGCCGGGCACGGCGCCGGCCGTGAACTCGTCGCTGTGACCGGGCAGCAGCCGCCCGGTCGCCGGCTCGAGTACGCGCTCGGTGACCGGTTCGTACAGGCGCGCCGCGCCGACGTTGTCGGCCGCCGCGCCGTCGCCGCGGGCGGCGGTGCCGACCGCGCCGGGCCGGGTGGCGGCCCCGGGCAGGCGCCGCTCCTGGACGGCGACGGCGTCGCGCAGCCGGTCGCCGCTGACCTCGACGGTCATGCGGCCGCGGCGCACCTCGGCGGTGACGTTGTGCCAGGAGTCCCAGTCGTACGACGCGGGCAGCGGCGTCACCCGCTCGCCGCGGCTGCGGCCCCGTACGACGACGTCGGTGACCAGCGCGCCGCGGGCGCGGTCGAGCCAGGCGATTGTGTGGTTGCGCGGGTCGCGGTAGGCGACGGTCAGGCCCGCCGCCCCGCCCGCAGACGCGACCCGCAGGTCGGCCTCGGCGCGCAGGTCGCGCGGCGCGGCCTCGCCGGTGACGAGGAACGCCGGGTCGGTGGCGCCCCGATGCGTCGCGTACGGGCCGGAGTCGGCGTCGTCCGCGAGCGACCAGCCGCCGGTGCCGGCGCCCTCGGCGCGCCAGCCGTCGAGGGAGCCGCCGGCGAAGGTGCCGCCGGCGTCCCAGTCGGTGACGGGGGCGCGCTGCGGTCCTTCGGAGGCGCCGGCGCCGGCGCGGACGACGGGCCAGCCGTCGATCCAGTCGAGCCGGTCCATGAGCATGGGGCGCCGGGTGAGCTGGCGGTCGAGGCCCGGGAAGCGGTCGAGGTCGGGGTTGTCGGCGGGGATGCCGTGGTACATCAGCCAGTCCTGGCCGGCGAGGTCGGTGGCCAGCCCGTTGTGGCCGGGGCCGATCCAGCGGTTGCCGTTGGCACCGACGACGACGGCGCCCTTGCTGGTCGGCGCCATGAGGTCGACGCCCTCGTCGTCGCGGAAGGGGCCGGTGGGGCTGGTGGAGCGGCCGGCCTTGACCTGGTAGCCGCTGTACGCGCCGTCGCAGCAGCCGGCGTCGGAGTAGAAGAGGTAGTAGAAGCCGTCGCGGCGGACGACGAACGCGCCCTCCATGCGGCGGCCCTGGGCGACCTGCGTGACCTCGCCGGTGATGCGGGTCCGCTCGGCGTTCATCTCGGCGACGCAGAGGATGTCGTAGCTGCCCCAGTACAGGTACGTCCTGCCGTCCCGGTCGGTGAACTGCGCCTGGTCGATGCCGCCGGTGGGGCAGCCGCTCGGGGTGGGCAGCACGGGGCCGGTGTCCGTCCACGGGCCGGTCGGGGTGGGCGCGGTGGCGGCGCCGACGGTGTTACGGCCGGGGACGGAGTAGGAGAGGGTGTAGTGGCCGTCGTTGTAGCGGATGTCGGGGGCCCACAGCCGGGAGCCGCGGTGCCACGCGGGCTGGGTGCCGGGGGTGAAGACCTCGCCCGCGTACTCCCAGTCGACGAGGTCGGCGGAGCGCAGGATGGGCAGCATCCGCTCGTGCTGCTCGCCGTCGCTCTGGAAGACGGGGTTCATGGTGCCGTAGGCGTACCAGTAGCCGTCCTTGCCGCGGATCGTCACGGGGTCGGGGAAGGTGTCGACGACGCCGTCGGTGACCGGGTTGGTGTACGTCCCCGGGGCTTCGTCCGCCGCTGCCCGCTCGGCCGGCGCCGGTTCCGGCGCCGGATCCGCGGCCGTCGCCGACGTCAGCGGCAGCAGTCCCGCGAGGAGGGCGCACAGCAGCAGCCCGGTCCGTGTCCACGTCCGTCTCATGCGGTGGTTCCTTCCGGTTCGAATGAGCTGAGCGTCGGGTCGTGGTCGAGGTCGCCGACGTCGTACATCGGCGTCATCCAGTGGTAGAAGTTGTCACCGCGCTCGCGCAGCAGCTCGTAGAGCCGGCGCAGCATCCGGCGGCGTACGGGCAGCATCTCGGGGTGCGTGTAGCGGTTGGTCAGCTCGTGCGGGTCGGCGGTCAGGTCGTACAGCTCGTTGACCGACTCGGGGTTGACGACGAGCTTGTAGCGGTCGTCGCGGATCATGCGCTGCGGGTACGGGAAGTGGTGGCCGTGGAACTCGGCGAGCAGTTCGGCGCGCCACTCGGGGCGCTCGCCGCGGACCAGCGGCAGCAGGCTGCGGCTGTCGACGGCGGGCGCGGTGTCGCAGCCGGCCAGCTCCAGGATGGTGGCGGTGCAGTCGGTGAGGGTCACGAACTCGTCGCGCACCTGCGGCGGGGCGCCGGGGACGCGGACGATGCCGGGGATGCGGTAGATGTCCTCGTACATGGCCGGGCCCTTGTCGTGGAGGCGGTGGGCGCCGGTGAACTCGCCGTGGTCGGCGGTGAAGAGCACCGCGGTCTCGTCGGTCAGGCCGAGTTCGTCGAGGCGGGCGAGGATGCGGCCGATCTGCTCGTCGATGAGGGTGACGTAGCCCCAGTAGACGGCGATGAGCTTGCGGGTGACCTCGATGGGGATGGTGTCGAAGGTCCAGTGGGCGCTGTAGTTGCGCTGGACGGCCGGCTTGCCCTCGAAGGTCTCGGCGATCGACGGGGGCAGCTCGACCAGGTCCGGGTCGTACATGTCGTAGTACTCGTCGGGCAGCAGGTAGGGCAGGTGCGGGCCGAAGAAGTGGGTGGCGAGGAAGAAGGGGCGGCCGGTGGCGGCGTACGTCTCCAGCTGCTCGATGGCGCGGGTGGCGAGGTAGTGCTCGAAGGTGGCCTCGGCCGGCTGGTGGAGGCGGGCGGCCAGCAGGTTGCCGGGGTTGCCGTTGGGGGTGGTGCCGCGGATGGGCGCGGAGATGCGGTACGGGGGCAGCCCCCGCTCGTCGAGGTACGCGAGGTAGTCGGGGTGGTCGACGGGGTTGTGCCAGCCGGGCAGGTCGGGGCCGTCGAAGCCGTAGGAGGCGGCGTTGCGGTGGGTGCCGCCGTGCCACTTGCCGACCAGCCCGAGCCGGTAGTCGCGCTCGGCGAGCGCGCCGGGGAAGGTGTACGCGTCGTGCCGCAGGTCCTCCAGATAGCCGACGTTGCGCTCGTAGTTGGCGAGCAGCCGGTGCCGGAACGGCGCCTGGCCGGTCAGCAGGCTGGCCCGGGCCGGGGTGCAGATGGCGGTGGGGGTGTAGCACCGGTCGAAGCGGGTGCCGGTGGCGGCCAGCCGGTCGAGGTGGGGGGTGGCGACGTGCGGGTTGCCGTAGCAGCCCAGGGTGTCGACCCGGTGCTGGTCGGTCATCAGGAAGAGCAGGTTCACTTGGTGGACGCCTTCGTGTAGAGATCGCCGAGGTAGTACTCCGCCGGGTCGGGGGCCTCCTGGAGCTGTCCGGTGCCGACGAAGAACTCGGCGAGTTCGTCGAGCCAGGCGCCGACGGTGCCGTCCTTCGTCTTGGCGACGAGGTCCTCGGTGGCCAGGACCTCCTGGTTGGCGGCGTCGGCCCGGACCTTCTCCTCGTCGAGCTTGAGCATCGCGGCGGTCTGGGCGACCGTCTCCTCGGGGTGCTCGAAGCGCCAGTCGTTGGCCTGCTGGAGCACCCGGACGACCTTGGTGGACAGCTCGGGGTCGACGCCGGTGCCGGCGACGAAGGCGGTGGGGAAGTAGCTGTCCTTCATGTCCCGGGTGCTGGCGACCTCTTCGAGGTCGGGGACCTTGGCCTTGATCTCGTCGATCATCGGGTACCAGAGGCCGGCGCCGTCGATCTGCCCGGAGGAGAACGCGGAGACGATGGTCGCGGGGTCCATCGGCACCTTCTCGACGTCGTCGATGGACATGCCCTCCTCCTGGAGGGCGAGGCCCAGCGCCATGTCGCCGGAGGTGCCCTCGGGGACGCCGACCTTCTTGCCCTTCAGGTCGGCGAGCGAGGTGATGCCGGGCTGGGCGATGACGCGGTCGGCGTAGCCGAGGGTGTTGATCGCGACGACGTCGGCCTTGCCGGAGGCGGGCAGCCACATGGCGCCGGGGCCGATGTAGCCGAAGTCGAGGTCGCCGGCGCCGAGGGCCTGGATCTGGATGGGTCCGTTGTTGAAGACGGAGACGTCCGCGTCGATGCCGGCCTTCTTCCACAGGCCCTGCTTCTCGGCGATGGCGAGCAGGCTGGCGCCGTTGTAGTCGTTGATGTAGCCGAAGCGGACGCTGGAGCCGTCCGACCCGCCGCCGCCGTCGTCGGAGCAGGCGGCAACCGGGAGTGAGATCAGCGCTACCGTGAGTGAGAGAGCGAGGGTACGACGGGTCGCACGCATGGCCAAGTGGTCCTTTCGGGCGTCTGAAGTCTGCGGGGCGTAGGAGCGTTCGGGGATACGGGCGTACGGGTCAGGCGGCGGCCGGCGCGGCGCCCTGGTGGTAGACGGAGTGCCAGACCTCGTTGCGTATCCGGCCGAACTCGGGCGACAGCCGGATCTCCTCGGTACGGGGGTAGGGCAGCCGGACGTCGACGATCCGGTGGATGCGCCCGGGGCGGGCGGCCATCACCACCACCCGGCTGGCCAGGTAGACCGCCTCGTCGACGTCGTGGGTGATGAACATGACGGTGCGCTTGTCCCGGCTCCAGGTGTCGAGAAGCTGGTCCTGGAGCTGCACCCGGGTCAGCGCGTCCAGCGCCCCGAACGGCTCGTCCATCAGCAGCACCTGCGGGTTGACCGCGTACGCGCGGGCGATGGCGCAGCGCTGCTTCATGCCGCCGGACAGCGTCTTGGGCAGCGCGTCGGCGAAGTCCGCGAGGCCGACCAGCTCGATGGCGTGGCCGGACCGCTTCCTGCGTTCGTCCGGCGCCAGGCCGGCGAGCTTCAGCCCGAACTCGACGTTCTGCCGGACGGTCAGCCAGGGGAAGAGGGCGTACTGCTGGAAGATCACCCCGCGTTCGGGGCCGGGGCCGGTGACGGGGGCGCCGTCGACGAGGACCTCGCCCGCCGTGGGCTCGGCCAGCCCGGCGGCCATGTTGAGCAGGGTGCTCTTGCCGCAGCCGGAGGGGCCGACGACGGTGACGAACTCGCGGTCGGCGATGTCCAGGGACACCCCGTCGAGGGCGGTGAAGTCGGTGCCCTTCATCGGGAAGGTCTTCACGACCTCCCGGAAGGAGATCTTCTCGGTGCGTCCGGTCCGCTCGGTGTTCTCGCTCTTCTCGGTCATCGGCGCTCCTGCCAGCCGGTGAGACGCCGTTCGGCGAGCAGCAGCAGCCGGTCCATGACCAGGCCGAGCACGCCGATGGTGATGAGTCCCACGAAGATCGTGTCGAGTTCGTAGTAGGTCTGGGCGTGCTGCATGCGGAAGCCCAGGCCCTCCTGGGCGGCGATCAGCTCCGCGGCCACCAGGGTGGCCCAGGCGGCGCCGAGGCCGATGCGCATGCCGACGAGGATGAACGGGGTCGACGCCGGGATGACGACCTTGAGGAAGATGACGCGGTCGGAGGCGCCGAGGACCCGGGCGGCGTTGATGAGGGTGCGGTCGACGTCGACGACGCCCTGGAAGGCGGCGACGACGCAGGACAGGAACGCCGCCAGGAAGATGACGAAGACCTTCGGCGTCTCGCCGATGCCCATCAGCACGATCGCCAGCGGGATGAGCGCCAGCGGCGGGATGGTGCGGAAGAACTGGATGTACGGCTCCAGCAGCCCGCGCGCCGTGGGGTACCAGCCCATGAGGAAGCCGACGGGGATCGCCAGCGCCACGCCGAGCGCGAAGCCGGTGAAGACGCGGCGCAGGCTGGCGACCAGGTCGTCGGCGAGGGTGCCGTCGGCGATCAGGTCGCCGGCCTTCCCGGCCACCGCAAGCGGCCCGGGCAGGCTCTCGACGTTCAGCGCGGCCAGCACCGCCCAGACGGCCACGCCGACCACGAGGGCGATGAGGTTGAGTACGAGGGAGGGGATCCCGCGGCGCCGCTCGGCGCGGCGGGTGCGCGGCCGGGCGGCCCGCTTCTCCGGTGTCGTGATCACGGCCATACGCACCTCGTTCGTTTCACGCGTCGCACGATTCGTCCTCGGGATCGGCTTCTGCGGGGTAGTGGGAGAGCAACGGGGATTCGTGCAGCACCAGCGCGATGGCGCCGAGGGCGCCGCCGGTGGCGCCGAGGGTGGCGTTGCGCAGCACCACGCGGTCGCGGGAGGCGGGCATGATGTGCGCGGCGAGCGCCTTCTCGACGGGTTCGGTGAGCGCCTCGCCGGTGCGGGCGAGTTCGCCGCCGATGACGATCACGCCGGGGCCGATCGCGTTGCAGACGGCGGCGAGCACGGTGCCGATGTGGGCGCCGGCCACGGCGAGGACCGCCCGGGCCGCGGCGTCGCCGGCGGCGAGCGCCTCGTGGAAGGCGGCGAGGTCGTCGGCGCGGCCGCCGGCGGTGCGGTAGGCGTCGAGTACGGCGCCGACGGAGGCCACGGTCTCCAGACAGCCGGCGCCGCCGCACTCGCAGGGGGCGCCGGACGGCACGGCGGTGACGTGGCCGAGTTCGCCGGAGAGCCCGAAGGCGCCCCGGTGCAGCGAGCCGCCGACGATCAGGCCGCCGCCGACGCCGTGCGAGACGCGGAGGTAGAGCACGTCGGCGTCGTCGGCCGCGGCGCCCCAGGTGGCCTCGGCGAGGGCGGCGAGGCGGGTGTTGTTGTCCAGCAGTACGGGCACGCCGAAGCTCTTGCGCAGCAGTTCGGACAGCACGTCGAGGCGCCGGCCGCCCGCGGTCCGGTCCCCGGGCGCGCCGATGGGGCCGACGACGCCGACGCCGATGGCGCCCAGCGCGCCGAGGCGCAGCGCGCCGCCGGTGAGGGTGCCGACGAGCCGTTCCGCGACGCGTACGCGCTCCTCCCAGGACAGGTCGGGGGCGTGCTGCTCGCTGGCGGAACCGACGATCTCGTGGGCGACGTTGACGGCGGCGACGTGCACGGCGCGGCGGGCGAAGTCGATGCCGAGGGCGTGCCCGGCGTCGGGGTTGAGGGACAGCTTCTCCACGGGCCGGCCGCGCCGCCGCTCCTCCGCCAGCGGGACGGCGGCGACGACGGCGCCGTTGGCGATCAGGTCGCCGACGATGTCGTAGAGCGTGGTGCGGGACAGCCCGCAGCGGGTCCCGAGTTCGCCGCGGCTGAGCGGTCCGTGCTTGCGCAGCAGGGACAGCACGAGCTCTTCGTGCTCGCGGCGGAGGCGGGTCAGGGGGCCGGCGGAGGGGTGCATGGCCGACAGCATGGAGACGCCCCCGGTTTTTCGTCAACAGGTCGGAAAAAAGAAGGGCGAAGCCGCGGGACTCCCCGGCCCGGGATTCCGTCGCGCCTGACGCCCTCGGGCTCGTGCGTGACCTGCGGCGACGGGCCCGGGCCGCGGGTCCGGGGGCCGGCGGGGCCCGACCGGATTATTTTTCCGACCTGTTGACGAAAATCTCGGGGGGTTCGCATGCTGGGGCGCCAGGCTGCCGCCGGTGCGCGGCACGACGTGGGAGGACGAGAACATGACGCACTCAGCGAACGGTTCGTCGATCGGCCGGCGGTCACTGCTGGCCGGCGCCGGGTCCGTCGGGGCCGCGGCGGCGCTGGCGCCCGTGCCGGCGTCCGCGGCGGCTCCGGACGCGGCGGCGGCTCCGGCGGCTCCGGCAACCGGGGAGGCCGCGGCCCGGGGCAGGGGGAACTGGCCCGACCCGGAGCCGTACGGGCTCGCCGACACCCGCGCCGACCTGTGGCCGCGCGAGGACAACTCCTTCGTGCTGGACCTCCAGTTGCGTCCGCGCGACGAGGAACTCGGCCGGGTCTGGATGCGCGACACGTACGTCAACTGCTTCGACGTCGGCGGCCGCCCGCTCTACGTCGCCACCGGCACCAGCCGCGTACCCGGACTGGAGACCGCGGGCCCGTGGAACGACGGGATCTTCGTGTGGACGGCCCGCTCGCTGCGCGGCCCGTGGCGGCTGGCCGACACCACCGGCATCCGGCCGGACGCCGAGAGGGGCAAGGTGTGGTCCCCGGAGTTCGCCGGCGAGAACCGGCCGGGGCGTACCGTCGTGGCGCCGTGGCAGGAGTACTGGCACGACGACATGTTCGGCAAGCGGGCCAACGTCTGGGCGCCGGAGGTGCACCACTTCCGCGGCACCTGGTACATCGTCGCCTGCATGGGGGACCACTCGCGCAAGGTCGGCTCGTTCATGCTCGTGAGCGACGGCGGGGTCGAGGGTCCGTACCGGCTGATCGAGGGCAACCGCGACAAGCCCTTCGGCGACTCCTTCACCGGCGGCCCGTCCTTCATCGAGCCCGGCGCCTACCACCACATCGACGGGAGTCTGTACACCGAGGGCGGCGACGCCTGGCTGGTCCTGCACAACGACCTGTACGCCAGGTTCCGCGACGACATGGAGGACATCGTCCCGGCCACCGGCCTGCCCCGCTTCACCCAGCAGCGCTACTCCCCCGAGCCCTACCTCGAAGGCGCCTACGTCTTCACCCACCGCGGCAGGTACTACCTGCTGCACGCCGCCTGGAACCGCGCCAGCCTCGACCCCTACGGCAGCACCCGCCACGCCTACGAAGGGCGCGGCGAGGGCCGCGTCCAGTACCAGTACGACACCGTGATGGCCGTCGCCGACCGCTTCGAAGGCCCCTACTCCCGCCGCTGGACCGCCGGCGTCGGCACCGGCCACAACAACGTCTTCACCGACGCCGGCGGCGACCTGTGGGCCACCTTCTTCCGCAACCCCAACTTCGGCTACTGGGCCGACCCCGACCGCCTCGACCTTGCCGCCGTCCCCGGCGTCGTCCGCCTGGAACACACCACCGGCCCCGACCCCCGCATCTATGTCCAGCGCCGCCGGGGACGCCCCGCCGGGGACTGACCCGCGGGTGATCGGCGCCGGCGCGGCCCGGCGCGCGGCGGACCGGTGGCAGACTGTCCACCGGTCCGCCGAAGGAGTCCGCCGTGTCGATGATCAAAAGCCTCCGCCACGCGGTGCGCAGGACACCCCGGCGCACCGTGGACCTCAGCCACCCCGCCCGCTCGCCGCTCGGCAGCGCCGTGGTCAACTGCGTGTCGTACCTCGACGGCGCGCGGCTCCAGCAGGGCAACTGCCCGGCCGCCGAGGCGCTGCGGCAGGTGCGCAGGCGCGGTGACGGCTTCGTGTGGATCGGGCTGCACGAGCCGCGCCAGGAGGAGTTCGCCGGCCTCGCGGACCTCTTCGGCCTGCACCCGCTGGCCGTCGAGGACGCCGTCCACGCGCACCAGCGGCCGAAGGTGGAGCGGTACGACGACACGCTGTTCGCGGTCTTCAAGACCGTCCGCTACGTCGAGCACGCGGAGCTGACGGCGACCAGCGAG
The DNA here is from genome assembly GCF_048656465.1 of Streptomyces sp. MAR4 CNX-425. Lineage (NCBI taxonomy): Bacteria > Bacillati > Actinomycetota > Actinomycetes > Kitasatosporales > Streptomycetaceae > Streptomyces > Streptomyces sp. MAR4 CNX-425. The sequence goes on along the minus strand of NZ_JBMDLF010000004.1, from coordinate 412,672 downwards.
GTGGTGGACACCGGCGAGCTGATGGTCTTCACCGGCCCCGACTTCGTGATCACCGTACGGCACGGGCCGCACGGCTCGCTCGGCCCGCTGCGCGAGGCGCTGGAGGCGGCGCCGGAGCGGCTGGAGCAGGGGCCGGCGGCCGTGCTGCACGCGATCGCGGACCACGTCGTCGACGACTACCTCGCCGTGACCGACGCGGTGCAGCGGGACATCGACGACGTGGAGTCCGCCGTCTTCAGCGAGGCCGCCCGGGGCGGCGACGCCGGCCGGATCTACCAGCTCAAGCGCGAGCTGCTGGAGCTGCGCCGGGCCGTCGCCCCGCTGGACCGGCCGCTCCAGCGGCTCGCGACCAGCCCGCTGCCGCACGTCGCGCCGGGGATACGGGCGTACTTCCGGGACGTCGCCGACCACCTCCAGCGGGCCACCGACCAGATCACGTCGTACGACTCGCTGCTGGACTCCATCCTCCAGGCGCACCTGGCGCAGGTGACCGTGGCGCAGAACGAGGACATGCGGAAGATCACGGCGTGGGCGGCGATCATCGCGATCCCGACCATGGTGTGCGGGGTGTACGGGATGAACTTCGAGCACATGCCGGAGCTGCGCTGGACGTACGGCTACCCGGCGGTCCTCGGGGTCATCGCGGTGGCCTGCTTCGTCGTCCACCGCGGCTTCCGCCGCAACGGGTGGCTCTGATCCCCGGCGGCGAACCACTCCCCGTACAGGTGTCCGAATCCGGCCCTCCCCTGATAGTCCGATCCGATACGGACTTGGCGTCCTTCTTGACTTAGAATCTGTCCACCGTAGGATCGGAGTCGGCGAAAGCCACAGGAAACAGGAAGACCTCGTACGGCAGGAGACGAACACTCCGACATGCGCGTACGCCGCCGTTTCGAACCGCACGGCTGCCCGGAGCCCGGTTCGAGGGTCGCGTCCGGGCGGAAACCGGCCATACCACGCCGGTCGCCCACGCCTGCCCCGGCACTTCCCCACTTCCTCCGCCCCGCGGCCCGGCGAGCACCGCACCCTCAACGCATGGTCCGGAAGGATTTTCATGGCCGACAAGCCTGACGCACACGTCACCGACAGCAACCCGGACGGGGCCGCCGGCTGCCCCGTCGCGCACGGCCGCGCGCCGCACCCCACCCAGGGCGGCGGTAACCGTCAGTGGTGGCCCGAGCGCCTGAACGTGAAGATCCTGGCCAAGAACCCGGCCGTGTCCAACCCCCTCGACGAGGACTTCGACTACGCCGAGGCGTTCAAGGCCCTGGACCTCGCCGCGGTCAAGCGAGACATCGCCGAGACGCTGACGACCTCGCAGGACTGGTGGCCGGCCGACTTCGGCCACTACGGCCCGCTGATCATCCGCATGGCCTGGCACAGCGCCGGCACGTACCGCATCCACGACGGCCGCGGCGGCGCGGGCTCCGGCCAGCAGCGCTTCGCGCCGCTGAACAGCTGGCCGGACAACGGCAACCTCGACAAGGCCCGCCGGCTGCTGTGGCCGGTGAAGCAGAAGTACGGCCAGAGCCTGTCCTGGGCCGACCTGCTGATCCTCTCCGGCAACGTGGCGCTGGAGTCCATGGGCTTCAAGACCTTCGGCTTCGCCGGCGGCCGCGCCGACGTGTGGGAGGCCGAGGAGGACGTCTACTGGGGCCCCGAGACCGAGTGGCTCGGCGACAACCGCTACAGCGGCGACCGCGAGCTGGAGAACCCGCTCGGCGCCGTCCAGATGGGCCTCATCTACGTCAACCCCGAGGGCCCCAACGGCAACCCCGACCCGGTCGCCGCGGCCCGCGACATCCGCGAGACCTTCCGCCGCATGGCGATGAACGACGAGGAGACCGTCGCCCTGATCGCCGGCGGCCACACCTTCGGCAAGACCCACGGCAACGGCCCCGCCGACGCCGTCGGCCCCGCCCCCGAGGGCGCCCCGATGGAGGCCATGGGCCTGGGCTGGGCCAACAGCCACGGCACCGGCAAGGGCGCCGACTCCATCACCAGCGGCCTTGAGGTCACCTGGACCGACACCCCCACCGCCTGGGACAACAGCTTCTTCGAGATCCTCTTCGGCTACGAGTGGGAGCTGTTCCAGTCCCCCGCGGGCGCCCACCAGTGGCGGCCGAAGGACGGCGCCGGCGCGGGCACCGTGCCCGACGCCCACGACCCGGCGAAGCGGCAGGAGCCGCGGATGCTGACGACGGACCTGTCGCTGCGCTTCGACCCGGCGTACGAGCAGATCTCCCGGCGCTTCAAGGACAACCCCGAGGAGTTCGCGGACGCGTTCGCCCGCGCCTGGTTCAAGCTGACCCACCGCGACATGGGCCCGAAGGTGCGCTACCTCGGCCCGGAGGTCCCGGCCGAGACCCTGATCTGGCAGGACCCGGTGCCGGCGGTCGACCACGAGCTGGTCGGCGCGGCGGACGTCGCGGCGTTGAAGACCAGCCTGCTGGAGTCCGGCCTGTCGGTCTCCGACCTGGTCGCGACGGCGTGGGCGTCGGCCTCGACGTACCGCGGCAGCGACATGCGCGGCGGCGCCAACGGCGCGCGCATCCGGCTCCAGCCGCAGAGCGGCTGGGAGGTCAACGACCCCGACCGGCTCGCGGGCGTGCTCCGCACGCTGGAAGGCGTCCAGGAGGCGTTCAACTCGGCGCAGTCCGGGGGCAAGCGGATCTCGCTGGCCGACCTGATCGTCCTCGGCGGCGTCGCGGGCGTGGAGAAGGCCGCCGCGGACGGCGGCGTCGCGGTCGAGGTCCCGTTCACCCCGGGCCGTACGGACGCCACCCAGGAGCAGACGGACGTGGAGTCGTTCGCCGCGCTGGAGCCGGCCGCGGACGGGTTCCGCAACTACCTGGGCAAGGAGACGCCGCTGCCGGCCGAGTACCTGCTGCTCGACCGCGCGAACCTGCTCACCCTGAGCGCCCCGGAGATGACGGTCCTCGTCGGCGGCCTGCGCGTCCTGGGCGCCAACCACGCGCGGTCCCCGCACGGCGCCCTCACCGCGGCCCCGGGCACGCTGACGAACGACTTCTTCGTCAACCTGCTCGACATGGGCGTCACCTGGTCGTCCGCCAACGGCGACGGCCAGCTCTTCGACGGCCGCGACTCGGCCACCGGCGAGGTCAAGTGGACCGGCACCCGCGCGGACCTGGTCTTCGGCTCGAACTCCGAGCTGCGCGCGCTGGCGGAGGTGTACGCGAGCGACGACGCCAAGGAGAAGTTCGTGCACGACTTCGTCGCGGCGTGGGACAAGGTCATGAACCTGGACCGGTTCGAGCTGAGCTGACGCCCGTCCGAACCGTGTGACCCGGAGCCGCCGGGCCGTCCCCCACCGGGGCCGGCCCGGCGGCTCTACGATGTGCGCCATGGAGCGCTCACCGAGGATCACGCACCTGTCGTGGGGCCGGATGGAGGTCGAGGGGATCGGCGAGGGCAAGGACTTCAAGCTGTACCCGGGCGGCGGCCGCGCGTGGGACTGGAACGAGTACGGAACGCGCCACGACCCCGGTATCCGCCCGGAGGACACCCGCGAGCTGCTGGACCACGGCGCCACGGTGGTCGTCCTCAGCGAGGGCATGGACCGCCGGCTGAAGACGATGCCCGAGACGCTGGCGCTTCTCGCGGAGAAGGGCGTGGAGGTGCGGGTGGCGCCGACGCCGGAGGCCGTGGAGCTGTACAACTCCCTGGCGGCGGCGGGCCCGGTGGGCGGGCTGTTCCACTCCACCTGCTGAGCCGGCGCTTCCCATCTCGTTCCGCGATAGATGACATGACAAACATGCGTTGGACTCATTGATCGGGTCGAACCAGACTCGAAGGACCTGCCCACACCTGAGTCCTTCGGGAGTTCCGCCATGTCTGCCCGCATACCGGAGAGTTCGCCCTCGGCGCTGAAGGGCTGGCTGGGCGTCGCCGCCATCACGGCCAGCCTCTTCGTCTTCCTCACCACCGAGCTGATGCCCGTGGGCCTGCTGACTCCGCTGAGCGAGAGCCTGGACATCTCCGTCGGCGCCGCCGGCCTCATGGTCACCGCCCAGGGCGTCGCGGCCGGGCTCGGCGTGCCGTTCCTCGTGGCGTGGACCAGGCGCGTCGACCGCCGCGCCCTGCTGACCACGCTGCTCGCGGTGCTCGCCGTGGGCAACCTCGTCACCGCCCTCTCGCCGAACTACCCCCTGATCCTCGGCACCCGGCTCTGCATGGGCTTCGCCAGCGGCGTCTTCTGGGCCATCGGCGTGAGCATGGCCATGCGGATCGTGCCGGAACGGCACGCGAACCGGGCCGCCGCGGTGGTGATGTCCGGCATCTCGATCGCCACGGTCGCCGGCATCCCCCTCGGCACCGTCATCGAGGCGCAGACGGGCTGGCGGACCACCTTCGGCATCTGGGCCGGCCTGAGCGTGCTGGTCTTCGCCGCGGTCGCGGCCCTCGTCCCGTCGATGCCGTCGCGGAACGCCGTGTCCGTCCGGGAGGTCTTCAGCCTGCCGGTCCGGAACGGGCGGCTGCGCACCGTGCTGTTCATCGTCGTCTTCTTCGTGCTCGGGCACTTCGGCGCCTACACGTTCGTACGCCCCTACCTGGAGGACACCGCGGACGCCTCGTCCGCCTTCGTCACCACCGTCCTGATCATCTTCGGAGTCGGGGGTGCGGTCGGGAACTTCGTCGCCGGCCACACGGTGGGCAGGAGCGTGCGCGGCACCTTCGTCACCGGCCTCGCGGGGCTCCTGGCGGGCCTGCTGCTGCTGCGCACCGTCGGGAGCGGGGAGGCCGGGGCCGTCGTCGCGCTGGTCCTGTGGGGGCTGTCGTTCGGGGCCGTGCAGCTGTCCCAGATCAACATGACGCTCGCCGCCGCACCCGAGACCTTCGAGGCCGCGATGTCGCTCAACACCATGGCGTACAACACCTGCATCGCGCTCGGAGCGCTGTTCGGCGGCCTGTTCGTCGACCACGTCGGGGTCACGAGCGTCATCTGGTTCGGCGTGGTCCTGGCGTCTGCCTCGCTGCTGCTGCGGCTCGGTACGGGCCGGAGGCCGGCCCCGGACCGCGCGCCCGCGGACGACCTCGCGCCCACCCCCGGCTGAGCACCCGGCCGTCGCGCTACGCGGCGACCGTCACCGAGGTCCTGGCGAGCGCCGGCGTGCGGCGGATCCGGCGGGTGCGGCGGGGGCCGCGCCCGCGGCGGCCGTCGGCGAAGACCACCGCGCGGAGGACCGCGAAGCGGCCGACGCCCGCCAGGGCCGAGGCGGAGAGGTAGACCGCCTGCTCGGTCACGACCGAGGGGTCCGCCCGCACCGCGTGCAGGATGAGGAGGGCGGCGGTGGTGAAGGCGTAGCAGACGGCGACCGTCAGCGCGGACTGGAGGTGCACGCGCCAGCCGCCGCGCCCGCTGCGGAACGACACCCGGCCGTGCAGCTCGGTGGCCAGCAGCGTCGAGACCACGGTGATCAGGGCGTTGGCGGCCATCATCGGCATGGCCCCGTCGAGGAGCACGAGCGCGCCGCTGGAGGCGAGCCCGACACCGCCGCCGCAGACCACGAACCGGGCGAACGCCGCGACGGCCGGGCGGCTGGGAAGCTGGAACACGGGGGTCCTCCGGGGTCGTTGTGCACCGCGGTCGCGGCGGCACCCACGAAGCTACGGATCACCGGGCCCCGGCACGATCCGGGATCCCCCCGGCCTTGGTAGGGGTTACCCCCCCTTCGCCCCTGAGGGCTGGGCTCACCCCGGAGTACCGGTCGCCCCCGTCGCACCGCGCGGGACCCGTTCCGACAAGTGCCGGACATCTGCGCGGTCTTGAGTTGTCAACGCGCGTAGGTGAAGCTGAGTGGTGCACCAGGGCGTGGGTCAATTGTCATGCCCTTGTCACCTTTCACCCCTCACCCCGATCCGCCAGGAGCCCCATGTCCCCCCGCACCGCAGCAACCCGCAGGCACCTCGCCACCGCATCCCTCGTCGCCGCGACCGTCTCCGCGCTCACCCTGACGTCGATGCCCGCCGGCGCGGCCCCCGCGCCCGCACCACCCGCGGCCGGCCAGGCCCAGCACGCCTCCCTGGGCCGCGCCTTCGCCGACGCCGCCGCCCGCCACGACGTCCCCCGCGACCTCCTCGTCGCCCTCGGCTGGAGCGAGACGCACCTCGACGGCCACGACGGCGCACCCAGCCAGGCCAACGGCTTCGGCGTCATGCACCTCGTCGACAACCCGGAGCACCGCACCCTGCGCGAGGCCGCCGGACTCACCGGCCGCCCGCTCGCCCGGCTGCGCACCGACTCCGCGGCCAACATCGACGGCGCCGCCGCCGTCCTGCGCTCCTACGCCGACGACCTCCGGCTGACCACCGCCGAGCGCCGCGACCCGGGAGCCTGGTACCGGGCCGTCGCCCGCTACAGCGGCGCCGGAAAGCACGCCGCCGCCCTCTACGCGGACACCGTCTACGACTTCCTCGCCAAGGGCCTGCTCGCCCGCCCGGGCGGCGGCGAGGAGATCGTCGTCGTCGGCCGGCCCGTCAGCCCCGACAAGGGCGGCTACGCCGGCCTGCGCGCGAGCGGCACCACGTTCGGCGCGCAGAGCCCGGACTACGGGCCGGCCCGGTGGGTGCCCGCCTCGTCGAGCAACTACACGACCGGGCGCTCCGCCGCCGTCGACAAGGTCGTCGTGCACGTCACGCAGGGCTCGTACGCCGGCGCGATCAGCTGGTTCCAGAACCCGTCCTCGGACGTCAGCGCGCACTACGTCATCCGCTCGTCGGACGGCGAGGTCACGCAGATGGTCCGCAACCACGACACCGCCTGGCACGCCCGCTCCGCCAACTCCTCGTCCCTCGGCATCGAGCACGAGGGCTGGGTGGACGAGCCCAGCTGGTTCACCGACACGATGTACCGCTCCTCGGCGGCGCTGACCCGGCACCTGTGCGACACCTACGGCATCCCCAAGGACCGGACGCACGTCCGGGGCCACAACGAGCTTCCGGACAACGACCACACCGACCCCGGCCAGCACTGGAACTGGACGTACTACATGGAGCTGGTCCGCGGCGGCTCGGACAGCGGGGACGGCATCAGCTTCACCTCCTACCCGACGGTGAAGAGGGGCGCCTCCGGCGCCCACGTCAAGGCCGTGCAGACGCTGCTGAAGGCGCAGTCCTTCGACCCGGGCGCGGTGGACGGGCAGTTCGGTCCGGCGACCGAGGCCGCGGTGACGGCCTTCCAGACGTCGCGGAAGCTGGCCGCCGACGGAGTGGTGGGCCCGAGGACGTGGACCGCGCTGCTGTCGGCCGGCGAGGTCGTCACGGTGCGCAGGGGCAGCACGGGCGAGGCGGTCAAGCGGCTGCAACGCGCGCTGACCGCCGCGCTCGGCAGGACCGTGGACGTGGACGGGCAGTTCGGCCCGGCCACCGAGAGCGCGGTCGTCTCCTACCAGAGCAGCCGCGACCTGGCGGCGGACGGCATCGCCGGACCGGCCACCTGGGGCGCGCTCCAGGCCGGGCGCTGACGCAGGGGCCCTCCGCGAGACCGCGGGGGGCAGCACCCGTCGCGCGTCACCCCGCGTCGGTCAGGTTCGCCGCCGACCGCAGCGGGGAGAGCGCGATCGGGACCCAGACCAGGGCCAGGGACAGGGCCGCCGCCGTCAGCACCCCGCGGATGCCGACGGCGGCGGCCAGGCCCGCCGCGGCGCCGCCGAGGGCCACCGCCGCGGTGAAGAGGACGCGCATCGTGCCGTTGACCCGGGCCATCAGGTGCGGCGGCGTGACCTGCTGGCGGAAGGTCGTCATCACGACCGAGTCGAAGCCGACCTTGTACATCACCAGCGCCCAGCCCGCCGCCGCGGCCCAGCCCGGGACCGGGGCGCCGAGGAAGGGGAAGGTCAGGGACAGCGGGGCGACCGCGGCGCCCATCAGGAGGACCGCGCGGCCCGCGTGGTGGCGCCGGGTGACGGGGACCGCGGTCAGGGCGCCCGCCAGGCCGCCGATGCCGCCGGCGCCGAGGAAGAGGCCGAGTTCGGCTTCGGTCCAGTCCAGGGTCGTGAGGGTGAGGACCGGGAGCAGCGTGGTCGTCGCCGCGATGCCGATGTTGACCAGGGAGCCGGCCAGCAGCACGGCCCGCAGCACCGGTTGCCGCCAGACGAACGCGGCGCCCTCGGCGATCTCGGGCAGCAGCCGGCGCCGCGGGCCGCCCGTGTCCGGCGGCCGCGCGGGGGTCCGCTCCCCGCCGCCGATGCGGGAGAGCCACAGCGCCGACCAGGCGTAGCCCGCGGCCGTGGCGGCGAGGACGGCCGGGGCGGAGAGGGCTCCGGCCGCCCAGCCGGCCAGGGGCGGGCCGCAGACCAGGGCGGTCTGGGTGACGGTGGCCAGCCGGCCGTTGACCCCGGCGAGCCGGTCCGGCGGGACGAGGTCCTTGACGTAGCTCTGGGTGCCGAGGTCGAAGAAGACGGTGGCGACGCCGACGACGAGCACCACCGCCCACAGGTGCGGCATCGTCAGTCGGCCGCTCCAGTGCGCCGCCGGCACGGTGGCCAGGGCCACGGCCCGTACGACGTCCGCGCGGATCATCACCGGGCGCCGGCGGACGCGGTCCAGCCAGGCGCCGACCGGCAGGCCGAGGAGGACGAACGGCAGGGTCAGGGTGGTCTTGAGCGCGGACGTCCCGGCGGTGCCCGCGTGCAGCACCGTCACCGCCGTCAGCGGGATCGCCACCTGCCCGAACTGGGCGCCCCACAGGGCCACTCCGGATGCCGTCAGATACCGGCGCCGGTCGCCCCGGCCGCCGTCCGCCACCGCCGTCACCACGTCTTCGCCCGTCACGGCGGACAGCTTCCGCGGGCGGCCCCGCGGGCCACAACAGATTCACGCTAGGGTGAATCGACCGTGTCCCGTACGACGATCGCCCTCACCCTCGGCGCGGCCGACCTGAGCCTGCTGCGCTGGGCGATCTCCCCTGCCTGGGAGCTGCTGGCGAGCATCCGCGCGCTCCACGCGCCGGCCGCGCGCGGCATCCACCTGCCCTGGCTCACCGCCCACCGGGACGACCCGCTGCTGCGGGCGGCGGAGCCGGGGACGCGCCGCACCCGGGCGCTGACCGCCGGCCCCCGCGACCACCTGCCCGGCTTCCTCGCCCCCACCCCCGCCTCGCCGCTGGCGACCGTCGACGACGAGCTGGAGCTGGTCGCGGGCACCCCGGCGGACGTGGTGCGGCGGGATCTGCGCGGGGTGTTCCCGGACGGCGTGCCGGCGGCGCTGGCGCCGATGCTGCGGGCGCCGCGGCGCGAGCTGGCGGCGGTCGTACGGGACCTGCGGGCCTACTGGGAGCGGACACTCGCGCCACAGTGGCCCCGCGTCCGCGGGCTGCTGGAGTCCGACATCCACCACCGGGCCCGTACGCTCACGGAGCGCGGGCCGGCGGCGATGTTCCGCGGCATCCACCGCGACCTGACCTGGCACGCGCACGCCGGCTCCGGCACCCTCACGGTCGCGGACCGGGCGGCCGCCTCCGGCCCGCGCCGGCGGGTCCTCGACGGCCGCGGGCTCGTGCTCGTCCCGTCCGCCTTCGCCTGGCCGCGCGTCTGGCTCAAGACCAGCGAGCCCTGGACGCCCGTCGTGCGCTACCCGGTCCGCGGCATCGGCGCGCTGTGGGGCGCGGACGCCGGCGCCCGCCCGGACCTCGCCGCCGCGCTCGGCGCGACCCGGGCGCGGCTGCTGCTGCTCCTCGACACCCCGGCCACCACCGACGAGCTGGCCCGGCGCACCGGGCTGGCGGCGGGCGGGATCTCGGCCCAGCTGCACAAACTCGCGGCCGCGGGGCTGGTGCGCGGCCACCGCACCGGGCGCAGCGTGCTGTACGCGCGGACCGCCCGGGCCGAGGCGCTGCTGGCCTGACCCGCGGCGGCCGGGGCCCGGTCAGCGGACGACGTCGAAGACGTTCTTCTGGATGCCGTTGGCGTACACCTCGTGCTCGACCAGCTTCAGCTTCTGGGTGTCCTTGGACGTGTCGCTGTACAGCCGCTTGCCGGCGCCCAGCAGCAGCGGGAACACCAGCAGGTGGTACCGGTCGACGAGGCCCGCGTCGGAGAGGCTGTGGTTCAGCCCGGCGCTGCCGTGCACGATGATCGGGCCGCCCTCGGTCTCCTTCAGCGCGGCGACGTCGTCCATCGAGCGCAGGATGGTGGTGTCCCCCCAGTCGGCGACGAGGTCGTCCTCGGCGAGGGTGGTGGAGACGACGTACTTCGGCAGGACCTTGTACCGGGCGAACTCCTCCATGCCCGGCCACACCGGGCTGAACGCCTCGTAGCTGACGCGGCCCATCATCAGCGCGTCGGACTCCTCCTGCTCCCGGCCCTTGATCTCGTACGCCTCGGGGAGGAACTCGACGTCCTTGAAGGTCCAGCCGGAGTTTCGGTAGCCCGGCTCGCCGCCGGGGGCTTCCACGACGCCGTCGAGCGAGACGAAGGCGGTGCTGATGAGGGTACGCATGATCGGTGGCTCCTGGTCCGGGGTGTCCGGCGGGGGTTCCGCCCCGCCGCGTGCGGTCATCCTGTACGACGGCGTGGCGCGCCGGAACTCATCGCCCGGCGGGGGCCCGATCCGCTCAGTAGCGCAGCACCGCGGCGATCCGGTCGTGGTCCGCGAGGGCGTCGTCGGGGACGAAGACGACCTGCGCACCGGTGTCGAGCGCCTTCTCGACGATCTCGTCGACGATGTCGGGGCGCGCCCGCGGGTCGTCGTCCTCGGCGGGGACCAGGTGATCGTCGTCGGCCGAGCGCACGGTGACGCGGTAGTTCTCCTCGACGACGAGGCGGTGGATCCGGCCGTCGGAGACCTTCGCCCACACCTCGTCCACGCCGCCGGCGAAGGCCCGGCGGCCCCGGGCCTCGTCCAGGGCGCCGACCGCCTCCTCGGTCTCGCGGCGGCCCTGGGCCGCCCGGGCGGGGGCGACGGCCCGTACGACCGCCTCCGGGGGGCCCTGGGCCAGGCCGCCGTGCGGGATGTGCACCGCGGTGGCGGTGGCGGTGCCGGCGTCGGCGAGGAGGGAGAGGGCGGCGTCCTCGCCGGTGACGTAGAGGGGGCGGGGGTCCTGGCGCAGCACCGAGTGCAGCGCCGCGTCGGCGTCCCGCAGGAAGTGGCGGACCTCCTCGTCGCGGAAGGTGCTGGGGGTGTCCCCGATCCGCTCCTCGCGCTCGGTGTCGGTGTTGTCGGGGCTCCTGGTCATCGGGAAGCCGCCGGCGGTGGCCTCGGTGACGTGCCGGCCGGAGCCGCTCCAGAGGGTGACGCGGTCCGCGGCCAGGGACAGCACCCAGTACGGGCGCTGCGCGGCGTAGGCGGCGACGAGGTTGCGGGTGAGGAACGTCTCGGAGAGCACGACCCGTTCGGGGACGGCGCGCGGGAGCGCGTACACGTGCTGCTCGTCGGCGGCGGCGAGGACGACGAGGCCGTCCAGCGCCCGGGCGAGGTCGGTCTCGTCGACGGCCGCGGTGAGCTGCGCGCGGATCGCGTCGCGGGCCGCGCGGGTCACGCCGGGGTCGCGGTCGAGCCGCCGCTCGGCCTCGGCGAGGACGTTGCGCAGCCGCACGGAGTCCTCGGCGTTGCGGGGCGCGCGCCGGTCCGTCGGCAGCGTGAGGGACACGGCGGGGTACGGGCGGGGCTCGCGCAGCTCCGCGAGCGCGGTGGGGGTGAGCGAGGTGTGCATGGTGCCCTTTCGGGGTCCGTCGTACGTCGTCCGGGGGGCGTGGGTACGCGGGGTCACTCGCGGGTGCCGCGTACGACGGCGACCGGGCAGTGGGCGTGCTGCAGGAGCGCCTGGCTGACCGAGCCGAGCAGCAGCCCGGTGAAGCCGCCGCGGCCGCGGGCGCCGGTGACGAGGAGGCCGGCGTCCCTGCTCGCCGCGATGAGCAGTTCGCGGGCCGAGCCCTCGACGACGCTGCGCTCGACCGGCACGTCCGGGTACGCCGTCCCGGCCGCCGCCAGCGCCTCGGTCAGCACGCGCTCGCCCTCCGCGCCCGGTGCGGCCGGGGTTCCGGGCGCGCCCCGGCCGTCCGGCGGGTGCCGGGCCCACGCGCTGCTCACGTGCAGGGCGACGAGGCCGACCTGCCGCCGGGACGCCTCGGCGAAGGCGAAGCCGACCGCGTCGGCCCCGGCCGCGGAGCCGTCGACCGCCAGCAGCACCGGGCCGCCGGGGCCGGGGCCGCCGCCGCGTACGACCAGCACCGGGCAGTGGCCGTACGCGCACAGGTCGACGGCCGTGGAGCCGACGAGCAGCCGGGTGAAGGTGCCGAGCCCGCGGGTGCCGACCACCGCCAGCGGGGCCTTCTCCGACTCGTCGATCATGACCTGCGTCGTCTCGCCGGTGACGACCTCCCCGTCGGCGGGTACGTCCGGCGCCGCCTTCCGGGCGTGCGCCACGGCGTCGTCGACGATCTTCCTGGCCTCCCGGCGGAGTTCGTCGTCCCCCGGGAGCACCGCGGCGACGCCGGGGTAGACGCCGAAGGCCGGCCAGAGGAACGCGTGCACCACCCGCAGCCCGGACCCGCGCAGCTGCGCCTCCCGCGCGGCGGCCGCGACCGCCTCCAGGCTCCCCGCGGAGCCGTCCACACCCACGACGACCGGGGCACTCTCCATCCCGCCACTCTCCGTTCCGCGAGCCGCACACCTCCCGCGGGCGGGGCCGCGCCCGGGGTCCGTCTCCGAGCCTGTGCCACGCCCGCCGGACGCACCAGCGCTGCGCCCGCAGTCGGGTGAGAAGGTGAATCCTTTCCGGGCCCGCCGGTCTCCTATGTGTGTACTGCAGTCCGTGTACCGGCCGAAGGGGCCGGTGAAACCGGGAGGAGACATCCATGATGGTCGCCGGCCTCGTGGCGATGGGAGCCGTGCTCGTGGGCGCGTGCAGTTGGCATCTGGTACGGCGCGCCCGCGGCCGGAGCCGGCGAGCCCGGTGAACCGGCGCTTCCGCTGGCCCGACGAGCGGCTGGTCCGGGCCGCCCGGGACGGCGACGCCGCCTCGCTCGCCGACGTCGTCGTGCAGTCGCGGCCGCACGTGCGCAGGTTCGCCCTGTCGCTGTGCGCCACGCCGCAGGACGCGGAGGACGCGGCGCAGGAGGCGCTGATCGTCCTGTACCGGAAGATCGGCACGCTGCGGGCCACCGGTGCGCTCGCGTCGTGGATGTTCCGGATCGTACGCAACGAGTGCCTCCGGCAGGCGCGACTGCTTCTCCCGCGGCGCGACGACGCGTCGGCTGGACCGGAGGCGGCCGCGGAGCCGTCCGCCGAGGACGCGGTGCTGCACCGGCTGGAGGCGGAGCGGATCGCGGCGGCGGTCTGCGCCCTGCCCCGGGACCAGCGGGAGGTCCTGATCATGCGGGACGTGCACGGGCTGCCGGGCAAGGCGGTGGCCCGGGCGCTGGGGCTGAGCGGGGCGGCGATGAAGTCCCGGCTGCACAGGGCGCGCGCGGCGCTGCGGCACTCACTGACCACGGACGCCGGAGGAGGCACGCCCTCGTGAACACTGTGAACGCCGTGAAGCCGGTGACCGGCGGAGGCCGGCCCGCGGAGACCGCGCAACCCGCCCCGTCCGCCCCTCCCGCCATGTCGGGCCCTCCCGCCACGTCCGCCACGTCCGTCCCGCGCCAACTCGCGCGCGGCGCCCTCGGCTTCGGGCTGCTCGCCGGCTCGCTCGCCCTGCTGCCCGTCGCCGGCCCGGCCGCCCTGCTCGGCGTCCCGGCGGCCCTGGTCGTCTTCCGCGGCTGCCCCGCCTGCTGGCTCGCCGGCCTCGCGCAGAGCCTCTCCCGCGGCCGCCTCGAACGCCGCTGCACGGACGGCGCCTGCACCGTGGCCGGATCAGCCCGGCCGCGCCCGCCGGGCTGATCCGGCTACGGCGCCGCGTTCATCAGGTCCAGCGCGCTCTGCTGGCGGGCCGCGTCCGTCCGGTCGAGCGGGCCGTACCAGTGCAGCCCGTACTGGTCGAGGGCGTTGCGGTCGTCCGCGTACGCCCGGTCCGCCTGGCGCCGCAGGTAGCCGGTGTACGGGTGGTCGGGCAGGGCGGCGTTGAGTTTGCCCAGGCCGCGGACATGGGCGCCCTTGAACGACGGGCCGTCCGCGCCGCAGTCGCCCGGCTCGCAGGGGTCGCGCAGTACGCCGTCGGCGGTGTGCAGGGACGGGGCCGTGGTGGCGGCGTCGGCGAGGCGGCGGGCGGTCGTCAGGAGCGCGTCGTCGCCGGTGGCGCGGTGGAGTTCGGTGAGGGCGCCGAGCAGCACGCCCTGGTTGTACGACCAGACCGGCCGGCCGTTGTTACGGCAGGTGCCCAGGTCGATGCCGTCGTTGACCAGGGAGGATCCGTTGATCATGCCGGTGCCCCGGAACCAGCTCCAGCCGTCGCGCGCCCGCGCCAGATACGCGGTGTCGCCCGGGATCCGGTTGTGCAGGGCCGCGTTGAGGTGGATGTAGAGGGAGTTGGAGATGGCGTTCTTGTACGTCTTGTCCTGGCTCCACCACACGCCGCCGCCGCAGGTGCCGTCCCAGTACGCGGCCATGTGGTCGGCGTCGGCGCGGGCGGTGTCCAGGTAGCGGGGGTCGCCGGTCAGGTCGTACGCGGCGATCCACGCCAGGCCCCACCAGCCGGTGTCGTCGAGGTAGTCGTTGCGGAACCGGCCCTGGTGGGCGTCGAGTTGCCGGTCGTAGGTGTGCGCGATGGCGTACTCGTAGCTGCGCATGCCGCTGACGCGGATGTTGTCGATCACGGCGGTGAGCGCGTTGGCGGAGTTCCACCAGCCGGTGGTGGCGAAGAGGCCGGTGTCCCGGTCGTAGAAGGACATCTGGGCGGTGGCGGCGGCGGTTCTGCGGTCCCAGGCGTTCCAGGTGCTGCGGGCCCAGGGGGTGCAGGCGATGTCGGGGCGGTCGGCGGCCTTGCCGCAGGCGCGCAGCGCGCCGACGCCGCGGGCCGCCCAGTCGTCGACGTTGTACATCCCGGTGCGCCAGCCGCCCTGTCCGGCGGGGACGGCCGTGTGGCCGAGCCGGCTGCCGCCGGCCCAGGTGCGGCCGCCGTCGAAGGAGCGGTCGAGCCAGACCTCGTCGCCGGGGGCGCCGCCGTCGATCGTCGCCCAGCCCATCGCGCTGGCGTCGTCCACGTGCAGCGCGAGGGTGCGGGAGAAGAGGGTGGTGGAGACGGCGGTGCGGTCGGCGGTGGCCCGGGCGGGGTCGCGGGCGTCGCAGTAAACGTTGCAGATTTCCGCGGGGCGGGGCACGGCGGCGGGCGCCTGCCGCGCGACGGACGTGGGGGCGGGGACGGCGGCCAGTGAGCCGGCGGCCAGCGCGGCCGTCACCGTAATCGTCGCTAAGCGCTTCATATGCACCACGGTGGCTTGATGTCATGTTTACGTCAATGACTCCGGCCCCGGGTCTGGACCAATCGTCCGGGGAGTGGTGTCGTACGTCGTGAGCCTTCTCTTTATAACGTTGTAGAGAAACCGGAGGACACCGTGCCCACCCCCTTACGGCGACTACTCGTCTCCGCGGCCGCCCTCGCCCTCCTCGGCACCGGCCTCGCCGCCGCCCCGCCGGCCACGGCCGGCACCGCCGCCGACTGGACCCCCAAACCCCCGCCCATGACGACCCCGTGGACCGACGACGTCCCCGTCGACGCCCCGCTGCCCGAGTACCCGCGCCCGCAGCTCACCCGCCCCGACTGGGCCAACCTCAACGGCATCTGGGACTTCGCCGTCACCGGGCGCGACGCCGGGCCGCCCGGCTCGTACGACCAGCAGATCCGCGTCCCGTTCGTCGCGGAGTCCGCCCTCTCCGGCGTCCAGCGCCGGGTCACCGAGCACGACAAGCTCTGGTACCAGCGCACCTTCACCGTCCCCGCCGACTGGGCCGGCCGCCGCGTCGTGCTCAACTTCGGCGGCTCCGACTGGGAGACGACCGTCTTCGTCAACGGCCGGCAGGCCGGCGAGCCGCACCGCGGCGGCTTCGACGCCTTCAGCCGCGACATCACCGGCCTGCTCACCGCCGGCGAGAACACCCTCACCGTCTCGGTGTACGACCCGACCGAGGCCGGCGGCCAGGCGGTCGGCAAGCAGCGCCGCGACCACGACATCCTCCCGCACCCCGGCGGCGGCATCTTCTACACCGCCGCCTCCGGCATCTGGCAGACCGTCTGGCTGGAGCCCGTCGCGCCCGCGCACGTCACCCGGCTCGACCTGGTGCCCGACCTCGGCGACGACGCCCTCGACGTCACCGTCCACGGCGCCGGGCTCGCCGGGCACACCGCCCGCGTCACCGTCCTCGACGGCGACACCGTCGCCGGCACCGCCACCGGCCCGGCGGGCGGCACGTTCTCCGTACCCGTACCGGATCCGCACCTGTGGTCGCCGGACGACCCGTTCCTCTACGACGTGACCGTCGAACTCCTCGCCCCCGACGGCACCCCCGTCGACACCGTCGGCAGCTACACCGGCATGCGCTCCATCGGCCTCGCCGAGGTGAAGGGCGTCCGGCGCCCCGTGCTCAACGGCGAGTTCGTCTTCCAGACCGGCACCCTCGACCAGGGCTACTGGCCCGACGGCATCTACACCGCCCCCACCGACGAGGCGCTGAAGTACGACCTGCTGGCGATGAAGGACCTCGGCTTCAACATGGTCCGCAAGCACCTCAAGGTCGAGCCGCAGCGCTGGTTCTACTGGGCCGACCGGCTCGGGCTGCTCGTCTGGCAGGACATGCCGTCGATGGCCACCGGCAGGACGCCGAGCGCGCAGGCGCGCGTGCAGTGGGAGGCGGAGTACGACGCCGTCATCGACCAGCACCTCTCCTCCCCCGCGCTGGTGACCTGGGTGAACCAGAACGAGGGCTGGGGGCAGTACGACCAGGCGCGCATCGCCGACGAGGTCAAGGCCCGCGACCCGTCGCGGCTCGTCGACAACATGAGCGGCGTCAACTGCTGCGGCGCCGTCGACGGCGGCAACGGCGACCTCGTCGACCACCACGTCTACGTCGGCCCCGGCAACACCCCGCCCGGCGCCACCCGCGCCGCCGTCCTCGGCGAGTACGGCGGCCTCGGCTACCGGGTCCCCGGCCACGAGTGGTACCCCGGCGGCGGCTTCAGCTACGAGGACCAGCCGAGCCTCGCCGCGCTGAACGACCGGCTCACGGGGCTGCTGGACACCCTGCGCGAGCACTCCCTGCCCGCCGGGCTCTCGGCGGCGGTCTACACCGAGACCACCGACCTGGAGAACGAGGTCAACGGCCTGCTCACGTACGACCGGCAGGTGGTGAAGGTCGACGCCGCCCGCGTCCGGGCCGCGAACGAGGCGCTGATCGCCGCCTCCCGCGACCCGGCGACACCCGCGGCGCTGCCCCTCGGCGAGTACGTCTCGCTGCGGGTGACCACCCCCGGCCACACCGGCCGCTACCTGCGGCACACCGACGCCCTCGCCACCACCGAGGTGGTCACCCCGGCCAGCGGCGACCTGCTCAAGCAGGACGCCACCTGGAAGGTCGTACGCGGCCTCGGCAACCCGCTGTGCTACTCCTTCGAGTCCCGCAACTACCCCGGCGAGTACCTGCGCCACCGCGACTTCCGGGTGCGCCGCGAGGGCGGCGACGGCGTGCTGTTCCGCGAGGACGCCACGTTCTGTCCGGCGCCCGGCGGCGGCGGGGTGCGGCTGTCCTCGGCGAACCTGCCGGGCGCCTTCGTCCGCCACATCGACGCCGAGGTCTGGCTCGCCCGGCTGGGCGACGACCACGCCTGGGACAACCCGGCGACCTTCACCGAGGACACCACGTGGGCCGTGGAGGCACCCTGGGCGCCGTAGGGACGCCGCACGGACGCGCGGCCGGCCGGAGGGTTCCGCCCCTCCGGCCGGCCGCGACGGTGCCGGGGCGTCAGCTGATCTTCATCGTGGCCATCATGCCCATCGCGGAGTGGTCCAGCATGTGGCAGTGGTAGACGTACGAGCCCCGGTGGGCGTCGAACGTCGCCTGGACCTTGACGGTCTCGTTCGGGCGGAGGTTGACGGTGTCCTTCAGCCCGGCCTCGCCCGGGCCCGGGGCCCGGCCGTCCCGCTCCAGGACGCGGAACTGGACCAGGTGCATGTGGAAGTTGTGCCAGGCGAGCTGGTTGAGGTTCTTCACCGTCCAGACCTCGCTGGCGCCGAACCGGATCTGCTGGTCCACCCGGGACGGGTCGTAGAGCTTCTCGTCGATGTACGCGTGCGGGTCCGCCCGGCCGTCCTCGTCCATCCGCAGGGTGACGGTGCGCTCGGCGGTGGGCTGCGGCAGCGGGGGCAGCTCGCGCAGCACGGACGGGACGCTGCTGTTGTCCTCGGCGGTGCGGACGATGTCGAAGCGGAGGACCTGGCCGACGAGTTCGGGGTTGCCGAAGCCGCCGCTGTTCTTCAGCACGACGCTGCTGCCGACGGGGTAGCGGGAGAAGTCGATGACGACGTCGGCGCGCTCGGCGGCGGACAGCGGGAGGGTGGCGGTGGAGTGCGGGCGGGGCAGCAGCCCGCCGTCCGAGCCGATCTGGACCATCTCGCTGCCGTCCTCCAGGCCCAGCTCCATGTAGCGCTGGTTGGAGCAGTTGAGGAAGCGGATGCGGTACTTGCGGGCGGCGACCTCGACGTACGGGTACGCCTTGCCGTTGGCGAGCATCGTGGAGCGCTGCCGGTCGCTCATCGTGTAGTGCAGGCCGGTCTCGTCGATGTTGGCGTCCCGGACGGCGATGGGCAGGTCGTACTCGCCGGTGGGCAGCGGCAGCGACTCCTCGTGGTCGTCGGTGAGGAGGTACGAGCCGGACAGGCCGCGGTAGACGTTCTCGGACTCCAGGTGGTGTGCGTGGTCGTGGTACCAGAGCGAGGCGTGCGGCTGGTTGTTGGGGTAGAAGTACGTACGGTCCTGGCCCGGGGCGATGGTCTCCATCGGCTGACCGTCGTGCTCCTGGGCCACCTCCCCGCCGTGCAGGTGCACCGACGTGGGCACGTCCAGCCGGTTGCGCTGGTGGATCACGACGGGCCGGCCGCGGCGGGCCTTGATCAGCGGACCGGGGAAGGCGCCGTCGAACGTGAGCACCCGCGTCCGGATGCCGGGGAGTATCTCCGCCATCGCCGGCTTCATCGTCATCACGTAGACGTCCAGGCCGCCGACCGACGACACCGGCGACAGCACCCTGGGCAGCGGCATCGCCTGGGTGAAGGGGGTCGTGGCGAGCGCCCCGGTGTCCGCGGCCGGCTCCGCGCCGGCCCGCTCCGCGCCGACGGCCGGTGTCGCGGCCGTCGGGACCAAAGCGGCTCCGGTAACCCCCGTCGCCGTGGCCATACCAGCAGCGAGTACCCTGCGCCGACTCACCATGAAAAGTGCCTCCATCGAGCTGTGACTGTTGCGTCCCGGCATGCCGCCACCACGACGATGTGGCCCGCGGCGTGGGGGATGAGGGTCGTTGCGCACGGACGGTCCCGCACCGGGGTCGTGTCACCCGGTACGGGAAGGTCCGTACGGCCACCGTCGCGGGCCGGGACCGGGAGCCGTTGGCCTCGGCCCGCCACGGGTTCAGCGGGATCCGTTACGGATCGACGGGAGGTGTGAGCGACTCGCACCTCTCGGCGGCAGTATGGAACGCGCCCCTTGGTGCCGACTTGATTTCCTGGAGGGGGGATGGCCGCAACGCCCGTTGGAGACTGATTTATTCTTCAACTAAGTGAACGCAGGTCAGGGTACCCGGCGTTCACCTGCCGGCCTCACCGCCCGGCGGGCAGCCGCGGCGGCAGCGGGACCGCGGTCCCCGGCACCGGGCCGCCCTCGCTCAGCCCGAAGCGGCGGTGGAAGCGGCGCAGCGGGCCCGGGGCGTACCACGCGGAGCGGCCGAGGAGGCGCATCGCGGCGGGCACCAGGACCCCCCGGACGGCGACCGCGTCGATGAGGATGGCCAGACCGCTGCCGAGGCCGAACATCTGCATGAAGCTGATCTGCGCGGTGCCGAACGCGAAGAAGCTGACCGCGAGCAGACAGGCCGCGGCGCTGACGATGCGCCCGGTGTGGCCGAGGCCGTCGGCCACGGCGGTCCCGGTGTCCGCGCCCTGCTCGTGCAGCTCCTTGATCCGGCTGGTGACGAAGACCTCGTAGTCCATGGACAGGCCGAAGGCAATGCAGAACATGAGCATCGTCATCGACACCTCCATCGGCTGCGGGGTGAAGCCGAAGACCGAGGACAGGTTGCCGTCCTGGAACATCCACGTCATCACGCCCAGGGTCGCGCCCAGGCTGACCAGGTTCAGGACGAGCGCGCGGAGCGGCTGCACCACGCTGCCGGTGAAGAGGAAGAGCAGCGCGAACGTGGTGAGCGCGACGAGCGCGACGGCGAGCGGCAGCCGGCCTGCGAGGGAGTCCTTGGAGTCCACCAGCGCCGCGGCGGTCCCGCCGACCTGCGGTGCGGTCCCGGCGGGGGGTGCGACCGCGCGTACGTCCCCGACGAGCTCCTGGCCGGCGTCCGTCTTCGGCGCCGCCTCGCCGATCACGCTGAGCTGCTGCGCCTCCGGGCTGCCGAGGGCGGCGTTGCCCGCGCCCGCGGGCTCGCCCGCCGCGTACGTCCCGGTGGCGGCCTCGACGCGGACGACGCCGTCGAGGGCGGAGAGCTCACGCGCGTACGAGGTCAGCGGGGCCTCGGCGACGGTGTCGTCGATGACGACGTGCACGGCCGCGTCGTCGTTGCCCGCGAAGTCCTCCCGCAGCACCGTGGCGACCTGCCTGCTCTCGGAGTCCTCGGGCAGCACCCGCTCGTCCGGCGTGCCGAAGGTGATGCCCAGCAGCGGGCTCGCCGCCAGCAGCAGCACCGCGAGCACCGGCAGCGCCGTGATCCCGGGCCGCCGCATGACGGTACGGGCCAGCCGCCCCCACAGCGGCGAACCGCTGTCGCCGCGCCCGGGCTTCGCCCACGGCAGCCGGCCGCTGTTGACGCGGTGGCCGAGCACGGCGAGCAGCGCCGGCATGACGAACAGCGTGCCGAGCGCCGCGATCGCGACGACGCCGACCCCGGCGTAGCCGAACGACCGCAGGAAGTACTGCGGGAAGATCATCAGCGCCGCGAGCGCCGCGGCCACCGTGGCGGCGGAGAACATCACCGTACGGCCCGCGGTGTGCACCGTCGTGCGGACGGCGTCGGGGACGGACGCGCCCGCGCCGAGCTGCTCGCGGAACCGGCTGACCATCAGCAGCGCGTAGTCGATGCCCAGCCCGAGGCCCAGGGCCGTGGTGAGGTTGACCGCGGAGACCGAGACGTCGGTGACGCTGCCCAGGACGAAGAGCTGCGCGAACGTGCCCACGATGGCGAGGAGCGCGATGGCCAGCGGCAGCAGCGCCGCGACCACGCTGCCGAAAACGAACAGCAGCAGGAGCAGCGTCAGCGTCACGGCGATCGACTCGGCGAGGACGAGGTCCTTCCCCACCTGCGCGGACAGCTCGGTGTCGACGGCGCTGCCACCGCCGGCCCGGACGTCGAGGCCGCCGTCCCGCTCCCCGGTGAAGGCGTCGACGATGCCCTCGGCGTTCTCCGCGCGCTCCGTCTCCTCGCCCTCGACGTGCGCGAGCACCAGGGCCTCGCCGCGGTCCTCGGAGCGCAGGGCCGGGTTGGCGTCGTCCCAGTACGAGACGACGTTCGTCACGCGCCCGTCCGCCTTCAGCTCGGCCACCAGCTCGCGGCCGCCCGTCGCGACCGGCCGGGCGTCGACGTCCACGCCGTCGTCCGTGGCCGTGACGAGCAGGACGAGGTTCGTCTCCCCGCCGAACCTGTCGTCGATGATCTCGCTCGCCCGCGAGGACTGGGAGGACGGGTCGTCGTAGCCGCCTCCCTTCAGCTTGCCGAAGGCCCCCGCGCCGACGGCGCCCATGAGGACGACCGCGACGGCGGCGACGACGAGTACCAGCCGGGACCGGCGGATCGCCAGTTCGGCTATGCGGTTGAACACGGGGTTCTCCTTTGAGTACTTACTGTGAAATGTCGCCGCAACCGGCAGGGGGCCGGCCCTGGTTGACGCGGGGGGTGACGGGGAGGGGGCCGGCGCGCACGACGGTAGCCAGACGGCGGAGAATTTGGCAGTGTTAAGTTTTTCTGACAAGGAGCAAGGAAGGGAGAAGGCCGTGCCCGTGCCCGCATCCGTGACCGGGTCCGAGGACGAACGCCGGACGCCCCCGCCGTCGCTGCGCGAGCGGCGCCGGGCGGCCGCGGTCCGGGAGATCGTGGAGGCCGCCGAGGCGCACATCGCCGCGAACGGCCCGGCGGCGCTGTCGCTGCGCGCGGTCGCGCGGGGGCTGGGGATGACGGTGCAGGCGCTGTACCACTACTTCCCGAGCCGGGACGCGCTGCTGACGACGCTCATCGCCAAGACGTACGACGACCTGGTGGCGACGGTGCAGAACGCGGTGGCCGAGGCCGGGACGGCGGGGCCGGACGGGTCAGCGGACGGGGCGAGCTTCATCGCCGCGACCGAGGGCTACCGCCGCTGGGCCGTGGCCCACCCGGAGCGGTTCCAGCTGATCTACGGCACGCCCCTGCGGCACTACGCGGCCCCCGTCGAGGGCCCGACGACGCAGGCCGTGCGCCGGATGAGCGCCGTCTTCGAGCACGAGCTGTTCGGCGCGTACACGAGGGAGCAGCTCGCCGCGGCCGACGTCCCGGCGCTCTCCCCCGAACTCCACGCCTACCTGGCACGGCTGCGCCCCGGCGAGGACCCGCGGGGCCTGCCGCCCGCGGCGCTCGCGCTGCTGATGAGCTACTGGGGGCACTTGCACGGGCTGGTGGTGCTGGAGGTGTTCGGGCACACCTCGTTCCTCGGCGAGCACCGGGCGGAGCTGTTCCGCATGTCGATGCGGAACCTGCTGGCGGACGTCCGGCGCCGCGTCCCGGCGGCCCCGTAGCCCGGGCGGCGGACCCGTGGGCCCGCGGCCCTCCGGCGGGGGCGCACCGCGGGGATCAGGCCGCGGACTCCCCCTCGATGCGCGCCCGGTCGGCGGCCAGCTCGGCCCGCAGGCGCTCCGCCTCCTCGTGCTCCCCCGCCGCTTCGAGGTGGCCGGCCTGGTGGTCGCGCGCGGCCAGGGCTTCGGGGTGGTCCGGACCCCCGACCCGGGTCCAGTCGGCCGCGACCCCGGCCAGCAGCCGGGCCGCCTCGGCGTGCTCCCCCGCCTCCCCGAGGTAATGGGCACTGCAGTGGCGCGCCCTCAAGGTGTCGACGCTGTCGGGCCCCAGGACGCGGGCCCAGTCGGCCGCGACCCCGGCCATCAACCGCGCCGCCTCGGCGTACTCGCCCCCTTCGCCCAGCTCCCACCCGTGGTGGTGGCGGACCTGGACGGCGTCGCGGTGGTCGGGGCCCTGGACGCGGGCACGGTCGGCGACCAGGTCGGCGTACAGCCGTGCCGCGTCCAGGTGCTGTCCCGTCCCGCCGAGATGACCGGCGTGGCGTTCACGCGCGCTCAGGGTGTCGAGGTGGTCGGGCCCCAGGACACGCGCGCGGTCGGCGGCCAGCCCCGCGTACGCGCGGGCGGCCTCCCCGTACCGCCCGGCCTCACCGAGCTGACCGGCGTGGCGCTCGCGCGTGTGCAGGGTGTCCAGGTGGTCCGGGCCCAGGACGCGGGCCTGGTCGGCGGCCAGCTCCGCGTACGCGCGGGCGGCCTCCCCGTGCTCCCCCGCCTCCCCGAGGTGGCGGGCGCGGGCCCCGCGGGCGGCCAGGGTCTCGGAGTGGTCGGGGCCCAGCAGCCGGGCCTGGTCGGGGATGAGCGCGGCGAGCAGGCGGGCGGCCTCCGCGCGGTCGCCCGCCTCCCCCAGGTAGTGCGCGTGCAGCAGGCGGGCGACCAGGGTTTTGACGTGGTCGGGGCCGTGCACCCGGAGCCGGTCGTCGAGGAGGACGGAGAAGAGGCGCGCGGCCTGCGCGTAGTCCCCCGTCTCGGCGGTGTTGAGGGCCTGGAGGTGGCGGGCGAGCAGCGTGTCGGCGTGGTCGGGGCCCAGCAGGCGTATGTGGTCCGCGACGACGTCGGTCAGCAGCCGGACGGCTTCCTCCTGGCGCCCGATGTTCCCGAGGGCCTCGGCGTACTGCCGGCGGGCGAGCAGGGTGTTGATGTCGTCGGCGCCGCGTTGCCGTTCGAGCGCCGGGACGACGTCGGTCAGTATCTCCGCGGCCTCCGCGTACCGCCTCGTGTCCATGAGCGCCGAGGCGTGCTGCTGGCGGGTGTTGACGACGTCGGGGTGGTCGGGCCCCTGCGCCCGGATGCGGTCCGCGACGAGGGCGGCGAGCAGCCGCTCGGCCTCCTCGTAGTCGCCCTTCTTCGTGGCCCGGAGCGCGTGCCACTGGCGGCGGTTCAGGGCGCGGGGCCGGTCGGCCCTGGGTGTGCGGCGGCGGCCGGAGGCGGGCGGGGGGGCCGGCCGGGGGGCCTCCTCGGCCGGCTGCGTGGGGGTGTAGGGCGGGGGCGCGGTCATCGTCGGCGCCTCGTGCGGCGGCGGGGCGGTGCCGGACTCCGTCCCGCCCGCCGTGTCGCGCTCGGTGCCGCGCGCGGTGGACGGTGTCGCACGGGCCCGGATGAGGGCGGTCACGGCCTCGGGCCAGGGCGACGCGGCGGGGAAGCCGGCGTCCGGATCCCAGTCCGCGGCGATCAGGCCGAGGAGTTCGGCGGGGGTGGGCCGGTCGTCCGGGTTCTTGGCCAGGCAGGCGGTGACCAGGGTGCGTATCCGCCCGGGCACCGCGTCCAGCCGCGGCTCGGCGGTGACGACCCGGTGCAGGATGCCCAGCGGCGCGCCGCGGCCGAACGGTTCGACGCCGCCCGCGGCGTACGCCAGCACGGCGCCGCAGGAGAAGACGTCGCCGGCCTGCCGGACCTCGCCGTCCCCGGCCTGCTCCGGGGACATGAACCCCGGCGTGCCGATGGTCGCGCCGGTCCCGGTGAGCACGGTGCCGTCCAGGGCCCGGGAGATCCCGAAGTCGATCACCCGCGGGCCGTCCGCGGCCAGCAGGACGTTCGAGGGCGTGAGGTCGCGGTGGAGCAGCCCCTCGGCGTGGATGGCCTGCAACGCCTCGGCCAGCCCGGCCGCCAGGGGCCACACCGAGTCCTCCGGCAGCGGCCCGGCGGCGGCCACGGCCTCGGCGAGGGAGGGGCCGGGCACGTAGAGCGTGGCGATCCACGGCGGGTCGTCCTCCGGGCCGGCCGCCATCACCGGCGCGGTGTACGCGCCGCTGACGGACCGCGCGGCGGCGACCTCACGCCGGAACCGGTCCCGGAACTGCGGCTGCCGCGCGAGGTGGGCGTGCACCACCTTCACCGCGGCCGCCCGCCCGCCGGGCGACCGGGCGAGGAACACCTCGCCCATGCCGCCGGCGCCGAGGCGGCCGCGTAGCACGAAGTCACCCACCCGGGCGGGGTCGTCAGCCGCCAGCGGCTCCACGGCGCTCCTCCTTCCGTGCCGGGGCCCACATCCGCCGGCACTTACAGGTCCCTACCCAATCACCTGGCCGGCGGGAGCAGTTGCCGGAGGCACGGAAGACGCGGGTACCGGAGGAGGGGACAGACCGGAAAAAGGCGGAACGGGCCCGGTGGGTGGCCTGCGTGCGGGCGCCGTCCCGGGGACCCGTCCCGGGCGGCGGCGGTACGGTACGGGCGGAGCCGGAGGCGGCCGGAAGGGGCGGGGCATCGTGGGGCGGACGCGGCGGGGTGTGGCCGGGGTGGTGCTGGCCGTCGTCGCCGGGCTGGCCGGGCCCGCCGCCTGCACCGGCGGCGACGGGGACGTGTACCGGCGCGGGGGCGAAGACGCGAAGGCATCGGGCCGCCCGTCGCCCTCGCCCGATCCGCTGCCGCGCACGCCTCCGCCGCCGGCGCCCCAGGTCGCCCGGAGCGCCGAGGAGGTGTGCGACTTCACGGAGCCCTTCGAGGCGGGCAAGGTGAAGGCGTACCTTCCCGGCGGCCCGGCCTACAAGGGCCCGGGGCCGCATCCGGCCGTGCTGTTCAAGGACACCCTCGCCGTCGACGAGAGCGAGCCGCCGCAGCTGCCGGGCGACTGGGCGGCGGACTTCGCGAGCGGCGGCGCCCGGCTGGTGGTCTGCCAGTACGACGACGGGGACCACCCGAGCCGCAAGGTCGGCACCTGCACCTACCTCGGCGGCGCGAACGTCGCCGGCGACGGCGAGGTCGACGTCCTGAGCGCGCGTTACGTCTACCGGGTCTTCGAGGCCCGCACCGGCGAGCTGGTCACGAAGTTCACCCTCGACGGCACCACGAGCCCCGAGCGGACCTGCCCCGACGAAGCCCTCTATCCGGCCGACGACTTCCAGCTCGTCACCAGCGGGGCCCTCGCCGACAGGCTCCGCCCGTTCGTCGAGGGCCGCCGCTGACGCGCGCCGGCGCCCGCGACCGCCGCGCCGCCCTCCGGGCGTACGCGACGGCCGCGGTGGTTCCGTACGCGATCAGGCCGTCAGGACAGCAGCCGCTTCCACACCGCCGGGGTGAGCTCCCGGCTCGCCGGCGCCCGCTTTCCGCGGCCGAGCAGCGCCTCCAGCGCCTTCGCGACCTCGCCGCTCGTCCCGGCGCGCCCGCGCGGCGCGATCAGCGGCCAGATGTCCGCGCCCAGGTACCCGGTCTCGTCGGCGCGCCGGTGGAACTCCGCCGAGCACGAGTGCCGGTCGACGCCGCTCACCGCGGCGAGCTTCGCCACGGCGGCCTTCGTCGCGGGGCCGAACAGCCCGTCGGCGGGCAGCCCGGTGAACCCGCGGGCGCGCAGCAGGTGCTGTGCGGCGCGCACCGCCGCGCCGCGGTCGCCGGGCCGCAGCAGCGGCCAGACGGCGGTGCGGTCCGGGGCCGGTACGCCGAGCGTCTCCGCCACCGCTTCGCGCAGCTCCGGCAGCCGCCCGTAGAGCACGTCGCCGGGGCACTCGGTGGAGTTGAAGTCGCGGTGGCCCATGATGTTCTCCACCGGCCGCCCGTACTGCCCGGCGATCCAGGCGACCATCGCGACGAGCGAGTCCCACAGCGCGGCGGGGACGTCGACGTCGGTGTAGAGGCCCTCGTTCTCGATGCCGACGACCTCGCTGTTGTGGCCGCCGACGTTGGCGCCCTGCACGTGCCGGGTGCCGCCGCGCACGACGTCCAGGCTCTCGTGGCGGCCTTCGAGCTGGTAACCGCCGCGGCTGATGGTGAACTGCTGGCCGGTGTCGCCCCAGCCGCGCCCGTCCATGTGGAAGTCCTGGATGGACCGGCAGATTTCCATGGCGTGTTCGAGCGAGTAATCCTCGCTGTTGCCGGGTTCGGCGGTGTGGTGGACGACGATGTACGTCGGCACGTGGTCGAGGACGACGATGTCGATTTCCGGCGGCCGGGCGCCCCATTCCGCGGTGGTGTAGATGCGCGGCTCGGGAGCCGCGAGCGCCCGGGCACCGCGGCCCGCGGCGGTGGCCGCGGCTGTGCCCGCGGCTGGAGCAGCGGGCGCGGAGGTGGCCGCTGACCTGGGCGCGGCGTGTGCGAGGCCGGCCGCGCCGAGCCCGAGCGCGCCGGCCGCGGTGGCGGTCAGCCCGCCGCGGAGCAGCGCGCGGCGGTCGAAACCCGGATGTGCTGCCATCCTGGTCTCCTTCTTCCTGTGGGGGGTGGATGTGAAAATCATAAGGGGTCGGGACATGCGCACGACAACCCCCGGGTAAACAACGACCCGTTATTCGCCGGGGAATTGGGGGGCGACGACTCCCCGCACCAATGGGCCGACCAATGAAAGCGACGATACGCGAATAGTGATTATCTCCGGCGCCGCCTCGCCGGACGCGGGGTAGCCTCTCGCACGACGTGTCGAGGAGGTCCGGTGGTACGGGAACAGGCAGGCCGGGTGCTCGGGGGCAACCTGCGCGCGCTGCGGGCCCGGGCGGGGCTCACCCTCTCCGGGCTGGCGCGCGCCTCCGGCATAGCCAAGGGCACGCTGTCGCAGCTGGAGTCCGGGGCCGGGAACCCCACCATCGAGACGGTGTTCAGTTTGTCGAACGCCCTCGGGGTCCCGGTGTCGTCGCTGCTCACCGAGCGCGCGGACCCGGAGGTGCTGCTCGTGCGCTCGGCCGGGCTCGACGTGCTCAGCAGCGACGCGGTCGACCTGCGGATGCTGCGCCGCATGGACCTTACCGACACCGTCGTCGAGCTGTACGACCAGCGGGTGCGCCCCGGCGCCGTGCAGCACTCCGCCGGCCACCCCGGGCGCGAGCACGTCGTCGTCGTGTCCGGGCGGCTCCGGGTGGGCCCGCCGGAGGCGCCGTACGAGCTGGGCCCCGGCGACTACGTCTGCTTCCCGGCGGCCGGCCCGCACGTCTACGAGACCGCCGGCGGCCCGGTGCTCTCGGTGCTGATGCTGGAGTACCCGGCCGCCGCGCACCCCGTGCCGCCGGTCGCCTCGTGCGCCGTCCCGGCGCCGCGGCAGCACGCGCCGCACGCCCCCGGCCCGGAGGCTTGACCCCCGATCGGCGCCCTCCATACGCTCGTTGGCGTTCGTTCTAATGAACGGAGGTGGGCGGCAGGTGGCGTACCGGGTGGCATACGACGTCGCGGTCGTGGGCGCCGGCGTGATCGGCGCCGCCTGCGCCGAGGCGCTGACCGCCGCCGGGCTCTCGGTGACCGTGCTGGACCGCGGCGCGCCCGCGAGCGGCACCACCGCCGCCGGGGAGGGCAACGTCCTGGTCTCCGACAAGGCGCCGGGCCCCGAACTGGCCCTCGCCCGCGACTCCCGCCGCCGCTGGCCCCGGTTGCTCGCCGGGCTGCGCGACCTGCTCGGCCCGCGCCGCGCGGCGGCGGAGTGGGAGGCCAAGGGCGGACTGGTCGTCGCCACCGCCCCCGCCGCGGCCGGCCCGCTCGCGGACTTCGCCGCCGCCCAGCGCGCCGCCGGCGTCCACGCGGAGCCGGTGAGCCCCGCCGGGACCGGCGCGCTGGAGCCGCACCTCACCGACGCCGTCACGGCGGCCGTGCACTACCCGGAGGACGGCCAGCTCCAGCCGGTGCTGGCGACGACGGCCCTGCTGGCGGCGGTACGGGCCCGCGGCGGCCGGGTGCGGCCCGGCGTCACCGCGCTGGGGGTCGCCGTGGGCGCCGCGGGCGCGGTCACCGGGGTGCGCACCGACCGGGGCACGGTGGAGTGCGGCGCCGTGGTCAACGCCTGCGGGCCGTGGGCCGGGCGCTTCGCCGCGGCGGCGGGGGCGCCGGTGGCGGTGCTGCCGCGGCGCGGCATGGTGCTCGTCACCGCCGCGCTGCCGGCGGGCACGGTGCGGCACAAGGTCTACGACGCCGACTACGTCGGCGCGGTCGCCGGCGGCGGCGCCGACCTGCGGACGTCGACGGTGGTGGAGGCGACGCGGGCCGGGACGGTGCTCGTCGGCTCCAGCCGCGAGCGGGTCGGGTTCGACGAGACGGTGCGGGTGGCGGTGCTGCGGGAGCTGGCGCGCAAGGCGGCCGGGCTGTTCCCGGTCCTCGCCGGGGTGCGGGTGATCCGCGCGTACGGCGGCTTCCGCCCGTACGTGCCGGACCACCTGCCGGTGATCGGCGAGGACCCCCGCCGCCCCGGACTCTGGCACGCGACGGGGCACGAGGGCGCGGGCATCGGCCTGGCGGCGGGCACCGGGCGGCTGCTGGCGGACCTGCTCACCGGCGGCACGCCGGAGGTGGACGCGGCGCCGTTCCGGGTGGACCGGCCGGGCGTCATGCGGGAGGCGGCGGCGGATGAGCGGGCGTAGGGGACGGCGGCGGAGGGCGGCCGCCCCGGCGGCCGGTTCGGGTACGGACCACGCGGGCGGCCCCCGCGACGGCGGCCCGGTGACCGTACGGGTCGACGGGGAGGAGCACGTCACGGCCTCCGGAAGGACCGTCGCCGGGCTGCTGCTGGCGCTCGGCCGGGTCTCCTGGCGGACCACCCGCGGCGCCGGGCGGCCCCGCGGCGTCTTCTGCGGCATCGGGGCCTGCCACGACTGCCTCGTCGTGGTCAACGGCGCACCCGACGTCCGCGCCTGCCGGCGGCTCGTCCGCGGCGGCGACGACATCCGCACCCAGGACGGCGCGGAGCTGCCCGCCGTGACCGGCGACGGGGCCGGTCCGCCCGGCACCGGTTCCCCGGCAGGCCACCCCACCGCGAACCCCACCGGGCACGGCCCCACCGGCACCCACCGCCCGCCTGACCCACACCGCCCCGCCGACCAGGCTGGCGCCGCAGGCACCCCCGTCGTCGTCATCGGCGCCGGCCCCGCCGGGATGGCCGCCGCGGGGGCCGCCGCGCGGCTCGGCGCCGACGTGCTGCTCGTCGACTCCGGCCCCGCGCTCGGCGGCCAGTACCACCGGCAGGACTCCCGCGCCGCCGGCGACCGGTTCACGCTGCCGCCCGGGGTGGCGCACCTGCCGCACTCGGTGGTCTGGGCGCTGGAGCCGGTGCCGGGCGGCGGGCACCGGGTGCACATCCGCACCGGGCCCGCCGACGGCCCCGGCCGCACCGGGCGCGCCGTCGAGACGCCCGCGCTGGTGCTGGCCACCGGGGCGTACGACCGGGCGCTGCCGTTCCCCGGCTGGGACCTGCCCGGCGTCTTCACCGCCGGCGCCGCGCAGGCGCTCGCCAAGGGGCAGGGCGTGCGCGTCGGGGCGCGCGTCCTGCTGGCCGGCACCGGGCCGTTCCTGCTGCCGGTCGCCGCCTCGCTGACCGCCGTCGGGGCGGAGGTCGCCGGGGTGCTGGAGGCCGCGGAGCCGGTCACCGCCTGGCTGCGCCGGCCCGCCGACGTCCTCGCCGGACGCCGCAAGTCCGGCGAACTCGCCGGCTACGCCGCGCTGCTGGCCCGCCACCGCATCCCGTACCGGCGCCGCGCCGCCGTCGTCGCCGCGCACGGCGCCGGCCGCGTCGAGGCGGTCACCACCGCCCGGCTCGACGCCGGCTGGCGCGTCGTGCCCGGCAGCGAGCGCCGGGTGGCGGTCGACGCGGTGTGCGTCGGCTTCGGCTTCGTCCCGCAGCTGGAGTTGGCGGTCGCCGCCGGCTGCGCGCTCGACGGCGGGTTCGTCGCCGTCGACGCCGCGCAGGCGACCTCCGTGCCGGGGGTGTTCGCGGCGGGCGAGCTGACCGGCGTCGGCGGCGCGGACCTCGCCGCCGCGGAGGGCGAGGTCGCCGGCACCGCCGCGGCCCGGCTGCTGGGCGCGCGTCCGGCGCCCCCGGTGGCGGCGCTGCGCCGGGTACGGGCCGGGCGCGGGTTCGCCGCCGCGCTGGCGCGGGTGTACCCGGTGCCGGACGGGTGGCGTACCTGGCTGCGCGAGGACACCCCCGTCTGCCGGTGCGAGGAGGTGCCCTACGGCGAGCTGTGCCGCTCGGTCGAGGAGCGCGAGGCGCTCGGCGTACGTGCCGTGAAGCTGGTCAGCAGGGCCGGGCTCGGCCCGTGCCAGGGGCGGGTCTGCGGCCCCGCCGTCGCCTGCCTGACCGGCGCGGACGCCGCGGCGTTCGCGCGCCGCCCGATCGCGGCCCCGGTCCGGCTGGGCGAGCTGGCGGACCCGCCGTGACCGCCCCGTACCGCCGCGGCCGTGCCGCCGGCCACCGCCACGCCGAGGAGACGCCCATGCCGTACGCCCCGACCGACGCCCCCCGTCCCACCGGCCCCGCGGGGGTGTGACATGCGCGCCTCCCGCTACTTCACCGCCGTCGACTCGCACACCGAGGGCATGCCGACCCGGGTGGTCACCGGCGGCGTCGGGGTCGTTCCCGGCGCCACCATGGCCGAGCGGCGCGCGTACTTCGCCGAGCACCTGGACGACGTCCGGCGGCTGCTCGTGAACGAGCCGCGCGGGCACGCCGCGATGAGCGGCGCGATCCTCCAGCCGCCGACCCGCCCGGACGCCGACTACGGCGTGCTCTACATCGAGGTCTCCGGCCTGCTGCCGATGTGCGGCCACGGCACCATCGGCGTCGCCACGGTGCTGGTGGAGACCGGGATGGTGCCGGTCACGGAGCCGGTCACGCGGGTCCGGCTGGACACGCCCGCGGGGCCGGTGACCGCCGAGGTGGCGGTCTCGGGCGGGCGGGCGGAGTCGGTGACGTTCCGCAACGTGCCGTCGTTCGCGCTGGAGCTGGACGCCGCGGTGGAGGTGCCGGGGCTGGGGCGGGTCACGTACGACATGGCGTACGGCGGCAACTTCTACGCGATCCTGCCCGCCGACAGCCTCGGCATCCCGTTCGCGAAGGCGGAGAAGCAGCGGATGCTGGACGTGGGCCTGGCGATCATGGCGGCGGTCAACGAGCAGCGGCGGCCGGTGCACCCGGCCGACCCCGGCATCGCGGGCTGCAAGCACGTCCAGCTGACGGCCCCGCCCGCCGGCGGCGGCGCGGACGCGCGCAACGCGATGGTCATCCACCCGGGCTGGTTCGACCGCTCCCCGTGCGGTACGGGCACGTCGGCGCGGATGGCGCAGCTGTACGCGCGCGGGGAACTGGCGCTGGGCGCGGACTTCGTCAACGAGTCGCTGCTCGGCACGCTGTTCACCGGGCGGCTGGAGGAGGAGACCGCGGTCGGCGGGGTGCGCGCGCAGATCCCCGCGGTGACGGGCCGGGCGTGGATCACGGGCATGGGCCAGTACCTGCTCGACCCCGAGGACCCGTTCCCCGCGGGCTTCACGCTCTAGCTGTGCTGTCCCGGGACGTTGGTGCGGACCCGGCCGCCGCCGTTACCTGCGCACGTGGAAGCGCAGCATGGTGACCCCGCCCGACTGGATGTTGCTGAACGGCTCCAGGTCGATACGGTCGGGGCCTGGCGGCGTGAAGGGGACGCCGTCGCCGAGCAGCACCGGCAGCACGTACACCAGGATCTCGTCGACGAGGCCGCGCCGCAGGCACTGGGCGGCCACGTCGGCGCCGAGGATCTCCAGGTTCTTCTCGCCGGCGGCGCGGCGTGCCGTGGTCACGGCCTCCTCGACGTCGCAGGTGAGGAAGGTGACGTGGGGATCCGGCTCGTCGGGCGGGCGGTGGGTGAGGACGAACTGCGCCCCGCCGTCGTAGTCCGGGTTCCCGCCGGACATGCCCTTGCCGACCTCGTACGTGCGCCGGCCGATGAGCATGGCGCCCGTGGCCGCCATGACCTCCGGGAACGTCGCCGACGTCAGGTGCTCGAAGATCCAGTCCATCGTGTCGCCGGGACCGGCGATGAACCCGTCCAGGGACATCGCCCGGTTCACGACGACCTTGCCGGTGCTCGCCTCACTCATGCGTCTTCTCCAGACAGGTGGATGGCCGCGGGATCGCATCCTAGGTTCGGTGACTGACATCCGTTCCGGGAGGGCTCCCGGGCGGCGCGTCGTACGGTGCCGGTCGTGACGCCCGGACCGCCGGGCGCATGACGCGGAGGAGCGAGGCATGACACGGCGGTGGAAGCTCGGCGCGGCGGCGACGGCGGGCGCGGCGCTGCTGCTCGCGGGGTGCACGCCCTCGGACTACAGCGAGATCGTCACGTTCACCGACGAGCACGGCCGGGTGTGCACGGGCTCGGTGGTCGTGGACCAGGAGCAGAGCGAGGGCGACGACTACGAGATCACCGGCCTCGACTGCGAGTACCCGCCCGCGGGCCGCACCCCCGGCCCGGAGACGTACCGTCCCCTGCCGTCGCGCGACTAGGGCCGCCGTCGGGCCGCGCCCGGCCGCGGCCCGCCTACCGGATCGGCGCCCGCCGGGCAACCGCCCGGCGGGATGTCGGCGCGGGGGCATAAACTCGCCCGATGAGTTCCACCGAGGCGCTTGAGGTCCTCAGCAAGGTCTTCGGCTACGAGTCGTTCCGCGAGGGCCAGCAGGAGATCATCGACCACGTCGTAGGCGGCGGCGACGCCCTCGTGCTGATGCCCACGGGCGGCGGCAAGTCCCTGTGCTACCAGATCCCGGCGCTCGTGCGCCCCGGCACGGGCGTGGTGATCTCGCCGCTGATCGCCCTCATGCAGGACCAGGTCGACGCGCTGCGCGCCCTCGGTGTCCGCGCCGGCTTCCTCAACTCCACCCAGGATCCCGACGAGCGCCGGATGGTGGAGGCCGAGTTCCTCGCCGGCGAGATCGACCTGCTCTACCTGGCGCCCGAGCGGCTGCGGGTGGAGTCCACGCTGCGGCTGCTCGACCGCGGCACGGTCGCGCTGTTCGCCATCGACGAGGCGCACTGCGTCGCGCAGTGGGGGCACGACTTCCGGCCCGACTACCTCGCGCTGTCCGCGCTGTCCGAGCGCTGGCCCGACGTGCCGCGCATCGCGCTGACCGCGACGGCGACCAAGGCCACGCACGCGGAGATCGCCGGCCGGCTCCAGCTGGAGCAGGCGCGGCACTTCGTGGCCAGCTTCGACCGGCCCAACATCCAGTACCGCATCGTGCCCAAGCGCGAGCCGAAGAAGCAGCTCCTGGAGCTGCTGCGCGGCGAGCACGAGGGCGACGCGGGGATCGTCTACTGCCTGTCGCGCAAGTCCGTCGAGGACACCGCGGAGTTCCTCGTACGGAACGGGATCGAGGCGCTGCCGTACCACGCCGGCCTGCCGGCGGCGACCCGCGCCGCGCACCAGTCGCGGTTCCTGCGCGAGGACGGCGTGGCGATCGTCGCGACGATCGCGTTCGGCATGGGCATCGACAAGCCCGACGTGCGCTACGTCGCGCATCTGGACCTGCCGAAGTCCGTCGAGGGCTACTACCAGGAGACCGGCCGCGCCGGCCGCGACGGCCTGCCGTCAACGGCGTGGCTGGCGTACGGGCTGCAGGACGTGGTGCAGCAGCGCAAGCTCATCGACGGCTCCGAGGGCGACGACGCGCACCGGCGGCGGGCGAGCGCGCACCTCGACGCGATGCTGGCGCTCTGCGAGAGCGTCGACTGCCGGCGTTCGCAGCTCCTCGCGTACTTCGGCCAGAGCGGGTCCCCCTGCGGCAACTGCGACACGTGCCTGACCCCGCCGGAGTCGTGGGACGGCACGGTCGCCGCGCAGAAGCTGCTGTCGACGGTGGTGCGGCTGCGCCGCGAGCGGCGGCAGAAGTTCGGCGCCGGCCAGATCGTCGACATCCTGATGGGCCGCAAGACGGCCAAGGTCATCCAGCACGACCACGACACCCTGTCCGTCTTCGGCGTCGGCGACGACCTCGCGGAGCACGAGTGGCGGGGCGTCGTACGGCAGTTGCTCGCCAAGGGGCTGCTGGCGGTCGAGGGCGACTACGGCACGCTGGTGCTCACCGAGGACGCCGACGACGTGCTGTACCGGGGCCGCAAGGTGCCGCTGCGCACCGAGCCCAAGCGGGCGGCGAAGGCGGCGAAGGCGAAGGGCTCCGGGTCGCAGCGGGCCGAGGCCGTCGACCTGCCCGCGGAGGCGGCGTCGCTGTTCGAGCGGCTGCGCGCGTGGCGTGCCGCGACGGCGAAGGAGCAGGGCGTGCCCGCGTACGTGATCTTCCACGACGCGACGCTGCGGCAGATCGCCACCGAGCGCCCGGGGTCGCTCGGCGCGCTGGGGTCGGTCAGCGGGGTCGGCGAGAACAAGCTGGCGAAGTACGGCGACGCGATCCTGGAGACGGTCGCGGAGGACGACGCGGGGTAGCGGGTCGGGCGGTCGGCGCGGGAGCGCGCCCGCACGCAGAACCGGCCCCGGCGGGCAGCGCGGGGCCGCCCGCCGGGGCCGGGGCGAGACGCGCGGGACGGGGACCCCGTACGAGACGGGACCGCGCGTCTCGGGCAACCGGGCCCGCAGCCGTCATGCGGAGCCGTCAGACGTTCCAGGGCATCTCCAGGCCGAACTTGTACAGGTACACGGCGAGGAGCACCCCGCAGATCACCAGGCCGACGGCGGTGAGGATGGCGTTGCGCCGGCGGACCTTCGGGTCGAGCGCGCGCTGCGCGGCCTCGGTGACCTTCCGCTTCGTCCAGCGCAGGACTATCTGCGCCCACACGAACTCCGTCGCCCACACGGCCATGCCCGCGAAGATCACCAGCCAGCCGGGGCCGGGCAGCGGGAGGAGGATGATGCCGCCGATGACGATGGCCAGGCCCACGATGAAGACGCCGACCTGCCAGCTCAGGTGGAGCGCGCGCGAGCGCTGGATGAAGTGCGGTGCCCTCGACCCCCACGCCTGGTGCTCCGGCGCCGCCTCCTCCTGGGGCTCGTCCAGCTTCGCCACCGGAGCGTCGGTGTCGGCCTTCTCCATCGTCCCATCCCCCTGATCGCCACGCTCGACATCCATGAGCACACGTTACGGGGTGCGCCGCCCCCGGCCGTCCACCCGATGGACCGTCATGCCGGGGCCGTCTCCTCCCCAGGGCGTACACCACCCGCGCAGCCGAGAGGCGCCGGCCGGGCCGGTGCGGGTGTGGACGAGATCGTAGACGCCGGGGCCGCCGCGGGGGACGTCCGGGTCGGGGTTCGCCGACCGCCCGCGCCCGGTACGCCGGGCTCTCGGCCGCCGGAGCTGCGCGGCGCCGGGGTGCGCGGCGAGGACGACCTGATGATCACCGGGGACGGCGCGCGGCCGACGTCGGGCGCGCGGCCGTGCGCCCGGACGCCGCCGAGGAGCGGAGGGGAGCCCGGCGGGTTGAGGCGGCGGGACCGCGCGGGCGGCGCCGCCGCTAGGAGCGGCCGTGCCGCACCGTGCCCCGCCGCCCGCCACCGGACAGGGCCGTCTCGGCGCGGAGGGCCTGCAAGGTGTCCAGCTCGCGGTCGATGTCGCGACGCTTGGCCCGGAGCCGCTCGATCTCCTGCGCGAGCAGCTGCTCCATGACGCCGGTGCGCTCCTCGGGCGGCGCCTCCAGGCAGGGGAGCACCTCGTGGACGGTGGTGCTGCCGAGGCCGGCGGCGTACAGGTGCTGGATCATGACGACCCGCTCGGTCATGGAGCCGTCGAAGTCGCGCCACCCGCCGGGGGTGCGCCGGGAGCGGATGAGCCCCTGCTCCTCGTAGTACCGCAGGGACCGGGTACTGACGCCGGTCGCCGCCGCCAGCTCGCCGATGCGCATGGGCCCTCCTCGCACTGTCCGCCGGGTCTCCATTCTTGCAGTTGACACCGGTGTGAACTGTCACGCTCCCGGGACCGCAGCCAACGGACGAAAGGACACCCGCCGTGCACTGGCTCTATCTCGGCACCGCCGTGGTCTTCGAGATCGCCGTCGCCGTCTCCGCCGGCCGGGCCCGGGGGTTCACCCGGCCCGGCTGGACCACCGCCACCCTGCTCAGCGGCGGCGCCGCCACCTACCTGCTCAGCCGGGCGCTGCTGACCTTCGACGTCGGCGTCGGCTACGCGCTGTGGACCTCCGCGGCCGGCGTCGGGATCGTCGTCCTCGGCGCCCTCCACCTCGGCCAGCGCCCCGACCGGCGCACGTGCGCCGGCATCGCCGTCGTCATCGCCGGCGTCGTCGGCCTCCAGCTCAGCGGTGCCGCGTGACCGCCCGCAGCGAGCGGGCCCGGGCGTGGCCCGTCCTCCTCCTCGCCGGCGCCTTCGAGGTCGGCTACGCCCTCTCTGTGGGCGGCAGCGAGGGCTTCACCGTGCTCTCCTGGTCCCTTGTCGCCGTCGTCTTCTTCCTGCTGACGCTCTACGCCCTGAGCGTCGCCCTGCGCACGATCGACGTGGGCGTCGGCTACGCCGTCTGGGCCGGGATCGGCGCCGTCGGAGCCGCGCTGCTCGGCCCGGTCTTCTTCGACGAGACCCTCACCCCGGTCCGGGCTTTCTGGCTCGCCGTGATCATCGCCGGTGTCGTCTGGCTCAAGCTCGCGGACCGCCCCGGAGCACCCGCGGACGGCACCTGAGTGATCGAGTCCTGGGTGATCGATGACGACAGCCCGGCCCCGGGCGGGCGCGAGCGGACCCGCCCTATGCTTCCCCCATGCAGCAGCCTGGGCCCCTGGCGATCGTCGAGGACCTGGTTGCGGCGTTCCCGCACCAGCTTGCCAAAGACGTTCGCGCGGTCTCGGCGGTCATGCCGACGGCCCGGATCGCCCCCGTGTCACCGTTCTCGGTGGAGGTGGGCGGCCAGGCCGTCGCCATTCCGTACCGGATCTATCAGGATGAGCCGCCCGTCGACGTGGTGCGCACGCTGACGGCAGTGCGGCAGACGATCCTGCACTGCCTGTACTCACGGCACAGCGACGGGCTGGTCCGCCAGCGTCACGTCGAACGCATCGCCGGTTCCGACGAACCGTGGGTGGTGCCGTTCGTGGTGCAGTTGGCCGGCGAGTACGTCTTGGAGATCTTGGAGTGCATCCGGCACGGCCTTGCCGGCCTGCCCTCCAAGCGGCCTGCCCAGCGGCTGGCGTACGGAGACTTCATCGCGCGGAATCCGTGGTTCTTCGCGAGGACCGAGCGCCGGGTGGTGAGCTACTGGTCCTGCTATTACCGGTGGAGGTTTCCCGTGTTCGGCACGTACCCGGGCCGTCATCTGCTGGAGCTGCTGCGGGCCGCCGCAGTCGACCGCACGGGCAGGCCGTGGCCCCGCCACACGCCGCCGGCCCCTCGGAGGTGAAGCCCGTCGCCGTCACCCGGTGAGTGCGAGGTTGTGCCGGTGCACGATGCCGACCACCGCGTGAGGGACGCCGTCGCCCTTCAGTCGGCAGCACCGCACCGGCGGGCGGCGCCGCACGCAGAGCGCGAACGCGCCCACCGCACCGCTCCCCCGGGGTGCGCGGCCCGGCGTCCGGACGCGAAGGCGGCATGAGGAACGATTGTTCTGTTGGAGGACATCGTTGCCGTCGACAGGAGCTGGTCACCGTGTCCCTTGCCGGGGTCGACCTGAACTTGCTTCTCGCCCTCGACGCCCTGCTCAGCGAGTGCAACGTCACGCGGGCCGCCGAGCGCCTGTCCGTCGGCCAGCCCGCCATGAGCGCGTCCCTGGCCCGTCTGCGCCGGCACTTCAACGACCCGCTGCTGGTCAAGGTGGGCCGTCGGATGGTGCCGACTCCGCTCGCGGAGTCGCTGGTGCGCCCGGTCCACGACGCGATCTCGGCGACCGAGGCCGTCATGGGCACCGCGGAGACCTTCGACCCGGCCACCGGCCGGCGGACGTTCCGGATCATCGCCAGCGACTACGTGCTGTACATGCTCTTGCAGCCGCTGTTCACCTGCCTGGCCACCGAGGCGCCGCACGTCCAGGTCACCGTGCTGCCGCTCCAGCCGGACTTCGCCGACCAACTGCGACGCGGCCACGCCGACCTGCTCGTCGCCCCCGCCGCGATCGTCGGACAGCCCGTGTTTCCGCACCGCCCGCTGTTCACCGACCGTTTCGTGCTGGCCTGCGACCGGGCCAACCCGGATGTCGGCGACGAGGTGTCGCCCGCCGAGTTCAGCCGGTTGCGCTATCTCTCCTACGGCGTCGCCCCCTGGCAGACCCTGGCCGAAAGGGAACTGGACGAACTGGGCATTCCCCGCCGGGTCGAGGTACGGGCGCAGTGCATCGTGTTGGTGCCGTTCCTGCTCACCGGGACTCGTCTGGTCAGCCTGGTCCCCGAGCGGGTGGCCCGGAGCGTCGGAGATCCGACCAGGTTGCGCGTGCTGGAACCACCGGCACCGCTGCACCCGATCGTCCAGGCGATGTACTGGACACCGCGGCACACCGAGGACCCGGCACACCGCTGGCTCCGCGGCCGGCTCGCCGGCCTGGCGGCGGAGTTGCAGGAGCCGCCGCGGGCACGCCGCACCCGGCGGTCCCCCCGGTAAGACATCGACGGTGTCGATGCCATGTATGGACAACAACCGTTTCCAGATGCGCGGCCGTTCGGCTTACTTTGACGGTTCACACGACCGCATACGGGCGGCCATTGTTCGTCGAGGACGCCCAACGTGGAGAGCACCACAGCAGTTCGCCGTCGGCAGCTTCGGGACAGCCGGCCGACGTCCCTGTGCCGGTGCCGTGCTGCCGGGCCGCACACGGCGGCGCGAGACGGCTGAGCGGCATCGCACGAACGACGCCGCGTGGACGTCTGCGCGGCCCGGCTCCGCCTGCGGATGCCGCACGAGACGTCGATGAAGTCCAAGCGCGTGTCGAGGGGGGCTGCACCGGGCATGGTCGATCTGCGACTGCTGGGTTCTGTTGAGCTGCGGGGCGAGGCAGGTGACGGCATCGGCCTCGGCGCACCGCAGCAACGTTGCCTGCTGGCCGTGCTGGCGATGTCGCCGGGCCGCACGGTGACCATGGATTCCCTCGTCGACCGCGTCTGGGACCGACGGGCGCCGCACCACGTCCGCGACGTCGTCTACACCTACGTCTCCCGCCTCCGCCGTGTCTTCCGCCAGGCCGGTGCGCCCACCGCCGTGCGTCGCGCCGACGGCGGATACCTGCTGGACATCCCGGCCGACCAGGTGGACCTGCACCGTGGCCGGGCCCTGGCCCGCCGGGCACGGGACGAGGGCGGGCACCCGGCCGTGGAACTGCTGCGCGAGGCGACCGGGCTGTGGCGGGGCACCCCGCTGACCGGTGTGCCCGGCGACTGGGCGGCCCGGACCCGGGCCGGGCTGGTACAGGAACGCGTCACCCTGCTCACCGAACGCTTCGGCGCCGAGCTGGAGACGGGCCGGCGGGCCGAGGTGGTCGAGGAGCTGTCCGGCGCCGTCGTCGAACACCCCCTGGCCGAGCCCTTGACGGCCCTCCTCATGCGCGCCCTGTCCAGTGCCGGCCGCCAGGCCGATGCCCTCGCCGCGTACGAGGCGATCCGGCGCCGTCTCCGGGAGGAGCTCGGCGAGGAGCCCGGCTCCGTCCTGCGCGAGCTGCATCTGCGCATTCTGCGCCGCGATCCGGAGCTGGACCGGCACGACGCGCCTCGGTCGCAGCCGCTTAGGGCCGCCGTCGGCACCGTGGACCGGCCCGCTGTGCGACCGGCCCAACTGCCACCGGACGTGACCGGCTTCGCCGGGCGGGACGAGGAGATGGGCTGCCTCGACTCGCTGTCGAACGCCGCCACGGAGACGGCGTCGACCTGCGTCGTGGTGGGGACCGCCGGGATCGGCAAGACCACCCTGGCGGTGCACTGGGCCCACGGGGCGGCCGGCCGCTTCCCGGACGGCCAGCTGTACGTGAACCTGCGCGGCTTCGACCCCTCGGGCACGGCGGTGGAGCCGGATCAGGCGCTGCGCGGCTTCCTGGAGGCGTTCGGGGTGCGCGAGGAGCAGTTCCCCTCGGGCACGGACGGGCTCTCCGCCCTCTTCCGCAGTCTGCTGGCGGACCAGCGGGTGCTGATGGTGCTGGACAACGCCCGCGACCTGGAGCAGATACGGCCGCTGCTGCCCGCCGCCCCGGGGTGTCTGACCCTGGTGACCAGCCGTCACCAACTCCCCGGCCTCCTCACCGCAGGCGCGACGCAGCTCGGTCTGCAACTGTTCGGGCCCGGCGAGGCGCGGCAGTTGCTCGTGCACCGGCTCGGCCCGGACCGCCTGGACGACGATCCGGGCGCGGTCGACGAGATCGTCGCGCGCTGCGCGGGCCTGCCGCTGGCCCTGGCC
The DNA here is from genome assembly GCF_048656465.1 of Streptomyces sp. MAR4 CNX-425. NCBI lineage: Bacteria > Bacillati > Actinomycetota > Actinomycetes > Kitasatosporales > Streptomycetaceae > Streptomyces > Streptomyces sp. MAR4 CNX-425. The sequence goes on along the minus strand of NZ_JBMDLF010000004.1, from coordinate 371,277 downwards.
GTCGTCGCCGCCCACGCCGCGGCCCGCCCCGGCTTTCCCCTGCGCGCGCTGACGGCGGAGCTGTGTGACGAGGACGGGCTGCCGGCGCTGTACGGCGGGGACGCCGCCACCGACATCCGCGCGGTCTTCTCCTGGTCCTACCACGCCCTCAGCCCCGAGGCGGCGCGCGTCTTCCGGCTGACCGGCCTGCACGCGGGCCCCGACCTCGGCCTCGGCGCGGCGGCCCACCTGGCCGGGCTGCCGCGCCCGCGCACCCGGGCGCTGCTCGCCGAGCTGACCCGGGCCAGCCTGCTCTCCGAGCACGCGCCGGGCCGCTTCAGCAGCCACGACCTGCTCCGCACCTACGCGGCGGAGCTGGCCGGCCACCACGACTCCGCGCCGGCGCGGCACGCCGCCCTGACCCGGATCCTGGACTACTACCTCCACTCCGCCCACACCGCCTGCCTGGCGACCGGCATCCACCTCTACATGGAGACGCCCGGTCCGCCGCTGCCCGCGACGACGCCCGAACGCTTCACCGACGCGGCCCGGGCGGTGGAGTGGTTCACCGCCGAACGCCGCGCGCTGGCCGCGGCGGTGGGACTCGCCGCACGGAGCGGCCTCGACGCCTACGCGGTCCAGCTGAGCCGACGGCTGTGCACCTACCTCGACCGCCAGGGCCACTGGCACGAACAGACGGAACTCCTGGACTCCGCGACGCAGGCGGCCGCGCGCCTGGGCGACCCCGTGGAGGAGGCACGCGGCCTTGCGGACCTCGCCCGCTCGTGCATTCGGTCCGAGCGCTTCGAGCAGGCCCACCACCATCTGAAGCAGGCCCTCGTGCTGTTCGAGGAGAACAAGGACACGCGCGGCCGGGCCCGTGTTCACAACTACTGCGCCTACCTCCACGAACTGCACGGCGCATACGACGAGGCGCTGCGTCACTCGCTGCGCGTGCTCGAACTCGAACGCGCCGCCGGGAATCCGTCCGGGGTGGCCCGCGCGCTCAACTCCGTCGGCTGGCGCCACGTCCTGCGCGGCGACCACGGGCAGGCGCTCGCCTACCTCCGCGAGGCACTCGCGCTCCAGAAGGGGTGCGACGACCGCTACGGCGCCGCCCTGACCCTGGACAGCCTGGGGCTGGCCTACCACCACATGGGGGACTGGCAGCGGGCGACCGACTACTACCAGCGGGCGCTGCGGCTGCTCCAGTCGCCTGCGGCGGCCGACCGCCTGACGGCGGCCACCACACTGGCGCGCCTCGGCGACACCCACCGCAGCGCGGGAGAGCCCGCAGCGGCGCGCGACGCCTGGCAGCGCGCCCTGCGCATCTTCGACGAGTTGCGGCACCCGGGGGCGGAACAGCTCCGGGCCCGGCTGGTGCGGATCGAGGCGCTGCCGGTACCGCCGGGCTCGGCGGGCTGAGAAACCCCGCACGCGGCGGCCGTCCGCCCGCCTCGCCCTCCGGGACGCGGTCCCGACGGCCGCCGGGCCGGTACGGCGGGCCATCCGCCGTACCGGCCCGGGGCCGGGAAACCTCTCACCGGTGGATCACTGGGGAAGCAGGTCCACCGAGTCGATCTTGTTGTTCCAGGTCCGGTCGGCGTCGAAGTGCGGAACCCTGCTGAGGGCGGGGGTGGCGAACCGGGCCTCGATGCCGATCCCCTCGCCACCGTCGTCGAAGTACGTGTCGGAGCTGCGGGCGTTGTAGAGGGCGTTTGCCCGGTTGCGGAAGCCGACGTCCCGCAGGTCGTGATGGCCCGCCTTCTTGAACTGCACCTTCCTCCCGCCGAAGTCCGAGGCGTCCCAGAGGCAGAAGTAGCCCTTCGCGCACTCGCCGACGCCGAACGTGCCCGCCTCCTGCGGCGACGCGGCCCGTTCCGTTCCCGCCGCGGCACCCCCGGCGTTGTCGTCGTCGTGGCAGACGAACCCGCCGTCGTCCTGCTCCACGCAGGTATCGGCACCCTCCCAGCCCAGCGAGAGGTCGATCGTCCTGCCCTCGTACTCGGCGAGCGCCCCCCGCGAGTCCTCCCGCGCGTCCTCCTGCGCGTCCAGGCGAGGCCGCGGCGGGGGGACCCATCCGCCGCCGGGGAACCCGCTCGGGGGCGGGAAGTCGTCGTTGTGCAGACGGATCTTGTCGATCTTGTTGTTCCACGTGCCGGAGGGCCGGTACGTCATGTGCGACATTACCGGGGTGGCGACCGTGCCGTAGGGGATCATGGCGCAGCCGCAGTCGACGTCGAACATGTACGTGGCCCAGTGCAGCCGCCGGTTGTTGTACATGCTGTTCGCCTGGTTGCGGAAGCCGAGGCGGTCGAGGTAGAAGGTCTTGGCCCTCAGGAACTGCACCTTCCTGCCCTGGAAGTACTGGTTGTCCCACAGGCAGAAGTACCCGTTGCCGCAGGAGGCCGCCCCGGCCAGCGGCCCGGCCTCGTCCCGCGGTTCCAGCCCCTGCGCGGCGCGGTGGGCGTTGTCGTCGTCGTAGCAGACGAACCCGCCGTCGTCCTGCTCCACGCAGGTCTCCGCGCCGTCCCAGCCCAGCGACAGGTCGATCGTCCTGCCGTCGTATTCGGCGAGCACCCCGCCCGTTTCCGGGGCCAGGCGCAGCCCTGTGTCCGTTCCCGTGCCGGCGCTCCCGCCGCTGTCCGCCGTGGCGGGCGTGAGCGCACCGGCCAGGAGGACCGGGACGACGCCGACGAGCGCGAGCAGGCGCAGCAGCCGCCCGCGTCCCGTCCGGTCTGCCCCGTCCCCTGTCCGGGCCGAACTTCGAGATGTGCTCCGCATCCGTCCTCTTCTCTCACCGTGTCCTGCGGTCTGTCGGAAGAATCCTCCGCGGCCCGCCCGGACCGCGGGGTTCGCCCGGCGGACCGAATTTTCGGCACGTTCCGCCCCGGGGACGATGGACGGCTGCCCTCCGCCCCGTCGGTTCCAGTGAGTTCCTGTCAAGACGGGTGGGCGATCCTCGAACCCGGTCCGGGCGCATGCGGGCAGCCGTTCGCGTCCGTACCGGCGGACACCGCGGAACCTGGGGGGCCAGTGATACGTGTCGGCATCGTCACCGATCGCCAGTTGGAGGCCAGGGGGGTCCGCGCCATGCTGGCGGACGACCGGGGGATCTGCGCCGTCGCCGAGAGAGGGGCCGGCGAGGAGACCCTGCTGGTGCGGCACACCCGGGTGGACGTGCTGGTCGTCTGCAGCGCCACCGCGAGAGCCGCGCTGTGCTCGCTGCGGCGTACGGCCGCCGTGGTGACGCGGCGGCCGGCCGTCGTGACCGTGCTCGCGCAGGGCACGGCCGATGACGTACGAAGCCTGCTCGCCTCCGGCGCCAGGGGGGTCCTCCGCTCCGGAAGCGCCGCGGAGCACCTGCCCTGGGCGGTGCACGCGGCGTCGCGCGGCGCGGTGGCGCTGGACCCGGTCTTCGCGACGGCGGTGGTGGCCGCCTACGTCGAACCCGTCCGCGCCGGGCTCCAGCAGGACGCGGCGAGGAGAAGGCTGGCGGCGCTCAGCCGCCGGGAAGGCGAGGTGCTGAGGCTGGCGGCACAGGGACTGGACAGCCGGGACATCGCCGTGCAACTCGGCGTCGCACGGGTGACGGTGAAAGCCCACCTGCGGAACGCGTACGCCAGGCTCGGGGTCACCGGGCGCCTTCAGGCAGCGCGCATCGCCTGGGAGGCGGAGCCGGAGGATCGGAGGCCCGTCCTGGACCTCGGCGGGGCCGTCCCACCTCGCCGGGGTGACGCGGGGGGCGCAGACATCAGGGCTGCTCACCGGACGTACAGGGCGGGAGACTTCGCCGCCGGGCCGCCGGTCCACCCCGGCTGCCTCCGCACGCGCCCCTGACGGCCCGGGTCAGCGGTCCGCCGCCGGCAGGCCCAGCTCCCGCGCGGAGATGAATCGCGAGCCCGTGGCGTCCAGCCCGGTGCCGGAGCCGGGCAGCAGCCACAGGCCGCGCAGGCCGCGCCCGCGCTCGGTCTGGGCGACGACGTCCAGGTGGCCGTCGCCGTCCGCGTCGAGCAGCGGCGGGCGGGACTGGAAGCGGACGCGGGAGCGGCGCCGCTCGGACGCGCCGTGGATGCCGGGGGTGTCCAGGCCGACGGACTGGGGGCGGGCCGCGGGGGCGCGGGCGACGTCGGGGACGAGATAGACCAGCCCCTGCTGGGTGTCGGCGTGCGGCGAGGCGACGACGAGGTCAGGCCTGCCGTCGCCGGTGACGTCGCCGACCGCGCGGCCCTCCGCGTCGCCGACCTCGACGCCCGGGATCGTCCTGGTCGAGGGCGCCCCGGTGCCGGGATCCTGGTTCACGGAGAGGGTCAGTGTCCGCTCGGAGCCGTTCATGGCGGCGCTGACGAGCTCGTCGTCCCCGTCGCCGTCGGCGTCGGCGGGCACCCCCGCGTACCCCTCGCCGGTCCTGGAGCGCTGCGTCAAGGAGAGCCCGCGTGGCCCGCCGTGGAAGTGGTGCACGGCCAGGACGGTGGTGTCGCCGTCGCCCTCGCTGTCGGGGTCGGTCCACCGGAACCACACCGTCAGCTCGTCGCGCCCGTCGCCGTCGTAGTCGCCGGCGACCGCCTTGTACGGGGCGGAGTCCGCGGGCCGCTTCCCGTCGAGCCGCTGCGTGCGGGCGGGTCTCCCCCCGCGGTCGAAGGGCCCGTACGAGACGGTGCCCCCCGACGGCGTACCGGTGCCGTCGTACGCGGCGAGCCGGTAGACATCCGCGGCGCCGTCGCCGTCGAAGTCGCCCACGCGGCCCGCCTCCCAGTCGAGGGTCTCCCGGCCCACCACGACTGCCGTCCCGCCGGGCAGCCGCGTCGGCCTGGTCACGCCGCGCGGGCCGCCCCACAGCGCGTACTGCTGCCCGGTCTCCAGCGTGACCAAGAGGTCGGTGAAGCCGTCCCCGTCGAGGTCGCCGCGCGCGAACCGCGCCCACGGCACGCCGGTCACCCGCTGCCCGGGCAGCTCGGCCCGCAGCGTGCTCCGGGTGCGCGGGTCGAGCCCGTGCGCGGAGCCGTAGACGACGGCGATGCGGTCCGGGCCGACGGCGACCGCGGCGTCGTCGTAGCCGTCGCCGTTGAGGTCGCCGGGCCGCGGCTGCCGCGCGGGTTCACCGGCGGCGGGCCGGGCCCCCTGCCCGGCCACGGCCAGCGTGCCGGACGCGGGCGCGGAGGAGGAGGACGGCGGGGCGCCGTCGCCGCCGGCGCCGGTGCAGGAGGCGACCAGCAGCGCGGCCGCAGCAGCGCCGGCCCGGCGCGCGCCGGGTATGCGTGACCACATGGCGGTCGACCCTACGAGGTTCCGGCGCCGCTCGCCGACGCCGACGACGGGCCGCTCGCACGACCGCTGTCCGGCCACGTCCGCCGTTTGGTTTCCGTCAAGGTTTCGCAGGAGGGCCGTCGGACAGAGTCGTCGCGGCCACCCGATCCGCTCGATGTTCCCGGGCGATTGCGGTGGTCGCGGAGCGGACGACGTGCCCGAGGTGCGGGGCAGTCGTCCGCACCGCCTCACATCATCCGGGACGCGGGTGGGACAGGACAGTCGGACAACGTCGGGAAGGGCACAGATGCCACCAGGGGCCGGGCTGCCCGGCGGGGCCGGAGCAGCAGAACACCGTGGCCGGCTGCTCCGCCTCGCGCGGGCGCGCAGGATGCTGATCGCCGTCGGCGTCGCCGTCGCCGTGCTCGGCGGCGGGCTCGGCGCCTGGGCCGCCGGCGCCGGGCCCTTCGAGGACCCGCGCCACTGCTGGGGTGCCTGGCAGGACCGCGGTGAAGGCGGCTTCTTCAGCGGCCACGGCAGCCGCAGCGGCACCGACGACCCGCCGACACCCGAGCGGCCGCGCGGCACCTGCACGGTCGTCCGCACCATCGCCTCGGTGGAGCAGACGCTGAAGGTCACGTACGGTCCCGCGCCCGAGGACCCGGCGGAGCGGATGGAGTGGCTGGGCGACGCCCTGTTCCCCGACGCCGTACCGCTGCCCGACGGGCTTCCCGGCGTGGTCGACGCGGGCAACGGCCTGCTCGTGCTGCCCGAGCGGTGCGACACCGCCGACGGCCGGCCGACCGCCGTCAGGATGGAGGGCACCGACGGGCGGGAGCAGGATTACGGGACACCGCACTCGCTGGATCTGGGCGGCACCCGTGAGGCCGCCGTCCTGCTGACGGCCGCCGCCAACCGCGGCATGGAACTGGCCGGCTGCGCCGACGGGGAGCCGCTGCGCACCACCTCCCCGGTGCTCACGCTGCCACCCGGCGACGAGAGCGGCCCCCACGAGAGAACCTGCGGGATCCCGGGCCTGGGCATCCAGGGCTCGGAGGCTCTGCTGCGACGGCTCCGGCCGCAGGTGGGGACGGTCACCCGGCAGCTTCAGACCTGCTCGGTGACGGACCCGCCCCGCTTCACCGGCAAGCCCCGGCGCAAGGAGCGGCTGCACCTCGGTCTGGCGATGATCGCCGAGCCCCGGCTGGCGGCACTCGCCGGGGACGCGGCCGGTGCCGGCGCCCCGGCCCGCGGCTGGCGGGGTACCGGTGCGTTCACCACCGGCCACGCGCTGGTCCGGGCCGAGTGCGCCGGCCGCCCCACCACGTTCCTGATGCTCACGGAGACCGACGCCGGGACCGGGGCCCGGCCGGACTACTTCACCGCCTTCACCGACGCCGTGACGCAGCGCCTGGGTTGCGCTCCGCTCGCCCCGGGGAGGACCGGCCGATGACCGACGCACCACGGCCGGAGCCGGACACCGGGGCCGGGCCCCCCACGGACGACGAGGCCGGGGTGGCGACACCGGCCGCCGCACCGCCCCGCCGCCGGCGGCACCTCCGCCGCCTGCTGCGCGGCCGCCTGCGCCCCGCGCTGGCCGCCGCGGTCGCCGGGGCCGTGCTCGCCGGCACCGCCGTCGCCTGGCAGGCCGGCGCCGGGCCGTTCGCCGAGGACCGGGTGTGCTGGGACGCGCTGGAGCGGGACTCGCTGTCCCCGATCATCGACGACCCGGACGAACTCGACGCCGCCGAACTCCCCCCGGTCGGCGGGCGCACGCCCGGCGACGGGCGCCAGGCCGTCTGCCGGCTCTCCCACGATGGCGAGAGGATGACGGAGACGCTGTTCACGGCGCGCCTGCACGAACTCGGCGGCGACCGCAACGGCGCGTCCGGGAAGTGGGCCGAAGAGTTTCTGAGCGGTCGCATGTCGCCGCTGGGCGGCGGCCTGCTGGGCATGGCCTCCGACGAACGGGCCTGGCTGGCCATCCCGGACGGCTGCCTGGGCCCGCCCCGGGTCGAGGGACCGACCGTCGTCGACGTGAGCGGGCCGTTCCTGAGTCGGGGCGGGAAGGTGGACACCGGCAGGCGCGACGCCCTGGCACGTATCGTCGTCGACCTGGTCAACGCCGTCGGCTCCGACCTCGGCTGCGGCGGTACCATCGCCGACCCGGTGGCCGGCATGCCGCGGCCGCCGCGGTACACGGACCACGAGTCCGGCGCCTTCTGCGGCGTCGACGGCCTGCGGGCGCCGCCGGGCCGGCGGGACGACGACTCCCGGTTCCTGGTCACACCGGGGCACGGCCCCGTACGCACCTGCGACCAGTACCAGCTCGACCACGAGCGCGACCTCCGGCTGACGACGGTCGAGGACCCCCGGCTGGCCCGGATCTACAGAGACGAGCTGCGGCACGGCGGCGCACGGATCGACGGCGGCGCGGACTACGGGAGCCTCGACGAGTACGCCGGCGTGTTCGGAGCCACGTGCCAGACGGGCCGGGTCGTCTTCCTCGTCCGGGCCGAGGGCTCCGACGACCACGCGAACCAGGTCCGCGAGCTCCTCCCGCGGTACGTGGAGGCCGAGGCGCGACGCCTGGGCTGTGGCTCCCCGACGCTGCGGCTTCCTCCGGACCCCACCTGATCCGGGCCTCCCGTCGCCCGGGCCCCGGCGACCGCCGGGGCCCGGGCGACGCCGACGCGTGCCCCCGACCGGTCGGTCCCGGCGCCGCCAACCGGAGAGGGAAGCGGCGCCGGGACCGACGCTCGTGGCGCCGACCGATGCACCCCGACGGGGGGCGGGGAGAAAGGTCCGGCCACTCCTGTCGATTCTGCACAGCGAGCCTGGTGCGCAGCCTTGACGTCGCCCAAACGATCGTCCCCGAGCAGTCGGCCGGGAAGGCCGCGCCAGGCCGATACGGGCGGGACAGCCCCTAGCCCTCGCGGCGGCCGGCCGCCCACAGGGTGCGGACGTGCCCGAGGTGGCGGGCCATCAGCTCCTGGGCCGCCGCGGCGTCGCCGGCGATCATCAGGTCGAGGAGGGTGAGGTGCTCCTCCGCGGAGTCGGCGAGCGCGCCGGCGCGGTCGAGGTCGGTCAGGCCGTACAGCCGGGAGCGGTCGCGCAGTTCGGCGACGACGGTGACCAGGTGGTCGTTGCCGGCGAGCGCGAGCAGGCCGAGGTGGAAGCGGCGGTCGGCCTCCAGGTAGCCGATGAGGTCGTGGTCGCGGGTGGCCCGGACGATGTCCTCGGCGAGCGGACGGAGCGACTCCAGCTGCTCCGCGGTGGCCAGTCCGGTCACCCGGCCGACGGTGGGGATCTCGATCAGCTCGCGGATCTCGGTGTAGTTGTCGAGGTCGGTCTCGGTCATCTCGGTGATGCGGAAGCCCTTGTTGCGCACGGCTTCCACCAGGCCCTCGCGGGCGAGGTCGAGCATGGCCTCGCGCACGGGCGTGGCCGAGACGCCGAACTCCGCGGCCAGGGCGGGCGCGGAGTAGATGGCGCCGGGCCGCAGCTCGCCCGCGATGAGCGCGGCGCGCAGCGCGTTGGCGACCTGGTCGCGCAGGTGCTTCTGCACCGAGATGAGCCTGCCGCGCTTCGCCTCAGCCATGGCGCTCCCTCCGCGGGCGGCGGGGGCCCGCGGTGCGATGTGACATTTTTGGATCGTATCGCGCCCGCCTGCCCGCCCCGGCGGCCGGGAACCGGGGCGGAGGGGACGCGGGTCAGCGCAGGCCCTCGGCGAGCAGCTTCTCGGTGGCGGCCCGTACGGTCGCCGCCTGGTCGTCCGGCAGCGGCGAGCGCGGCGGGCGGCAGGGCCCGCCGGGCAGCCCGGCGACGTCCATGGACAGCTTGATCGCCTGCACGAACTGGGGCCTGGAGTCCCAGCGCAGCAGGGGGTGCAGCGCCCGGTAGAGCGGCTTGGCCGCCGCCAGGTCGCCGGCGGTGGCGGCGCGGTAGAGGGTGGCGCAGGCGGCGGGCAGCGCGTTGGGGAACCCGGCGATCCAGCCGGCGGCGCCGGCGACGGCCAGTTCCAGCAGCACGTCGTCCGCGCCGGTCAGCAGGTCGAGACCGGGCGCCAGTTCGGCGATCTCGTACGCGCGCCGGACGTCGCCGGTGAACTCCTTGACGGCGACGATGCTCTCCTCCCCGTGCAGGGCGGCCAGCAGCGCGGGGGTGAGGTCGGTGCGGGTGTCGTACGGGTTGTTGTACGCCACCACCGGCAGGCCGGCCCGGGCCACCTCGGCGTAGTGCGCGCGCACGGCCGCCTCGTCCGCCCGGTAGGCGGTGGGCGGCAGCAGCAGGACGGAGCCGGCCCCCGCCTCGGCCGCCCGCTCGGCCCAGCGGCGGGCCTCGGCGCTGCCGTACGCCGCCGCGCCCGCCATGACCCGGTCGCCGTCGCCCGCCGCCGCCACGGCCGTGTGCACCAGGCGGGTGCGCTCGTCGTCGGTGAGGGTCTGGTACTCGCCGAGGGAGCCGTTGACCACGACCCCGTCGCAGCCGGCGTCGAGGAGCCGGCGGACGTGGGCGGCGTACGCGTCGAAGTCGACGCTGAGGTCGGGGCGCAGCGGGAGCGCGGTGGCGACCATGAGGCCGCGCCAGGGGCGGGACCGGTCCTGCGGGGCAGAGGTCATGGGCTCCTCCGGGTGGATCGTCGCGGCGGCGGGCGGGCCGCGGCGGCGCGGGCCCGCGGGGGAACAGTACAATGTCACATGGCCGTTGACCAGCGGCCCGGCCGCCGGTGGCCGTCCGTCCTCAGCGATGCCGCCGCCACGCGCTGCCGCGCCGCAGGCCGTGCAGCTCGATGGCCAGCGGGGTGGCGGTGAAGACCGAGGAGTACGTGCCCGCGGCGATGCCGATCAGGAGCGCGAGCGCGAAGTCCGTGAGGGCGCCGCCGCCCAGCAGCGCCAGCGCGGCGAGGATGAAGACCGCCCCCATGCCGGTGTTCACGGTGCGCGGCACGGTCTGCAGGATCGCGCCGTTCGCGGCGGCCCGGAACGGCTTCGTACGCTCCCGGGCAACGACTTCGCGGACGCGGTCGTACAGGACCACGGAGTCGTTGACGGAGTAGCCGATGACCGTGAGCAGGGCGGCGAGGAAGACCCCGTCGATGGGCTTGCCCAGCCAGGCGAAGACACCGACGAGGATGACCGCGTCGTGCACCAGCGCCGCCACCGCGGAGCCCGCGTAGGTCCAGCGGAACCGTACGGCGAGATAGACCAGTTGCGCGGCCAGGGCGACACCCAGCGCGATGAGTGCGCCGGTGCGCAGCTCCTCGCCCAGGCTCGGGCCGATCATCTCGTCGCGGACCTTCTCCGCGCCGCCGCCCAGCTCGGCCACCGCGGCGGTGACCTCGGCGGCCTCGTCGTTCGACAGCTTCTCGGTACGGACCGACAGCTCACCGTCGCCCGAGGTGTTCACGACGGCGCGCGGCTGCCCCGCGTCGGCCAGCGCCTCGCGGGCGCGGTCGGCGTCGACGGGCTGCGCGGTGGAGTACTCGATGAGCCGGCCGCCCGTGAACTCGACGCCGAAGTCCAGCCCGCGGACCACGATGCCGCTGCCGGCCAGCAGGAGGGCGACGCCCGACAGGGCCAGCCACCGCCGGGAGTGCCGCATCAGCTGCGGGTCGCGCCGGACGAGCCAGGCCCGTACCCGGCCCTGGCGGGCGATGCCGGACCGGCCGGGGCGTACCCGCAGGGCGCGGCGGCCGGCGGCGTACTCGGCGAGGGCCCGCGTGACCACCAGCGCGCTGAACATCGACGCCAGCACGCCGATGGCGAGCGTGACGCCGAAGCCGCGCACCGGCCCGGAGGCCAGGAAGAACAGCAGGCCGGCGGCGATGAGCGTGGTCACGTTGGAGTCGGCGATGGCGCTTACCGCCTTCCGGAACCCGGCGGCCAGCGCCGTCCGGACGCTGGGCCGCCGGCGGACGGCGTACTCCTCCCGCGCCCGCTCGAAGACCAGCACGTTCGCGTCCACCGCCATGCCGATGGCGAGCACGAAGCCGGCGAGCCCGGGCAGCGTCAGGGTGGCGCCGAGGGCGGCCAGCGCGGCGTACGAGACGAGCGCGTAGCAGGCGAGGGCGACGGTGGCCAGGAAGCCGAGCAGCCGGTAGACGAGGACGAGGAACAGCGACGTCAGGGCGGCGCCGATGACCGCGGCCCAGGCGCTGGCGGAGATGGCCTCGGCGCCGAGGGTCGGGCCGACGGTGCGCTGTTCGACGGTCTCCAGCGGCACGGGCAGGGCACCGCCGTTGACGAGCAGGGCCAGCTCGCGGGCCTCGTCGCGGTCGAAGTCGCCGGTGATCTGGGTGGACCCGCCGGTGATGCCCGTCCGGCAGCCGACGCCCGGGTCGACCTGGGGCGACGAGATGACCTTGCCGTCCAGGACGATGGCGATGCGCCGCGCCGGGTCGCCGGGCGGCGCGCACGCGGCGTCGCCGGTCAGCCCGGCCCACCGCTTGCCGCCCCCGCCGTCGAAGCCGACGGTGACGAACCAGCCGCGGGCCTGCTGGGTGTCGAAGAGCGCCTCGGCCTCGCCGACGTCGGCGCCGGTGAGCGCGGCGGGGCCCAGGCGCAGCTGCCGGCCGGTCTCGTCGGGGAGGACCTGCCCGCCGCTCTGGTCCCGCTCCGGTTTCTGCTTCTGCTGCTGCTTCTCCTTCTTCTGCTGCTGCGGGTCGGCGGGGCCGAGGACGGGGTGGAAGGTGAGCTGGGCGGTACGGCCGAGGACCCCGGCCGCCTCCCGCGGATCCTCGACACCGGGCAGCTCCACGATGATCCGCTTCTCACCGGAGCGGGTCAGGTTCGGTTCGGTGACGCCGAGGGCGTCGACGCGGTTCCGCAGCACTTCGAGGGTGTGGTCGGTGGTGTCCGCGCCGGCCTCGACGGCCGCCGAGTCGCGGGCCTCCAGGACGATCTGCGTGCCGCCGCGCAGGTCGAGCCCGAGGCGTACGGGCACGAGGACGGCGACGGTGACGGACAGGGCGACGACGGCGAGGGCCAGCACGGCCCGCACGCGGGTAGCGCGTGTCACAGGGTTTGCTCCAGCCAGGCAGGGCGCGGCGGCCCGCGCGCACGGGGGTGCCGCGCCGGGTGGATAAGGGGTGGTGTCAGCTGCCTGGAGCTGCGGGCGGAGCCCGTCCCGTACGCGGTGCGGGGCTGAAGCCGGGGAGGGGGCCGCCCTCGGACCCGTCCGGGGCGGGGCGCGCGGCGGGCCGCGGGATCTCGTGCGGAGGCCGGGGCGCGACGGCGAACGGCGCGGTGGGCCGCTCCGCGGCGGCGCCGCGGTGCCCGTGCTGCGGCGCGGCGCGGTCCTCGGGCCCGGCGCCCGGTCCGCCGGCGAGGTGCTGGTCGGCGCCCGGGGCGGCGGGCCCGGCCGCGTCGGCGGCGGCACCGTACGACGACAGCCCGCCGTACACCGCCCCGCCGTCCTGCCCGGCGCCGGCCCCGAGCACGCCGGCGACGGCGAGCACGACGGCGACGACCACGCCCCGCCAGCGGGCGCCTGCCCGGGGGCCGCGGGCGACCGCGGGGGCGGAGCTGCTCATGCGCGGTCTCCTCGGTCGCCTGGCAGGGGGCCCGCACCGAGCGGGCACACAGGAACGCACCAGGCTACCCAGACTCCCCCGGTAAGGACAGCCGGGAGCGGCCCTCCGCACGGCTCCGGGGTACGGACCGGCAGGGAACCCGGTCACCCGGCCGGGGAACCACGGCGGACCCCGCCGTCAGAGGTCGCCCGGCCGCGGCTGCGCCGGGGCGCCGGCCGCGTCCATCAGGAGGGCGTGCGTCTCGTGGACCCCGGCCGCGCCCCTGGCCGGGACCCGGCAGCTGACCTGCACGATGCCGCTGGGCAGCACCGTGAACTCCGGCGGCTCCGCGTCCTTCGGCAGCTCCCGTACGAACCGGTCGACCCGGATCCGCTGCCCCTCCGTCAGATCCGACTTCGCCAGGCTGCCGACCGCCCCCTGGAGAAACCGGATCAGCCGGGCGGCGTCGTCGGGGTTCCGCGTGGTCAGCCGGAGCCAGGAGGAGTCGGCGAAGGTGAGCCGGACGTCGGCCTCCAGCTCGCTGTACGGCATCCGCCGCAGCTCCGCGACCGCGTCGCGCGGCACCTCCCACAGCACGTCCGCGGGGCCGACCGTCGCCTCGGTGGTGCCGAGGAACACCAGCCGCCGGTCGGTGAGCGCGAGGTGCGTGCGGTACGCCTCCGGGCGCCGCGCCGGGTCGAGCTGCCAGGGCGCGCCGCGCGCCACGGTGCCGGGGTCGGCGAACATGACGGGGAAGTCGTCGACCTCGTTCTCCGGGTCGTCGGGCCGGCCGCGTGCCGACGGGCTGCCGAAGGGCGAACCGGCGCCGCCGAGGGCGTTCGAGACGACGTTCAGGACGGCCGGGATGCCGATGCCCAGCACCCGGCCGGTGCGCCGCGCCGCCCGCTCCCCCGCCGGCCGCAGGGAGAACTCCGGGCCCTCGGGCCAGCCCGCCTCCTCCGCCAGCTCGCCCTGGATGTCGCGGCGCCGGGTGTCCCGGAACCAGCGCGCGCCCGCGACCCGCGGCGCCACGCCGGCGGCGAAGTCCGTCCGCGCCCGGCACTGGAGCGTCTCGTCCCGGTCCGGATACCAGTCCATGCCGTCAGCCTCCCTCCGCGTCCTTCACCTCGGGGAAGGCCACGGACTTGACGATCTCCGCCATCAGCTCGCTGAGGTTGTCCCACTGGTTCATCGCGCTGGTGTCGAGCGTGAACACCGCGGTGTACGGGCCGGTGGGGAACGGCACGTAGACCTGGATCTGACCGGTGATCAGCTGTGCGTCCTCGCCGGTCCCGGTGTACTCCCCGTCGATCGTGAGCGCCTTGACGGTGACCACGGCGACGGCCGGGCCGCAGGGCAGGTCGAGCCAGCGCACGTCGTGCTTGGGCCGGCGGCCGAAGACCTCGCGCAGGCCCAGCGCCGCCGCCTCGGGGTCGGCGTGGTCCGACTCCAGCGCGGCGACGGTGAGGGAGCAGTGCGCGACGCCGCCCTCCTCGTCGTCGTAGATGCCGATCCCGGTGAAGCAGACGCCGTTGCCCGCCATCGCCTCCAGCACGGGCACGTAGACGGCGCCCATCGCCTCCCAGAGCTGCTCGTCGCCCCGGGGGTAGATGTCCCGTACGAGGTCGGCGGCGGCCTCGGCGCGCTCGGCGGGGTCGAGGGTGAGGGAGACGGAGTGCATGCCCTCCGGGACGTGGAACCCCAGGGGCGGCGGCCGGACGCCGGCCGCCTCGTCGTACGCCGTGTCCGCGGTCCTGTTCGGGCTGCTCACGCCGTTCACCTCGCCGCGGCCGCGTTGCTGAAGGCGTCGCCGAAGCCGAAGTCGCGCTCCGCCAGCCCATGAATCTTGTATCCGGTCAGCGCGCTCTTGATGCCCGCGTCGATGCCGCGGCCCAGGTTGGACATGGGGGCGATCAGCTCGTCGGCCTTGATCAGCGGCTTGGCGACGAGGTTGAGCCCCTGGGTGCCGAGCCACTGGCCCATGCGGACGTTCTGGTACGCGCTCTCCGCCGCCAGCCGCATCCGGCTGCCGCCCTTGATCAGCGGGAAGGACTTCAGCGGCCCGAAGAGGACGAACGTCTTCCCCATCCCGGTCACCCCCCGGTACGCGCCGCCCAGCTTGGCCGCGCGCGCCACCGCGTTGGTGCCCTTCGCGAGCTGGGCGCCGCCGATCACGCCCTTCACGCCCGGGATGATGCCCAGCGCGTCGATGCCGATGTCCATCCAGCTGACGTCGGCGCCCGCGGCCATGGCGGTGAGGTGGGTGACGAGCGCGAGGGCGCTGGTGGCCATCGCGGCGACGGCGAAGATGGCGCCGATGGGCTCGAACGGCGCGGTGATGATGGCCAGGACGCCGAGGATGCCGCTGAGGGTGCTCAGCAGGTCGCCGATGGCCTTGATGAAGTCGGCGTGCTCCTGGACCCAGTCGACGGCGTCGCCGAAGGCGTCGGCGATCCCGCCCGTGATCTTGTCGAACAGCCCCGGCTCGTCGGGGGCCATGTCGCTCGCGCCGTCGAGGTCGTCGGTGATCCGCTCGGCGGCGGCGTGGTAGCGGTCCCGGAGCTCCTCGGCGCGGTCGATGACGCGCTGCAACGCGCTGTCGGCGTCGGAGGCGGCCTCCTCCTTGCGCTCCTTGTCCTTCTCGGCGCGCTTCTCCTCGCGTTCGCCGTCGCTGTCCTCCACGGCGCCGGTGGCGGTGGTGAGCGCCAGCTTGGCGTCCTCGGCCTCCTGCTGCCTGCGCTTCGCCTCGCGTTCGAGGTCGGCGGCCTCCTCCTGGAAGTCCCGCAGCTGGTTCGACCAGCGCTGCAGCGCGTAGGACGCCTTCTCGAAGGAGTCGCGGGCCTCGCGCAGCTTGGGGGTGACGTCGTCCGACACGTAGTCGGAGAAGGCGACGGCGGCCTTGCCCTTCCAGGCGCCGCACGAGATCCGCTCCAGGTCGAAGACGGTGTCGCGCAGCTCGCCGGCGACGCCCCCGATCCGCTTGGCGAGGCTCGTGGTGCGGTGCACGTCGCCGGGGGCCGGGTCGAAGCCGAGGGTGGGAAAGCTGCGCGAGGGCTCGGGCGGCGCCATGGTCAGCCGCCCTCCGCCTTGGTCAGCGTCTCCATGAGGTCCTTGTCGAGCGCGTCGAACTTCGTGGCGATCTCGTCGATCATCTCCACGGTGGCGGCGGTGGTCTCGCCGATCCGGGTGATGCCGTACTTCCACTCGTCGG
Source organism: Streptomyces sp. MAR4 CNX-425 (assembly GCF_048656465.1). Taxonomy (NCBI): domain Bacteria; kingdom Bacillati; phylum Actinomycetota; class Actinomycetes; order Kitasatosporales; family Streptomycetaceae; genus Streptomyces; species Streptomyces sp. MAR4 CNX-425. Next base: position 355,327 of record NZ_JBMDLF010000004.1, on the reverse strand, counting down.
CGAAGTCGTGGACCTCGCCGACCAGCTTCTCGGCGCCCACGGCGTCGCCGTCGGCGCCGCCGACCACCTTCCGGACGTTCTCCATGCGATCGGTGATCGTGCTGAATGTCTTTCTGAGGTCCTCCATGACGGTGCCTCGGATGACCAGATCGCCCAACGTGAACGCCCCTCGGAAATAACGAAGTTGATCGAAGGCGGTCAGTTTAGGGCGCGGAACAGCCGCGCGTGGCCGGGGTCGGCACTCACAGCGAACTCACAGGATCACGCCCGCGCGGCGCGCCTCACGGGCCCGGCACCGCCGTGCCGGGCCCGGTCCCGGGCCGGTCCGTCAGCTCCCGGCGAGGCGTCGGCGGCGGACCAGCACCGCGCCGGTCACGCCGGCCGCCCCGGCGACGGCGAGGGCGCCGGCCCCGGCCGCGAGCGGCGCGCCGCCCGGCCCGGCGACGGTGCCGGCGGCAGCGGCGGTGTCGGCGGCGGCGGTGTCGGCGGCGGTGGTGCCGGTGCCGGCGGTCGTCCGCGGGCCGCCGGCTCCGGGGGTGAAGCCGCCGGCGTAGCCGCGCTTGTCGTACGCGGACCCGGGCATCTTGTCGGCGTACCGCTGGTGCACCAGCCGCTGGTAGCGCGCCAGGCCGGTGCCCCGGGCGCCGACGGAGGCGCGGGCCTCCTCGTTCAGCGGGGCCACCCGGCCGTCCGCCACCCGGTACCAGGCGTTCAGCTGCGGCTCGCGGAAGACCACCGAGCCGGCGCCAGCGCGGGCCGCGTAGTCCGTCTCGTCGCTTCCGGTGGCGATGTTGACGACCCGCCACCGGCCGGAGATCCGGGCCGTCCACACCGAGGCGGTGTCCCCGTCGGCGTCGACCGCCTCGGAGGCGGCGTACTCCATCGTGGCCACCGGGGTGCGGGCGCCCGGGTCCGCGGTGACGAAGGCGGGGTTGAGCGCGTACACCGGGACGGCCTCGCCGACCAGGCGGGGGTCGGCCGCCTCGGCGGCCCTCGCCTCCTCGGCGGGGCTGAGCCCGCCCTCCCGGTTCGGCGGCAGGCCCTCGCGGGCGAAGAAGGTCTCCAGCACCTCCAGGGTGGCCTCGGACCCGGCGGCCCGGTGGGCGGCGGAGAGCTGGGCCGCGCTCGGGGTACCGGTCACCGCGGGGGCGGGGGCGGGGGCAGGGTCCGCGCGGTCGGCGACGGGCGCGGGTGCGGCGGTGACGGGTGCGGCGGTGGCCAGCAGGCCCAGGCCGAGGAGAGCGGCGCCCGGGAGGGCGGTCAGCGGGGCGGCGCGGCGGCGGGCCGGCCGGGCGGTGTGGCGGCGTCGGGGTCCCATGCCGGGCTCACGCTCCTATGCCGTAGAGGGAGTGGGTCCAGAAGAAGGAGCCGTTGTTGACGTAGTAGCGGTACGTGGCCCAGTTGTAGCGGTCGCTCGACGGCCACGGGTCGCCCCAGTACACCCAGTCGCGGCTCACGTCGTAGCCGTAGACCGTCAGCATGTGGCCGCCGCCGGACTGCCACTGGATGCGCGACAGCACCGGCCGGTCCGCGTCGATCTCGCGGGTGATCGTGTCGTAGTACAGGTAGCCGTTGACGTACCGGCCCGGGTTGATGCCCATCCGGTCGAACGCCCGCTGGTCGTTGCCGAGGGTGGCCTGCCAGTTGGGGCACGAGCTGTTCATCGCCCGGCCGAAGGCGAGGTTGCAGAACTGGTTCTGCGAGTAGTCGTGGCCGTAGAACTCCGCGACGGTGTCGCCGGCCGCGGCCCAGCACCAGTTGCTCATCCGCTGGGCCTGCATGGTGACGTTCAGCCGGCGCCAGGTCCACTCCGCCCGGGTGCCGGTGGCACCGGCCGGGCCGGATGCGGTGCCGCCGGCCGCAGGGCGGGCCGTGGCGGCGGACGGCGGCGCGGACGGCGCGGACGCCGCCGACGCCGCCGCGGGGGTCAGCAGCCCGACGCTCGCGGCGAGCGCGAGCGCCACGGCCCGGCGTCGCCGTGTCCGTGGGGACCGGGACAGGCGCATGGGTTGGCCTCCTTGCGGGAGAGGGGAACGGCCCGCGGGTGGCGGGGCGTTCACCGGTGGACCGCCGGCCGGACGGTGGGGGTGCGGGGACCGCCGCGACCGGCGGCTGGCGGATGTGAGAATCCGGGCCCGCGCCCGCCCGGACAAGGCGGCGGACCACCCGGCCGGGACCGTGGTGAACGAGGTGTGAACGGCTGTGAACGCCCGCGCGCCGCGCCGGCGGCCCCGCCGCCCGGTCGGGCGGCGGCACCGGGCCCGGCCGACCGGGAATCGTCCCGCCCGACCGGGTGCCTTCGGCCGCCGGGTGTGTGAATATCCACTCCAGGCACGCACGTCCAGGCGACGGCGGAGGTGGTGCGTGATGCCTTCCGTGCACCCCCGCGGCGCGGTGGACGGCGACCCACCGGACGAGGCCCTGGCCGAGGCGCTGCGCAGCGGCCCCTTCCACCTCGCGCTACGGGCCGCCGTCCGGCGCCGCGGCCTCGCCCTGCACCGCATCCAGCGCCGGCTGGCCGAGCAGGGCCTCCACGTGAGCGTGACCAGCCTCAGTTACTGGCAGCGCGGCGAGCGGGTGCCCGCGCGCACCGAGTCCGTGCGGGTGGTCCGGGCGCTGGAGCAGATCCTCGACGTCGTCCCCGGCGCCCTCGTCCGGCTGCTGGAGCCGGCGCCCGGCGGGGCCGCCGGCGGCGCCCGGGCGCACCGCCGGTACCGGGAGCTGATCGGCCCGGCCGCGGCGGTGCGCCACCTGCTCGACCAGCTCGACTGCCGTACCGAGGACCGGCTGCACACGGTGAGCCAGTTCGAGCAGGTGCACGTCGGCCACCGGCGCGAGCTGCGGCAGCGCGAGATCCAGCAGTGCGTACGCGCCCACCGGGGCGACGTCGACCGCTACGTCTCCATCTACGAGGGCGACCCCGGCTGCGACGTCACGCGGATGCGGATCGAACCGCTGGACAACTGCCGCCTCGGCCGGGTGCGCAGCGCCCCGGCCGCGTCCCTGCTCGCGGCCGAGCTGGTCTTCGACCGGCCGCTGGCCCTCGGGGAGACCCAGCCGTTCCGCTACCGCATCACCGACGGCACGGGCGGCGAGTGCACCGAGTACGTCCGCGGCTTCCGCTACCCGGTGGGCCACTACCTGCTCCAGGTCTCCTTCGCCGCGCCCACGCTCCCGGTCCGCTGCTACCGGTTCGGCCGCCGGGCCCCGGGCGCGCCCCGCCGCCGCGTGGTGCAGGTCCCACTCAACGGCTACCACAGCGCGCACCTGGCGGAGCAGGAGCTCGGCCCGGGCATCGTGGGGCTCGGCTGGGAGTGGGACTGACGGCGGCCGGGGCGGCTCAGCGGCCGCGGCGGTGGCGGGTCCGCAGCCGGAAGATCACCAGGCCGGCGGCGGTGAACCCGGCCGCCCAGAGCAGGCCGAGGCCGAGGTGCGACCACAGCGCGCTGTGGTCGAAGGCCCCGGCGACGGCGAACTGCATCGGGCCGAAGGACGGAAACCACTGCAGGACCGGCTCGTTGGCCAGCGGGTTGCCGAGCGGGTTCTGCAGGAAGGTGTCCAGCAGCCCGCCCATGATGATCAGGAAGAAGCCCTCCAGGTCGTTCTTGACCAGCACGCCGAGCAGCAGCCCGAAGGCGCCGTAGGTGAGCGCCATGACGGTGAAGCCGGCCAGGATCGCCGCCCAGCCGGCCGCGCCGGGCCGCCAGAAGACGAGCAGCACCACCGCGGTGTACGCCGCGACCGCGGCGCTGACCAGGCCGATGGCGAGGGACTTGGCGCCGACCAGACGGGACTGGCGGTAGCCGGCGAAGACCAGCCGGCGGTCGAAGACCAGGGTCCGGCGCACGGCGTCGAAGACCGCGAAGCCCGTGATCATGGTGAGGGCGTTGAGCCCGGCGCTGATCAGCGTCAGGTCGGCGGCGTCGACGACGAGCGTGTCCCTGGTGGCGAAGAGCCTGAAGTGCAGCGGTTTGTCCTCCCCCGCGGCCATCGCGCGCATGGCGAGGAACCAGACGGGGACGAAGGCCACCAGCAGCAGCGCCGCCATCCGGTTGCGCATCTGGTTGCGCAGGGAGAAGCGCAGCGCGGTGGGGAACTGCCGGTAGCCGGCGGCGGCCGCCGGCGCGTCAGGCGTGGACACGTGCGTCCTCCGAGGTACGGGTGCGGGGGTGGATGCGGCCGTCGGCGAGTTCGGCGAGCTGGTCGAACCGCTCCTGCTCGAACACGAGATGGGTGATCACCACGATCGCCTTGCCGCGGTCGCGGAGGTCCTGGACGAGATCCCAGAAGTGCAGGTACGTCTCCCAGTCGAAGCCCTGGTACGGCTCGTCGAGCAGCAGCACGTCGGGGTCGTGGAGGAGGGCGAGGGCGAGGTTGAGCTTCTGCCGGGTGCCGCCCGACATCTCGGCCACCGAGGTGTCGAGGTACCGCTCGCTGTTCAGCGCGCGGAGCAGCTCAAGACCGCGGTCGACGCCGGACAGCCGGTAGGCGGCGGCGAAGTAGCGCAGGTGCTGCGCCGCGGTCAGGCTGTGGCTGAGCACCGGCTCCTGCGGGCAGTAGCCGAGCCGGCCGCGGACGTCGACCTCGCCCCGGTCCGGCGGCCGGATGCCGGCCAGCGCGGTCAGCAGCGTGGACTTGCCGGCACCGTTCTCCCCGACGACGGCGGCCAGTTCACCGCGCCGTACGGTGAGGTCGGCGCCGCGGAGCACGCGGTGCTTGCCGTACGCCTGGTGCACGTTCCGCGCCCGAAGCGCGACTTCTGCCTCCACGGTCATGCCGTCTCCTCCATGTCCCGGTCCGTCCGTTCGCGCTGCCCGTCGTGCTCCTCCCGCCCCTCCTGTCCCTCCCGTCCCGCCACCGGCGCCGCCAGAAGTCCGCCGCCGTAGATCGCGAGCATCTCCGGCGCCCACCGGTCGACGCCCTCCACCGACAGCGGGTCCGTGCCCAGCACCTCGGTCAGCTGGTCGCGCAGCAGGAACACCGCGAGGTCGTTGGCGAGCAGGAACGCGGTACGCACCTGCGGATCCCGGCCGCGCGTGGCCACCCCGGCCGCCGCCAGCCCGTCCAGGGTCCGGCGGCTCACCTCGAACAGGCTGCGGAACAGCGACCGCGACGCCTCGCCGCCGCTCAGCAGCAGCCGCCGCAGGTAGGCCGCCAGGGGCGAGCCGGCGGGCAGGTGCCGCAGCAGCGCCTCGGACAGCGTCCCGCCCGCCCCGGGGTCGGTGAGCACCGCCGCCCCGTCGTCCGTCAGCTCGCCGAAGAGCGCCTCGAAGGTCTCGACCACGTATGTGTCGACCTCCCGGCGCAGCCCTTCCTTGCCGCCGTAGTGGTGCACCACGAGGGCCGGCGACACCCCGGCGGCGGCGGCGACCTGGCGGACACTCACCGCGTCCGGATCGCGCTCGGCGAAGAGCCGCAGGGCCTCGTCACGTATGACGACACGGGTGGTGCGGTCGTCGGAGACTGAACGCATGCACAGGATACTAAACGCTCGTTCAGCACGGGGCAAACCGCGACCCGCCGGGACGTCCCAGGACCGTCTCATCGCCGCCCGCGCCGGTGCAGGTCACCGCGTCCCGTTTCCCGGGATGTCCCCGGCGGGGCGGCGGCGCTGGGTCCGCGGCGGCGACCGCTGCGACCGTTTCGTACGGGCCCCGCAGCCGGCGGGCCCCTCCCGTCCACCCCGCAGAAAGCGAGGCCCGTCCCATGGGTGCAGAGGTCAAACTCACCCCCGAAGAGGTCGACCGCGTCAAGGGCGTCATCGCCCAGGCGTACGGCGAGATGACCGAGGTCGCCCGCGGCATCGGCGGCCAGAGCGGCAACCTGCACATGGCCTACACCGGCGCCGGCACCGCCACCGGCGTCCAGAACTACGAGAACCTCGGCAAGGCCGGCGAGGCGCTGGGCAACGCCCTCGACCGGCTCTCCCAGGACCTCGGCGTGACCGCGGCCGTCGGCCGCGAGACCGACGACGCCGCGCACGGCGCCCTCGGCCGGGTCGTCGCCCCGCACGTCAACCCCGACGCGGCCGTCGCCGGCGGCATCTGACCCGGCCCCCTACCCCGACCCGACCCGAAACGCGAAGGAGCAGCGACCCATGACGCACCCCGGCACCATCCACTTCCGCAACGAGGGCCTGGACACCCTCCAGTCCCAGACCAGGGGCCACCAGGAGCAGTACGTCGAGATCTGGAACCAGGTCCGCAACGAGCTGATGGGCCTCGTCAGCCGCGGCGAGGTCGACGCCCAGGTCGGCGGCGTCCTCCAGGAGCGCGACGCGGCGTTCCGCCGCGAGGCCGCCGGCTACGACGAGAGCGTCACCTCGCAGAACGGCGCGATCCGCCAGGTCCAGGACATCGGCAACGAGGGCGGCGCCCGCATGGTCCGTACCGCGGCCGGCGGCGCCTGACCGCGATCCCCAGATCGGGAGACACACCACATGGTCATCATGAACATCAGGGCGCTGGACACCACGGGGAACCGCGCGGCCCCCGACGGGTTCCGGTCCATGGTGCGGCGGTTCGCGGGGATCGCCGCCGACGAGGCGATGTTCGGCCGGGTGCCGAACGCCGGCGCCGCCGCCCAGGCGCTCCGCGGCGCCGCCCTCGTCATGCTCCGGGAGCTGAACAACGCCGGCGGGGACGTCGACGACATCCGCGGCAGCGCCCAGTCCGCCGCCGCCGTCGGCAGGGGCTCCGACGACGCGGCCCGGCGCGCGCTCGTACGGGCCCGGGCGGACGCCCTCGACCGCTTCCACGGCTGGACCGCCCCACCCAGCGCCAAGCTCCCCGACCCCGCCGGACCGGGCAGGTGACGGGCGATGACCGCCGACGAGGAGTTCGAGGCCGCGGTCAGCGGGATCCGCAGCGCGCAGCACACCGCGATCCGGATCGCCGCCGGGACGTGGCTGGCGCTGGCGAGCGCCGCCGCCGAGGAGAGCGGGACGCTGGACGGCATCGTGACCGGCGCCGCCGCCGAGGAGGGCGCCGGGCTGCTGGAGCTGGCGGACCGGCTCCGGTCGGCCCGCTCGTTCGCGGACGGCGCCGCCTCGGTCGCCCGGCGGATCGCCGACCAGCTGCTGCGCGCCGCGCAGCGCTCGGCGCAGGCCACGGAGCGCGCCGAGGACCTGGAGCACCGGATCGGCGAGATCCGGGCACAGCAGGCCGCGCGCAGCGCCGCGGTCCCGGACAGCAGGGGCACCATCCAGGCCGACGAGAACGCCGAAGCGGACAAGCGGCGGCTGGCCGCCGAGGCGCGGGCCGAACTGAACGGGCTGGGCGCGGTGTTCGCCGAGGTCATCGGCGGCGACGCGCCGCCGGCGCCGGGCGGCGGCGCCGGCTCGGGCCAGGCGCCCGGCGCGGGGGCGGGCGGCGTGACGGGAGCCGGCGCGGGCGGCGCGGCGGGGGACGCCGCGGGCGGCGGCGCGGCGGAAGCCGTGCCCGTCACGGCGCCCAACGGCGCGTTGGTCGGTGCGGGCGAGTACCCGTACGCGCACGTGCTCGGGCCGCAGAGCGGGGACTTCGCCGGATGGGTGCAGAGCCCCACCACCGGTTTCCTCGTGGACCCGGCGACGGGCCGGGAGTTCGACCCCGTGGCCGGCCGCTGGATCGACCCGGTCACCGGGCAGCCGTTCGGCGCGGTGACCGAGTACGCCACCCGGCTGTCGGGCCTGACCGACGGCCCGGGCGCGGTCGCCCCGGCCGGCGGACCGGCCGACCGGGACGCCCTGGCCGGCGGCGCGGCCGCCGCGGGGCTGGCGGGCCTGTACGGCGGGATCATGCCGCCGGGCGTGGGCCACACCGGTCCGGCGCGCGGGCAACTCCTGCGGCAGGCCGTCGCCAACCTCGGCCACCGGGCCCGGGTGGCGACCGGCTTCGCGATGCGCGAGGCGGCGCTGCCCGGCGGACGCCCGTTCACGCCGCCGCCGGCGCCGGGCGCCGCGCCGCGCGGAGCGCCACCCCGGCAGGGCGCCCGGGTGCCGCCGGCCCCGGCGGGCCCACGCGGCCCGCTCCCCGCGGGCCGGGGTGCGCCGCCGGCCGCACGCCCCCTCGGCCCCGTCCCGGCGCCGCCACCGGCCCCGGGCGCGAGCCGGGCCGCGGGCCCGGGCCGGGCGGCGGGAGCGGGCCGGGCGGCGGGAGCGGCGCGCGTTCCGGGTGCGGGCCGCGCACCGGCAACAGGACCGGCGCCGGGCGCGCACCGCACCCCGGGAACGGGCCGCACCACCGGAACGGGCCGCGTACCAGGCGCGGGCGGCGGGCCCGGAACGAGTCGGGCACCGACGTCGGCGGGCCCGGCCGGGCGTGGGACGCCGGCTCCGGGCGTACGGGGCGCCACGCCGCCGCCCGCCGCGGGAACCACCGGCAGCGCCCAACGGGGTGCCCCCGCCGGACGGGGCGGGACCCGCTCCCCGCTCACCGAGTCCCGCCGCACGTGGGCGGCGGGCACGCCGGACGCGGGCGCGGCCGCCCGCCACGGACTGACCGCCCGCCCCGGCGCCGTCCCCCCGCCCCCGGCCGCCTCCGCCGCCCGGGGCCGCCCCGCCGACGGCCGGGAAAGCCGGCCCGTACCGACCGAGTCGACCGAGAACCCCGACGTCTGGGCGCCCCGCCGGGACGCCACCCGCGGCGTGCTCGGCGAAGAGCCGGCCCAGCCGACCCGAGAGGAGCGGACACCGTGACCGCAGACGGCCTGGAATACCTCCCCGAGGGCTTCCGCGACGGCGCCCGGCGCAACGCGGACACCGCCGACGCCGCGGAGGGCACGCGCCGCTACCTCGGCAACGTCCCGATCAGCACGGGCGCGTACGGCGGAGCCGCCGCCTTCCCCGCAGCACTGACCGACACCCGCGACACCCAGGCCCGCAGCATCGGCCGCGCGGCCGAGGGCCGCAACGGCATGGCCGCCGCGGACAACCAGGTCGCCGCCACCGGCGACGACATGGACACCGGCGCTGCGCAGGCCCTCGGCGGCGTGCCTGTCAGGACTGTGGACACGAGCGTCGTGGACGGCCTGTAGCGGGCCCGCGGCAGGACGAAGGAGTCGCCATGGTTGCGTACCGCCAGTTCACCTGGCAGGACGTGGAGGCCAAGGGCAAGCAGCCCTGGACGATGCAGCAGAAGTTCTCCGCGGAGGTCGACACCGAGGCAATGGCGGAGAGCGCGGCAGCCTACGCCCGCGCTTCGGGCGAGGCGAAGACCGTCGACGACCTCGCCGAGAAGGCCACCCGGATCTCGCAGGACGCCGGCAACCTGAACGGGGCACCGCTGGTCAAGAACGGCCGCTTCCAGGAAACCCACGAGGCCCTGCGCCGCGGTGGCGACGAGATTGACCGGGTGGTCACGTACATCATGCGCGGCATGAACCGCGCGATCGACGCGGAGAAGGAGTGCCACACCCACGTCGGCCGGATCAACCGGATGCTGGATATCCACCAGCGACGAGGTGTCAACGAGTGGAACGCTGCCGCGAAGGCGTTCAACGAAGCGGCCCGCAACCACAACGGAGCGGGCGAGCCGTCCGTGGCCTGGGGCGGCAAGAACTACTCCGCACCACAGGTACTGGCCGACGAGATCAGAAACAAACACCTCACCAACGCGCACAGGGACGCGGGCCACGCCAGTGACAAGATCTGGGAGGAGATCAACGCCTACCGCGGCAAGATGACCGATCTCGCCGCCGAACTGGCAAAGCTGGGCTACGAACTGGCCAACGGGCCATTCAAAGCCTTCGCCACCCCGGAAATGGCGCGGTATACCGCGTGGAAGCTCCAGCAGGCGATGCGGAACAAGAAACGCAACGCCGAGGAGATAGAGCGGTACACGGCGGGACTTCGATCCATCGCGGAACGCATCTACGGTGATCCGTTCCTACCTCGGGAGAAAAACTCACCGCGCTTGACCGCGGAGGAGTTGGCGTACCTCAAACAATTCTTCCACGGGCTCGACGCAGGGACGCTGAGCACGTTAGGGAACTGGCATGACGCCAGCAATTCAGGCATATGGGCGAGGACGAATGTCGCCAATGGAATCATGATGATGATGAACGATGAAATAGGCGGCATCCATCAGGCCGGCGGGCAGCCGTTGAACCGGAACGAGATCCCGGCGTCGGTGCGCAACTTCGTCTACGACTACGAGAACAACCTCGTCGATGCGAAGAACCGGGAAGAACTCGGGAAGTGGCTGTCCGACTTCAACGGCTTCGGTAACCTCATGGAGGGAGCGACCGTCCGGTCCGACACGCACTTTTCCAAGGACCTGGCGCACGCTGCGCTGGATGTCGAGACGAAGATCCAGGGCCGGTTCCCGGAACCCGGTCCGGACGGAGAACCCGTCATCAACAGCGGCAGCAGCGGGCTGCTCACGGCGGCCTCGCTGAACACAACGGCAGCCGCCGATCTGCTCAACGACAAAGCGTTCCGGCAAGGACTGCTGTCCAGTGCGTGGCAAGACAGCTCCGGCGCGGGAGCGTTGGTGGCGAGCGGCACCGAGGTGCCACCGGGCGTGGATCCCAACAGCGACACGGGGCGGAAGTACTGGCAAGCAGCGCACGGGGTGCTGGCGTACGTCGGCGACAATCCCGCGGGGCCTCTTCCGATCCTTGGCCGTGTCCACGATCCATCGGATCTGCAGGAAGAGATCGGCAACCTGGCTATTCGAAACATGAGCGAGATAGCCCGGGACAGCGGCAAGGGCCTGGGCGTGGCGTTCTGGGATACCGACGGATTGCCGAACACTCCTCAGATCGTCGGGCTGAGAATCTCGGACGACCAACGACAAGGACTCTTCTCCTACATGAACGATTCGGACGCGACCGTACGCAGGTCGTTCTTCCAGGATGTCGCCACCTGGCAGTACCGTTCCGCGCTCGGCTCGTTCGAGGGGAACGGAATTCCCAGGCCGGACGCATTCCACCGGATCGGCCTCATCCAGGGCACGGTGGCGGACACCCAGGACAGGAACGACGACTACGCCACGATCGCCGGCAGCGTCAACGCGATAGGAACCTTCGTCTCCGCATCCCCGGAACCGGTATCCAGCGGAGTCGGAGCTGCTTCGGCGGCTCTGGGTGCCGGAGCGGCAATGTACTTCGGCAACAAGGAAGACCTCTCGGATGAGCGACTCGAAGCAAAAGTCGCCATCGCGAACGCGGCGATCGACGCCGGAGTGAACAACGCCGCCGCATATGCGGACAGTTCCTTGCGCCGTCCCGAGGTGCGAGGCCCGGACGGCCACATGAGAATGAATGACGATTACGATCCGGTCAGACTACAGCGACTGGTCCTGGAAGGCATGGACTTGGAAAGCTTCAATGACGGGTTCAACAAAGGCAGCGGCTCCTAACACCCTGAGATGGGAGGTGCAGACGTGACCAGCCCCACCACCGTCTTCCGCCGTCCGCCGCGGGCTCCGCGGCCGGCCGTTCCCCGGCAGGACCTCCTGTTGCAGCCGCCGCCGCAGCTGCCCCAGCCCGAGGACGCCAACGCCTGGATGACCGCGCTGCCCGCGCTCAGCGGGCTCGGGTCGGTGCTGTACATGATCACCATGGGCCGCGGGCCCATCGGGTACGTCGTCGGCACCCTGTTCCTCGTCTCCTGCCTCGCCATGGTCGTCGGGTCCGTGCTGCGGCAGCGCGGCACCGCCAAGTCCACCGCGCGCAACGAGCGGCGCGAGTACCTCCGTTATCTGGAGCGCACCCGCGCCGAGGTGCGGCGGACGGCGCGGGCGCAGCGGGCGGCGCTGGAGTGGGGCGCGCCCGGGCCCGGGGGGTTGTGGGCGGTGGCCGGGAGCCGGCGGCTGTGGGAGCGGCGGGCCGGGGACGGCGACTTCGGGGTGGTGCGGGTCGGGGCCGGGCCGCGGTATCTGGCCACGGCGCTCGTGCCCGGGGAGTCCGCGCCCGTCGAGGATCTCGACCCGCTGTCCGCCGTGGCGCTGCGCCGGTTCGTCGACACCCACGCCGTCGTGCCGGACCTGCCGGTCCAGGTGGCGCTGCGCCGTTTCGCCGCCGTCTCGCTCACCGGCGACGGCGCGCCCGCCCTCGCCCGCGCGGTCGTCGCGCACGCCGCGACGTTCCACTCCCCCGCCGACCTGCGCGTGCTGTTGTGCACCGGGGACGTCGAGGATCCGGCCTGGGCGTGGCTGAAGTGGCTGCCGCACGCCCGCCATCCCGGTGAGGTGGACCACGTGGGGCCCGTGCGGCTCATGCACCCCGTGCTGGGGGTGCTGGAGGAGCAGGTGGGCGCCGAGTTGACCCGGCGGACCCGGTTCGACCGCGACGCCGAGCCGGACCCGGAGCTGCCGCATCTGCTCGTGGTCCTCGACGGCGGCGTCGTCACGGGCGCGGAGGCGCTGCTCGACCCGCACGGGCTCCAGGCCGTGACGGTGCTGGAGGTGAACGGCCGGGCGGCGGGCGCGCTGGCCGACGCGCACGGCGTACGGCTGGAGGCGGCGGGCCCGGCGCCGGCGCGGGCGGGCACGGCGCCCGGCGCGGCGGACACGGCGGCGGGGGTGGACGGGGGGCACGGGCGGCTGCGGCTGGTCGGCGAGGACGTGACGGACGAACTCGGCCGCGCCGACGGGCTGTCCGTCGCCGAGGCGGAGGCGCTCGCCGCCCGCATGGCCCGGTTCCGGGTCGACACCGCGCCGGCCGCCGACGGCGAGGACCTCGCGACCGCCGTCAACACCCTCCCCGCGCTGCTCGGCATCGACGACCCCGCCGACCTCGACCTCGCCGCCCACTGGCGCCCCCGCCCGCTCCGCGACCGGCTGCGCACCCCGCTCGGCGTGTCCGCGGAGGGCGGGCGGCTCGAACTCGACATCAAGGAGTCGGCGCAGAGCGGCATGGGGCCGCACGGTCTGCTCGTCGGCGCCACCGGCTCCGGCAAATCGGAGCTGCTGCGCACCCTGGTCCTCGGCATGGCCGCGACCCATCCGCCCGCCCAGCTCAACTTCGTCCTCGTCGACTTCAAGGGCGGCGCCACCTTCGCCGGCATGTCGGACCTGCCGCACGTCGCCGCGGTCATCACCAACCTGGAGGACGACCTGGCGCTCGTCGACCGCATGCGGGAGGCGCTGTCCGGCGAGATGAACCGCCGCCAGGAGGTGCTGCGCGGCGCGGGGAACCTGGTCTCCGTACGGGACTACGAGAAGGCGCGGCAGCGCGGCGCCGACCTGCCGCCGCTGCCCAGCCTCTTCATCGTCGTCGACGAGTTCTCCGAACTCCTCACCCACAAGCCCGACTTCGCCGACCTGTTCGTGCAGATCGGCCGCCTCGGCCGCTCCCTCGGCCTGCACCTGCTGCTCGCCTCCCAGCGGCTGGAGGAGGGGCGCCTGCGCGGTCTTGAGGCCCATCTGTCGTACCGCATCGGGCTGCGTACGTTCTCCGAGGCCGAGAGCCGCACGGCCCTCGGCGTCCCCGACGCCCACCACCTGCCGCCGGCGCCGGGCCACGGCTATCTGAAGACGGACACGCACACGCTGCGGCGGTTCCGCGCCGCGTACGTCTCCGGCGCGCACACCTCCGGCGAGGGGGACGGCGAGGCGGCGCTCGGCGGGGCGCTCGACGTACGCCCGTTCCCCGCCGGCCACGTACCGCTGCCGGACGGGCAGCGGCCGCCGGGCCCGCGGCCCGCACCCGGGCCGGACGGATTGGACGGGGAGGACGGGGAGGACGGGATGGACGGGGTGGACGGGCCCGGCGGGTTCGACGAGGACCGGGATCCCGGCGCCACCATCCTCGGCGTCATGGTCGAGGGGATGACCGGCCGGGGCCCGCGCGCCCACCAGGTGTGGCTGCCCCCGCTGGACGAACCCGCGCCGCTCGACGCCCTCCTGGGCGCCCCGGGCGCGCACCCGGGCCGCGGCTTCGGCGTCGCCGGCCCGGCGCACCGCCCGCTGACCGCGGTCCTGGGCATCGTCGACAAGCCGTACCACCAGCGCCGCGACCCGCTGGAGCTGGACCTCGCCGGCGCCGGCGGGCACGTCGCGGTCATCGGCGCGCCGCACAGCGGCAAGTCGACGGCCGTCCGCAGCCTGATCGCCTCCCTCGCGCTCCGGCACACCCCGGCCGAGGTGCAGTTCTACTGCCTGGACTTCTCCGGCACCCTGTTCTCCCTCCAAGGCCTGCCGCACGTCGGCGGCGTCGCCGGCCGGCTCGACGGCGAGCTGGTCAACCGCACCGTCGCCGAGGTGCTGGAGCTGCTGGAGTCGCGGGAGCGCCGGTTCCGCGAGCTGGGGGTGGAGTCGATGGCGGCCTACCGTACGGCCCGCGCCGAGGGCCGGGTCACCGACGACCCCTTCGGCGACGTCTTCCTCGTCGTCGACGGCTGGATGGTGCTGCGGCAGAGCTACCCGGACCTGGAAGAGGTGCTGATGGGGCTGGCCGGGCGGCTGCTGACGTACGGCATCCACCTGGTCGTCACCGGCAACCGCTGGATGGACATGCGGATGGCACTGCGGGACCTGGTCGGCACCAAGGTGGAGCTGAAGCTCGGCGACGCGCTCGACTCCGAGACCGACCGGCACGCGCAGCGCGCCATCCCCGCCGACCGGCCCGGCCGCGGCGTCACCGCCGGCAAGGAGCACTTCCTCGGCGCCGTGCCGCGCGTCGACGGGGTGCGCTCCGCCGGCGGCCTCGCCGAGGGCGTCGCGGATCTCGTACGGCGCGTCTCCGCCGGCTGGCAGGGGCCGCCCGCACCGCCGGTGCGGCTGCTGCCGGCCACCTGGGGCGCCGGGGAGGCGCCGGGGCCGGACGGGCGGCGGGGTCCGGGCGCGCGGCCGGGCGTGGCGATCGGGCTGGAGGGCAACCGGCTGGAGCCGGTCGTCCTCACCCCCGGCGAGGACCCGGGGCTGATCGTCATCGGCGACTCCGAGTCCGGCAAGACCAGCCTGCTGCGCGCGGTCGCCCGCCAGGTCGTCGAGCAGCACACCCCGCAGGAGGCCAAGCTCCTCGTCCTCGACCACCGCATGACGATGCTCCGCGAGTTCGACGGGCCGCACCTGCTGGGCTACTCGACGACCGACGAGCGTTCCGCCGAGGTCGTCGGCGGCCTCGCCGAGGGCCTGAAGAAGCGCGTGCCCGGCACGGACGTGACGCCCGAGCAGCTGCGCGACCGGTCCTGGTGGTCGGGCCCGGAGATCTACCTCCTCGTCGACGACTACGACCTGGTCGCCACCTCCCGGGGCAACCCCCTCGCCACCCTCGTCGACGTGCTGCCCCACGCCCGCGGCATGGGCCTGCACCTCGTCGTGGCCCGGCAGGCCGGCGGCGCGTCCCGGGCGGTGCTCGACCCGGTGCTGGGGCGGATGAAGGAGCTGAACTTCCCCGCCGTGGTGCTCAGCGTGCCGAAGGAGGAGTCGGCGATCTGGGGCGTCCGGCCCGCCGCCCGGCCCCGGGGCCGGGGCCTGCTCCTCCACCGGCGGCTCGGCAACGTACCGGTGCAACTGGCCCGCGCGGACGCGCCGGTGCCGGTCACGGACCCCGTTCCCCTGCCCGCGCACGCGACCCGACCCGCCTGACGACCGCCTCACCGACCACCGGGAGCAGCCATGAGCAACGGCGAGATGACCCTCGACCTCGGCACGAACGTCCTGCGGCACCCCGCGCAGGCCCCGCCGGGGCCCGCCGGACCCGCGGAGTTCCTCCGCGTCGGCCTGGCCGGCCCGTCGGGGCGTACGGACCTGGCGGTGCCCGCCGCCGTGCCGCTGGCGCGGCTGCTGCCGATGCTGCTGGGCGCCGCCGGCGCCGAGCCCGGCCCGGACGGCGGCGTACGGCACGGCGGCTGGGTGCTGCGCCGCCCGGACGGCACCCGGCTGGACGCCGCCGGCACCCTGTCCGGCCAGGGCGTCGCCGAGGGCGACCTGCTCTTCCTCGGCCACGGCGCGGACGACGCCGCCCCGCCGCTCTACGACGACGTGGTGGAGGTCATCGGCGAGCACGGCGTGCGCCGCCCCTGGGCGGCCCCGGCCACCCGGTACGCGGCGGCGGCGTTCGCGGCGCTGGCCGTGCTGACCGGCTGCGCCGCGCTCGCGGTCGCGCCCGGCGCGCTGCCGGGCTGGCTGGCGGCGGCGACGGCCGCCGCGGTGCTGGCCGTGGGCGCGCTGATGGCGCGCGGCTTCGGCGACGTCCGCGCGGGTACGTGCGCGGGGTTGCTGGCGGCGGCCCCGGCCGCGGTCGGCGCGGTCCGGCTGCTGGGCGGCGGCGGCTGGCCGGGCGCCGGGCAGCTCATGACGGCCTGCGCGGCGGTCACCGTCGTCGGCGTCGTCGGGCCGGTGCTGATCGGCGGCGGGAACGGGGCGTTCACCACGCTGGTCGTGGCCGGGCCGCAGGGCGCGGCGGCGGTCGGGGTCTGCGTCGTCTGGCGCGACACCGGCGCGGCGGAGGCCGCGTCGGTGGCCGGGCCGTTCGCGCTGGCGCTGACCACCCTCTGGCCGCAACTCGCCCTGCGCGTCGCCCGGGTGCCCGCGCCCGAGGTCGCCGCCACCGC
Source organism: Streptomyces sp. MAR4 CNX-425 (assembly GCF_048656465.1). Lineage (NCBI taxonomy): Bacteria > Bacillati > Actinomycetota > Actinomycetes > Kitasatosporales > Streptomycetaceae > Streptomyces > Streptomyces sp. MAR4 CNX-425. Next base: position 338,844 of record NZ_JBMDLF010000004.1, on the reverse strand, counting down.
CGAGGACCTGGACCGGCTGCCCAGCCGGCTCGCCCACGCGCGGCTGGTCGCGCGCATCGACGCCGCGCGCGGCGCCCTGGGCGGCATGAACGCGGGCAGCCATCTGGTCGCGGGCGGGGCCGCCCTGGTGCTCTTCGCCGCCACCGACGTCTGGGCCGGCCTGCTCGGCGGCGTGCTGACCGCGCTGATCCTGCTGCGGGCGCGGCTGTTCCGGGAGGCGGGGCACGTGGCGACGGCGCTGGCGACCGGGCTGGCCGCGGCGGCGGGGGCGGCGGTCTGGACGGTGGCGGACCGGGCCGGCCAGGTGTCCGCGGCGGGCACCGTGCTGCCGGCCGCCCTCGCCGCCGCCCTGATCGCGGGCGCCGCGGCGCTGGCCGCCGGCCGGCAGCGGGTGAACCCGCGGCTGTCCCGGGCGCTGGACATGCTGGAGACGACGCTGCTGGTGGCCGTCGTCCCGCTCGTCCTCGCGGTGTGGGGGGTCTACGCCACGCTGCTGAACCTGTGGGTGTGAGGGGCCCCGTGGACGTACGCAACGGGAGCGCCGCGCGCCGGTGGCGCGCCGGGCTCCGTACGGGAGTGGCGGCCGCCGTCGCCGCGGCGGCGCTGGGGGCGGCCGCGGTGACCGCACCCGGCGCGGCCGCCGCCGGGTGCCGGGCCCCGCGCGAGGACCGGGCGCCGGGCGAAGCCGCCCGCGCCGCCCACCCGTTCATCGAACGGCTGGCGCTGCGCCAGGCGTGGGACCTGGCCACCGGCGCGGGCGTGACGGTCGGCGTCGTCGACTCCGGGGTCGACGCCGACCACCCGGACCTGCGCGGCGCCGTGGCCCGCGGCAGCGAGTTCACCGTCGTCGCCGCCAAGCGCGAGTACCGGCGGACCACCCCGTCCCGGCAGACCGACTGCGAGGGCCACGGCACCGCCGTGGCCGGGGTCGTCGCCGCGCGGCGCGCCGGGGGCGACCGGATGGCCGGGGTGGCGCCCGCGGCGACCGTCTATCCCGTGCGGATCGCCGACGGGGTGGACCGGGCGACGCCGCGCACGCTGGCCGCCGCGGTCGACGACGCCGTGGCGGCCGGCGCGGAGGTGCTCAACCTCTCCTTCGCCCGGCCCGTCGACGACGCGCCGGTGCGCGCGGCCGTCGAGCGCGCCGTCGCGGCCGACGTGCTGGTCGTCGCCGCGGCCGGGAACGAGGGCGGCGGCGGCGCGCCGGGCGGCCGCGTGTTCCCCGCCGCGTACGACGGCGTGCTCGCCGTGGGCGCCGTCGCGGCCGACGGACAGCCGCTGGACTCCTCCCGCCCCGGCCCCTGGGTGGACCTCGCGGGCTACGGGGACGAGGTGCCCGTCGTCGCGCCCGGCGGCTCCGGCTACCGCACCGCGGCCGGCACCAGCGTCGCGGCCGCCCAGGTCTCCGGGGCCGCCGCGCTGGTCCGCGCACGCTTCCCCGGCTTGTCCGCCGCGGAGGTCGCGGACCGGCTGACGGCGTCGGCCACCCCGCTGGGCGGGGGCCGCAACGACCGTACGGGCGCGGGACTCGTCGACCCCTTCGGCGCCCTCACGTACCTCGGCGGGCCGGGCGGCGCGGACGCGGACGGCGCGAACAGCGGGGACGGCGCGGACGGCGGGGACGGCGCGGACGGCGGGCCGCCGGGGCGTATCCCGGTCCAGGCCGTACCGCGCGACGCTCCGCTGCTCGGCTCCGCGGCGGCCACCGCCCTGGCGTGGAGCGGCGGCCTCCTGCTGCTCGTCGCGCTGGCGCTGCTGGCGGCCCCGGCGGTGCGCAGGGCGGCCGCCCGCGGCTGGCGCGCCGGGCCGCCGCCGGCCCGGCCCGGCCCGCCCGCCGCGCCCCGCGGCGCCACCGCGCCCCGGCCCGCCGCGGGCCTGCACCGGCTCGACGGCACGACCGCGACGACCCCCGCCCGTGACACCCGAGGGACTCCGTAGCCATGGCCAGTACGCGCGAGCAGGCGGAGGCGTACACGTACGCCAACCGCCGCATGAGCACCAGCATCCTCCGGGGCACCGACGAGGCCCGGCTCGACCCGCGCCGCCGCCTCAACCGGGCGCTGGGCAGCGGGGTCGCCGTCGGCGTCCTGGCCGTGGCCGGGTTCGGCATCGCCGGGGTGCTCGGCGCCGGCAGCGGCCCGGAACTGCCGGACCGGGGCGTGGTCGTCGTGGGCAGCGGGGGCGACCCGTACGTGGTCCGCGACGGCGTGGTCCACCCCGCGCTCAACCTCGCCTCCGCCCTGCTGGTCGGCGGCGGGGAGGTGACCGAGATCCGCCAGGAGACGCTGGACGAGGCGCCGCGCGGCCTGCCGGTGGGGATTCCCGCCGCCCCCGACGCCCTGCCCGGCGCCGGCGACCTGGTCGACGACGACTGGACGCTGTGCGCCACCCCGTCCGAGACCGGCGGCGCGCCGACGCAGACCGCGCTCTACGTCTCCGTGCCGGACGCCGCCGCGGAGCGGGGGGCGTCCGGCGCCACGGTGCTCGTCGAGGCGGACGGCGCCCTGTGGCTGCTGGCCGAGGGCCGCCGGTACGCGCTGGAGCCCGCCATCCGCGACATGCTGAACCTGCCGGTGGAGCCGGTGCCGCTGCCCCGGGAGGTCGTCGCGACCGTCCCCGAGGGCCCGGAGATCACCATTCCGGGCACCGGGCCCGGCACCGGCAAACGACCCGAGGCTGCCCTGCCGTTCCCCGCCCGGGTCGGCGACCTGGCGCACGTCGAGACGGGCGGCTCCGGCCGCCAGCACTTCGCGGTGCGCCCGGACGGCCTGGTGCCGCTCACCGCGCTGGTGTACACGCTGCTGGCCGGCGACTCCCGGCAGGACCACGGGATCAGCGTCTCCGACGCGGCCGGCGCCCCGCGTTCCGCCGAGCGCCCGCCGGGGAACGGGGCGTGGCCGCGTACGGTGCCGAAGGCCGCCGAGCCGGAGCGCGACCAGCCCGTCTGCGTCAGCACGCCCCCGGGCGGCGCCCCCGGCGACACCCCGTGGCAGGCCACCGTGCACCTGCCGCCGGCCCTGCCGGAGCCGGCGGAGGTGCGGCCGGTGACGTCGTCGGACGGCGCGCCGCTGGGGCTGCTGGACCGGATCTACGTCCCGCCGGGCGCCGGCGCGGTGGTGCGGTCCACCGCCTCGGGCGGCAGCGGCGGCACGTACAACCTGATCACCGACGGCGGCACGGCCTACCGGTTCGTGTCGCCGGAGGCGGTGACCCGGCTGGGGTACGAGGCGCGGGGCACGCCGTCGGTGCCGCGCGCGTACGTCGACCTGCTGCCGACCGGGCCCGTCCTCGATCCGCGCACGGCGGCACGGGAACAGCGAGGTGAGGACACGTGAGCGCAACCGACTCGAACTCCCGGGCCAGGCCCGTGGTTCCGCGCGGGCGGCTGGTGGCCGCGCAGACCGGGCTCGGCGGTCTCGCCGCCGGCGTGGGGGCCGCCGGCCCGGCGGGTTACGGCCTGGCCTGCGCCGGCGCGACGCTGGTCCTCGGCGCGCTGGCCCGGCACCGCCGGGCCTGGGCGCTCAGGCGTCCCGCGGACCTCCTGGCGCCCGGCCCGGTGGACGCCGCGCCGCCGCCCAGGGCGCCGCGCCCGGACGGGTCGCTGGGCGTGGCGCACACCCTGCTCCCCGCCCTGGACGTGACCGGCTTCGCCGACCGCAACCTCCCCGGCGGCCACGCCCTCGGGGTGCTCTCGGACGGCCGCGGCCACGCCACCGTCGCCGCGTTCCCCGGCGACGCCCTGCCCGCCCTGCCGGCCGGCACCGTCGCCCGCTGGCTGGCCGGGGACCCGGCCCGCCCGGCGGCGGCGCAGGTCGTCGTGGAGCAGTTCGGCGTGCCCGCCTGGGACCTCCACGGCCGCTACCCGCCCACCGTCGCCTACCGCCAGCTCCCCCGGGCCGGCCGGCGCGTCGCCGTCCGCTCCTGGCTGGTCGTACGGTACGAGCCCCTCGCCGCACCCGAGGCCGCGGCCCGCCGCGGCGGCGGCGCCACCGGCGCCCACGCCGCGGTCGCGGCCGCCGCCGCGCGGCTCCGCGCCCGGCTCGCCGCCGCGGGCGCCCCCACCGCTCCGCTGGACGCGGCCGCGACAGGCGCCCTCGTCCGCCAGGTCGGCGACCCGGACGGCCGGGGCCGCCGCCTCCCCGGCCACTGGGCCGGCGGGTCGGCCGCCCACCGCACCCTGACGGTGCCCGTCGGCTCCCCGGCGGAGTGGTCCCGGCTGCTGCGCGGGGCGGCGGCGTGCGGCGCCGAGCGCGTCGTCACCGCGGCGACGCTCACCCTGGACGGGTCCCGCCTCCAGGTCCGGGCGGCGGTACGGCTGGTGGGCGCGACGAGCAGGCAGGTCGCCGGCGCGCCGGACGCGCTCCTCGGCCCCGGCGTCGCCGCGCGCGTCGCCGCCGACCAGTCCGCCGGGGTGCTGGCGACGCTGCCGCTGGCCTGGCCGGCGGACATCCGTACCGCGGTGCACGGGGCGGCGGCGCACGGGGCGGCGGCGCGTTCCCTTCCGTACGCCCCCGACGTGAGCGAGGCATCGTGAGCGCCCCCGACCCCGCCGCCGTACCCGCCTGCCCCTGGCGCGCTCCCCTCGCCGACCCCGGTGACGGCACGCTCCTGGCCCCGGCCCGGGCGGGCGTCCACCTGGGCACCGGACGGGACGGACGCCCGGTCCCGCTGCCCGCACCGGGGCCCGCCGGCAGCCGCGTGGCGGTGCTGGGCGAGCCCCTCTTCGCCCGCCTGCTCGCGCTCCGGCTGCTCGCCGTGGGCGCCCAGGTCACCGCCGACACCCGGGAGCCGGAGCGGTGGCTGCGGATCCACCGGGCGGTCGGCGGGCGGCTGCTGTTCGCCGGCGACCGGACCGCCTGGCCGCCCGCCCGCCCCGCGCCGCCGGGCGTCGGCTCCGGCCCGCAGGTGCTCATCGGCGACCGCGGCCGCCCTCCGGCCGCCGGCGGGGCGGTGCCCGGAGACTGGTGCACGGTCGTGCACGTCACGGACGCCGGGCCGCCGCCCGCGGGCTTCCGGGGCCCGCTGCACGCGCTGCTCGCCCTCGGAGCCGGCCACGCGGACGCCGTGGGAGGACTGCTCGGCGCGCACGCCGCCGAGCAGACGGCCGGTCTGGCGCCCGCCGAGATCGTTCTTTTCCGCGCCGCCGGGGCCGAGTTCCTGCACGTGGACATCGGCCCCGTGGAAAACGAGCTCCTCGCCCCGTAGGAACACCCCGCTTCTGGCCAACTTGGCATTCGGCCGGCGCGCAGGTCCGCTCCCCGCATCCCGGGACTCGCTGCCCGACCGGCCGGAACTTCCACCCGGACACCCCGGTGGTCATGGCCGAAAGTCATGGCCGCCCGGGAACCGCGGGTTCTCTCCCCGTCGACAAAACATAGCAACGGAACCGGCGGGGCCTTGGCGGCTCCGGGCGCACATGGGGTGAGAGATGGCGCGTTGGCGGGAGTTACCGGAATCGCTGGACCCGCGGGTCCGGCAATTCGTCGTTCAGTTACGGCGGCTGAAAGACCGCAGCGGGTTGAGCCTGGCTTCGCTCGCGGGGAGAACGGGCGTCAGCCGCTCCTCGTGGGAACGCTATCTCAACGGAAAGGCGCTGCCGCCGCCGCGTGCCGTGGAGGAGCTGGCGCGGGTCACCGGGGCGGAGCCGACGCGGCTGGCGGTGCTGCGGGAGGTGGCCGAGGAGGCATGGCGCCAGCAGGTCGCGCAGGACGCCCCGGCCCCGCCACCGGTGCCCGGGCCGGTGCCGGTGCCGGACGACCCGGACGACCCGGGCGCGGCGGGCGGCGCGGGCGACGGCCCCCGGGCCGCGGACGTGGCGCTGCCGGCACCGGAGCTCGTGACGTCGGCGGAGCGGGAGCGGGCCGCCGGGGTGCGCAGGCCGGTCGCGTTCACCGCCGTCGCGGCCGCCGCGCTCGTCGGGCTGGCCGCCGGGCTGCTGGTCGGCACGCCGTGGGACGACGACGGCGGCGACGGGGGCGGCGCCCCGGCCAACGCGGTGGCGGACACCTCCGACTCCAGCGCGAGCGCGAGCCCCGGCCCGAGCGCGAGCACGAGCCCGAGCGGCAGCCCGTCCGCGCCCGGCAACGGGAAGGGCCCGTACGTCTTCAGGGTGGGCAAGACCTACCCGTGCGAGGTCCGCAGGGCCGACGCGGTGGACGGCGGGCTGGCCGCCGGCTACAGCGTGACGCGCACCGCCGTCCTCGCCGGCCCGGGCTGGGACGTGGTGGAGGCGCAGTGCCTGCTGCGCCACCACAGGATGAAGCCGGGCACCGTCGACGGCGTGTACGGGCAGCAGACCATCGCGGCCGTGATGCGGCTGCAGAAGAAGGCCGGGATTCCGGCGGACGGCGTCGTCGGCCCGCACACCTGGCGGGTGCTGCGCGGATGACCTCCCCGCCACCGGAGGGCGTGGCGCTGGCCGGGGAGCTCCGCGACCTGAGGGCGCGTACGGGCCTGAGCCTGGCGGCGCTGGCCGGGCGCACCCCTTACAGCAAGTCCTCCTGGGAGCGCTATCTCAACGGGAAGAAGCAGGTGCCGCGGCAGGCCGTCGAGGCGCTGTGCGCGCTGGCGGGGGAACCCGCCGGGCGGCTGCTCGTCCTGTGGGAGCTGGCGGACGCCGAGTGGAGCGGGCGCGCCCGTTACGCGAGCCCGACCGCCCCGCCGGCGGCCCCCGCGGACGCCGCGGACGCGGGCCGCGGCGACGGGCCGCGCGCCCCCGGGCGGTCGTGGCGGTGGCACCCGTCCGTCGCCGGCGCGGCGCTGGCCGCGATGACGGCCGTGGCGTTCACCGTGCTTTCGCTGAGCGGCGGCGCCGAGCCCCAGAGCCCCGCGGAACCGCCGCCCTCCGTTTCGGGCACCCCGGTCGCCTGCCGGGAAAAGGGCTGCGACGGAAAAGATCCCGAGACCATGTTCTGCGCGTTGCCCGGCCGGGTGGACGCGATCGGGCCGGAGCGCCGCACCGGGACCGGCACGCGGCTCGAAATCCGGTACAGCGCCCCGTGCGCGGCCGGGTGGGGCCGGATCTGGCACTCCGAGGCCGGGGACACGATCGAGATTTCCGCGCCGGGCGCCCGCCCGCGCACGGTCACCGTCAAAAACGAAAAAGAGGCGGCTGCCTACCTCTTCACGCCGATGATCGGCGGCGTGGAGCCGGACGGCCTCCGGCTCTGTTTCCGGTCGGCCGCCGGAGAACGGCGCGAGTGCTTCCGGCCCTGACGGGCCCCGCGTTTTTCCCGGGACATTCCCCCGGCAACGCGGAGGCCCGCCGGCGCCTCCCTCAGCCGTCCAGGCCCAGCCCGCCGGCCACCCGCTCCCAATGGTGATCGGCATCGCCGAAGGCCAGCGCCCACGCCGCCATCTGGTCCGAGTAGAGGTGCAGGTCGTGTTCGTACGTGAAGCCGATCGCGCCGTGCACCTGGTGCCCCGTGTCGCAGACCCGGCGGCACGCCTCGCTCACCCACGCCTTGGCCATCGCCACCTCCGCCGCGGCGTCCAGCCCGGCCGACAGCCGCCAGATCGCCTCGTACGCCATGAAGCGGGAACTCAGCACGTCGATGGCCATGTTCGCGCAGTGGTGCTGGACCGCCTGGAAGGAGCCGATGGGCCGGCCGAACTGCTCGCGCTCCGCGGCGTACGCGACGGTCATGTCGAGGACCCGCTGCGCCGCGCCGACCATCGCGGCGCAGGTGGCGGCGGCCCCGTACGCCTCGATCGCCTCGGCGACGGGCCGGCCGGCGGTCAGGGCGCGCTCCCGCGGCACGGCCACGCCGTCGAAGCGGACCCGGTGCGGCCGGTCGGTGCCCACGGCGTCGAGGCTCTCGCGGGCGATGCCGGGCGACGCGGCGTCGACCAGCAGCGCCGGGCCCTCGGCGGGCACCACGAGCAGGTCCTCGGCGGCGTGCGCGTACGGGACGTACAGCGCCGTGCCGTCCAGCACGAACCCGCCGTCGCGCTCGGCCGCGGCGATCTCCTCGCCGGTGCCGTCCCAGCGGCCCGGCACCGCGCTCATGACCCGGCCGCGGGCGATCGCCCCGAGCCACTCCGCCCGCTGCGCCTCGGTGCCGTACCGGGCCAGCGGCGGCCCGCAGCACGCCACGGTGGCCAGGAGCGGACCCGGCACCTGGAAGCGCCCCGTCTCCTCCACCACCAGGCACAGCTCCAGGAAGCCCGCGCCGACGCCGCCGTACTCCTCCGGCAGCGCCAGCCCGGTCCAGCCCAGCTCGACCATCTCCTTCCACAGCGCGGCGGAGTAGCCGGCGGGCTCGTCCGCCATCGCCCGCGCTCCGGCGGACGCGCTCCGCGACTCCAGCAGCCCGCGGGCGGTGTCCCGGATCAGCTCCTGCTCCTCGGTGAGTGTCAGGTCCATCAGTTCCCCGGCGGGATCTTGTCGGACCGCACCCACACGCCGGGCCGCTCCTCCCAGAAGAGCTGCACGAGCACGCCTCCGGTGTGCTTGGGGTGGATGAACGTGTCGCGCCAGGCGGCGCCATCGGTGCTGCCCTCGTTCTCGCCGAACGTCGGCACCTCGTGGTGCGCGCAGGCCGCCAGCGCCCGGTCCCAGTCGGCGACCTCGAACGTCACGTGGTGCGCGGCGGCGCCGTTCTTGTTCCAGAAGCGCTCGATGAACGAGTCCTCGCCGCGCGGCATGATGACCTCCCAGCAGATCGTCGATCCGGGGATGTTCAGCACGAGGTCCGCCATGTCGGGGTGCTCGTTTTCGGGCGTCCGCCAGACCTGGACGAAGCCGGCGAGCCGCTCGTACCACCGGGCCAGCTCGTCGCGGTCGGGGAACGCCTGGCAGACGTGGTCGAGGGCGACCACCCCGAGCGAGGGTCCGAGCGACGGCGCGTCGGTGGGTTCGGCGGCCGCCGGCGCGGACTGCGCGTCGCCGCACAGGGCGAGCCCGCCGGGGCCGCGCAGCCGGAACAGCACGCCGGGCCCGCGCTCGGGCGGCGACAGCGACGCCTCCAGCCAGTCCCCGGCGCCGGTGCCGGCCGCGGGGCCGGCGCCGGTCGGCTTGACGCCGAGCGCCGCCAGCTCGGCGCGTACGGCGGCGAGGTCGGGCACCTCGGCGGCGACGTGGTGGAGCCCGGGGCGGCCGCCCTGGCCGTCGAGGAACTCCTGGAGCGCGGAACCCTCCCCGGCCGGCGCCAGCACCTCCCAGGTGTGCCCGGGGTTCCCGGGCAGCTCCAGCCGGACGCCGCGGCAGCCCTCGGCGGGGTTGTCCCAGGCCCGCGTGCGCCGGAACCCGAACAGGCCCTCCAGCAGCGCCACCTGCGGCTCCGGTTCCGGCGCGACCTGGCCGATGTGGTCGATCCGGTAAATCCGCACAGATCCTCCTCGTTCGCTTCGGTTCAGCCGGGGCGCGGCTCAGCTGGGGTGCGGCTCGATCCAGTCGTACTCGTTGGTGACCAGTTCCTTCACGAGGCGCAGGTTGTACCGGTTCATCGCCGCGATCCGCTCGGCCAGCTCGCCGACCCGCTTGTCGAACTCGCCGGCCGGGTAGACGTCGTTGACCAGGCCGATCCGGTGCGCCCGCGCCGCGTCCAGCCGGACGCCGGTGAACAGCAGCTCCTTGGCCATCGCCTTGCCGACCCGCCGCGGGAGCCGCTTGACGCCGCCCCAGCCGGGCGCGGAGCCGCCGAACTCCGGCTGGTCGGGGTCGCCGTCCTCGGTCATCTTCGGCCGGTACGGCGGCCGCGCGGACAGGGTGATCTCGACCAGGCCCATCTTCGCGTCGTCGGAGGCGACGATGAAGTCGGCGGCGAGCGCCAGCTCCAGGCCGCCGCCGACGGCGTAGCCGTGGACGGCCGCGACGACCGGGACGGACAGCCGCTCCATCATCGCGAACGTCTTCTCGCCGAGCCGGCCCTGCTCCACCCGCTCCTGCTTGGTCAGCTGCTCCGACCAGCCGAGGTCCATGCCCGCGCAGAAGGCGCGCTCGCCGGCCCCGCGCAGCACCACCACGCAGACGTCCTCGTCGTCGTCCACCTCGGTGAAGAAGTGGCGGAGTTCGCGCATGGTGCCGGGGGTGAGGGCGTTGAGCTTCGCGGGCCGGTTCAGGGTGAGCCAGGCGACCCGTTCCTCGATCTTCACGTCGAGGGTCTCGTACATGGAGAGCGTTCCTCCCTGGTCGTTATCGCTTGGTCGTACTCGCTTGGTCGTCATCTGCTGCGGGGCAGGTTCAGGCCCCGGGTGGCGATGACATCACGCTGGATCTCCGACGCGCCGCCGAGGAAGGTGGAGGCGACGGAGTCGTACGCCATGTGGGTGAAGACGGCGCCGAGCGGGGCGTCGCGGCGCTGCCAGAGCTGGGCGGCCCGGCCGAAGGCCGAGGCGCCGGTGCGGGCGAGGCGCTGGTGCAGCTCGGCGCCGAAGAGCTGGTTGACGGACGCCTCGTAGCCGGGCACGCCGCCGGCGGCCTGCTGGGAGACCGTGTACCGGGCGAGGTTGTACTGGACCCGGATCTCGGTGTGGCGGCGGGCGATCTCCCGGCGCAGCGCGGCCCTGGTGTCGTCGCGGAGGAAGCCGCGGCCCTCCGCGGAGCGGAGGTAGCCGACGAGCTCCGAGAGGGCCTGCTCGTACTTGATCGTGGCGCCGATGCCGGCCCGCTCGAAGCTCAGCGCGGTCATCGCCACGTACCAGCCGCGGTTCTCCTCCCCGACCCGGTTGGCCGCGGGGACCCGGACGTCCTCGAAGAAGATCTCGCAGAACGGCGTCGCGCCGCGGATGTCGGTGATCGGGCGGATGGTCACGCCGGGGGCGGTGGCGTCGATCAGCAGGAAGGTGATGCCCCGGTGCGGCTTCGCGGCCTCCGGGTCGGTGCGGACGAGCACGAACAGCCAGTCGGCGTACTGGCCGAGCGAGGTCCACACCTTCTGCCCGTTGACGGTGTACGTGCCGGTGGCCTCGTCGCCGTCCCGTTCCGCGCGGGTGCGCAGCGAGGCCAGGTCGGAGCCGGAGCCGGGCTCGGAGAAGCCCTGCGCCCAGGTGACCTCCCCGCGGGCGATGGGCGGCAGGTGCGCGGCGCGCTGCGCGGCGGTGCCGTGCTCCAGGAGGGTGGGGCCGAGCAGGAAGGCGCCGATCCCGTTCACCGTGGGCACGCGGGCGCGCATCATCTCCTCCTGGAGGATGAACTCCTCCAGCGCCGACAGCCCCGCCCCGCCGTACTCGGCCGGCCAGTGCGGCGCGATCCAGCCGCGTTCGGCGAGGGCCGCCGCCCACGCGCGGGCGCCGTCGCGGCGGGCGGGGTCGTCGCTGAGCCGGTCGACCGGCCAGTTGTAGCCCCAGACGTCCTCGGGCTCCAGGCTCTGCTCGGCCTCGGGGTCGGGTGCGTACGAGGACGGGAAGCGGTCCCGTACGAAGGCCCGCGCCTCCGCCCGGAAGGCGGCCTGCTCGGGGGTGTCATCCCAGTTCACGCGTGCGCCTCCCGGTCCCAGGTGGTGGCCGTGAGGCCGTGGTCGCCCTCGGCCCGCAGCCGGTACTTGGCGACCTTGTCGGTGGGGGTGCGCGGGAGGGCGTCGATGAACTCGACGTAGCGCGGGACCATCGAGCGGGGCAGCTGCTCCGCGCAGAACTCCACCAGCTCGGCGGGCTCCAGCGCCGCCCCGGGCCGCAGCACGGCCCACAGCTTGACGTCCTCGTCCTCCAGCTCGGAGGGCACGCCGGTGGCGGCCGACTCCAGGATCGCGGGGTGCAGGTTGACGGCGGACTCCAGGTCGAAGGCGGAGATGTTCTCGCCGCGGCGGCGGATGGCGTCCTTCATCCGGTCGAGGAAGTAGAAGTAGCCGTCGCGGTCGCGCCAGACGCGGTCGCCGGTGTGGAACCACATGTTGCGGAAGCAGTCGGCGGTGGCCCCGGGGGCGCCGTAGTACCCGGTCGTCATCACGAACGGCTGCCTGGGCCGTACGACCAGCTCGCCCGGTTCGTCCACGCCGACCTCGCGGTCCTGCCCGTCGACCACCGCCACCTCGAACCGCTCGTCGTGGGCCTGCCCGCACGAGCCGAGCCGCCACTCGCCGTAGGGGCTGGCGGTGGCGATCCCGACCTCCGTGCTGGTGTAGGTCTCCACCGAGCGGACGCCGAAACGTTCCAGCAGCGGTTCGTCGAGGCTCGACTTGCCCATGTAGAAGGTCTGCAGCGGGTGGTCCTTGTCCCGCTCGGTGCGCGGCTGGTTGAGCAGTATCGGGATCATCGAGAAGACGCTCATCGCGACCTGCGCGTCGAAGTGCCGCACGTCGTCCCAGAACCGCGAGGCGCTGAAGCGCTCGACGACGGCGATGGACCCGCCGGCCAGCAGCGCCGACATCACGCCGTCCCAGAGCCCGGCGGCGTGGAACAGCGGCAGCGGGCAGTAGATCGTCTTGCCCCACCGGTCGAGGAAGTCGAGCGAGTCCAGCGCGCAGGTCAGCGCCAGCGCGTGCGGGATCATCGCGCCCTTGGACGGGCCGGTGGTGCCCGAGGTGTACATGATCGCCTGGAGGTCGCTGAAGCCGACCTCGACGTGCGGCGCCGCCGCGCCGTTGGCCAGGAGGCTGGACAGCGTCGCGGCGGGCTTGCCGAGCCGGTGCAGCGCGACGTCGGACGCGCCGGCCCCTTCGGTGCGTACGACGAGGCGGCCCAGACCGGGCAGCTGCGGGGCGATCTCCGGCAGCCTGTCGGCGTACGGCGCGTCGACGACCAGCGCCGACGCGTCGGAGGTGCGCAGGACGTGGCGGAGCAGCTCGCCGCGGTAGCTGATGTTGATCGGCACGGCGACGGCGCCGAGCCGGGCGAGCGCGAAGACGACGTGGACGAAGTCGGCACAGTTCGGGAGCATCACGCCGACGTGGTCGCCGCGGTCGATGCCCGCGGTGGCCAGCCCGTGAGCCACGCGGTCGGCCATCGCGTCGACCTCGCCGTAGGTGACCTCGCCCTCCCGGAACTTGAGGAAGGTCTCTGTTCGATGGGTTGCGGCCCGTTCTCGGAGTACGTCCCCGAGGACGAGGCTCTCCAGCGTTTCGTTGCGCATTCGAACCTCATGCTTCGCTTTGGGCGGCGCTGATTCGCTTGCGACAGTCGAACTGCTTTTGACCACCAAGGTCGTCAACATCGGACCACGAAAGAATTGCGCCCGCAAGAGTGCTGCGCGGCCCGCCGCCCGGCCCGCGCCCGCCGGCGCGCCGCTGGACGCGCTGGTCAGCGGACCGGCTTCCCCCGGGGCCAGGGGGTCACGGGCGGGGGCCGGCGGGCGGGAAGCGGTCCCACACCCGGTGCCGCGTCAGCAGCTCGGCGATCTCGGCGAGCACCGCCCGCGGGTCCTCGGCGACCACGACGCCCGGCGCGTGCGGCGGGCAGCCGGCCGCGTCGAGCGCCCGGGTGCTGTCCGCCCAGCCGCCGAGCGGCTTGGCGTGCCGGTACGCCTCGGCGAGCAGCTGGACCAGCCGCGGGTCGGTGTCCGCGCCCGCCGGGGCCTGCCCCGCCTTGGCGTCCCGGGCGCCGTACGCGTCGGCGCCGGGCCGCGGCGTGCCCGCCAGCAGCACCGCGTCGAACTCGACGGACCGGGCGTTGGCGAACGTCCGCTGCACCGCGACGGGCCCGTCGCCGTCCCCGCCGCCGTCCCCGTCGCCGCCGCCGAGCCGTCCGCCGCGCGGCGCGACGACCAGCGGCACCATGCCGCCGTCGCGGACCGCGGCACGCATGGCCCGTACGGACTCCAGATCGGCGCTCTCGTCCGCGACGATGCCGACGACGCGCCCCGCCACCGGCCACCGCCCGCCGATCTGGGCGAGCGCCGGGGAGGGCCGCACGTCCGCCGGCGGCGCGGCGGGCTCGGGCGCGGGCAGCCCGAGCCCGGCGGCGACCTGCCCGCACAGCTCCGGGTCGACCTCCGCGAGGACGCGCAGGTTGCGCACCCGTACGGCCTCCTCCGCGCACTTGCTCAGCTCGAAGGTGTACGCGCCGATCACGTGCTCCCGCTCCGGCGGCGTGAGGCTGAGCCAGAACCGCCGGGCGTGGCTGGTGTGGTCGGCGAAGGAGGCGGGCGCCTCGCGCACCTTCGCGCCCGCGACCGGCAGCGGCACCTCCACGTACCCCCGGTCCGCGGCGCCGGCCTGGAAGGGGCAGCCGCCGTCGAGGGAGTTGGGGCGGTAGGGCGCGACGCCGGTGTGCACGGCGGTCTGGTGCATGGCGTCGCGCTGCATGTCGTTCACGGGCGCGTGCGTGCGGTTGACCGGCAGCTGCGCGAAGTTGGGGCCGCCCAGCCGGCTGATCTGGGTGTCGAGGTACGAGAAGAGCCGGCCGGCCAGCAGCGGGTCGTCGGTGATGTCGATGCCGGGGACGAGGTGGCCGGGGTGGAAGGCGACCTGCTCGGTCTCGGCGAAGTAGTTCACCGGGTTGGCGGTCAGCCGCATGAGCCCGACGGGCTGCACGGGCGCCAGCTCCTCCGGCACGATCTTGGTCGGGTCCAGCAGGTCGATGCCCTCGAAGGTCTGCTCGGGGGTGTCGGGGAAGGTCTGGATGCCCAGCTCCCACTCCGGGTACGCGCCGGCCGCGATGGCCTCGGCCAGGTCGCGCCGGTGGAAGTCGGGGTCCGTGCCGCCGAGGAGCTGCGCCTCCTCCCACAGCAGGGAGTGCACGCCTGCCTTCGGCTTCCAGTGCCACTTCACCAGCGTGGTGCCGCCGTCCGCGGCGACCAGGCGGAAGGTGTGGATGCCGAAGCCCTCCATCATCCGGTACGAGCGCGGGATGCCGCGGTCGGACATGTTCCAGATGGTGTGGTGGGTGGCCTCGGTGTGCAGGGAGACGAAGTCCCAGAAGGTGTCGTGCGCGCTCTGCGCCTGCGGGATCTCCCGGTCGGGGTGCGGCTTGCCGGCGTGGATCACGTCCGGGAACTTGATCGCGTCCTGGATGAAGAAGACCGGGATGTTGTTGCCGACGAGGTCGAAGGTGCCCTCGCCGGTGTAGAACTTCGTCGCGAAGCCGCGGGTGTCGCGCACGGTGTCGGCGGAGCCGCGGGAGCCGAGGACGGTGGAGAAGCGTACGAAGACGGGCGTCTCGGCGCCCTCGGCGAGGAAGGCCGCCTTGCAGACCCCGGTGGCGCTGCCGTAGCCGAGGAAGACGCCGTGGGCGGCGGCGCCGCGGGCGTGGACGACGCGCTCGGGGATGCGCTCGTGGTCGAAGTGCGTGATCTTCTCACGCAGGTGGTGGTCCTGGAGCAGGACCGGCCCCCGCGCCCCGGCCTTGAGCGAGTGGTCGCTGTCCGGCAGCCGCAGCCCCTGGGCGGTCGTCAGGTACGCGCCCGTCTGCGCCCGCGCCGCCGGGTCCGCGTCGACGGCCTCGCCGGTGGGCGAGTACGTCTCCGGCCCCGCCTGGTCGCGCCCGGGCGGGAGCGGGCCGTGCGGTGCCGCGCCGGCGCCGTTGTCGTTCGTGGACGGCATCAGGGCTCCTCGTTCCGG
Source organism: Streptomyces sp. MAR4 CNX-425 (assembly GCF_048656465.1). NCBI lineage: Bacteria > Bacillati > Actinomycetota > Actinomycetes > Kitasatosporales > Streptomycetaceae > Streptomyces > Streptomyces sp. MAR4 CNX-425. The sequence goes on along the minus strand of NZ_JBMDLF010000004.1, from coordinate 323,410 downwards.
TCGGGCTCGGGCACCGCCCGGGGTAACCCCGCATCGCGGGCTCCACACGCGGCGATGTCCAGCCTTCCACGATTTGCCCGGTATCTCCTGGCGGGTTCCCCCAGCAGGGGCCCGGTCAGGCCGCCACCGTCACCGCCCGCCTGCGGGCGAGCAGCCCCACGGCGACCGTGATGACCGTGCAGCACAGGCCGAGCCCGAACCACACGGCCGACGCGTTGCCGGTGACCACGAGCGCCACCCCGATCGACGGGCCGGCGAAGTTGCCGACCCCCATCATCGAGTTGGCCAGCGCGTTCGCCCGGGTCAGCTCCCGGTCGGGGACGAGGGATATCAGCCACGGGTGGAACGAGCAGGAGTAGGCGCACTCGCCGAGCGCGAAGACGACGGCGAAGGCCAGCAGGCCGACGAGGCGGAACCCGTACGGCAGGAAGGCCGTCGCGCCCGCCACCGCGTAGGCCGTGGTCCACAGGGCGACGGCGGTCCGCAGCCCCTCGATCTCCGGGCGCCCCTCCAGGGCGCGCGTCACCCACCGCTGCGCGGAGGCGATCACCGTCACGTTGACGAAGAGCAGGACGGAGACCATGAACAGGCCCATGTCCATCAGCCGCTCGGAGACCAGCGGGGCGGTGGACTCGAACTGGCTGAACCCGAACAGGTAGACGGCGAGCTGCACCGCGGCGGCCGGCATCGCCAGCCGGACCAGCGCGGCCATCGGCAGCGGCGGCCCCTCCCCGCCCGGCTTCCCGCTCGTCGTCCCGCTCGCCTTCGCGCCCTTCTCCTCGTCGGCGTCCCGGGCGTGCCGCCCGGCGACCAGGATGGCGAGGGTGAGCGGCAGGATGCCCACCGCGTTGGCGACGAAGAAGTACGGGATGACCCCGCGGGGCAGCACCAGCGTCAGGCCGCCGGCGACGAGGGAGCCGGCCGCCAGGGTGGCGTTGAGGACCGCGTAGCGGCGGGCGAAGACCCGCCGGCGTTCGTCGGCGGTGACCAGGGAGTTGAGCAGCGGCACGATCGCCGCGAGGAAGCCGCCCTGCCCGCAGCCGACCGTCACGCCGGCCGCCACCACGAGGGCGTGCGAGTCGGCGACGGGCATGGACAGGTACCCGCAGAACCACAGCAGGGTGCCCAGGACGCCGAGGGCCACCCGGGGCAGCCGCAGCACGCCGCCGGTGAGCAGCAGGGCGACGACGACGTTGGCGACACCTGCCGCCCCGTAGAACAGGGCGACGCCGGTGGTGCCGACGCCCGGCTCGTCGGCGAGGTAGATCGCGGTGTAGGGGAAGACGAGGCCGAAGCAGAAGGAGGAGAGGCCGTGGGTGACGATCAGCCGGTTGGCCGGGGAGAGGCTGAGCACGCTCATCTGCCCGGCTCCCCCGCCGCCGGGACGACCTCGGCGGTGACCTCGGCCCGGGCCCGGTCCAGGATCCGCGCGCAGCCCGCCTCGTCCTCGGCCCGCGCGATGAGCACGGCGAGCCGGGGTATCGGCTGGCGGGGCGGGAGCAGCAGGGTGTCGCCCGGCTCGGCGAGCGTGGCGGCGTGGACCACGCCGGGCACGTCGGCCGCGCGGCCGACGGAGACGGCGGCCACCCGCCCGTCGTGCGGCGGGTAGACGAACCGTACCTCGGCGGTCCGGGACCGGGCCGGGGTCAGGTCCGGGGGCTCGCGCCGCGCCACGGCCGCCGCGGCCCGGACCAGGTCGACGCCGGTGGCGAGCTGCCCCGCGTACGGGATGAGGTCGCCGCCGAGGCGGCCGTTGAGCTCGACCAGCCGGGGCCCGGACCGGGTGAGGCGGACCTCGGCGTGGGTGACGCCCGCCGCCACGCCGAGGGCGGCGTGGGCGCCCGTCACCAGCTCGCGCACCTCGCCGGCCCACGGCTCGGTGCCGTCCCAGCCCTTGACCAGGTGCCCGGTCTCCTCGAAGTGCGGGGCGTAGCCGAGCCGTTTGGCGGCCACCTGCACGCAGGTCACCTCGCCGTCCAGGACGGCGCTGTCCACGCTGATCTCCGGGCCGTCGAGGAACTCCTCGACGAGGATGCCGTGCCCGGTCGGCAGGGTGGCGTAGGCGGCGCCGCCCGCGAGGTCGAAGGCGGCGGCCACCGCGCCCGCGTCGTCGACGCGCACGACGCCGACGCTGCCGGCGAGCGCGCGGGGTTTGACGACGACGGGGAAGCCGATCCGCTCGGCGATCTCCCGGGCCTCCCCCGCCGTGTGGGCGAGGCCGTACCGGATGGCCGGCAGGCCGGCCGCGGCCAGCAGGCCGCGGGTGGCGGCCTTGTCCCGGCAGCGGCGGGCCGACTCGGCGCTCATGTGGTGCAGCCCGAGGTCCTCGGCCGCCCCGGCGGTGACCTCCAGGACCGTCTCGTCCCAGGTGAGCACCGCCGAGTCGGCGCCGGCCAGCTCCTTGAGGGCCGCGGCGACCGCGCCCTGGTCGGACATGTCCGCGGTGCGCCAGTCCCGGAGGTACGCCCGCTGCCAGGTCGGCTCCGCCGGCAGCAGGGCCGACAGGCGGTACCGTCCGGCCAGCGACCGGAAGGCGTAGTCGCGGTAGGGCTGTCCTCCGCTTCCGACCAGGATGATGTGGCCTTGCTGCACGGCGTCTCCCTCCACGGATTCCGGGCGTTGTCGGGGCGGCTGGGTCAGGGCCGGATCGGGGGCCGGGTCAGGCGGAGCCGTCGCGCATCGGGCGCAGCGCGTCGGCGAAGCGGGCGAGCTCGTCCAGCATCACGCCGGCCGCCTCGGCCATCTGCTCGGTGCCCTCGAAGGTGCCGTCGTCGGCGATGTGGGTGCCGACGTAGTGGATCGCCACGGACTCCATCACGGGCATCATCTTCAGCGTGGTGACGACCTGCTTGGTCATCTGCGCCGCGCGCAGGCCCGCGGACGTGTTGCCGTAGCTGACGAAGCCGACCGGCTTGTACTGCCACTCGAAGTACAGGTAGTCGATGGCGTTCTTCAGCGCCGCGTTCATGCCGTAGTTGTACTCGGGGGCGACGAAGACGAACGCGTCCGCGGCGTCGACCGAGGCGCTCCAGTCCTTGGTGTGCTGCCGGGTGTAGTTGCGCTCCGCCGGGTGGTGCGGCTCGTCGAGCAGGGGCAGTCCGACCTCGGCGAGGTCGACCACGTGGACGTCGAAGCCGCCGTGCTTCTCGGCGAGCCGGGTGAACCAGCCGGCGACGGCCGGGCCGTTGCGGGCGGGCCGGGTGGAGGCGATGACGACGTGCAGGCGGGGCATGGGCGGGACTCCTCGGGATCGGGGCGGGGCCGGGCGGGTGGTGCCCGGCCGGGTGCGGGCGGGCGGGGTCAGTGGCCGGGGACCCAGCCGTAGCTGTGGTCGATGCGGAAGCGGACCACGAGGCGACGGTCGTCGACCATGGCCGCGCGGTACTCGTCCCAGTCGGGGTGCTCCCCCTGGACGGCGCGGTAGACGTCGATCAGCTCCTCGACCGCCTCGTCGCCGGGGTCGGCCGCCACCGCGGACAGGGCGGCGGTGCCCTCGTACACCGCGTAGGCGCCGCCGTCCGGGGTCGTGACGTGGAGGCTGACGCGCGGGTCGCGGCGCAGGTTGCGGACCTTGGCGCGGTCGTCGGTGGTGGAGAAGCGGATGACTCCGGTCGCGGGGTCGTGGGCGAAGTCGACGTTGGAGAGCTGGGGGCGGCCGTCCTTCTTCAGCGTGACCACCACCCCCCGGCCGCGGTCGGCGAGGAGCGAGCGGGTGCGGGCGTCGTCGTTCTGGGGCACGTGGCGTCCTTCGGTCGGATCGGGGTGCGGGGGCGGCGGCCGGCCCGCCGGGCGGGCCGGCGTCAGGCCCGGGTCAGCTCCCACATCTGGAACTCAAGTGCCACGGTGTCCAGTTCGCGCGGCTGACTGCGCCACAGGGTGAGCTTCCGTCCCGCGTCGGTGGCCAGCCGCCGCAGCAGCCCCACGTTACCGATGCTGCTGAAGCCGAGCAGCACCCGGCCGCCTGGCGTGAGCCGGTCCGGCGCCTCGCGGAGGAAGCGCCGGTGGGCGTCGTACCCCGGGTCGAAGAAGGCGTGGTGCAGATCGGACTCGTTGACGAACCCCTCGGGCGGTTCCGCGAAGTTCGAGTTCCAGTAGATCAGGTCGAAGCGCTCGTCGGGTCCGAGCGCCGAGAACAGGTCGCTGTGCAGCACCCGGACGCGGTCCGCGACCCCGTGGCGTACCACGTTGCGGCGGGTGTTCTCCACCGCCGCGGCGCTGACGTCCAGGGCGGTCACCGCGCAGCCCTCCTGGGCCGCGACCACGGCGGCGACCCCGACGCCCGAGCCGATCTCCAGGAAGGACCCCCCGGGAGGGAAGGGGAGCCAGCTGGTGAAGAGGCCGGTGACCGGGGTGTACGTGGGGCTGAACACGCCGTCGAGCAGCTCCCATTCGCGGTCGAGGAGGGTGAACTCCGCCGGGCGCGTGGTGTCCCGCAGGTGCCGGTGCATCAGGTCGCTGCCGCGCTCGAAGCCGATCTCGTCGTCCACGGTCAGACTCCTTCGGGGGTGTGCTCGACCAGGGCGAGGACGCGGCTGGGGCTGCCGGAGCCGCCGACGATGGGCAGCGGCCCGGCGATGACCACCGCGCCCGTGGGCGGCAGCAGCGACAGGTTCCGCAGCTGCGTCAGGCCGTACTTGCCCGCCCCGTGGAAGTGCCAGTGGCAGGGGAACGGCTGGTCGGGGAAGTCGCCCGCGAGCCCGGCGTCGGTGCCCACGGTCTCCACCCCGATCCCGGCCAGCGGGGTCTCCTCCGCGAGCCAGCGGGCGCACTCCGGCGCGACGCCCGGGGTGTGGCGGCCGTTGTGGAAGGCGGCGGGGTCGCCCTGCCGCTCGGCCCAGCCGGTGCGGTACAGCAGCCAGCCGCCGTCGGGCAGGGCGCCGTGGCGCTCCTGCCACGCCTCCACGTGCTCCCGGCGCATGAGGAAGTCGGGGTCCTCGGCGGCCTCCCGGGTGAGGTCGACGACGGCGGCGGGCCCCACGAGCCGCCCGGCCGGCACCTGCGAGACGTCGTGCCCGTCCTTGCCGGAGAGCCAGTGCACGGGGGCGTCGAAGTGGGTGCCGGTGTGTTCGGAGAGCTTGATGTTGTTCCAGTAGACGGTGGGTCCGGCCGCGTCGTAGTGGCTGATCACCTCGCGGCCGAAGGGCCAGGGCTGCCCCCGCTCGGGCGGCAGGTCGATGATCGGGGTCTCCTCGCTGAGCGGCGAGGTCAGGTCGACGACCCGGACGGCGCCCGTCCGCACCGCCGCCAGCAGATCGGTCAGCACGCTCATGCCGCACCGCCCTTCCGGGCCGGGACCGGGGTGCACCACTCCGAGTGCTTGCCCAGTCCGCGGACCGCGTCGTCGTAGTGGCCCTGAAGGACGCGGGTCAGCGGCCCGGGGGTGCCGTCCCCGACGGTCAGCCGGTCGACGCTGGTGACCGGCAGCAGCTCCGACATGGTGCCGCAGAGGAATATCTCGTCGGCCACGTAGAGCTCGGTGCGGTCGACCTCGCGGTGGTGCAGCTTCAGGCCGAGGTGCTCGTCGGCGAGGCGGGCCACCGTGTCGACGGTGATGCCCTCCAGGACGCCGCTGGTCCCGGGCGGGGTGATCAGCTCGCCGTCGCGGACGACGACCACACAGGAGCCGGGGGCCTCGGCGACCGTGCCGCGCTGGTTGAGCAGGAGCGCCGTGTCGTACCCGTTGCGCAGCGCCTCGTGCTGGGCGAGCCGGCTGTTGTGGTAGTTGGCCCCGGTCTTGATGCGCGGGGGCATCGTGTCGTCGCTGATGCGCCGCCAGGACGAGACCGCGGCGGCCACCCCGCGGTCGTGGGCGGCGGCGCGCGGGACCGGCGTGGACGTGATGTGGACGCCGGTCTCGGTGGTCGGCGCCATGGGGTCGAAGGTGGCGCCGAGGCCGAAGTAGGCGACCACGCAGACGTGGGCGTCGGCGTCGAAGTCGTTGGCGTTGACGAGGTCCATGCAGGCGCGGGTCAGGTCCTCGTCGGAGTACTCGATCTCCATGTGCAGGCTCTTCATCGAGCGGTGCAGCCGGTCGAGGTGGTCCTGGATCCGGAAGACCTGGCGCGTGCCGTCCGGGTCCCGGTAGACGCGCAGGCCCTCGAAGACGTTCGCTCCCCAGAACGCCCCCTGGCCGCGGGCGTGCAGGACGCATTCGTCCCAGGGCACGACGCTGCCGTCGAGCCAGGCGAACGGTGGGGCTTGCGCGGTCATGCCTGCGCTCCTTTCAGCGGGGCGGCGGCCGCCCGGCCGTCGCCCTCGGGGCCTTCTGCGGTGCCGTCTTCCGTGCCGTCCTCGGCGGGCGAGCCGGCGGCGGTGGCGAGGGCGGCGGCGAAGTCGTCGCCGCGGGTGGAGCGGGCCGCGAGGTGGCCGTCGGGCCGCACCAGCCACCACCCGGGGGTGTCACCGGCGTACCCGGCGGGCAGCCCCTCGGGGCCGGTGTGCACGGCCCGTACGCCGTCGGGCAGCCCCTCGGCCGGGGCGCCGGCCGGCAGCACGGCGACGAGGTCGGCGGCGACGGCCCACGGGCGGGAGCGGGCCGCGGCGGCGAGCCGCGCGGCGCCCGCCGCGTCGGGCGCCACGAGCAGCCCGACGAAGGAGTGCCCGAACAGCCGGCGCAGCCGGTCGGGCCCGCCGTCGCCGGCCAGCGGCGCGTCCGGAGCGAAGTGCCCCAGCAGCGGGTCGCCCGCCGCGCCCGGGATGAGGGGCGAATCGCGGTAGACGAAGGGCTCGGCCATGCGGCCGCTGTTGACCCGCCGCTCGGCCGCGGGCAGGACCTTCGACAGGCGCAGCAGTACGGCGCGGGCCCACCGGCGCAGGGGGTGCGGCGGGACCATGAAGCGGATGGTGGCCTCGGTGATCCGCAGGTTCTCCCGCGCGGCGGCGTACCGTTCCGTGTGGTAGCTCTCCAGCAGCTCCTCGCCGGCCAGGCCCCGCTCGATCTGGGCGAGCTTCCAGGCGAGGTTGTCGGCGTCCTGGATGCCGCTGTTCATGCCCCGCGAGCCGTACGGCGGCAGGGCGTGCGCGGCGTCGCCGGCGAACAGCACCCGCCCGACGCGCAGCCGGGCGACGACCCGCTGGTGGAAGCGGTAGGTGCTGACCCAGTCGACCTCGTAGGGGATGTCGCCGATGACGGCGCGCACCCGGGCGTCGAAACGCCCGTCGGCGCGCTCGGCGTCGATGTCCGCGTCGGGGGGCAGTTGCCAGTCGATGCGCCAGATGTCGTCCGGCTGCGGGTGCATCACCAGCTGGCGGCCGGGGTTGAACGACGGGTTGTAGTGGAAGTGCCGCTCCTTGGCGAGCGGCAGCTTCGCCCGGATGTCAGTGATGAGGAACCGGTCCTTGTGGGTGTAGCCGGTCCACTCGACGCCCAGCAGCTCGCGCAGGGTGCTGCGCACCCCGTCGCAGGCGACCAGGTGGCGTACGCGCAGGATCTGCTCGGCGGCGCCCGTCCGGGTGGTGAGGGTGACGCCGGCGGCGTCCTGGGTGACGTCCTCGACCCGGTGGTCCCAGCGCAGGTCCACGAGGGGGTCGGCGGCCGCGCGTTCGGCCAGGACCTGTTCGATGCGGTACTGCGAGATGTTGACGAAGGGGCCGTAGCCGAGCGGCTTCGGATGGGTGACGGAGCGGATCTGCTCGTTCGCCACGTACGTCCGGGCCGTCCGCCACGTCACGCCCTCGGCGTCGACGGGGTCGGCGCAGCCCGCCTTGTCGAGGACCTCCAGCACGTCGCCCTGGATGAGGCACGCCTTCGAACCCTGCTTGACCAGGGACGGCTTGGCGTCCACGACGACGCTCGGGACGCCGAGACCGGCCAGCCGCAGCGCGGCCACCAGGCCGACCGGCCCCGCTCCGACGATCCCCACGGGTGCTTCCAGTGTCGTCATCGTGCCCTCACGGTCTCGTCGCCCACGGGGGTGGCGTGGTGGAAAACAGGGATGTCGCGCACGGCCGCGAGGTAGGGGGTGCCCTCCGTGTAGCCGGTGCCCGTGGCCTCGCCGAGCATCCGCACGGCGAGCCGGTAGTGGGTGCCGCGCCAGCGGTGCAGGCTCGCGGCGAAGCCGTTCATCGCCGACTCCACGGCCGCGGTCTCCTCCGGGCCGAGGTCGCCGGAGTCGCGGGCCTCGCGGTACACGTCGTCCAGGGTCGGGTGGCCGTGGGCGAGACGGGCGTGGATGTCCGGCACGGAGTGGAAGGCGGGCGACTCGGCCCGCTCCCGGTCGGGGGTGCGGCACAGCGCCTCGACCAGCTTGTAGCCGCGGGACTGGATGGCGCTCGCGCCCTCGGTGAACTCGCGGAAGGTGCGGAACGAGCCGACCTGCATGGTGGCGAGCATGGAGAAGAGCGGGGCGGACTCCCGCAGCGCACCCTCGGCGCCCCGGACGAAGTGGACGGCCTCCGCCACGCGCCGCCCGCCGAGCGCGTCGATGGCGGCGCGCAGGTGCAGGGCGAGCAGGCGGAAGGTGGTCTCGAAGGTCTGGAGCACGCGCAGGAACATGTACTCGTCGTGGGAGACGTACACCGGCAGCAGGCTCAGCTGGACGGCGCGCCGCTCGGCGAGCGACATGTCGGCGTGCATCAGGCCCCGTACCTGCCGGGCCCGGTCGATGTGGCCGGTGGCGGTGACGCCCTGGTCGAGCGCCATCCGGGCGAGGGCCGGCAGGACCGCCCGCAGCGCGTGCTTGCACCGCTTGAGGACGAGGTCCTCGTCCGGGCGCATCTCCGGCAGCCGCACGCTCAGCCCGTCCAGCGCGGTCAGCTCGAAGTCGAGGGCGTCGGCGACCAGCTGTCCGATGAGCCGGTCGCACCGGGAGCGGGCGAACGGCGCGGTGGAGACGGGGTCGTCGAGGCCCGGCAGTTCGAGGACCGGCAGCGCCAGGTAGGTCGGGTAGTCGTAGCGGCCGTCGGCCTTGTCCAGCGCGGTGTCGAGGAACGTCGCGAGCGCGCGCACGTCGGGCCACGGACCGTGCATCGTCGGCAGCAGGTCGCGTACCCGCGTGAGTTTCTGGAGCAGTTCGGCGGGAACGAAGTGCTTGCCGACGCGCTGGTACTCGCGTACGACAGCGTCGTAGGGGAACCTCCCGGGGTCCGGGTCGCGGGCCCAGGATGCCAGTTCGGCTGTGAACATGTTTCCTGCCACTGTGGTGGGAGCGGTTCGGCGGTGGTGCGCTCAGCGGGACCTGTGCTCCCGCAGCGCCTCGCAGAGCGAGGCGATGTCGTCGGCGTTGCTGTAGTAGTGGAAAGCGGCACGGACCACGTCGCCCCGGGCGCTGACCGCGACGCCCCGGCGCGACAGCGCCTCGGCGAGCCGGGCCGGCCGGGGGTCGAGGATGCCGATGTGGGCGCCGCGCCGGTCGGCGGGGATCTCCCGGACCCGTTCGCCCTGGGCGCGCAGCGCTTCGGCGGCGGCCGCGGTGAGGGTCCGCACATGCGCGCGCACCCGGGCGGGGTCGGTCCCCGCGACCAGGGCGAGCCCGGCGGCGGCCGCGTAACAGGCGGGCACCGGCGGGGTGCCGGTCTCGAAGCGGCGCGCCGACTCGGGGAAGTCGAGGGTCCGGGGGTCGAAGGCGAACGGGTCGCGGCGGCCGAACCAGCCGGTCAGCGCGGGCGGCAGCGCGCCCGCCCCGGGCCGGCGGGCGTAGAGGAAGGCCACCCCCGGCAGGCCCAGCAGGTACTTCGAGGTGCCGGCGACCAGGTAGTCGCAGCCGAGCCGGTCGACGTCGACGGGTTCGACACCGGCCGCCTGGTACGCGTCCACGAACAGCTCGGCGCCGTGCGCGTGGGCGAGTTCGGCGATGTCCGCGACGGGCATCCGCAGCGCGTCCTGATAGCCCGTCATGGGGACCGACACCAGCCGGGTGCGCCCGTCGACGGCGGCCGGGTAGTCCTCGGCGTCCCCGGCGAAGACGACCTCGGCGCCGCGGGGCCGCTGGGCCAGCCAGACGTGGGCCAGGGAGGGGAACTCCAGCGGCGTGGTGACCAGGCGCGGCCGGTGGTTCCAGTCGGCGGTGGACGCGACCTGGTAGGCGCCGACCGAGGCGTTCGGGACGACGGCGATCTGCTCGGGCGCGGCTCCCACCAGGGCGGCGAACCGCTCCCGGGCCTGCGCCGTGCGCTCCTCGAAGAGGTGCCAGGGCGCCCCGTGGGCGGCCATGGCCTCCAGCATCTGCGCCAGCGCCTCGTCCAGCGCGGTGGAGCGGGGCGCGAGGCCGCAGCCGGCGAGGTGGGTGGTGCGTTCCAGCGCCGGGAAGGCGGCCCGGAACTCCTCCGGGCCGAGCGGGGCGGCGGGCGCCGCGCCGGCGGGATGCCCGGGGCGTTCCCGTACGGGGACGGCGCCGCCCCGGAGCTCCTGGGGGCGCGGCGCCGGTGCGGCCTGCTGTGCCGCGGTGCGGGTGCTCACGGCTCCTCCCGTACCGGCTGGTCGCCCATCGGCCCGGTGGCGGTCAGCTCGGTGCGCAGGTGCCACAGCTCGGGGAAGAGCTTGTGCGAGATCAGCTTGGCGAGCACGTCGACCGGGGTGCCCTGGGTGCCGACGGACTGGTGCCCGATGATGCGGGTGATGACCTTGAAGTGCTGGACGCGCCAGAGGGATATCCGGTCGTCCCAGTCGATCATCGCCTCCGCGAGCCGGTACTCCGGCGTGTCCGCGCCCGTGCGGTAGACCTCGGCGAGGTCGATGCCGCGGTCGGCGACGAGCTTGTCGAAGGCGGCGCCGATCACCCGGCTGTGGCTGCGGACCGCCCGCCAGCCGGGCGAGTCGGCGCCGGAGCCGTGGCCGAGGATGGTGCGGATGGTCTGGAAGTCCCACGGGGAGAGCTGCCGCATCATCTCCAGCTGCTGCGTGACGAGCCGCGCGCCCAGCGCGGCCCGGCCCAGCAGGCGGGTGGCGGTCTCCAGCCGGCCGGCCTCGATCTGCCGGGTCGCCTCGGCGACCTCGGCGCAGGCGAGCTTCAGCCAGAGCTCGGTGGTCTGGTGGACGATCTGGAAGAGCATCTCGTCGCGGTGGACCCACTCCCCGGGCCCCCGCTGGAGGGAGAGCAGGGCGTCGGTCCGCATGTAGCGGGTGTAGTCGTTCTCGCCCTCGCCCTCGAGGATCTGTTCGGAGTAGTCCTTCATCCGGTCACATCCAGGGGAACGGTGTCGGTGGTGCACCGGGTCGCGGTCCCCGGGCGGGGGTCCGCCGCGCGGTGCCCGGAAAGGGGTTCGGCGCTGACCCGGAAGCGCGTCGCCGTGCGGGTGAGGGCCTCGGCCACCTCGGAGCTGGTACGGCCCCGGAACCGGAACCGGCCGCCGACGTGCTCGTAGTAGGCGTCCGCCTCCGGCAGGACGCCGCCGGGGCTGAGCACCACCTCGGCGTACGGGCCCGGGGACAGGCCGGTCATCGAGGTGACGCCGGTGATCCGGCAGGGCCGGGCCGCCGGGGCGGGGATCAGCAGCCAGCCGCCCACCTCGCCGGTGCGCGGGGCGCCGGTGGCGGCGGGGAGGCGGCCGAGCTGGATGTCGAACGCGGCCCGCATCAGGTCGTAGCCGTGCAGCTCGCGCCAGATGAACGGGATCTCCGCGCCGCCCACCCGGGCGCCGACCTCCAGGAAGGAGCAGCGGACGCCCTCGGGGCCGGGGGCGACGAAGAGTTCCAGGTGGAAGGGGGTGACGTCGTCCGTGAGCGCCGCGAGGTACGAGGTCGCGGCGGCCTCGACCGCCTGGACCACCGCCGGGTCGTCCACCTCGACGGAGCCGAGGAACGCCCCCTCGCGGAAGCCGAGGCAGGTGTTGAGGTACCGGGAGACCCGCAGCCGGGTGGTACGGGTGCCGTCGAAGATCCCGTCGACGTGGTGGATCGGCCGCCCGTCGAAGCTCTGCGCGAGCATCGGCTCGGCGAACCCGCCGTCCCCGGGGAGGTCCTGCGGGCCGTCGAGGATGCGGACGCCCGCGCTGGAGCTGCCGACGCGGGGCTTGAGCACGACGGGATACCCCTCGCGGCGGGCGAAGTCCCGGACGTCGTCGGGGTGGGCGGCCGCCGCGAAGGCGGGCACCGCCAGTCCGGCCTCGGCGACCGCACGGCACATCAGGTACTTGTCGCGGAACCGCAGCAGGCCGTCGGGGCGCGGGCCCGGCAGCCCCCACTCGGCGCGGAGCCGGGCGCCGACCAGCAGGTCGTCCTCCTTCAGCGCGACGAGGGCGCGCGGGGCGCCGTGCCGGCCGGCGAGGCGGGCGACGGCGGCGCGGACGGCCGGCAGGTCGTCCGTCGCCGCGACCAGCTCGGTCCCGGCCGCCTCAGCGGGTACCGAGCCGAGCCCCACGTCGGTCGAGACGTAGGTGACCCGGTGGGTGGTGTGGTCGAGGTAGTCGGCGTAGTCGGCGTAGTGCTCGCGCCATCGGTTGATGACGACTATGTGGGGAAGGCCCTCCCCCTCGGGGGCGTACTCGGACATCAGCGGTCCCTTCACCGCGGTCCGCCCGCGCTGCGGGGCGCGGCCCGGGCGGCCGGGTGCGTGCGAGAACAGGGCGGTGGCGCCCTGGACGACGGATGAGCGGGGTGTGGGGGGTTCGACCGGTCGGCGGGGGGCCGGGCCCGGACACCGGGTCAGCCTGCCGTGAAGACGCAACTGCTGCGTGTCCCCGGGTTGGAGAAGGAGATGACCGCGCCCTGCGTCTGCTTGAGCGCGCGGACGAACCCTCCGGCGTACCCGTCGCCGTCCACGAAGACGCCCCAGTTGGCGGCCCAGTCCTCGGTGCGCCCGGTGGCCGCGTCCACGACCGGCTCGGGCGCGGGGCGGACCCGCCGCTGCACGACGGCGTCCGGCCCCGCCGCGTCGAGCGCCGCGGCCCAGCCCGCGTCGTCCGTCTCGTGGCCGACGACGGTGCCGACGCCGCCGTAGCCGACGCCGGGTTTGACGACCAGCTCGGCGCGTTCGGCGCGGCAGCGCTCCAGCAGGCCGGCGCGGTCTCCCCCGGACTGGAGGCCCTCGCCGAGGAGCCTCGTCCAGGGCACCGCCCGGTCGGCGGCGGCGCGCTCCTGCTCGGTCAGCCCGGCCCGGACGGCGGGGTCGTGGAGCAGCGCGAGGCTGCCCTTGCTGGCGTAGACGCCGCTGTCCAGGGGGAGGAACAGCGCGGTCCGCCCCTCCCGGTCGGCGCGGATGAGCAGGTCGAGGACGTCCTGCCCCACGGGGTCGTCGAGCAGTTCACCGGCGACGAAGTAGCGCAGGATCACGTCCAGCGGGGTGCCCCGGAGGGTGATCTTGCCGTTGCGCTCGGCGAGTTCGTGGATCTCGCCCAGGAGCAGGTCGACGCCCTCGGCGGCCATCGCCTCGCGGACCGCCGTGAACACGTGCTCGTGGGCGGCGATTCCGCCGGTGCTCTCGATGAGCGCGACGACCGGTTCGCCGCCGTCCGTGACGGGCCGGGCCGCGCGGCGCAGCGCGTCGGCCACCCGGGGCGCCGTGTCGAGGTGGCGCAGCCCGTGCTCCTCGGCGAAGGCCGCGAACTCGGGCACCCGGAGCCAGGCGCGGTTCTGCTGCGCGGTGTCGGTGCCGCCCAGTTCGCTGCCGACGTTGAGCTCCAGCAGGCGGAAGCAGGTGCCGTCGTGGTAGGCGTCGGCCCGGGCGTGCAGCACGGGGCGCGGCGCCGCGCCCCGGCACATGAGCCCGGCGAGCCGGGCGTCCATGCCGATGGCCGCGCAGTACGCGCGTAAATCGCCGTCGTAGAGGCGGTCGGGGAGCGAGGTCATGGCGCCGAAGAGGAGCCGGAGATCGCCGGCGAACTCCTCGATCTCCGTCCGGTCCGCGAAGAGCGGGCGGTCCAGGAGCACCCGGCCGAACGACTCGGCGTACACGGCCGGGAGATCGAGTTTGCGCGCGGCATTCCGGAGCGGTGAATTCTCTTCCGCGCATCTTTCGGCATAGAGCCTGGTGATGGTGTCAGCCACGTGTCCCTCTCCCAGCACGCACACACGCCGCCACGAGAGGTCGTCCCGATTGGCGGATAGGTCTGTTGCACTAGCCCCCGTTCCGGCTGGGCGTGTCGGCAGCCCGCAGAACCACCCGGACGCTATAGCGCACCCCGACCGGCGTCAACCCTGCATTTCAGGGGCGGAACGGCCGCCGCCACCAAGAATTCCATGCATATACACATTCCAATGCGTGCACTGGTCAGGACCCTTATCCGGGTGAAATTCACCGCCCGCCGACCCGGGCGCCCGCGGGGCGGCCGCACCGGGAAATCCGGGACCCCGGCCTCCGGCAGAAAATTGTCATATCCGGCCACCCGGAGTGCCGCCGTCCGGAATTCGCTCGGACATTCGCGTACCGGACATGCCGGAGTTGCGATCCCCGGTGATTTCGCAGCGGCTCTTCGTCCGGCCGCGAGCCGTTTGCACTTCCTGTCGAGCCGGATCCGGTTTCTCCCGGGCGGAACGCCGCGTACGGCCACCGGGCGGCCGCCGCGGCCGCACGGGCACCCAGGTCTACGCGCGGCCACCTGCGGGTACGTCCTTGTGGCCAACTGCGCGTGCTGTCACTCTCGTTGGAGGTCCGGCACCCGGCCGGCCCACGTGCCGCCCCCCCCCACACCCGGCAGCGGCAGGTGTCAACTCCCGGAGAGAGGTACTTCCGTGGACCCGTCCCGAATATCGCGCGCCGCGCTGATCTCCGCCGTGGCCCTGGCCGCGGCGGCCACCGGTACGCTGCCTTCCGCCGCCACCACGCCCGCCGGACCCGCGACGGCCTCCGCCGGCGCGTACGACGACACGTACTACGAGGACGCGCTCGGCAAGGAGGGCGAGGAGCTCAAGAGCGCCCTGCACACGATCATCAGCGACCAGACCAGGATCCCGTACAGCCAGGTCTGGGACGCGCTCATGGAGACCGACGAGGACCCGGAGAACCCGGGCAACGTCATCCTCCTCTACAGCGGCGACTCGCGCACCAAGGACTCCCACGGCGGCGACGTCGACGACTGGAACCGCGAGCACGTCTGGGCCAAGAGCCACGGCGACTTCGGCACGTCGACCGGTCCGGGCACCGACGTGCACCACCTGCGCCCCACCCAAGTGACGGTCAACAGCACCCGCGGGAACAAGGACTTCGACCACGGCGGCAGCCCGGTCGACCAGGCCCCGGGGAACTACACCGACGACGACTCCTTCGAGCCCCGCGACGAGGTCAAGGGCGACGTCGCCCGCATGATCCTCTACATGGCCGTCCGCTACGACGGCGACGACGGCTTCGCCGACCTGGAGCCCAACGACCAGGTCGACAACGGCTCCTCGCCGGCCATCGGCAGGCTCTCGGTCCTCAAGGAGTGGAACGACCAGGATCCGCCGAGCGATTTCGAGAAGAACCGCAACCAGGTGATCTTCGACCGGATCCAGCACAACCGGAACCCGTTCATCGACCACCCGGAATGGGTCGACTCGATCTGGCCGTAACGTTTCCCCAGGCCGCGATCGTGCGGTAGCGGGCCCCGGCGGCAGCTGCGGCCGCCGGGGCCCGCGGGCGCCCGCCAGCGGACCGCGGCGCCGCCGCACCCCGCCGCGCCGACACGCCTGAGCCGCCCGCGCGCGCACCATCGGCGCCGGCCCCCTCCTCCGCCGCCGGACTCATTGACGTGAGCACGGCACGAGAGGAGCATGGCAGGTATGGGAGCGCTCCCATACCTGCCGGGACCCGCCGACCACGGAAGCAGAAGGGCCGCCAGCATGTCGACTTCGCCCTCCGCCCGACCCGCCCGCAGCACCGGCCGCAGAGGCCCCCGCCGAGGGGGTCGCGTCCGGACGGGGCTCGTCGCCGGGCTGGCCGCCGGCGTGGTGTTCGGCGGCGGACTGCTCGCCCCGCCCGCGGCGGCCGCCCCCGCGGCGGCCGCCGCCCCGGCCCCGGAGGCGGGGTTCAACTACGCCGAGGCGCTGCAGAAGTCCATGTTCTTCTACGAGGCCCAGCGCTCCGGCGACCTCCCGGACGGCAACCGCGTCTCCTGGCGCGGCGACTCCGCCCTCGACGACGGCTCCGACGTCGGCCTGGACCTCACCGGCGGCTGGTACGACGCCGGCGACCACGTGAAGTTCGGCTTCCCGATGGCGTTCACGACCACCCTGCTGGCGTGGGGCGGGCTGGCCGCGGAGGACGGCTACGAGCAGTCGGGGCAGCTCGCGCACCTCAAGGACAATCTGCGCTGGGTCAACGACTACTTCATCCGCGCACACCCCGAGCCCGACGTCCTCTACGCCCAGGTCGGCGACGGCGACGCCGACCACCGCTGGTGGGGACCGGCCGAGGTCATGCCGATGGAGCGGCCCGCCCACCGCGTACACCCCGGCTGCCCCGGCTCGGACGTCGCCGGCGAGACCGCCGCCGCCATGGCGTCGTCCTCGCTGCTCTTCGCCGACGACGACCCCGCGTACGCCGCCACCCTCGTCCGGCACGCCGAGCAGCTGTACGACTTCGCCGACACCCACCGCGGCGTCTACTCGGACTGCGTGCCCGCCGGCAACTTCTACCGCTCCTGGTCCGGCTACCAGGACGAGCTGGTCTGGGGCGCGTACTGGCTCTACAAGGCGACCGGCGACGCCTCCTATCTCGCCAAGGCCGAGAGCGAGTACGACAAGCTCAGCACCGAGCCGCAGACCGACACCCGCAGCTACCGCTGGACCCTGGCCTGGGACGACAAGTCCTACGGCGCCTACGCCCTGCTGGCCATGGAAACCGGCGACGAACGGTACGTCCAGGACGCCAACCGCTGGCTCGACTTCTGGACCACCGGCGTGAACGGCCAGCGCGTGCCGTACTCACCCGGCGGCCAGGCCGTCCTCGACAGCTGGGGCTCCCTGCGCTACGCCGCCAACACCGCCTTCGTCGCCCTCGTCTACGGCGACTGGCTCGCCGCCTCCGACCCCGACCGGGCCGAGCGCTACCGCGCCTTCGGCGAGGGCCAGATCGACTACGCCCTCGGCGACAACCCGCGCGGCTCCAGCTACGTCGTCGGCTTCGGCACCGACCCGCCGCGCAACCCGCACCACCGCACCGCCCACGGCTCCTGGACCGACCGGATCACCGCACCCGAGACCAACCGCCACGTCCTCTACGGCGCCCTCGTCGGCGGCCCCTCCGGCCCCGACGACCAGTACACCGACAGCCGCCAGGACTACGTCGCCAACGAGGTCGCCACCGACTACAACGCCGGCCTGTCCGGCGCGCTCGCCGCCCTCGTCGAACGGCACGGCGGCAGCCCCCTGCCCGACTTCCCGCAGCCCGAGGAGCCGGACGGCCCGGAGATGTACGTCGAGGCGTCCCTGAACGCCCAGGGCGCGGGCTTCACCGAGGTCAAGGCCACCGTCCGCAACCGCAGCGGCTTCCCCGCGCGGATGCTGGACCAGGGCGCCTTCCGCTACTGGTTCACCCTCGACGAGGGCGTCGACCCGGCCGACCTCACCCTGTTCTCCGGCTACAGCGAATGCCCCTCCCCGCTGCGCGGCCCCTTCCAGGCCGAGGGCGACCTCTACTACGTCGAACTGGACTGCACCGGGAAGGAGATCTTCCCCGGCGGCCAGTCCCAGCACCGCGCCGAGGTGCAGTTCCGCATCACCGGCGGCACCGGCTGGGACCCCACCGACGACTGGTCCTACCAGGGCCTGACCGACCAGCCGACACCCGCCGGGAACATCCCGCTCTACGACGCGGGACAGCAGGTCTGGGGCGAGGAGCCGGGTCCGGGTGCGTGAGACGCGGGCGGCCGGACGACGCCGCCGGCCGCCCGGTGGCCACCGCTCAAGGCGCCTCGCCCGTCGTCACGTACACCCAGCCGCCGTAACGGGTCTGCGTGTGGTGGCGTACCGCGCCGTCCTCCACCGGCTCCCACGGATGGCGCTGCACCATGCTGGTGTCACCCCCGAACGGGGCGATCATCGGGCCCAGCGCCGGAATCAGCCGATCCGGCCACCAGCGGGGCAGCCTGTAGTCCAGCACCACCCACCGCCCACCGGGCTGGAGAGCCTCGTAGCCCCGCTCGACCACCTTGGCGTACTCGGCGATCAGCGTGAGCGAGAAGCAGGCGATGATGCCGCGGACGTTCTCCGGCCACTGATACGTCGTCAGGTCCTCCTGCACCAGTGACACCTGACCGCCCAGCCCGGCTTCCCCGACCCGCTTCTCAGCCTGTTCCAGCATCGCGTCGGTGAGGTCCACGCCGATCACCCGCCCGGCCGGGCCCACCGCCCGCGCCAGCAGCGGCAGATTGTGGCCGGTGCCGCAGCCGACGTCGACGACCGTGTCACCGGACCGCAGGGCGAGCTGTTCGAGGGCGAGGTGCTTGTACGCCATGGTGCGCTGGCCGATGAGGTACAGGCGGTTGGAGGTCAGGTCGTAGCGCTTGGCCCGTTTGCGGTAGACCTTCACCATGCGCTCGGGCTCCGTCGTCATGCGGTCTCCCTAGGTTGTCGGCCGGCCCGGTGGGGCCGGGTGCGGTTCATGCGTCTCCGCCCCGGTGACTGCCGAGGCGGGTGGGGCCGGGCGGCGAAGTGGCGGGGGCCGGGGTGCGCTTCGGTCCACGCAGGACCGAGGCCAGCACCCGGGGCCGGAGGACGACGTGCGGCGGGGCCAGCAGGTGTGTCATGTCGAACAGGGCGGTGGCCACCGTCCTGTCGGCGGTCGCCACCTTCAGCAGCCGGTCGGTGTACCGCTTGCCGAGCCGGGCGGCCAGCGGCAGCGGGCCGTCGGCGGCTCCGGGGTAGGCCAGGTCGGCGTTGCCCGAGAGCGTCCACGCGTCGTCCACGCAGCGGGCTATCCGTTTGCGGAGCGGTCCGGTGAGGCCGGCGGGAATACGGCCGGTGGCACGGGTGCCGGCCCGTTGCAGGGCGCGGTGCAGGGCCAGGGCGCTGGCTCCGGCCACGGATATGCCCTGGCCGTAGGCCGGGTTGAAGGCGCCGACGGCGTCGCCGAGGACGAGGAAGCGGTCCGGCCAGCGCGACAGCCGTTCGTAGTGGTGCCTGCGGTTCTCCGTACGGCCGGACCCGTACACCTCGTCGACGGGCTTGGCGTCGCGGATCGCCTCGTACAGCACGGTGCTCCGCAGGCCCTTGGCGAAGTCGACGAAGCCCGCGTGGTCCAGGGGCGGGCGCTCGCCTCCGAGGCCGGCGACGGAGACCATCCAGCGGTTGTTCTCGATGGGGTTCAGGATGCCGGCGCGGGGTTCGGCGGGGGTGGACTGGAGCAGGATGCACTTCCAGTCGGCGGCGTGTCCGGGCGGCGGTTCGAAGATGCAGGTGGCGTAGGCGCAGCCGGCGTCCACGACGGTCTTCTCCGGGCTCTCGTAGCCGAGGCTCCGCAGCCATGCCGGGGCGCGGGAACCGCGGCCGGTGGCGTCCACGACGAGGTCGGCGCCCAGCTCGTGCGGCTGCCCCCAGCCGGTGCGCGCCGTGGCGTCCCGCTCCCGGACCCGTACGCCGCGGACCGCGCCGCCGCCCGCGACCAGCCCGACGGCCTCGGTCTCCTCGTGCACGCGCACGTTGGGCAGCCGGCGCAGCCGGCGCCGGACGGCCCAGTCGAGCAGGTCGCGGGAGCCGGACAGAACGACGTGCCGGCTCTCGAAGCGCTCCACCCAGCCGCCCGCCATCAGCAGCAGCATGTCCTCCGGCATGCGCACCTCGACCATGCCGAGGTCGCGCAGTTCGCCGAGCAGCCCGGGCAGGAGCGACTCCAGGGCGCGCTGCCCGGCGCCGAGCAGATTGTGGGTGTGCCGGGCCTGCGGTACGCCGCGGCGCCACCGCGGCTCGTCGGGGTAGCGGTCGCGTTCGACGAGGGTGACCCGGTCGACGTGCGGGGCCAGCGCGGCGGCGGCGCAGAGCCCGGCGAGGCTGCCCCCCAGCACGATCGCCCGGCTGCCGCCGTCCCGGCCCGCCGTGAGGTCGGCCGTCCCCGGCCCCGCCGCCTCACTCATGCGCCGGACCCCGCCGGGCGAGCCACTCGTGGGCGGCGCGGTACCAGCTGGGCGCGGTGCGGTGGACGTTCAGGGAGTGCGCGGCCCTGGGCACCACGAACGCCTCCAGGTCGGTGGTGCCCGTGTAGAACTTCCGCTCGTACGCCACGACGGACTCGGCGTCGTCGGTGGAAGCGTCGCCACCGCCGAAGAGCCGGTCCTCCTGCCCCATCACGAGCAGCACGGGTACGTTCACGCCGGCGGCCGTCTCCGGCTGGTAGATGGCCTCCAGTGTGAAGCCCTCGCCGCTGGTCACGGTCGACTTGGTCTCCTCGTGGTACTCGGACATCCCGGGGTGCATGCCGGCGTGGTGTTCGTAGAGTGCGGCGCGGCGGCCGGGCCGGGTGGTCAGGTAGTTCTCCGGGGGGTTGGCCGGCGCCAGCAGCGGGTCCTCGGCGGCCGGGTACAGGGCGGGGATCACCTCCGGGTACAGCGGGCCGAACGCGTGCATCAGTCCGGTGACGACCAGGGCGTCCAGGTCCCGGTGGCGGGTCGACTCGATCAGGGCGATCCCGGAGCCGAGCGAATGGCCGACGGCCACCACGTGGCGGAACGCCGGCAGGCCGGGCGCGCCCCGCCGCAGGGCGGCGATCACCTGGTGGACGGCCGCGACGTTGCTGTCCACGGTGACCTGGTCGGCGGGCGGGTGCACGCTGCCGCCGGTGCCGGGGCGGTCGAGGGCCAGGACGGCGTAGCCCTCGCCGGCCGCGTGCCGCGTGTAGCCGAGGGCCCCGGGGGCGGTCCAGTAGCGGCGGTCGTAGGTGAGACCCGACAGCAGCAGCTGCACGGTGTCGGGCGGGTCGCCGGCGGGCAGGAACAACTCGCCCTCCAGCCGCCAGACGGCGTCGGGGTCGTGCGGAGGTGTCACGTCGATGCTGACGACGGTGCTCATACGGACAGCGCCCTTCTGCTGTAGTGGGTTGCCGGCGAAACGCCGGGGAGGGGTGACTGGCGGAACGACACCCGCGCCTCCGGGTCCAGGGCCAGATCGGGCCCGGTCACCACGT
The DNA here is from genome assembly GCF_048656465.1 of Streptomyces sp. MAR4 CNX-425. Classification (NCBI taxonomy): domain Bacteria; kingdom Bacillati; phylum Actinomycetota; class Actinomycetes; order Kitasatosporales; family Streptomycetaceae; genus Streptomyces; species Streptomyces sp. MAR4 CNX-425. The sequence continues at coordinate 302,444 of NZ_JBMDLF010000004.1, read as the reverse complement.
GCTCGACTCCGATCAGCACGTTGTAGTGGTTGGGGAAGTGGCAGGCGTCGAAGCCCAGGACGGTGCCCACGAGCCGGTCTCCGATCCACACCTCGTCGCCCCGGTCGACCACCCCGGCGCCCTGGATCTCGGCGAAGCCGAGGAAGCCCACGCGGTCGATGCGGGCGCCGGGCGGGCTGCCGGTCTGGTCGGTGGTGACCAGCTCGTGCACCTCGCCGGCGCGCACGCAGCGGCTGGTGAACTCCTCCAGCCGCATGCCCCGCTCCTCGCGGCGGTGGGTCAGCACCTTGACGACGGTGGCGGGCACGGCGCGCTTGGCGCCGTCCTCGTGCGGGTTCACCGGAGGGCTCCTTCCGCCCGGTAGACGGCGTCGACCAGTTCCAGGGCGGCGAGTCCGCCGTCGGCGGTGTCCGGCGCCCGCAGCCGGCTCTCGAAGTCGGTGAGCACGCCGACGTACTCGTGCCACAGCGACGCCTTGAACTCCGGGTGGCCGGCGAGCATGTCGGCGTAGAGCCGGGTTCCGTCGGCCAGCTCGACCTCGACGTCCTTGACCTCGCCGGGGTAGGACCAGTCCAGTTCGACGCGGGCGGTCGCGCCGGACGCCGCGCCCAGGACGACGGCGGCCCGGCGGTCGGTGCCGGCCTCGTCGCGTTCGACGTCGGCGGTCTCCAGGCCGACGTCGCCGACGAACTGCCGTACCAGGTCGAAGGCGTTGGGGCCGTTGTCGGCGACGCAGCCGCCGCCGCAGCGCTCGGCGTCGAGGTACCAGCGGTCGCTGCCGGCGTGGTCCTCGATGCGCTCCAGATAGCGGACGGTCATCGAGCGCACGGGTGCGCCGGCGGCCGCGACCTCGTGGCGCAGGCGCTGGACGGAGGAGTTGTAGCGGCGGTGGAAGGAGGTGAGGAGGGCGACGCCCCTGCCGGCGGCCAGCGCGGCGAGTGCGCGGCCGTCCTCGACCCGGGTGGCCAGGGGCTTCTCGACGCAGACCGCGACACCCGCCGCGAGGGCGTCGGTGCAGACCGCGGCGTGCGCGTCGTTGGGCACGTTGACCACCACCGCGTCGACGGCGGCGTCGGCGAGGAGGCCGGCGTGGTCCTGGTAGCAGGCGGCGGAGCCGCGGAACGGCTCCAGGGCGGCGGGCCGCAGGTCGCACACGGCGGCCAGCTCCAGGCCGGGCAGCCGGTCGAAGGCGGCCACGTAGAACTTCGAGATGACGCCGAGGCCGATGAGACCGACGCGCCGGCGCGGGGCGGCGGGCCGGCTCATCGGGCACCCGCCTCGGGAAAGGCCGGGCCGCGGTCGTCGGCCAGGGCGGTCAGCTCGGCGTGGAGTTCAGGGGACAGCGGCACGCCGGTGCGGCGGTGGTGCACGGCGGCCAGTTCCTCGGGGCGGCCGGGGTATCCGACCGGGCGGGCGGGGTCGAGCGGCGGGCAGTCCAGCAGGGCGCCGAAGAGGCCGTCGGCGTCGCCGCGGAAGTCCGGCTCGGGCCGCAGCGCCCCGGGGGCCAGCACCAGGGCGGTCAGGCCGATGTCGTCGTCCTGCCCGGTGGGCCGGCCGTCGCCGGTCAGCGCCTCGGGCGCGGGGCCGAGTCCGGCGCCGGGCACCAGGGCGGCCAGCACCTCGACCATCAGGCCGAGCCCGTAGCCCTTGAAGGCGCCGGTGGCGGGGTCGCCGCCGAGCCAGCGCAGGAAGCCCTCCCCGGAGTCCAGCGCGTGCGGGTCGGTGACGGGGCGGCCTTCGGTGTCCTCCAGCCACCCCTCGGGGATCGGCTCGCCGGCGCGGGCGGCGGCGCGCACCCGGCCCGTCGGCACCACGGTGGTGCTCATGTCCAGCACGTACGGGGGCCGGTCGCCGGCCGGTGCCGCGACGCTGAAGGGGTTGGTGCCGAGCATCGCCGCCCGGCCGCCCGGGGGGCGGGCGATGCGCTGCCGGCCGCAGTTGGAGGCGAGGACGGCCACCATGCCGCGCCGGGCGATACGCGCGGTGTGGTAGCCGGCGCAGCCGAAGTGGGTGGCGTCGCGCATCGTCACCATCGCGACGCCGGACTCCCGGGCGCGGTCGGCGGCCAGCTCCAGCGCCTCGGTGGCGGCCCACAGCCCGAGGGAGCGGCGCGCGTCGAGGTAGACGGCGGCACCGGTGTCGGTGATCTTCGCCGGTTCGGCGGCGGCGTCGATGCGGCCGGCGTCCAGGGCCGGCAGGTACAGCCGGGTGAGGTTGGCCAGGCCGTGCGAGGTGGTGCCGGTGAGGTCGCCGTGGACGAGCGCCTCGGCGGCGGTGCGCGCCCGCGCCGCCGGCACCCCGCGGTCTGCGAAGACCTCGGCGGTGAAGGCCACGAGGGCGTCGTGGGGAACGCTCACTCCGCCGCGGGGCGGAGCGTCGGTCGGCTGGGTCACTGTCGGGTTCCTCCCGTGACGGCGTGGCGCCGGGCGGCGAACCGGGTGAGGATTCCGCTCACCGCCCCGGCGAAGGCTTCGAGATCGGACAGCTCGGCGAACTCCCCCGCCGCGTGGGCGCGGTTGCGGTCGAGGTCGCCGGGGCCGAGGACCGCGCTGTACGTGCCGGGCAGGCCCGCCGCCCACAGCGCGTCGCAGGTGAAAGCGGGTTCGTCGGCCGGCCAGGGGACGACGTCCCCGCCACGCTCCAGCAGCTCGGCCGCCCACGGGTCGTCGGCCGGCGCGAGCGCGGGCAGGCCGCGCTTGTGCCACTCCACGCGGGTGATCGCGGCGGCGTCGGCCGCGGTACGGGCCAGGTCCCGGTGGCCCGCATAGGCGGCGGTGAACTCCCGCAGCCCGTCGGTGACCTCGCGCTCCAGGTGCCCGGCCAGGGCCCGGCCGGCGGCGGAGTCGGGATAGGAGCAGTTGAGCAGCAGCCGGCCGCTGCCGTACACCCGGTTGTGCAGGTGGCCGGTGTGCAGGCCGGCGACGCAGACCTGCCCGCCGCCGGCCCGCTCCGGGAGCCGGGTGGCGAGCCGCTGGGCGAGGTGGCCGAGCAGGACGGTGGCGTTGTGGCCGGCGGCCGGCCGGTCGTCGATGGCGTCGTCGCCGTCGACACGTACGCAGGCGGTCATCGCGGCGGTGGCGCGCGGCAGCAGCCGCAGACCGGTCGGCTCGCAGAACAGGTTGAGCCGGCCGTAGAGGCCGCGGCGGATCAGCGGGCGGGTGCCGAACACCCCCATGGCGCCGCCCTCTTCGCCGGCGACGGCCTGGATGAGCACGCGGGTGCCGTCGGCCAGGCCGGGGCAGGCGTCGAGGGCGGCGCGGATCCCGGCGAGCAGCGCCACGGCGGGGCCCTTGGCGTCGGTCGCGCCGCGGCCGGTGAACCGCCGCCCGTCGAAGCCGGCCGGCTCCACGCCGGCGACGGTGTCCAGATGCACGTTGAACATCACGGTGTCCGCCTGCGGCAGCGCGGGGCCGAGCGCCAGCACCAGGGAGGGCTGGACGGCGAGGAACCCGGGGTCGGCGGCGACGGCCCGGCGTACGGCCAGCGGCACCTGGTCGTCCGTCAGCTCCGCCGGGTCGGCGGCGGCGTGGTGCACGACGCCGAAGCCGAGGGGCGCGGCGGCGTCGGCGTAGGCGCGCTGGGCCTCCCACAGCAGCGGTTCCTGCCCGCCCTCCAGCGGGCCGGCGGTGGGCAGCTCCAGCAGGTGCAGCAACAGCCTCTGCTCCGCGGGCGCCAGCGGGACGCCGCTCACGGGGCCGCCTTCCGGGTCAGCCCGGCAGCCAGGACCTCCAGGGCGCGGCCGTACTCGACGAACCCGGCGACCCCGTCCCGGCCGGCGTCGGTACGGCCCTCGTGGGGGCGGACGGCGCGGTGCGGCTCGATGGACCAGTAGCCGGTGTAGCCGCGGTCCAGGAGCAACTGCAGGCAGTCGGCGACCCGGCACGTGCCCTCGCCGGGCAGGGTGTAGACGGCCTCGCCGGCTTCGGCGCGGGCGTCCTTGACCTGGACGTGCTCGACGTGATCGACGAGTTCGGCGAGCAGGTCGTACGCGTCGTAGCCGTACGCCACGCCGTTGCCGGTGTCGAAGACCAGCCGCAGCGCCGGGCTGTCGACCTCGGCCAGCAGCCGCAGCGAGCGCGCGGCGTCGGCGCCGGCCCAGCCGGCGCAGTTCTCGTGCAGCAGCACCAGCCCGGCGTCCTCGGCCTGCCGGGCCAGTCGCCGCATCCGGGCCACGGTCCGGCGGGCCCACTCCGGTTCGCCGAGGGGGGCGTCGGGGTCGTTCGGGTACGACATGACGCGCACGTAGCGGGTGCCGAGCGTGGCGCAGCGGGTCGCCAGGCAGGCCAGCTCGGCGCGGTCCAGCTCGAAGTCGCCGGTGACGGGGCGGGCCCAGTTGGCGATGCGGGAGTCCACGCACACCACGTCGAGGCCCGCCTCGTGCAGCGCCGCGGCCGTACGGTCGAACGCGGCGGCGCCGAGGTCGGCGAGGGCTGTGCCGTCGATGTCGCGCAGCTCCACCGCGGTCCAGCCGAGCCGCCGGACGGCGCTGATCTGGCCGGCGAGGCCGGGGGCGGCCTCGTCACCGACGCCGGCGAAGCGGATGCCGGGCGGCGCCGGGGGCCGGAGGCTGCGGGAGGCGGGTCCGGCCGGCGTGTCAGCCCGCATGGCTCACGCTCCGCCCGGACGGTGCGGCGGGCGGGAGGGTGTCCGCCTCATCCGGGCGGCGGCTGGCCTCCTTGGCGTCGGCGAGCAGCTCCACCACGCGGGCGGCGTTGTGTAGTTGGGGTGCCAGATCCGTGCCGTCGCGCAGCGCGCGGTAGGCGTCGACGAAGTACGCGGACAGCGCGTCGTCGGGGAAGACCTCCCGGGTCCCGGGTCGGCCGTTGCGGCCGAACCGCAGTTGGGCGTAGTGGTCGTCCTGGGCGCCCGGGTAGTGCGCGACCGCCAGGCCGCCGGTGAACCGCAGCTGGATACGGCGCTCGCGGACGGGGGCGGTGAGGTCGGAGGTGATCCGGCTGGTGGCCGACCGGTGCCGCAGGAGGAGTTCGGCGCGGCCCATGCCGGCGACGACGGTGTCGCCGACGCGCATGTCGGCCAGTTCGGCGCCGGCCAGGACGGCGTCGCCGGCGAGCCGCAGGCAGACCCCGACGGAGTGCGGCGGTTCCACGTCGAACGCCGTGGGGTGGCCCTCGTCGCCGAGGGTGCGGCTCATCCGCGGCTTGCTCTGCCGTACGTCGATGGAGCGCAGCTCGCCCATCTCGCCCTCCTCGACCAGCCGGCCGAGGCGCGCGGTCAGGGAGCTGGCGAGCCACGGGGCGACGACCGCGAGGTGCAGCCGCTCGGCGCGGGCGAGGTCGAGGATGTCCTGTGCGCCACGCCGCTCGGCGGCGAGGGGCTTCTCGACGATGATCCGGCGGAAGCCGGCCGCGGCCAGCTCGCGCAGCAGACCGAGGCGGGCGACGGGCGGCGTGCACAGGTGCACGACGGTGTGCTCGGGGTCCAGCAGGCCGCGTGCCTCGGCGATGGAGGAGACGGCCTTCAACTCCCCGGCGGGCGCAGGTGCGGAGGGGGCGAGCGGATCGAGGGAGAGGACGGGTGCCGGGGCGAAGAGGCCGGGGTGCCGCCCGGCGGCGCGCAGCCGGCGCAGGACCGCCCAGTGCAGTCCCAGGCCGGCCCGGCCGAGCCCGATGATCAGTGTCCGCTTCATGTGGTACGGCTCCTCTCAGCGGTCCCGGTGCGCCGTCGGTGCGGTGGGGGGCCGTCGGATCGGTGCCCGCCGGGGTACGCCGGCGGGGTGTGGGCGGTCGACGAATACGCGGCCGTCGTCGGCGGCTCTCCCGGGCGCCCGGTACAGGCTGACGGTGCGGGAGCGAGTGATCTCGACGGCCGGCGGTTCGCCGTCGACGGTGCGCGGCGGGTAAAACGACAGGGGCCGAAACCGGTGAATTCGGGAACAGTGAGTCCTCTGCCACCCGCTATCGGGTGGGAATTTCTGGGTGCGGCGGCGCGACAGCGCTTCAAAAAGATTGCAGGAGGGCGGCGGGGGTGTCAAGAACGGGTCGTTGAAGCCCGTCGCCACGGCCGCCGCACGAAGTCGGGAGATGGTTCCTGATCTGCGCGTTCAACCTGCCACACACCCGGCATGACTGATGCTTGCCGGTGCCCTGCCCCCGGCGTTGGCAGGGATCTGCCCGTTGCCGCCGGGAAAGCGAACGGCTCTACTGCGAACATCGACATATCCGCCCGGTAAACGGAGGACTGCCGCGTGATTTCCCCCACCCGGAGTACCGCCGAAAGCACGGAGCCGGAAAGCGATCCGCCGGTCCCGTTTTTCACCCAGGCCGAAACTTTCGACAACTGCTGGCCGGACATCAAACAGCACCTCAACGAGATGTTCGACCGCGGCAAATATTCGCACGGCCGACAGGTCGCCGAGCTGGAAAAGGCACTTTCCGAATACACCGGCGCCCGGCACGTGGTGGCGGTCAACAGCGGGACGGACGCGCTGGTCCTGCTGCTGCGCGCCTGCGGCGTCGGCCCCGGCGACGAGGTGGTCGTGCCGGCGTTCAGCTTCGTCGCCTCGGCCTCGTCGGTGGCGCTGGCCCGCGCCACTCCGGCGTTCGCCGACATCGATCCGGAGACGTACGCGATGGATCCGGCGTCCGCCGAGGCCGCCGTCACCCCGCGCACCAGGGCGGTCATGCCGGTGCACCTCTTCTGGCAGCTCGCCGACATGGGAGCGCTCGGCGCCCTGGCCGAACGGCACGGGCTGAAGGTGGTGGAGGACAGCGCGGAGGCGATCGGCATGCGCCGGGACGGCCGCCACGCCGGACTGCTCGGCGACGGCGGCGTGCTGTCGTTCTTCCCGACCAAGACCCTGGGCGCGCTGGGCGACGCCGGTGCCGTCCTGACCGACGACCCCGAGATCGCGGAGCAGGTGGCGATCCTGCGCCACCACGGCCGGATGGGCCGCACGGTGGATCACATCGCCGGTATCTCCAACCTCTCCGGGGCGTCCGGCACCAACAGCAAGATGGACGACATCCAGGCGTCCGTGCTGCTCGGCAAGCTGCCCCGGCTCGACGACGCGATCGCGCGGCGGGCGGAGCTGGCGGCCGCGTACACCGAGTTGCTGACCGGCGTGCCCGGCATCCTCCGGCTGCCCACCGTGGCCGTGCGGGAGGTGCCGGCGGACCCCGTCTTCTACGTGTACGTGATCGAGGCCGAGCGGCGCGACGCCCTGGTGGAGCACCTCACCCGCGAGGGCATCGGCACGGAGACCTACTACCCGACGCCGCTGCACCTGCAGCCCTGCTTCGCCGAGCTGGGCTACCGCCGGGGCGACTTCCCGCACGCGGAGGCCGCGTGTGAGCGCACCGTCGCCCTTCCCTTCCACCCGGACCTCGGCCTCGACGACATCCAGCGGGTGTGCGAGGCCGTCCGCCGCTTCTACACGGGGGCCGCATCGTGAAGACCCTGCCCTTCTTTCCCCCGGACCTGTTCGAAGAGGACCGCGAGGCGCTGCTGTCGGCGGTCCACGAGCTCGGTACGGGCGCCGGGCAGCGGTTCATCCTGGGCCCGCGCACCGCCGAGCTGGAGGAGGCACTGAGCGAGGCGACGGGCGCCGAACACGTCGTCGCCTGCGCCAGCGGCACCGGGGCGCTGGAGCTGTCCGTACGGGCACTGGGCATCGGCCCGGGAGACGAGGTGATCGTCCCGGCCTTCTGCTGCCAGCCGGTGGCCAGTTCGGTGGCGAACGCCGGTGCCACGCCGGTCTTCGCCGACGTCGACCCGTGGACCATGGTGCTGGACCCCGACGCCACGAAGTCGCTGATCACCGAGCGCACCAAGGCGCTGATGCCGGCCCACGTCTTCTCGATCATGGCGGACATGGAGCGCCTGGGGACCATCGCCCGGGAACACGGACTCGCGCTCATCGAGGACGCGGCCGTCGCCCAGGGCGCGGTCCTGGACGGCCGGCCCGCCGGCCGCTGGGGGGACCTCGGGGTGTTCTCCTTCTTCCAGGTCAAGGCGTTCGGCACGGCGGGCGAGGGCGGCATGGTGCTGACCGACGACCCCGAGCTGGCCCGCGCCGCGCGGATGCTGCGCAACCACGGGCAGGACGGCGTACACCGCTTCCTGCACCACCGCGTCGGCCAGAACAGCCGGTTCGACGAGGTCCTGGCCGCCTTCCAGCTGCACCGGCTGCCCGGCTTCCCGGACCGGCTGGAGCGCCGCGCCCGGATCGCCGACTACTACACCGAGCGCTTCGAGCCGCTGCGCGAGCGGGGGATCGTCGCGCCGCCGGCCGGGCGCAACGGCCGCTGCTACTACGTCTACTCGCTGCTCGTCGACCGTCGCGAGGACCTGCGCGCGTATCTGACGGAGCGTCATATCGGCAGCCACCTCTACTACCCCGTCCCCCTCCCGAAGCAGCCCGCCTTCGCGCCGTGGGCCGACCCGGACGGCCGCTGGCCGAACGCCGAGCTCGCCTCCGCGCGCAACCTGGCCATTCCGATCTGGCCCCATCTGTCCGACGCCGAAGTGGAGTTCATCGCCGACACGGTCTGCGAGTTCTACGCATGAGCACCCGCGAGCGACCCGGGGAGGCCCCGATGACAAGCGCGCCCGCCCAGCAGAAGTACGTCTTCGACCCGGTCTGGGAGAAGGAGACGGAACGGCTGCGGACGAACGAGGCGATCTGGGACCCGGGCACCGTGGAGCGGCTGACCGCGCTGGGCGTGGGCCCGGGCTGGCACTGCCTGGAGATCGGGGCCGGCTCGGGCTCCGTGGTGCGCCGGCTCGCCGACCTGGTCGGCCCGTCGGGCCGGGTCGTCGCCACCGACCTGCAGACCGAGCGGTTGCGCCCGCTGGCGGAGCTGCCGCAGGTGGACGTCGTACGGCACGATCTGCGGGCGGAGGAGCTGCCGGAGGCGGCGTTCGACCTCGTCCACTCCCGCATGGTGCTCCAGCACCTGCCCGACCGGCCCGCCGCGGTGGCCCGCATGGTGCGCGCGCTACGGCCCGGAGGGCTGCTGTTCCTGGAGGACACCGACTCCTCCACGCTCTTCCGCTCCGCCGTCTCGGAGGACTTCCTCCAGGACGTACGGGCCGCCGGGTACGGGCTGATGCGCGATGCGGGGCACGACCCGCGGGGCGGCCACGTGGACCTGCACCTGGTGCTGGAAGCCGGGCTGGAGGCCACCGCAGAGGGCCGGGCGGTGATGGTGCGCGGCGGCTCCGACCAGGCGCGGCACTACATGCTGTGGCTGGAGTTCATGCGGCCGCGGATCGTGGCCACCGGGCTGCTGGACGACGCCAGGATCGACGCGGCGCTGGCCGAGATGGCCGACCCGGCCCACCGCTGGCTGAGCCAGGTGCTGATCAGCACGGTCGCCCGCAAGGCCGGCGGGACGGAGCCGGGGCGGTGACGGCGGCGACCTCGGCGCCCGCCCGTACGGGGGTACGGGAGCGGCTGGGCGCGTACGCGAAGCTGGCGAAGCTGGCGTTCTTCGACTACTACCTGTGCGTCCTGGTGGTCCTGGCGCTGCTGCCGACCGCCGCCTGGGAGGAGCCGCGTACCTGGTGGGTGCTGGTGCTCTTCGACGCGGGCTGGGTCGGCGTGGTCGCCGCGACGGTCACGCTGGACGACGTCACCGGGCTGCGGGACGGCAGCGACTCCCGCAACTACGACCCCGGCGCGTCGCTGCGCTCCCGGGACCGCAAGCCGCTCCTCGACGGGCGGATCACGCTGCGGCAGGCGCTCCTCTTCGGCTGGTGCTGCGCCCTCGGGGGCAGCGCGCTGTGGGCGCTGACCGCGTGGGTCGCGCCGCACCGGCCGTGGTGGGTGCTGGTGGCGGCGGCTTTCTCGGTGGTCATCAGCGTGCAGTACTCGTACGGTCTGAGGCTCAGCTACCGCGGTGGCCAGGAGGCGGTCATCTGGATGAGCACCGGGCTGTCCGTGCTCATCCCCTTCACCCTGCTGAACGGGAGTATGACCGGCGCGGCCTGGCTGGAGTGCTTCCTGTTCGGGCTGTGGAGCCTGATGGTCTCGGTCTACTCCAACATCAACGACGTGGACGGCGACCGCGCGGCGGGGCGCCGCAACCTGGCCACGAGCGTCTCCCCCGGCGGCTACCGCCGGCTCATCGCCGCGCTCTCGCTCTCCGAGACCGGCGCGATCGTCCTGGCCACGGCTCTCGGCGCGGTGCCGTGGTGGTTCTGCGCGGTCCTGCTGCCGGTGGTGGGGATGCGCGCCCGGCAGGCGTACACCGGGCTGCTCGCGGGTGAGGTGCTGTCGGCCCGCAAGCAAGGCGTCACCATCCACCGCTGGGGCGTCGTCCTCCTCGTCGCGGCCAACCTCCTCATCGTGCACTACGGCTGAAAGGGCACACCATGTCCCAATCGAGGAACGGCCGCGCCCCCGGGCACCCGGGCCGTCGCGTGGGGGTCGTCGGCCAGGGGTACGTGGGCCTGCCGCTGGCTGTACGGGCGGCGGAGGCCGGCCACACGGTCGTGGGCTACGACGTGGACGCCTCCCGGATCGCCCGGCTGGAGGCGGGCGAGTCCTTCGTGGAGGACGTGGACGAGCGGCGTCTGGCCAAGGCGCTGGAGTCCGGCTCCTACCGCCCCACGACCGACGCCGGCGAACTCGCCGGCTTCGACGTCGCCGTCGTCACCGTACCGACGCCGCTGCTGGACGACGTGCCCGACCTGACCTGCATCGAGGATGCGGCACTCACGCTCGCCGGGCACCTGCGGCCGGGGGTGCTGGTCGTGCTGGAGTCGACCACGTACCCGGGCACCACCGAGGACGTCTTCGGGGCGCTGCTGGAGAAGGAGAGCGGGCTGCGCCCCGGCACCGACTTCCACCTCGGCTACAGCCCCGAGCGCATCGACCCCGGCAACCCCGAGTGGACGCTGGAGTCCACGCCCAAGATCGTCTCGGGGACCGGCCCCGAGTCCCTGCGCCGGGTCGAGGAGTTCTACGGCACCGTGGTGGAGTGCACGGTGCCCGTGCACGGCCCGAAGGTCGCCGAGTTCGCCAAGCTGCTGGAGAACACCTACCGGCACGTCAACATCGCCCTGGTCAACGAGATGGCGGTGATCGCCCGCGAACTCGGCGTGGACGCCTGGGAGGCGATCGACGCGGCCTCCTCCAAGCCGTTCGGGTTCATGCCCTTCACCCCCGGCCCGGGGGTGGGGGGCCACTGTCTGCCGGTCGACCCGCGCTACCTGTCCTGGCGGGTGGAGCGCCAGCTGGGCCGCCGCTTCCGCTTCGTCGACCTCGCCAACGACGTCAACAGCCAGATGCCGCACTACGTGGTGCAGCGCCTGGTCGAGGCGCTCAACGAGCGCCAGCGGCCGGCGAACGGCTCGCGGGTGCTGCTGCTGGGGCTGGCGTACAAGCGCAACAGCGGCGACGCCCGGGAGTCACCGGCGCTGCGGGTCGCGGAGTTACTCCTGCGCACCGGCGCGCAGGTGCACGCGGTGGACCCGCACGTACGGGAGACCGCGCCGCTGGACAGCCGGGTGGTCCGGGTGGAGCTGACCGAGGCGGAGGTGGCCGCCGCGGACGCGGTGGTGCTGCTCACCGACCACGACGGCTTCGACTACGAGGCGGTGCTGCGCGGCGCGCGGCACGTCCTGGACTGCCGGCGGCGGCTGCGGCCGGCCGCCAACGTCGAAATCCTCTGATGGCGACCGTCCTCGGCGGCCACGCGCGGCGGGTGTGGCGGGACGCGTCGCTGTCGGCGGTGGTCGCGGGGGCGGTCGCGGTCGTGGTCTCGTTCGCGGGGCCGCTGACCGTCGTGGTGCAGGCGGCGCACGCGGGGCGTCTGGAGGAGGAGTTGCTCTCCTCGTGGATCTGCGCCGTCGCCGTCGGCAGCGGCGTGACGGGACTCGTGCTGAGCTGGCGGTACCGCGCGCCGGTCGTCGCGGCCTGGTCGACGCCGGGAGCGGCGCTCCTGGTCACGCAGCTTGACGAGGTGCCGTACGGGGTGGCCGTGGGGGCGTATCTCGCGGCGGCCGGGCTGACGGTGCTGATCGGGGTGACCGGCTGGTTCGAGGCGCTGATGCGGCGCATTCCGGCCGCCGTCGTCTCCGCGGTGCTGGCCGGGATCCTGCTGCGGTTCGGCCTGGAGGCGCTCCGGGCGCTGGAGGACGCGCCCGCGGTGGCGGGTGTGATGCTGGCGGGGTACGTCGTCCTCCAGCGGGTAGCACCCCGGTACGCCATCACGGCGCCGCTGGCCGCGGCCGTCGCGGTGGCGGCCCTCGACGGCACGCTGTCCCCGGAAGGCGTCCGGCTGGCCCCGGCGACGCCCGTGTTCACGGCACCCGCGTGGCCGGGTGAGGCGCTGGTGAGCCTGGCGCTGCCGCTGTTTCTGGTCACCATGTCGGCGCAGAACGCGCCGGGGGTCGGGGCGTTGCGGGAGGCGGGGTACGCGCTGCCGTCCGGCCCGCTGGTACGGGACACGGGCGTGGCGTCCGCCGCCTTCGCGCCGTTCGGGGCGCACGCGCTGAACCTGGGTGCGATCACCGCGGCGATCTGCGCCGGTCCGGACGCGCACCCGGACCGTGACCGGCGGTACGTGGCCGGGCTGAGCTGCGGAATGCTGTACGTCGCGGTCGGCGTGTTCGGTACGACGGTCGCCGGGCTGTTCGCCACGCTGCCGGCGGCGCTGGTGTCGGTGGCCGCGGGCGTCGCCCTGCTCGGCGCTCTCGGCGGCAGCCTGTCGGGCGCGTTCGCGGCGACCCGCGACCGTACCGCCGCGCTGGTCGCCTTCCTCACGACCGCCTCCGGTGTCACGCTTCTCGGGCTGGCGGCCGCGTTCTGGGGGCTGGTGCTCGGGGTGGCCTGCCTGGCCGTACAGCGGGCAACGGGCCGTGGCACGGCGACGGCCAAGAAGGAGAAAGAGAAAGAGAAAGAGAAAGAGGAAGAAGAGAAAGAGGAAGAGGAGGAGAAGCCGCACAGACCGGCCGGGCGCAACGGCCGGAAAGCAACCTGAACACCACTGGCCTATCATTCGGCACCTCTGGCGAGGTGACGGAACGGGGGTAGTCGTGCCGAGCACCCGACCACAGTTGCCGAGAGACCACCGGACCTCGATCGGAAGCCCCACATGACGGCCGGGGCGCTCGGCGCCGGAGAGCTGTCCCCCCGGTTGGTCCTGGACGAACCGGCGCGGACCCCGGCGCAGCGCACCACGCTCGTGGGCCGCGACCTGGACGTCCTCACCCTCTCCGGCCAGTTCGGCTGGGGCGGGCACCGGCTGGTGACCCTGACCGGCCCCGGCGGAGTCGGCAAGAGCCGGCTCGCCCAGGCGGTCATGGCCGAGGTGCGCTCGTCCCGGGTGGCGTACCTGGACCTGCACCAGACCGTCGGCGGCGACGGTCTGACGGAAGCACTCTCCGCACGGCTGCCCGACGAGCCGACCCTGCTGGTCCTGGACGGCTTCGAGCAGGCCGCCACCGCCACCGCGGCCGCCGTCGACACGTTGCTGACCCGCTTCTCCCAGCTGAGCTTCCTCGCCACCAGCCGCCGGCCGCTGCTGCTGTACGGGGAGCGGCTCTTCCCCGTGCTGCCGCTGCCGACCCCGGCGCCGCCGTACCGCATGGACGTGGGGGAGCTCCGGGACCACGCCGCGGTGGAGCTGTTCGTCGACCGGGCCCGGGCGGTCGACCCGGCTTTCGCCCTGACGGCGCAGAACGCCCCGGCGGTGGCGGAGATCTGCGCCCGGCTGGACGGGCTGCCGCTGGCGATCGAGATGGTCACCGAGAAGCTGCGGTTCTTCGGCGTGGACAGCCTGCTGACCCGGCTGCGGGAGGGCCGGCCGGTGCTCGGCGGCACCCATGCCACGCGGTCGCCGCTGCACCGCAGCATCCGGATCGTCACCGGGCACAGCTTCCGGCTGCTCGACGAGGAGCAGCGCGATCTGATCATGCGGCTCGCGGTCTTCACCGGCAGCGTCGGCCTCTCCACCGTCGAGAAGCTCTGGGACCTGCCCGCTGACCGGGCGGAGCAGGTGATGCAGGTGCTCGTCGACCACAACCTGTTACGGGTGACGCCGGGCCGGGGGGAGCCGCGGTTCACGATGTTCGCGACCGTCCGCGAGTTCTGCCTGGAGCGGCTGGCGGCGTCGGGTCAGCTGCGGAACGCCCGCAACCGGCACGCGGAGCACTTCCTCGCGCTGGCCCGGCAGGCGGAGGAGGGGCTGACGCGCCCGCAACAGGCGGAGTGGTTCCAGAGCCTCGCGCCGCAGCACGAGGACCTGCTGACCGCGCTGTCCCATCTGGAGTCGTGCGGGCGCCGCACCGAGGCGGCCCGTGCCGCCCTCGCGCTGTACCGCTTCTGGCTGGTGCGCGGTCACCTTGTGCTCGGCGAGCAGTGGCTGGCCAAGGCGTCGGAGGCGTTCCTGGCCGCCCCCGGGCACGCGGAGCTGACCGCACGGGCCGAGGCGGCGCGCGGCGAGCTGGCGCTGGCGCGCGGCGAAACGCGGCTGGCGGCGGACTGCTTCCGGCACGCGGCCCACACCTTCCACGAGCGGGGCGACACCGTCCGCGAGCGCGCCGCCCTGGCCCGGCTCGCGATCAGCCACCGCCCGGCCAAACCCTCGGCGGTACGCAGGGCCGCGGAGCAACTGCTGCACGTGGCGGCCCGCGACAAGGCGGCCGGCGACAGCGCGGCCACCGAGACGGCGGACGCCGCGCTGGCGCTGGCCGCCGGCAGCCGGCAGATCGACCCCAAGCTGGCCGGGGAGCTGCTGGAGACGGCGCACACGTTGTTCATGGGGGCCCGCGACACCCGGGGCGAGGGGCTGGTGCTGGCCCTGCGCGGTGCGCTGGCCGACTCACGCGGCGACCAGGCGCTCGCGGAGCGGCTGTTATGGGAGAGCCTGTACCGGCTGCGGGCCGTGGGCGAGCACTCCATGCTGCCGGGCGTGCTGGAGAAGCACTCGCTGCTGGTGTGGCGGCGGCTGCCGCACCAGGGGCCCCGGGTGGCCCGGCTGCTCGCGGCGGCCGCCGCCCTCCGTCAGGTGACCGGCGCCCGGCCGCCGCTCGTCGCGGACGAGACCAAGGCGGCGCTGCGCGACACGCTCCGGGTGCTGTCCGGTCCCGCGCACGACGTGGCCCGGCAGGAGGGCCGGGCGCTGTCCGCCCACGCCGCCGCGAGCGAGGCGCTGGCCGTCGGCCCGCCGGCGGCGGAGCCCGAGACGGCGGCATCCCCGCTGGTGCAGCTCACGGCGCGGCAGTACGAGGTGGCGATGCTGGTCAGCCAGGGGCTGACGAACCGGCAGATCTCCCAGCGGCTCCGGCTGTCGGAGTGGACGGTGGTCAACCACGTACGCGAGGTCATGCGCCGCCTCCAGGTACCCTCGCGCATCCATGTCGCGCAGTGGGTCATCGACCGCCGGCGCCGCAACGGGGTGGGCCCGGCGGCGGGGTGACGGGCGGCCGGTCCGGCGGTGCTCAGGACCCGGCCGGCACCCGTCCCAGCTTCTCCGGGCTGCGCACCGCGCGTACGGCGGTGATGTGCGGCCGGCCGTCGTCGCTGAGGCCGACGTCCACGACGACGACGGCGAACACACCGGCCGGTGCGGCCAGTACGGCGGCGGGCGTGCCGTCGTACTGCTCGCGCAGGCGGACCGTGATCCCGGCCGGATAGCTCCCCGCGACGGACGCGAAGTACTCGGCGATGGCCGCGGCGCCGTGCAGCGGGGCGCGCGGGGTCTCCGCGCGGCCGTTGCCGTCCGCCCACATCGTCACGTCGGGGGCCAGCACCGCCATGAGCGACGCCACGTCGCCGTTGAAGCAGGCGGCGAGGAAGCGCTCGGTGATCTCCCGGACCTGCCGGCGGTCCGGCTCGAACCGCCGCCGGCCGAGCCGCACATGCCGCCGGGCGCGGCTGCCGAGCTGCCGTGCCGCCGTCTCGCTGCGATCGACGGCCGCGGCGACCTCGGGGAAGCTGAAGCCGAACACCTCGTGCAGCACGAACACCGCGCGCTCCAGCGGCGACAGCGTCTCCATCATCACGAGGACGGCCATGCCCAGCGACTCGCCGAGCAGCGAGGACTCCGCCGGAACATCGGAGGTGACCAGCAGCGGCTCGGGCAGCCACGGCCCCACGTACTCCTCGCGCCGGGCCCGGCTGCGGCGCATCTGGTCGATGGCGGTACGGGTGACGGCCCGGACCAGATAGCCGCGGGGATCGCGTACGGCGCCGCGGTCGGCGCGCCGCCAGCGCAGCCAGGTCTCCTGCAGGACGTCCTCCGCGTCGGTGACGGTGCCGAGCATGCGGTAGGAGATGCCGAACATCAGCTGCCGGTGCTGTTCGAACGGATCGGTGGTCCCGGACGTCTCGGAGACGGCTGTCAATTCGGCCATGGCTTCCCCGCTACGTCAGGATCGGCGCTCGTCGGGACTGCTCGCCGATTCTACAATCATGGCCTCCAGCCTCTCGTAGCGAATCTTGCCGTTCTCGTTGCGCGGCAGCTCCGGCGACACCTCCAGCAGCCGGGTCGGCAGGTACCACGGCGTCATACCGCGTTCGACGAGGATGCCCACCAGCTCCTCCAGCGTCGGGCAGCGTTCACCGGCGGCCACGACCACGGCGCACGAGCTCTCGTGGCCCGACTCATCCCGGTAGGGGACGAGGACCACCTCCCGGACACCGGAGTGGCGCTTGATCTCCTGTTCGACCTCGGCCACCGGGATCATGAACGTGCTGCCGATGCGCCGGCTCGCCCGGCCGACGAAGCGGATGCCGCCCCGGCCGTCCTCGCGGACCAGGTCCCCGGTGTCCAGCCAGCCGTCGTCGTGCCGCCACGTCTCGTGGAACGGGCGTCCCGAGCCCGGCTCCCAGAATCCGACGGCGAGCGAGGCGCCGCGGACCTGCAGCCGGCGGACGCCCCCGCCACCGGGCTCCGGGGGCAGCCGGACGTCCAGACCCGGTATCGGGGCGCCGTCGCTGCTGGCGGCGCGGTCCCCGGGGTCGTCCTCGCGGGTCCGGAACCCCATACCCACCTCGGTCATCCCCCAGCACGAGCGGGCCGGGACCCCTATCCGCTCGCGGATCTCCCGGACGAGGTCCGCCTCCACCGGAGCCCCCCCGGTCATGACGAACCGCAGGGAGGGGAACGAACGTGGGCGCCGGCGCTGCTCGTCGAGGAGCGGCTGGACGAAGTAGGGGGCCAGGAAGGTCTGGGTGACCGAGGCGGCCGACAGCAGTTCCAGATAGTGCTCGGGCGTCCACACGTCCTGATACACGCCGGTGCCCCCGGCCAGCAGCGGGCCCCACACGCAGTAGAGCAGGCCGGTCTGGCTGGTGATCGGGTGCGGGGTGCTGAACACCTCGCCGTCGTCCCAGCCCCGCTCGACCGGGCTGCCGCCCGCCCCGGTCCCCGCGAACAGGGTGTTCTCGGTGTGCAGCACCGCCTTGCGCTCGCCGGTGGTGCCGGAGGTGAACAGCAGCATGCAGACCCGGTCCAGATCGTCCCCCGCCGGCAGGCGCGGCGGCGGGTACCGCTCCTCGTGGGGGGTGTGCAGGAAGTGCCCGCGGAAGTCGACCGCCCACGACGGGACCCGGTCCCCGTGGACGACGGCGTGGCGCAGCCAGGGCAGCCGGCCGGCGATCTCCTCCAGCGCGGCCACGCACTCGTACCCTTCCCAGGTGTCCACCACGACGCACACCTGGGCACGGGCCACCCGCAGCATGCGCTCCAGCTCCAGCGCGCGCAGCGTGGGCAGCAGGGGGACGGCGACGGCTCCGGTCCAGCAGCAGGCGAGGGTGAGGGCGGGGACCTCCCACCAGTTGGGCAGCTGGAACGCGACGCGGTCACCGCGGCGCACCCCCAGGGCGGTGAGGGCGGCGGCGAACCTGCGGACGTGGAAGGCCAGTTCGGCGTAGCGCATGGTGGTGACACTGCCGTCCCGCGCGCCGAAGACGGTGATCGCGGGGTCGTCGGGGCGCCCGGCGCCGACCCGGAACAGGTCGTGCAGCACCGAGGTGTCGCGCCACAGGCCGCGCTCGCGGAACCGGGCGGCGACGTCGCCGGGGACCCGCAGCCAGCCGAGGCCCTCCGCGGTCCACGGCCGCTCGAGAAGCGTGCCGGTCACGGCCGGCCGCCGGGCGCGGGTGTGTGAGACGGCCGGGAGGCCGGGGGCCGCGCCGGCGCGGAGACGATCTCCGGGGCCGGATCGGCGGCGTCCGCCACGTACTCCACCTGCCACGCCTCCTTCTGCAGGAAGTGCAGCCCCAGGGTGCTGGCCGCGACGACCTGCTCGACGATCCGTCCGTCCGCCAGCCGCACGGTGTGCTGCTCGATGCTGGACCCGCGCTCGCCCGTGGGCAGGTTGCCGAAGTACGGACCCGTGTTGTGCCAGTGCAGTGCGAAGCGCAGGGCCGCCCGGCTGCCGTCGGCGCTGTAGAACTCGTCGTGCAGCACGGCGCGGACACCGGGGTGGGCGAGGTGGATCTCCCGACAGAACGCCAGCACGAAGGTCACGCCTTTCACCCCCCATGCGGTAGGCGTGTACATGATAACGTCCGGCGCGTACAACTTCTCCAGGGCGGCCCAGTCCTGGTCGCCGAGTGCGGTGATGTACCTCTGGACAAGGGTCTTCTCCGGCACGGGAACTCCTCCTCGGGAGTCGGGCGGGAACAACGGAGCACCGGCGTGCGGCCGGCGGAACGGGGCGTCAGTCGACGGCCGCGGCGGCGTCCTTGCCGGCGCGGGGTTCAGCGGCCGCCGGCCGCGGCGCCGCGGGCGGCAGCAGCAGCGCAACGGCGGCGGCCGCGACCGCCACGACAACCGTCAGGTACAGGCCGTAGTGCACCGCGTCGGTCAGCCCGTCGGCGAACGCGGCGTCCGCGAGCCGGCCGGCCTGCTGCTGCACCTCCTCCGGAACACCCTCGGCGGCGAGCCGGCTCTGCAGCACCGCGCCGACGGCCGCGGCGCCGACGACGGCACCGATCTGGCGGAACGTGGTGAACATGCCCGAGGCGACGCCGGTCAGCCGGGGCGGGATCTCCTGCATCGCGAGGGTGCTGGTGGGTGCGAAGACCAGACCCATACCGACGCCGAACACGAGCTGCCCCGGAATGATCGCCCACACGCTGGAGTCCGCCTGCGCCATGACGGCCGTCAGGGCGATCCCGCCGGCGAAGATCAGCAGCCCGGGGACCAGGATCCTCCGCCCACCGAGCCGGCCGACCGCGGCGCCCGCCACGGGCGCGATGAACAGCGACACGAGGGGCCCCGGCACCAGCGCGAGACCGGCCTCGCTCGCGGAGAGGCCGAGGACGGACTGCAGGTAGAGGGTGAGCGGCAGCAGCACCCCGATGGAACCGAACAGCAGCATCGCCCCGAGCGTCGCGGACACGGTGAACCCCCGGCTGCGGAACAGCTCGAACGGGACCAGCGGACGGCCGCTCTGGCCGGCGCGCTGGTGCAGCGTGAAGATCCCGAGCAGCAGGACGCCGGCCGCCAGCACCAGCGGGATGCTGAGGAACGACTCGATGGTGCCCCAGTCGTAGCGCTCGCCCTCGATCAGCGCGTACACGATCAGGCTGAGACCGGCCGTGGACAGCAGGACACCCGGCAGGTCCAGCGAACTCTCCCGGCCGGTACGGACGTCGGGCACCACGACGAGCGCGCCCACCAGGGCCACCGCCCCGATCGGGACGTTGATGAAGAAGATCCAGCGCCAGTCCAGCCCGGAAACCAGCACGCCGCCGACCGCGGGCCCCGCGACCGTGGCCAGCCCGGCGACCCCGGACCACACGCCGAACGCCGCACCACGGCGCTCCGCCGGAAAGACGGCCGTGATCAGGGCAAGGGTCTGCGGCATCATCACCGCGGCACCGAGCCCCTGGACGGCGCGGGCCGCGATCATCTGCCCCGGGGTGTCCACGAGCCCGCAGACCGCCGAGGCCGCGGTGAAGAGCGCGAGGCCGGCGACGAAGGTGCGCTGCGGACCGAACCGGTCGCCGAGCCGGCCGGACAGCAGCAGCAGAGTGGCGAAGACCAGCATGTAGGAGTTGGCGAACCACAGGATGTCGTCCAGCGACGCGCCAAGCCCCTCGGCCATCTCGGGGATGGCGATCGTGACGATCGTCGTGTCGAGCAGCGTCATGAAGAAGCTGGCGCAGAGTACGGCCAGCACCAGCCAGGGGTTTCGCTGCCGTGACTCGGTCATGTCCGTGGCCATCCCGTCGCCTCCCGTGCGTCGCGTGTGGAGCGTCGCCATGACCGACGCAGCGGGTCGCCGAACCGTGACATGGGAGGGACCGGGTCACCGGAGACGGATGCCGCCCCGGCGCCACGGCGGGTGCCCAACGGATGACCGGTCGGCCGTTCGAGGCGCACCGCCGCTCGCCCTCGCCTCGCCGTACCCTCTGGTCCTCGCCGGTGGGTACGCCGTGCGGGCGCACCGGCTCGTGAACCGCCCCCGTCAGGATCTCGACGTCGCCACCGAGAACCCGGCGCCCATGACCGAGATCGCCGCCACCCTCCGCACCGGTCTGGAAGCCCGTGGCTGGAAGGTGCACACGCTGGCCATCATGATCCGGGGCCGGGCCTTCCCCCTCGTTCTCACGGAGCGGACGACCAAGGTCCCCCACGAGCCGACCCCGCAGCAGCTCCGCCGACAGCAGCGGAACCCCTGGACGCGCCTGCCCAAGTACGACCAGAACCTGACCGACCAGCCGACGCTCGCCGGGAACATCCCGCTCTACGACGCGGGACAGCAGGTCTGGGGCGAGGAGCCGGGGCCGGCCTCCGGGGGTGAGACCGGTCGCGCGGGCCGGTGCCGTCCGGCACCGGCCCCTTCCCCGCACCACGGTCTCCCCGCGCCCGGTCGCGATGTCTGCGGGTCCCCCTAGCATCCCCGGATGGAACAGGAAGAGACGGAAGAGACCAGCGCCGCTCCACACCCGGCGGGTACGCCGGCCGGCCTCGCACCCGCGGTACGCACCTGCCTCGCGCCGCTGAAGCTGGAGCACGCCTTCGACGGTGCGGCCGCGTACGTCCTGCACGGCACGGGACCCGACGTCCTGGCCGCGCTCGCGAATCTGCGGACCACGCTGGGCGGGCGAATGGTGTCCCACGGCGGCAACTGGTCGGACGCCCGTGTCGCCACCGTCGCGGAGCTGGAGCCGGGATGGCACCCCCGCGCCGCCGATGCCGCGCGGCTCGTCCTCTACCGGACCGCGCCGGCCGACGTCCTCGCCCGCTTCGGGCACCTGCTGGGCGCGGTCGCCGTTCCGCACCGGCGGGGGCCCGTCACCTGGCTCAAGACGCTG
Organism: Streptomyces sp. MAR4 CNX-425; assembly: GCF_048656465.1. NCBI lineage: Bacteria > Bacillati > Actinomycetota > Actinomycetes > Kitasatosporales > Streptomycetaceae > Streptomyces > Streptomyces sp. MAR4 CNX-425. Next base: position 281,203 of record NZ_JBMDLF010000004.1, on the reverse strand, counting down.
ACCGACACCGTGGCGAAGGCCACCATGTCCCGGTCCGCGGAGCACGAGGATGTGCGCGCGCGGTGGACCCCCGGCTTCGTGAGCGACGTCGCCCGGGCCGGCGACGCGCCCGGCCGCACGCCCGTGCACACGACGATACTGACGCTGCTGACCATGGCCCCCGGCAACGTGTGGAACCCCGGGCACCTGCTCCTGGCCACCGACGCCGGCGACGCGTTCCTCGACCGGCACGCCGAGGTCGTCGCCGAGGTCGCCGTCGAGGCCCTGCCCGGTCTCCGCAGGTTCGTGGCGCCCCGGTGCGCACGCGATCCCGAACGGCACGCCGGCCTCTTCGCCGCGCTGGCCGTCGACGAGGACCTTCGCGTACGGCACGACGCGCTCGCCGCGCTGGCCTGGCTCGACGGGCCCCGGCAGGTGGAACTGCTGAGCCCGCACCTGCGGACCGCGCAACCGGACCGGCTCGCCGGTGTCCTGGGGCGCCTGGCCGACGTCGACGGCGGCCTCGCCGCGATCGAGGAGGCGCTCAGGACGCCGGCGGGACCACCGCTCGACGCGGAGCGCGCGGCGTTGCTGCGCCGGACGGCCGACCGGGCGGCTCTCGCGAGCGGCCCCGGTGCCGTCGTCCCCGTCCCGCCGCCGGCGCCGCCGTCCGACGCCGGCCTGCTGGCGGACCTGGACACCCGGCCCGCCGCCGCCCGTACGGAGGGAGACCGCTTCTGGCCCGGCGTCGAGCAGCGGCTGGCGCAGCTGCCCGACGTCCGGGTGCTGCGGGACGCGCTGCGGCGGGCCGGGATGACCGACGCCGACCGCCGGGTCGCGGCGCTGCTGACCACCCGGACGGCCCCCGGGTCCGGCGGGATGATCGGGGCGGACCTGACACCCGAGGACGCCGGGCGGTGGTGGCCGCTGTTCGCCGAGCGGCCCGACCTGGTGGACGAGCACCTGGACGGAACCGACTCCAGGAGGCACCCGGACGACGCCCCCGTCGACACGACCGACATGGTGCTGAGGATCCTCCTGTGCTTCCCGGCGGCCCCGGAGACGCTCGTCCCGCGCCTGACGTCGATCGCGCTCGGTACCTCGCGGCACCGTCTGGCCGCGCGCCGGGTGCTCGGCGACCACCCGGGCGCCCGCGCCGCCGCGCAGGCGGCGCTGGACGGCGCCGGGAAGGCGGCGCGCGCGTCGGCGGCCGAGTGGCTCGCCGACCTGGGCGAGCCGGGCGCCGCGGTGCCGGAACCCGGCTGGGAGTTCGGCGACGGGGTGCTGTCCCCGGCCACCCGCGCCCTGCCCGCCGCAACCCTCCGGTGGCTCGACCGCTTCCGGCAGCAGGCACGGGCACGAGGCGTCCCGGCGGCGGACGTCGACCGCTGGCTCGGGCTCGCGCGCCCGATGCTGCGGACGGCCCCCGACGGCAGCGGACCGGTGGTGGGCAGGCTCGGCGGGCCGCTGATGCTCCCGCCCGACGTCCCCACCCCGGGCGACCGCTTCAGGTCGCGGGGCGAGGAACACCGCGAGGACCACCAGCTCATCGTGACGCTCGACCTCTCCGCCGTCCCGGCCGGGGCCACCGACCTGCCGCTCCCGCCGGACGGCTCGCTGCTCCTCTTCGCCAACGTCGACCTCGAACCCTGGCCCGCGGGCGGCGCCGTGTACGTCCCGGCCGGCGTACCGGTGGAGGAACGGGAGTCGTCCCCCGGCTACGAGGTCTACGAGTACGACACCCCGGAGGAGCTGGACAGCGTGCTGCGCGGCACGGGCGAGCTGCGCCTCACGTACGGCGTGTCCCTGCCGACCACCCCGCCCGACGACGGGACGCTCGCCCGGCACCCCCATGCGGACACCCTGCGGGACGTCTGGTCCGGCCAGACCGACGGCGGCGGCGAGTGGCAGGTCGGCGGCCACGCCGCCAACTTCGACGACTACGGCGACCCCGTGGCCGGCTCCGCGTACCCGGAGGAGGGTGAACGGACCACGGACCCCGGCGAGTGGGTCCTGCTCGCGCAGTGGGCCGGGTTCCCGATGTCGATCCTGTACTGGACCATCACCCGCCAGGACCTCGCGGCACGCCGCTTCGACCGGGTGGCCGTCCAGCTGCACGCCAACCCCTGAACCACCGGAGCGCACCGGCACTCCTCGCCCTCCGGAGCCGGAACCGACCTCCTCGCCCGTCGAAAGAAGGCCGAAGCCGCGGGGTGGGTTGGTGAGATCGAAGGCGCCGGACGATCCCCCACTCGTCCGGCACGACCCACGGCGACGTCCCCGCACCGGACCACACGCTCGTCGGCACCGGCCCACCTCACGGTGTCGACCGTTCCCCCTCCACGTACGCCAGCCGTTCCCGCAGGTAGTCCCGCTCCGCCTCGTTGGTGACCAGCGCGAGCGCCGCGCGGTACGCCTCGGCGGCCTCGCGGTGGCGGCCGGCGCGGCGGTGGAGATCGGCTTCGGTGGCGGGGACGTAGTGGTTGCCGGGGAGGCGTTCGGGCAGGCGGAGCTCGCCGAACAGGGCCAGACCGCGGTCGGGGCCGGCGGACATGGCGACGGCGACGACGCGGCCGAGGTCGACGTACGGCGAGTCGGTCAGGGCCGCCAGCCGCTCGTAGCAGGCGGCGATGGCCGGCCAGTCGGTCGCCGCCGCCGTCAGCGCCGTGGAGTGGTGGCCGGTGATCCGGGCCTGGAGGACGTACGGGCCGGGGGGCTCCCCCGCGCGCAACGCCTCGGCCAGGACGCCGGCGCCCTCGGCGATGAGGTCGCGGTCCCACGTGGAGCGGTCCTGCTCCTCCAGCGGCACCAGCCGCCCGCCGGCGCCGACGCGGCCGGGGCGGCGGGCGTCGTGGAGCAGCTGGAGCGCCAGCAGACCGAGGACCTCCGGCTGGCCCGGCAGCAGCCGGTCGAGGGTGCGGGTCAGCCGGATCGCCTCGCGGGAGAGCGACTCCCGTACCAGGTTGGGGCCGGACGTGGCCGCGTACCCCTCGGTGAACAGCAGGTACAGCACGGCGAGCACGCCGTCGAGCCGCTCGGGCAGCAGCTCGGCGGAGGGCACCCGGTACGGGATGCCGGCGCGGCTGATCTTTCCGCGGGCCCGGACCAGCCGCTTGGCCATCGCGGGCTCGGTGGTGCCGAAGGCGCGGGCGATCTCGGCGACGGTCAGGCCGCACAGGGTGCGCAGCGTCAGGGCGACGCGGGCCTCCATCGACAGCGCGGGGTGGCAGCAGGTGAAGATCAGGCGCAGCCGGTCGTCGGGGATGGCGTCCTCGGCGTCGCCCTCGCCCGGCTCGCCGCCGGCCACCCCCTCCGCCCCCTCGGATCCCATGAGCACGGCGGCCTCCCGCAGCTTGCGTGCCTCGGTGGTGGAGCGGCGGATGCCGTCCAGGGCGCGGTTGCGGGCGGCGGTGGTCAGCCAGGCGCCGGGGCGGCGCGGGACGCCGTCGCGCGGCCACCGCCTGGCGGCGGCGGCGAAGGCGTCCTGCGCGCAGTCCTCGGCCAGGGCCCAGTCGCCGGTGAGCCGGATGAGCGTGGCGACGACCCGGCCCCACTCGTCGGTGAACGCCGCCTTCAAGGCGCCCCGCGCCGACGAGGGGGCGGAGGGCTCGGTCACGGCCGCGGCTCCGGCTCCGGCTCCGGCTCCGGCTCCGGCTGCCACAGGGGGCGGATCTCGACGGCACCGCGCCACGCCGAGGGGTGCTTGGCGGCGATCTCGATGGCCTCGTCGAGGTCGGCGGCGACGACGAGGTCGTAGCCGCCGACCTGCTCGGTGATCTCGGCGTACGGGCCGTGGGTGAGCAGCGGCCGGCCGCCGCGGACCCGGGCGCCGGCGGCGGTCGCCTCGTCGGCCGGGCGCAGCCGGTGGGAGCCGCGGGTCACGCCGCGCCGTTCCATCTCCTCGTTCCACGCCGTCGGCGGCACATCGGAGCCGGGCGGGACGGCGGGGGCGTCCGGCACCGAGACCATCATCATCAGGTAGGGGCGGCCGGTGGACGAGGTCAGGTCGGTGGCGGTGGCCTCCTCCGGCTCGTCGAAGTCCTCCCAGACCTCGCGCACCTCGATGACGCCGAAGCGGGCCATGGGGTGCCGGGAGGCGTAGTCCGCGGCGGCGTCGAGACCGGCGGCCTCGACGATGTCGAAGCCGGCGATGTGCTCCTTGAACTCCGCGAACGGGCCGTCCGCGATCAGCACCTTCCCCTCGCGGACGCGCACCGTCGTCGCGTCGGCGGGCTCCCGCAGGCGGTGGCCCTCCAGCCACGCCCCGGTGCGGGCGCCCTCCGCGAGCCAGGCGGCGGGGTCGGCCTCCTCGGGGGCGGGGCGCGCCTCGGGGTCGACGCGTACCAGCAGCATGTACTTCATGACTCTCACTCTCCTCGGTTCGTCCTCGGCGGTGGGCGGCGGCCCGGGGGCCGCCTGACAGGACGACGAACGCCGCGGTCCGCGGAGGACACCCGCGGACCAGATTCTCCCCCACTTTTTCCGACGGCCCCCGTCCTCGCCGGCGTGTGCCGTGCGTCGTCCGGGTGGGCCGGCGATCGATGCCGGCCCGCGTGACTTCGATGCCGGAAGAATGCGGGGACAGCGATGACGACGAGCACGCACGGTACGAGGCGCGGCGCGCGGGGCGAGAGCCCGGGGCAGGGACGATGGCCGGTGACGGCCGTGTTCTTTCTCAACGGTCTGGCGCTGGTCAGCTACGTCGTGCGGCTGCCCGCGCTGAAGGAGGCACTCGGGCTCAGCAACGGCGAGATGGGCACCGTGGGCATGCTGTTCGCCGTCTCGGCGCTGGTCGCGATGCAGTTCGTCGGGCGGCTGGCAGCCCGGCACGGCAGCGCGTCCGTGATCCGGGTGTCGTTGCTGGCGACGCCGCTGGCACTGGGGTGCGTCGGCCTCGCGGGGAATCTCGTCACCTACGCGCTGGCGACCGTGGCGCTCGGGGCGGTCCACGGCACGATCGACGTCGCGATGAACGCGCGGGCGGCCACCGTGGAACGGCGTCTCGGGCGGCCCATCCTCAGCAGCTGCCACGCGGCGTGGAGCGTGAGCGCCATCGTGGCGTCGCTGGTCGGCGCGGCCGTGATCCGCCTGGGGCTGTCGACCGCCGCGCACCTGCTGGGCGTGGCCGCGGCGATGACGCTCGCGGGCGCGGTGCTGGGGCGCGTACTGGCGCGTTCCCCCGCGGAGCCGGAGGAGCAGAAGGAGCCGGGAGAGCCGGCGCCGCGGCGCGGCGTGTGGCGCGCGGGCTGGACGCGCGGCGTGGTGCGGCTGGGGGTGGCAGGGATGCTGCTGATGGTCCTGGAAGGCGCGGTGCTGGACTGGAGCGGCGTCTACCTCCACGACGACCGCGGAGCCTCGCTGGCGCTGGCGTCCACCGGGGTGGTGGCGTTCACCGGCTGCCAGGCGGCCGGCCGCGTCGTCGGCGACCGGCTCAGGTCGGCCTACGGGGACGCGGCGCTGTTCCGCATCGGCGGCCTGATCGGCACGGCCGGCCTGGCGCTGGCGGTCCTCAGCCCCGACCCGCGTCCGGCGGTGGCCGGCTTCGCGGTGCTCGGCCTGGGCAGCTCGGTGCTGATCCCCATGGCGTTCAGCGCGGTCGGGCGCCTGGCGGAGGCGGGCGGCGACGCCGCCGCGGCGATGTCCCGGTTCACGACGTTCACCTACGCCGGCATCCTGCTGGGGCCGGCGCTCATCGGGTGGATCGCGCAGGTGGCCGGGTTGGCGTGGACCCTCGCCGTACTGGTGCCGCTGCTCGGCACCGTGGCGCTGACGGTCCGCCTGCCACCGGCGGAGACGCCCCGGCCACCCGGGCCCGCCGGGCGGAAACCGGCAAAAGCAGATCCCCGCGGGTAAGGGCGGCGCACGCCGGCTCGACGATGCCCGCATCGCCGGAGCGCACCGGAGGGTGCGGGAAGCCCCGCGTGAGGGTCCATCGTTGAGAGATTCCAGACGGCTGAGGATCGCCCGATCCGCGCCGACGGGGACACCCCCTGAACAACCGTCGAGTCGCCAACCAGCCCAACCATCCGAATGGCCACGGCCGCCAGCTAAAACGGTGTCTTGATGGGTGGTGGGTTCCTGCCTGGCTGGGGTACTGGCTTCTCCTTCGCCAGTAGCTAAGCGGTGTGCCCGGGGGCTGTCCGAAGCGGTCCGCTCTGCCAGGGTGGGCGGATGTCCGTGGGGTTCAGTGGTGACGTCGCCGAGTACTACGCGCAATACCGCCGTGGGTATCCGTCCGCAGTCCTTGATGGCTTGCAGGCGGCCTTCGCGCTGTCTGTCGACGATGCCGTTCTCGATCTCGGGTGCGGCACCGGCCAGTTGGCCGTTCCGCTCGCGTCCCGGGTCGGTTCGGTCATCGGCATGGATCCGGAACCGGACATGCTCAGGCTCGCCAGGCAGACCGCGGCGAGGCAAGGGCTGCGGAACGTGATGTGGGTGCTGGGTGCCGACTCCGATGTCCCCGCACTGGCCGGGCTGATGGGGCGGCGGCCCCTGGGGATGGCCGTGATCGGACAGGCACTGCACTGGATGCGGCACGAGGAACTCTTCCAGGCGTTGCTTCCGCTGTGCCGCCGGGGCGGGGGCATCGCGGTGGTGGCCAACGGCGAACCCTTGTGGCTGCAGGACAGCGCCTGGTCGCGTGTGCTGCGATCGTGTCTGGAGGACTACTTCAGCACCCGGCTGGAGGCCACGTGCGGAACCAGCGCGGACGACCGGCGCCGGTATGCGCGGGCGCTGGCGGACGCCGGGTTCTCCGACGTACGGGAAGACACCCTGGACTACCGTGTCGAGCTCGGCCTCGACGAGGTCATCGGTTCGGTCTGCTCCGCGATTCCCGCAGGCCAGCTTCCCGGCCCACAGGAGCGGTCGGCCTTCGCCGAACGGATCGGCCGGGCGCTGCCATCGCCCCCTTACCGTGAGGACGTCCGGGTAACCACGCTGATCGCGCGGACGACGTGGTAGCAGATGAATTCTGTGGCGATGCCGACCAAGGCGAGGACGTGTACACCCTTGCGCGCGTAGCGGCGGTGCAGCCGACGGCAGCCGCCCAGCCACGACGTTCCCAGACCGACAACGGTGCCCGGTGGTACCACGTGTCCTTGAGCCTGTGGCCCACCGTCAGCACCCCCCACGGCGCCGACCGTGCCGAGCCGTTCGACGTGGCCTTCCCCGTACCGGCCACCCATGTCCAGCCAGTTCCCCCGGCATCGACTACGTACCCATCCCCATACGTCGCAGCCGCACCGCCCTCGCACGCACCCGCACCCGCCGCTCCCCCGCCCACGCCCACGCCCACGCCCACCGAAGTGCACCATGTCGAGTGCTTCGTCGGCCCGAGGAAAGCAGAGCTGACCACTGACCAAGCCCTCCAAGCACTCGCCCGACCGGGCGCCACCGCGTGCACCGTCTCCGGCGCCGAAACGGCACTGCCCCACACCAAGGGGAGCCGGTCTTTCGTGGGGATGAGCGCCTGGGCCACCGCCTCACGGGTTTGCAGATCGTCAACCGCATCCCGGAGAAGGGGCAGAGCTACTCACCGTTGACCCACGGATATTCCACGAGCTGTCCGTGGTCCTCATTCGTTGCTGTCGACTGCACCAGCGGGTGCCAGTTCGACTCGCAGTGGATGATGTCGCCATTGGAGTCGGCGTGGCAGGCCCGTGAGGAGATGTTGCGTATCTGGTACTTGGAGATGAACTCCCCGACAAAAACGCCCTCGTACTTCCCTCCGGTTGTGCAGTCGTAGCCCGCCACCTTGCGGTAGTGCCAGTGCCCGACCCAGGCTCCGTTTTCATAGATCTCGTAGCGGATCTGCGCCGTCGCGCAGTATCCGTCGGTGACAGTGTCGGAGATCAGGCCGTCCATAGAGAACCAGTTACCGTAGTTGCCCCAGCAGAGCTCCTGGTACACGCCGCTGACGTGGCTGAGAGAGCAGCCGGCGAAGGTGTGGTTCGCGGGTGGTTCCGCCGCGGTGTACCAGTCGTCGGTGCTATGGGCACTTGCGGCTCCGGGCAGACCTAACACCAGTCCCACGGCCGCAATGACAGCGAACAGGATGCGTCTCACGTTCCCTCTTCTCTTAGATGGCGTCGGCAGCGTACTGCGCGCGGATGGCCCAGTCATGAGCCGATCGCGCCATCTTGTTGCGTCGGCCTGCCGCACCTGCTCGCCGGCGCGAAGCGGCAGCCACTACGCGCGCCGGGCAACCGCCACGTCGACACCCGTGGCCCGGACGCGTGCCAGGGCTCGTTCGACGGACTCGGTGTGGGCGCCGAGCCGTTCGGCCAGTGCGTGGACCGGCAGCGAGCCGTCACACAGGCTCAGCAGCCTGTACAGATCCCGGGAGACGCGATGGACCAGGACCCGGGCGGGGGCCACGGAGGCGTGGGCAACGACGTAGTAGGTGGGCCGTTCGCGCAGATCCTCGTACGCGGCCTTTTCGATCAGCCGTCTTCTGATCTGCCCGACCGCGCACCCGAATTCCGCCATACGCACGTCGGCGCCCAGGGACGGTCCCACGGCAGGGGCCGTGGTCGGCCGGACGGAGTTCCCCCGGACTTCTTGCGGCAGGACTTCATAACGGACGATGTCCCGGATGACCGGGACGTCACCGGCCGCGGCGCTGCGGGAGGCGAGTTCTCCCAGTCGCGTGATCGCGCTGATGAGTCCCGCTGGAGAGGACATCTTGGCGGGCAGCAGGCAACGCGTAAAGATCTCGTCCTCGTCGGCCACGGCGCGGCACAGCGCCAGCGTGCCGGGCGCGGCTCCGTCGGCAAGCAGGAACTTCATCGCGCGGGTCTTGTCCGCGCTGAGAGACACACCCGGCCGGCCGGAGCCGCAGAACCGACGGACTTCGGCGGGCGTGAGACCGTATCGGTCCGCGTACTCCTCCGGGTTCGCCGCCGCATCGTCCAGCAGCGTGGGATCGGCCAGCGCGCGGGCCAGCAGTTCCTGTGCTCCCGGCACGCTCCTCACGCTCCTTCGCGTGCGGCCACGTGCCGCGCCCGACGCAGATCGGTGAGGAGTTCGTGGAAGTCTCCGGGGAGTTCGTCCCGCTCGATCAGAATTCCCTTGACCTGCCGCCGGTCCAGGAGATGGCTCAGCAGCCGCAGCACTTCGTCGCCGACCGGGGCGTTGTGGCCGTCGATCAGCTGTCCGTAATCGTCGGACACCGGGACATTGCCTGCCAGGTGTACTTGTTCGACCCGGTCCAGGGGTATCTCGTCCAGGAATTCATACGGGTCGAAGCCGTGGTTGCGGGCGTTGACGACGACGTTGTGCAGGTCCAGCAGGAGCCCGCAGTCGCAGTGCTCCATCACCTCGCTCATCAGCTCGCTCTCGGTGAGGTCGCCGGGCAGTTCCACGTAGTAGGTGATGTTTTCCAGCAGGAATCTACGGCCCAGCGTGTCCTGCACGTGCTGGGCCTTGCGCGCGATGCGGCGCACGTTCTCGCGGGTGCGCTGGACGGGTGTGAGGGTGCCCAGCTCGATGCCGCCCTCGCGGGTGAAGGAGAGATGATCGCTCACCCACGGTGCTTCCACGGCTTTCGCCAGCGTCCGCACCTGCTGGAGGTATTCGTCGTCGACCGGTCCCTGAGAGCCGATCGACATCTCCACCCCGTGCGGCACGATCGGAATCAGGCCCATGGTCTCCTGCACGAGCCTCAGCGCCTCCGGGGCGTCGAGGTACTGATCGGTGATGATCTCAAGGAAGTCGATCTCCTGCCGGTATTCGAGAATCGATTCGTGCAACGCATTTCGGTACCCGAGCCCCACTCCGAGGTTCGGCAGCTCCGCGCCAGTGGCCATCGTTCTCCTCCTCTTCCCGCTGCGGCCGGTCGCCGCTTGCGGCGGACATGCCCTGAGCGGCGAGCAGGGTGCTGTACGCACCGCCCGCTGCCCGGAGCCGGTCGTGGCGGCCCTGCTCCAGCACCCGGCCGTGCCCGAGCACGATCACTCTGTCGTCCGCGGCCAGGCGCGGAATCCTGTGTGCGATCACCATGATCGTGTGATCGGTCAGGGTGTCCCGCAGCGAGTCGTGGACGCGCTGTGCGAGCACCCCGTCGAGCGCGCTCGTGGTCTCGTCGAGGATCAGCACACGGCCGCCGGCCAGCAGCGCACGGGCGAGGGCCAGCCTCTGTCGTTCGCCTCCGGACAGGTGCTGTCCGCTCTCTCCGACGGGTGTGTCGAGGCCGTCCGGCTGCGCCGGGCCCGAGTCCGTCAGGCAGGCCGCGCGCAGTACACGATCCAGCTCACCGTCGGTGACGTCCTCTCGGCCGAGGCACAGGTTGTCGCGGAGCGAGGTGTTCGAGAAGGCGATGTGCTGGGGCACGATGGTGACGTGTTCGCGCAGGAGCTTCGGGTCGGCCGGCTCGCCGTCGAGCGTGACCGCTCCGTGGTCGGGCGGGAGCAGCCCGGCAAGCAGGAGGGCCAGCGTGCTCTTTCCGGAGCCGGAGGGGCCGAGCACCACGTTCATGACGCCCGGGACGATGGTGAGGCCGACGCCGTCGAGCGCGGCGTGCTCCGCTCCGGCGTAGCGGAACCGCAGCCCGCTCGCCTCCACCGTCGTCGGCTTGCCTGAGGTCTTGCGGATGTGCGGGAGTGCCACGACGGGCAGGCTCGTGTAGTGCATGATCCGTTCGAACATGGCCACCGATGCCTGCACCTGGGCGCTGAATCCGAGAAGCGTCTGCACGGGATCGGACAGCCGCATCTGCAGAACGGCCAGTGCGACCAGCTCGCCGACCGATACGTGATCCATGAAGACACCGCCCACCAGATAGATGGCGGGCGTGACCGTGCCGAAGCAGACGTAGATGACGGTGGTCGTGCCCGCGCCGATGATGCGTTGCCGCACCGTGGTGTCGCGGATCTCCTCGCATCGGTCGGCGAACCGCTCCCGCTGCCACCGGGTGTGTCCCAGCGTCCGGCCGAGAACGGCGCCGTCCAGGTTCAGCACGTCGGACACGTGCCGGATCAGCTCGGTGAGGTGCCGTTGCCGGTCCCTGGCCAGAGTGCGGCGCCGCATGGCGAACCGCTTGTTCAGCAGCGACAGCAGCCCGGTCAGCACCAGCGTGACGACCGCCAGTTGCCAGGCGATGATGAGCATGGCCACGGCCGCCGCGGCCGCGCCGGCGAAGGCGGCCACGGCGGAGCGCACCGTCTGGCTGAAGAACCGGTCGACGCCGTTGGCGTCGCTGACGAGGCGCGCCTGGATCTCGCTCACGCTCTGATCCGCGTAGAACTCCAGCGGCTGCGTCGCCGTGCGGTCGAACATCTCCAGGCGCAGATCACTTACCAGGCGTTGGCTGACCGAGCTGGTCAGCGCCGTCTCGGCCACGATGAGCACGCCCGACAAGGCGCTGACCAGCACCAGACCACCGCAGACCAGGACCAGGAGCGATGTGTCGTGCTGCGGCAGCGCCGTGTCGAGCAGCACCAGCAGGGCCATCGGGCTCAGCACGCCCAGCCCCATGCGGAGCAGAACGACAAAGAGGGCCAGGGCGGAGCGTCCGCGGTACCTCTTCAGCCGGACGGCCATGAAGCGGACGGTGTCCCATGTGGTGACCGTTTCCCACCGCGAGTTCTTCACCCAAGTCGCCAGTCCGCCGGGCCGGTCTCCGGCGGGTGGCCGATGACGACCGTGAACATGTGCCGCATGGCCGGGTCACGACTCCGCATGATCTGCCCCAGCCTGAAGTCGGCGGCGCCGTAGGCGCAGCAGTCCAGGCCGTACGCCCGGGCAGCGTGCCACACCGCGAGGCCGAGGGCTCCGGCGTGCGTCAGCAAGGCCCCGTACGTGCCGCCGGCGGTCGTCGCGACCGGGCCTCCGATGAACACGTACGCCGGCGCGTCGGTGAAGGTCTCGGCCCAGTGGCTCGGAGGTGCGGGTGTGTGTGACAGCCGCTCGAACTCCTCGGTCCCGCCCGCCGCCGCCAGGTTGTAGAGGCCCGGTGTCACGTCGGTGACACGACGCATGCCCACGAGGGCGCTGACCGGTGCCGGACCGTCCGGGTACGGCAGACGCCGGGCTCGGTAGCCGCGTTCCGCCCGGATGAGCAGGTGCCGGAGGGTGCCGAGCTCGATCGGCGCCGCCGTGAAAGCGCGCACCGTTTTCCGCCCGCGGAGCACCGACTCCAGGGGCAGCCGCTGGCGGGAATCGCGTTCGGGCTCGTCGGCACCCGCCCCGAAGAGGGTGCCGGGCGGGACGGGAGGCAGCGGTGTCCTGGTCCGCAGGAGTTCCTCCACGCTCCGCTCAAGGTCACTTTCCTCGATCAACGGCATGACGAGCCTCCGCTGTCCTGCGTGTCGGGCTGGTGCCTGATTCCGGCGATCGCCGTGATGAGTTGCTCGCGGGCATGGAGACCCAGCAGCTCTGTCGCCTTCTCGTCCCAGCTCTCCGCCCACGCGGTCTGCCAGCCGTAGCCGGCCGCTACGGTGTCGAGCTGCGTCATCGCCACGCCTGCGTCCAGATGCGCGAGGCGGTGGGCGAACGCGCGGTACTTCTGCGACGTCCTGCCGAACGCCGCGACGAGGGCGATCACGGCGTCATACGACTCGCCGGGCCGCAGATCGGTCGCGGTCAGCAGGTCGTCGACGGTGACAAGGTCCGGGCGCACCGCGATGAGGCGGTGCTCGATGTCGTCGTAGCGGAACGCGACCTCGGGCAGATCCGCACGACCCGTATCGCCCACCACGTAGAGCTCGACGGATCCGAGGTTTCCGCCGCTGGGTGTCCAGCGCTGCGTGGGACGCTCGCCGTCTCCCTTCCTGAGCCCTCCGACGCGGCGCAGCAGTTCGCCGAACGTCTCCGCCGCGTTCGCCGCGGGGACCGGCCCGTCCTCCTCGGCACCCGAACCGTCGCTCACGGGCGGGCTGCCCTCGGGGAGCAGCCAGCCCGGGTGGCTGGAGAGACGGGGCCGCTCGCTTTCCAGTGCGGTGAACTGCTCCGCCTGGCTCCTGGACTGCCGGGACTGCAGGACGAGCGGTGCGCCGCGGACGGCCCACTCGTAGAGCTGGACCGCCGAGGACTCCGGCGTGGGCTCGTCGCCGATGCCCGTCGTTCCGCACGGCTGGCACCCGGGATACGGGGTTGCGAGAACGTGCGTCATCCGGGCGCTGTCGACGGAGGTCCGCACGATGCGCTGGTCGAGCACGAGCCCTACGCCTCCGAGCAGGAACGACACCGCTTGGGCAGCTGCCAGGCCGACCGCCGTCTGCAGAGTTCCGTTCGTGACGGGACGGCTCGCGGGCAGGTCCCAGCCCGCTTCGTGACGCCCTCGCTCCAGGCATGCCAGGCACACGCTGTATCCCGGCAGGAGGTATGGGCCGAACTCCAGATGGTCGGCGCCCAGCAGCACCCGGAGCACCGGTGTTCCCTGCATGCCGGCGGCGGCGACCGCGGTCTCCGCCGTCCCGTCCGCTTCGTGGCCGGTCCACACCACGACCGCGAGGCCGGTTCCCTCGAAGAGCGCACGGGAACCGCCGGGCGGTATCCGGGGCACGTGCACGACAGTGCCGACTCCACTGCCGACGAGGTCCTGCGCCATCGGAGCGGCCACGTCGTCGCCCCCGATCACCACGACGCGCGAGTCGGCCAGGTCGGCGGTGAGATCGCTCGTCTCCCGGTATCCCGCCATGCTCCTGACGCGGGAGTAGTAGGCGGCCGCCGCGTCGGTCAGCCCCGTCGACCGCACCAGGCCGGGGGCGTGGTCCAGCAGCCCCCGATGGTCGAGTACGGAAAGGGCCTTCGCCAGCTGCATGGACGTAAGCCCCAGCGTCTGACATATATCGTCTCTGCTGTGCGTTCCGTCGAGCAGGCGGAGCAGTCCCGGCAGCACCTGCTTGGCGGCCTTGCCGCGGAAGTGCTGGCGCCGCGGGCCCCCCGTGACGGCAACGCCGTCCTCGACCTCGACCACCGCCACTCCGGGCAGCAGGCGTCCGACAGCCGATGTGGTCTCAGACATGGGAACCCTCCGGTTCGCTGAGGCGCAGCAGGGTCGTCATGTCGCGTGGCGCGGGCGTCTCCCGGCAACGGCGGCACGAGCCGACCGCCACCACCTGGTCCCGGCTGACGTCCAGGGACGGCAGGGCAAGCGTGACCACATGGCCCGGCGGGAGACTTCCCGCCGCCGACTGGGCGAGCATCCCCGCCGCCCATCCGGCTGCCGTGCGGGCATGTTGCGGCAGGAATCCCCGCGGCCCGAGCGCCCGGTCACCTTCGTATCCCGCACGCAGCGCCGCGGTGCTCTCCCAATGCCGATCGTGCTGTACGAGACGGGCGTCGAAGCAGGTGAAGCAAGGGCCGCTGCCGGGTACGACCAAAGGGCCGATCCGAATCGTCAGGTGATCGAGGACGACGGGCAGCCAGGGAATCCCGTTCTCGTGTGCGGCGTGCTCGGCCCGCCCGGCCAGACCGGCGTCGGCCCGCCACAGGGCGAAGGTCACCATGTCGGGCTGTGCATCGAACGCCGACGTGAAATCCGCGTGGCGCACTGCGCGCTCACCGGGATGGCACGTCTCCAGGAAGTCGATCACCTGACGCCCGAACTCTCCGGTGGCGGCCATGGCTATCGTGTTCAGGCGAAGGGCTGCGGCCACGGGTTCAACTCCTCTTCTGGCAGAACCCGGTATCCCATGAGCCGGGGAGAACTGTAGAGCCTGCCGTGTCCCTTGAACTGCACCCAGGGATTGGTGCTCATGGGCTGCAGGTCCGGAATGACGACGTTCATCGCGGTGAGGCCGACCCCGCTCAACTCCTCGGTGGTCCTGTCGACCACCGCGACCTGCATGCCCGCCGCCGCGAGCCGCTCCTTCAGCACCGCGAGCGCCGCATCCGGACTCTCCGGCAGGCCGTCCCGCGCCTCCCGTGGAGACGTCCGGCCCGCCGCCGTAAGAAAATCGAAGGCGTGCGCACGCTCGCGTGCCGCCATGTACCGGCTGGCCTCGCCGATGGAGCCGCGGATCTCTTCCAGCTTCGTCACCGGTTCCTCGCCGTGGATGAGAGCATCTCCGCCGGCGGTCTCCAGCAGCGCGCTCTCCGCGGCCGCCGCCAGGCTCCTGCCCGTACCGCATGAGACGTATCGGCAGGCGCGCTCGTCCTCGTCCGCGGCCGCGACCGCGTACACGGTGGGCAGGCCCAGGTCAGTGGTGGCGTCGAACAGGTGGATACGGGTGAAACGGCGCTCGAACCACTCGACGATATCCGCCATGGCGTCGGTCGTGATGTCCTCGCGCAGTCGGGGAATCGGAAGTCGCTGCAACCACAGCACAGCGATGGCGTCCCGCTCGATGACCTCGCAGATGCCGCGCACGGCGGCCTCCACCGGGTCCGTGTGCACCGCGTAGCCGGTCGAAATCTGGTAAGCGAACTTCTCTGCGGGCATGTCGGTCCCGGCATAGGCGGCCATGACCGCGGGGACCCACAGCTGCCTGCTCTCGATCAGATCCCATCCGCGCACCCACCTGATCTCCGCGGTGTCGTCGAACGGCACGACCGAGCATGCAGGATGCGCGTACTCCGCGGTCGAACAGCGCGGATACCTGGCGGGGTCGAGGCAGTCGCCGCCCAGTTCGGCCGCGCTCGCGACGATGGACTCGTCCCCGACGGGCACCATCCCCGCGTAACGCTCGGCCCCTTCGGCGATGGCCACGAGCCGGGCGAGGTCGGCGTCGTGCAGGCTGGCACCCCCACAGATGGTGTGGTATTTCGTCGTCAGTCCCCTGCCCGCCACGCCGGTGCCGATCTGCGAAACGGTCCGGTGGGCGCAGTGCGCGGAGGACCCCTTGGGACGAGCCTTCGTCGCGCTGACGACTCCGTACCGGGACACCAACCCCTCAAGCGATTCGAGTGTGTCAGTGATGTTGCCGCTCATCGCCCCTCGCTGTCCATGCTTCACCCTTCTCGATACACGACGTATGACGCTGACGGGTGCGCACCGGGCTCTCAGTTGTCCTGTAGCTCGTGTTGCCACAGGCCGCGTGAGAGCCCGGCGCGGCTACCGAATCGGATGTCAGTCAGGCTCGTTGCACGAAGGCTGGCCCGTGCAACCGCAGGGGCGGCTCTCGCAGCACTGACAGGCCGGTCCGGCCGGCCCGAGGTCGAACTCCTCCGACTCCTCGACCTCGATGCCGTACGGCGTCGATCGCCGCCAATAAATTTGGCAAGGATGCCTTTCGGCGGCCTGTCCACGATCTGTCTGCGTTACACGACCAGGGGCGAACCGGAGCTGAGGGCGGGATCCCGGGTGAGGATGCACTGGTGCAGCCGCTTCAGCTCGGGTCCGGGCTCGTCGCCGATCTCACGTATCAGCTGACTTCGGATCCGCGAGAAGCAGGCCAGAGCCTCGCTCTGCCGACTGCTCCGGTGCAGCGCGAGGATGAGCATCCAGGCGATCGACTCATCCAACGGGCGCTTCTCGGCGAGCCGGTGGAGCAGCGGCAGGATCTCGGCGTGCCGCCCCAGGCGCAAGTGGACCCGCGCGCGGTCGAGCTGCATGCCGAGCCGCTCCTGTTCGAGGCAATTCCTGGTCCGGCAGGCCCAGGCGGAGGACAGGTCGGACACCGGTGACCCGTGCCAGAGCGCATCGGCCCTGTCGAACAATGCCAGGGCCGTCTCGTTCTCGTCCTGGCGCATGGCGGTCCTGGCGGCATCGAGCGACTGCCGGAAGCGGTGCACGTCGACGTTCGCAGGGTCGAGTACGAGCCGATACGCACCGCGGCCCCGCGCGACGACCTCCGTCCCCATGCCGGTCGATACAGCGATCGTGCGCCGCAGCCGGTTCGCGCACGTATACAGCGCGGCACGGGGGTGCAGAGGCGGCGTTTCTCCCCAGATTTTCTCGACAGCCACGTCATCGGAAACGAATGTCATCGGCCGCCAGGCGAGCAAGGCGAGGAGGGCGCGGGCGCCTGCGGAGGAAATCAGGACGGTCTCGTCGGGCCCCCGGTCGATGGTGACGGCGCCCAGTATGCGAATCTGAACGTTCAATATCCACCCCGTGCGGTACATATCCTCCCGCGACGGGAGGCTACAGGGCGCAGAACTCCGGTCGTCTCTCGTGACGTGCGGAGCAATGGCCAGCGGTCCCCAGCATTCTGCGATCCGCCGCTTGCACTGAGCTGACACGATGCTGAACCGAGGGAGCGGGGAAATGCTCACCGAGGTCACGGGCAGTGCGGTCGTCGCCCTTCCAGGGCTGCCGCACCGGCTTGCCGGAGAAGCTGCGGAACAGGTGTATGCCGATCGTCCGGGGGTCGGTCGCGCGTACGCGGCCGTCGTAGTCTCGGCGCAGGCAGCTGCGGTGCGACGGTGGATCCGCCTCCTCGATCGCATGTCACAGCCGGGTGGCACAGGTGTGGAGCGGGGCGCGCGGATGCCGCGGGGGCCTCTCGCTCCCTGCGTGCCGGACGATCCCGCTACGGCTGGCTTCGCCGGCCCGACGGGCCGAGCTGGTTCTCCAGCTCGTCAAGGCGCTCGCGGACTTCGTCCGCCTCGTGCCGGGCGAACTCGTCCAGCATGCTCAATGCGCGTCGCAGGCTGCTGCGGGCCAGGTCGGGCCGGCCGGCCGCCAACTGGGCGTCGGCGAGCTGCGGCAGGGTCTCGGCGTCGTACACGCGCTCCTGGCCCCGCCGCAGCGTGAGCGCCTGCTCGTAGCAGACGATCGCCTGCTCCGGCCGGCCCAGGCTGCGGTGGAGGTAACCGAGGCTGTCCAGAGCCGCCGCCTCGCCGAGGCAGTCGCCGACGCGGCGCAACATCGCCACGGCGTCCGTGCAGTGGCGTCGAGCGGTCTCGTAGTCGCCGAGCTGGGCGGAGTACCAGCCGACGTTGTTGAGCGCCATGGCCTCGCCCGGACGGTGTCCCGCCTCCCGGCTGTGGGTCAGGGAGCGCAGGCTGTGGTCGAGCGCGGACTCCGGATCACCCCGCTGGCCTTCGAGCACCGAGAGCTGGGTGTGCACGATCGCCTGTCCGAGGTGGTCCGTGAGCTCGTGGTACATGTCGCGGGCGTCGCCCAGGTGGGCGTGCGCGTCGTCGAACCGGCCGAGACGCGCGTACGCCTGCCCGAGTCCGAACTGGCAGTAGGCCCGCGCCGCGGGGTCGGAAAGCCGCACGGCGGCCGTCAGCGCCACCCTGTGCACCTCTGCCTGCGTGTTGAAGTATCCGCACCTGTAGAGGAAGGTGCGCACCGCCTGGGCGAGTTGCCAGCACGGCGCGTCGAACCCATGGTGGGCCGCCTCGTGAACGGCCGCGACAAGTGACCGGTGCTCGTTGTGGAGCCAGTCCATCGCCGCACGGGGGTCATCGAAGTCGACGCTGACGGCCCCGGGCGTGTCGGAGGCCGCTTCGAGCGGCAGCTGATGGCTGAGGTTCGTCTGCCGTTCGGCGGCGCGGGCCGTGTGCAGGTAGTGGGAGAGCATGCGGTGCGACGCCCGGTGGCGCTCCGCCGGCGGGGTCCGGGCGTGGGCCAGCTCTCTGGCGTAGGCCCACGTCAGATCGTGCCACGTGTACCGGTCCGCCGACACCGCGGTCACCAGGTGGGCCTGGACCAGCTCCGCGAGCAGCTTCCTGGTGGCGGCCGTGGACACGCCGAGGAGGGAGGCGGCCGCGGCGACGGTGAACTCGGGTGTCGGATGCAGACCCAGCAGGCGGAAAAGGCCCGCGCTCTCGGCGCTGAGGGCGGCGTAGGACCAGGAGAACGCGCTGCGCAGGTCGGCGCGGGAGTCCTCACTGCTGAACGCGTCGAGGCGGCGGCCCGCCTCGTCCATTTCGGGCAGCAGCTCGGAGAGCGTGAGGTGGGGTCGCGTCACGGCGTGCGCGGTGACCATCGCCAGAGCGAGCGGCAACCCCCCGCACAACGAGACGAGCTTCCCGACCGCGTCCTCCTCGTCCGTGACCCGCCTGTGCCCGAGCCGTACGGCCATGACCTGACGCGCTTCCTGGGCGGTGAGCGGTTCCACGGCCAGGGGACGGGCACCGTCCTTCGCCACCAGGGAGGTGAGTTCATGACGGGTCGTCACCAGCACGACGCAGCCGGGAGAGCCGGGGAGCAGTGGCCTGACCTGGTCGGCGTCGCGGGCGTTGTCGAGGAGCAGCAGGATCCGCCGGTCCGCCAGCAGGCTGCGGAACATTCCGACGCGCCCGTCCTCCGAGGCCGGTATTCGGACCTGGGGGACCCCGAGCGCCTCGATGAGCGTCCTCAGGGCGTCCGCTGCCGGGACCGGGGTGCCGTGCGGCCCGAACCCGCGCAGGTCGAGGTAGAGCTGTCCGCCGGGGAACAGGTCGCGGTTACGGTGTGCCCAGTGCACGGCCAGGGCCGTCTTGCCCACGCCGGCAAGTCCGGTGATCACACCGATGCCCGGCGCGGCGGTCCGATCCCGTTCGTGGCCCGGCCGCACCAGGGCGTCGAGCCAGCCGTGCTCCCGCTGTCTCCCGCTGTAGTACGCGTTGTCCGGGGGCAGCTGCCGGGGCGCCCGGTCCGGGGACAGCCTGCCCGCGGCGGGCGCCTCCCGCCGTACCGGGGCGGTCCCCTCGTGGCGCAGCGCCTTCTCATGCGCGCGCTGCAGGGCATCGCCCGGCTCGACACCGAGCTCTTCCACCAGAGCCTGCCGGGTTCTCCGGAAGAGGACGAGTGCCTCCGCTCGCCTGCCCGACGCGTGCAGGGAGGTGAGGAGTGCCGCCGCGAGCCCTTCACGCAGGGGGTTCACCAGGTGCAGCGGCGTCAACCGGGCCACCGCCTTCTCGGGATGGCCGGTCTCCCTCTCCAGCCGGGCGAGTTCCTCGACGGCGTCGAGATACTCGTCTTCGAGGTTCTGGGCGACGGTCTCGGTCAGCCAGGTCCCGGCGACGCCCGCGAGGACGGGGCCGCGCCGTTCGCTGAGCGCCCGCGTCAACATGTCCCGGGCCACGGAGGGTTCGGCCGTCGAGGCATCGTGCACCAGGCTACGGAACCGGAAGAGGTCGACGCGGTCGGGAAGCAGATCGATGGAGTAGCCGGAAGCCGACGATGCCAGCCGGACCGGTGCCGACCCGAGGAGCCGGCGCAGCCTGGAGACCTGTACCTGCACACAGTTCCGGGCCGAGGACGGCGGTTCACCGCCCCACAGGGCGAGGCTCATCCGTTCCACGGGCACGCAGCGACCGTGCTCAAGCAGGAGCAGTGCGAGCACCGTCCGTTGCTGCGCGGTGGCGGGGCCCAGCGGCTGCCCCTTCCGCCACACCCCGACGGTATCCAGCAATCGGAAACTCAACTCGTCCATGTGACGCTCCACCGGCTGGTCTGGGCTTTCTGCTGTCCGGCGGGCGCCTGCGCGCGCGCCTACTCGACGGTGCCCGCGGCGTCCTTGAGGTACGTCAGCACGGCGCGCACCCGGCGGTTGTCGTCGTCCGAGATGGGCAGGTCGAGCTTGTTGAAGATGTTCGAGGTGTGCTTGATGACCGCCCGCTCGGTGATCACCAGCCGTTGCGCGATCGCGGCGTTGGACCGGCCCTCGGCCATCACTTCGAGAACCTCCAGCTCCCGGGCGGTCAGCCGGGCGACGGTGCTCTCGCGCGCCGTGGTGCTGCCGCTGAACAGCCGCGAGATGACCTCCGGATCCATCGCGGTGCCGCCGCGCGCGACGCGGCGCACGCCGTCGATGAAGTCGTCCGGGTCGAACACCCGGTCCTTGAGCATGTAGCCGATGCCGCCGTTTCCGTCGGCAAGCAGTTCCTTGGCGTACAGCTGCTCCACGTACTGCGACAGCACCAGCACCGGCAGTCCGGACAGCTCCCGGCGGGCCCGCAGGGCGGCCTGGAGGCCCTCGTCGGTGAACGTCGGGGGCAGGCGTACGTCCACCACGGCCACGTCGGGACGCTCATCGACGAGAGCTCTGAGCAGGTCCGGACCGTTGTCCACCGCCGCGGCGATCTCGAAGTCGTACGCCTGGAGCATCCGGATCAGGCCGTCCCTCAGGAGGAACTGGTCTTCGGCAAGGACAACACGCAAGGCAGCTCCATGGTGAGTGTCGTCGGGCCACCGGCCGGGCTGGCGAGAGCCAGAGTGCCGTCGAAGGTAGCAAGCCGCCGCTCCATGCCGCGCAGCCCTGTGCCCTGCGCCGGGTCCGCGCCACCGGCGCCGTCGTCGCTCACCCGGGCGCGCAGCGCGCCCTCGGAGTACCAGACGTCCACCGTGGCGTTGCGGGAGGAACCGTGCTTGGCCGCGTTGGTCAGTGCCTCGGAGATGGCGAAGTACATCGCGGACTCCACGGGCGCCTCAGGCCGGCTCGGCAGCTCCGCGTTCACCTCCACCTGAAGCGGGCTGTCCAGCCCCAGGGCCCGTACGGCGTCGGCCAGGCCGCGGTCGGCCAGCACCGGCGGGTGGATGCCCCGGACCAGGTCGCGCAGTTCGTTCAGCGCCTTCGCGGAGGCGGTGCGGGTGTCGACCAGGATCGTGCGGGCGGCCTCCGGGTCCTTGCTGAGCAGCCGCTCGGCGACGCCCAGGTTCATGCCCATCGCGACCAGCCGGGCCTGCGCGCCGTCGTGCAGGTCCCGTTCGATCCGGCGCAGCTCGGCGGCGCTGGTGTTCACGGCGTCGCTGCGGGTGGCGGTGAGATGGTGCACCTTGCGCGCCATCTCGGTGGGAGCGAGCAGGACGTACGCGAACCGTGCGTGGACCCGCAGCATGGCCGGGCCCGTCAGGTAGCCCACGAGAATGAGGGGGACGCCCAGCACGGCGGCGGTCAGTGCGGTGCCGCTGTTGTTGACGTGCACCATCATGTACCAGTTGTTGCCGCCCGCGTCCGCGATCGGCTCCCACAAAAAGGGCATGAGGACGCCGAGGACGCCGTAGGCGAAGAAGGTCAGTGGCAGCACCAGGATCAGCACGCCCGCCACCGGGTTCACCAGCATCCACAGCAGGTCGCGCCAGGTGGCCGGGTCGCTCAGGATGCCCATGGTGCGCTGGAACCGGCCCTTCGCGCCGGGCTCGGTGTCCCGGGCGGGGAGGTACGGGTCACCGATCTCGACGCCCGACCAGTCCCGGGCGCGGCGCCGCTGGACGTTCATCACCCCACGTGCGGCGATCGCGACGGCGGGCACGAGGAAGATGCCGAGGCCGACTCCCAGCAGGGAGACGGCGGCCACCAGGATGCCGAAGAGCAGTACCTCGACCGGCGCGAGCGCGAGGAGCGCGAGCGTACGGCCCAGCGCCCGCAAGGCGTGGGCGGGCCGCAGGCCCTCTTTCCGGCCGCCCCCGCGGCCGCGCTCCTTGTCGGCGCTGACGATGCTCATCCCGTGTTCCCCTCATCCGGCGACTGCTTGCCGCTGTGCACCTGCCAGTCTGCGGACGGGGACGAGGTTTCTCACTGGACCTCAGTGGCGTCTCCCGGGGTGTAGCCAGGTACCCCCCTGACACTACCGAGGGCCATGGTGAGGACGGTCCGCGCGGAGTTGACTCGCTGTCGTCGATCTTCCTGAGCGCGGCCGAAGGAGCCAACAGATGACAGCCCGACGGGCCCTTGCCCCGATGACCCTGGTCCTCGGAATCGTCCTGGTGCTGCTGGGTGGAGACGCCCCGGTCTTCGCGACGCCGGCGCACCAGGCGTCGCTCCAACGGGCGCCGAACGCCCCGTCCGGCCCGGACGGGCTGGGCGTGCGTCTGGACGGGCTGCTGAAGCGGCAACTGCACGAATACGACATCCCCGGCGCCGCCGTGTCCGTGGTGTCCGGCGACAGGCAGCTGATGGCGAGGGGTTACGGCGTGCCGGACGCGGACCACGAGAGCCGGCGGGTGGAACCGGACCGTACGGGCTTCTTCATGGGCTCGGTCGCCAAGGTCTTCACCGCGATCACGGTGCTGCAACTCGTCGAGGACGGGAAACTGGACCTGCACACCGACGTCAACGCGTACCTGAAGAGCTTCCAGATCAAGGACACCTACCCGGGCAGACCGGTCACGCCCCACCATCTGCTGACCCACACCGCCGGCTTCGACTTCAGCATTGTCGGCACGGCCAGCGAGGACCCGCAGAGCGCCGAGGACCTTGGCGAGAGCCTGGCGGACAACCAGCCGGACCGGGTCCGCGAGCCCGGTGAAGCTGCGAGCTACGACAACTACGGCGTGGCGCTGGCCGGTTGCCTTGTCGAGCAGATCACCGGGCAGTCCTTCGAGGAGTACGTCGAGCAACGGATCCTCGAACCGCTCGGCATGTCCCGCACCACCTTCGAGCAGCCGCACCCGAAGAGGCTGGAGATCACGCTCTCGCGCGGGCACCGGCCCTCCGGCGGTGGCCAGGAGACCGCGAAGGGGCAGTACGGCGCGTGGACCCCGACCGGGGCCGCCGCCGTCTCCACCGCCACCGACATGGGCCGGCTGATGCGCGGCCTGGTCGACGACGGCCGACCGGCGGACAAGCGGGTGCTCGGCGAAAAGGCCCTGCGGCTCCTTCAGGAGCGCCACTACGGCAACGACGAGCGGCTGCCCGGCATGGCGTACGTCCTGGAGGAGCGCCGGCACGACGGGCACCGCTACCTGGTCAAGGATGGTGACGTTCCGGGCTTCCACACCAACATGGTGCTGTTCCCGGAGGAGAGCCTCGGCGTGTACGTCAGTTACAACGGCGACGGCGACGGCGGCAAAGCCGCCCTGGCCGCCGACGAGGTCGCGGAGCTGGCCGCCGAGCATGTCTACGGGAAGGCCGAGGGCACGCCGAAGGCGACCGTCCTGGAGGACATCGGCCGGTTCGAGGGCAGTTACCGCGCCAACCGCACCAGCCACTCCGACTTCACCCGCGCCTCCGCGCTGACCGGCTCCATCGAGGTCTCGGCCGGCGACGACGGGATCCTGACCACCAACGGCCCGCTCAGCGCCGACCCGGACACCACCGAGCAGAAGTGGCGGCAGATCGAACCGGGGCTGTTCCAGGAGGTCGACGGCGACGCCAGGATCGCCTTCAAGGGCAATCGGCTCGCGGTGAGCACCGATGTCTCGGTCGCCTTCGACAAGGTCGCCTGGTACGAATCGCCCGTGCTGCACATGCAGTTGCTCACCGGCGGGCTCGGCGTGATCGCGCTGTCCATGGTCTGCTGGCCGGCCGTCGCACTCGTGCGCCGCTCCCGTGACCCGCGCCCCGGCCCGCGCGCGGCGCGGCTGCTGGCCTGGGTCAACAGCCTGCTGCTGGGAGGGGTGACGGCCTGCTTCGCGATGCTGGTCGCGGACTCCAACGTGATGAACCAGACGGTGTTCCTGGGCGACTCGCCGCTGCTCACCGCCGTACCGACGCTGCTCACCGCCTCCGGCGTGGCCACCGCGGCGGTGCTCTGCTGCTCGGTGCTGGCCTACCACCGCCGCTGGTGGGGCTGGGCCTCGCGGCTGCACTACGCCCTGACCGGGCTCGCGGCGGTGATCGTCCTGATGCTGGCCGGTAACTACGCGCTGTGGGGCTGACCGGCTCCCGGCAGCCCGGCAACCAAACGGGGCGCCTGTGATGTCCTTGGTTCCGCGCGGTGGGATGAGCGGGTGGGGAGATTCGTGGTGACGAGGACGATGGCGCCGGACGATCCCGAGCGGATCGGCGGGTACTGGCTTGCCGGGCGGCTCGGGGCGGGGGGACAAGGGACGGTCTACGAGGCGTACGACGGGGCCGGCGCGCGTGTCGCTCTGAAGGTGCTGCACCCCGGGGCCCCGGCGCCGGTGCGGGAGCGGTTCGCCCGGGAGGCCGAGGCGGCGCGGGCGGTGCCCACCTTCTGCACCGCGCGGATCCGCGCGGTGTCCGCGGACGAGGGGCAGCCCTTCCTGGTCAGCGACTACATCGCCGGGCCCGCCCTCTCCGCCCGGGTCAGGGGCGACGGCCCGCTGGACGCGGACGCGGTGGAGCGGCTCGCCGTCGGGACAGCGACCGCGCTGGCCGCCATCCACGGCGCCGGGGTCGTCCACCGGGACCTGAAGCCCGGGAACGTCCTGCTCGGCCCCGACGGGCCCCGCATCATCGACTTCGGGATCGCCCGCGCACCCGACATGACCCTCACCGCCACCGGCGGAATGGCGGGCACGCCGGGTTACATGGCTCCCGAGGTTCTCGCCGGGAAGCGGGCGACGGGGGCCGCCGACGTCTTCGCCTGGGGGGCCGTGGTGCTGTTTGCCGCGACCGGGGAGGAGCCGTTCCGGGGTGCCCATGTGGGCGAGGTCGTCCACCGGACGACCGAACTCGACCCCGACCTGTCCGCGCTGCCGGCGGGGGTGCGGTCCCTGGTCGCCGCGGCCCTCGCGAAGAAGCCCCACGAGCGGCCCTCGTCCGTCGAGTTGCTGGCGGCGCTCATGGGGGCGCGGCCGGAGTCCGGGGGTCTGCTGGAGGAAGGGGCCCGGCAGGCGGACTCCGCCGGGAACCGTCCGTTCGGGACCTCGCCCGCCCTGGTGGACCTCACCCTGGGCGAGGCGGCCGAGGCCGCCTACACGGCGCTGCCCGCGTCCGCCCGTACGACCGCCCGCGAAGTGCTGCTCAGGATGGTCGAGCCCTTCGACGACGCGGCGCGGGACACCGTGCGTACCGTGTCGCACGAGGAGCTGTACGCCGAGCGTGCCGAAGGGGAGGACGCCGCGGTACGGGCCTGCGTCGAGACGTTCGCCGCGGCCGGCGTGCTGCGGACGGCCGACGACGGCTCCACCGCACCGGTCAGCGCCGCCCTGCTGCCCGCGTGGCAGCGACTGCGGACGTGGGTGGCCGAGGACCGGGACAACCTCCGTACGCACCGCGCGCTCGGCCGTGATCTCCGTACCTGGCTGGCGCACGGGGAGCGGGACGAGGATCTGCCGCAGGGCAGCGGCCTCCGGCTCTATCTGGACTGGGCCGCGCGCACACCGGTGTGGATCCGGCCCGGCCCGCGGGAGGTGCGGTTCCTCGACACCGCCCGCGCCCGCTCCGTGCGGACGGTGCGGATGCGGCGGCGGCTCGTCACGGCGGCCTCGGTGTTCGTCGCCATGGCCCTGATCGCGGCGGGGATCTTCTGGCAG
Organism: Streptomyces sp. MAR4 CNX-425; assembly: GCF_048656465.1. NCBI lineage: Bacteria > Bacillati > Actinomycetota > Actinomycetes > Kitasatosporales > Streptomycetaceae > Streptomyces > Streptomyces sp. MAR4 CNX-425. The sequence continues at coordinate 255,240 of NZ_JBMDLF010000004.1, read as the reverse complement.
CAGGCCCGGCAGGCGTCGCACCAGCGGGACGAGGACATCGCCGTGGCCACGGTACGAGCGGCGCGCGAACTCAGCGGGAGCGCACCGGACACCTCCCGGCTCCTCGGCCTGGCCGCCTGGCGGATCGCCGACACCGCTGCCTCCCGCGAGGAGCTCCTCTCCGCCGCGGTGCGCCGGGAGGCGGAAATGTTCACGCTGCCCGACGACGGGTACGCCGGCACCGCGCTGTCCGCCGACGGGCGCGTACTGACGTGGGATTCCGGCTTCTGGGACCTGAGCGCGAGCGGCCGTGGCGGGCGGAGGCCCGTGCAGGTCGACCGCAGCGTGGCCGCCGGGGCCGGCGATCCGCTGCTGAGCCCCGACGGGCGCACCGCGCTGATCGGGGTGGTGGGCGAGGACGGCCACACCCGGATCTCGACCCGGACGGGAAAACCGGTCGGAAAACCGGTCGGAGGGCCGGTCGGTGACCTCGCGGAGGCCGAAGAAGCCGAACCGATCGCACTGTCGAACAAGGGGGACTTACTGCTGGTGTCGGACGGTCCGGACGCGGTGGTGGACGCCGAAGGGACGGTGATCACCACCGGGGAGCGGCTCATGGCGCTGTCCGCGGACGGCCGGTACGTCGCCGGCTGTGAGGCGGGGGACGTCGTGGTGCGGCCGGTGGGTGGCGACACGTCGCAGGGCGTCGCCATGGAGCAGCCGTGCCCGGGAGAGGACGGGGCCGTCCGGTTCGATCCCAGCGGGCGGTACGTGCTCCTCTCGGGAGGGTCACCGGACGAATCCACCGGAGTCGTCGAGGGGGACTCCGTCGTCGACGCCCGTACGGGGGCGTCGATCCACCCCACGACGTTGCAGGGTTACCACGGGCTGTCGTTCAGTTCGCGGGGCAACTACGTCATCGGGCAGGACCAGGACAACGGGCTGGTGGTGCTGTCGTCCGGCAGCAGGCTCGCCGTCGTCTTCGAAACCACGGAACCGGGCGCCGTGACCGGGCCCATGGCCCTGGACGAGGAGACCGGAACCCTCACCTATCTGCTGCCGGAGCTGCGGGAGGTCCACCGGATCGGCCTGGCGGAGATCCTGGGCGGCGACGGTCCGAAGGCCGCGTCCCCCGGGCCGGATCCGGCGTACCCGGTCGGCTACTCGGACGACGGGCGAACGGTGCTCACGGTGAGCCAGGGGTTCGGCGAGGATCCGGTCCTGCGGGTGATCGACACAGACACGGGCAAGCCGCTCGGGAAGCCGTCGGTGCAGACCGGTTGGGGCCGGACGGAGGGGATCCCTTTCCGTTCCCTGTCCGGCAACGGGCGCTACGTCGCGTACGACACCGTCAGCTATGAAACCCGCGACGGGGCCACCTGGATGCCGTGGATCCTCGACGTGACCACGGGCAGGCGTACGCGCCTGCCCGTACCGCAGCCGGAGAACCACCTGGTGCACGCGATGGTCCTCGCCGCCGACGCGAGCCACCTGTCGATCGTCTGGGATCACGCGGATGCGACTGCCACGAGTGAACCTTTTCTCCAGGTCTTCGACCGGCGCGGAAGGAAGATCCGTGAGTACCGGGGCGCCCGGAACGGCCACCTCTTCCTCCCGGACGGCCTCCACCACCTGACCACCCGCGGGGAACTGCTCGACCTCCGCACCGGCGGCGTCACGAAACTGCCCTTCCCCGACGAGGAGTACGCCGCGATCACCGTGTCTCCGGACGGGCGGACCCTGGCCGCTCTCACTCCGTCAGGTGCTCTCGACCTGTGGGACACGCGGTTACGCGAAAGGACCGAGCGGATCCCCGGCCCGGGATCCGACGGCTCCGGGAAGTCGGCCCCGACCGTCGTCGGACTCCCCACGTTCTCACAGAACGGGCGCAGTCTGGCCGTTCCCCTGGACGAGGGAGTCCAGATCTGGGACGTGCCCGGGCGCGTCCGGCTCGGCACGCCCCTGGACCTCGGCTCCGGCCCGGACGACGTGATCACGTTCCGGGACAACGCCCTGCGCTTCATCGACAACGAGCGCGTACGAACCGTCGACCTCACCCCGGACGCGCTCGCGGCCACCGTCTGCGAGCGCGTCGGCCGCGACATCACCCGGGAGGAGTGGGCGACGTACATACCCGCGGCCGAATACCGCGAGCTCTGCTGACCTGCCACCCCGGCCCGTTCACCTCCTCGCGGCGGTGGTGCGGCCGGTTCCGCGGGTGATCGAAGCCGTAGCCCTGGGCGGCCGTGCGGGACGCCCTCCTACGGTGGTGCCGCCGAGCCCGCCGGGCCGACGACAGGGCGGGGCTGCGACATCAGGCGCCGCCGGGGCGGCACAGCCATCCGTTGACGGCGAAGCGGCTGTCGGCGAGGTCCCTGGACGGGCAGGACACGGGCCGCACTTCGTGCAGGGTCGTGGGGCGGAAGAAGATGATGCTGTCGTGGTCCGGGGGCCACTCCCGGTAGGTGCAGTCCTGCGCCGTCAGGGCGGCTCCGCCGCGGACCGGGGAGGCGGCGTCGTAGATGCGCAGCGCGCCGCCGGTAAAGGGTGCGGGCGTGCGGTGCAGGTAGTAGACGAAGGTCAGGACCTTCTCACCTCCCGGTGCCTTGACCGGCACGCGGTGATTGACGTCCTGGTGGGGGCGGTAGAAGTCCCCGTCGTTGTGCACGTTGAGCGTGTAGCGCGCCCGGGTTCCGCGCAGCGGCACACCGAAGACCTGCTCCAGTTGCTCGTGCAGCGTTTCGAGGACCGTGACCAGCTCACGGACCGCGAAGCGGTGGCGGGTGCGGGAGCGGCGGATCGCGGGGTTGAGTTCGTCGTTGCGGATCCGTGCCGGGGCCAGCTCCTCCTGGGGGATGGCGAGCACGCGCTCCAGGACTCCTCCGGCAGCATCCTCGCCGAGTAGCCGCGGTACGCGGCAGACCTGCGGCGCCAGCTGCCACACGGCCCTGGGAGAAGGCTCCGGCGGCGACGCGCACCGCTGCTCTGCCGCGTCGTCTGTCTGCGTCATTTCCAGCCCTCCAACCTTCGCCCATGTGTCTCGCCATGGCTGAGGTTTGGTGAACCTACGGGTGCACACGGAGGAAATCAAGCGGCGGCCGGCAAAGCGATGGGGTGCGCGATTCGTATCTCATTCGTACGCGTCGGCGCCATGGTGTTCCCTGTCGAAGGAGAGGTGCAGAAGTGACCGAGTTCGCAGATGCTCTGGCAGCGCGGCTTGAGAAACTCGTGTCTCCTTACGGCGTGATTTCCGGGGTGTCGTCGGCGGTGCAGCTACGGGGCTTCGGGAGTTTGTCGCTGGCCGCGGGCCAGGTCGGTGCCGCTCCGGGGATCCAGCAGCCGGAAGAGTTCAACGGATCCGGCCGGGCCATGGGCAGACCGGATCTCGCGCGGCTGATCGCCATCGCGGAGGCGGCGGAGCGCTATTCGGGCGCCGACTTTCTCTGCGAGCTGGACGTGCCGGCCCGAGAAGCTGAACTGGACGGGCCGGTCCTCGATATGACGGCGTTGCCCAGGTGTTCTCCCCGCGAGTACGAAAGCGGGCACTGCCCCGTATCCACTTACCATCCCGAGGAGAGCATCAGATGGCTGCGGGGCCTTGAACTGGTCTCCGGTCATGACATGTGGGTGCCGGCCGTCATGGCACGCTACGGGAGACGCCGGGTACTCGAAGCGGAGGCTTTCTGGCACCGCATCTCCACCGGGTACGCGGTCCACTCCGATCCGGCCGAAGCGGTGCTCCGCGGCCTGTGTGAAGTGGCCGAGCGCGATGCGGCCGCGCTCACCTGGCTGCAGATGCTGCCGCTGCCCCCGGTCCGGTTCCGCAGCCCCGGAGGCGAGTTGGCGACGCTCCTGGAAGCCTGCGCCCGGCAGTTCGTCGAGACGCTCTTCTTCGACGCCACCACCGACGTGGGCGTGCCCACGGTCTGCTGCCTGCAACTGGCCGAGCACGACGAGTGGTGCGCCCAGAGCATGACCGTAGCCACCGGTCGCAGCCTGGCCGATGCGGCAGCGAAGTCGCTCCTGGAGTCGATCACCGGGCGAGCCCTCCACCACCGGCCGGACCGGGACGGGTACTCCCTGATCATGGCGGGGGCGGACGAGCTGGGGGCGCGGGAGCGGCGCCACGCGTTCGGGTTCCTGCTGGAGCACAAGGACGGCTCCGCGCAGGGGGAGCCCCGTCGCCGGGAGGACGGGCCGGTCCTCGCCGAGGACGCGCGGGAGGCGCTGCGGCACCTGGTCGGAGGGTTCGCGGCGCGTGGCCAGCAGGTCGTCGCCGTGGACAGGACCACCAGCGAGCTGCGGGAGGCGGGGCTGACCGCCGTCTGCGTGATCGTCCCGGCGCTCCAGCCGCTGACGTTCCACCGGTACGGACAGTACCGCGCACACCCGCGGCTGTACGCCGCACCCAAGCAGATGGGATTCCCGAGCCGTCCGGAGGAGGAGCTGAACCCGTGGCCAGTGCCGTACGTGTGAGGGGCGTCGGGGGTTTCGGCGAGCGCACCGCTCGCCTGCTCGCGGCGCAGTTGCCGGACGCGGAGACGAGGGGCGAGGCGGATCTCCTGCGTGGGCTCGACGGATCGCCGGGCGGGGTGGTGGTGGTGGCCGCGTGGCGTCCGTTGCCCGGTCTGACAGAGCTGGTCGACGAGTTCGCCTACCGGACCTCGACGTCCTGGCTGCCCGTCGTCATGGAGAACAGCGTCGTACGGGTCGGTCCTCTGGTACGCCCGCCGCAGGGGCCCTGCTTCAGGTGCTACCGGGAGCGGCGCCGGCAGCACGACCGGCAGCAGGCGCTGACGGCGGCCCTGCACACGGCCTACGACGAGCATCCCGACCGCGGCCCCGGCGGCCACCTTCCCCACCACGCCCGGCTGGCCGCCGCGGTCGCGGCCGGTGTCCTCCAAAGGGGGCGGGCGGGCGAGGTGACGGTCATCCGGCTCGGGGCGTGGGGCGTGGATACGTATCACGTCGTGCCGTGGCACGACTGCCCCCGATGCGGCGACTTCGGCGTGGGGCACGACCCGGGGAGCCTGCGGATGGCCTTGGCGGAGGAGGAACGCGGCGGACGACGCGCACGTTCCTTGCCGACCGCGGAGGGCGGCGCTGTTCCCGCTGCCGCCGCGCCGATCGCCCGGCAGGCCGGGGAGGTGCGGCCGTGAGCGATTCCGAACGGCTGCCCGCGCTCTGCCGCGGTCTGGTGGTGGTCACCGCACCGGCGGGAGTGGTGATCGAGGGGGGACCCCATCGCATCCTGCTGGAAGGGGAGGCGGCGAAGGCGTTCGTGCCCCGCCTGCTGCCGTTCCTGGACGGCGAGCACCGTGTGGCCGACGCGTGCGCGCAGCTCTCGGTCGTACCAGCGCGCGTTCGGCAAGCGGTGCGGCTGCTGGACGACTGGGGGGTCATCGAGGGCGGCACCCGCCCGCCGGGCGGGGTGCCGGAGGAAAGCGTGGTCTTCCACTCCCGTCTCCTCGCCCCCACGCGCGGACGCGGTGGCACAGGGGAGCTGCTCCACGAACTCGCCGGTGCGCGGGTGCTGCTCGCGGTCGACGGTGACGAGGAGTTCGCGAGCCGGTTGCGTGAGGACCTCACGGCGAGCGGTGTGGGGGCGGTCGAGACGGCCGGCGACCCGGCGGAAAGCTCCCTGGCGGTCGTCCTCGACGTGCCCGGGCGGCCGGAAGCCCTGGACTCACTCGTGCGGGCCGCCCACTCCGGCGGCGTTCCGGTGCTGCGCATCGCCTTCGCCGAGGACGCGGTGGAGGCGGGGCCCCTGTTCTGTGCCGCGGACTCCGCGTGCGTCGCCTGCTTCCGGCGGGACCACGACGCGGGCGGCATGGTTCTCACGCACGGCGGAACCGGCACGCGGGAGCTGCTGGCGGGGGTGGCGGCCACGGAGGTGCTGGCGGTGCTCGCGGCCACGACCGCGGTGGGCTCGCTGAACACTCTGATGCGGGTCTCCCTTTCCGACTGGGCGACCGAGCATTACCTCTTCGTACCGCACGACGACTGCGGCGTGGAGACGGAGCGGCCGGACGGGCACGACGAGTCCGGCGAGCCCGACGTGCCCGACGAGCAGGCACGGCTCATCGAGGGCTACGAGTGGTACCAGGCCCTGCCACCACCCGGGCTCAACGCGAAGCCACGCCTGCTGGCGCCCGAGAAGCAGCAGCTCGAAGCGCTGCGGCGGCAGCGCCCCCGGCGGATGTCGGTGCCGGCCCGCGGGCTGCCGCCCGAGCCCGACCTGCCCCCGCTGGACGGGGACCGGCCCCCGAAGGGAACGTCGCCCGTGGGGCGCGCCAAGCTGGCCGGTCTCCTCACCTGGGCCGCGGGGTATCGCGGCGCGGGTACCGAGGAGGCCGGAACCCGGCGGTGGGCACCCAGCGGAGGGGGCCTCGGCTCCGTCGAGCTGTACGTGGTGGCGGAGTCCGACCCCTTCGGACTGCCGGGCACGGTTTTCGCGTACGACGACATGGGTCACCGCATGCTCTCCGTCCGGGCGGACGCGGTACCGCTGAAGAGCGCGCTGGGGGCCACCGGACCGAACGCGGCCGACGTGGACGCGGCGATCGTGCTCGTGGCCACGGTCGGGCGGCTGCTGCCGAGGTACGGAAGCTTCTCGTGGCGGCTGGCCCACCTGGATGCCGGATTCACGGCGATGCAACTGGCCGCCGCCGCGCGCGGATACGGGTTGCGCGCTTCCTTCGCGTCGACGTGGGCTGACGATCTGGCGGACGTGTTGCAGCTGGATCCGGCCTCCGAATGCGTCGCGGCAGTGGTGGGCGTGGCGGGAACGGCGCGGGGTGAGGACCTATGACGCTGCTGCGCCTCGCCGACGCGGTGGATCATGTGGACGACGTACGCCGCCGTGCGCCGGCCGCGAGTTCCGCCGCCGGCCGGCCGCAGCCGGCCGAAGGGCCCCCGGACGGCGGCGGCCCGCCACGGCCCCCGGCCCTGGGAGAGATGTTCTCCCGGCGCCGCACGATCCACGAGTTCACCGCGGAACCGGCTGCCGGGGAGCAGCTGCAACCGCTGCTGACCGCCGCCTTCGCGACGCACGGGCTGGTCCGGCCCGCCCCCGCGGGGAAGCCGGAGTACGCCGTCATCGCCGTCCGCCGGTCGGCGGAACGGGACTTCCGGGGCATCTATGCCACGGCGGGGGCGACGGAGCCGCTGGCCGACGAGTCCTGGCTGCCCCTGCTGTCCGACTACTACACCGATGCCGCCGTCCTCTTCCTCGTCTGCGGGTCGGTCCGCGGCGCCCGGGCCGACTACGCCCGGCACCTCGTGGGGGCGGGCGCGCTGGGACACGCCCTGTGGCTGGCCGCGCTGTCGGCGGGGCTGGGCGGCCGCGTCTTCGGCAGGAGCTGCCACCCCGCGACCGTAGCCGCGCGGCGGCAGCGGGCCGACATGCGCCACTTGCTGACCCTGGCCGTAGGCCACGCCGAGGAGGCGCCCCTATGACCGGGCCGTCGCAGGTGCAACCGGGCCGGCCGGAGCGCCGAACGCATCCGGAGCCCGTCTTCGTGCTCGCGCCGCCTCGCTCGTTCTCGACGGTCGCTGTGGCCCTTCTCGCCGGCCACCCGCAGGTGTACGGGTTCCCGGAGCTGCTGGTCTTCGCCAACGCGACGGTGGGCGACCTGGTGGGCGACGGTACGGAGAAGGAGCGGTACCCCGAGAAGTTCCGCAGGGGGCGGATGAGCGGAGTGTGCCGGGCCATAGCCGAGGTCCACGAGGGCGTGCAGACCGAGGACGCCGTCGTCCGCGCGCACACGTGGCTGACCCACCGGGCCGGATGGCCGATGCACCGAGTCCTGGCGCACCTCCTGGAGGCGGTCAGCCCGCTCGTCGGTGCGGAGAAGTCGCCGGACACCGTGGGCACCGAGGCGGCGTTCGCACGGTGCCTGAGCCACTACCCGGACGCCAGGTACCTGCACCTGACGCGCCATCCCGTGACGACACAGCGCTCCATGCACGAACAGCTTCCCGAACCCGCCAACCGCACCGCCCGTGTGGTGGGCGCGGCCACCTCGTGGTACCTGTCGCACAGCCGCATCAGGGACCGGCTGGCCGCTCTGCCCGCCGGCCAATGGATGCGGGTCCGCGGCGAGGACCTGCTGCGCGAGCCCGAGGCGTTGCTGCCCGCCGTTCTCGACTGGCTCGACCTGGACAAGAGCGAGGCCGTGATCGCGCGGATGCTGCGGACGGAAGGATGGCGGTTCACCGGATTCGGCGCCTCTGGACAGCTGTACGGAGGCGACCACACCTTCCTGGCACACCCTCGGCTGCGGCCGGTACCGGACCCCGGCCCGGTGCGCTTCGACCCGGCGTGGGGACTGCCGGAGGAGATGGTGAGACGGATGAGCCGTCTCGCCGCCGAGTTGGGCTACGACGCCGCCTGACCCGGCGGCACCTGATTGTCGATCCGGTACCCGTCACGCCGGGTGGCCGATCGATGCCTGGTAACCAACCGAGAGGCGAGAGGAGGGAGAAGAGATGCCGACCGAGACCGCGGACCTCGAACAGACCACCGGGCAGGCACCGGAGGCCAGTTGGGAGGAGCTCGTCGCCACCGCGCTGCGGGGTGTCGAGGAGAGCCCGGGCTGGACCGACTGCTGGCCCACGAGCCCTTACTGCTGCACCCAGGACTGCCTGGCGTGGGAAGACCCCGGGCCTAAGTAGACCCGGGCGGACCGGGAGCAAGGCGCTGCCACAGCCGGTGGCGGCGCCTTGTCCCCGGGAGACGGAGGAGGTGGAGGAGGGTTTCGTGATTGTCCTCGGATACAACGGCTTCACCAAGGCTGCCGAGTTGTTCCGCCGGCACTACGGCGCCACCGGTGTGGACCGGCATCTGCTGATCGGCCACGACGCGGCGGCGGCGCTGGTCGTCGACGGCGAGCTGGTCGCCGCGGTCGAGGAGGAGCGGCTCAGCCGCGAGAAGAAGACCTCCGATTTCCCGGCCCGGGCGATTGCGTGGTGCCTTGCCCATGCGGGGCTCTCGGTCGAGGAGGTCGACGCCTTCGCCTTTCCCTGGCGCTTCTCCCGGCCGGTCGTCGAGGGGATGATAGAGGAGGTGCTGCGGGCGAGAATGCCCCTGAGCGGCGCGTTCGACCACCTGCGCCGGCTCGGCGAGCTGTACACCGGCATGCTGGGCAAGGAGGCGCTCCACGCGGACTTCGTGGAGCGCACCGGATACGACGTCGACCCCAACCAGCTCGTCCCGGTGCCGCACCACATCGCGCACGCGATGTGCGGCTACCACATGTGCGGCGTCAGGGACGCGGCGTTCCTGGTGAGCGACGGACGCGCCGAGCACGCCTCCGCGATCATGGGAGAGATCCGCGACGGTGTGGTCCGGCAGCTGGACCAGGGAACCGTCGCCATGTCGCACTCCCTCGCCCTCTTCTACGGGAAGGTCACCCGGTACCTGGGATTCGTGCCCAACAGCGACGAATACAAGGTGATGGGGCTGGCCGGCTACGGAGAGCCGCCGAGCCCCAACCTGTTCCTGGAGCGCCTCGTGGAACTCCACGAGGACGGTGGTTACTCGATTTCCGCGCCGGCGGACACGAAGGCGTGCGGCACCTTGTTCGACATGCTCTTCGACGGAAATCCCCATGTGCGGGAGGACTTCGACTACCGGGTGCGGGTGGCGGCCGCCGCGCAGCACCTGGTGGAGACGGTCACGGCCCACCAGACACGGGCACTGGCCGCCGCGACGGGCCTCGACACGCTGGTCTTCGAGGGCGGGCTTGCGCTCAACTGCGTGAGCAACACCAAGATGCTCAACCGCTCGCCGTTCACGGACATGCACGTCAGCTTCGGCGCGAGCGACCCCGGGGTGGCCATCGGCGCCGCGCTCCACGTGGCGGGAGCGCACAGGGGAAGCCGCCGCGGCGGCACGGCGGCGGCGCACTCGCCCTATCTGGGACCCTCGTACGGCAAGGACGACCTCCTGGCCGCGCTGACCGCCCGGCGCGACGAGGTCTCGTGGCGCGAAATCCCCGGCGGCGCGGTCTCGGACGAGGTGGCGAAGCTGCTGCTGGAGAAGAACGTCGTCGGATGGTTTCAGGGAGCCGTCGAGTACGGGCCGCGTGCCCTCGGCAACCGCAGCATTCTGGCGAATCCGCAGCACGCGGACATCAAGGATGTCATCAACGTCCGGGTGAAGCGGCGCGAGCCGTTCCGGCCCTTTGCCCCGGTGGTCCTCGAAGAGGCCGCCCCGTCCGTGTTCGAGATGGGGAAGAAGGCGACGTCCCCGTACATGACCTTCGTCTTCCCGGTGCGGAGGGAATGGCGCGAACGGATCCCGGGGGCCTGCCACGTCGACGGAACGGCGAGGATCCAGACGGTGAACGAACAGCAGAACCCGGAACTCACCCGGCTGCTGCGGTCGTTCGCCGCGCTCACCGGTGTCCCCTGTCTCGTGAACACGTCCTTCAACCTGGCCGGGGAGCCCGTCGTCGCCTCTCCGGAGGACGCGCTCACCTGTTTCCTGCGCACGGAGATCGACTACCTGGTCCTGGGAGACCTCCTCGTCCGGAAGCTCGACTCCCGACGCCGGGCACGCACCGCGGAGGCGGGCGGCCGACCACCCGCGCGGTCGGACAGATCACCGTAAGATCGCCGAAAGACCCGGTTGGCACAGTGGGTGACCGTGACCGCTCCAGTGGAATACCGGGTTCTCGGTGTCGTCGAGGTCAGCGTCGGGGGGCGCTGGCTCTCCCTGAACGGCAAGCAGCGCTCTTTGCTCGCGCTGCTGCTGCTCCGTGCCAACGAGCGGGTCTCCGTGTCGGGAATCGTGGAGGCGTTGTGGGGGGACCGGCCGCCGGCGTCGCCGGCCACGCGTGTGCGCACGCTCGTGTCGGAGCTGCGCACGAAGCTCAGGTACGCCCCGCCGAACACACTGGTCACCCGGCCGGCCGGCTACACCCTGCGGGTGACGGACGGCCAACTGGATCTCGACCGCTTCTCCTCACTGGTGGAGCAGGCACGCCGCTCCTCGGCGGCACTGCGCCTGGACCGCGCGATCAGCGAGTACGACGCGGCGATGGGACTGTGGCGCGGTGCCGCGCTCGGCGGCGTCAGCGGCGGCTTGCTGGAGGCGGAGGCGGCCGGTCTCGGGGAGCTGCGTCTGCGCACGTTCGAGGAGCGTTGCGAGGTCCTGATGGCGAGCGGACGTCACTCCGACGCGATCCTGCAACTCGGCTCCCTCGCGGCCGAGTGCCCGCTGCGGGAGCAGGTCCACGCCCTGCTGATGACGGCCTACTACCGCGCCGGATACCGCCGCGAGGCGCTGGATGTCTACCAGACGCTGCGCGAGAACCTCGTATCCGAGCTGGGCCTGGAGCCCATGCAGTCCCTCAGGACACTCCAGCAGCGGATCCTCACCGGCTCGCTCGATCCACAACCGCCTCGCAACCGGGCGGGATGAGATCCAGCGGCGGCGAGTCCAGGTTCCGGTACGGCGCGCGCGGGTCGATGCCGGCCTCGCGCAGGGCCGCCGCAACGGCCGCTGCCCTCGGCCCTTCGTACCTGCCGACGGCGTGGTCCACCAGCCCGTCGGCCACCGCCAGGGCACGGTGCTCACCGAAGCTCGGCCGGTGGCCGGCCCCGCCCGCCGCCGGCGGTTCCCAGGCGGCGGCGACACCCGGTGCGAGTCGCGCGGCGAACGCCGAGACGTCCGTGCCCACGCCCTCGACGCCCGCGAGCGACGACGACACCTCCGCCGCCGCGCGCCGGCCCTCGGATCCGAGGTAGACGATCAGTCCGTCGCGGCGCGGCAGGAGCGCCGGCGAGGAACTGACCTTGGCCCGGTACGGGACGCCCTGGCCCTCCAGGCAGTGCAGCACCGCCGACCACACGGCGGGCACGGACGGGAGGCCGGCCAGGTGCACGTACACCCGAAGCCGGGGCCGTCCCCGCGGGCCGCCCCTGCTCCCGTCGGCCAGGAAGTAGCCGGGGGACAGGGCGGGCCGGGCGGCGGGCAGCGCGAGGCTGACGTCGTCCGCCCCGGCCGCATCCAGAACACGCCCGGCCGGCACGCGGACGCGCACCCCGTCGATGTCGGCCACCAGCTCTCCGGCCCGCCACTCACGCGGTCTCGCGCGCGCGACCGTGTCGTGGTGGGGCATGGCGGCCAGGAGCCGGGACTCAAGGCCGGTGTCCCGCGGGGCGCCGGACCTCCAGATCTCCGGGCTCGGTGAGAGCCCTGCGTGCAGGTGCTCGTAGACGGCGATCTTCAGCATCATCCGCAGGTGACGGGGGTTTCGGGCGGCGATCTCCGCTCCCCAGGCAAGCGCGGAGTGACCGTCCGGGCGGACGGACACGTTCTCCAGCGCGCTCCCGATGGCCTCGGGCAGGGCGTCAGACGTGCGCGGCACCGGCCGGCTCCGGCCCCATGAGGTGCGCGAGGTCTCCGGACGACACCAGGGTCGTACGGGCGAATCCGAACGCCGTGTGATGGGCTGTCCTGAGGCGCGGGAGGGTGGCGACGTCAGTCAGCAGCCGGTCGAGCACGTGCCAGCCGGCGAAGGCCGTGGCCCGCCGCGGCAGTCCGGGATCGTCCGTCGCACGGACGGCGAGGTAGCCGAGCCAGAACGACGCGACCAGCGGCTGAACCCGCCGCAGTTCGGCCACCACGTCCGCCGCGCCGCCGACGGAGCGCTCCTCCCCCGGCTCGGCGCGGTGTGCCGTCCGCAGGGCGTGATACATCCACTCGCCCAGGAACGCGCCGACGTCACGGGCGGCATCGGCGAGGCGGAACTCCTCCCAGTCCACGAGATACGCCGCACCGTCGACGAACAGGAACTGGTCGAACCGGACATCACAGTGGGCCGGCACGCGCAGAGCCGAGCGCTCCCGGCTGCGCAGGCCCCGTACGGCCTCGCAGACCCGCGCGTCCCGCTGGATGAGCCGCCACAGCTCCAGCACCGCCCCGCTCGCTGCCGCAAACCACGGAACCGGGAGCGCCTCCAGCCCTTCCACCGGCGGAAACGGCAGAGTGCCGGGGTCGAGTGACACGTCGTCGTACGCTTGCGGAAGCGGCGCCTCGTGGAGAGAGGCGAGGGCCTCGCCCACGCGCCGGGCGCACTCCGGCCCGAACCGGCTCTCCCGCACCAGCTCGTCGCCCGCGACGGCCGGCTCCAGCAGCTCGTAGACCACGATGTCCTCTTCTTCGACCGTGCCGAGCAGCAGAGGCCGGCGGAGGCCCGGGAGGTGCATGCCCTCGACGGCCCGAACACGTTCCAGGCCGGCGGGGCTTTCCCGCTTGACGAAGACGCCGCGACCGTCGGACGTGATTCCCGAACATTTGTCCCGGCGGCCCGGATAAGCCCTGACAGATTCCGGAGCCACCGCACCGAAACCCAGTTTTTTCATGCAGGTGTTGACGGTTCCGAGATCGAGCATGGGCGCATTTCGCTGGCGAACCATGATGCACATTCTCCCGTACCCGCATACACGCCGCATACGCCCGAGATACGCGAATGGAGAGGGTCCCGCGATATTGATCCGGCCGCGTCCCACTGCCAGTGTGGAGGGCGTGTCCATGAACATCACCGAGGCCGGACGCACGCTTGCCGACCCCAGCGCCTATGCCGATGACGATCGGCTGTATCGGGCACTGTCACTGCTACGTCGTGAATCTCCCGTGCACTGGGTCGACGCGCCCGGCTACAACCCTTTCTGGGCCGTCACCCGGCATGCCGACATTCAGGAGGTCGAGCGCCGCAGCGACGTCTTCCTGAACGGCCCGCGGCCCATGCTCGTCACCCGCGGCGCCGATGAGATGAACAGGCTGCGAGAGCAGCGCAACCTGGGTCTGCGCCCCCTCGTCCACCTCGACGGCCAGGCACACCGCACGTTGCGGTCGGTCACCGCGGACTTCTTCCGGCCCCCGGCCCTGAGCCGCTTCGACGTCACGGTGCGCACGTGCGCGGAGCGGGCCGTCGACCGCATGGCCGAACACGGGGACTCCTGCGAGTTCGTCGGGCAGGTGTCGGATGTCTACGCCCTCCGGGTCCTGCTGGCCCTGCTCGGCATCCCGGAGCGCGAGCACGAGGCGGTCTTCCGCTTCACTCCGGCCGCCCGGCGTTCCCTGCCGCCACCGGCCAGGAAAGCGGCGATGGACGACTTCTACCGGTACTTCTCGCGGCTGGCGGCGCACCGCCGCACCAGCCCCGCGGACGACCTCGCCTCGGTCATCGCCAACGCCCACGTCGCAGGGCGGGAACTCACCCGGCGGGAAACCCTCGCCTATTACATCATCATCGTCGCAGCGGGACACGACACTGCCAGCGCCACGATCGCGGGTGGCCTGCGGGCACTGATCGACCACCCCGCGCAGCTGCACCTACTCCGCGAAGATCCGGGGCTGCTGGACCCCGCGGTGGAGGAGATGACCCGCTGGGTCACCCCGGTCAAGGCGTTCATGCGCACGGCCGCCGAGGATTACGTGCTGCGGGATGTGCGCATAAGAAAGGGGGAATCCCTGCTGCTTTCCTACCCCTCGGCCAACCGCGACGCGGCGGTCTTCGAAAGACCGGGCGAGTTCGATATCCGACGGCGCCCCAACAGGCATCTGGCCTTCGGGTTCGGGGTGCACCACTGCCTGGGTGCCGCGCTGGCGCGCATGGAGATACGGGCATTCTTCGCCGAACTCCTGCCCCGGCTCGTGTCCGTGGAGCCGGCGGGGCCGCCGGAACTGATCAGCACAACCTTCTCCGGCGGACCCAAACGTCTTCCCCTCCGCTGCTCCGTCGGCCCGTCGCGCAATCCCGGCAGCAACGGAAAGGACTCCCGTGAACCCAGGGGCTGACGAGACCGGGGAAGGACCCGGCCTCGGAGACGCGTTCGGCATGCAACTGTCCGATGCGGTGCAGCTCGCACGCCCGGTGATGGCGTTCGTCGAGCGGTCCGACGGCCTGCTCGTCCCCTCCGGTTCGGCGCAGTGGCTGGACGAGGAGCAGGACTGGCCGGCAGCGATGCGCGAACTGCTCGACCGGGCCAGGGGGCGCGTCCTCGACGCGGGTGCGGGTGCCGGCAGGCACGCCGCACACCTGGCGGCGAAGGGCCACGACGTGGCGGCCTTCGACAACTCGCCCCTGGCGCTCGAACTGTGCGAGCAGCGAGGCATCACGGCACGGGTCCTCGGCGAACTGGAGGCCGTGGGCACCCTGTTCCGCGGCTCGCCGCCGTTCGACACCGTGCTGCTGCTGGGCAACAACGTCGGGCTGCTGGGCTCCACGGCCGTCGGGACCCGCATTCTCCGGCAGCTGCACGCGATCACGAGCCCCGAGGCGGTGATCCTCGCCGAGGGCCGCCGCCCGGTCGTCGGCACCGGGGACAACGCCGCGTACGTGGCACGCAACCGCAGTCTCGGCAGGCTCCCTGGCGAACTGCGGATGCGTATCCGCTACCGGACCACCGCCACACCGTGGTTCACCTACCTGTTCTGCGACCCCGCGGACCTCGCCGCCATCGCCGAGGCCGCCGGCTGGGCGGTATCGAACGTCACGCCCTTCCGCCACGCGCACGATGCATCCCGGCAGGAACCGCTCTCCTACACAGCGGTGCTGCACAAGGCCGCCTGACGAGGTATCCGGTTCGAGCGCGCACAGACATGGCGTGGACAGACCGCCGAGAGTCTTCTTGCCGTATTGAGCGGCAGTGTTCGGGCCATAGCTCGACGGCTGTCTTGCTGGCACCAGCCTGGCCCTAGCCTCGCTGTTTCAGTTGCGGCGATGAGGTGTTGTTGAGGGGTAGCGGTCGGGTGGGCCGAGGCGATTTCGGTGTTCGGGCATGGTGGAGACCCGGCGCGGTGGTTGGGTTCTCCAGGTCCTTCGGGTCGTGGGCGGTCAGGGGTTTGCCGGTCAGTCGGCGGGACGGGGCAGTGCGGCGAGGCGATGGAAGGCCGTGGCCAGTTCGTTTCTGCAGGGCCAGGTCGCTGATATCCGCAAACGCAGGCGTCGGCCGCCGCCGGTGAGGCGGGCGGCAACGTGCAGGAGCCGGTAGCGAAGCTTCTTCGGCTCGGCAGAGGCGAGTTCGCCGTCCAGCAGCAGGACGCGCGTCCGGGCCAGCAGGTCGATCGCCGCGAGGCTGAGTTCGAGCCAGACGGCGTTGATGGCGAAGTCGCGGGAGGGGAGGCGGCCGAAGCCTGTGGTCTTGCCGCACCGGATGTGGTCTTCGACGGTGGCGTGCCCACGGTGGCGGACTTTCAGGAACTGGGCGGATCCGCCGCCGGAGTATGGGGTGTCGGTGAGGAACACCTGGTGGCGCAGGCCTTCGTCCTGGTCGAAGAGGGACAGCTGGGCTCCGGGGTGCGGCCGCTCCCGGTGCACGATGATGCGGGTGCCGTCGGGGTAGCCGCCCAGATCGACCATGCCGGTCAGCTCGGCGACCTCGGCGCCGTCACGCAGCGTCCCGTCCTGGTCCAGGGCTCGATGCCAGAAGCGGTCGGGCATGGCCCGGACAGCTCGGCGGACCGGCTCGGTGATGGCGTATCCGACCGAGAAGAAGTTACGGATTCCTCGTTTCCGCATGTCGCGGACGTGGGCGAGGAAGGCTTTCGCGGATCCGGCACTGTCGGCGCGGACGAGGATGTCGGTGCCGTGCCGGTGAGCGTCGGGGATCTGCGCGCGGTGGAGTACGCGCCTGTCAGCCCGGTGGCATCGGCAAGATCAGCCAGCACCCGTGCCCCGGCGTGCCCGACCACACCGGAACCGTCAGCGGAGACATCGAGCTTGGGACAAGAACCGATACCCTGCACGCGGAAAGTGCCTTCTGCTTGGACCGACAGAACCCCTCGACAAGGTTCATCGTCCCAGCTCGGAGGGCACTTTCATACTTCCGCCCCGCGTCCGCACCATCCCAACCAAAACAGCGAGGGTAAGGCGCTCGGCAGCCCGGAGATCGGCGAGACGGTGAACCGCCACCCTGCGCCGCCCTCGTCCCTGACGTTGCCGTCAACTACTGCCGTCACCCCACGCAGAAGCCCCGCCACTCGCCTGACGGGGCTTCGACTTTGCTACCGATGCGACGATTTTGGGATCGAGAAGAGGTTACACTTCACTCTCCGCTGATCATTCTTCACCGAGAAGACCAATAGCTTCCGGAAACCCCATAATCACCCTCCTGCGCTCCGGAT
Source organism: Streptomyces sp. MAR4 CNX-425 (assembly GCF_048656465.1). NCBI lineage: Bacteria > Bacillati > Actinomycetota > Actinomycetes > Kitasatosporales > Streptomycetaceae > Streptomyces > Streptomyces sp. MAR4 CNX-425. The sequence goes on along the minus strand of NZ_JBMDLF010000004.1, from coordinate 238,121 downwards.
TCTCTTCCAGTTCTGCGCACTCAAGGATCAGGGAAGCAACTTCCCGACGCCCCTCTTCCGAGAGATCACGAAACAGGGCGGCAGCTGGTTCGAGAATGTCCGTTGCGACATCCGGATCAATATCGTCATCGTCCGTCAATTCGACCGAGGCGACGACGTTTACGAATGCGCGAACCAGAACCTTGTTGACATCCATCATGGCACGACCCTCACTCGAATGTTGGTTATCAGAAGGCCGCCGAGGACTTTTCGAGCCCGTGCGGCCTCAGCCGCAGTGGGGACTTCCCACAGGCCACTGTAACCGTTCTGTTCAAGCGCTAGAGACTGGTTCATGGCTTGCCGGTATGTCTTGTTGAAGGTTGTAACACTCACCTTTCGGTCGATATTGGGAACCTGCCATCCGAATGCGCGTTCAGGAGCATCACGTCGCCCGGATGAGGTTCCCGCCCGACGAATCGAGTGAGCTCATGAGTGACGATGTCCTCTCCGTCATTCCGACCGACCCCCGCTGGCAGCCCGCCGAGATCGACGTCACCTGGCACGACACGCTCACCGTTGTCGACTGTGGTCAGAATCTGCAGAAGATCGGTTGTCCCCACTGCGGCGCGTCGAACCAGGTCAGGGCCACCATCCGACTCACTTGCCCATCGCACGGGCGCTCAGAGCGTCAAACGAGCGTCACGATCAGCAGCCCGAGCCTCGCCTTCAGCCCGACCGGCTCACCTGGACCCACCGCCCCGCTCCCTCCGTACGGAGGCTCGCCCGATCTGCTCCTCCGGCTGTGGCCGGTGCTGCGCACGCTCGTCGGCCACACGGTACGCACCGTGTGGGAGGACGCTTTTCCCCGGCTCGCATCGCCGTACACCCTTGTGCTCACCGGCGGGTACGCGCTGCGGGCCCTCTGAGAACGGCGTTTCAGCCGGTTACGGAAGGCGGCCTGCACCAGGACAGATCCAAGGTCCTTCCCCCCTGGCCGCCGGCCGGCCGGCCGGAGGGGACTCTCCTCCCCGGTGTTCCTCCTGGTAGCGCAGGAGGTCGTCCCCGTGGAGCTGCCTGGTAGCGCTACCGGCCCGGTACCGCGTGGGCGGCATGGGCCGGGGCGACCTGACGCTACGTGGGTGCGTGCGGGCGGGTCGTCGCGGCGGTCCCGCCCACGCGGGCCTCGACGCACTCCCGTTCGCCGTCGGCCGACGCGGGCCGGAAGCAGGCCCGGACGGTGCTGCCGGGGTGGACCGCGGTCATCCCGGTGTAGACGTAGGTTTCCGTGTCGTCTTCGTTCCTGACGCGCACGTCGTGGGTCGGGCCGTCCGCCGTGACCGCCAACCGGTCGCCGATCCGGGTCCCCCAGGTCCGGGCCCAGCCCGCACCGCACTCCTCGCTGTAGCGCAGCTCCACGTGGGCGCCGGTGGCGGTGCGGGCCGTGGTGAGGGTGGCGGGGCCGACGCCGCAGACGAGGCTCATCGGATCCCGGCCCTCGCAGGCGGCGCCATGGCATTCCGGGACGAGGGAGTGCGGGGCGGAGGCCGGCAGCGGTTCGTCGTCCGCCGCGTCCCGGGCCGGCAGCAGGAAGAGCACCAGGGCCGCACCACCGGCGAGCAGCGTGTACACCGACGCCAGCACCGCCACGAGCCGGACCCCGCGGCTCCCGGGGTCGCGCGGCTGCTCGGCTTCCGGGGGCGGCGGTTCCTGCGGCCGCGGTCGCGGTTCGGGCCGTGGCTCCCCGGCGGCGGGGGCGAGGACCGACGCGCGTCCCTTCCAGTCCGACTCGGCGATCTCCCACAGGGCCAGCAGCCGCCCGTCCGGTTCGTTCGTGACCCGGCACAGCTCACGTACGGCCTGCCGGGGAGGCAGGCTCTTGCCGTTGAGATAGCGCTCCCAGGAGGACTTGCTGTACGCCGTCCGCTCCGCCAGCGCGGCCAGGCTCAGGCCCGTACGGGCTCTCAGCTCCCGCAGCGCCGCGACCAGCGGGGTGTGCTCCGTGGTCACTCGGGCGTCGCCTCCCGCAGGGCCTGCCAGGTGTGCGGGCCGACGACACCGTCCACGACCAGGCCGTTCCGCGTCTGGACGCGCTCGACGGCGCGCTGCGTCTTCGGGCCGAAGACGCCGTCGATGTCTCCGGGCGCTGCGTCCGCCCGGCGCAACAGGCACTGCGCTTCTGCCACTTCCGGCCCCACGTGGGTGTACGCCACGATGGCGTCCGTGGTCCGGCTCAGGCCCGCGTACCAGCGGCCGTCGCGCTGCTCAAGACGGCAGGAGTAGACGACCGGCACCAGGGACTCCGACACCGTGGTCGGGGCCGCCGCGCCGGTGCCGGTGCGGGCCTTCGCGAGCTGGGCGCGGGCGTCGGCGAGCTGCACGGCCAGCAGGAGCGCCGCGGAGACGGACAGCACCAGGACCACCGCTCCCGCCATGACCATGGCCCGCGCGCGGCGGCCGTACGACCGCTGCTCCGCGGGCGGGGGCGCCGGTGGCACCGGGAGCCGCTCGGGGGCACCGGCGGTGACCGCGCGTCCCTCCGCCCAGCGTTCCGCGGCCGTCTCGCGCAGTGCCAGCAGGCGGGTCGGATCGTCACCGCCGATGCGGGCCACCGCCGCCACCGCCTCCCGGGGCGGCAGTGCGGCGGCGTTCAGATACCGCTGCCACGACTTTGCGCTGTAGCCGGTCTTCGCGGCCAGCTGGCGGGTGCTCAGCTCGCTGCGGTCCTTCAGTGTGCGCAAGCGCACGATCAGTTGGTGGACGCGTGGATGCAGGTCTGCAGGCAGCTCTTTCCAGCGCGACATACTTTCCCCCGTTCGCGTCAGGGACCGCCGGCCCGACCGCGCGGGGCCCGGTCCCGTTCCGCATCAGCCGTCGTGGCACGCTCGGATCGACGACTCCGTCTGTAGTGCAGAATAAGCCACCCGCCGTTCCCAGGCGTCCCGCCGTGGTAACTCTGCGGGTGGCATCCCCGCAGGTCAGCGAGTTGCATGTCCCGGGATGTGGTCACTTTTCCGCCGACTGTGGCCAGGCGCCGCGTCCCGGCCTCACCCTCGTTTGCGGAGCTAGCGGGGGCGGCCCCGCACATCGGGACCGGAAGGAAGCATCCCTTGCGAAAAGTCAGAGCAGCCCTGATCGCATTCACGTCCGCGATCGCACTCCTCGGCGGCGTCCTCGCCGCCGCCCCCGCCGCCCAGGCCGGCACGACCTGGAAGGCCCACGACAGGAACTGCGAGGAGATTCCCGGCGGCGTGAGCCCCGGCACGGTCTGCGTCAACGTGCAGAAGCGCGTCACCGACTCGGGCTCCGTCACCGGCTACCGCGGGCGCGTACACGTCACCCCGGCCGAGGGGCAGTGGCTCCAGCCGCTCACGTACTCGTGGACCTCCGGCGGCAGCTCCCAGGTCTGTCCGGACGGCTGCACCAGGAAGACGTCGTCGTGGACCTCCTCGTGGTCGCCCGTCAACACCTCCGCCGCCGTGTACAAGGTCGAGGGTGCTTCCCCGACCGACCGGTGGGATGTCATGGCCTCCTGGAGCCCCTGGGTCAAGCTGGCCGGGAAGTGCGACTCCTACCGCGCCGGCAAGTTCTGCGTCACCCGGCTCCAGCGCCAGGTCCGCGACGAGTGGCAGCAGCGCGGCAGCCTGACGGTGGTCCCGGCCAGCGGCATGTGGATCGCGCCGCGGTGGGTCAGGACCGGGATGGACAACGACGACGGCAGGGTCGCGAAGACCAAGGACCTCTGCGACCCCTCCTGCACCCGGCGCACGTCCAAGTGGAACACCACGGTGACCACGACAGAGGGCGTTCTGATCGGGGGCCCGTATGAGTACTTCGCCACCGCCAGGGTGTTGCTGCCCTCCGGCGACCTGAAGACCATCAAGGCCACGCTCAGCGGCTGATCACGGCACCACCACCCGGCCCGGTCCCGCCCCCCGGCGCGGCCGGGCCTCGGCCGTGCCCGGCACAGCGCACATCATGCGCATCACGAAAATCGCGGGTCAGGTGGCCTTTTCGGATCTCACCAGCACCGCGACGCACTCCATGTGGTGGGTCATCGGGAACAGGTCGAAGGCGCGGAGCCACTTCGGGGCGTAGCCGGCGTCCTGGAAGTACGACAGGTCCCGGGCCAGGGCCGCCGGGTCGCAGGCCACGTAGGCGATGCGGCGGGGCTGGAGGGCGGTGATCTGGGTGACCACGCGGCGGCCGGCGCCGGTGCGGGGCGGGTCCAGGACGACGAGGTCGGCCTCGGTGATGCCCGTGCGGGGCAGGACCTGTTCGACCTTGCCGTGTTCGACGCGTACGCGGTCGAGGTCGGCGAGGTTGTGGCGGGCGTCGGCGGCGGCGCGTTTGGCGGACTCCACGCCCAGGACGGCGCCCTTGGGGCCGACGCGCTCGGCGAGGGCGGCGGCGAAGAGGCCGACGCCGCAGTAGAGGTCGAGGGCCATGTCGCCCTTCTTCGGCATCAGGCCCGTCATGACGGTGTCGACGAGCAGGTCCGCGCCCTTCGGGTGCACCTGCCAGAAGCCGCCCGCGCCGACGCGCCAGGTGCGGCCGGCGGCGCGTTCGCGGACGAAGTCGCGGCCGTGGACGCGGTGGACGGCGGGCGGGGCGCCGGGGGTGGCGGGGGGTTCGGTGCGGAGGACCGAGACGGGGCGGTCCAGTTCGACGAGGGGGAGGCGGGCGCCCGGGCGGGGGGTGAGGACGACCTGGCGGTCGCCGGAGCCGGTGGCGGCGATCGCCTCGACGGTGGCCAGCTGCGGCCACTCCCGGCTCTCCACGCCCAGCTCCTCGACCTCCGGCGCCGCGATGAGGCACCGGTCGACCGGCTGCACCTCGTGCGAGCGGTGGCGGCGCAGGCCCGCCCGGCCGTCGGGGTCGATCGCGTACTGCACCCGGGTGCGCCAGGCCGGCACCTCGCCCTTGTTCACCTTGTCGCCCGGCGCCGGCTCCACCGTGCCGTCCCACCCGGCGTCCTCGGGGGTCAGCCCGGCGAGCCGGCTCAGCTGCTCGGCGAGTACGTCCGCCTTCAGCCGCCGCTGCGCGCCCGGGGCGACGTGCTGGAAGTCGCACCCGCCGCACTTCCCGGGGCCGGCGTAGGGGCACGGCGCCTCGATGCGGTCCTTCGCGGGCTCCAGCACCCGCACCGCGTCCGCGCGCAGGAAGCGGGCCCCGGCGCGGCCCTCGGTGACGCGGGCGACGACCCGCTCGCCGGGCAGCGTGTGGCGTACGAAGAGCACCTGGCCCTCGGCCGTACGGGCGACGCAGTGCCCGCCGTGCGCGACCGGGCCGACCTCGACCTCGTACTCCTCCCCCGCGCGCGGCTCGGACGTCGCGGGCGGCGGCTGCTCTTCGGGCACGGGGGCGGCTCCTGGCGTACGAGGGGGGTGGGGCGGACGGTCGGGGTGGGGGCTCGTCGCCTCAGTCTAGGCGCCCGCGCGTGCCGCCCCGCCCGCCCCACCCGGGGTGCCCCCCTGCCCCGGGGGTGTGTAGCTTGAACGGAAACGGCCGGACATGGCGGAGGGACGCCGCGTGCACATCGTGATCATGGGGTGCGGCCGGGTGGGGTCCACCCTGGCGCGCACCCTGGAGCAGCAGGGACACACGGTGTCGGTGATCGACCGCGACCCCACCGCGTTCCGCCGCCTGGGCTCCGGTTTCGGGGGGCGCCGGATCACCGGCATCGGCTTCGACCAGGACACGCTGAAGGACGCCGGTATCGAGGAGGCCGGGGCGTTCGCCGCGGTCAGCTCCGGCGACAACTCCAACATCATCGCCGCCCGGGTGGCGCGCGAGATGTTCGGCGTGGAGAACGTCGCCGCCCGCATCTACGACCCCCGCCGCGCCGAGGTCTACCAGCGCCTCGGCATCCCCACCGTCGCCACCGTCCGCTGGACCGCCGACCAGATGCTGCGCCGGCTGCTGCCCTCGGGCGCGGAGCCGCTGTGGCGGGACCCGAGCGGCCGGGTGGAGCTGGCCGAGGTGCACACCTCGGCGGCCTGGATCGGGCACCGGGTGGCCGAGTTGCAGGAGGAGACGGGGGTACGGGTCGCGTTCCTCACCCGGCAGGGCGAGGCGGTGCTGCCCACCGCCAAGACGGTGCTGCAGGACGGCGACCTGCTGCATGTGATCATGCGTACCGACGAGGTGGAGCAGGTCGAGGCGGCCTGCGCCAAGGGCCCGGACACGGAGGACCGACGGTGAGAGTGGCTATCGCGGGCGCCGGCGCGGTGGGCCGTTCCATCGCGGGTGAGCTGCTGGACAACGGGCACGAGGTGCTGCTCATCGACAAGACGCCCACCGCCATCGCGGTGGAGCGGGTGCCGCGGGCGGAGTGGCTGCTCGCCGACGCCTGCGAGATCGCCTCGCTGGACGAGGCCGCGTTGCAGCGCTGTCACGTGGTCATCGCCGCCACCGGCGACGACAAGGTGAACCTCGTCGTCTCGCTGCTCGCCAAGACCGAGTACGGGGTGCCGCGCGTGGTCGCCCGGGTCAACAACCCGCGCAACGAGTGGCTCTACAACGAGGCGTGGGGCGTGGACGTCGCCGTCTCCACCCCGCGGCTGATGTCCGCGCTGGTGGAGGAGGCGGTCAGCGTCGGCGACCTGGTCCGGCTGCTGCGCTTCAGCCACGGCGACGCGAACCTCGTCGAGCTGACGCTGCCGGAGGAGTCGGCGCTCACCGGCACCGCCGTCGGCGACGTCGACTGGCCCGCGGACACCACGCTGGTGACGATCATCCGCGGCAGCACGGTCCTCACCCCGAAGCCGGACGACACCCTGGAGGCCGGGGACGAGCTGCTCTTCGTCGCCGCGCAGGCGCGCGAGGAGCAGCTGGAGGAGCTGCTTTCCGTACGGCGCGGGGGCTGACCCGGCGAGGGGCCGGCGGCGGCGCTACTCCAGCTCGGCCGCCGTCCGCGGCTCCCCCTGCCGCTGCTTCTCCCGCTCGTCCCGCTTCTCCCGCTCCTCCTGCGCCTTCTCCTCCGCCTCCATCTCGGCGATCACGTCGATCGGCGGCGGCGCCTGCTTGAGGAAGACGTACGTGAGCGTGACCGCCAGCAGCAGCGGCGGGATCTTCAGCGCCACGATCACCCAGCCGAACTCCTTGGGGTCGGCCCAGAAGTAGAGCGGGAAGAGGATCGCGGACTTGGTCAGGAAGATCAGGCCCCAGGCGTAGCTGGCCTTGGTGTACGCCTTCTTGCGGCCGGGGTTGCGGGTGCGCCAGGACAGGTTCTCGCGGAACAGCGGGCCGAGGATCAGCCCGATCAGCGGCAGCCCGGCCGCGCTGCTCAGCAGGTACGCCAGCGCCAGCCCGAGGCCGTAGAGCAGGCCGGGGAGGTAGAAGTCCTTGGCGTTGCCGGTCATCATCGCGAAGGCGACGCCGATGGCCACGCCGAAGGCGCCGCCGAAGGAGTGCTTGAGGGTGCCGCGGGTGACCAGCCGGGAGAGGCCGAGCAGCAGCGAGACGCCGAGGGCGGCGAACGCGGACGGCCGGATCTCCGAGCCGATGGTGTAGACGAGTACGAAGACCAGCCCGGGGACGGTCGTCTCCACCATGCCGCGGACGCCGCCGAACGCCTCGGCCATCGCGGCCTGGGTGACGGCGTGCGAGTCGCCCTGCGGCGCGTCGGAGGCGGCGGCCGGGTCGGCTTCCTGCCCCGGCGGGGCGCCGGGCGTGCCCCCGGGGGCGGCGGCCCCGCCGGCACGGTCGTCGGCCGGCTTCTCGAAAGACGTCACCGCTGCTCCTGTCCGAGGGGTCGCAGTTCGTACTTGGGGTTGAAGAGCACCCGCCGCCCGCGGCTCATCGCGATCCGGCCGGAGGCGGTCAGGCCGCGGCCGGGTTCGATGCCGGTGATGGCGCGGCGGCCGAGCCAGACCAGGTCGAGCGAGTCGGTGCCGTCGAAGAGCTCCGCCTGCAGCGCGGGCACGCCGGCGCGCGGCTGGAGCGTGACGGCGCGGAGACTGCCGGTGACGGTGACGACGGCGCGGTCGTGGCACTGCCGGATGGGCGTGACCTCCGCGGTCTCCTCCTCGGGCGGCAGGGAGTCCTCGGCCGGCGGCTCCGCGGCGCCGGTGATCCGGCCCAGCAGCCGGCGGAGCCGGCCGGCGGGTCGGTCGGGGCTGCGGGCGGGGTCCATGCCCGCAGGGTACCCGCCCGGGGCGGTCCGTTTCACTGCTCGAAGCGGTAGCCCATGCCGGGCTCGGTGACGAAGTGCCGCGGGTGTGCGGGGTCGGCCTCCAGCTTGCGGCGCAGCTGGGCCATGTAGACCCGCAGGTAGTTGGTCTCCGTGCCGTACGAGGGGCCCCAGACCTCCTTGAGGAGCTGCTTCTGGCCGACCAGCCGGCCCGCGTTGCGGACGAGCACTTCGAGCAGGTGCCACTCGGTAGGCGTGAGGCGTACGTCGGCGCCGTCACGGTTGACCTTCTTGGCCGCGAGGTCGACGGTGAACGCGTCCGTGGTGACGACGGCCTGGTCGCCGGCGGGCACGGACGGCTCGGCGCGGCGGACGGCGGCGCGCAGCCGGGCGAGCAGCTCGTCCATGCCGAAGGGCTTGGTCACGTAGTCGTCGGCGCCGGCGTCGAGGGCCTCGACCTTCTCGTCGGAGCTGTGCCGGGCGGAGAGCACCAGGATCGGCACCCGGGTCCAGCCGCGGATGCCGCGGATGACGTCGACGCCGTCCATGTCGGGCAGGCCGAGGTCCAGGACGATCACGTCGGGGTGGCGTTCGGCGGCGAGCCGGAGCGCGGTGGCGCCGTTCTGGGCGGCGTCCACCTCGTACTGGCGCGCCTTGAGGTTGATGACGAGCGCGCGCACGATCTGCGGCTCGTCGTCGACCACGAGCACCCGGTGCATGGCTGCTGCCTTTCGTTCGGGCGGAGGCGGTGGATACGGCTGCGCGGGCGGGGACGCGGGCGGGGAGGGGGCGGGCGCCGGCGGTGTCACGTCGTCGCCCGGGCGGGCAGTTCGGCCGGCGCGGGCGCGCCGCGGCCGGGTGCCGCCCGCAGCGTCAGCACCATGGTCAGTCCGCCGCCGGGGGTGTCCTCGGCGACCAGGGTGCCGCCCAGCGCCTCGGCGAAGCCGCGGGCGACCGCGAGGCCGAGGCCCACGCCGGCGCCGCGGGGGGCGTCCCCGTAGCGCTGGAACGGCTCGAAGATGCGGTCCTTGCCGCTGTCGGGGACCCCGGGGCCGCGGTCGGCGACGCGCAGCTCGACCCGGTCCCCGAGGGCGCTGGCCTGCACCAGGACGGGGGTGCCGGGCGGGCTGTAGGTGACCGCGTTCTCGACGACGTTCGCCACCGAGCGCTCCAGCAGCCCGGCGTCCACCGCGACCATCGGCAGGCTCTCGGGGATCCGCAGCGTGACGCTGCCCTCGGGGACCCCGGCCAGCGCCCTGGGCACCACCTCGTCGAGGTCGATCTCGCGCAGCAGCGGGGTGACGGTGCCGGTCTGCAGCCGGGACATGTCGAGGAGGTTGCCGACGAGGGCGTCGAGCCGGTCGGCGCCCTCCTCGATGGCCGCGAGCAGCTCGGCCTCGTCCTCCTCCGACCACGCCACGTCGTCGGAGCGCAGCGAGGTGACGGCGGCCTTGATGGCGGCCAGGGGCGTACGGAGGTCGTGGCTGACGGCGGCGAGGAGGGCGGTGCGGATGCGGTTGCCCTCGGCCAGCTTGCGGGCGTCCACGGCCTCGGCGGACAGCCGCTCCCGCTCCAGGACGACGGCGGCCTGGGCGGCGAACGCGCCGAGGACCCGGCGGTCGTCGGCGGGCAGCTTGCGGCCGGTCAGCGCCAGCGCCATGTCGTCGCCGACGGGCATGTCGGCGTCGGCGTCGTCGGGGTTGGCCGGCCCGCAGGCATCGCTGCCGACGCGGCCGACGCACGTCCAGCCGTCCTCGCCGCGCTGCCGCTCGAACAGCGACACGGACTCCATGAAGAACGTCTCGCGCACCCGGTCCAGCAGCGATTCGAGCGACGTGTCGCCGCGCAGCACGCTGCCCGCGAGCAGCGACATCACCTCGGACTCGGCGCGCAGCCGGGCGGCCTGGGACGTGCGGCGGGCGGCGAGGTCGACGACGGACGCGACGGCGACGGCCACGGCGAAGAACACCGCGAGGGCGACGATGTTCCGCCCGTCGGCGATGGTCCAGGTGCGCACGGGCGGGGTGAAGTAGTAGTTCAGCAGCAGCGAGCCCACCGCGGCCGAGGCCAGCGCCGGCAGGGTGCCGCCGAGCAGCGCGGCCAGGACGGTGGCGAAGAGGAACAGCAGCACCTCGTTGGGCAGCCCGAGGGCCGGGTCGAGGACGAGCAGCAGCCAGGTCACCAGCGCCGGTCCCGCCAGGCCGGTGAGCCAGCCGGCGATGATGCGCCCGCGGCCGAGGCGGGCGCCGCGGGATATCGGCAGCCCGCGGCCCTTGGCGACCTCGTCGTGGGTGACGATGTGCACGTCGAGGTCGGGGCCGGAGTCGCGGGCGACGGTGGCGCCGACGCCGGGGCCGAAGACGTACTGCCACGCCTTGCGGCGGCTGGAGCCCAGCACGATCTGGGTGGCGTTGACGCCGCGCGCGAACTCCAGCAGGGCGTCCGGCACGTCGTCGCCGATGACGTGGTGGAACGTCCCGCCCAGGTCCTCGACCAGGGTGCGCTGGACGGCCAGCTCCTCGGGGGAGGCGGTGGTGAGGGGGGTCAGGCCGTCGCTGCGGGAGATGTAGACGGCCATGATCTCGCCGCCCGCGCCCTTGGTGGCCAGGCGCGCGCCGCGGCGGATGAGGGTACGGCCCTCGGGGCCGCCGGTGAGGCCGACGACGATGCGCTCGCGGGCCTGCCAGGTGTCGCGGATGCGGTGCTCGCTGCGGTACTCGCGCAGGTAGTCGTCGACGCGGTCGGCGACCCAGAGCAGCGCCAGCTCGCGCAGGGCGGTGAGGTTGCCGGGGCGGAAGTAGTTGGACAGCGCGGCGTCGACCTTGCCGGGGTCGTAGATGTTGCCGTGCGCCATGCGGCGGCGCAGCGCCTCGGGCGACATGTCGACAAGCTCGATCTGGTCGGCCCTGCGGACCACGGCGTCCGGTACGGTCTCCCGCTGCCGTACGCCGGTGATGTTCTCGACGACGTCCCCCAGCGACTCCAGGTGCTGAATGTTGACGGTCGATATGACGTCGACGCCGGCGTGCAGCAGTTCCTTGACGTCCTGCCAGCGCTTCTCGTTGCGGGAGCCGGGGACGTTGGAGTGCGCCAGCTCGTCGACGAGCGCGACGGCGGGGCGGCGGGCGAGGACGGCGTCCACGTCCATCTCGGCGAACCGCGCGCCGCGGTGGTCCAGCTCACGGCGCGGTATCTGCTCCAGGCCGTGCAGCAGCGCCGCGGTGCGCGGGCGGTCGTGGTGCTCGACGAAGCCCACGACGACGTCGGTGCCGCGCTCCAGCCGGCGGTGCGCCTCGGAGAGCATCGCGTAGGTCTTGCCGACGCCCGGCGCCGCCCCCAGGTAGATCCGCAGCTTGCCCCGTGTCATGAGTCGATTGTCCGTCCGATCCCGTGCGTGTCGCACCGTCGAGCGTACGGCCGCCGGGACGGCGCGGCGGGGTGGGCGGGGCGTGCGGGGCGGACCTTGACGCGACTCTGACGGGGCCGGTGGGGGCGCGGGCGCGGGACACGGGCGCGGGACGCCGTGCGGGCCCGGCCGGGTGGGGCGTACGGGTCAGGTGGCGGGGGCCTCCGGTCCGGTACGGGCCGCGTCCGCGTGGTCGGTGATCGTGCCGTCCCGCAGCTCCAGCACCCGGTCCGCGACGTCCAGCAGCGCCGCGTCGTGCGTGGCCACCAGCGCGGTGACGCCCTCGCCGCGCACCACCGCGCGCAGCAGCTCCATCACCGCGTGCCCCGTCTCCGCGTCCAGCTGCCCCGTCGGCTCGTCCGCGATGATCAGCGCCGGCCGGTTCGCCAGCGCCCGGGCGATCGCGACGCGCTGCTGCTGCCCGCCGGACAGCTCCCCGGGCCGCTGCGCGGCGTGGTCCGCCAGACCGACCAGCGCGAGCAGCAGCTCCACCCGCTCCTCCCGCTCCCGCGGCGGCACCTTGCGCAGCCGCATCGGCACCCCGACGTTCTCCGCGGCGGTCAGGATCGGGATCAGCCCGAAAGACTGGAAGACCAGCCCGATCCGGTCCCGCCGCAGTTCGAGCAGCTCCGCCTCGCCGAGCCCGGACAGCGCCACGCCGTCCAGCTCGATGCGCCCGGAGTCGGCGACGTCGAGCCCGGCGACGAGGTTGAGCAGGGTCGTCTTGCCGGAGCCCGAGCGGCCCTTCAGCGCGACCAGCTCGCCGCGCGGCACCCGCAGCGACACGCCGCGCAGGGCGTGGACGGCGGTGGCGCCGCCGCCGTACGTGCGGTGCAGGTCCTCGACGACGACCATGGGGCGGCCGTCGCCGGCGGTCCGCTCCCGCAGCGCGGCGGCGGTCTCTCCGCCGGTGTCTCCGCCGGTGTCCTCGCTCATGCGTCCTCCCCCTCGTCGTGCTGTCCGCCGTGCGGTGGCCCGCCGGGCTGCGGCCGTTCGGCGGCGCGCCACACGCCGACGTGGTCCCGCTCCGCGGTCAGCCGCACCCGCCGCCGCAGACCGTACCTCTCCACGTACTCCCGCGGCAGTTGCAGCCTGCCGACGCGGTCGAGCACCGCGTACTCGGCGGGGGCCAGCTCCTCGTCCCGCAGCGTCTCGGCGGCGGTGCGGCCGTCGCGGATCTGCACCGTGCGGCGGACCTGGCGGGAGACGAGCGGGTCGTGGGTGACGACGAGGACGGTGGCGGCCAGCTCCTCGTTGGCCCGGCGCAGCGCCGCGAAGACCTGCTCGCCGCCCGCGGTGTCCAGCTCCCCGGTCGGCTCGTCGGCGAGCAGCACCCGCGGCCGGTTGGCGGCGGCGACCGCGACGGCGACGCGCTGCTGCTCGCCGCCGGACAGCTCCGCGGGGCGGCGGTGCGCGCAGTCGCCGACGCCAAGGGCGTCGAGGAGGCCGGCGGCGCGGGCGGCGCGCTCGCGGCGGGGGGTCCGGGCGTACGCCATGGGCAGGGCGACGTTCTCCAGGGCGGTCAGATAGGGCAGGAGGTTGCGGGCGGTCTGCTGCCAGACGAAGCCGACGGTACGGCGCCGGTACGCGAGCCGCTCGCGGCGGCCCATGGCGAGCAGGTCGTGCCCGGCGACGCGGGCGCGGCCGGCGGTGGGCAGGTCGAGGCCGGAGAGGATGCCGAGGAGGGTGGACTTGCCGGAGCCGGAGGCGCCGACGAGGGCGGTCATCTCGCCCTCGGCGACGGTGAGGTCGAGGCCCTGGAGGGCCTGCACCTCGACGCCTTCGGCGTGGAAGATGCGGACGAGGTTGTCGCAGTCGACGACGGGCTCGCGGCGCGGCGCGGCGGGGGCGGCGCGGGCGGCGCGCTCCAGTTCGGCGAGGCCGGGGGGCGGGGTGCGGGGTTCGGTCACGCGGGCCTCCGGGGGCGGGCAGGGGTGCGGGGGTGCGGCGGCCGGGCGGGGACGTCGAGGCGTACGGCGGTACGGGGCCCGGTGGGGCAGCGGCGGTACGGCCCGGCCGCGAGCGGGGACCGCCGCTGCGCGTGCGGCCGTGTGCCCGGTCCCGGACCGCGGGAGCGGCCTGTGGACGCGCCCGGCGGAGCCGCGGCGGAACGTGCGGGCGTGCGCGGGCCCGGCGGCCGTCTCTCTCCCTGCCCCGGCCCTCTCCGGGCAGGACCGGGCGCCGGGGCCGCCCACCGCCGCGGGCCCGGGGTGCTCGTACGGGCGCGGGCCCGCCCGGCGGGGCCGCGTCACCGGTCCTCCCCCACGCGCAGGGCCGCAAGGCGGCGGCTGCGGCGCGACGCCGCCGCGTCGGCCGCCACGGCCGCCGCCACCAGCGCGAGCACGCCCGCGGTCAGCGCCGCGGTCAGGAGGAGGCCGGGGCGGTGGGGCGGGGGTGCCGGGCCGCCGGTGAGGGCCCGGAGGTCCAGGGCCGGGCCGAGGGCCGCGGGCAGCGCCAGGCCCAGGGCGAGGCCGCCGGCCGCGGCGGCGAGCGCGAGCGGGGCCAGTTGCAGCGCGCCGAGGGCGGTGGCGCCGCGGCGGCCGAGGCCGATCAGCCGCAGGTACGCGGTGGTGCGGGCGCGTTCCGGCGCCGAGCGCAGCAGCTCCGCGAGGAGCGTCAGCAGCGCCAGCGCCGCCGCCGGCGCCGCGCACGCGGCGTGCGCGCCCCGGATCGTGCCGAGCACGCCGTCGTCGCGGTCCGCGGCCCGCTCCTCGGCGGCGATCAGCAGCTCCCCGTACGGGCTGCCGGGCCCCGTGCCGGGCGCCGCGGCGCGCAGCGCGGCGGGGGTGGCCGGGCCGCCGTCGCCGCCGTAGTACAGGACGGCCGTGTGGCCCTCCGGCGCGTCCGCGCCGCGCTCCCGGGCCGCTGCGGCCAGCGCGGCGGTGTCGGCCAGCAGCACCGGCCGGTCCGCCCCCGGCGCCGCGGGCCGCCGCCGCTCCCCCGGCGCCGCGTCGCGCCCGGCGTACAGCGGGCCGAACGCCGGGTCGGCCGCCGCGTCGCCGGCCAGCCGCCCGGCGACGCGCAGCCGCACGCCGGGCCACCCCGTCTCGTACGTCTCGCCGGTACGGGCCGCCCGCTCCCCGCCGGCGAGCACCGGCAGCACCAGCCGCCCCGCGCCGTCCCGCCGCAGCGCCGCCAGCCCCGCGGCCGCCGCCGCGGCGGCGGAGCCGGGGTCGGCCCGCCGCAGGGCGGCGGCGTCGACGGCGAGCAGGTCGGCGCCGGGGCGGCCGAGGCCGGTGGCGGCGCTGGTCAGGTCGGTACGGACAAGCCGGACCGGCACGGCGTGCGCCACGCCGGGGACCCGGCGCAGCGCCTTGTCGCCGGCCGGGTTGGCAGCGTCGCTCAGCACCGCGTCGGCGCCGCCGGTGCGCCAGGCCAGCGCGGCGCGGCGGCCCTCCTCGACGGTGCCGGTGACGAGGCCGCCGAAGACCGCGGCACCCAGGGTGGTGACGAGCACCAGCAGCGCGAGCACGGCCGCGGGCGCGTCGCGGGCGGCGCGGGAGAGCGCCAGCAGCCCCAGCGGGCCGCGGCGGCGGGCCGCGAGCCGGGCCAGCAGGCGCAGCGGGGGCGGGTAGATCCGTATCAGCAGCACCACGACCGCCAGCCCGCACAGCACCGGCACCGCCGCGACCAGCGGGTCCGACGCGCTGCCGCCGGACGTGCCGCGTACCCGCAGCGCCACCGCGCCCGCCACGGCGAGCAGCACCACCGCGGCCTCCGCGGACAGCCGCCGGCCCGCGCCTCCGGACCGGCGGCCGGCCCGGTCCGGCCGGCGGTCGCGCACCGCCGCCCAGGTCAGCACCGGCGGCATCAGCCACGCCGCGGCCGCCACCGCGGCCGCCGCCGCCCACCCCGGCGGCGCCGCGCCGGCGGGCAGCACAGCCCGCGCCCCGGCGTGTCCCGCCACCAGCCCCGCGCCCGCCGCGGGCGCGTACCGCGCGGCGCGGGAGAGCGCGAGCCCGGTGGCGGACGCGCCGCGGGCGCGCTGGAGCCGGTGGTGGCCGAGCCGCCGCCGCACCGCGAGCCGGGCGGTGACGAAGGCGGCGGCCAGGCCGACGCCGACGACGGAGGCGAGCGCGAAGGAGACGACGAGGGCCGCCTGGTCCCACTCGGCGCCGAAGTCGCGGACGATCGGCTGGACCTGGTCGGTGCGGGTCGGGCGCCGGGCAGGGTGGGCGCCGTAGATGCAGCCGTGGCCGGTGCTGGAGCAGAAGTTCTCGGCGGAGGCGGTGTCGTACGCGGCGAGGGCGCGGGTCAGCCTGGCGCGGCCGGCGTCGCCGGTGAAGCGGGCGGCGGCCGTGGCGCGCTCGTCGCGCTCGTCGGCGCCGGCGCCCAGTTGCAGGCGGAGCCGCCACTCGACGGTGATCGACGGCAGCCCGCGGTCCAGGAGCGCGTCGAGCGCGCCGGGGGCGATCAGCGCCCGCGCCTCGGCGGGCCCGCGGCCGGCGGGGAGCGGGGCGGCGAGGAGGGGGTGGTCGCGCCAGAGGCCGCCCCGGGGGCCGGCGGGGCGGGGGCGGAGGAAGCCGGTGACGACGACGGGGGTGTCGAGCTCGGCGTGGTACGGGGACAGCCGCAGCCGGGCGCCGAGCCGCAGCCCCAGCGCGTCGCGGGTGCGGGTGGAGACGGCGATCTCCACGGGGCCGTCCGGGCCGGTGCCGCGGGGCGGGCGGCCGGCGGCGTAGCCGGCGGGGCCGGGGGCCCCGGTGGTGTGGAGCAGGGACAGGGCGGCGTCCCCGCGGGGGGCGTCGAGGGTGGCGGCGGGGACGAGGACCTGGTGCGCGGGCTCGTCGAAGAGGCCGTCGAGGGCGTCGGGCACGCCGCCGGTCACGTCCTGCCCGGCCCACGTCAGGTCCTCGACGACGCTGCTCCCGCCCTCCCCCGGCAGCCCGGTGACCGGCCGGCCGAAGGACACGGTGCGGGTGAGCAGCGGCCGTTCGTCCTGCGCCGCCGCGACGCGGTCCACGAGCGCCCGGCCGGCCGCCCGGTCGAGCAGCGGGGGCGCGGCGGCCGCGACGGCGGCGAGGAGCGCGACGACCGCGCCGAGGCAGACGAAGGCGGGCAGGTCGGCGCGCGCCTCGCGCCAGGCGCGGGCCCCGCGGGGGCGGCGGGGGCCGCCGGCAGCGCGGGACGGCAGGTCCGGGCCGGCGGCGCCGGATGGCGGCCCGGTACGAACCCGGCCGGGCCCCGGCACCGTACGCCCCGGGGGCGGCGCCTTCGCAGGGCCCACGCTCTCCGCGGCCGGCACGGGGCCCGCCCGGCCCGCGCCATCATCCCGGTCCGCCCGGTCCCGGTCCGCCTCCCGCTCGCCGCCGGGCCCGCGCCCTGCGGCGGACGCCCCGTCCGCCGGACCGCCCGGCCGCGCCTCCCCCTCCGCGCGCCCCCGGCGCCACCACGCTCCGCTCCCTCGCCCCCTCACTCGTCCCCCGCCCTCAGCACCCGCGCCAGGTCCGTGCGCGCCAGCGCCCGCGCCGTCGCCGCCACCGCCAGGCAGATCAGCAGGGTCACCACCGCCGCCACCGCCGCCACCCGCGGCCAGGGCACCGCCACCGCCAGCTCCGGGTGCACCGCCGCCCCCGTCTCGGTGACCGTGACCGCCGGCACCACCGCCGCCGCGAGCGCCACCCCCGTCGCCGTGCCCACCGCGGCGGCGAACGCCGCGAGGCACAGCTGCTCCGTCCACAGCAGCGCCGTCAGCTGCCGCGCCCGTACCCCCAGCGCCCGCAGCAGCGCGAACTCCCGGGCCCGGGACCGTACCGCCAGCACGCTGTGCAGCGCGAAGCCGACGACGGCGAACGCCGGCGCCAGCACCAGGCACAGCCGCAGCGCCCCGTCCGTCCCCTCGCGCAGCGGCGACGCCGCCAGCTCCGCCCGCTCCCCCGGCGCGTCGCGCGCCGTGCCCAGCTCCGGGCGGCGCTCGACGGCCGTGCGCGCGGCGGCGGCGTCGCCGTCGCGGGCGGCCAGCCACCAGCGCGTCTCCATCGGCGGGTCGACCCCGGCGCGTACGAGGTACGCGGCCAGCACCCGGGTGTCCGCAAGCAGCCGCCCCCGCCCCGGGTCGGTGCCGGGGACGGCGTCGACGCGGCCGACGACCTGGGCGCGCAGCTCGGTGCGGCCCGGCAGCCGGGCCCGCAGGGGCTCGCCCACCGCCGCCTGGCCGGAGTCGAGCAGCGCGTCGGTGGCGAGCACCGGCACCGGCCGCGGCCTGCCCTGCCCGGCCTGCCCGAGCCGGAGCCGCCAGCTCAGCAGCTCCTCGGACAGCGACGTGTCCGGGCCGCGCAGCACGCCGTCGAAGAGCGCGCCGGGCGTGTCGCGGATCTCGCAGAGGACGAAGCCGGTGGCGATCCGCGGCGGCATGCCCCGCGGCGGCGCCGGCCTGCGGCCCGGGCAGCCGGCGAGGCCGCGGTCGGGCCGCTCGCCGGGGACGAGGTCGCGCCAGCGGACGCCGCGCGGGGCGGCGGCGAAGTCGTCGATCGTCAGCCGGTACGTACGCTGCTCGGTCTCCTCCTCGGTGCGCAGCTGAAGTCCGGTGAGCCGCAGCGGGTGCTGGTACGCGCCGAGCGGAAGCGCCATCCGGTGCGCCCGGCCGTCGGCGGGCGGCAGGGTGCCGGAGACGGTGTGCGCGAGGCCGTCGGCGTCCTCCAGGGTGACGTCGAGCGTGAACGGCTCGGCGGTGCCGGGCCCGTCGGCGTCGAGGCGCACGCGCATGCGCAGGGCGTCGGGGCGGCCGGGCAGCGGCAGCCCGTGGGCCGCCGCCGGGTCGGTGCCGCCGAGCGCGGCGAGGGCGTCGTACGGCAGCCCGGCCCCGTCCCGTACCGCGGGCACCGGGCCGGCGGCGGCGCCCGTACGGAGCGTCGGCAGCACCTCCGCGGAGTCCAGCGCGGTCAGCCCCGCGGACGAGCTGCCGACGGTGACGTCCCAGTCCACCACCGGCGTGACCGCCTCGACGCCGGGCAGCGCGCCGTACCGCGCGTGGCGCTCCGCGCGCGGCACGAAGCCCGCGCCCTCGTGCCCGGCCTCGACGCCGAGGTCGGCGCCGACCGCGAAGGCGGCCTGGTCGCGGTCGCCGCGGTCGAGCACCGCGAGGGCGGTGGCGCCGAGCGCGGCGATGGCCAGCGCGAGGGCGACGAGCAGCGCGGGGCCGGCGTGCCCGGCCGCCCGGCGGCCGAGGTGCCAGCCGCCGAGCGGCACGACCAGGCCGGCGGAGCGGCGCGCGAGCCGGTCGGCGGCGCGGGCGGCGAGCGGCAGCAGCCGCAGCGCCAGGAGCACGGTCGCGGCGGTGAGGGCGACGGGGGCGAGCACGACGACGGGGTCGACGGCGCCGGAGTCGGCGACCGGCGTGCGGTAGGTGACCAACTGCACCCAGCCCACCGCGGCGACCCCGGCCAGCGCCAGGTCCGTACCCGCCCGCTGGTACGCCGCCAGCCGCGGCACCCGCCGCCGCAGCCGGGCCGCCGCGCGCCGGTCGCGGGCGGCGCGGGCGACGGGGGTGAGCGCGGCGGCGGCGTGCACAGCGAGCGCCAGCCCGGCGACCGTCCACCCCGCGCGGGTCGCGGCGCTCGCCGGGGCCGGCCCGTCGAGCAGCCCGGCCGCCGCCAGGCCGCGCAGCAGCGGGCCGGCCAGGTACGGCGCGGCCAGCGCGGCGGGCAGCGCCACCGCCGCCCACTGCGCCGCGGCCCCGCCGACGAGCCGCACGGGCCCGGCGCCGCGGGCGCCGAGCAGCACCTGCTCGGCGGCGCGGTGCCGGGCGAGCTGCCGGGCGGTCAGCACCAGCGCGGCCAGGGCCAGCGAGGCGAGCAGCGCCGCGGGCAGGTACGTGGCGGCGCGGGCGACGGCGACGGGCGCGTCCAGCTGCCGCAGCGCGTACGGCAGGCCCGCGTCGGCCTCCACGTCGGCGAGCGCGGCGGCGCCGTCGGCACCGCCGGGGCCGCCGGGGCCGCCGGGGCCGCCGGGGCCGAAGACGACGCGCTCCGCGTCGCCGGCGGCGAGCGCGGCGGCGCGGTCGCGCAGCGGGCCGACCTGGCCGAGCCGGAGCCGGCGGGCGTCGGGGACGGCGAGCCAGGTGGCGGTGGCGTCGTGGCGGAGTGCGGGCCGGGCGGCGAAGGCGCGGCGGGCGACGAGGCCGACGCTGTCGGGGGTGCCGAAGGTGCCGGTGAGGTCCTGCCAGAGGGGGGCGTCGGGGTCGCGGGGGGCGTAGAGCCCGCTGACGCGCATGCCGAGCGGCCCCGCGGAATCGGCGCCGGTTTCCGACCCGACGTCCCCGCCGCCCGGTCCGCGCCCGTTCTCCGCCGCCCCCGCCCCGGCCGCGCTCCCGCCGCCCGAGCCGTAGCCGCCGTCCGGGCCGCCGCTCCCCTCCCCCGCGCCCTCGTCGCCGCCCAGCGCGAAGGTGTCGCCCGTCGCCAGCCCCAGCCGTGCCGCGTACCGCTCGTCGAGCGCGACCTCCACCCGCCCACCGGCCCCGGATCCGCCCCCGGCGCCCGGCCACGCGCCCTCGGTCAGCCGCGCCTGGCGACCGGCGTCCTCGGCCCACAGCAGCGACAGCCCCACCGCGCCGCGCCCGCCGACGCCGCTCCCGGCCACCGGCAGCTGCAACTCCCGCGCCGCCGGCGCCCGCACCAGCCGCGTCGTACGGTGCGGCACCTCGCCGTACGTACGCGCCAGCGCCCCCCGCACCGGCCCGTCCGCGCGCGCCACGCCCTCCGGGTCGTACGCCCCGCTGATCCGCACCGCCGCGTCCGGATCCGCGGCGAGCCGCTCCCGCGCCCCGGCCTCCGCGGCCTGCTCGGCGACCGCGACAAGCGCGGCGAGGACGGTGACGGCGAGCAGGAGGCCGAGCGCGGCGGCGGCCAGCACGAGGCCGTGGTGTGCGCTCTGCCGCAGCACGGCCGGAAGCCGGCGCCCCGGCCGCCTCACGGTCGCGGTCAACGGTCCCCCCTGTCCCGGATGCCGGGAGAATAAGCGAGCCCCGACAGGCCGGGCAGGCCGAGAACGCGCCTTCACCGCTTCGTTACGCGCCGCTCCCGGTGAGAAACCGCTGAGCAGGCAGACGGCTGGTGCTGTGACCGCGACGGCGTCCAAGGTGGCGGGCTCGCGACATCAGTCGGCGGATTTTGCGTTCCGGACGCCGTTGGACCCGCTCTAGGTTCGGCTCATGACAGAGATCAGCTACCGGGCGGCCGACGACTGCGCCCTGCACGCCACCGTCGTCGGAGAAGGCCGGGCCCTCGTCCTCATGCATGCCGGCGGCCCCGACCACAGGAGCATGCTTCCCCTGGCCGAACGGCTCGCAGACCGCTGCACGGTCATCCTGCCCGACCTGCGAGGCTACGGCCGTTCGGTCTGCAGGGACCCGGCCCGCCACACCTGGGCCCGGTACACCGGGGATGTGATCCGGCTCCTGGACCACCTCGGCCTCCCCGACGCCGTACTCGCCGGAGCGGGCCTGGGCTCCACGATCACGCTCAGGACCGCGGCCGCGTACCCGGGCCGGGTGGGAGCCGCCGTGCTGATCGGGGTCGAGGACATCGAGGACGACGAGGCGAAGGACGCCGAGATCCGCTTCCTCGACGCGTTCGCCGCCCGTGTCGCGACCGAGGGCATCGAGGCCGGCTGGGAACCCATCCTCGCCGATTTCCCGCCCGTCGTCGGGGCCATGGTGCGCGACGCCATCCCCCGGTCGGATCCCGCCAGCATCGTGGCCGCAGCCGCCATCGGCCACGACCGCTCGTTCCGCAGCGTCGGCGAACTCACCGGGATCACCGCGCCGGCCCTCGTCTTCCCCGGCACCGACGCACGGCACCCCACCGCTCTGGCCGAAGAGGTGGCCGGCACCCTCCCCAACGGACAGCTGGCCATGGTCCCGATCGGCAACGACCTTCGGACGGCCGAGGACCTCGCCCGCGCCGTCGCTCCCGCCATTCGTGAGTTCCTCCGGTCAGCTGACCGGGCAGGCAGTCGCTCCTCCGACCGGTCGGGCCCGGAATCGACACGAGGTGACCGTTGACGAGCGTGAACCCGGCCGGTCACGGTGGCGGGCATCGGCGTTGCGCCGGTGCGGGTAGGTGTGAAGGGTCTTGGTCTGCCGGGAAACGCCCAGGAGACGTAGGCGGAGTGAAGCACGCTCGCCTTCCTCCCGCGGAACGTGGCACCCGGTGCGGGCGACCCGCGCGGCCCCGCCCGGGACGACGCGCTCGCCGCCTTCGACGCGGCGGCCGGACGTCACCCGCAGGCCATGGCCGACCCCGGCCCGGTGGGGGCTCGCCAAGTTCTGGGCGAGGACCGCCGCGCGGCACGGTGTGGACGTCGAGGACGGCGCCGGGATGCAGCGGTTCGTCGAGCGGGTCACCAGCGGCGAGGTGCCGTACGACCGCGACGCCCTCGACACCGTCATGGAGCGGCGGGCGAGCGGCGCGGCCCTGTCCCCGGCAACGCGCGCCGAGCCGCAGCTGCCCGTCGTACTGCGCCGGAGGCCGACCTGCGGGCGCGGGCCGCCGACTCCGTACTCCTCCCCCAGCTGCGCGGTCCCGCCGGGCACCGGGGACAGCGTCCGGGGCCTGCGCTCCTCGGCGGACCCCGAGCCGGCCGGCGGCCCGGACGGGACGGAGGCCGACCTGCGGGCTCAGGGCGACGAGGCGCGGGAGGCGGTCGCCGTCGCCCTGGAGTCGGCCACCCCGACCGTGCGGGCCTGGAGGAGCTACGGCAGGTGGCTGCCCGCGCCCTGCGCGCCCCCGCCGCGTACCTCGGCCGCGCGGGGCGGCCGGGCAAGGGAGGGGGCGGTCGTCACCGTCACTGATCGGCGGCGCCCGGGGCCCGGCTCGGCTGCGGAGTAAGCCCTTCCGCAGCCCCCACCGACCGGTGCAGCCCGTCCGCGATGCGGTAGGCCGTGTCGATGGTGCACCGGCCCAGGTCGATGAGCGGCGGGGCGAACGACCAGTAGGTGCTGGGCAGGTCGACCTTCAGCGACGGCAGGGTGACGTCCACGGCGGCGAGCGCCTTCTTGAGGAAGCGGACGGCCTCGTCGGGGTCGGCGAACTCGGGGTCACGGCGAACGGCCATGTGCGGGGCCTTTCTTGAGTCGAGGGCTTTCACCAATCGTGCACACATCGTCACGCTCCGCCGCTACGGTGTGCAGGGGGATCACCCCAGCAAGCGCCACTGCGGCAGCGGCACCGAAGCCACACAGCACCAAGGGGGCCAGGACGTGACCCAGCCCAAGCACCTCGACCCGTACACCTCACCCAGGTCGTTCTACGGGGCGGAACTGCGCCGCCTGCGGGAGGCCGCGGGGATGTCCCAGGAGAGGCTGGGCGAACTGGCCTTCTGCTCGGGGACGTACGTGGGGCAGTTCGAGGCCGCGACGCGGCGGCCGCAGGAGGACCTGTCGAGGCAGTTCGACGAGATCTTCGGCACGGGTGAGCACCTACGGCGGCTGGCGCGGCTGGCCCGGAAGTCGAAGCACGCGGACTACTTCGCGGATGCGGCGGAGCTGGAGACGCTGGCGACGACGATCTGCGAGTACTCGCCGATGCTGGTACCGGGGTTCCTCCAGACGGAGGGGTACGCACGGGCCCTGGTGCGGGCAACCCACCCTCACGTCAATGACGAGTTCATCGAGGGGAAGGTCGAAGCCCGCCTGGAAAGAGCGCGGTTGCTGAGTTCCCCAACAGGCCCGGTGTTGTGGCAGATCCTCCACGAGGCTGCTCTGGACATCACGGTCGGCGGCCCGGAGGACATGCGCGAGCAGCTGGATCACATCGCTGCGGCGGCGCGGACCCGGCGAACCGTAGTGCAGATCATGCCGTCGTCAGCGGGACTCCACCCCTTCATGATGGGCGTGGTGTCCTTGATGTCCTTTGCGGACGCTCCGCCGGTCGTCTATACGGAGAGTGCACACAGCGGGCAACTTGTCGAAGACCCGGGACTGTTGGTGCGGTACCAGCAAGCCTACGATTTCGCCAGGGCTGCCGCTTTGTCGCCGGCGGAGAGCCTCAGACGGATCGAATCGGCGGCCAAGGACTCTGGACACCGATGACCACTCCGTACGATCTCACCACCGCCGCGTGGCGCAAGTCGTCCTACACCAACGGTGACGGCGGCAACTGCGTCGAGGTCGCTGACGGCTTCCCCGGCGTGATGCCGGTCCGCGACAGCAAGAACCCGGACGGCCCGGCCCTCCTCTTCCCGATCGAGAGCTGGGCGTCCTTCGTCGCCGCCGTCAAGGACGGCGAGTTCCCCATCCTCTGATCGCCCACGGCCAGCCCACGCCTCGCCTCCACCTGGAAGGCGAGGCGTTGCCGCATCCGTGATGGAGCGGCCACGCGCCACGAAGCACCGCTTTGGACCCAACAAGCCCGGTGCGGCGGGCTGATTGATCGCACCCCGCGCACCCAACGCAGGGGGCGCTGCGGTGGGGTGGTGCCTGCGGCCGCAGGGACGGAGCAGGCGGCGCCAGGGGTGCACGTCGACCGCTCCGTCCCCATCGCCGGCCAAGCCCGCAGCTTCACGCACGTGCCCGTCGTCGGGGCCGCGTGCCCCGAGGTCGGGTTCCCTTCGGGGCGCGCTGCGGGGGCTCCGGTTCAGGCGTTGTAGCCGCCGTGGGCGTCCAGCACCGCGCCCGTGACGTACGAAGCGGCGGGGCTCGCCAGAAAGGCGATCGCCGCGGCGATTTCTTCGGGGTAACCCATGCGTTGCAGGGACAGGGAGCTGACCAGGGCCTTGAGGGTCTCGGGGTCCGGCGCTTCCATGCCGCCCACCATCAGTCCGGCTTCCACGACGTTGGCCGTGATGTCCCGGTGTCCGAGGTCCCGTGCGACCCCCATGGTGTACCTCTCGATCCCCGACTTGGTCGCCGAGTAGTCGGCAATTCCCGGGACACCGACGCGGGAGCCCAGTCCGGAACTGACCGTGATGATGCGGCCGGCCGGGCGCAGCACTCCGGAGGCGGCCCGGATGAGGGCGATCACACCGAGGTAGTTGGTGGCGTGCATCCGGTCCAGTGCGGCGGTGTCGGCGTCCGGGTCGTCCACCCTGCCGGCCGCGGAGATCGCCGCGTTGTTGACGAGGATGTCCAGGCCGCCGAAGTGGGCGACGACGTCGTCGATCAGCGCCGGCGCCTGACTCGTGTCCGCCTGGTCGGACCTGAAGGCGATGACCTTCGCTCCCTTGAGGCGCACGTCGTCGACGACGGCCTGCGCCTGCTTCTCGGAGCTGACGTAGGTGAAGGCGACGTCAGCGCCCTGCTCGGCCAGCAGTCGTACGGTCGCGGCTCCCAGTCCGCGCGACCCCCCGGTGACCAGGGCGACCTTGCCCGTGAGTGGCTTGCTCATTCTTCTCACCTCGTTGATTGATCCTTCACGACTGTCGCAACGTTAATTGTTACGACAACCTGTTGCAACCTTTGCTGTTACGACTGAACTGTCGTAACATGAAGCGTTGCGGCCGAGAGGAGGCGTTCATGAGCGCCAACAGCAGGTTGACCATCGCCGCCCACGCGCTGGCCTGGATCGGTCTCTACCAGCGCCAGGGCCATGAGGTCGCGACCTCCGAGCAGATCGCGACCAGCGCGAACACCAACCCCGTGGTGATCAGGCGGGTGCTCGGCGAGCTGCGCAGGGCCGGGCTCGTGGAGTCCCGGCGGGGTGTGGGTGCGGGCTGGTCGCTGGCGCGCGAGCTGAGGTCGATGACCCTGCTCGACGTGTACGAGGCGGTGGAACCCGGCCCGCTGTTCGCGATGCACCGCGCCACCCCGGACCAGGAATGCGTGGTGGGTTACGGCATCCAGCCGGCGATGCGGGGCATCTACGAGGGCATCGAGGAGACCTTGAGACACGAGCTGGCCCGCGTCACGCTCGAGAACGTACTCCGGGACGCACTCGCGGCACCTCGGGTGGGCGTTGCCGAGACGAACTCGCGGTAACCCGCCTGCCAAATCGGCCCAAATCGCCCAGGAAGCCCGGCTTTTGCGCACCGCCGCGCACCCGGTCGGCTCCCACACCCGCCACGGCCCGGCTCCACCGGACAGGCGACAGGAGTTCCGAGTGCTGGTCACCGAAGTGCTGCTCATCGGCGGCCGTTCCGGGGTGGGAAAGTCCTCGGTCGGCTTCGAGGTCTCGGCGCAGTTGCGCGCCGTGGACGTCGGCCACGCCCTGATCGAGGGCGACGTGCTGGACCACGTCCATCCCGCCCCGCCCGGCGACCCGGACCGGTCGCTGCTCACCGAGCGCAACCTCGCCGCGCTGTGGGGCAACTACGCGGCGCTGGGCTGCCGACGGCTGATCTACACCAACACCGCCAGTGTCATGGCCGGCGAGAGCGGCGTCTACGAGCGCGCCCTGGGGAGGGACACCCGCTTCGTACGGGTGCTGCTGACCGCCTCCGACGCCACCGCCCGCGGCCGCCTGGCCGCTCGCGAGCTCGGTTCGGAGCTGGAGCAGCAGGTGCGGCGCAGCGCGTTCATGGCCCGGCACCTGGAGGAGCGGGTGCCGGAGGGGACCGTCCGGGTGGCTACGGACGGGCGGACGGTGGCGGACGTCGCCCGGGACGTGGTGGCCGCTGCCGGCTGGTGACCGTCGGCGGCGGCCGGCTCGCACCTCGTGCACCCGCCTACTCGTGCACCCGCTGAGAAGCGTCGAGGTCGACGAAGACGCGGGCAACGGCTGAGCGGGGCGCCGGGTCCCCGTCCACCGGGCGGCGCGGCCCCTGACGGCTCTCAGGGGCCGCGACCGTACGCGATCGGGGTTGGCGGGGCCGGTCGCGGCCGTTCTCCCGCCACAGCGGCGCTCAGCGGGCTCCGCGCACCCCGGGTGATCTCCGGTCCGCATGGCCGCAACGGCGGACCGCGGCGCGGCGGCACGGATGCCCGGAGACCGCGGGAGGCGGGCACGACCAGCCCGCCCCAGGCAACGGCGGCGGGCCGGGTCACGTGACCCGGCCCGCCGCCGTACCTCGCGCTTCGCGCGGAGCGCTACCGGACCTCGGTGATCTCCGGGCCGCGCGCCAGCGAGTCGATGCCGCCCGCAAAGCGCGAGCCCTCGCTCGCCTCGTCCTGCTGCACCCCGTCCGGCACCATCTGCGCGTCCGTCGGCAGCTGGAGCACGATCGGGTCGCGCGGCGCCATCGGGCCGTCGCCGCGGACGATCACCGTCTCGCGGAAGATCTTCTCCAGCACGCCCGCCGCCTGCGGCTGCACCGCGGCCTGGCCGGAGATCACCCCGCGCAGGAACCACCGCGGCCCGTCGCAGCCGACGAACCGCACCACCTGCACGCCGCTCTTGCCGTCGGGCAGCTTCACCGGCACCTGCGCGCGCAGCTCCCAGCCCAGCGTGCCCTCCTGCTCGTCGATGATGCCGCCCTGCTTGGTGATGCCGGTGGCGATCTCCGCGCGGACCTCGCCCCAGATGCCCTCGTTCTTGGGCGCGGCGAAGCCCTGGAGCTGGATCGCGCTGTCCCGCAGCACCACGGTCGCGGCGACGATCGAGTCGCCCGCCACCTCGACGCGCAGCTCCATGCCCTCGACCCCGGGGACGAGCAGCCCGCCGAGGTCCACCCGGCCGCGGGGGGCGTCCTCGACCTCGCTGATGTCCCACGGCCCGTCGGGCCGGGGTCTGGGCGGCAGCACGGGCCTTTCCCCGTCCTCCGGCTGCTCGTCCGCCGACTCCTCGGCTTCCTCGGCGGTCACGCCGTCGGCGTTCTTGTCGACGGGCTCCTCGTGCCCCTTGCGACGACGTCCGAACACGTCACTGTCCTTCCCGGTCGGCAATGACCGAAGCGTATCCATGAACGGCCTTCCGGTCCCCGAGGGAGGCATGCCCTCCGGTTGACCCGTGCCCGCCCTCGCCCCTGGCGGAGCCGGGGAGTTCGGCCACCTCGTGGAACCGGGCCGTCTCCACTTGCTGGATCACCAGCTGGGCGATCCGGTCGAAACGCTCGAACCGCACCGGGCGGCGCGGGTCGAGGTTGACCACGTTCACCTTGATCTCCCCACGGTACCCGGCATCCACCGTCCCCGGGGCGTTCACGAGCGTCACGCCGCAGCGGGCGGCGAGCCCGGAGCGGGGCTGCACGAAGGCCGCGTAGCCGTCGGGCAGGGCGAGGCTGATGCCCGTGGGCAGGACGACGCGCTCGCCGGGGGGCAGCTCCGCGGGCCGGGTGGTGACGAGGTCGACGCCGGCGTCGCCGGGGTGCGCGTACGACGGGAGCGGCACCTCGGGGTCGACGCGGCGGATCAGCACGTCGACCGGTTCCCGCCGGGCCGTCACGGGTTCACCTCGAAGGCGCGGGCCCGCCGGACCTGGTCGGGGTCGGCCATCGCGGCCCGGATCTCGCGGTCCCGGCCGTTCTTGACGAAGTGTTCCACCTTGACCTCCACGAAGAGGGCGTCGGCCCGGACGGCCACCGGCCCGTCCGGGCCGCCGATGCGGCCGGCGGCGGTGGAGTAGATCTTGCGGCCGGCGACGGCGAGGGCGCGGGCGTCCAGGTGGAGGGTGGTGTCCACCGGGACCGGGCGCAGGAAGTCGGTCTCCAGCCGGCCGGTCACCGTGATGGTGTACAGCAGCCAGCTCAGCGCGCCCAGGGTCTCGTCGAGCGCGGAGGTGAGCACCCCGCCGTGGGCGAGGCCGGGGGCGCCCTGGTGGGCGGCCCTGACCGTGAACTCCGCGGTCACGTTCACGCCCTCGCCCGCCCGCGCGGCCAGGTGCAGGCCGTGCTCCTGGCCGCTGCCGCACCCGAAGCACTGGTCGTAGTGGGAGCCGAGGAGCTGCCCGGGCGCCGGGGCGTCCGGGTGCCGCACGGGTTCCGCGGCACCGGGCGGCGGGGTCAGCTTGTCACTTGCAGTCACGCGGCCAGAGCCTACCTGCGCGCCGGGCCCGGGGCCGAGCCGCGGGGGGAGCGGGCCGCGGGGGGAAGGCGTGGGAAGGTGGGGTGCATGCAGACGACGCAGAGCTACGACGAGCGGCTGAGCGCGCCCCGGTCCTGGTGGGGCCTGGCGGTGGGCACGGGGGTGTGTCTGGCGCTGGTGCTGACGCCGTTCGGGACGCTGCCGCTGCTGGCGGGGCTGGCCGGCGGGACGGCGCTGGCGGCGGTCGCGGTCAGCTCGTACGGCTCGGCGCGGATCCGGGTCATCGCCGGGCAGCTGGTCACCGACGACGCCCGGATCCCGCTCACGGCGCTGGGCGAGGCGCAGGCGCTCGACGCCGGGGAGGCGCAGGCGTGGCGTACGCACCGGGCGGACACGCGCGCGTACATGCTGCTGCGGGGGTACATCCCGACGGCGGTGCGGGTGGAGGTCACGGATCCGGAGGACCCGACGCCGTATCTCTACCTGTCCACGCGGGAGCCGGAGCGGCTGGTGGCGGCGCTGCGGTCGGCCTCGGACTGACGGGCGGCGGCGCGGGTGCGGGTGCGGGAGGGCGCTCAGCGCTCGCCCGGCGGCGGCGCGGCCGGCGGGAGGGCCCGCGGGTCGTCCTTCGGCGGTACGGGCGGTGCGGGCCGTGCAGGCGGTGCGGGCGGTACGGAGTCCGCGGCGCCCCCGGCGCCCGGGAGGCTGAGGCCGCCGGGGTTCCCGGACGGCGCGACCCCGGTGTCCGCCCCGGGCGGTGGGCCGTCCCACGGGACCTGGCGGCCGCGCAGGTCGTCGCGGATCCGGTCGGCGAGTCTGCGGGTGTCCCTGCGGTTCATCAGCGCGCCGGCGGCCGCGCCCATGAGGAACGGGGCGAGGGTCGGCAGGTTCCGCACGGTGCGCTTGAGGACCTGCTGCCGCAGCCGGCGGCGCATCGGGCCGCCGAGGACGACGTCGAAGCTCACCAGCTTGGCGGTGTCGATGCCGCGCTCGTCGGTCCAGGCGCCGAGGTATGCCATGGCACGCTGCGGCGCCGCGCCCGCCGCCCGTACCCCGTACACCTCGTGGAGCTCGGCGATCAGCTTCAGCTCTATCGAGGCCACCCCCACGATCTCGGCGGCGAGCTCGGCGGGCATGGCTGGCGGCGCGGGCATCATCGCCGCCGCTCCGATGCCCGCGCCGACCGTGGCGCTCCCCTTCACGGCTCCGGCGACCAGCCGGTCGGCCATCTCCTCCGGGCCGAGCCCGGGGAACTGCCGGCGCAGCGTGGCCAGGTCGCGGACCGGGACGCGCGGCGCGGTCTGGACGATGGCGTCCGCCACCCGCTCCAGCGCCGCCCGGACGCGCCGGTCGGGGCGCGTCCGCAGGATCATCCCGGTCTTCGGCCCGGCGGGACCGGAGCCGGCCGTGGGGGCCACGGCCGGCCTCAGGCCGCGCAGTCGCGGCAGATCGGCTGGCCGTTCTTCTCGGCGGCCAGCTGGCTGCGGTGGTGCACCAGGAAGCAGCTCATGCAGGTGAACTCGTCCTCCTGGCGGGGCAGGACCCGCACGGACAGCTCCTCGTTGGAGAGGTCCGCACCGGGCAGCTCCAGGCCCTCGTTCTGCTCGAACTCGTCGACGTCGACGGCTGCGGCCGACTTGTCGCTGCGCCGCGCCTTCAGCTCTTCGATGCTGTCTTCGTTGACATCGTCGTCTGTCTTGCGTGGGGTGTCGTAGTCCGTTGCCATTCTCGCTCTCCCCCTCCGGGTGGTCAGTGAGTCTCCAGCGCTCGTAACGCATGAGAGGCCGGTCTTGTGCCCGACCCGAAGCGGAGATTTTGCCTCACATCAAGGTCTGTTACTCGATCGACACCCGGCCGCACCCCGCAGGGGTGATCGCGGCCGGATGGCGAAAGGGACCATACGCGGTCCCGGGCGCTTCTCGTGCACGCCACCCCGTGTACTTCCCGTGACCGCATCCTGCGGAAACGCGGATCTTACGGGCTTTTCCCGGAATGCGGCGATGACACAGCGCACACGGGCGTCATGTACGGAATGTGACGTATCACACAGTCTGCATGGGCAGCGCCACCCGAATCACCAGCCCACCGCCCTCGCGCGGCTGTGCGGTGACCGCTCCGCCGTGCGCACGAATGACGGATCTCACAATGGACAGCCCCAGCCCTACCCCCTTGTCACTGCCCGTACGCTCCGTGCGCAGCCGCCGGAACGGCTCGAAAAGGTTGTCCACCTCGTACGCGGGGACGACCGGCCCGGTGTTGGAGACCGTCAGCACGGCCACGCCGGGCTGCGCCTCCGTCTGCACCTCGACCCAGCCGCCCTCGGCGACGTTGTACCGCACGGCGTTCTGCACCAGGTTCAGCCCCACCCGCTCCAGCAGCACGCCGTTGCCCTGGACGTACGCGGGCTTGCGCACCCCGCGCAGCTCGACGCCCCGGGACTGCGCCTCGCCGCGGGCCTGGTCCATCGCCTGGGAGGCGACCTCGGCGAGGTCGACGGGCTTTCGGTCGACGATCTCGTTCTCGCTGCGGGCGAGCAGCAGCAGGCCCTCCACCAGCAGCTCGCTGCGCTCGTTGGTGGCCAGCAGGGTCTTGCCGAGCTGCTGGAGCTCCGGCGAGGCGTCCGGGTCGGAGAGCTGGACCTCCAGCAGCGTGCGGTTGATCGCCAGCGGGGTGCGCAGCTCGTGCGAGGCGTTGGCGACGAAGCGCTGCTGGGAGTTGAAGGCCCGGTCGAGGCGGTCGAGCATGTCGTCGAAGGTGTCGGCCAGCTCCTTCAGCTCGTCGTCGGGGCCGTCCAGCTCGATGCGCTTGTGCAGGTCGGAGCCGGCGACGCTGCGGGCGGTACGGGTGATGCGGCCCAGCGGCGAGAGCACCCGGCCGGCGACGACGTAGCCGAAGGCGAAGGCGAGGACCGTCATGCCCAGCAGCGCGAGCAGCGACTTGCGCAGCAGGGAGTCGAGGGCGAGCTGGCGCCGCCGCTCGATGCAGGCGTCGAGGATGTCGTTGAACTGGCTGTAGGTCTTCGCGTCCGAGACCTCCGGGCACGGCCCGCTGTCCAGCTGCACCGTGCCGCTGCTCTCCAGCAGCCGGAACGGGGTGGCGAAGCTGTCCAGGGCGGTGGCGGCCAGCAGGTAGATGATGGCCAGCAGCACCATGCCGGCCATCAGGAACATGCCGCCGTAGATCAGCGTGAGGCGTATCCGGATGGTGGGGCGCAGCCAGTACGGCGCGGCCGCCTCCCGGGGGTCCCAGGTGGGCTTGGGCGGGGTGCCGGCGGGCAGCGCGTCCGACGCGGAGCGTCTGTTCTCGTCCATGGGGCCATCCGTCGGGTGCGTGGGGGGACGTGCGGAACGTCAGATGCGGTAGCCGGAGCCGGGGACCGTGATGATCACGGGCGGCTCGCCGAGCTTGCGGCGCAGCGTCATGACGGTGACGCGCACGACGTTGGTGAAGGGGTCGGTGTTCTCGTCCCACGCCTTCTCCAGCAGCTGCTCGGCCGAGACCACCGCACCCTCGGCCCGCATCAGCACCTCCAGCACCGCGAACTCCTTCGGCGCGAGCTGCACCAGCCGGTCGTCCCGGTAGACCTCCCGGCGGCCCGGGTCCAGCTTGATGCCGGAGCGCTCCAGCACCGGGGGCAGGGCCTGGGTGCTGCGCCGGCCGAGGGCGCGCACCCGCGCGGTGAGTTCGCTGAAGGCGAACGGCTTGGGCAGGTAGTCGTCGGCGCCGAGCTCCAGCCCCTCGACGCGGTCCCGGACGTCGCCGGCCGCGGTGAGCATCAGCACCCGGGTGGGCAGGCCCAGCTCGACGACCCGGCTGCACACGTCGTCGCCGTGGACGAGGGGCAGGTCGCGGTCGAGGACCACGACGTCGTAGTCGTTCAGCTCGATGCGGTCGATGGCCGCCGCGCCGTCGTAGACGACGTCCACGGCCATCGCCTCCCGGCGCAGGCCGGTGGCCACCGCGTCGGCGAGCAGTTGCTCGTCCTCGACGACGAGTACGCGCACGGCGGGGTCCCTTCTCGTAGTGCCCGCAGGGGGGATCGGGCCTGGTGAACAGCTCCATCCTGCCTGCAATGGGCGTAAACCGGTGGTAAGCAGCCGGGCACCCAAAGATTCTCCGGATCCGATGTTTCCACCCCCAATGCTGCGGGGAGGACGATTCCACACCCGCCGATCACGTTTCCCAGCCTCCTTTCCCGGCATGGCACACAGGCTGTAGCCGGAGGGACGTTCTCCGTGATCACACCCGTCGGCACATCCCCGGTGCCTCGACCCGACGACGAGGGGGCGTACACCATGGACGCATTCACCGCTGGCATTCTGCAGCGCATCAAGGCGGCCGAGTCCGAGCGGGACCGCGCCCGCGAGGAAGGCGACGAGTTCGGCGTCGAGGTCGAGCAGGAGGAGCTGGACGACCTGCGCCGGCTCGCCGCCGACCACGGCGTCGAGGTCGGCGCCGGCTCCGGCGTCTGACCCGCCCGCGCCCCGAGGACACCCCGCCCCGGCACCGCCACGGTGCCGGGGCTCTGTGCTGTCCGGGCAGGGTCCCGGCGCCGTGCCGGGCGGTCAGTCGTGCCAGGCGCCCAGCTCGTCCAGGAGCCGTTGCAGCGGCACGAAGAGGCCCGGCACCGCGGCGACGGTCAGGTCGCCGTCCGGCGGCAGGCCCGGCCGGGAGCCGGTGAGCGCGCCGGCCTCGCGGGCGATGAGGTCGCCGGCGGCCAGGTCCCACGGGTGCAGGCCGCGCTCGTAGTAGCCGTCGAGGCGGCCGCAGGCCAGGTCGCACAGGTCGATCGCCGCGGAGCCGCCGCGGCGGATGTCGCGCACCCGCGGGATCAGCCGCCGCGCCACCTCGGCCTGGTGGCTGCGCACCGCGTGGACGTAGTTGAAGCCGGTGGAGACCAGCGCCTGGTCCATCGGCGGGGCCGGGCGGCAGTGCGCCGGCTCGCCGTCGACGAAGGCGCCGCCGCCGCGCACGGCGTGGTACGTCTCGCCGCGCATGGGCGCCGCCACGACGCCGGCGACCACCTCGCCCGCGTACTCCGCGGCGATGCTGACCGACCAGTCGGGACGGCCGTAGAGATAGTTCACGGTGCCGTCGACGGGGTCGACGACCCAGCGCACGCCGCTGCTGCCGGGCGTGCTCGCGCCCTCCTCGCCGAGGATCCCGTCGGCGGGGCGGCGCTCGGTGAGGAAGCCGGTGATCAGCTTCTCGGCGGCGAGGTCCATCTCGGTGACGACGTCGATGGCGCTGGACTTCGTCGCGGCCACGCCGAGGTCGGCGGGCCGGTGGTCGCGCAGCAGTTCGCCGGCGCGGCGGGCGGCCTCCAGGGCCAGGTCCAGCAGCTCGTCGTACGGCGGGGCGGGCGGCTCGGCGGACTCGGGGCGGGGGGCGTCGGTCACGGTGCTCCTCGGTGCGCTGCTCGCGGGGCGGAGGCGGGTGCGGGTGCGGACGTACGACGGCGGTGGCGTACGGCGGGTCTGCGGGCGCCGCGGTCCTGCGGGGGCCGCGGGGTACGGCGGCGGCTCAGTCGGCGCCCGCGGCGGCGGGCTTCGGCGTACGGGCCGGGCAGCAGCCCGCCGGGCAGACGTCGTGGCTCGGCCCCAGCGCGCCCAGCGCGCAGCGCTCGGCCGGCTCCCCGCGCTCGGCCGCGGCCCGCTCCAGGACCAGCTCCCGCACCGCCGCGACGAACCGCGGGTCCGACCCGACCGTCGCCGACCGCACCGCGGGCAGGCCCAGCGCGGCGGCCTTCGCCGCCGCCTCGGTGTCGAGGTCGTACAGGACCTCCATGTGGTCCGAGACGAAGCCGATCGGCACCATCACGGCCGCGGGCGCGCCGGCGGCGTGCAGCTCCGCGAGGTGGTCGCAGATGTCCGGCTCCAGCCACGGGATGTGCGGCGCGCCGCTGCGCGACTGGTAGACGAGCCGCCAGGGCCGCTCGACGCCCGTGGCCTCGCGGACCGCGTCCGCGACCGCCCGGGCGGCGTCGAGGTGCTGCGCGACGTAGGCGCCGCCGTCGCCGTGGTCCGCCGGGGGCCCGGAGGTGTCCGCCGCGGCGTCGGGGATGGAGTGGGTGCAGAACGCCAGGTGGGCGCCGTCGCGTACGTCCGCGGGCAGCCGGTCCAGCGCGGCCAGCACCCCGTCGGCGACGGGGCGGAGGAAGCCGGGGTGGTTGAAGTAGTGCCGCAGCTTGTCGACGCGCGGCGGCGTCAGGCCCTCGGCGGCGAGCGCGGCCAGCGACTCGGCGAGGTTCTCGCGGTACTGCCGGCAGCCGGAGTACGAGGCGTACGCGCTGGTGACCAGCGTCAGCACCCGCCGGTGCCCGGCCCGCGCCACCTCCCGCAGGGTGTCGGTGAGGTACGGCGCCCAGTTGCGGTTCCCCCAGTAGACAGGGAGGTCGAGGCCGGCGTCCGCGAAGTCCTTGCGCAGCGCCTCCAGCAGCTCGCGGTTCTGGGCGTTGATGGGGCTCACGCCGCCGAAGAGGAAGTAGTGCTGCCCGACCTCCTCCAGCCGCTCGCGCGGGATGCCGCGGCCCCGGGTGACGTTCTCCAGGAACGGGACGACGTCGTCGGGGCCCTCGGGCCCGCCGAAGGACAGCAGGAGCAGGGCGTCGTACGGCTGGGGGGACTGCGCTTCCGGCATGGCTTCGATCCTGCCATGCGCGGGCCGCGCGGCCGAGTCGGACACCGGCGTCCGGCCGGTCCGTACGCGCGAGTATCATCCCTCTCCAACCGGGGGCGGAGAGCCGGCCGCGCGGGCCGGTACGGGTGCCGTACGACGGCCTGTTCAGCGGATGGGCGGCGGGATGCAGCAGGTGACCAGCAGAAGGGCCGCGGGCGGCTGGCGCAACTGGGCCGGCACCGTCGCCGCGCGCCCCGCGCGCACCGTCAGCCCGGCCACCACCGCCGAGGTCGCCGCCGCCGTGCACGCCGCCGCCGAGAACGGCCTGAAGGTCAAGGCCGTCGGTACGGGCCACTCCTTCACCGCCGCCGCGGCCACCGGCGGGCTCATGATCCGCCCGGAGCGGCTGGTCGGCATCCACGGGATCGACCGCGCGGCCGGCACCGTCACCGTCGCCGCCGGCACCCCGCTGCACCAGCTCAACCGGGCCCTCGCCGCCGCCGGCCTGTCGCTGACCAACATGGGCGACATCATGGCGCAGACCGTCTCCGGCGCCACCGCCACCGGCACCCACGGCACCGGCCGCTCCTCCGCCTCGCTGGCCGCCCAGATCACCGCGCTGGAGCTGGTCACGGCCGACGGCCGGGCGCGTACGTACACGGCGGCGGACACCGGCGCGGACGGGGAGGTCTTCGCCGCGGCCCGGCTGGGCGTCGGCGCGCTGGGCGTCGTCACGACGCTGACGTTCGCGGTGGAGCCGGTCTTCCTGCTCACCGCGCGGGAGGAGCCGATGGCGCTCGCGGACGTCCTCGCGTCCTTCGACGAACTGGCCGAGGGCAACGAGCACTTCGAGTTCTACTGGTTCCCGCACACCGGCCGGTGCAACACCAAGCGCAACAACCGCAGCGCGGGCCCCGCGGCGCCGCTCGGCCGGATCGGCGGCTGGATCGACGACGAGCTGCTGTCCAACGGCGTGTTCGCGGCGGCGTGCGCGGTGGGGCGGGCGGTGCCCGCGGCGATCCCGGGCATCGCGGCGGTCTCCAGCCGGGCGCTGTCGGCGCGTACGTACACGGACATCCCGTACAAGGTCTTCACCAGCCCGCGGCGGGTGCGGTTCGTGGAGATGGAGTACGCGGTGCCGCGGGAGGCGGCGGTCTCCGCGATCCGGGAGCTGACGGCGATGGTCGAGAGGTCGGGGCTGCGGATCAGCTTCCCGGTGGAGGTGCGGGTCGCGCCCGCGGACGACATACCGCTGTCGACGGCTTCGGGGCGGGACACGGCGTACATCGCGGTGCACCTGTACCGGGGGACGCCGCACCGGGAGTACTTCACGGCGGTGGAGCGGATCATGACGGCGCACGGGGGCCGGCCGCACTGGGGGAAGCTGCACGGCCGGGACGCGGAGTACCTGGCGGGCGTGTACCCGCGGTTCGGGGAGTTCACGGCGGTACGGGACCGGCTGGACCCCGGGCGCGTGTTCGGCAACGACTACCTGCGGCGGGTTCTGGGGGACTGACCGGCCCCGGGGGCGGGCTACTCCGCCGCCTCGGGCGCCGCCTCCCCGTCCGGCTCCGGGACCGCCGGGGACTCCCCGGTGCCGGGCGTCTCCTCGCCGCCCTCGCCGGGGTCCGGCCCGGTCGGGGTGGGGGTGGGCGTGGGGGCCGGCGCGGTGCCGCCGTCGCCGGGCTGCGGCGTGGGGGTGCCGGCGGGCTGCCGGTCGGTGCCGGGACCGGTGCGGCGGTCGCCGCCGGTGCCGTCGCCGCTGTCGTCGTCGGTGCCGCCGGTGTCGCCGGTGCCGTCGCTGCCGGGGCTGTTGCCGGGCCCGCCGGTCTCCCCGGCGCCCGGCTCCGGGGTGCCGTCGGTGGTGCGGCCGCCGCCGTCGTCCGCCGGCGGGGAATCCGACTTCTGTTCACCGGGGCTGAAAGATGTGCCCGTGCGGTCGTCGCCCCAGGCGTTGGCGAGCGGTCCGCCGGTCAGCTTCTCGATGCCGAAGACCACGGCCATCACGGCGAGGAACGTCCCGGCGGCGACCAGCGCGAGGCGCCGCAGGCCGCGGGCGCGGGCGGGGGTGCCGTGGGTGCTGACGGGGCCGTACCCGCCGGTGGGAGCGGGTGCGGCCGGCGCCACGGCCCCGAGCAACCGCGTCTCGTCGTCCGCCCGGTCGGGTACGGGCGCGCGCAGCGGCGCCGTCTGTCTGTGCAGCGCCTTCGGCGCCGCCCCGGCCGCGTCCTTCAACTGCTGGCCGGTGCGCCGGAAGACGTGCTGGAAGAACGCGCCGCCCGCGGTGGCGCCCACGCTGACCACGCCGGCGCCGATGATCGTGCCGTACACGCCCATGCTGGACGCGAGGAACGCGGCCACCATCGTGGCCGCCGCACCGCCCGCGACCTGGGCACCGCTCAGCTCGATCCGCCCCTTGCGCGGCTCCGCGCCGTCCTCCGCGCCCGGGTCCGCGCCGCCGTCCGCGGCCGTCCTGTCCCGCGTGCTCCGCATCTCCATCCCAAGATCGCTCCAATGGGCTCCTGCCCACCAGGACGACCCCGCGGACGGACCCGATAGTTCCGATTCCGGGGATTCTGTGAGGCATCGCACCTCTTGATCGAACCGGGGCGCAACAGGCAGACTCAACTGCCTTGCGACGTTCCGCGTTCGGTGGCGCGCCGGTCCACCCGCATGGCTCGAATGGAGTACTGTGGGCGAGCCAGTGCTCCGGTGTCCGTCCGACGGCGGCGATCACGGCCGCTGCGTTGCAAACGCGTAACCGTGTCATAACGGCGTATCGGGTTCCAAGACCCGACACGCCGGGCAACTCAGCAATGTTGTGGCAGGCTGCACCCGGGCAGGCCACACTCGACTAGCGGAAAGAGCAGCGACGCACCGAAACGTCGGCAGGCACCACCGGGAGGTTCCCATGCCCGAACTGCGTGTCGTGGCGGTCAGCAACGACGGCACACGGCTGGTGCTGAAGGCTGCGGACAGTACGGAGTACACCCTTCCGATTGACGAGCGGCTGCGCGCCGCGGTGCGCAACGACCGCGCGCGGCTCGGCCAGATCGAGATCGAGGTCGAGAACCACCTGCGCCCCCGCGACATCCAGGCCCGGATACGGGCCGGGGCGTCGGCGGAGGAGGTCGCCGCGCTCGCCGGGATCCCCGTCGACCGCGTACGGCGCTTCGAGGGCCCGGTGCTGGCCGAGCGGGCGTTCATGGCCGAGCGGGCCCGCAAGACGCCCCTCCGCCGCCCCGGCGAGAGCGCCGGTCCGGCGCTGGGCGAGGCGGTCGCCGAGCGGCTGCTGATGCGCGGCGCGGAGAAGGACTCGGCGCGGTGGGACTCGTGGCGGCGGGACGACGGCACCTGGGAGGTGCTCCTCGTCTACCGCGTCGCCGGCGAGCCGCACAACGCCGGCTGGACGTACGACCCGCCGCGGCGGCTCGTCCAGCCCGTCGACGACGAGGCGCGGGCGCTGATCGGCGAGGCCGACGCGTCGCCGGAGCCGAGCCTGCCGTTCGTGCCGAAGATCGCGCGGCTGCCGCGCGGTCCGGAGCGTACGGGCGACACCGGGCGCGGCGACCGCGACCGGGACCGGGACGCCGCCGGCGAGGACCGGGGGGACTCCCTGACCAGCCTGCTGGAGGCGGTGCCGAACTTCCGGGGCGACCTGGTGGTGCCGGAGCAGCCGGCGTCCGCGTCGGCGTCCGCGGCCCCGCCCGACGCGCCGGCCGGGCCCAAGTCCGGTCCGGTGCACGGGCCGGTGCCCGGCCCGCCGCCGGAGGAGGAGCCCGAGCCGCCCGCGGTGGAGGAGGAGCCGCCGGCGCCCGCGGCGAGCGCGGGGTCGGCGTACGCGGACGTGCTGATGCCGCGGAGCGTCTCGGCGCACCGGGAGCGGCTGACGGGTCAGACGGACCGGCAGGCGGAGGCCGACGGCGTGCGGCCGGGCCGCCGGGCCGCGGTGCCCAGCTGGGACGAGATCGTGTTCGGGAGCCGGCGCAAGAAGCCGGAGTAGCCGTCAGGGCCGGGCGCGGCGCGTGCGGAGTGGTCCGTACGCGCTCGTGCCCGGTTACCTCGTACGCGCCGCCGTCAGCCCGGCTCCTCGCCGGTCGCCACCTCCCGGGCCGGATCCGCCACCCACTCCGACCACGACCCCGGGTAGAGCGCCGCGGGGATGCCGGCGATCTCCAGCGCCAGGACCTCCTGCGCCGCGGAGACCCCCGAGCCGCAGTACACGCCGACCTCGGTGCCCGGCGCCGCCCCGAGCGCGCGGAAGCGCGCCGCCAGGTCGGCCGCGGGCCGGAAGGTCCGGCCGTCGGCGAGGTTCTCCGTGGTCGGCGCCGACACCGCGCCGGGGATGTGGCCCGCGACCGGGTCGATGGGCTCCGTCTCGCCCCGGTAGCGCTCCCCCGCGCGGGCGTCGAGGAGCACGCCGCGCCGGGCGAGCGCGGCGGCCCCGTCGGCGTCGAGCACCGGCAGCGCGCCCGGCACGGGCGCGAAGTCGCCGTCGCCGGCCGCGGGCGCGGTACGGGACAGTTCGCCGGGCCAGGCCGCCAGGCCGCCGTCGAGGACGCGGACGTCGGGGTGGCCGGTGTAGCGCAGCAGCCACCAGCAGCGCGCGGCGGACCAGCCCTGGCCGGCGTCGTACACGACGACCGGGCGGTCGGCGCGGACGCCGGCGCGGCGCATGGCGGCGCCGAACACGGCGGGGTCGGGGAGCGGGTGGCGGCCCCGGGGGCCGGGCGGGGCGGCCAGTTCGGCGTCCAGGTCGACGTAGGCGGCGCCGGGGATGTGGCCCGCGTCGTACTCGGGCCGGCCGGGCGGGCCGCCGAGCGTGTAGCGCACGTCGAGCACGACGGGCGGCCGGGGGCCCGCCAGGTCGCTCGCGAGTTCGGTTCCGGAGATGATGGCATCCATGGTGGCCATCTTGGCGCAGCGTCGCGCCGGCCTCCGGATCCCCCTGCGAAAACGAACATCTCCTGGCGATACGGACAATTCTTCAGACGGATCGGCGCAGAGGGGGCGCACTGCGGCAGAGGGGATGGAAACATCGGCACAGGCGTCACCGGAACGTCACCCACCGCCACCTTCCGATGGTCAGAGAGGGCTGCCATGTCCGAGGGAGCGATTCTCAGCGCGCCGGGCACACCGTGCTGGGTGAGCCTGCTGGTGCACCGGCTGGACACCACCGAGGACTTCTACCGGGGCCTGTTCGGCTGGATCTTCGAGGACGGCCCGCCCACGCTGGGCACGTACCGGCTGGCGCGGCTGGACGGCGGCCAGGTCGCCGGGATCGGGGCGATGGCGCCGGACCGCAGGCTGCCGGTCGCCTGGACCCCGTACCTCGCCACGGACGACGCCGACGCCGCCACCGAGCAGGTGCGCTGCTGCGGCGGGACGGTGGGGGTCGGGCCGCTGGACGCGGACCCGGCGGGGCGGAAGGCGATCTGCTCGGACCCGGCCGGGGCGGTGTTCGGGCTGTGGCAGCCGCGGCGGCACTCCGGGGTGGAGCGGCACGGCCGGCCGGGCACGCCGGTGTGGAACGACCTGCTGGTGGCGGAGCCGGCGGTGCTCGCGAAGTTCTACGAGCAGGTCTTCGGCTACGAGGTGCGCACGGCGGGCGACGTCGTGACGCTGTACGTCCAGGGCCGGGCCGTGGCGTCGGTCTGCGGCGCCGGCGAGGAGACGCTGCGCGAGACGGGGCCGCGCTGGACGACGCACTTCGAGGTCGCCGACGTGGACGCCGCGGTGGCGCGGGCGGAGGAGCTGGGCGGGCGGGGGGTGCGGGACCCGCACGGGACGCCGGCGGGGCGGCTGGCGGAGATCGCGGACCCGGAGGGCGCGCGGTTCACGGTGGTGCGCTCGGCGCGGTAGGCGGGCCCGGGGTGCGCGGGGAGCCCCGCGCGCGCAAGGGTGCGCACCGGGCGCGTGGGTGCGCGAGGCGGCACCGGCGGGCGGGCCGCGGTGCCGGGCGTACGGGCGCAGGGGGCGCAGCGGCGCGGGCGGCTCAGGAGCGTACGGAGAGCAGCGGGACCAGCTGTTCCGCCGGGGTCAGCGAGCCGTGCATGCCGGCGAGCGCGGACTCCTTGGGCTCGGTGCGGGTGGCGACGATCGCGATGTCGTCGGCCGCGGCGGCGATGACGTCCCCGAGCCGGTCCCGCACCCGCTCGTCGACCTTCGGGCCGAACCACCCCAGCTCGACGGCCTCGTCGCGGCCCGCCACCCAGGCGCGCTCGCCCAGCACCTCGCGCCAGACGGCGAGCACGTCGCCGGCGGCGCCGGGGACGGCGTACACGTGCCGGGCGCGGCCCTCGCCGCCGAGGAGCCGGACGCCGGCACGCAGCTCCCAGTCCTCGTCGACGTCGTAGCGGGCGTCCTCGGTGAAGGGGATGTCGACCATGCCGTGATCGGCGGTGACGTAGAGCGCGGCGCGCGGCGGCAGTTGCTCGGCGAGGCGGCGGGCGAGGCGGTCGGCGTAGCCGAGCTGGCCGCGCCAGGCGTCGGAGTCGACGCCGTGCCGGTGGCCGTTGCCGTCGACCTCGCTGTAGTACGTGTAGACCAGGGTGCGGTCGGCGGCGGCGAGCTGGCCCGCGGCGAGGTCCATGCGCTCCTCCCCCGACAGCCGGCCGTGGAAGGTGCCGCCGCTGAGCGCAACCGCCGTCAGCGGGGTGGTCTCGAAGGCGGGCGAGGAGACCTGCGCGGTGTGCACCCCCGCGTCGTGGGCGAGCTGGAAGACCGTGGGGTACGGCTGCCACCGGTGCGGATCCGTCCAGGGGTGCCAGCGCAGCTGGTTCATCAGCTCGCCGGTCCCGGGGTCGAGGACCGTGTAGCCGGACAGGCCGTGGGCGCCGGGGGGCAGGCCGGTGCCGACGGAGGCGAGGGAGGTCGCGGTGGTGGCGGGGAAGCCGGCGGTCAGCGGCTCGCCGGTGGCCAGGGAGTGCAGGAAGGGGGCGTCCTCGGGGTGGGCGAGCAGCTGCTCCCAGCCGAGGCCGTCGATGAGGAACACGCAGACGCGGTCGGCCGGCTCGACGCCGGCGAGGGTGGGTGCGAAGCCGGGGACGCCGAGGCCGGCGGCGGCGGTGGGGAGCAGGTCGGCGAGGGAGCCGGTGCCGTAGCGGGGGGCGGGGGCGGCGGCGGGGTCGAGCGGCGCGGGCCAGGCGGCGCCGGCGGCGGGGGTGCCGTCGCCCGGTGTCCCGTACCCCCGCGTCCCCCCCGTGGCCGCCATCAGGCTTCGGGGCCGGCGGCGGTGGCCTCGGAGAGCGCCTGGGCGAAGTCCAGGGCCTGCCGTACGGTCTCGGGGCCGTCGCCGGCCTCGCTGACGCGCAGGCTGAGGTCGTCGGCGGTGGCCGAGCCGGTGTACCCGTGGTCGGCGTCGCAGTTGGGGTCGCCGCAGGTGGCGGGCTCCATGTCGAGGCGGCTGACGGCGCCCCAGCCGACGGTCAGCACGACCTCGCGGGGCAGCGTGCCGGGGGTGTACGACTCGGGGTTGCCGACGACGCGGCTGAGGACGACGGAGGAGATGCGGGCGAGCTTGACGGACTCGGTGGAGGTGGTGGCGTAGGGCGTCGGGGAGGTGGTGTCGGCGGCCTGCTCGTCGGTGTGGCTGACGATGAAGCGGCTGTCGGTGAGCACGAGCACGGTGACGTGCCGCCGGACCTCGTTGGCGTCGAACGTCGTCTCCTGGTGGACCAGGTACGCGAATACCGGCTCCCCGCCTACGGCGGCCTCCACCGCCTCCGCCACGAGGGCGGGGTAGTAGCCGCTGCGCTCGATCGCCGCGCGCAGCCCCTTGGTAGCGGTCCCGGTCTTAGCCATGCGCCCATCCTACGGCCCGGAGACCCGCGCCCGGCCCGCGACGGCGAGCGCCGCGGCAGCCGCCCGCGGCCCCGCGCCCGGGCACCGGCCCGGGTCAGTAGCGGGGCATCCGGCGGGCGCCGAGGTCGACGCGGGGCGGGGGCGGGGCCAGGCGCAGGGCGGCGGACAGGACGCTGACGCCCCGCGGGGCCACCACGGCCGGGGACAGCTCGACCGAGACCACCTCGGGGTGCTCGTCGACGAAGAGCGACAGCCGCAGCAGCAGCTCCTCCAGCGCCGCCGTGTCCACCGGCTGCGCCCCGCGCCAGCCGAAGAGCACCGGGGCGCCCCGGACGGCGCGGATCAGCTCGGCGGCGTCCCGGTCGGTGGCCGGCACGAGGCGGTGCGCGAGGTCGCCGAGCAGCTCGGAGGGCGCGCCGGACAGCCCGAAGGACAGCACCGCGCCGACGCCGGGGTCGACGGTGGCCCGTACGACGGTGTCGACGCCGCGCGGCGCCATGGCCTGCACCACCGGTTGCAGCTCGGCCGCGTCGCCGAGGGTGCCGGTCAGCTCGGCGTGGGCGAGGCGCAGCTGCTCCTCGCCGGCCAGGTCGAGCCGGACGCCGCCGAGGTCGGGGCGGTGCCGCAGGTGGACGGCGGTGGTCTTGAGCGCGACGGGGTAGCCGAGCCGGGCGGCGGCGGCCGCGGCGGCGTCCGGGTCGGGGGCGGGCAGCACGGGCAGGACGGTGATGCCGTACCGGCCCAGCACGCGCGCCGCGTCCGGCTCCGGTACGTCGAGGGGGACGTCCTCCGCGTACGGGGCGGGCGGCCGGGCCGTACGCGCCTCCGCGGGCCCGGCGCCCGCGCCCGGTCCGCCCGCCGGTACCCGCCGCGCCCCGCCCGGCGCCCAGTCCGGCGGCACCCCGTCGTCGGCGACCGCCGCCGGGGTCCGCTCGCCGAGCAGCGCCGCGATGTCCGCCGCCGCCCCCGCCGGGTCCAGGTCGTCGTACTCCGGCACCCGCCCCGGGTCCGCCGCGCGGCGGCGCCACTGGGCGTGCCGTACCGCCTGGGCCAGCGCCCGGGCCGCGCGCTCCCCCGCCGGGTACGCCGGGATGCCGTCCGGCGGGGCCGCCAGGGCCTCCGGCAGGCCCTCGATCTCCAGGTGGACGACGGCCACCGGCTTCGTCGCGCCGTCCGCCGCCGCGCGCAGCGCGGCCGCGAGGGCGCCCGCGTCCTGGGGGCCCGGGACCGCCGCGAGCGCCGGCACGTCGGGGTCGGCGACCCACGGGATCGCCGTCACCAGCACCGCGTCGCAGCCCTCCTCCC
Source organism: Streptomyces sp. MAR4 CNX-425 (assembly GCF_048656465.1). Lineage (NCBI taxonomy): Bacteria > Bacillati > Actinomycetota > Actinomycetes > Kitasatosporales > Streptomycetaceae > Streptomyces > Streptomyces sp. MAR4 CNX-425. The sequence continues at coordinate 194,048 of NZ_JBMDLF010000004.1, read as the reverse complement.
CCAGCGCCGCCGCGACCGCCGCCCGGAAGTCCTCCGGCGCCGCCGCGGCGGTCAGGTCGCGCGGGGGCAGTGGGCGGAGCCCGGCCGCGCGGCAGGCGTCGTACGCGAGGAGGCCGAGGGAGTCGGAGTTGCCGACGATCGCGACGCGCGGGCCCGCGGGCAGCGGCTGGGCGGCGAGCAGCAGCCCGGTGTCGACGAGTTCGGTGACGGTGTCGACGGCGACGACGCCGGCCTGGCGCAGCAGCGCGCCGACCGTGTCGGCGGGCACCGACGTGCCGGGCACGGCGTGGCCGGGCGGCGTGCTGGCGCTGTGCCGGGCGCCCTTGACGACCACGACCGGCTTGTCGGCCGAGGTGCGGCGGGCGAGGCGGGTGAACTTGCGCGGGTTGCCGAGGGATTCGAGGTACATGAGGACGACGTCGGTGGCGGCGTCGTCGTGCCAGTACTGCAGGAGGTCGTTGCCGGAGACGTCCGCGCGGTTGCCCGCGGAGACGAACGTGGACACCCCGGCGAGCGCCCCGCCCGGCCGCCGGTGCAGCCCGGACAGCAGCGCGATGCCGATGGCGCCGGACTGGGTGAAGACCCCGACGCGGCCGGCGCCGGCGGGCTCGGGGGCGAGGGTGGCGTTCAGGCGTACGGGCGGGGCGGTGTTGAGGACGCCGAAGGCGTTGGGGCCGATGACGCGCATGCCGTGGCCGCGCGCCTGCCGTACCAGGTCGCGCTGGCGGGCGCGGCCTTCGGCGCCGGCCTCGGCGTAGCCCGAGGAGAGCACGACGAGCCCCTGCACGCCCTGCTCGCCGCAGTCGTCGACGACGTCGGGGACGCGGTCGGCGGGCACGGCGACGACGGCGAGGTCGACGGGCTCGTCGATGTCCCGGACGGAGCGGCGGGCGGGGACGTCCTCGGGCAGGAGCCGGTCCCGGTCCCCGGGGTACGCGTGGTTGACGGCGTAGACGCGGCCGGTGAAGCCGGCGGCGAGGAGGTTGGCGAGGACCGTACGGCCGACGCCGCCCGGGCGGCGGCCGACGCCGACGACGGCGACGGAGCGCGGGGCCAGCAGGCGGCGTACGGACCGGGCCTCGGCGCGCTGCTCGCGGGCGTGCATCACGGCCAGCGACCGCTCGGTGGGCTCCAGCTCGAACTCCAGCCGGACGACGCCGTCCTCGAAGCTGCGCTTCTGGGTGTAGCCGGCGTCGGTGAACACCTTCATCATGCGGCTGTTGGCGGGCAGCACGTCGGCGACGAAGCGGCGCACGCCGCGCTCGCGGGCGCAGGCGGCGATGTGCTCCAGCAGCGCGGAGGCGACGCCGCGGCCCTGCTGGTCGTCCTGGACGAGGAACGCCACCTCGGCCTGCGGCGAGCCGTCCCCTCGGCCCTGGCGGGCCTGGGGAGACCCCATCGCGGTTGGCTCGATGCGGTCGTAGCGCACGGTGGCGATGAAGGCGTCGCCGACGACGGCGGCCAGGCCCACCCGGTCGACGTAGTCGTGGTGGGTGAAGCGGTGCACGTCCCGGGCGGACAGCCGGGGGTGGGGGGCGAAGAAGCGCAGGTACTTGGACTCGTCGGAGACCCGGTCGAAGAACGCGACGAGGCGGTCGGCGTCGTCCGGGACGATGGGCCGGACCTCTGCGGTGCCGCCGTCGCGCAGGACGACGTCGGCCTCCCAGTGGGTGGGGTACTCGACTGCCGACGGGGTGCCCATGGGGCCCAGGTTACGGTCCGGGCAGGCTGGCGGGAGCGGGCGCGGCAGGGCAGTCTGAGGTGACCGCGGAGCCGGGCGGCTCGGCGCGCGTGCAAGAATGGTCTAGACAACTCACGCACGAAAGGGCACCACCATGGCTGAGCGCCGCGTCACCGTCGGCTGGAACGAAGGGCTGCACGCCCGCCCCGCGTCGATCTTCGTGCGGGCGGCCACCGCCGCCGGCGTCCCGGTGACGATCGCGAAGGCGGCCGACGGCAACGCCGTGAACGCCGCCTCGATGCTGGCCGTGCTGGGGCTGGGCGCCAAGGGCGGCGACGAGATCATCCTCGCCTCCGCGGACGACGCCTCCGACGTCGCGCTGGACCGGCTGGCGAAGCTGGTCCAGGAGGGCCTGGACGAGCTGCCCGAGACGGTCTGAGCCGGCCGCGCGGCTCCGGGCGGCCGGATCGCCCCGTCCGGCCGAAATGGCCGGTAACCGACGATCGCTTTTCCCCGGGACCGGCAATTCACCGGCCCGCCGGATTTCCGCGGCACGCAATTGTTACGGCTGATCGCCTCCCGTGTTTACGGCATGTTTCCGGGAACTCACGCGCCGCACGGTCCGGCGCAATTCGTACGCGCCCGTGGAGCGCTCGACGTGCGCCACGGCCAGCGCTCCGGCCCGCTCCGCGTCACCGCGCGCGACGGCGTCGGCGATCGCGCCGTGCTCGTCCCACGACTCCACCGACCGGGCCGCCGGGGAGGCGCCGTAGAGCCAGGACACCTTCCGCCGCAGCTGCACCAGCAGCGCGGCGAGGTTCCGGCTGCCGGTGGCCTGGGCCAGCGTCTCGTGGAACCACGTGCTCAGCGACGGCAGCTCCGCGACGTGCCCGCGCCGGGCCCGCTCCCGGCCGAGCCGGACGAGGCCGTGCAGCACCCGCAGATGGGCCTCCGTGCGCCGCTGGGCGGCGCGGGCGGCGCCCAGCGGCTCCAGCAGGGCGCGTATCTCCAGCAGGTCGGCGGCGTCCTGCGCGGTGGGCTCGGCGACGCAGGCGCCGACGTGCCGCTCGGTCGTGACGAAGCCCTCCGACTCCAGCGTGCGCAGCGCCTCGCGGACCGGCACCCGCGAGACCCCGTACCGGCGGGCGAGGTGCTCCTCGGCCAGGCGGTCGCCCTGCGCGAAGAAACCGGAGACGATGTCGTCGCGGATCGCCGTGCACACCGCCTGGGAAACACCGCCGCTCACCGCGCCCACCGCATCATCCACGCCCCTCAGCGCCGCCCGGGGAAACAGTATGACAGCGGTTGACGAATAACGGCAGGAACGGGAAAGGGCCCGGCCGCCGATCCGCCGGGCCCTTTCCACCGCGGGACACGGGAAAACCGGAAAACCCGGGAAACCCGGGAAATGCGGAAGTCAGCCGGAGACGACCCGCACCTCGCCGATGCCCAGCCCCCGCACCGGCTCGGCGATCTTCTCCGCGTCGCCGACGAGCACGGTGACGAGCCGGTCCGTGGGGAACGCGCTCAGCACCGCCGCCGTCGCCTCCACCGTGCCGGTGGCGGCGAGCCGGGCGTACTGCGTGGCCTGGTAGTCGTCGGGGAGCTGCTGCTCGACCTGGTCCGCCAGCGTGCCGGCGACCGCCGCCGACGTCTCGTACCGCAGCGGGGCCACGCCGACCAGGAAGTCGGCCGCCGCGTCCCGCTCGGCGTCGGTCAGCCCGTCGGCCAGCGAGCGCAGCACCTGCCAGGTGTCCGCCAGCGCCGGGCCGGTCACGTCGGTCTCCACCGAGCCGCCGATGGCCAGCAGCGCGGCGCCGGTGCCGTCGGCCGGCGAGCGCAGCGCCTGCGCGGAGGCGCGGACGCCGTAGGTGTAGCCCTTCTCCTCGCGCAGCACGACGTCCAGGCGCGAGGTGAGGGTGCCGCCGAGGCAGTACGTGCCGAGCAGCTGGGCGGGCCAGACGGCGTCGTGCCGGTCGGCGCCGACGCGGCCGATGAGCACCTGCGTCTGGACCGCCCCGGGGCGGTCGACGACCACGACCCGGCCGGTGTCGTCCGCGGTCACCGGCGGCAGCGCCGGGGCGGCCGCGACGGCGCCGGTCCAGCCGCCGAGGGTGCCGGCCAGCGCGTCGGAGACGTCGACGCCGGCCAGGTCGCCGACGACCACGACGGTGGCGGTGCCCGGCCGGACGTGGGCGGCGTAGAAGGCGCGTACGGAGGCGGCGTCGATCCGCGCGACGGACTCCTCGGTGCCCCAGCGGGGGCGGGAGAGGCGGTCGCCGGCGTCGAACAGCTCGGCGTACAGCGCCATCGCGGCCCGCCGGCCGGGGTTGGCCAGCTCGTGCGGGATCTCGTCCAGCCGGTTGGCGACCAGCCGCTCGATCTCGTCGTCCGGGAAGGCGGGCGCCCGCAGCGCGTCGGCGAGCAGCGTGAGGCCGCGGTGCAGCCGGGAGGCGGGCACCTCCAGGGAGACCCGGACGCCGGGGTGGTCGGCGTGCGCGTCCATGGTGGCGCCGCAGCGCTCCAGCTCGGCGGCGAACTCCTCGGCGGAGTGGTGGTCGGTGCCCTCGGAGAACGCCCGGGCCATGATCATGGCGACGCCGTCGAGGCCGGCGGGCTCGGCGGCCAGCGGCGCGGTGAGGCACACCTCGACGGCGACGACCTGCTGGCCGGGGCGGTGGCAGGTGAGCACGGTGAGCCCGTTGTCCAGGGTGCCGCGGTCCGGGGCCGGGAACGCCCACGGCCGGGCCTCGCCGCCCTGCGGCCGGGGGTGGAAGGTCATCGTGCTGGTCGTCTCGGCGGTCACGCCTGAACCTCGTCTTCCTCGGTGCTCGCGCTCTGGCCGGCGGCCGCTTCGCCGTCGGCTGCTTCATCGGTGGCCGGTGCGGTGGGCTCGTACACGAGGGCCGCCCGGTTCTCCGGGATCAGCCGCGCCTTGGCCACGGCCTGCACCTCCGCGGCGGTCACGCCGAGGATCCGCTCGACGGCCCCGAGCGCCAGCCGCGGGTCGCCGAAGAGCACGGCGTACCGGCAGAACTCGTCCGCCCGGCCGCCGACCGTGGCCAGCCGGTCCAGCCACTCCCGCTCCAGCTGCGCCTGCGCCCGCTCCATCTCCTCGGACGTCGGCCCCTGTTCGGCGAAGCGGGCCAGCTCCTCGTCGACGGCGGCCTCGATGGCGGGCACCTCGACGCCGCCGGACGCCTTGGCGTCCAGCCAGCCGAGCGACGGCGCGCCGGCGAGCCGCAGCATCCCGAACCCGGCCGCGACCGCGAGCCGGTCGCGGCGCACCAGGCGGTTGTAGAGCCGGGAGGACTCGCCGCCGCCGAGGATGGTCAGGGCCAGGTCCGCGGCGTCGGCCTCGCGGGTGCCGTCCTCGGGCAGCCGGTACGAGGCCATCAGCGCGCGCGACGGCACCTCTTCGGCGAGCGGCACCCGCTGCGCGCCGCCGAGGGTGTCGGGCAGCGAGCCGTCGCGCGGGGGCTGCTTGCCCTCGTGCGCGGGAATGGAGCCGAAGTACTTCTCCACCCAGGCGAGGGTCTGCGCGGGGTCGATGTCGCCGACGACGGAGAGGACGGCGTTCCCCGGCGCGTAGTACGTACGGAAGAACTCCTGGCAGTCCGCGAGGGAGGTGGCGTCCAGGTCGGCCATCGAGCCGATGGGCGTGTGGTGGTACGGGTGCCCCTCGGGGTACGTCATCGCGGCGAGCTTCTCGAACGCGGTGCCGTACGGGACGTTGTCGTACCGCTGCCGGCGCTCGTTCTTCACCACGTCGCGCTGGTTGTCCAGGCTCTCCTCGGTGAGCGCGGAGAGCAGCGAGCCCATGCGGTCGGCCTCCAGCCACAGCGCCAGCTCCAGCTGGTGCGCCGGCATGGTCTCGAAGTAGTTGGTGCGCTCGAAGCTGGTGGTGCCGTTGAGCGAGCCGCCGGCCGACTGCACCAGCTCGAAGTGCCCGTTCCCGGAGACCTGCGCCGAGCCCTGGAACATGAGGTGCTCGAAGAGGTGCGCGAGGCCGGTGCGGCCGGCGACCTCGTGGCGCGAGCCCACGTCGTACCAGATGCACACCGCGGCGACGGGCGTGAGAGGGTCCTCGGAGAGGATGACCCGCAGCCCGTTGTCCAAGCGGTGTTCCTCCAGTGTCAGTCCGCCGGAGTTGGCCTGCGGGGTGGCCGTCTGACCCATGGGCATGGAGTCCCTTCGATCGCTGCTGTACGCGGCACACCGGACCTGCCTCCGGTGCCGCGCCCCACTGTATGCCGGGGGCCGTGCGCCGGGTCGCGGTCGGCGATGTCGGCGCGTGGGTCCACAATGGGGGCGCACGCCGACCGCCCGTGAACGAGCCGACGAGGAGCAGCAGCCGAGATGGCCCCCCGCAGAAGCAGTGCCCCGCCGCCTGAGGAGTTCGAAGAGCGGATCCTCGACGTCGACGTCGTGGACGAGATGCAGGGCTCCTTCCTCGAATACGCGTACTCGGTCATCTACTCCCGCGCGCTCCCCGACGCCCGCGACGGCCTGAAGCCCGTACACCGGCGCATCCTGCACCAGATGAACGAGATGAACCTGCGCCCCGACCGGCCGTACGTGAAGTGCGCGCGCGTCGTCGGCGAGGTGATGGGCCGGCTGCACCCGCACGGCGACTCCGCCATCTACGACGCCCTGGTGCGCACGGCGCAGCCGTTCTCGATGCGGCTGCCGCTGGTCGACGGCCACGGAAACTTCGGCTCCCTCGGCAACGACGACCCGCCCGCGGCCATGCGCTACACCGAGTGCCGCCCCGCGCCCGCCGCGACGCTCATGGTCGAGTCGATCGACGAGGACACCGTCGACTTCACCGCGAACTACGACGGCAGCGAGCAGGAGCCCGTCGCCCTGCCGTCCGCGTTTCCGAACCTGCTGGTGAACGGCGCCTCGGGGATCGCGGTCGGGATGGCGACGAACATGCCGCCGCACAACCTCGGCGAGGTCATCGCCGCCGCCCGGCACCTCATCCGGCACCCGGGCGCCGACCTGGCCACCCTCATGCGGCACGTCCCGGGGCCCGACCTGCCCACCGGCGGCCGGATCGTCGGCCTGGACGGCGTGCGGGACGCGTATGAGACGGGCCGCGGCAGCTTCAAGATCCGCGCCACCGCGACGGTGGAGCAGGTCTCCGCGCGCCGCAAGGGCATCGTCGTCACCGAGCTGCCGTTCACCGTCGGCCCGGAGAAGATCAGGGCCAAGGTCAAGGACCTCATCGGGGCGAAGAAGCTCCAGGGCATCGCCGACCTGAAGGACCTCACCGACCGCGAGCACGGCCTGCGGCTGGTCTTCGAGATCAAGAACGGCTTCCACCCCGAGGCGGTGCTGGAGCAGCTCTACAAACTGACGCCGATGGAGGAGACCTTCGGCATCAACAACGTCGCGCTCGTCGACGGCCAGCCGCTCACGCTGGGCCTGAAGGAGCTGCTGGAGGTCTTCCTCGACCACCGCTTCACGGTGGTGCGGCGGCGCAGCGAGTTCCGGCGCACCAAGCGCCGCGACCGGCTGCACCTGGTGGAGGGCCTGCTCGTCGCGCTGCTCGACATCGACGAGGTGATCCGCATCATCCGGGCCAGCGAGAACGCCGCGCAGGCCAAGGAGCGGCTGATCGGGCACTTCGCGCTCTCCGAGATCCAGACGCAGTACATCCTGGACACGCCGCTGCGCCGGCTGACGAAGTTCGACCGGCTGGAGCTGGAGGCCGAACGGGACCGGCTGACCGCCGAGATCGCCGAGCTGACGCGGATCCTGGAGTCCGACGCCGAGCTGCGCAAGCTGGTGTCCGGCGAGCTGGCGGCGGTGGCGAAGAAGTACGGCAGCGCGCGCCGCACGGAGCTGCTGGAGGCCGGCGGGGAGCCGGCCGCGGCGGTGCCGCTGGAGATGTCGGACGACCCGTGCCGGGTGCTGCTGTCCTCCACGGGGCTGCTGGCCCGTACCGCCAACGGCGACCCCTTCGGGGAGCCGGCGCCCGCGAAGCGGGTCAAGCACGACGTGGTCGTCTCCGCCGTGCCGACGACGTCGCGGGCGCAGGTCGGGGCGGTGACGTCCGCCGGGCGGCTGCTGCGGGTGCCGGTGATCGACCTGCCGGTGCTGCCGGAGACGGCGGCCCGGCCGAGCCTGTCGGGCGGCGCGGCGGTCGCGGAGTTCCTGACGCTGGAGGACGGCGAGGAGGTCGTCTGCCTCACCACGCTCGACGAGTCCTCGCCGGGTCTCGCGCTGGGTACGGCGCAGGGCGTGGTGAAGCGGGTGGTCCCGGACTACCCGGCGAACAAGGAGGAGCTGGAGGTCGTCTCGCTCCGCGACGGCGACCGGATCGTCGGCGCGGCGGAGCTGCGCACGGGCGAGGAGGACCTGGTGTTCGTCACCAGCGACGCGCAGCTGCTCCGCTATCCGGCCGGCCAGGTGCGGCCGCAGGGGCGGCCGGCGGGCGGCATGGCGGGCGTGAAGCTGGCCGCGGGGGCGACGGTGGTCGCGTTCCACGTGGTCGACCCGGCGGTGGAGGCGGCGGTGCTGACGGTCGCGGGCTCCACCGGGGCGCTGGACGGGGCGTGGGTGCAGACGGCGAAGCTGACGCCGTTCGACCAGTTCCCGCGAAAGGGGCGGGCCACGGGCGGCGTGCGCTGCCAGCGGTTCCTGAAGGGCGAGGACTGTCTGACGTTCGCCTGGGCGGGTCCGGTGCCGGCCCGGGCGGCGGGGCGCACCGGCGCCCCGGTGGAGCTGCCGGAGGTGGATCCGCGCCGGGACGGGTCGGGGACGCCGCTGACGAAGGCGGTGTCGGCGGTGGCGGGCCCGGTGTAGGCCCGCGGGCGGTGCGGGGCGGCCCGGGCCGTCCCGGCTTCCCGGCTTCCCGGCTTCCCGGCTTCCCGGCTTCCCGGCTTCGCATGATCCGTACGCTGGACCCGCCGGTCTCCGGCTGCCAGCGTGGGGTGCCATGAGGATTCCGACCGTCACCGACGCCCTGCTCGCCCGCCGGCTGATCCGCGACGTGCTGCCGCCGACCCCGCTGTGGTCGTACCCCGCGCTGGACCGGGGGCCGGCCGCGGCCGTGTTCGTCAAGCACGAGAACACCCAGCCGACGGGCGCGTTCAAGGTACGCGGCGGCCTCGCCCTGCTCGCCTCGATGACCGACGCGGAGCGCGCCCGCGGCATCGTGGGCTACTCGACGGGCAACCACGCCCAGTCCCTCGCCTACGCCGCCGCCCGGCACGGCGCGCCGTGCACGATCGTGATGCCGGAGCGCCCCAACCCCGGCAAGGCGCGCGCCGTCACCGCCCTCGGCGCGGAGCTGGTCGAGCACGGCGCGACGTTCGACGAGGCCCGCCCGTACGCCGGGCGGCTGGCCGCCGAGCGCGGCGCCCGGCTGGTCAGCGCCGCGGACGAGCCGGAGATCGTCGCCGGGGTGGCCACGGCGTACCTGGAGCTGTTCGAGCAGGCGCCGGACCTGGACGCGGTGCTCGTCCCGGTCGGCGGGGGCAGCGGGGCCGCCGCCGCGTGCCTGGTGGCCGCGGCGGTCGCGCCGGACTGCCGGGTGGTCGCGGTGCAGTCCGCGGCCTCCCCGGCGGCGTACGAGTCGTGGCGCGCGGGCCGTCTGCTGGACCGCCCCAACCGCACCCGCGCCGAGGGGCTGGCCACCGGCACCGGCTTCGCCCTGCCGCAGGCGCTGATGCGCGTCGGGCTCGCGGACTTCCTCCTCGTCGACGACGAGGACATCACCCGCGCCCAGGGCAGCCTGATGCGCGACGCGCACACGCTGGCGGAGGGCGCGGGCGCGGCGGCGTACGCGGCGCTGCGCGTGCACGCGGACGCGTTCGCGGGGCAGCGGGTCGCGGTGGTCTGTACGGGAGGGAACGCCGGCGAAGCGGAGATTGCCGGGGCACTTCACCTGAAGGTGTGAAGGGTCGGGAATGACCCGTCCGTGATCTCCCCGTTCTGCCCATTCTGGGCGGGCGGCAACCCCGCCGAGCGAGGAGAGCACCCGGTGAACCACCCCCAGGGGCCCGAGGGCGCCCCGGCAGCACCGCCCCACGACCCGTGGCCGGACGACGGCGCGGACTCCGCGGGCCCCGAGTCCGACGACGACGTGTACCTCGCCGTCCACGACGCCCCCGAGTTCCGGCGCGTGCGCCGCCGGTACCGCCGCTTCGTGGTGCCGGCCGCGCTCGCGTTCCTCGCCTGGTACCTGTCGTACGTCGTCGCGGCCACCGTCGCCCCCGAGCTGATGGGCCGCCAGGTCGCCGGCCCGGTCAACGTCGCGCTGCTCGCCGGCCTCGGCCAGTTCGCGACCACCTTCCTGCTCACCTGGGCGTACGCCCGGCACGCCCGGCTGCGCCGCGACCCCGCCGCGCTCGACCTGCGCTGGGACATCGCCATGCGCACCCGCCGCGCCGACGGCTACGTCGCCGCCCGCCCCGTCCCGCCGCGGGAGCCGGGCCGGTGACCGGGGAGCACCAGAGGCTCGCGCTGCTGCTGTTCTGCGCGTTCGTGGCGCTGACGCTGGCCATCACGCTGTGGGCGGGCCGGCGGCGGCGCGGCTCGCCGGAGGAGTTCTACGCGGGCGGCCGGCTGTTCAGCCCCATGGAGAACGGTTTCGCCCTCTCCGGGGACTACCTGTCCGCCGCCTCCTTCCTCGGCATCTCCGGCCTCATCGCGCTCTACGGCTACGACGGCGTGCTGTACTGCGTCGGCTTCCTCGTCGCCTGGCTCGTCGTGCTGCTGCTCGTCGCCGAACTCGTACGCAACTGCGGCCGGTTCACCCTCGCCGACGTCGTCGCCTCCCGGCTGCGCCACCCGCCGGTGCGGTTCGCGGCGGGCGTGTCATCGGTGACGGTCTCCGTGCTGTACCTCGTCGCCCAGATGGTCGGGGCGGGCAGCCTGGTGGCGCTGCTGGCCGGCGGCAGCGGCACCGGCGCACGCACCGCGGCGGTCGCGGGCGTCGGCGCGCTGATGGTGACGTACGTCGTGGTCGGCGGGATGCGCGCGACGACCTGGATCCAGATCGTCAAGGCGGTGCTGCTGCTGGCCGGGGCGGCCACGCTCACCGCGCTGGTGCTGCTGCGCTTCCACGGCGACCCCGGCGCGCTGCTCGACGCCGCGGCCGAACGCAGCGGCCACGGCCCCGACTTCCTGGCGCCCGGCCTGGCGTACGGCGACGGGCTCGCCGACCGGCTGGACTTCCTCAGCCTCGGCGTCGCGCTCGTCCTCGGCACCGCGGGCCTGCCGCACATCCTGGCCCGCTTCTCCACCGTGCCCACGGCCACCTCCGCCCGCCGCTCGGTGGTCTGGTCGATCGGGCTGATCGGCGGCTTCTACCTGATGACGATCGTGCTCGGCTTCGGCGCCGCGGCGCTGGTCGGCGGCGCCGCGGTGCGCGCCGGCGACCCCTCGGGCAACACGGCGGTGCCGCTGCTGGCGCTCGACCTCGGGGGCGGCGCGGCCTCGACCGGCGGAACGGTTCTCTTCGCGGTGGTGGCGGCGGTGGCGTTCGCGACGATCCTGGCGGTGGTCGCGGGGATCACGCTGGCCTCGTCGGCGTCGGTGGCGCACGACCTGTACGCGACGGTGCGCCGCTCCCGCGCGGGCCGTACGGGGCGGAGCGGGGCCGCCGGCGGGCCGGGCGAGGTGGCGGTGGCGCGGGTGGCCGCGGCGGTCGTCGGGGCGCTCGCCATCGGCCTCGGGCTGCTGGCCCGGGACCTGAACGTGGCGTTCCTGGTGGGGCTCGCGTTCGCGGTCGCGGCCTCGGCGAACCTGCCGGTGCTCCTCTACGCCCTCTTCTGGCGCCGCTTCACCGCACGCGGCGCGCTGTGGGCGCTGTACGGCGGGCTCGGCCCGGCGGTGCTGCTGGTGGCGGTCTCCCCGGTGGTCTCGGGCACTCCGGACGCGCTCCTCCCCGGCGTGGACTTCCAGGTCTTCCCGCTGCGGAACCCGGGGCTGGTGTCGGTGCCGCTGGGCTTCCTGGCGGGCTGGCTGGGCACGGTCACGTCCCGGGAGCCCGCCGATCCCGTACGGCACGCGAAGACCCAGGTCCGGGCGCTGACCGGGGCGGGCGCGGCGTAAGGGCGGCTACGGGGCCGCAGGGCTACAGCGGCGACGGCCGCCGCGCCGGTACGGGCCCGGCGGCGGCCGGCGCCAGCGCCTCCGGCAGCACGACGGTGAACTCCGCGCCCCCGCCCGGCCCCTCGCCGACCTCCGCGCGGCCGCCCTGCCGCTCCGCGAGCCGCCGCACGAGCGCGAGGCCGATGCCCCGCTTGCCGTGCGCGGGGGGCTCCTTGGTGGTCCAGCCGTCGGCGAAGACCAGCTCCCGCCGCTCCGCCGGCACCCCGGGCCCGGAGTCGGCGACCCGCAGCCGCACCGTGTCGCCGTCGGCCCGCAGGTCCACCTCGACCCGCGGGGACGGCGAACCCGTCGCCGCGTCCAGCGCGTTGTCGACGAGGTTGCCGACGACGGTGACCAGCCCGCGCGGGTCGACCGCCCGGTCCGGCAGCTCCCCGGTCAGCGCCAGCGTCACGCCCCGCTCCGCGGCGACGGTCGCCTTGCCGACGAGCAGGGCGGCCAGCAGCGGGTCGCGGATCCGGCCGGTGACCTGCTCGGCGGTGGCCCGGTGCCCGCCGGCCGCCTCGGCGATGTACTCCACGGCCTCCTCGGTCATGCCCAGCTCCAGCAGCCCGAGGAGGATGTGCAGGTGGTTGGCGTGCTCGTGGTCCTGGGCGCGGAGCGCGTCGATGAGGCCGCGGGTGGAGTCGAGTTCGCGGCCGAGCTGCTCCAGCTCGGTGCGGTCGCGGAGCGTCGCGACGGCGCCGCCGTCGGCGGTGGGCATGCGGTTGGCGACGAGCACCCGCCCGTCGCTGACGGTCAGCAGGTCGGAGCCGGCGACCCGACCGGCGAGCACGTCCGCGGTGCGGCCCGGGCGCAGCACGTCGTCCAGCGGCCGGCCGGTGTGCCCGGGGTCGATGCCGAGCAGCCGGGCGGCCTCGTCGTTGACCAGCCGCAGCCGCCCGGCGCCGTCGAGCGCGACGACGCCCTCGCGGATGCCGTGCAGCATGGCCTCGCGCTCGTCGAGGAGGGCGGATATGTCGGAGAACGCGAGGTCGCGGGTGCGGCGCTGGAGCCGGCGGGAGTGCGCGAAGGCGACCAGCGCGCCGACGGCCAGCGCGCCGCCCGCGTACGCGAGCACGCCGGGCACGGCGGCGATGAGCCGGTCGCGCACGCCCTCGTACGGGATGCCGACGGAGACCGCGCCGACGATCCGGCCGTCCCGGTCGTGGAGCGGCACCTTGCCGCGGGCGGTGCGGCCCATGGTGCCGGTGTCGATGCCCATCCACTCGCGGCCGGCCAGGGCGACGGACGGGTCGGTGGAGACGTGGTGCCCGACGCGCCCGGGCCGGGTGTGGGACCAGCGCACGCCGCGGTTGTCGAGCACGACGACGTACTCGGCGCCGGTGGCCTTCCGGATCCGCTCGGCGCGGCGCTGCACGGGGCCGCCGGGGGTGGCGGGGGTGGTCAGCAGGGCCTCGGCGAGGCCGGGTTCGACGGCGGTGCTCTGCGCGATGGCCAGCGCGCGGCGCATCACCTGCCGGTCCAGCTCGGCGCTGTACGGCGCGAGGAACAGCGCGGCGGCGAGGAGCGTGACGCCGGTGGCGAGGGCCAGCTGCATGAGCAGGATCTGCGACGAGACCCGCCGCGGCCAGCCGAGCCGCCGGCCGGGGCCGCGGGGCTCGCGGCGGCGTGCGGTCGACGTTGCGCCCATGAGCGCGAACCGTAACGGACCCGGACGCGGCGGGCACCCCCCGAACCCGCTCTTCGAACCCAAGCTGTTCCCCGCACTCCCGCCCCAGGGTAGCCGCTCGGCCCGAGCGACGGACCGTGCCGCCGTCCCGCTCAGTGGGCCCGCGGCGCGCCCGCGGCCATGTGGGTCTGCGTCACCGGCGCGGCGCCGCAGCTCGCCGGCGTCGCCACCGCCGCGGCGCGGGCCGCGACGGGCACGTCCCAGCGGCGGCCGTCGCGGTGCGCGACGGTCACCCGCCAGCCGGCACCGTCCCCGGCCGGGTCCCCGTCCCCCGCACCGTCCCCGGCACCGTCCCCGGCGCCGTCTTCGGTGCGTACGACCCGCAGCACGTCGGCGCCGTAGTCGCCGGTCGCCCGGCGCACCGCCAGCTCCGCCGCCTGCCCGGGCCGGTCCCAGGTCGAGCGCCCGCGGCAGCCCCCGGGGACGACCAGCCCGGAGGCGAGCGACTCCACGACCTCCTTGACGCCGTGCGGGGTCATGCGGCCGTAGGCGTAGCCGTGCGGCAGGAGAAGCAGCGTGGGCGAGAAGCGGTGGCCCCCGATGTGGGTGATCTCCCAGGTCTCGGTGCCCCCGGCGGCGTGGAGGGCGGCGGCGAGGGGGCGGCCGAGGAGCGCGCAGCAGCGGTCGCGCCGGCCGTTGGTGCAGACGAAGACCGGAGGGTCGCCGCGGTACGTGCCGGCGCCGAGGGCGGCGTCGAAGCCGGCGTGCTCGCCGCGGCCGAGGGCGGCGAGGTCGAGTGCGGCGAGGTCCGCGGGGTCGCGGACCTCGGTGGCGCGGATCCAGGTGCCGCCGGGGGCGGTGTGGGCGGCGAGGACCCGGCGGCTGACCCGGCGGCTCACGCGCCGGCCGGTGTCGGCGGCGGACCGCTCGCCGTCGGCCGCGGACCGGCCGGCGCCGCCGGCGGGGCGGCGGACGTCGGCGTGCCGCCCGGGCCGGCGGATGAGGGCGACGCGCACGCCGGTACCCGCGGCCCGCTCCTCCAGCGCGCGGCCGACGTCGGGGTCGAGGTGGCTCTGGGGCAGCGCCTCGTTCCCCCACGGGCCGGGCTGCTCGACCAGCAGCCAGGTCACCGCTACGGCCGCGGTCCCGGCGAGCGGTTCGGCCAGCTCTCCGGAAGCGGTCGCGCACGTACTCACGAAGGTGAGCCTAACCGTTCTCCAACGCCCCGTCCCGCGCGGCCCGTCCGTCCCGGTGACCCCGGGCACCCCACCCGCGTTCCGCGCGGCCGCTTCCGTCCGGGCACGTCTGCTGTGAGACTCGTCGGCGACCGGCGACGGCGGGAATCTCCTCCCCGCCGCAAATAGCTTGCGCTTCTTGCGCTAATCTTGCAGTCATGACTCGACGACTTGCTGAGGTTGCCAAGAAGGTGGGGGTCTCCGAGGCCACCGTCAGCCGCGTGCTGAACGGCAAGCCCGGGGTGTCGGAGGCGACCCGGCAGGCCGTGCTGTCGGCCCTCGACGTGCTCGGCTACGAACGGCCCACGCAGCTGCGCGGCGAACGCGCCCGCCTGGTCGGGCTGGTGCTCCCCGAGCTGCAGAACCCGATCTTCCCCGCGCTCGGCGAGGTGGTCGGCGGCGCGCTGGCCCAGCTGGGCCTGACCCCGGTGCTCTGCACGCAGACGAAGAACGGCGTCTCCGAGGCCGCGTACGTGGACCTGCTGCTCCAGCAGCAGGTCTCCGGCGTGGTCTTCGCCGGCGGCCAGTACGCCCAGTCCGCCGCGCCGCACGAGCACTACCGCAGGCTCGCCGAGCGCCGCATCCCGGTGGTGCTGATCAACGCCGCCATCGAGGACCTGGGCTTCCCCCGCGTCTCCTGCGACGACGCCGTCGCCGTCGAGCAGGCGTGGCGCCACCTCGCCTCGCTCGGGCACCGCCGGATCGGCATGCTGCTGGGCCCCGGCGACCACGTGCCGTCGGCCCGCAAGCTGGCGGCCGGCGAGGAGCTGGCCCGGCAGACCGGGCTGGAGCTGCCGGCGTCCCGGGTGGCGCGGGCGCAGTACTCGCTGGAGAGCGGGCAGGCGGCCGCCACGCGGATGCTGGAGGACGGCGTCACGGGCTTCGTGTGCGCCAGCGACCCGCTCGCGCTCGGGGTGATCCGGGCGGTGCGGCGGCGCGGCATGGACGTGCCGGGGGACGTGTCGGTGGTGGGCTACGACGACTCGGCGTTCATGAACTGCACGTCGCCGCCGCTGACGACCGTGCGGCAGCCGATCGAGTCGATGGGCCGGGCGGCCGTCGAGCTGCTGTCGGCGCAGATCGGCGGCGCCCCGGTGGCCGCGGACGAGCTGCTGTTCGAGCCGGAGCTGGTGGTGCGCGGCTCCACCGGCCCGGCACGGTGACGGATCTTCAGTTTCCAGTCTCATTCTTGCAACTTCCGCGCGACATATTGCGGAGTCCTGTCGACGGTGATTGAGTGTGGCGCGCCACGGCAGCGTGCAGCCGTGGTTTCCCGCTCCTGCCCAGAGGGGTCACCGAGATGAGACAGACCGGGTTCCGCCGTACCAGCGCCGCCATCGCCCTCAGCGCCGCCCTGGCGCTGGTGGCCGCATGCGGCACCTCCAGCTCCGACGAGGGCGGGGAGGAGGCCGCCGATCCGGCCGACGCCGCCGCCCCGCTGGACCCGGAGACCGAGGTCACCCTGACGATCGACTGCATGCCGCCGGCGGCCGAGAAGGCCGAGCTGAAGGAGTGGAACGAGGACGTCGAAGCGTTCAACAAGAAGTACCCGAACGTCACGATCGAGGGGAAGCAGACCGACCCCTGCCTGGAGCCGCCGCGGTTCACGGCGATGCTCAAGGCCAAGTCGCAGCCGGACGTCTTCTACACGTACTTCACCGACCTCCAGCAGGTGCTGGACAACGACGGCGCCGCCGACATCAGCGCGTACGTCAACAACGAGACCGTACCGGCGCTGAAGGACATCGACCCGCAGGTCCTCGACGTGCTCAGGCAGGACGGCAAGCTCTACGGGCTGCCGACCAGCAACTACACCATGGGCCTGCTGATCAACCGCGAGCTGTTCGAGGAGGCCGGCCTCGACCCCGACAACCCGCCGACGACCTGGGACGAGGTCCGCGAGGCCGCCCAGGCCATCGCCGGCCTCGGCGACGGCATCAGCGGCTTCGGCGAGTACAGCGCCGGCAACAACGGCGGCTGGCACTTCACCGCGTCCGTGTACGGCCTCGGCGGCGACATCGTCTCCGAGGACCAGACCCGGGCCGCGTTCAACGACGAGACCGTCCGCGAATACGTCGAGAACCTCCACGCGATGCGCTGGGAGGACGACAGCATGGGCGAGACCCAGCTCCTCAAGTGGGGCGACCTGCAGAAGCAGATGGCGTCCGGCAAGCTCGGCATGTTCCTCGCCGCGCCCGACGACATCACGTACATGGTCCAGCAGCTCGGCGGCGACTACGCCGACTACGGCATGGGCCCGATGCCCGGCGGCGAGGCGACCCTCTTCGGCGGCAACGACTACCTGATCAAGAAGGGCAGCTCGCCCGACCAGATCAAGGCCGCGATCGCCTGGCTGAACTTCAAGTTCCTCACCCCCGGCCAGGGCCAGTTCGACTGGGGGCGGACGAAGGCCGACGGGCTGCCCGTCGGGCTGCCGCAGCCGGACTTCTGGAAGGGCGAGAGCAAGCGGCAGGACGACAAGCTGCGCGCCGAGCACTCCACCATGCCGGTCGAGAACTTCAAGCCGTTCCGCGACAACCCCGTCCCCGGCCGCGCCGAGCCGCCCAAGGCCCAGGAGATCTACAAGGTCCTCGACACGGTGATGTCGAGTGTGCTCACCAACGAGGACGCCGACCCCGCCGAGCTGCTCGACACCGCGGAGGACCAGGTCAACCAGGTCCTCGCGAACCAGTGACCATGGCGGCGCCCACGATCTCCCGGAAGGCCGCCCCGCCCGCGGGGCGGCCCGCCGGCCACCGGCGCGCCCGCGGCGGGGACTTCGGCCGCGCGCTGCGCCGCAACCTGACCGCCCACGGCTTCCTCATCGGCGCCGTGCTGTGCTTCTCGCTCTTCTCCTGGTATCCGATGGTCAGGGAGTTCATCCTGGCCTTCCAGAAGAACGAGGACGGCGAGACCGTCTGGGCGGGCTGGTCGAACCTCAGTTACATCTTCAACGACCCCGCCTTCTGGGAGGCGTGGCGCAACACGTTCCTCTTCACCGGGCTCGCGCTGCTCCTCGGCTTCGCCGTGCCGTTCGCGGTCGCGATCGTGCTGAACGAGTTCCGGCACGGCCGCGCGTACCTGCGGGTCCTGGTCTACCTGCCGGTGATGCTCCCGCCGGTCGCGTCCGTGCTGCTGTTCAAGTACTTCTACGACCCGGGCTACGGCCTCTTCAACCGCATCCTGGAGACCTTCGGCCTGCCCGCGCAGGACTGGCTCCAGTCCAGCGACACCGCGATGCTGTCCGTCGTCATCGCCGCCACGTGGATGAACATGGGCGCCGCCACGCTCATCTACCTGGCCGCGCTGCAAGGCATCCCGGGCGAGCTGTACGAGGCCGCCGAGCTGGACGGCGCCGGGCTGTTCCGCAAGATCTGGCACGTCACCATCCCGCAGACCCGGCTCATCCTGTCGCTGATGCTGCTGATGCAGATCATCGCCACGATGCAGGTCTTCGTGGAGCCGTTCCTGCTCACCGGCGGCGCCGGCCCGGAGAACTCGACGCTGACCGTCGTCCAGCTCATCTACCAGTACGCCTTCACCTTCAACAACTACGGCAGCGCGGCGGCCCTCGGGGTCGTCCTGATGCTGGTGCTCGCCGTCTTCTCCGCCGCGTTCGTCCGCCTCGACCGCGGCAGCGAAGACTGAAGCCGGGAGTTATCGGATGGCCGAATCACAAAGGACGCTGATCTCGCCGGCGGCGCTGGCCAGGCCGCGCGGAAAGGCCCTGTACTGGGGCGCGTTCACCCTGGTCATGGTGGTCTTCACGCTGGTGTTCATCGGGCCGCTGTACTGGATGGCGACCAGCGGGCTGAAGACCACCCAGGAGTTCGCGCAGACCCCGCCGACGCTCGTGCCGGGCGAGGTGCAGCCGGAGAACTACTCCGAGGCGTGGAGCGTGCTGGACCTCGCCCAGTTGCTCCTCAACACCTGCGTGTACGCCTTCGGGGCGCTGGCCTTCATGCTCGTCTTCGACGTGGCCGCGGCGTACTCGCTGTCCAAGCTCCGCCCGGTGCTGGGCAAGGTCATCCTCGGCGCGATGCTCGCGACGCTGATGATCCCGGCCACCGTCCTCGTCGTACCGCAGTACCTCACCGTGCTCGACGTGCCGCTGGTGGAGCGCAACCTCATCAACTCGCCGTGGGTGATCTGGCTGCCGGCGGTCACCAACGCCTTCAACATCTTCCTGCTCAAGCGCTTCTTCGACTCCATCCCCCGGGAGCTGATGGACGCCGCCGCCATGGACGGCGCGTCGCCGATGCGCACCCTGCGCTCCATCGTCCTGCCGATGTCCCGGCCGATCCTCGGCGTCGTCTCGATCTTCGCGGTCGTCGCCGTGTGGAAGGACTTCCTCTGGCCGATGCTCACCCTGCCCGACCCGTCGAAGCAGACGCTCAACGTCGGCATCTACTCGCTCGCCAAGAGCGTGCCGGAGAACCAGCTCATCGCCGCGCTGGCGATCGCTTCGGTGCCCACGTTGGTGATCTTCCTCGTCTTCCAGCGCAACATCATGCACGGCCTGACCAGCGGCAGCCTCAAGGGCTGACGGGACGGGCCCCTCTTCCTGAACCAGTAGGGATTTCCTGTGAGGGATTCAGTGTCGGATAGCAGCTGGTGGCGTGACGCCGCCATCTACCAGGTCTACGTACGCAGCTTCGCCGACGGCGACGGCGACGGCACCGGCGACCTCGCCGGGGTCCGCGGCCGGCTCCCGTACCTCGCCGAGCTGGGCGTGGACGCCATCTGGTTCACCCCGTGGTACGTCTCGCCGATGGCCGACGGCGGCTACGACGTCGCCGACTACCGGGCCATCGACCCGGCGTTCGGCACCCTCGACGAGGCCGAGAAGCTGATCGCCGAGGCCCGCGCCCTCGGCATCCGCACGATCGTCGACATCGTGCCCAACCACGTCTCCGACGCCCACCCCTGGTTCCGCGCCGCGCTGGCCGCCGGGCCCGGCAGCCCGGAGCGCGAGCTGTTCCACTTCCGCCCCGGCCGCGGCGAGAGCGGCGAGCTGCCGCCGAACGACTGGCCCTCGCAGTTCAACGGCGAGAGCTGGACCCGGCACGCCGACGGCGACTGGTACCTCCACCTGTTCTCCGAGCGGCAGCCGGACCTCAACTGGGCCCACCCGGCGGTGCGCCGCGAGCACGAGGAGGTGCTGCGCTTCTGGTTCGAGCGCGGCGCGGCGGGCGTACGCATCGACTCCGCCGCCCTGCTCGCCAAGGACCCCGCGCTGCCCGACTGGGACGAGAACGACCCGCGCGGCGAGCCGAACCCCTACGTCGACCGCGACGAACTCCACGAGATCTACCGCTCCTGGCGGGCCATCGCCGACGAGTACGACGGCGTGCTCATCGGCGAGCTGTGGGTGCCCGAGCCGGAGCGCTTCTCCCGCTACCTGCGCCCCGACGAGCTGCACACCGCCTTCAACTTCGACTTCCTCGCCCGCCCCTGGAACGCCGCCGCGCTGCGCGAGTCCATCGACACCACCCTCGAATACCACGCGCCGGTCGGCGCGCCCGCGACCTGGGTGCTGTGCAACCACGACGTGACCCGCACGGTCACCCGCTACGGCCGCGACGACGCCGGCCCGGGCACCGGCTTCGACTTCGCCGCCAAGCGCTTCGGCACCCCGACCGACCCCGTGCGCGGCACCCGCAGAGCGCGCGCCGCGGCGCTGCTCTCGCTCGCCCTGCCCGGCTCCGTCTACCTCTACCAGGGCGAGGAGCTGGGCCTGCCGGAGGCGGAGGTGCCGCGGGACCGCATCGTCGACCCGATGCACTTCCGCTCCGAGGGCCGCGACCCGGGCCGGGACGGCTGCCGGGTGCCGCTGCCCTGGCGCGCGGACGGCGGGGCGGCGTACGGCTTCAGCGAGACCGCGGACGGGGGCGGGGGCGCACCGGCGGCGGAGCCGTGGCTGCCGCAGCCGGCGGGCTGGGGCACGTACGCCGTCGAGCGCCAGGAGGACGACCCGGGCTCGATGCTGCGGCTGTACCGCGAGGCGCTGCGGCTGCGGCGCGCCGAGCCGGGGCTCGGCGACGGGCCGATGCGCTGGCTCGACGCGCCGGACGGCGTGCTGTCCTTCGCCCGGTCGGGCGACTTCGTCTGCGTCGTCAACCTGGCCGCGGAGCCGGCGCCGCTCCCGGCCCACCACGCCGTCCTGATCGGCAGCGGCCCTCTGGACGAGGGCCGGCTGCCGCAGGACACGGCGGTCTGGCTGCGTACCTAGCCCGCTGCGCCCCGCGCGGCCGGACCGCCGACCTCACCCCCCCACCCGAAGGAGCGCCTGCCCCGGCCCGATCCCGGGCCGGGGCGGCTCAGGTGTCGATCCGCGAACGGTCCAGGGTGGCCGCCGAGTTGGTGATGAACTCCTTGCGGGGGGCGACCTCGTTGCCCATCAGCAGGTTGAACACCTGCTCGGCGGCCTCCAGGTCGCTGATGTTGATCCGCCGCAGCGTGCGGTACCGCGGGTCCA
Organism: Streptomyces sp. MAR4 CNX-425; assembly: GCF_048656465.1. Classification (NCBI taxonomy): domain Bacteria; kingdom Bacillati; phylum Actinomycetota; class Actinomycetes; order Kitasatosporales; family Streptomycetaceae; genus Streptomyces; species Streptomyces sp. MAR4 CNX-425. Next base: position 172,917 of record NZ_JBMDLF010000004.1, on the reverse strand, counting down.
TCGTGGTCTCGGCGAGCTGGTCGGCGTCCATCTCGCCGAGGCCCTTGTAGCGCTGGATGGAGTCCTTGAAGCGGGTGCCCTTCCGTTGCAGGTCGAGCAGGGTCTCGCGCAGCTCGTTGTCCGAGTACGTGTAGATGTACTTGTCCTGGCCCTTCCTGGGCTGGACCAGCTCGACGCGGTGCAGCGGCGGCACCGCGGAGAAGACCCGGCCCTCCTCGACCATCGGGCGCATGTAGCGCTGGAAGAGGGTGAGCAGCAGGGTGCGGATGTGCGCGCCGTCGACGTCCGCGTCGGCGAGGAAGATCACCTTGCCGTAGCGCGCCTGGTCGATGTCGAACGTCCGCCCCGAGCCGGCCCCTATCACCTGGATGATCGCGCTGCACTCGGCGTTCTTCAGCATGTCCGCGACCGACGCCTTCTGGACGTTGAGGATCTTGCCGCGGATCGGCAGCAACGCCTGGAACTCGGAGTTGCGCGCGAGCTTCGCCGTGCCCAGCGCGGAGTCGCCCTCGACGATGAACAGCTCGGAGCGGTCCACGTCGTCGCTGCGGCAGTCCGCCAGCTTGGCGGGCAGCGAGGAGGACTCCAGCGCGGTCTTGCGGCGTTGCGCCTCCTTGTGCTGCCGGGCGGCGATCCGGGTGCGGGCCGCCGCCACGGCCTTCTCCAGCACCGCGCGGGCCTGCTGCTTGGCGTCCCGCTTGGTGGAGGTCAGGAACGCCTTCAGCTCCTTGGCGACGACCTGCGCGACGATCCGGGACGCCGCCGAGGTGCCCAGGACCTCCTTGGTCTGGCCCTCGAACTGCGGCTCGGCGAGCCGGACCGTGACCACCGCGGTCAGGCCCTCCAGGGCGTCGTCCTTGACGATGTCGTCCTCGGCGACGCGCAGCAGCTTCAGACCGCGCAGGGCGTCGTTGACCGTGCGGGTCAGGGAGCGCTCGAAGCCGGTGACGTGGGTGCCGCCCTTGGGGGTGGCGATGATGTTGACGAAGGAGCGGATCGTGGTGTCGTACCCGGTGCCCCAGCGCAGCGCGATGTCGACGCCGAGGTCGCGGCTGACCTCGGTGGGCGTCATGTGCCCGCGGTCGTCGAGCACCGGGACGGTCTCCTTGAAGGACCCCTGCCCGGCCAGCCGCAGCACGTCGCAGACCGGCCGGTCGGGGGCGAGGAACTCGCAGAACTCGCTGATCCCGCCGTCGTAGCGGAAGGTCTCCCGGGTGTGCTCGCCCTTGTCGGCGGAGCGCTCGTCGCGCACGACGAGCGCGAGGCCGGGGACGAGGAAGGCGGTCTGGCGGGCGCGCGCGTGCAGGTCGTCGATCGAGAGCGCGGCGTCCTTGAGGAAGATCTGCCGGTCCGGCCAGAAGCGGACGCGGGTGCCGGTCCTGGTCTTGGGGATCTTCTTGCCCTTGGTCATGCCGCTGGCCGGCTCGAAGGAGCCGTCGGGGCCCTTGCCGTCGAACCGGCCGGGGACGCCGCGGCGGAAGCTCATCGCGTGCGTCCGGCTGGAGAGGTCGACCTCGACGTCGAGCCGGGCGGACAGCGCGTTGACCACGGAGGCGCCGACGCCGTGCAGCCCGCCGGAGGCCGCGTACGCGCCGCCGCCGAACTTGCCGCCGGCGTGCAGCTTGGTCATGACGACCTCGACGCCGGACAGGCCGGTCTTCGGCTCGACGTCGACGGGGATGCCGCGGCCGTCGTCGTCGACCTGCACGGAGCCGTCGGCGGCGAGCAGGACCTCGATGTTCCGGCAGTACCCGCCGAGGGCCTCGTCGACGGAGTTGTCGATGATCTCCCACAGGCAGTGCATGAGGCCGCGGCTGTCGGTGGAGCCGATGTACATGCCGGGGCGCTTGCGGACGGCCTCCAGGCCCTCCAGCACGAGCAGGTGCCGCGCGGTGTAATTGGAGCCGTCGCGCTCGGCGGCGGCCAGCACGGACGGCACGGACGTGTCGGCGGTCACTCAGTTCGCTCCTCGCTGAATTCGGGCCCGGGTGGCGGTGGCGGGCCTCATCTGCCGGTCAGAGGGTACCGAGGCTCTATAGAGCCGGTACGCAGCCACCCGCATGTGAGTCGATACTAGTCCCGTTTCGAGTGCATGTTCGATCCCTCAGAGGGGTGATTCGTTTATCACGTTCCCTTACGCGCATGAACCATTTAGGCTCCGGGCACGTCCTCATGAACAACCGGCAACCCAGCCGGGGAGGTCAAAAAGGACCAAAGGCGCTCAATACGGCACAAGCACGACAAGCACTACGGCTCATCCGCCGCCACCTGGCGACATCGGGCCTGGTCACGAAGGCTTTCCCGATTGTGGACCACGAGCGGGAACGTTTTCGGCCCGGTTGGATGTTGACCCTGGTACGACAGCTCGTCGAGCTAGAGAAGAGGCGACGTGACTACTGTTCTGACTCCCGCAAGCCCGCTGACGGCCGCCGACCGGTGCGACCGCTGCGGTGCCCAGGCCTACCTGCGCGTTGTCCTGACGAGCGGCGGCGACCTGCTCTTCTGCGCGCACCACGGCCGTAAGTTCGAGCCGGAGCTCAAGAAGATCGCGGCCGAGATACAGGACGAGACGGAGCGGCTGCAGGCCACTCCGGCGTCGGCAACCGCCGACGAACGCTGACGCGCCGACGTCAGCCCGACGAGCCTCGTCCGGTCCCGGGCCGGACACCGGCGGTCACCCCGTGCAGGGGTGGCCGCCTCGTCGGTTTTCGGGGCCCGTCGCCCCGGCCCCGGACGGTCCGCTCCCCCGGCCGCCCCGGCGCCCTCCCGGCCCGTTCCCGGTCCGTTCCTGGCCCGCTCCCGACCGGTTCCGGACGGCTCCCCGGCCCGGTGCGGCCGTGGGCCGTAGCTGGACGGCCTCCGGGCGCCTCACCCGCCCCGGTGCTCCCTGACGGCCTCCACGACCGCGGAGATGCGCGTGTAGACCCCCGGGCGGCCCTTCTCCCCGCAGCCCTCCCCCCACGAGACCAGGCCCACCAGCCGGCCCCGTACGACCAGCGGGCCGCCGCTGTCGCCCTGGCAGGCGTCCCGGCCGCCGCGCATCAGCCCGGCGCAGACCATGGACGCCGCCAGGTAGCGGCCGTCGGGGCTGCCCGGGTAGGCCCGCTCGCAGGCCGCGTCCGGGAGCACCTCGACGTCCGCGGCGTGCAGCGCCGTCGGGTAGCTGGCGTCGCCCTCGGTGTCGCCCCAGCCGTAGACGCGGGCCGGCGACCCCGGCTCGTACGCCGGGTCGTCCGGCTCGGCCGCCAGCTTCAGGAAGCCCCCGGCGCCGGCCGGGCTCTTGAGGCGCAGGACGGCCAGGTCGCCGGCGTTCGTCCAGCTGTCGTAGTCGGGGTTCACCCACACCCGCTCGATGGCCGCCTCCCGCCCGGCGGTGCTCGCGAGGTCCCCGCGGCCGGCCACCACCGCCAGGTCGCCGACCTCGCTCCACGGCACGCCGAGGGTCTCCTCGGCCAGGCAGTGCGCGGCCGTCAGCACGACCTCGGGGGACACCAGCACGCCCGCGCAGAACTGCCCGGACCGCTCGTCGCCGAAGAGCTTCCGGCTGGTCAGCGCGACGGTCCAGGGGCTGTCGTCGATGCTCACCGGCCGCCCGCCGACCACCACACCGTCCGCCGCCGCCGGCGGCGCCTGCCCGAGCACGGCCGCAGGCAGCAGCACGGCGACGGCGGCGGCGACGATCGAGCGTGGACACAGGCGCATGGGGGCTCCCTGGCGACGTGAGGCTGCACGTGGTCGTTCCACTCAGCCTCAGTCAGCAGGGCGCGCCCCGCACCTCAGTCCAGGTAGTCGCGCAGCACCTGGGAGCGCGACGGGTGCCGCAGCTTCGACATGGTCTTGGACTCGATCTGGCGGATGCGCTCCCGCGTGACGCCGTAGACCTTGCCGATCTCGTCGAGGGTCTTGGGCTGCCCGTCGGTGAGCCCGAAGCGCATGGAGACCACGCCCGCCTCGCGCTCGGAGAGCGTGTCGAGGACGGAGTGCAGCTGCTCCTGCAGCAGGGTGAAGCTGACCGCGTCGGCCGGGACGACCGCCTCGGAGTCCTCGATGAGGTCGCCGAACTCGCTGTCGCCGTCCTCGCCCAGCGGAGTGTGCAGGGAGATCGGCTCGCGGCCGTACTTCTGGACCTCGATGACCTTCTCCGGGGTCATGTCCAGCTCCTTGGCCAGCTCCTCCGGCGTGGGCTCGCGGCCCAGGTCCTGAAGCATCTGGCGCTGCACGCGGGCGAGCTTGTTGATGACCTCGACCATGTGCACCGGGATGCGGATGGTGCGGGCCTGGTCGGCCATCGCGCGCGTGATCGCCTGCCGGATCCACCAGGTTGCGTACGTGGAGAACTTGTAGCCCTTGGTGTAGTCGAACTTCTCGACGGCCCGGATCAGGCCCAGGTTGCCCTCCTGGATGAGGTCCAGGAAGAGCATCCCGCGGCCGGTGTAGCGCTTGGCGAGCGAGACCACGAGGCGGAGGTTGGCCTCCAGCAGGTGGTTCTTGGCGCGGCGGCCGTCCTCGGCGATGATCTCCAGCTCGCGGCGGAGCTTGGGCGCCAGCTTGTCGGCGGCGGCCAGCTTGTCCTCGGCGAAGAGCCCGGCCTCGATGCGCTTGGCGAGCTCCACCTCCTGCTCGGCGTTGAGCAGGGGCACCTTGCCGATCTGCTTCAGATAGTCCTTGACCGGGTCGGCGGTGGCACCGGCGGCGGCGACCTGCTGGGCGGGGGCGTCGTCCTCGTCCTCGTCGGAGAGCACGAAGCCCTCCGCCTCGGCCTCGGCGGGCGGCTGCTCGTCCTTCTCCGGCGGCACGTCCTCGGGGCCCTCGGCCACGACGGCCTCGCCGTCCTTCTCCGCGGGCTTGCGGGCGGCGGCCTTCTTGGCCGGGGCCGCCTTCTTCGCCGCGGGCTTGCGGGCGGCCGTCTTCTTGGCGGTGGTCTTCTTCGCGGCGGCCTTTTTCTCCGGCTCGTCCGCCGGGTCGCCCAGGCCCGCGGGCACCGGATCGTCCATGGGGGCCTCCTGGACCGCGTGCGCCGCGACCGTGGCCGTCGGCTTCTTCGTCGCGGTCTTGGCGGGGACGGCTTGCTTGGCGACCGCCTTGGTGGCGGTCCGTTTCGCCGGGGTCTTCGCCGGCACGCTCTTGCGGGTGCGCTTGGGCGCCTCTGCGGCACTGACCATCAGTGTCACACCCTCCTCTTCGAGGATCTGGTTGAGGCTGCGCAGGACACTCTTCCACTGGGTAGGCGGAATCTGGTCAACCTCGAAGGCACGACGCACGTCATCACCGGCGATCTGCCCTTCGGCCTTCCCCCGCTCGATGAGTGCCATCACGGACTCAGCTTCGGCGATCTCCGGCGGGAGCGTACGGGATGTGCTGGCCGACACGAACAACCTCTCGAAACGATGGGTAATGACCGGCGGCGGGGATGGACCACCGGCGTAGAGGCGGAACCGCGGTACGCGCGCCACCACCTCTTAGGTCATCGCGCTTTCCCGCACAGCGTTACGCCCAATCCACGTGGCCCAGGTCACAATCTACCGCCACCGGGCCGGCCGCACGAAAGCAGCCGGGCGGGCGCCCGCCCGTCCGGGCGGCCGGGGGGGCGCGTGGGCGCCCGTGCGCGGGGTGTCGTGCGCCCGTCGGCTGACTGGGGCACACGGGGTGGGCCGGGGCGTACGGGTGACGCGGGGGGCCGGTGGCGCGGGGACGTGGGCGGGGACGCGCGGGCGGGGGCGCGGGTGCCGGGGGGCGTACCGGCCGGGGAGCGGCGCGTACGGGCCCGGGGGATCCCGCGTCCGGCCGGAGCACGACGCCGCCGTCCCCTGTTCGGGGGGCGGCGGCGGTGTCGGTGCCCGTACCGACGGGGCGCGCGCGGCCGCTGCCGCGCGCCCGTACCCCGTCGTCGGTGTGCGCGGGGGCCGTCAGTGCTCGCGCGGCGCCGGCACGACACGTTCGCCCGCGCCGATCTCGGCGTGCACCGCGAGCAGCTGCCGCATGGCCGACTCGGCGGCGGCGCCGTCGCCGCTGCCGAGCGCCTCCACGATGTGCACGTGGTGGCCCACGGCCGCCTCGCTCGGGCGGTCGCAGCCGCCCGCGGGACCGCCGGAGACCTGCAGCGCCGCGGTGACCACGCCGGCCAGGTGCTCCAGCATCCGGTTCCCGGCGACCTGCAGGACCAGCGCGTGGAACTCGGCGTCGGCGCGGGCGAACGTGACCGTGTCACCCTGCACCAGCGAGTGGCTCATGATCTCGGCCATGTCCGTCAGCCGCTGCTGGACGGCGCCGCGGCCGTGCCCGGCCGCGAGCCGGGCGGCCAGCGGCTCGATCGTCCAGCGCAGCTCGCACAGCTCCCGGCGCTGGTCTTCGCGCTGCGGGCCGAAGGCCCGCCACTCGATGATGTCCGGGTCGAGGAGGTTCCAGTCGCTGACCGGGCGGACGCGGGTGCCGACGTTGGGGCGGGCGCTGACGAGGCCCTTGGCCTCCAGCACGCGCAGGGACTCGCGCACCACCGTGCGCGAGACCTCGAAGCGCTGCCCGATCTCCTCGGGCACGAGCGGACGGTCGGCGCCCAGATCGCCGGAGACGATCATCTGGCCGAGCTGCTGGACGAGTTGGCCGTGGAGCCCACGGCCCCGGCTGGTCGCCGCGCGGCGGCCGACGCGGCCGATCTCCGCGTCCCCGGTGTCCCACGCGGCCGGCGCGGGTGCGGCCGGCGCGGCGGGGCCGGGGGCGGCGGCCGGGGGGACGGGGGCGGCGGGAGCGGGGGCCGCATGGCCGTCCGCGTACGGGTAGCGGTCGAGATCCCCGTGGCCGGCGAAGCCGGACTCGGAGGAACGGGCCGTCATCATGGTCTGCGCAAGGGTACTCACGAATCCTTTGTCGGCGGCCCTCCCGGCCGCCTTGAGGGCTTTGGTGAAAAGCACACGAAAGGGTGATCGCCCAGCGCCCCTCCATTGACGCGGTCCGGGCAGCAAACCGGCGGGAAACCGGCTAATCACCGGGGGAGTTGAAAACCCTCCGTACGAAACTCGGACACCCGCTCCGCCCCAGGGCCCGCCCCAGGGAGCGGGCGCGGCCCGCGGTGAGGACGTACGCGCCCAGCAGAGCGCCGAGGGACAACGCCAGCGCGTGTCCGAAGGGTTGGACGGACGCGTCGAAGACGCCGCCGAGATCCGGTCCGCCGTCCGGCCACGGGATGTGCAGCACGCGCATGAGCTGCAACGGGAGTTCCCCGAGGCGGCGCACCGCGCCGGTCCCGGCGAGCGCGTGCACCCCGGGCGCGACCGCGACGGGCACGGTGAGCACGGCGGCCAGCCCCAGCGACGCCGACGTGAACAGCCCCGCGGCCAGCACCCCCGTCCACGCGCAGCCCACCGTCACGCCCGCCCAGCTCAGCAGTTGCAGGCCGCCGTCCGCGGGCATGTCCACGACGTCCCCGAAGAGCACGAGCAGCGCGGTGGCGTCCGCGAGCAGGACGGCGACGAAGAGCAGGAGCGCCACGGCCGTGCTCACGGCGAGCTTGGCGAAGAGCAGCCCGAGGCGGCGCGGCACGGCGCCGACCGCGGGGGTGAGGGAGGGGAAGCTGAACTCCTGGCCGAAGGCGTACGCGCCGAGCAGCCCGGCGCCGATCGCGGCGGGCGGCAGCGGCAGGACCGGGGCCCAGCCGGTGAGCATGCGGACGGCGGGGTCGTCGGCGACGGCGGAGCCGCCGGCGGAGCGCGCCAGGACGGCGGCGCCGGCGACGGAGGCGGCGAGGGTGGCGGCGGCCGCGACGCGGGGCAGCCGGGAGCCGGAGGTGGTGCGGCGCAGCTCGTAGCGCAGGGGGTGGGCGGGGCCGGGGAGCCAGCGGCGGCGGAGCGGGCCGGCGAGGGGGGCGTCGTCGGAGGCGGGGCGGGGGGCGGCGGCGCGGGGGTCCGCGGGCTCGGGGGCGGCGTCCGCGCGGGGGCCGGTGTCCGCGTGGTCGGGGGCGTGGTCGGCGGCGTGGCCGGCGGCGTCCGGGGCGGTGTCGGTGCCGGGCTCTAGTGTGGCCGTGGCGGTTGCGGCGGGGGCTCCCGGGGCGCCGGCGAGTACGGACTCGTGGGAGGAGGAGGTGAGTTGGTGCAGCAGGATGCCGTTGCGGTACGCCAGCTCGCCGACGGCCGCGCTGTCGGTCCCGTAGACGGCGAGGGCGCCGCCGTCCCGGCGCACCACCTCGATGCGCCGCTCCGGGGTGCTGGCCTGCCGCGTGAGATAGCTGGCGAACCGCTCGGCCTGCGGCGTTCTGATGATCACGCAGGGGCGCAGCCGCAGCCGGGCGAACTCCTCGGCGTCCTCGTCGGCGACGAGCCGGCCGGCGCGCAGCGTCAGCACCCGGTCGGCGAAGCGGGCGGCGACGCGCGGCTGGGCGGTGGCGAGCACGACGCAGACGCCGGCGGCGGCCAGTTCGCGCAGCAGCGCGTAGTAGAACGCCGCCTCGCGGCGCGGCAGATCGCGTACGGGGTCGTCGAGCAGCAGGGAGTGCGGCTGGCCGAGGAGCGCGGTGGCGAGGCCGAGGCGGCGGTCCATGCTGAGCGAGAGGGCGTCGAGCCGGTCGTCGGCGAGCGCGTCCAGACCGACGTGCGTGAGGAGGGCGTCGGCGCGGGCCGCGGGGACGCCGACGGCGGCGGCGAGCATGCGCAGGTGGGCGAGGACGGTGCGGGCGGGGTGGCCGGCGACGTCGCCGAGCACGGCCCCGACCTCGCGGGCGGGGGCGGGGAGCCGGCTCAGCGGGCGGCCGTCGTAGAGCGTGACGCCCCGGCCGCCGTCCAGCTGGAGCATGAGGCGCAGCGCGGCGGTCTTGCCCGCGCCCGGCTCGCCGAGCAGCGCAGTGACGGTGCCCGCCTCGGCCTCGAACGTGAGGTCGCGCACGGCGGGCGGACGGCCGCCGCGGGGCCTGCTCGTGAGTCCGACGGCCTGGATCACAGCGCCTCCCGGAATCGGTTGATTTCCGACATATAGGGATGATTGCGCAGGAGCCACGCCGGACCGGGGATTTCCCGCCCGGACGCGGTGCGGCGTCGCGGATGTGTGGTCGTACGGGCGTATGGCCGGGCGTGGGAGGGTGCCGGCGCGGGAGGACGGGGTCGCGGGCGAGCCCGGGGCGCGGGTGGTGCGGGGTGCGGGGTGCGGCCCGGGCGGTCAGACCTCGGGGCGCAGCATCGGCGGGTTGAGGATCGTCGCGCCGCCGGCCTGGAAGAGCTGGGCGGGCCGGCCGCCCTGGCGGGTGGTGGTGCCGCCGGTGGGCAGCAGGAAGCCGGGGGTGCCGGTGACCTTGCGGTGGAAGTTGCGGGGATCGAGTGCCACGCCCCATACCGCCTCGTACACCCGGCGCAGCTCCCCCACCGTGAACTCCTGCGGGCAGAAGGCGGTGGCCAGCGACGAGTACTCGATCTTCGACCGGGCCCGCTCCACTCCGTCGGCCAGGATCCGGCGGTGGTCGAAGGCCAGCGGCGGCCCCTCGGGCGCGTCGTCGGAGGAGGGGCCGACGAGGGTCCCGACCGGCGCCCAGCGGGCGCCGCCGACGTCGCCGCCGGGGCGCGGCGCGGGGAGGTCCGGGGCCAGCACGAGGTGGGCGACGCTCACCACGCGCATCCGGGGGTCGCGCTTGGGATCGCCGTACGTGGCGAGCTGTTCGAGGTGCGCGGCGTACGCGGGGGCGTCCTCCGCCACCGGGCCGTGCGCGTGCAGACCGGTCTCCTCGGCCAGTTCACGGGCCGCCGCCTCGGCCAGGTCCTCCTCCGCCCGTACGAATCCGCCCGGCAGCGCCCACCGCCCCTGGAAGGGGGCCTCGCCGCGGCGGACGATCAGCGCGCTCAGCGCGTGCCGGCGCACCGTGAGCACGACCAGGTCGACGGTGACGGCGAACGGCGGGTAGGCGGACGGCTCGTAGGGGGGCATGGCGGGGATCATAGTCGTCTGCCTGACGATAATCAGGACTTCGTGCGGAGACGGGCGAGATCCGGACCCTCCGGTTGCCGGGGCACCGCGGCGAGCCGCCGCCCGCGCCGCCGGACGGTGCCCGGCGCCCTCCTTTCGGCCGACCCGGGCCTGGGCGCGAGGGCCGTTTCGCCGGGGCCGGTGCCCACGGCGATCCCCCTGGGCCGGCGGCCGGGGCGCCGTTTCAGGACCCGAGTTGGAGACCGGGGGCGGCTTCCTCGACGACGGCGTGGCCGAGCCGGCTGACCCGTACCGCGAACGGCTCGCCGGCCAGCCGCCAGCCGGTCAGCTGGAGCGCGCCCAGCGGGGCCGTGCCGGGCGGGCGGGCGGAGACCGTACCGCCCGGGACGTCGGGGGCGAGGCCGGCGAGCGCGGTGAGGACGTGCACGCCGGCGGCGGCCGCGACCGCGGACGGGCGGCAGGCGGCCGGGTGCGGGAGAGGCGCGCCGCCCGCCGTGCGCTGGTCGCCTGCGTACATCTCGGGCAGGTGGTGGCCGAAGTGGCCGGCGGCGTCGAGGAGTCCGCGGAGGAGGGCGCCGGCCTCCTTGTCGTAGCCGGCGGCGAAGAGGCCGGCGACAGCGACGGCGGTCTCGTGGACGTGCACGGCGCCGGCGCGGTGGCCGAAGGGGTTGAAGCCGGGCTCGGCGGCGCCGAGGCTGCGCAGGCCCCAGCCGGAGTCGAGGGCGGGGCTGGCGAGGAGGCGGGCGAGCTGACCGGTCTGGGTGCTGTCGAGGAGGCCGGGGGCGGGTACGGCGGCCGTCGGCGGACGGCCGGGGCCGTCGCCCGGGGCGGCGACCGGGTCAACGGCGGTGTCGGCGGCGGCGCTCGGGCCGGTACCGGGATCGGCAGGGCCGGGATCGGCAGGGCCGGGATCGGCAGGGCCGGGATCGGCAGGGCCGGGGCCGCTGAGGTCGGGGCCGCGCAGGAGGGTGTCCGAGGCGGTGGGCAGGAGGTGGGCGGCGGCACCGCCGAGGTGGGTGAGCGGGCGGCCGTCGGCGGTGAGGGCCGCCGCGGGTCTGCCGCCGGCGGCGTCCTCGGTCCAGAAGTCGGCGCGGAAGCGCTCGCGCAGCTCGGCGGCCCACTGCCGCCACCCGGCGGCGCCGGGGCGGCCGCAGGCGTCGAGGAGTTCGGCGCCGAGGAGGGCGGCGCGGTGGGCGTGGGCCTGGGTCTCGCAGCGGTACGGACCGCCGGGGGCCGGATCGGGAACGTAGCCGCGCCCTTCCGCGACGGTGCGCAGCCAGGCGAGGCAGCGCTCGGCGGCGGGCAGGAGCCCGTCGACGTCCCGCTCCGGCAGGCCCCAGCGGCGGGCCTCGGCGAGCACGGCGGGGAAGAGGAGGGTGGCCTCGACGCCGGTGGCGGCCGGCGGCAGGTGCGGGCCGGAGTCCCGGAGGGTGCCGGGCAGCCGGCCGGGATCCGGGGCCCCGGCGACCGGGGGCGCCGGCCAGGTGCGGGCGACGGCGCGGAGGGTGCCCGCGGCCAGGCGCGTACCCAGCGGAAGGAGCATGCGGGCCGCCCAGAGCGCGTCGGCGGGGGCGAGCGCGCAGCGCCACGGCACCCCGGCGACGAGGTGGACGTCGGCCGGGTCGGCGGGGTCGCGGAGCAGCAGGGTCCGCAGGTCGTCGAGCGCGGTGTCGAGCAGCGGGGGCACCGCCGGGTCGTCGCCCGCCGCCGCGGCGGCCGGGGACCACGGCACCGGGGGGAGTTCCCGCGGGTCGGCCCGGTCCGTTCCGATCCGCAGCTCCAGCGTGCGGGACCCGCCCGGCGCCAGCTCCAGCCGCCACCGCAGCAGCCCCGCCGCGGCGATCACGTCGTCGGGCGGGGGCTCCGCGCTCACCAGCGCCCCGATCCCGCCCCCGGGGGCCCCTCCCCCTCCCCCTCCCCCTCCGCCGCCGCCACCGGCTCGGGCACCGTTGCCCGGGGCGCCGCCGCCACGCGCCGGGCCACCGGACGCGGCCACGCCCCCGTCACCCGCCGCGCCACCGCCCTGCGCCGCGCCACCGGCCCGCGCCGCGCCACCCGCCGCGGCACGGGCCCGCGCCGGGCCGTCCGCCGCGCCGCCGGGCACGGCACCGTCCTCCCGCGGCGTGCCGCCGTGCGCGCCGCCGTCCCGCGCCGCGCCGCCGCGTTCCCGGGCCGCGGTGCGCGTGCCCGCGCCGCCGCCTCCCTCGGGACCGGCCGTCTCCCGGGCCGGGTCCGCGGTCGCGGGCGGGCGCCAGCGCAGGCCCGACTCGTGGACGCCGGCCGGGACTTCGCGACGCTCGCGGCCCGCGGCGACCGCGCTCAGCTCGGCCAGGTCCGTGCCGAGCTCGGCCTCCAGCGTCAGCCGCAGCACCCGGGTGGCGCTGCTGTGCAGCGTGATCCGCTCGACGCCGGCGGCGTGCCGCACGCGCTCCACCACCACCGCCGGGTCGGGGCCCGACTCCGCGCCCGTGCGCACGGTGCCCACGAAGCGCACCCGGTCCGCCCCCGCCCGGCGGCCCTGCACCGGCAGCGGCTCCACGCCGCCCACCCGCAGCCGCAGCCGGCCGACGAGCCGGCGCCCGGCCCGGTAGAACCCTTCGAGCCCGTTTCCGTCGAGTTGACCGTGGCGTGCGGAGACGGCGAACGCCGGCATGGCGACGCACACGAGCGCGTCGTGCGCGGGGCTCGGCAGGGGCGGCCGCTGACGCGGAGGGCGGGGGGTGGGAGACACGCGGCGGACCTCTCGGGGAAGCCGTGGACGGACGGGGCGGCGGCCGGCCGCCGCCCTGAGAACGCCCTCAAGCCCCTCCAGGTCACGCAGCGAGCCCGGCCGGCCTCGCCCCGCTCCCTCCTCTCCCCCTCGCTAATCCCCGCTTCGCGCGTTGCGCCGCCGCGCGGTGCGGCGCGACGCGCGGCGGCCGGGCGGGCGCCGGGAGCCCCCGGCCGGCGGCGGCTGGGACGACGGATGGGCCGACGGCCGGGACGACGGTCGCGTCGGCGGCCGGGACGACTCCGCGGCGCAGGCGGTGGACGCCGCCGGGGCCGGCGCGGCGGGCCCGGCCGGCACCGCCGACGTGGACGGCTCGGCCGACTCGGCCGACTCGGTCTCCTGCGCCTCGCGCTGACGGCGCAGGGAGCGGCGCAACGGCTCCGGGTCCAGGCCCTCGTTGACCGCCTGGTGGAGCAGCCGGGCGAACAGGTACTCCGGGTCGGTTTCCAGGGCGCGGCCGAAGGCGACCCGGGCCGCCGCCTCGTCGCCGCCCGACCACGCCACCCATCCGGCGAGCGTCAGCGGCGCCGCGGCGTGTTCCGCGTACGCCCCGACGCAGCGGCGGGCGAGGGCCCGCCAGAGCCGCAGCGCCCCGGCGGCCTCCGGGCCCTCCATCCGCTCCGCCGCGCGGTCGCGGGTGAGCCGGTCCTGGAGGCCGACAATGAGGTCCGCCGCCTCGGTGTCGGTGAGCAGCGTGTCGTCCCGGGCGTCGCTGTCCGCCGCCGCCTCCCCCGCGGGCGGCGGAGTTGCGCCGAGCCGGGCGATCAGCCGGTCCGTCAGCCGCACGGTGTCCTCGCGCACCGTCTCGCGGCCGGTCTGCGCGAGGATCCGGGGCACGAGGGAGCCGCCGGCCGCGTCGAGCGCGCGGGTCTGCCGGTCGACGTCCGGGTGCCGGGGGGTGAGTCTGCCTTCGAGCGCGCGCAGCGACCCGGGCCGCTGCATGCCCGCGAAGGCGGCGGCCGCCGCCAGGGCGGAACGGCCGGGCGGGGCCAGCGCCGTGCCCTCGGGGGGACAGCAGCGCCGGTCCGGGCAGAGGTACGACCAGAAGCGCCCGGCGGAGATGCACAGCGCCTCCACGACCGGCACCTCCAGCCGTCCGCAGGCCACGCGCAGCGCTTGCGCGAGCGGCCGCATGCGCTCCATGACCTCCTGCGGCCGCTCCCCCGGCGCGGGGTCCTGGCAGAGGAAGACGACGATGCCGTCCGGCTTGTCACCGCGCTGGGCGCTGCCTTCGACGAGGCATTCGGCGAGCTGTGCCGCGACGTCCGGCCAGCCGTCGCGGTCCGGCGGGATGCCCAGCCGCAGCCTGCCGCCGAAGCGTCCCCGCGCGCCGTGCAGCGCGGCGAGGACGACGCTGTCGTCGGGGTGGAAACCCATCAGGTACGGCAGGGCGTCGGCCAGCTCGGCCGGGCTGCGGAGCACGACCTGCGTGTCGTTGTGCGTTGTCATGGCTTGAGGTTTTCGTGTCTCCGCGGGTTTCGCGACCCCTGTGGATAACCCCTGGCCTGGCCATGTCATGCCTGTCCGGGCGGCCGGGAATCCGCCCGGCTCGCCCGGCCGTCGGCGCCCGGCCGCGCCGTCTCAGCCCGCGGCCGCGAGGACCAGCGGCAGCACGCCCGCGGCACCCGCCCGCCGCAGCAGGCGGGCCGTGACCGCGAGGGTCCAGCCGGAGTCGGTGTAGTCGTCGACGAGCAGCACCGGGCCGGGCGTGGCCGCCAGGGCGGCGGCGAGGTCGTCGGGGACGGCGAAGGCGCCGGTCAGGGCGGCGAGCCGCTGGGCGGAGTTGCTGCGGCGGACCGGTCGCTGGGCGCCGCCGTCGGGGTGCGCGTACGCCATTGTGCCGAGGTACGGCAGGCGTCCGACGGTCGCGACGCCGCGGGCGAGCGAGTCGACCATCTGCGGGCGGGTCGTGGAGGGCACGGCGACGACCCCGGCGGGCCGCGCCGCCGCGTCGGGGCCGCCGGCGGCCCAGCCGCCCGGGGCGCGCGCCCAGCCGGCGAGGACGTCGACCGCCGCCCGCAGCACGTCGTCCGGGACGGGCCCGTCGGCGGCGTTCTCCGCGAGCAGCGGCCGCAGCCGGTTGCCCCAGCCGATGTCGGACAGACGCCCCAGGGCGCGGCCGGTGCCGCCCTGCTCTCCGGGCGGGATGCGGCCCTTGAGGTCGATGCCCAGGGCCGCCATGCCCGTCGGCCACATCCGCCGCGGCTCGACCTCCGTCCCCGGCCGGTCCAGTTCCTTCGCGGCCCCCGTCAGCGCCTCCGCCGACACGCCCGCGTCGATCCAGGGCCCCGCGCAGTTGTCGCAGCGGCCGCAGGGCTCCGCCCCCTCGTCGTCGAGCTGTCCGCGCAGGAACTCCATCCGGCAGTCCGACGTGTTCGCGTAGTCCCGCATGGCCTGCTGCTCGGCCGCGCGCTGCCGCGCGACCCGCGCGTACCGGTCGGCGTCGTAGTCCCAGTCCCGGCCGGTGGCGGTCCAGCCGCCCTTGACCCGCCGGACGGCGCCGTCGACGTCCAGCACCTTCAGCATCGTCTCCAGGCGGGTGCGCCGCAGGTCGACGGCGGCCTCCAGGGCCGGGACGGACAGCGGGCGGCCGGCGTCCGCGAGCGCCGCGAGGGTCTGGCGGACCCGGGCCTCGGGCGGGAAGGCGGTGTCGGCGAAGTAGCGCCAGATCGCCTCGTCCTCCCGGCCGGGCAGCAGCAGCACGTCGGCGTGGTCGACGCCGCGGCCGGCGCGGCCCACCTGCTGGTAGTACGCGATCGGGGAGGACGGCGAGCCGAGGTGGACGACGAAGCCCAGGTCCGGCTTGTCGAAGCCCATGCCCAGCGCCGACGTCGCGACGAGCGCCTTGACCCGGTTCGCCAGGAGGTCGTCCTCGGCCTGGAGCCGGTCGGCGTTCTCGGTGCGTCCGGTGTACGAGGCGACGGGGAAGCCGCGCTGCCGCAGGAAGGCGGCGGCCTCCTCGGCGGCGGCGACGGTGAGCGCGTAGACGATGCCGGAGCCGGGCAGGTCGCCGAGGTGCTCGGCGAGCCAGGCGAGGCGGTGCGCGGCGTCCGGCAGCCGGACCACGCCGAGCCGCAGGCTCTCGCGGTCGAGCGGGCCGCGCAGCACCAGGGCCTCGCCGCCGCCGGTGCCGAGCTGCTCGGCGACGTCGGCGGTCACGCGCGCGTTGGCGGTCGCCGTCGTGGCCAGCACCGGTACGCCCTCGGGCAGGTCGGCGAGCATGGCGCGCAGCCGGCGGTAGTCGGGGCGGAAGTCGTGTCCCCAGTCGGAGATGCAGTGGGCCTCGTCGACGACGAGGAGGCCGGTGGTGGCGGCCAGCTCGGGCAGCAGGCGGTCGCGGAAGTCCACGGAGTTCAGCCGCTCGGGGCTGACGAGAAGCACGTCGGTCTCGCCGCGCTCGACCTCCTCGTGGACGGCCTCCCACTCCTCGGGGTTGGCCGAGTTGATCGTACGGGCCCGGATGCCGGCCCGCGCGGCGGCCTCGACCTGGTTGCGCATGAGCGCCAGCAGCGGCGACACGATCACCGTGGGCCCGGCGCCACGGCGCCGCAGCAGCGCCGTGGCCACGAAGTACACCGCGGATTTGCCCCAGCCGGTGCGCTGCACCACCAGGGCGCGGCGGTGCTCCCGCACCAGGGCCGCCACGGCCTGCCACTGGTCCTCCCGCAGCCGTGCCGGGGCGCCGGGGGCGCCGACGAGCCCGGCGAGTACGGCGTCGGCTTCGGCGCGCAGCTCCTGATCGTCCATGCCCCCATGCAACCCGATGGCACTGACAGTCAGCCACCTCACGCACGGTGACCGCCGCGGAGTCGCGGCTGACCAGCCGGAGAGCACACCCGGAGAGCACAGGCGAGAGCAGCCGGGCAGAACAGCCGGACAGAACGGCCGAAGAAGAGCGATGTGTCGACAATGCCGCATTGCCGCAGGCCATTTCGGCGGGGAGAATTGACCTCGCTCCCAGCGTCGGCCCGGCCTCCGGGCTGTTCGACGCTGCGCGCCCACGCCCGGTCGCCCCCGCCGGTGCGCTCGTACGTCTCCAGCCCCAGGGAGGGCCCTTGGTCTTCGGTCCCGCCACCGGCGACACCGGTCCGTCCGGTCGCCTGCTCGAACCCGCCGAGTGGGCGGCGGCCGGGATTCCGCTGCTGCGCAACCCCCGCGAGATCGTCACCGGGCTGCACACCCGCCACCGGCCCGCGCCGGGGACGGCGGTGCTCGCCGTGCTCGACCCCGACGAGCGGCTGCGCGCGAGCGCTTCGGTGCCGCGCCGCGGGCCGGGCCGCCCGGAGGCCGCCGCGGACGGCTGGGACCTGCGCAACGCGCTGCTGGACCGGCTCCGCCGGGTCATCCCGCACGACCTGCGCCGCCGCTTCCCCGTCCGCACGGCCGTCCTGCTGAACTGCCGTACGGGGGACGCCGGCTGGACGGAGGAGGACGGCGCGTGGATGTGGGGGCTGCGGGACGCCTGCACGCTGCACGGGCTGCGCTGCGGGGCGTACATCACGCTCACCGGGGACGGCTGGCAGGTGCTGGGCGAGGGCCGCGGGGGGCGGCGGCCGTACGCGGACGGCCCGCCGGCGGACGCCGGGCCCGGCGCGCCCGCCGCCGCTGCCGGTGCGCAGGCCAGGACGGCTCCGGGTCCGCGGGCGCTGCCGCCGCCGGACGCCGTGCCGCGGGACGCGGAGACGCGGGGGGACGCGGATGCGGAGACCGGGGCGCGGCCGGAGCCGGACGTGTCCTGGGCGGTCTGAGGCGCCGCGCGGCGTCCCGCTGCGCCCCCTTCCGCCGCGCACCGTTCCGCGGACGGGGCAGGGGTCTCAGGCGGAGACGCCCAGGAGCCCGTTGATGTAGTCCGCGTCGCCGCAGAGGATCAGCAGGGCCGCCGCGCGCGTCATCGCCGCCGGCAGCGCGGCGGCCGTCGCCTCGTCGCCGCCGCCGTTGACGGCGACGACGACCACCGGCCGCCGTGCCAGCCGCGCCGACGACGCGGCGTCGGCGTAGAACACGTCGTCGCCCGCCGTCTCCTGCGCCCAGTAGCCGTCCTCGCCGAACGACAGCTCGTGCGCGGCCCACGGGTGCAGCTCGCCGGTGGTGAGGACGAGGATCTCGGCCGGTCCGCGGCCGGACTCCAGCAGCCGGTCCACGGCTTCGTCCGCGGCGTCCACGGCCCCGTCGGGCGTCGCGGGGATCAGTTGCAGCTGCGGTCCGGCAGCGGGCCTGCCCTGGCCACCGGAGGGCGCGGGACGGGCGCCGGGCGCGGTGGTGCCGGGGCCGCGGCCGCCGGGGCCGGAACGGGATCCGCCACCCGGCCGCACGGGTCGGGGGCCTGGGATGGGACGAGAGGGCGCACTGCGGCCCGGGACGCTCTCGTGGGTGGGAGAGTCCTCGGCAGGGAGAGGCATGGGCGCATGTCTATCAAACGGAGGTGACAACCACGTCAGCGGGTGGCCAACTGGCGGCCCCCGGAGCCCGCGGGACGCCGGGGGCCCGGCGTCCCGTACCCGCCGCCGCGGCGGGCGGAGGGCCCGAACTGCCGGGCCGCGCACGTCAGATGTCGAACCCCAGCTGCCCGGCGGCCTCCAGCTCCGCGGTCTCCGGGACGATCCGCGGCCGCTTGAGGTGCTGCCACTTGGCGAGGGCGTCCATGTACGCCCAGGAGACCCGGTGCTGGCCCGTCGGCCCGTGCTCCTCCAGCGCGGCGCGGTGCACGGGCGAGGGGTAGCCGGCGTTGTCGCCGAACGCGTACGGCTCGTACTCGGGCCGTTCGGCGCCCAGTTCGGCCATGTGGGCGTCGCGGTGGACCTTGGCGAGCACGGAGGCGGCGGCGACCGCGACGCACGACTGGTCGCCCTTGATCACTGTACGGACCCGCCAGGGCGGCCCGAGGTAGTCGTGCTTGCCGTCGAGGATGACCGCGTCCGGCCGTACGGGCAGCGCCGCGAGCGCCCGGCCCGCGGCGAGCCGCAGGCACGCCGTCATGCCCAGTTCGTCGATCTCCCGGGAAGAGGCGTGGCCCAGCGCGTGCGCGGTGACCCAGCCGGTGAGCTCGGCGGCCAGTTCCCCGCGCCGCTTGACCGTCAGGAGCTTGGAGTCGGTGAGCCCTTCGGGGGCGCGGCGCAGGCCGGTGACGGCCGCGCACACGGTGACGGGCCCGGCCCACGCACCCCTGCCGACCTCGTCGACGCCGGCGACGACCTTGGCGCCCGTGGTGGCGCGCAGGGAGCGCTCGACGCGGTGGGTGGGCGGCTCGTAGGGACTCACGAGGCCAGCTTACGACCCGCCTCCGGCCGCCTCACGGCCGCCCGGCGGGCGCTCCGGTCAGGGCGTGTGCAGCAGCGGCACCATCACCTGGTCGACGATCTCGTCCATGTCCTCGTCGCCGAGGTCGCGCCCGGTGGTCTTGTGCCGGTACATCATCATCGCCGGCAGCACGTCGAGCACCAGGTCCCCGTTCACCTCCGGCCGCACGTCCCCGCGCTCGACCCCGCGGCGCAGCAGCTCCGCTATCAGCTCCTTGCCCGGCTCGATGATCTGCCCCATGATCACCTCGTGGAACTGCTCCGCCTGCTCGCGGTCGCACTCGTCGAGCACGGCGCGCAGCGCCTGGCCGCCGCTGGAGTACATCCGGTCGCGGAGGGCCCGGCAGAACTCGGTGAGGTCGGCCCGCAGGCTGCCCCGGTCGGGCTGCGTCTCCAGCCGCGGGACCCCGGCCCGTAGCGCGTCCTCGACGAGCGCCGACTTGGACGACCACCGCCGGTAGACGGCGGCCTTCCCGGTCTGTGCGCGGGCGGCGACGCCTTCGATGGTCAGCCCCTTCCAGCCCGCGACGCCCAGCTGTTCCAGGGCGGCGTCCAGGATGGCGCGTTCGAGTACGTCGCCGCGGCGGCGCACGCCGCCCGCCTGGCTCTGGCTGGTTCCGGCGCACGCTCCGGCAGCGGTCCGGCGCGAACTACCCATATCGGTCTCTCCGTCAGCGGTCATAGTGAACGCTTGCGTTCCCTCTCGGGGACTCCTACGCTCAATCCATCAGTGAACGCTACCGTTCACTATTTCACATGTATGGGGAACATGGTGACAACCTCTCAACTAGCGAACGAGCCGGAGGCGGGCAAGGCTCCCCGTGGTGACCGGCGCAACATGGCGCTGCTCATCATCGCGGCCTGTCAGCTGATGGTCGTCCTCGACGTCACGATCGTGAACATCGCGCTGCCGCACATCCAGGACTCCCTGGACTTCTCGACGACCGGCCTGACCTGGGTCGTCAGCGCATACACCCTCACCTTCGGCGGCCTGCTCCTGCTCGGCGGCCGGGCCGGGGACATCCTCGGCCGGCGCCGCGTCTTCACCTTCGGCATCGCCCTGTTCATCGCCGCCTCGCTGCTCGGCGGCTTCGCCCAGGAGCCCTGGCAGCTGCTCGTGGCCCGGGCGCTCCAGGGCGCCGGCGGCGCCATCGCCTCGCCCACCTCGCTGGCGCTGGTCACCACCACGTTCCCCGAGGGCCCCGAGCGCAACCGGGCCTTCGGCGTCTTCGCGGCGGTCTCCGCGGGCGGCGGCGCCATCGGCCTGCTGGCCGGCGGCATGCTCACCGAATGGCTCGACTGGCGCTGGGTGCTCTTCGTCAACGTACCCATCGGCATCCTGATCATCGCCGCCGTCCCGCTGTACATCAACGAGTCCGAGCGGCGCCCCGGACGCTTCGACATCTCCGGCGCGCTGACGTCCACCCTCGGCATGGTCGCGCTCGTCTACGGGTTCATCCGCGCCGCCGAGGAGGGCTGGCGGGACGGCCTGACGATCGGCTCGTTCGTGGCGGCCGCCGTCCTGCTCGTGACGTTCGTCTTCGTCGAACGCAACGCGAAGGACCCCATCACGCCGCTGCACATGTTCGCCGACCGCAACCGCTCCGGCACGTACGTGATCATGCTGAGCCTGTCCGCGGCCATGTTCGGCATCTTCTTCTACCTGGTGCTGTTCGTGCAGAACGTCCTCGGCTACAGCCCCATCAAGGCGGGCGTGGCGTTCCTGCCGATCACCGTGGCCATCGTCGTCAGCGCGGGCATCGCGCAGAGGTTCCTGCCGGTGCTCGGGCCCAAGCCGTTCATGGTCGGCGGGTCGGCCATCACCGCGGTCGGCATGGGCTGGCTGGTGCTGCTGGACACCGACAGCACCTTCATGGGCGGGGTGTTCGGGCCCGAGGTCATCTTCGGCTTCGGCATGGGCATGAACTTCGTGACGCTCACCATCACCGCCGTCTCCGGCGTCGCGCAGCACCAGGCCGGCGCCGCCTCCGGCCTGCTCAACGCCACCCAGCAGGTCGGCGGTTCGCTCGGGCTGTCCATCCTGACCACCGTGTTCGGCACCGCCAGCAGGGAGGAGGCGGAGAAGCAGCTCCCGTCGTTCATGGCGGAGGCCACGCCGGAGCAGAAGGCGGTCCTGGAGAAAACCGGCGAGCTGCCGCCGCCGTGGGGCCAGGAGGTGCTCACCCAGGGCATGTCCCAGGGGTTCGTCGCCGGTACGGCCATGGTCGTGCTCGCCGTCGTCGTCGCCCTGGTGGCGATCAAGGTGCGCAAGAGCGACCTCGAAGCGCTGTCCGGCATGGCGGGACCGGGCGCCGGCTGACGCGGCGCTCCCGGAATCCGGTGGCCCCGCCGGTAGCGGGGCGGGGCCACCGGTGTGCCCCGTCCCGGACGGCGGCGTGCGCGAGGACGCGTACGAAGACGCGGCCGGTACGGACACCACCGGCCCGCCGGCGCACCCCGCGGGCTCCGCCCCCGGTACGTGCCGGGGAGGCTCCGCTCCGCACCCGGTCCTCCCCGCCGCGCCGCGGGCCCGCGCCGACGACGCGCGGGCCCGCGGCCGCGCGGTACCGGCGCGGCCGGGGACCGTCATGTCTCCGCGACCGCCGGAACCCACTCCGGCAGCGGCTCCGTGTCCCGTACCCACGCCGCGGGCGGCGCACCGGCCGCCGCGCCCGCGAACACGCCGCCGACGATCGCGCACGTGGTGTCCACGTCCCCGCCGGCCTGCGCCGTCGCCCAGAACGCGCCCGGGAAGTCGCCCAGGTGCCGGGCCGCCGACCAGAGGGCGAAGGGCACGGTGTCGTGCGCGCTGGTGCGGCGGCCGTTGCCCAGCACGGCGGCGACGGTGGCGACGTCGTCGTAGTCGAGCATGTCCCGCGCGCGGCGCAGGCCCTGGGCGACGGCGCTGCGCGGCACGAGTGCGATCACCCGGTCGAGCAGCGCGGCGCCGGCGGCCGGGCCGGCGGCGCCGGAGCCGAGAGTGCCGAGAGTGCCGGGGGCGCCGGGGGCGCCGACGCGGGCGCCGGCGGCCAGCGCCGCCGCGGCGGCCACCGCCATGCAGCCCGTGACGGCCTCGCGGTGCTGGTGGGTGACGTACGACGAGACCTCCGCCTGCCGCACCGCCTCTTCCACGTCCTCCGCGTACCAGGCGCCCAGCGGCGCCACCCGCATCGCCGCCCCGTTGCCCCAGGAGCCCTGCCCGTCGAAGAGGGCGGCGGCGAGCCGGCGCCAGTCCGCGCCCTCGCGCACCTGGCCCAGGATCCGGTTCACCGCCCGCCCGTAGCCGCGGGGCCCGCCGGCGTTCTGCCGGCCGGCG
The DNA here is from genome assembly GCF_048656465.1 of Streptomyces sp. MAR4 CNX-425. NCBI lineage: Bacteria > Bacillati > Actinomycetota > Actinomycetes > Kitasatosporales > Streptomycetaceae > Streptomyces > Streptomyces sp. MAR4 CNX-425. The sequence goes on along the minus strand of NZ_JBMDLF010000004.1, from coordinate 150,635 downwards.
AACGACGCCGCCAGCGCGTCCTGATCGACGCGGCCGTGCGCGGCGAGCACCGCCACCACCGAGGACGCCATCTCCGTGTCGTCCGTCCAGCACCACGGCGCGGGCGGCAGCTCGCGGCGGGCCAGCAGCGGGTAGTTGCCGGGCTCGGAGTACCGGGAGCCGAGCGCGTCGCCGACCGCCAGCCCGCGCAGGCTCGCGAGGGCGCGCGCGAGGCGCGCGTCGGGCAGGCACGCGCCGCCCGTACGGTCGGGCGCGCCGGCGTCCCGGCCCGGTCCGGCCGGGGCGGACGCGGGGTCCTGGGCCGCGGCGGGCGACGGGTCCGGGGCCGGTGCCGCGGACGGGTCCGGCGGCGGGGCGGGGGCGTGGTCCGGAGTCATCTCGGGCACAGCGTAGCGGCCGGGCGCGCGGGTCAGACGGTCCAGGACGACTCCAGATCCACCACGTCCCCCGCCAGCGCCGCCACGTCCGCCGCGGTCTGCGCGCGCAGCGCCAGCCGCTCCACGCGCTCCTCGCGGTACTTGCCGTGCTCGGCCGCCGACGCCCACAGCGACAGCACCAGGAAGTCGCCCTCCTCCGACTGCCCCAGCACCCCCCGCAGCATGCCCGGCGACCCCGCCATCGCCGGATTCCACACCTTCTCCTGCATCAGTGTGAAGTGCTCCACGCGCTCCTCGTGCACGCGGCAGTGCGCGAGGCGCATCACGTCGGCGCCCTGGAAGCGCGGCTCGAACCCCAGCTTCACGTCCATCCGGTGCTCGAAGAGCCGCACCCGCATGTCCTTGAACGTCCCCAGCTGGGCCGCCGCGAGCCGGTCGTGCGAGCGCGCCATGAACGAGTCGTACAGCGCCCTGCTCTCCCAGAAGGCCACCAGGTGCACCACGCCCTCGCGCGCCCGGCTCCATCCCCCGCCCTGCCCGCGGAAACCCGGTTCTCCGGGCAGCCCCGCCCACTTCCGCTGCCCGCGCTCGAAACCCCGGCGGTCCACCACGGTGCAGCGAATCCACTTGACCAGCACCGCGCTATCGTACGGCCTGGCCCAGCGGCGATCACCGGCGTGCGCAGGCAAGTTCACGCCCCCGGCGCGCCGTTCAGCGCGGGGCGGACCGGCTCCGGTTCCGGGGAGGCCGAGGGCGCGGCCGCCTCCCCGGCCGCGGACGCGCCGGAGGGGACCGGCCGGTGGCCGGTCCCCTCCGGAACCTCGACGGTCAGCCGACCTCGCGGGGCCACGCCGCGCGCCGCGGCGGCGCGCCCCCGCCGGGAGTCAGCTGCAGCCGCTGGTCGAGCCGCAGCCCTCGCAGATGTAGCAGCTGCCCGCGCGCTGCATCTTCGTGCCGCACGAGAAGCACAGCGGCGCGTCGGCCTGGATGCCCATCTGCATCTCCACCAGCTCCGCCGAGGTGTGCGCCTCCTGCGGGGCCGGCTTCGCCTGCTCGACCGTCACCGGCGGGGCCGGGCGGGTGGCCGGCTCGCGGGGGGCCGACTGGGCCATGCCCTCGACGTCCAGCTCGTCGTCCGACGGCTCGTACGAACCCGTCTCCAGGTGGCGCTCGCGCTCCTCCGCGGAGTGGATGCCCAGCGCCGAGCGGGTCTCGAACGGCAGGAAGTCCAGCGCCAGCCGGCGGAAGATGTAGTCGACGATCGACTGCGCCATCCGCACGTCCGGGTCGTCCGTCATGCCCGCCGGCTCGAAGCGCATGTTCGTGAACTTCGAGACGTACGTCTCCAGCGGCACCCCGTACTGCAGGCCCACGGAGACCGCGATCGAGAAGGCGTCCATCATGCCCGCGAGGGTCGAGCCCTGCTTGGACATCTTCAGGAACACCTCGCCCAGCCCGTCGTCCGGGTAGGAGTTGGCGGTCATGTAGCCCTCGGCGCCGCCGACGGTGAAGGACGTGGTGATGCCGGGGCGGCCCTTGGGGAGGCGGCGGCGCACCGGGCGGTACTCGACGACCTTCTCCACGGCCTCGCGGATCGTCTCCTCCGCCTTGTCCGCGGCCTTGTCGGCCTCCTTCTTCTTCGCCGACAGCGGCTGGCCGACCTTCGAGCCCTCCACGTACACGGCGAGGGCCTTGACGCCCAGCTTCCAGCCCTGGAGGTAGATCTCCTCGACGTCCTCGACGGTGCTCGTCGCGGGCATGTTGACCGTCTTGGAGATGGCGCCGCTCAGGAACGGCTGCGTCGCCGCCATCATCCGCACGTGCCCCATCGGGGAGATGGAACGTTCCCCCATGGCGCAGTCGAAGATCTCGTAGTGCTCGGGCCGGAGGCTCGGGGCGTTCACGACGCTGCCGTGCTCGGCGATGTGCGCGACGACCGCCTCGATCTGCTCGTCCTGGTACCCCAGCCGCTTCAGCGCCATCGGCACCGTCTGGTTGACGATCTGCATCGAGCCGCCGCCGACGAGCTTCTTGAACTTCACCAGCGCCAGGTCCGGCTCGATGCCGGTGGTGTCGCACGACATCGCCAGCCCGATGGTCCCCGTGGGGGCCAGCACCGACGCCTGGGCGTTGCGGTAGCCGTGCTTGTCGCCGAGGCGGACCACGTCCTGCCAGGCCTCGGTGGCGGCGGCCCAGACGGGGGTGTCCAGGTCGTCCATCCGCTTGGCGGCGCCGTTGGCGTCCGCGTGCTGCCGCATGACGCGCTTGTGGGCGGCGGCGTTGCGGGCGTAGCCGTCGTACGCGCCGACGGCGGTGGCCAGGTGCGCCGAGCGCTTGTAGGCGGTGCCGGTCATCAGGGAGGTGATGGCGCCGGCGAGGGCGCGGCCGCCGTCGGAGTCGTAGGCGTGGCCGGTGGCCATGAGCAGGGCGCCGAGGTTGGCGTAGCCGATGCCGAGCTGGCGGAAGGCGCGGGTGTTCTCGCCGATCTTCCGGGTCGGGAAGTCGGCGAAGCAGATGGAGATGTCCATCGCCGTGATGACCAGCTCGACGACCTTGGCGAAGCGCTCCACCTCGAAGTTCTGCCGGCCGTCGGCGTCCTGCCGCAGGAACTTCATCAGGTTCAGCGAGGCGAGGTTGCACGAGGTGTTGTCCAGGTGCATGTACTCGCTGCACGGGTTGGAGGCGCTGATACGTCCCGACTCCGGCGCCGTGTGCCAGTGGTTGATGGTGTCGTCGTACTGGATGCCGGGGTCGGCGCAGGCCCACGCGGCCTCGGCCATCTGCCGGAACAGCTTCCTGGCGCCGACCTCCTCGATGACCTCGCCGGTCATCCGGGCCCGCAGGCCGAACTGCGCGTCGGTCTCGACGGCCTGCATGAAGTCGTCGGTGACGCGCACGGAGTTGTTGGCGTTCTGGTACTGCACGGAGGTGATGTCGTCGCCCCCGAGGTCCATGTCGAAGCCCGCGTCGCGCAGGGCGCGGATCTTCTCCTCCTCCTTGACCTTGGTCTCGATGAACGCCTCGATGTCGGGGTGGTCGACGTCGAGCACGACCATCTTCGCCGCCCGCCGGGTGGCGCCGCCGGACTTGATGGTGCCGGCGGAGGCGTCGGCGCCGCGCATGAAGGAGACGGGCCCGGAGGCGTTGCCGCCGGAGGACAGCAGTTCCTTGCTGGAGCGGATACGGGAGAGGTTGAGGCCGGCGCCGGAGCCGCCCTTGAAGATCATCCCCTCTTCCTTGTACCAGTCGAGGATCGACTCCATGGAGTCGTCGACGGAGAGGATGAAGCAGGCGCTGACCTGCTGGGGCTGCGGCGTGCCGACGTTGAACCACACCGGCGAGTTGAAGCTGAAGACCTGGTGCAGCAGGGCGTAGGCCAGCTCGTGCTCGAAGATCTCGGCGTCCGCGGGCGAGGCGAAGTACCTGTGGTCCTCGCCGGCCTTGCGGTAGGTCTTCACGATCCGGTCGATGACCTGCTTGAGGCTGGTCTCCCGCCGCGGGGTGCCCACCGCACCCCGGAAGTACTTGCTCGTGACGATGTTGACGGCGTTGGCCTCCCAGAACTCGGGAAACTCCACGCCGTGCTGCTCGAAGTTGACCGAACCGTCGCGCCAGTTGGTCATGACGACGTCACGGCGCGCCCACTCCACCTCGTCGTACGGGTGCATACCGGGGGTGGTGTGGATTCGCTCGATGCGCAGGCCCTTGTTCCCCTTGGCGCCGCCCTTGCGGGAACTGCGCGCCGGGCCGCTCGTCGTCTCTGTCATGCCGCCTCCCTCTACGGGCGTGAACGCCCTGGTGTGCCCGCGTCTTCCCGGGCACGGTTCCTGTTCTTGATCTGCTTGTTCCGCCGGGAGCCGGCGCGTCGCGCCGCGCCCCGGCCGGGTGTGGATGACGGGTGGCCCGCGGTGGGCGTCAGCCGGCCGCTCTGCCGGGTGACGGGACTCCGGGGGCCTCGCCGCGGCCGGGACTGCGGCCGGGGCCGGGCGCGCCGGGGTCGCCCGGCGCGGGAGGTGGGGCCTGGCCGTCCTGTCCGTCCGGGCCGCCGCTGTCGGCGGGGGGCCTGTCCGCGGTCCGCAACTGCGTGATGGCGTCGTCGAAGTCCGCAAGGGAGTCGAAGGCGCGGTAGACGGAGGCGAAGCGCAGGTAGGCGACGAGATCGAGGTCCTGCAGCGGGCCCAGTATGGCGAGCCCGACGTCGTGGCTGGAGACCTCGGCGCTGCCGGTGGCCCGGATCGCCTCCTCGACCCGCTGGCCGAGCTGGGCCAGCGCGTCCTCGGTGACGGGTCGGCCCTGGCACGCCTTGCGGACGCCGGTGATCACCTTGGCGCGGCTGAAGGGCTCGGTGACCCCGCTGCGCTTGATGACCATCAGGGACGCGGTCTCCACCGTGGTGAAGCGGCGCGAGCAGTCGGGGCACTGGCGGCGGCGGCGGATCGCGGCGCCGTCGTCCGTGGTGCGGCTGTCGACCACCCGGCTGTCGGGGTGCCTGCAGAAGGGGCAGTGCATCGTTCTCCCACCCTCCCCTTCTCGCGCACGGCACGTCGGTCCGGCGACCCCCCGCGGTTCGCCGGCGCAGACCCCAAGCATATGGGATGCCCTTCCGCTGAGCGGAAGGGGGACCACAACTTGTGGGCCGCTGACACCCATCTAACCACTAGATCTGGGGTTTGGCTGCCATTGAGGCCGGAGAGCGTGTTGCGGCGCCGCGGGACCGGGCGGAGATATCGGCAGCCTACGGGAGCGCGCCACCGGCGACACGGGTGGGGCGAGGGTGACAAACTGGACGGCGGCCGCGGGGACGGCCCTCCGGGGGACGGGCGGGCCGGGGCGGCACCCCCGCAGGGGGCGGGCCGGGACGGGCCGCGGGCGGCCGCCGGCCAGCGCACTACACCCACTTGATGGATCACGGTAGCGAAACCGAAATTTTTCACTCGAACGTGTGTTTGGCGCAACCTTTCGAAAGCAACTACCGTTGTCCTACGAGAGAGAGACCCGTGTCGAGAGGGGCCGCAGCCGTGACCACCACCGCAGACACCACCGCCATCGCCACCCACGAACGGCCCCCGCAAGGAGCCGAGCAGCAGCTCCCGCCGACGCCCGGGGACGGCCGCGAGGGCGACGGGCAGCCACCCAAGCGCTCCCTGCCGGGACGTCCGCCCGGCATCAGGGCCGACAGCTCGGGGCTCACCGAGCGGCAGCGCCGGGTCATCGAGGTCATCCGCGACTCGGTGCAGCGCCGGGGCTACCCTCCGTCGATGCGCGAGATCGGCCAGGCCGTGGGCCTCTCCTCCACCTCCTCCGTGGCGCACCAGCTGATGGCGCTGGAGCGCAAGGGCTTTCTGCGCCGGGACCCGCACCGGCCCCGGGCGTACGAGGTGCGGGGCGCGGAGACCCCCGCCGGCCAGGCCGCCGCCGACACCACGGGCAAGCCCGCCGCGTCGTACGTCCCCCTGGTCGGCCGGATCGCCGCCGGCGGGCCGATCCTCGCCGAGGAGTCCGTCGAGGACGTCTTCCCGCTGCCGCGGCAGCTCGTCGGCGACGGCGAGCTGTTCGTGCTCAAGGTCGTCGGTGACTCGATGATCGACGCGGCGATCTGCGACGGCGACTGGGTCGCGGTGCGGCGCCAGCCGGTCGCGGAGAACGGCGACATCGTCGCCGCGATGCTGGACGGCGAGGCCACGGTCAAGCGGTTCAAGCGCGAGGACGGCCACGTGTGGCTGCTGCCGCACAACGCCGCGTACCAGCCGATCCCGGGCGACGAGGCCACCATCCTCGGCAAGGTCGTCGCCGTCCTCCGCCGGGTCTGACGCCCCGGTACGGCACACCCGGCCCGGGCACCCGGCCCCGGGCCCGCCGCGCTCGGCGCGGCGTGGAGCAGCGCGAACCGGCCGCGGCGGCGGCCGGCCACGCGGACCGGCCCGCGTGCGCGCCGGCTCAGTCCTCCAGCAGGCCGTCCGTGTCCTCGCCCTCCGCCTCCAGCGCCTCGCGCACGACCCGGAGGGCCAGCCCTTCCCCGTACCCCCGGCGGGCCAGCACGCCCGCCAGGCGGCGGATGCGCCTGTCCCGGTCGAGGCCGCGAGTGGCGCGGAGCTTGCGGGCGACCAGCTCGCGGGCGGTCTCCTCCTCGGTGTCCGCGTCGAGCCGGCCCACCGCCTCGTCGACCACCGCGGCCGCCACGCCCCGGGTGCGCAGTTCGCGCGCGAGCGCGCGGCGGGCGAGGCCCCGGCCGTGGTGCCGGGACTCCACCCAGGCGCCCGCGAACGCCGCGTCGTCGATCAGCCCGGCCCCTTCCAGACGGTCCAGCACCGCCGCCGCCACCTCCGCGTCGACGTCCCGCTTGGCCAGCGCGTCCGCGAGCTGCCTGCGCGTCCGCGGCGAGCCGGTGAGCAGGCGCAGGCAGATCGCCCGGGCCCGCTCCTCCGGGCTCTGCGACGGCTCCCGGCCCCGCTCCCCGGCCGGTCCCCGACGGCCCCGTGACCGCCCGCGCCCCGCCCGCCGGGCGGCGCCGGGCGCCGTCTCCTCGGGGTCCACCGGATCCGGCGACTCCGCGGGGTCCTCCGGGCCGCCCCCGAACGGGGGGCGGCCATCGTCCTGGGGCGGCAGCGGCCAGTCGGTGCGCCGGACCACGGGTCAGCTCTTGGCCGCGGCCTTGGCCGCCTTCGCGGTCTTGGCCGGAGGCGGCACCGTCTTCTTCCCCGCCGGGGCGGCACCGTCCGCGGCCGCCGCCTCGGTGACGCCCGCCGCGTCCGCGGCGGCCGGCTCGCCGTCCGCGTTCTCCGGCTGCGGGCCGATTCCCAGCTTCTCCTTGATCCGCCTCTCGATCTCGTCCGCCAGGTCGGGGTTGTCCTTCAGGAACGTCCGGGCGTTCTCCTTGCCCTGGCCGAGCTGGTCGCCCTCGTGCGTGTACCACGCGCCGGACTTGCGGATGAAGCCGTGCTCCACGCCCATGTCGATCAGGCCGCCCTCGCGGCTGATGCCCTGCCCGTAGAGGATGTCGAACTCGGCCTGCTTGAAGGGCGGCGCGACCTTGTTCTTCACGACCTTGACGCGGGTGCGGTTGCCGACGGGCTCCGTGCCGTCCTTGAGCGTCTCGATGCGCCGGATGTCCAGGCGCACCGAGGCGTAGAACTTGAGCGCCTTGCCGCCGGTGGTGGTCTCGGGCGAGCCGAACATCACGCCGATCTTCTCGCGCAGCTGGTTGATGAAGATCGCGGTGGTCTTCGACTGGTTCAGCGCGCTGGTGATCTTCCGCAGGGCCTGGCTCATCAGCCGGGCCTGGAGGCCGACGTGCGAGTCGCCCATCTCGCCCTCGATCTCCGCGCGCGGCACGAGGGCCGCGACCGAGTCGATGACGATCAGGTCGAGCGCGCCGGAGCGGACCAGCATGTCCGCGATCTCCAGCGCCTGTTCGCCGTTGTCGGGCTGGGAGAGGATGAGCGAGTCGATGTCGACGCCGAGCTTCTTCGCGTACTCCGGGTCGAGGGCGTGCTCCGCGTCCACGAACGCCACCGTGCCGCCGGCCCGCTGGGCGTTGGCCACCGCGTGGAGCGTCAGGGTCGTCTTTCCGGAGGACTCCGGGCCGTACACCTCCACCACGCGGCCGCGCGGCAGCCCGCCCACGCCGAGCGCGACGTCGAGAGCGGTCGACCCGGTGGGGATGACTTCCACGGGCTCGTTCGGCCGCTCGCCGAGACGCATCACGGCACCCTTGCCGAATTGCCGTTCAATCTGGGCGAGTGCGGCGTCGAGCGCCTTCTCGCGGTCAGTCGCTGCCATGGGTTCCACCCGGGATGTCTGATTCGATCGCTTCACGTCAACGACGCTAGCGCCTGCCACTGACAACACGCCTCACGCCGGGGCCGGCCTGTGGAAAACCCGGCCGATCCCCCATGGGAATCGATGTTCGATTTTGGTGTCAACCCGAAGCACCCGCCACATCCGCACCCCGTGTGCCCCGGCGCCCCTTCCCGCTCCCGGCGCTACGGCTTCTCCTGCCGGTAGTAGCGCGCCGCCCCCTCGTGCAGCTCCAGCGGGTCGGTGAACACCGCGGTGCGCAGGTCGACCCGCTGCGCCGCGTGCACCACGCGGCCGATCCGGTCCCGGTCCCTTATCACCGTGCTCGTCACGCTCTCCGTCAGCCGCGGGTCCTCCTGCTCGGTGGTGACCAGCAGGTTCGCCACCGCGAGCGTCGGCACCGCGGTGTCCCGCTGCACCGTGGGGTAGGCGTCGGGCGGCATCACCGCGGCCCGGTAGTAGCGGGAGAGCTCGCCCTGGGCGTGCAGGGCTCCGAGCAGGCCGCCGAGCGGTACGAGCTTGATCCTGGCCCGGTCCGCCAGCCGCTCGACGGCCTCCGTGGGCAGCCCGCCCGACCAGAAGAAGGCGTCGATCTCCCGGTCGCGCAGCAGCTCCGGCAGCGAGTTCAGGCCCTTGCGCACCGCCGTGACGTCGTCGTCGAAGTCGAGGCCGGCCGCCGACAGCAGCCGCCGGGTGATCAGTTGGACACCGGAGCCGTCCTCGCCCACCCCCACCCGGAGGCCGCGCAGGTCGGCGGCGCGCCGGACGGGCGAGTCGCGCAGGACGACGAGTTGCACGTAGTCGTCGTAGAGCCGGGCCACCGCGCGCAGCCGCTGCCAGCCGGGCAGCCGGTCGCGCCGGTACGTGGCCACCGAGTCGGCGGCGGCGATGGCGAAGTCGGCCCGCCCCGCGGTGACCTTCCGCAGGTTGTCGACGGACCCCTCGCTGGGGTGCAGCCGGACGTCCAGGCCCGGCTCGTCCCGGGCGAGACCTTCGCGCAGCAGCCGGCCGTACTCCGCGTAGACGCCGGAGCGCACCCCCGTGGCGAAGACCACCTTCCCGTCCTGGTGTCCGTCGCCGCCCAGCGGCAGCAGCCACCACAGGAGCAGCCCGAGCACGGCCGCCGTCGCGACGGCGGCCCGCAGCGCCCGGCGCCGGCCGGGGCCGCCGGGGCGGTGGAGGAGGGACGGGAGCGAGGGACCCACGCGGCGATCCTGCCAAACCGGGGCACGCGACGGCCAGCGCGCCGGGCTCCCGCGGGGAGCCCGGCGCGCCGCCGGTCACCGTGCGCCGGGCGCCCTCGCGTCCGGCCGTACGAGGGCGGGGCTCAGCCGCCGCTCACCTGGTTGAAGACCTCCTCGGCCTCCTTGTCGAGCCGCGGCCCCGCCAGCCAGGTGGCCTGGAGCGGGCCGATGGACGTGACGGACACGAGCTGTTCCTCGCCGTCGTTCGTCGCGGTCCAGCCGCCGCCGGAGGAGCCGGCGGTCATGGTGCAGCCGATGCGGTACATGGTGGGCTGCGCCGCCTGGATCGACAGCCGGCCCGGCGCGTCGGTGCAGGAGTACATGCGCGCGCCGTCGTACGGCGCGGCCTGCGGGTAGCCGGTGGCGGTCACGTCACCCACGTCCTGCACGGCCGGCGCGTCGAACCAGACGGGCACGGCGGCGCCGACGGTCTCCTCAAGGGATTCGCTGCCGCCGTCCTTCGGCTGCACCTTCATCACGGCGAAGTCGTACGGGGCGCCCACGCCGCCCTGCGTCTTGCCCTGGGAGATCCACTCGTCGGTGGTGCGGGCCTCCTCGGCCCAGAACGTGCCCTGCGGCGCGATCTCCGCCTCCGTGGCCTGCTCGGCCTCCAGCTCGGCCAGGGTCTTGCCCTCGGGGTTGAAGGAGGGCACGAAGATGATGTTGCGCCACCAGCCGCCGTCGGCGCCCTTGTGCACGCAGTGGCCGGCGGTGGCGACCAGGTTGGACTTGCCCGGGTTGGCCGGGTCGGCGACCACGGTGCCGGAGCAGACCATCGGGCCCTCCGGGGTGTCGAAGAAGATCTTGCCCGAGGCCGGGTTCGACTCCGTGTACGGCGTGGCCGCCTCCGCGGCCTCCACCGGCTGCGGCTCCGGGTCGGTGACGCCCTGGTCCTCCGAGACGTCGTTCTCGTCGATCCGGGCCGGCGGCTGCTCCGCGTCCCACATCCGGTCCGCGTCCCACAGGTCCTCGATGATCGGGTTGATGAACTCGCGCGCGTCGCGCAGCCAGTCCTCCTCGGCCCACTCCTGCCAGCCGCCGTCCCGCCACTTGTCGAGGTCGAGATCCTTCAGCGAGTCCGGAAGCCCGTCGGGGAGCTTCAGCTCGTCGTTCTCGGGCGCCTGCGACTGCTGTTCCTGCTGCTTGTCGTCGGCGCCGACGTCGCTCTCGCCGTCCTCGCAGGCGCCCGCGGTCAGCGCCAGCGTGACGGCGAGCGCCGCCGCGGCCAGCGCGTTCCTCGGTATACGACGTTTCCCGTTGGCGGGCATGGATCGACTCCCCCAGTTTCTCGGCTCAGGTGTCCCTGCCGGACACGAGCCCCCACTATGCCGGTGCCGTGGTGGACGGCTCCCACGGGCCCCGTGGTTCCCGCCCGGCCAAGGATCTTGCCGGCGGCCGTGTTCCGGCGGCGGGTGGGTCGTTGGTAGTGCGGGGGATGCAGACCCGTACGCGACCCATCCCGAGGTGCACGTCTGTGAACGCGAAGCCCGCCGGCGACGAACTCCCGGCCGACAGCGGCCGGTCCCCGGTGCACCGGCGGCCGGCCCGGCTCATCGGGCCCGCCGTGCCCCGCCAGGACCGGCGGGGCACCGAGGCCGGCGGCGGGCGGCCCGCGCCGGACCCGCTGGAGCATCCGGACGCCCGGGTCGCCGCCGACGCGGCCGCCGCCGAGAACCTGCTGCGCTGCTGGGTGCGGGAGCAGGGCGTGGCGGCGCCGGAGAACGGCACCCTGCGGCTGCTGCTGCCCGCCAGCGGGGCGTGCCTGCGCGTCCCCGTGCGGTACTGGTCGGCGGCCGGCTGGCACCGCTTCGGGCGGCCCGTGCTGCACGGCGCCCCCGTGGACGCGCCGCCGGTGGACGCCGTGACGCTGGCGTCGCTGCTGGGCCGGGAGGCGGCGTACGCGGCCGCGCGGGCGGGCGGCGCCGGCGGGACGCGCGGCCGCACCGCCCCCGGCCCGTCCGGCGGGGGTGCCGACCTCGTGGGCCGGGTCGCCGACTCGGTGCGCCACACCGCGGTGTTCCTCGCCGCCCGCCGCGCGGAGCCGACGCCCGCGACCGCCGACCCGTTCCTGGCCGGCGAGCAGTCCCTGCTCCTCGGCCATCCCCTGCATCCCACGCCCAAGAGCCGCGAGGGGCTGTCGGAGGCCGAGTCCCGGCGCTACTCGCCGGAGCTGCGCGGCAGCTTCCCGCTGCACTGGCTGGCCGTCCACGACGGCGTCCTCGCCGGCGACTCGGCGTGGACCGAGCGGGGCAGGGGCGTACCCGCGCGCGAGCTGGCCGCCCGGCTGGCGGGCCCCGGACTGCGGGTGCCGCCGGGCTGCACGCCGCTGCCGGTGCACCCGTGGCAGGCCCGGGAGCTGCGCGAACGCCCCGACGCCGGGGCGCTGTTCGACGCCGGTCTGGTGCGCGACCTGGGCCCGTACGGCGATCCCTGGCACCCGACCGCCTCGGTGCGGACCCTGTACCGCCCGGGCGCCCCCGCGATGCTGAAGCTGTCGCTCGGCGTCCGGATCACCAACTCGCGCCGCGAGAACCTCCGCAAGGAGCTGCACCGCGGCACGGAGGTGCACCGGCTGCTGCGCTCCGGCCTGGGCAAGGAGTGGCAGGCGGCCTTCCCCGGCGGCCTGCCGGGCGCGCCGGGTTTCGACGTCGTACGCGATCCGGCGTGGCTGGCCGTCGACACCCCGGAAGGCGAGCCCGTCGCGGGTCTGGACGCGGTCGTACGGCACCAGCCGTTCGGGGCGGGGGACGACGCGGTGTGCGTCGCGGCGCTGACGTCGCCGGTGCCCCGGTCGCCGGCGGGCGCGATGCGCTCGCGGCTGGAGGACGTCGTCGAGGAGCTCGCCGGCCGCACCGGGCGGAGGACGTCCGCGGTGGCCGCCGAGTGGTTCCTGCGCTATCTGGAGGTGGTCGTACGGCCCGTGATGTGGCTGGACTCCGAGGCGGGCGTGGCGCTTGAGGCGCACCAGCAGAACACCGTGCTGCTGCTCGACCGGGACGGCTGGCCGGCCGGCGGCCGCTACCGGGACAACCAGGGGTACTACTTCCGCGAGTCCCACCGCGCCGCCCTGGACCGCCGGCTGCCGGGGCTGGGCGCCGCCAGCGACACGTTCGTCCCGGACGACGTGACCGACGAGCGCTTCGCGTACTACGTCGGCGTCAACAACGTCCTCGGCCTGGTCGGCGCGTTCGGCGCGGCGGGGCTCGTCGACGAGCGCGTGCTCCTCGCCGCCTTCCGCCGCTTCCTGGAGCAGTCCGCCGCGGGCGGCGGCCCGGACGGGGGCCGGAGCGCGCTTGCCGAGCGGCTGCTCGGCGGCGGGACGCTGCGCTGCAAGGCCAACCTGCTGACCCGGGTGCACGGCCTGGACGAGCTGGTCGGCCCGGTGGACACGCAGTCCGTGTACGTCACCGTCCCCAACCCGCTGTCCCCCTGACCGCCCCCGCTCCCCCGCCGCACGGATGACGCGCGGCCTCCGTACGACGACGTGGACGACGAGACGAGAAGACGACAAGACGAGAAAGAGGCTCCCGTGCCCCCCGATCCCCCGGCCCCCGCCAGGCCCCCGGAGCTGCTCCCCGACGACACCATCGACTTCGGCGTCGGCCTCGCGCGGCTTCTCCGGGAGGAAGCCGCCCGGCCCGCCGCCCCGTACCCCGTCGCCGGCTGGCCGTCCGCCGAAACCCCCGCCGGCCCGTTCCGCCTCGAACCCGTCGACCCCGGCGACGCCCGGCGCGACGTGGCGCTGCTGCACCGGTGGATGAACGACCCCGCCGTGGCCGCGTTCTGGAAGCTCGACGGCCCCGTGGAGGTCACCGCGCGGCACGTGCGCGCGCAGTGCGGCACGGGGCACAGCGTGCCCTGTTTCGGCGTGCTCGGCGGGGTGCGGATGAGCTACTTCGAGCTGTACCGCGCCGACCTCGACCCCCTCGCCCGCCACTACCGCGCGCGCCCGTACGACACGGGTGTCCATCTGCTCGTCGGCGACGGCGCCGACCGGGGCCGCGGCCTGGGCAGCCTGCTGATCCGCGCGGTCAGCGACCTCGTGTTCGACAACGCCCCGCCGTGCGCGCGCGTGCTCGCGGAGCCGGACGTGCACAACGTGCCGTCGGTCGCCGCGTTCCTGAACGCCGGTTTCCACTTCCGGGCGGAGCTGGCCCTGCCCGACAAGCGGGCGGCGCTGATGGTCCGCGAGCGCCCGCTGTCCTAGTTACGGAGAACGGAGAGGAGCCCACGCCCTTGTCCGACGCCGCGAACACCACCACCCACGGAACCGACTGGGATCCGGCCGCCCGCCGGCTGCTGGCCAAGATGCTCGGCGAGTTCGCCTACGAGGGCATAGTCGAGCCGGAGCCGGAACCCGGCTCCGCCCCCGCCCCCGGACCCGCGCCCGGCGACACCGCCCCGCGCCCCTACCGCCTGGCCGTCGCCGACGACGTCACGTACCGCTTCACCGCCCGCCGCGGCTCGTACGGCCACTGGCGCGTCGACCCCGCCTCCCTCACCCCCGACGGCGACCCGCTGCGCTTCCTCGCCCGCGCCCACGACGGGCTCCTGCGGCTGGCCGGCGACACCACCGGCCACCTGATCCGCGAGCTGACCGCCACCCTCGCCGCCGACGTCCGCCTCGCCCGCGGCGCCCCGTCCGCCGCCCGCCTCGCCGACCTCGGCTACGCCGAGCTGGAGGGCCACCAGACCGGCCACCCGTGGCTCGTCGCCAACAAGGGCCGCGTCGGCTTCTCCGCGGCCGACGCCGCCGCCTACGCCCCCGAGGCCCGCGTCCCGCGGCGGCTGCCGTGGCTGGCGGTGCACCGCTCCCTCGCCGAGTACCGCGGGGTGCCCGCCCTGGCCCGCCCCGAGCAGCTGTACGCGGAGGAGCTGGGCGCGGACACGCGCGCGTCGTTCGCCGGCGCGGTCACCGCGGCCGGCCGGGACCCGGGCGCGTACCTGTGGCTGCCGGTGCACCCCTGGCAGTGGGACGAGACCGTCGCCACGCTCTACGCGCCGCAGGTCGCCGCCGGGCTGGTGATCCCGCTGCCGGCCGCCGGCGGCCCGCCCGACGTGTGGCTGCCGCAGCAGTCGGTCCGTACGTTCCTCAACCTCAGCCGCCCGCACGCGCGCTCCGTCAAGCTGCCGCTGTCCGTGCTCAACACCCTGGTCTGGCGCGGCCTGCCCACCGAGCGCACCCTCGCCGCCCCCGCGGTGACCCGCTGGGTGCACGGGCTGCGCGACGCCGACCCGTTCCTCGCCGGGGAGACGCGCGTGGTGCTGCTCGGCGAGACGGCGAGCGTGACGGTGCGGCATCCGCTCTACGACGCGCTGCCGGCCGTCCCGTACCAGTACCGCGAGCTGCTGGGCTGCATCTGGCGGGAGCCGATCGGCCCGCTGCTGGACGCCGGGGAGCGGGCCCGGACGCTGGCGGCGCTGCTGTGGACGGACGCCGGCGGGCGTTCGCTGACGGCGGAGCTGGTACGCCGGTCCGGGCTGGCGCCGGCGGCGTGGCTGGCGCGGCTCTTCGCCGCCCTGCTGCCGCCGCTGCTGCACTTCCTGTACCGCTACGGCACCGTCTTCTCGCCGCACGGCGAGAACGCCGTGGTGGTCTTCGACGGCGCGGACGTGCCGGTGCGGCTGGCGGTCAAGGACTTCGTCGACGACGTCAACGTCAGCGCCGAGCCGCTGCCCGAGCACGCCGGGATGCCGGACGACGTGCGCCGCACGCTGCTGACCGAGCCGCCGGAGTTCCTGCCGCAGTTCATCCACTCCGGGCTGTTCGTCGGCGTCTTCCGCTATCTGGCGCCGCTGTGCGCGGACGAGCTGGGCGTGCCGGAGGCGGAGTTCTTCGGCCTCGTACGGGCGGAGATCCTGCGCTACCAGCGGCGGTTCCCGGAGCTGGCGGACCGCTTCGCGCTCTTCGACCTGCTGGCGCCGCGCATCGGCCGGCTGTGCCTGAACCGCAACCGGCTCTACCTCGACGGCTACCGCGACCGGCCCCGGCGGCCGCACGCCGCCGTCGACGGCACCGTACCCAACCCCCTTCACCCGACGTGACGGCCGTCACTGTCGGTGCCGCCCCTTAGGGTGGCGAGCCATGGCAGACCAGAACGCCCTCGCGCCCACCGACGGCGACCCCCCCGACCACGACACCCCCGACGACCGCGGCGAGCTGCGCGGACTACTCCATGCGGCGGTGAGCGCCGTCGGCGGCGTGGAGCGGGAGGGCCAGGTGCGGATGGCCGAGGCGGTCGCGGCGGCGATCGAGGACGGCTCGCACCTCCTGGCGCAGGCCGGGACGGGGACCGGCAAGTCGCTGGGGTATCTGGTGCCCGCGCTCGCGCACGGCGGGCGGGTCGTGATCGCCACCGCGACGCTGGCGCTGCAACGGCAGCTCGTCGAGCGCGACCTGCCGCGCACGGTGGACGCGCTGCACCCGCGGCTGCGCCGCCGCCCCGAGTTCGCGACGCTGAAGGGCCGCTCGAACTACCTGTGTCTGCACCGGGTGCACGAGGGCGTGCCGCAGGACGACCCCGACCTGGGCTCCGGTCTCTTCGACCCGTTCGAGAGCGCCTCGTCGCAGCCGTCGAGCAAGCTCGGCCAGGATCTGCTGCGGCTGCGCGACTGGGCGGACGAGACGGAGAGCGGCGACCGGGACTCGCTGACGCCGGGCGTCTCGGACCGCGCCTGGTCGCAGGTGTCGGTGTCGGCCCGCGAGTGCCTGGGCGCCGCCCGCTGCGCGTACGGGCCGGAGTGCTTCGCGGAGGCGGCGCGCGAGCGGGCCAGGCTGGCGGAGGTGGTGGTCACGAACCACGCGCTGCTGGCCATCGACGCGCTGGAGGACGCCCCGGTGCTGCCGTCGCACGAGGTGCTGATCGTCGACGAGGCGCACGAGCTGATCTCCCGGGTCACCGGCGTGGCGACCGGCGAGCTGACGCCGGGCCGGGTCAACCGCGCGGTGCGGCTGTCGGCGAAGCTCGTCAACGAGCAGGCGGCGGACGCCCTGCAGTCGGCGGCCGAGAGCTTCGAGCGGCTGCTGGAGCTGGCGCTGCCGGGCCGGCTGGAGCCGGTCCCGGAGGACCTGGGGTACGCGCTGATGGCGCTGCGGGACGCCGCGCGTACGGTCATCTCCGCGCTGGGCGCCACGCGGGACGCCTCCGTGCCGGACGAGGACGCGGTGCGCCGCCTGGCGCTGGCCTCCGTGGAGAACGTGCAGGAGGTCGCCGAGCGGATCACGCAGGGCTCCGAGTTCGACGTGGTGTGGTTCGAGCGGCACGACCGCTTCGGGGCGTCGCTGCGGGTGGCGCCGCTTTCGGTGTCGGGGCTGGTGCGCGAGAAGGTGTTCAGCGACCGGTCGGTGACGCTCACCTCGGCGACGCTCAAGCTGGGCGGCGACTTCGCGGGGATCGGCGCCTCGCTGGGGCTGCCCCCGGAGGGCGGCGGCGGTGAGGAGGGCGCCCCGGTCTGGAAGGGCCTCGACGTCGGCTCCCCCTTCGAGTACCGCAGGCAGGGCATCCTGTACGTCGCGAAGCACCTGGAGCGCCCCGGCCGGGACGGTACGCGCAAGGACATGCTCGACGAGCTGGCGGAGCTGGTGGAGGCGGCCGGCGGGCGCACGCTGGGGCTCTTCTCCTCCAAGCGCGCGGCCGAGGCGGCGGCCACGGAGCTGCGCGCCCGGCTCGACGTGCCGGTGCTGCTCCAGGGCGAGGAGACGCTCGGCGAGCTGATCAAGCGCTTCGCGGCCGACGAGGAGACGTGCCTGTTCGGCAGCCTGTCGCTGTGGCAGGGCGTCGATGTGCCGGGCGCCGGCTGCCAGTTGGTCGTGATGGACCGCATCCCCTTCCCGCGCCCCGACGACCCGCTGGCCACCGCGCGGCAGGAGGCGGTGGAGAAGGCCGGCGGCAACGGCTTCATGGCGGTCGCGGCGACGCACGCCGCGCTGCTGATGGCGCAGGGCGCGGGCCGGCTGGTCCGGACGACGGCCGACCGCGGCGTCGTCGCCGTGCTCGACCCGCGGCTGGCCACGGCCCGTTACGGCGGCTATCTCCGCGCCTCCATGCCGGACTTCTGGTACACGACCGACCGCAACCAGGTGCGCCGTTCGCTGGCGTCGATCGACGCGACCGCGCGGTCCGATCGCTCGAAGGGGTGATCTGGACCACGCTGGGCGAGAGCCGTACAGCACTGCGTGATGGGCTCGGTAGCATCAAGTACCGGCACGGGAGCCGGTGAGCTGCCGGAGGTGCCGATTGAGCGCAGAGGTCCACAGTCCGGGCGATCCGGCGGGCGGCGCCCGCCGACGCGGCAGGGCCCGCCTCGATCTCCGCCGGCTGGGCCGCGTGGCCCTGCTGGGCGGCGCGTCGTCCCGCGGCGGCCTGCCGCACGCGCTGGAGCACGTGGCCAAGGCGCACCGCGGTTTCCACCCCGACGCGGACATCGCCGCGCTGCGCACGGCGTACCTGCTCGCCGAGGACGCGCACCGCGGCCAGACGCGCAAGAGCGGCGACCCGTACATCACGCACCCGCTGGCCGTCACCCTGATCCTCGCCGAACTGGGCGCCGAGACCACGACGTTGACGGCCTCGCTGCTCCACGACACCGTCGAGGACACCGAGGTGACGCTCGACCAGGTGCGGTCCGGCTTCGGCGAGGAGGTGGCGTACCTCGTCGACGGCGTCACCAAGCTGGAGAAGGTGGACTACGGCGCCGCCGCCGAGCCCGAGACGTTCCGCAAGATGCTGGTGGCGACGGGCAGCGACGTGCGGGTCATGTCGATCAAGCTGGCGGACCGGCTGCACAACATGCGCACGCTGGGCGTGATGCGGCGCGAGAAGCAGGTGCGCATCGCGAAGGTCACCCGCGACGTGCTGATCCCCCTGGCCGAGCGGCTCGGCGTGCAGGCGATCAAGACGGAGCTGGAGGACCTGGTCTTCGCCGTCCTGCACCCCGAGGACTACGCGCGCAGCCGCGAGCTGCTGCGCGCCCACGCCGGCCGGCCCGACCCGCTCCAGGAGACCGCGGCCGAGCTGCGCGAGGTGCTGCACGCCGCCGGCATCACCGCCGACGTCGCCATCCGGCCGCGGCACATCGTCTCGGTGCACCGCGCGCTGAAGAAGCGCGGGGAGCTGCGCGGTACGGACTTCGGCCGGCTGCTCGTGCTGGTCCCGGAGGCGGCCGACTGCTACGCGGTGCTGGGCGAGCTGCACACGTGCTTCACCCCCGTGCCCGCGGAGTTCAAGGACTTCATCGCGGTACCGAAGTTCAACCTCTACCAGTCGCTGCACACGGCCGTCGCGGACCAGCGCGGGTACGTCGTCGAGACGCTGGTACGCAGCCGCCAGATGCACCGCGTCGCCGAGGCCGGCGTGGTGGCGCTGACGAGCCCGCTGGCGCGGCCCGCGGCCGGTCAGGTCGGCGACTGGCTGAAGCGGCTGCTGGAGTGGCAGCGGTCCACACCCGACCCCGACGCGTTCTGGTCGGCTTTACGCGAGGACCTGGCCCCGGACCAGGAGATCACCGTCGTCTGCGACCCGGGCGGGCCGCTGGTGCTGCCCGCGGGCGCGAGTTGCGTGGACGCGGCGTACGCGGGGCACGGCGAGACGGCGCACACGCTGGTGGGCGCCCGCGTCAACGGGCGGCTGGCCGGCCTCGGGACGCGGCTGGCGGACGGCGACGCGCTGGCGCTGCTGCTGGCGCCGGAGGCGTCGGGCCCGGCGCCGGAGTGGCTGGACCACGCCCAGACGCCGGCGGCGCGGATCGCCATCACGCGCTGGCTGGCGGACCACCCGGCGGCGCACCCCGCCGACCCGGCGCCGCCCGGCGCCGCGCTTCCCGCGGCCCCGCCGCCCGCGCCCGGGTCGCCGGGCGGGAGCGCGGCGGACGGTGCGGAGGAACCCCCGCCCGCGGATCCGCCCGGCGGCGCTCCTGACGGCGCCCCCGACAGCGCTCCGGACGACCGCCGCGTCGGCCCCCACGACGCCCCGCACGACACCCTGCGCGACGACCTGCGCGCCGCCGAGCCCGCCGTCGCCGAGCTGCCGGACGCCACGCTCCGCCTCGCCCGCTGCTGTACGCCCGTGCCCCCCGACGCCGTCACCGGCTTCGTCGTCCGCGGCGGCGCCGTCGCGGTGCACCGGGTGGGGTGCGCCGCCGTCGCCCGGATGGCCACCGCCGGCCGCGCCGAGCTGCGCGTCCACTGGCGTACGGGCGAGGGCGCCCCGCCCGCCGCCCTGCGGGTGACGCTCCGGGCCGAGGCGTTCGTACGCGCCCACCTGCTCGCCGACCTCACCGAGGCCATCGCCGCCGCGGGCGTCGCCATCGTCGCCGCCGACGTCGAGCCGCCGCGCCAGCAGCGGGTGCGGCACACGTACACGCTCCAGCTCCCCGACCCGGCGGAGCTGCCGGGCCTGATGCGCGCGATGCGCCGGGTGCCCGGGGTGTACGACGTCTCCCGGGCCCAGCACCCGCCGGGGGCGGCGCGGCAGGCGCCCGGCCTGCGCGCCCGCACTCGTTAGAGTGCACCGCTGCCGCGTCGGCCCCGCGCGGCGCCGGCCCGCTGATAGCGGTAGCGCATGCTCCGCTCCGTCCGCCGGCGCCGCCCGGTGCGCCACGCCCTGCTCGCCGCCGTCGTCCTCGCCGTCCCCGCCACCCTCGCCGCGGCGCCCGCCGCCTCCACCGCGCCCGCCGCCCCCGCCGACCGGCCGCCGCCCCGCCCCGCCGGTATCGGCGACCCCCTCTTCCCGCACCTCGGCAACCCCGGCTACGACGTCCTCGGCTACGACATCGCGCTCACCTACCGCGGCCGCAACGACGTCCCCCTGACCGCCCGCACCGAGATCACCGCCCGCGTCACCGACCGGCTGTCCCGCGTCAACCTCGACTTCACCCACGGCACCGTCCGGGACGTCACCGTCAACGGCCGCCCCGCCGCACACGCCCGCGCCGGCGAGGACCTCGTCGTCACCCCCGCCCGCGCCCTCCACCCCGGCGAGCGGGTGCGCATCGCCGTACGGCACACCAGCGACCCCCGCGGCACGGGCGGCGGCTGGGTCCGTACCCGCGACGGGCTGGCGATGGCCAACCAGGCCGACGCCGCCCACCGCGTCTTCCCCGGCAACGACCACCCCGCCGACAAGGCCCGCTTCACCTTCCGCGTCACCGCCCCCGAGGACCTCACCGTCGTCGCCAACGGCCTGCGCCTCGGCCGCGAGCGCGGCGGCGCGCGCACCACGTGGACGTACCGCACCGCTCATCCCATGGCCACCGAGCTGGCCCAGGTGTCCATCGGCCGCTCCGCCGTGCTGTACGACACCGGCCCGCACGGGCTGCCGCTGCGCCACGTGGTGCCCGAGCGCGACCGGCGCGCCGCCCGCGCCGTCGTCGACCGCACGCCCGCGCACATCGCCTGGATGGAGCGGCGCGTGGGCCGCTATCCGCTGGCCACGTACGGCGTGCTGTCCGTGGACGCGCCGATGGGCTTCGCGCTGGAGACCCAGACCCTGTCGCTCTTCGGCCGCGACTTCCTGCGGGCCGTCGCCCGGAATCCGGAGCGCGGCGAGGGTGTGCTGGTGCACGAGCTGGCGCACCAGTGGTTCGGGAACAGCGTGACGCCGCGCCGGTGGTCGGACCTGTGGCTGAACGAGGGCCACGCCACCTGGTACGAGGCCCTCTTCACCGACGAGCGGCACGACCCCGGCAGCCTGGAGCGCCGGATGCGCCGCGCGTACGAGCAGTCCGACCGCTGGCGCGCCGACGGCGGCCCCCCGGCCGCGCCGCGGAAGCCCGCGGGCGGCGGGCAGCTGGAGCTGTTCCGGCCGGTGGTCTACGACGGCAGCGCGCTCGTGCTGTACGCGCTGCGCCAGGAGATCGGCGCGGCGGCGTTCGCGGAGCTGGAGCGGGCGTGGGTGACGCGCCACCGGGACGGCACCGCCGGCACCGCGGACTTCGTCGCCCTCGCCTCCGAGGTCGCGGGCCGCGACCTGGAGGGCTTCCTGCACCCCTGGCTGTACGGGGAGCGCACCCCGCCGATGCCGGGCCACCCGCGCTGGCAGGCGGCGGAGCCGGCGCGGTGAGGGGACGCGTACGCGGGGCGTACGGGCCGTAAAGCGGGTGACGCGCGTGCCACGGCGTGCGACCATCATGGATGCCGCGACGCCCGCCGTGCGGGGAATCCTCCCGGTGTGCGGGGCGTTGTCGGTAAGGCACATCTCCTCTCACAGACAAGGATCCGATGACTTCTCCCACCCACCTTCCCCAGGACGACCAGCGTCTTCCGGAAGGCCTGCGTGCCGACGCCCTCATGGAAGCCGAAGCCGCGTGGAGTCCCGGATCCGACGCAGCTCGCGACGGCGACCAGTTCGACCGGGAGGACCGCGCGGCGCTGCGCCGCGTGACCGGTCTGTCGACCGAGCTGGAGGACGTCACCGAGGTCGAGTACCGGCAGCTGCGGCTGGAGCGGGTCGTGCTCGTCGGCGTGTGGACCTCCGGTACGGCCCGGGACGCCGAGAACTCGCTCGCGGAGCTGGCCGCGCTCGCCGAGACGGCCGGCGCGGTCGTGCTCGACGGCGTGGTGCAGCGCCGCGACCGCCCCGACCCCGCGACGTACATCGGCTCCGGCAAGGCGCTGGAGCTGCGCGACCTCGTGATCGAGACCGCGGCCGACACGGTCGTCTGCGACGGTGAGCTGAGCCCCGGCCAGCTGATCCACCTCGAAGACGTGGTCAAGGTCAAGGTCGTGGACCGCACCGCGCTGATCCTCGACATCTTCGCCCAGCACGCCAAGTCCCGCGAGGGCAAGGCGCAGGTCGCGCTCGCGCAGATGCAGTACATGCTGCCGCGGCTGCGCGGCTGGGGCCAGTCGCTGTCCCGGCAGATGGGCGGCGGCGGCTCGGGCTCCGCGGGCGGCGGCATGGCCACCCGCGGGCCCGGCGAGACGAAGATCGAGACGGACCGGCGGCGCATCCGCGAGAAGATGGCGAAGCTCCGCCGCGAGATCGCGGCCATGAAGACCGGCCGGGACGTCAAGCGGCAGGAGCGCAAGCGCCACCACGTGCCGTCGGTCGCCATTGCGGGCTATACGAACGCGGGCAAGTCCTCGCTGCTCAACCGGCTGACGGGCGCGGGCGTGCTGGTGGAGAACGCACTGTTCGCCACCCTCGACCCGACCGTCCGCCGCGCCGAGACGCCCAGCGGGCGGCTGTACACGCTGGCGGACACCGTCGGCTTCGTACGGCACCTGCCGCACCACCTCGTCGAGGCGTTCCGCTCCACGATGGAGGAGGTCGGCGACGCCGACCTGATCCTGCACGTGGTCGACGGCTCGCACCCGGCGCCCGAGGAGCAGCTCGTGAGCGTGCGCGAGGTGATCCGCGACGTGGACGCGACGTCCGTGCCCGAGATCGTCGTGATCAACAAGGCGGACATCGCCGAGCCGGACGTGCTGCGCCGGCTGCTGCGCATGGAGCCGCGGGCGATCGCGGTCTCGGCCGCGACCGGCGACGGCGTCGAGGAGCTGAAGGCGCTCATCGACGTCGAGCTGCCGCGCCCGCAGGTGCAGATCGAGGCCGAGGTGCCGTACACCAAGGGCGCGCTCGTCTCCCGGGTGCACTCCGAGGGCGAGGTGCTCGTCGAGGAGCACACGGCCGCGGGCACGCTGCTCAAGGCCCTGGTGCACGAGGAGCTGGCCGCCGAGCTGAGGCGGTACGCCCCCGCGGGACAGGCCGGCTGAGGCGGCCGCCGAAGCCGTAGACTGACGGACGGGCCGCAGCGGCGGCCCGTCCGGAACCCCCGTCGCCGTTTGGATGATCGCTGGCATGCCCGAGGAAGTCGCACAGCCGCGCACGTACGAGGTCAGGACGTTCGGTTGCCAGATGAACGTCCATGACAGCGAACGGATGTCCGGGCTGCTGGAACAGGCCGGCTACGTCCGCGCGGAGCCGGGTTCCGGCACCACCGCCGACGTCGTCGTGTTCAACACCTGTGCGGTGCGCGAGAACGCCGACAACCGGCTGTACGGCAACCTCGGGCAGCTCGCCCCGCAGAAGGCCGCCAAGCCCGGCATGCAGATCGCGGTCGGCGGCTGCCTGGCGCAGAAGGACCGCGACACGATCGTGCGCCGCGCCCCGTACGTCGACGTCGTCTTCGGCACGCACAACGTCGGCAAGCTGCCGGTGCTGCTGGAGCGCGCGCGGGTGGCCCGGGAGGCGCAGGTCGAGATCGCCGAGTCGCTGGAGGCGTTCCCCTCCACGCTGCCGACGCGGCGGGAGAGCCCGTACGCCGCGTGGGTCTCGGTCTCCGTCGGGTGCAACAACACCTGCACGTTCTGCATCGTCCCCGCGCTGCGCGGCAAGGAGAAGGACCGCCGCAGCGGCGACATCCTCGCCGAGGTCGAGGCGCTGGTCGCGGAGGGCGTCAGCGAGATCACGCTGCTGGGGCAGAACGTCAACGCGTACGGGTCCGACATCGGCGACCGGCAGGCGTTCGGCAAGCTGCTGCGGGCCTGCGGCCGGATCGAGGGACTGGAGCGGGTGCGCTTCACCTCGCCGCACCCGCGGGACTTCACGGACGACGTGATCGAGGCGATGGCCGAGACGCCGAACGTGATGCCGCAGCTGCACATGCCGTTGCAGTCCGGCTCGGACGCGGTGCTGCGCGCGATGCGGCGCTCGTACCGGCAGGAGCGGTATCTGGGGATCATCGGGAAGGTGCGGGCCGCGATCCCGGACGCGGCGATCACCACCGACATCATCGTGGGCTTCCCCGGCGAGACCGAGGCGGACTTCGAGGAGACGCTGCACGTGGTGCGCGAGGCGCGCTTCGCGCAGGCGTTCACCTTCCAGTACTCCAAGCGGCCGGGGACGCCGGCGGCCGAGATGGCCGGGCAGGTGCCGAAGGCGGTCGTGCAGGAGCGGTACGAGCGGCTGGTGGCCCTCCAGGAGGACATCTCCTGGGGCGAGAACAAGAAGCAGGTCGGCCGGGTCCTGGAGGTCATGGTCGCGGAGGGCGAGGGCCGCAAGGACGGCGCCACCCGGCGGCTGTCCGGCCGGGCGCCCGACAACCGGCTGGTGCACTTCGCGCGGCCGGAGGAGCCGGTGCGGCCGGGCGACATGGCGACGGTCGAGATCACGTACGCGGCCCCCCACCACCTGCTGGCCGAGGCCCCGCCGCGGGCGGTGCGGCGGACCCGCTCCGGCGACGCCTGGGCGGCCCGCCAGGAGGGCGGGCCGGCGGCGGGCGACGGCAAGGGTGTGCTGCTGGGGCTGCCGAAGGTGGGCGTCCCGGAGCCGCTGCCGGCGGCGGAGGGCTGCGCGGCGCACTGACCGGCCCCACCGCGTCCGGCGCGGGCCCCGGTCGACCGCCGGGGCCCGCGCCGTCATCCCGGGTCGCTCACGCGGCGCCGGCGCGGGGGCCGGCGGCGTAGAAGGCGCGGAGTTCGGCGGCCAGCACGTCGGGCACCTCGATCGAGGCGAAGTGGCCGCCGCGCGGCTGTTCGGTCCAGGAGACGATGTCGGTGTTGTCGCGCTCCGCGAAGGGCCGCATGGACCTGAAGTCGTCGGCGAAGACCGTGACGCCGATCGGGCCGTGGTTGACGCGCTGGTCGACCGCCCGTTCGGCGTGGTGGTAGCGGACCGCGCCGGCGGAGGTGTTGGTCAGCCAGTAGAGGCTGACCTGGGTGAGGATCTGGTCGCGGGTGAGCAGGCTGGTGCCGTTGCCGAAGTTCTCGAACAGCTCGTTGTACGCGAGTTGTCCCACCGGCGAGTCGCTGAGGGCCGCCGCGATGGTCTGCGGGCGGGAGGCGTTCATCCCGGCGAAGCCGTTGACGGTGCTGAACCAGCCGGCGAACTCCAGCGCCGCGTGGTCGGCGGGGGTCATCTTCTCGAACTCGGCGGGGTCGCCCGAGGGGAAGGAGAACAGCTGCAGGACGTGGGCGCCGAGGAAGCCCTCGGGGTTCAGCATGGCCAGCTCACGGGAGACCATGGCGCCGGTGTCCGAGCCGTGGGCGCCGTACGACCGGTAGCCCAGGGTGCGCATCAGGGTGTCGAAGGTGCGCGCCACCCGCTCCATGGTCCAGCCGCCCTCGGCCACGGGGGTGCTGAAGCCCATGCCGGGCAGGCTGGGGATGACGACGTGGAACGCCTCGTCGGCCCGGCCGCCGTGCGCCTCGGGGTCGGTGAGGGGGCCGATCATGTCGAGGAAGTCGGCGAACGAGCCCGGGTAGGTGTGCGTGAGCAGCAGCGGGGTGGCGTCCCGGTGCGCCGAGCGGACGTGCAGGAAGTGGATGGTCTGTCCGTCGATCTCGGTAAGAAAGTGCGGAAAGGCGTTCATCCGCGCCTCCTGCGCCCGCCAGTCGAAGGACGTGCGCCAGTACTCGACCATGTCGCGCAGGTACGCCACCGGGGTCCCCTGCGCCCAGTCGTCGCCGGGCGCCGCGGCCGGGAAGCGGGTGCCGGCGAGGCGGCGGTCGAGGTCGTCGAGATCCGGCTGCGGGATGGCGATCTCGAACGGGCGGACGGCCGGCCCGGCGGCGGTGATCTCGGTGTTCTCGCTGGTCTGAGCGTTTTCGAAGGTCATGCGGCTAAGGTAGGAGGGGTTCCGGCAGGCTTCGTTCCGGAATTCTCCGGTCTGCTGAAATCTTTTTTCCTGTGGGGGCGGGATGCTCGAAACGTCGGCCCGGCTGCTGGCCGTTCTCGGGCTGCTCCAGACCCGCGGCACCTGGCCGGGCGCGGACCTCGCCGCGCGGGTCGACGTGGGCGAGCGGACGCTGCGCAAGGACATCGAGCGGCTGCGCGAGCTGGGCTACCCGATCGACTCCGTCCGCGGCCCGGCCGGCGGCTACCGCCTCGGCGAGCACGGCCGGCTGCCGCCGCTGCTGCTGGACGACCAGGAGGCCGTCGCCGTCGCGGTGGGCCTCGGCACGGTGCGTACGGTGCGCGGGGTGGAGGAGGCCAGCACGACGGCGCTGGGCAAGCTGGAGCACGTCCTGCCCGACCGGCTGCGGCGCCGGGTCCGCGCGCTGCACGACAGCACCGACGTGGGCCCCGCCGACACCGCCACCAACGTCGAGGCGCCGCCGGTCGACACCGGCCTGCTGGCCGAGCTGGCGGCGGCCGTCCGCGACCACCGGGGGATCAGGTTCCGCTACGGCGCCGGGGAAGAGCCGGCGGAGGCGGACCCGTACCGCCTGGTGAGCTGGCAGCAGCGCTGGTACGTGGTGGCCCGGCAGCGCCCGTCCGGCGGATGGCGCGCCTACCGCGCCGACTGGATCACCCTGCGCACCCCCGGCGGCGCCCGCTTCAGCCCCGAGCCGCTCGACGGCGGCGACTACGCCGCGTTCGTGCTGCGCGACGTCGCCTCGACGGGGTGGAAGGTGCACGCCCGCATCGCCGTCGACGCGCCGGCCGCCGACGTGCTGGCCCGGATCAACCCGGCCGTGGGGGTGGTCGAGACCGTCGACGAATCCCACTCGGTCCTGGTCACCGGCGCCGACAGCCTGGAGACCGTCGCGGTCTGGATCGGCATGCTCGGCTTCGACTTCCACGTCGGCGAGCCGCCGGAGCTGGTCGCGCACCTGCGGGCGCTCGGCCGCCGGTACCTCCGGTCGGACCCGTCGGGAGGCACCGGCGGCCCGGCGTGAGCGGAAGTCCGGCGTGAGCGGGAGCCCGGCGTGACCGGCGGCCGCGCGGGCGGCGGGCGCCGGAGGGCGGCGGTCCGGCTAGGCTGCGGCTCATGCTCGTCGCCGCCGCCTGCTGCCCGTGTCCGCCCCTGCTGGTGCCCGAGGTGGCCTCCGGGGCCGCCGCCGAGCTGGAGGGCCTCAGAGCGGCGTGTATGGACGCCGTGGGGGTGCTGGCGGCGGCGCGGCCGGACGTGCTGGTCGTGGTCGGGCCCGCGGAGCAGGCCGGGCGGGGGCCGCACCCGCGGGGGGCGCGGGGGTCGTTCCGGGGCTTCGGCGTGGACCTCGGCGTACGGCTCGGGGCGGCGGGCGGCGCGGAGCCGGAGCCGGATCCCGGCGAACGGGAGCTGCCGCCGTCGCTGGCGGTGGGTGCCTGGCTGCTGGAGCGGGCGGAGTGGAACGGCACGCCCGTGGAGGGGCTGGGCGTCGGTGAGCCGCTGCCGGGCGCCCGCTGCGCCGAGGTGGGCCGGGAGATCGCCGCGGCGGCGGGGCGGGTGGCGCTGCTGGTCATGGGCGACGGCAGCGCCCGCCGCGGCCCGAAGGCCCCCGGCTACCACGACGAGCGCGCCGCCGGCTTCGACGCGGAGGCCGCCCGCGCCCTCGGCGCGGCGGACACGGCGGCGCTGGCGGCCCTGGACGCGGAGCTGGCCGCCGGCCTCCAGGCCACGGGCCGCGCCTGCTGGCAGGTCGCCGCGGGCGCCGCCGAGAACGCCGGCCTGCGCGGCGCGCTGCTGTACGAGGAGGCCCCGTACGGCGTGGGCTACTTCGTGGCCACCTGGTCCTGACCGCCGGAGGGTCCCCGGCCCGGAGGCCGCGGCCCCGCCCGGGGCCGCGCGCCTCCCGGCGGGCCTACCTGCGGGCCTCGTCGCCCGCGTCGCTGTCCGCGGCCCCCTCGGCCGACTGCTGCTTCGGAATCCCCGCGGCACCCGCGGCCTCCTGTTCCCCGCCGGTCTCCGGCCGCGCCGGGGCCGTCACGGCCGCCCCGGCGGGAGCGGCCTCCGGTTCGGCGGCCGGGGCCTGCTCCCGCGCGGCCTGCCCCTCCCCGCTCGTCCCGCCGCGACGAAGAAGCCTGGCAAAAACGCCCATTTCTACTCCATAACTGACTCGTGAGGGCGAAATCCCGCGCCCGTCCGGAGCGGCTCATTGCGCCACCCCGGGCGCCCGGTCCGTAAACCGGCGTTCGGAACCTCGGAACGGCAAACGACCCCGCGCGCTCCGCGTCACGTCGCTCGTTCGAGGGGCATCCCGTTGTTTGCGAGACTTGCCGCGTGACAGACACCCCACCCCGGGCCCGGGTCGTCGCGGTCGTCGGGCCCACGGCCGCCGGCAAGTCCGACCTGGCCGTCGCGCTCGCCCGGCGGCTCGGCGGCGAGATCGTCAACGCCGACTCGATGCAGCTGTACCGGGGGATGAACATCGGTACGGCCAAGCTGACGCCCGCCGAGCGGCAGGGCGTGCCGCACCACCTGCTCGACGTGTGGGACGTCACCGAGACCGCCAGCGTCGCCGAGTACCAGCGCCTGGCCCGCGCCGAGATCGACCGGCTCGGCGCGCTCGGCCGCACCGCCGTGCTCGTCGGCGGCTCCGGGCTGTACGTGCGCGGGGCCGTCGACGCCATGGACTTCCCCGGCACCGACCCCGCCGTCCGCGCCCGGCTGGAGGCGGAGCTGACGGCCGCCGGGCCCGGCCCGCTGCACGCCCGGCTGGCCGCCGCCGACCCGGACGCGGCGCGCGCGATCCTGCCGGGGAACGGCCGCCGGATCGTCCGCGCGCTGGAGGTGATCGAACTCACCGGCCGCCCCTTCACGGCGAACCTGCCCGCGCACGAGTCGGTCTACGACACGTTCCAGATCGGCGTCGCCGTGCCGCGCCCCGAGCTGGCGGGCCGGATCGGGCGGCGGGTGGACCGGATGTGGCGGGCCGGTCTGGTGGCGGAGGTGCGGCGGCTGGAAGCGGAAGGGCTGCGTGAGGGCCGTACGGCCTCCCGGGCCCTGGGGTACCAGCAGGTGCTGTCGTTCCTGGCCGGCGGGTGTACGGAAGCGGAGGCCCGGGACGAGACCGTCAGGGCCACCCGGAGGTTCGCGCGGCGGCAGGACACGTGGTTCCGGCGCGACCCGCGCGTGCACTGGATCAGCGGCTCGGAGGCCGACCGTGACCGGCTTCCGGACACCGCGTGGGACCTACTCGAACGGTCGGTCACAGGCTGATCACGTGATGGCATCGGGACGCCCCGGTGGCACTGCGGGTGTTCCCGGGCGTGCCATCATCAAAGCGAGCTGTGAAGCCTGAAAGTCGCCGGAGGTTGGGAGGGCGCGTGGCTATGGAGGCCGGCCCTCGTGACAGTCGACGGGAGCCGCGGGACGACCGGATCGCCGGGCCCGTGGCGGAGCCCGCGGACGACCTCGCCGGGGACCTCGCGGAGACCTCGGAGCCCGTGGAGCAGGAGTCGTTCCGCGAGCTGCGGCCGCCGAGCCTGCTGCGCTTCTGGCAGCTCGCCCCCATCGTCGCGCTGGCCGCGCTCGGCTCGCTGATGTTCGCGTTCCCGCTGGCCTTCGAGTTCGGCGGCGGCGGGCCGGTCGTGGCGATGCTCGGGCTGCTCATCAGCTGCTGCGCGGCCGGGTGGGCGCTGATGGCCGCGCGCCGGGTGGGGCTGGCGCTGCCCGGGCTGCCGCGGCGCGGCTCGGGGCGGCGGGCGGACTGGCGGATCGCGCTGCTGTACGCGGCCGCGGTGGCGGCCGTCGTCGCGCTGGCCGTGTGGCGGGTGGCCCGCCTCCAGTGAGCGGCGCGGGCCCCGAGGCGGGCCCGGCACGGGACGCCCGGGCGCTGTCGGCCCGGGCGGTTACGATCGCAGCGTGAGCACCGAGCAGCTGCACTACCTCAAGGGACACGGCACCGAGAACGACTTCGTGATCGTTCCGGACCCCGCCGGTCTCATCGACCTGTCCGCCGACGACGTGGCCCGGCTCTGCGACCGCCGGGCGGGCATCGGCGCCGACGGCCTGCTGCGGGTCGTGCGGTCCGACGCGCACCCGGAGGGGCGGCGGCTGGCCGCCGGCGCCGAGTGGTTCATGGACTACCGCAACGCGGACGGCGGCGTCGCCGAGATGTGCGGGAACGGGGTGCGGGTCTTCGCGCGCTATCTGCAGCGCGCCGGGCTGGTCGAGACCGGCGACCTGACGGTGGGCACGCGCGCGGGCATACGCCGGGTGCACCTGGCGAAGGACGGCGACGTGACGGTCGGCATGGGCCGGGCGGCGCTCGCGGACGGGCCGGACGCCGAGGTCACGGTCACGGTGGACGGCCGCGGCTGGCCCGCGCGCAACGTCGGCATGGGCAACCCGCACGCGGTGGCGTTCGTCGACGCCCTGGCCGACGCGGGACGGCTGTACGAGGCGCCGGAGGTCACGCCCGCGTCGGCGTATCCGGCGGGGGTGAACGTGGAGTTCGTCGTGGACTGCGGCCCGCGGCACGTGGCGATGCGGGTCCACGAGCGCGGCTCCGGAGAGACCCGCTCGTGCGGTACGGGCGCGTGCGCGGTGGCCGTCGCCGCCGCCCGCCGCGACGGCGTGGACCCGGCGGCGACGGGCCGCCCCGAGACGTACACGGTGGACGTGCCGGGCGGGCGGCTCGTGGTGACCGAGCACCCCGACGGCGAGGTGGAGATGACCGGCCCGGCGGTCATCGTCGCCGAGGGCGACACGTCGCCGGGCTGGCTGTAGCTCCGGCGCCCGCCGCCCCCGGCCCGTACGGGACACGGGCGGGCGGCCCGCGAACGCCCCGCGTCCCGCCAGGCCGCGCGCCGGACGCGGCCCGGGCCCGGGCCGCCGCCCTACTCCTCCGCGTCGTCCGCCCGCCCCAGCATCCGGTTCGCGCACAGCCGCAGCGGCCCCTCCCGTACCCCCGCCACCGCCGCCATCAGGTGCCCGTCCGGGCGGATGTACAGCACGGTGTGCGGCGCCGCTCCCGGATACGCCTCCGCGACCAGCAGCCGGGCGCGGACGGGGAGTTCGCCGACCAGCCGGACCAGCCCCGGCATCAGTCCGGCCTGGAGCCACCGGCCGCGGTCGTAGACGCGGGTGCCCGGGGCGACGAGCACCAGCAGCGGGTCACCCCCCAGCCGGTCGGAGAGCCGCCCCGTCCAGCCGTCCGGGGCGGTCACCGGCACGTCGGCGACCCGGGCGCCGGGCGCCGTGTCCACCGCCACCGCCCCGTCCAGGCCGGCCGGCGCCGTGTCGTACACCGGCGGACCGCCGATGCGGCCGCGCCCCAGGTGACCGTCCGTCAGCAGCTCCGCCGCCGTCCGGCCGCGCACCGCCGCCCGCAGCCCGCCCGCGCGCCGCAGCAGCGGGCGGACCTGGTCGGCGGCGCGCAGCCGGGCGCTGATCGCGCCGCGGCGCTCGGTGACGTAGGTGTCGACGAGGTCGTCGCCGGAGTCGTCGCGGCCGGCCTGGTGCCAGGCGCGGCCGAGCTTCCAGGCGAGGTTCTCGGCGTCGGCGAGGCCCTCGTCGAGCGGCTGGGTGCCGAGGGAGCCCACGAGGTGGGCGGCGTCGCCCGCGAGCAGCGCCCGGCCGCGGCGCCAGCGGCGGGCGAGCCGGTGGTGGACCGTGTGCACGCCGGTGTCGAGGAGTTCGTACGACGGGTGGCGGCTGCCCGTCCAGGTGCGCAGCGTGGCCTCCAGCCGGGCGACGAGGGCCTCCGGGGTGACGACGCCGCCGCCGGGCGGCAGCAGCCAGTCGAGCCGCCACCGGTCGTCGCCCAGCGGCCGGGCGACGCACTCGGGGCCGGGCCCGCTGCGCGGCGTGCCGCGGTACAGGACGCCCTCGCCGGGCCACGGCAGGTCGGCCCGGACGGCGGCGACGGCGTGCCGTTCGACGGCGGTGCGGCCGGCGTACGGCACCTCCAGCAGCTTGCGCACGGTCGAGCGGGCGCCGTCGCAGCCGACGAGCCAGCTGCCGCGCCACCATGTCCCGGCCCGGGTGCGGACGTGGACGCCGTACGGCTCCTGCCGCAGCTCCGTCGCCTTGCTGCCGCGGAAGACCTCGACGTGCTTGGAGTGGTCGGCGAGGGCGGCCAGCGCGGTGGTGAGGGCGTGCTGCGAGAGGTGCAGCGGCGCCGGCCCGCCCCGGTCGCCGAACTCCACCCGCACCTGCGTCCGGCCGCCGCGCAGCACGCGCCAGCCGGTGAAGAGGGCGCCGCGCTCCCGGACGCCGGCGGCGCCGAGGCGGTCGAGGAACGCGGTGGTGTGCGGGCGCAGCACGGCGGTACGGGCCGGGCGCGGGCCGGCGGGCCTGCCGTCCTCCTCGGCGTCGCCGGCGGGCCGGTCGTCGAGGAGGACGGTGGGGACCGCGTGCCGTGCCAGAGCCAACGACAGGGCGAGCCCGACCGGGCCCGCCCCGACGATGATCACCGGGTCCACGGTGACGCGCCTCCGGCGCCTTGGTGCCTACGAACTGCGGGGGTTGGAGCCCGGTGCGCGATCACACGAGGTATGCAACCCACTGCCGCACGCCGCAGTCAAGCTGAGGCCCGGGGCCGCCCCTTAGGGCTACGTCCGGCCGCCGCTCCCGCCGCCGCCACCGCCGTCCGGCACGCCGTCCGCGGGGCCGTCACCGGGCTCGCCGTCCGGCACCCCGTCCGGCGTGGCCGGGGCGCCGGCCGCGGCGCCGGTGCTCAGGTCGTCGACCGCCGCGGCGCCGACGACCGCGCCGGTGGTCCGCTTGCCGCGGCGGACGATGCGCTCCAGCCAGCTCGCGAGGGACGTCAGTATGAAGTTCACGATGACGTAGATCACCGCGACGACGATGAAGCTGGCGAACACGTTGGAGTAGTTCGACGCCAGCGTGCGCCGTTCGATGAGCAGTTCGCTGAAGCCGATCATCACGCCGCCGAGCGCGGTGTCCTTCACGATGACGACGAGCTGGCTGACGATCGCCGGCAGCATCGCGGTGACGGCCTGCGGCAGCAGCACGCTGCCCATCATCTGGCCCTTGCGCAGGCCGATGGCCTTGGCGGCCTCGCTCTGCCCCCGGGGCAGGGAGAGGATGCCGGCGCGGACGATCTCGGCGAGCACGGCCGCGTTGTAGAGCACGAGCCCGGTGACGACGGCGTACAGCGGGCGCTGTTCGCTGTCGATGCCGGTGTACTCGGAGTAGAACTGGTTCGCGAACAGCATCAGGATCAGCACCGGGATGGCGCGGAAGAACTCCACCACCGCGGCCGCCGGCACCCGCACCCAGGCGTGGTCGGACAGCCGCGCGATGCCGAACAGGGCCCCCAGCGGCAGCGCGATGACCAGCGAGAGCCCGGCGGCCTTCAGCGTCTCCCCGAGCCCGGGCAGCAGGTACGTGGTCCACGCCTGCGACTCCGTGAAGAACGGCTCCCACAGCGCCCATTCGAGCTGGTTCTTCTCGTTCAGCTTGTCGACGACCCACCAGACGCCGAGCGCCAGCACGACGAGGAAGAGGACGCTGTAGAGGACGTTGCGCGCCCGGGCCCGCGGCCCGGGTGCGTCGTAGAGGACGGAACTCATCGCCTGACCGCCACCTTCTTGCCGACCCAGCCGAGGAAGAGCCCGGTCGGCAGGGTCAGCACGACGAAGCCGAGCGCGAAGATCGCCGAGATGAGCAGGAGCTGCGCCTCGTTCTCGATCATTTCCTTCATGAGCAGGGACGCCTCGGCGACCCCGATGGCCGCCGCCACCGTGGTGTTCTTGGTGAGGGCGATGAGGACGTTGGTGAGCGGGCCGACGACCGAGCGGAACGCCTGGGGCAGCACGATGAGCCGGAGGACCTGGGTGAAGCTCAGCCCGATGGCGCGGGCGGCCTCCGCCTGGCCGACGGGCACCGTGTTGATGCCCGACCGCAGCGCCTCGCAGACGAACGCGGAGGTGTACGCGGACAGTCCGAGCACCGCGAGCCGGAAGTACTGGGCGTCGAAGTTGCCGCGCGCGCCCATGGTGACGCCGAAGACGTCGGCGAGTCCGAGTGCGCAGAAGACGATGATGACCGTCAGGGGGATGTTACGGATGACGTTCACGTAGACCGCGCCGAAACCCCGCATGAGCGGGACGGGGCTGACCCGCATGCCCGCCAGGACCGTCCCCCAGACCAGGGAGAACAGGCCGGAGAGCAGGGTGAGTTTCACCGTGACCCAGAACGCGTCCAGGATCTGTGAGTCGTATTCGGAAATGATGTCCAACGTCAGTCCAGCGCTCTCGCCTCAAGTGGGCACGGTGGTGTGCCACCCGGGCCGGGCGGCACACCACCGCTCTGACAGTGCGGCGCACCGCCGCGGCGGGCGGCGGTGCGTGCGGTCACTCCTTGATGTCGCCGATCTTCGGCGCGGGCTCGTAGTCGTAGTTCGCGGGGCCGAGGTTGGCCTCCATGAACTTCTCCCAGGAGCCGTCGGAGACCATCTTCTCCAGGGCGGCGTCGATGTCGCTCTTCATCTTCTCGTCGCCCTTCTGGACGCCGATGCCGTAGTTCTCGTTGCTCAGGTTCAGCCCGGCGAGCTTGAACTTGCCCTTGTTCTCGTCCTGCGCGGCGTAGCCGGCGAGGATCGAGTCGTCGGTGGTCAGGGCGTCGATCGAGCCGTTGGCGACGGCGTCGAGGCACTCGGAGTAGCCGGCGCGCTCGGCGAGCTGGGCCTTCGGCGCGATGGTGTCCTTGACGTTCTGCGCCGAGGTGGACCCGGTGACCGAGCAGAGGGTCTTGCCGTTGAGGTCCGCGCCCTTGGCGATGGTGTCGTCGGAGCGGATCAGCAGGTCCTGGTGGGCCAGCAGGTACGGGCCGGCGAAGTCGACCTTCTGCTCCCGCTCGTCCGTGATCGAGTAGGTGGCGGCGATCATGTCGACGTCACCGCGCTCCAGCATGGTCTCGCGGTCGGCGCTGATCGCCTCCTTCCACTCGATCTGGTCCGCGGAGTAGCCGAGCTCCTTGGCGACGTACGTGGCGACGTCCACGTCGAAGCCCGAGTACGAGCCGTCGGGCTCCTTCAGGCCGAGACCGGGCTGGTCGAACTTGATGCCGACGGTGATCGAGTCCTTGCTGCCGCCGTCACCGCTGTCGCCGCTGTCACCGTCGTCGGAGCCGCAGGCGGCCGCGGTGACGGAGAGGGCGAGTGCGCAGGCAGCGGCTGCGCTGACCTTGCGGAGATTCATGGTGAGCATCCTTCTGTCTGGTGTGTTGCCGGCAGCTCAGTGGTGCAGGATCTTCGACAGGAAGTCCTTCGCCCGGTCGCTGCGAGGGTTGGTGAAGAACTGGTCGGGCGTCGTCTCTTCCACGATCTGGCCGTCCGACATGAAGACCACCCGGTTCGCGGCGGAGCGGGCAAAGCCCATCTCGTGCGTGACGACGACCATAGTCATACCGTCCCGGGCGAGCTGCTGCATAACCTCCAGCACCTCGTTGATCATTTCGGGGTCGAGCGCCGAGGTCGGCTCGTCGAAGAGCATGACCTTGGGCTCCATCGCCAGCGCGCGGGCGATCGCGACCCGCTGCTGCTGGCCGCCGGAGAGCTGTGCGGGGTACTTGTCCGCCTGGTTGCCGACGCCCACCCGGTCGAGCAGGGCCCGGGCGGAGGTCTCCGCGGCCGCCTTGTCCTTCCTGCGGACCTTGATCTGCCCCAGGGTCACGTTCTGCAGCACGGTCTTGTGGGCGAAGAGGTTGAAGGACTGGAAGACCATGCCCACGTCGGCGCGGAGCTTGGCCAGCTCACGGCCCTCGGCGGGCAGCGGCTTGCCGTCCAGGGTGATGCGGCCGGAGTCGATGGGCTCCAGCCGGTTGATCGCGCGGCACAGCGTGGACTTCCCGGACCCGGACGGTCCGATGACGACGACGACCTCGCCGCGCGTGATCGTGAGGTCGATGTCCTGGAGCACGTGCAGCGCACCGAAATGCTTGTTGACGTTGTCCAGTACGACCAGCGGTTCGTCCGCCGCCGGGACGGCGTCCTTGGCCGTCGAAACCTCGGTCATCCGCGTCTTGCTCCGTCCTCTTCGGTTGCCAGGACCTTAGTGAGCAGCCTCGACCAGCGTCATCACATCTGAGGGGAAATTGAGCATAACGATCCGGCTGCAATCGGACACAATAGGTTGAATCGGGGCGCTGCTCTCCGTGCCGGTCACATAACAGAAACCGCGCGGTGACCTGGCCGGACTTGACGGGGCAGGGGCGTATCCGCGTGTATTCCTGTGCGGGCTGAGACGATACGCGAGTCAGGGAACAGGAGGGCCGATGAGGCTGCTGCTCGTCGAGGACGACGACCACGTGGCCACCGCGCTCTCCGCGGTGCTGGCCCGGCACGGCTTCGAGGTGGGCCAGGCCCACAGCGGCCAGGAGGCGCTCCAGGAGCTGCTGCACAGCGAGCTGGCCCCGTTCGACGTGGTGCTGCTGGACCTCGGGCTGCCCGACCAGGACGGCTTCGAGGTGTGCGGGCGGATCCGGAAGCTCACCGGCACGCCCGTGATCATGGTGACCGCGCGCGCCGACGTCCGGTCCCGCATCCATGGCCTCAACCTGGGCGCCGACGACTACGTCGTCAAGCCGTACGACACCGGCGAGCTGCTCGCCCGGGTGCACGCCGTCGCCCGGCGCACCGCGGCGGCCGACCCCGAGCCGGGCGCCGGCCCCGCGGGCGGCGCGGGCCCCGCCGGGCCCGGCGGGGCCGCCGAGCGGGCCGACGAGCCCGCGGCGCCGCTGGTCGTGGGCCCCGTGACGGTGGAGCCGAACGCGCGCCGGGTCAGCGTCGGCGGCGCGGAGGTGCAGCTGACCCGCAAGGAGTTCGACCTGCTGGCGCTGCTGGCGGCGCGCCCGGGGGTGGTGTTCCGGCGGGAGCAGATCATCAGCGAGGTGTGGCGCAGCAGCTGGGAGGGCACGGGCCGGACCCTGGAGGTCCACATCGCCTCCCTGCGCGGCAAGCTGGGCCTGCCCGCGCTGATCGAGACGGTCCGCGGCGTCGGCTACCGCCTCGTGCCGCCGCCGGCCGGCTGAGGCCGGGGCCGCATGCGCACCCGGCTGCTCCCGCTGCTCATCGTGCTCATGGCGGGCATGCTGCTGGCGCTCGGCCTGCCGCTCGCCGACCGCATCGCCGGGCAGGAGCAGCAGCACGTGATCGTGGACCGTATCGACGACACCGCCCGCTTCGCCTCCCTCGCGCAGTACGTGTCCTCGCGCAACGAGGCCCGCGCGCCGGCCGAGGACGAGCGGCTGCGCGCGTTGCAGGAGGAGCTGCGCCGCTACCACGACCTCTACGGCATCCGCGCCGGCGTCTACTACCGCGACCGCACCGCCATGGCCGCCGCCCCGGCCGGCTGGCGGGCGATGGCCGCGGGGCAGGGCGAGCGGGCCTTCTCCGAGGCCCTGGCCGGCCGGCGCAGCCACGACCCCCCGCAGGTCTGGCCCTGGCAGGAGGGCCGGCTGACCGTCGCCTCCCCCGTCGTACGGGACGGGGACGTCGTCGCCGTCGTGGTCACCGACTCGCCCACCGGGGCGATGCGCTCCCGCACCCTCACCGGCTGGCTGTGGCTCGGCGCGGGCATCGCCGCCGCGATGGCCGTCGCGGTGGGGGCGGCGTACCGGCTGACGGGCTGGGTGCTCAAGCCCGTGCGGGTGCTGGACAAGGCCACCCACGACATCGCCACCGGCCGGCTGAAGTCCCGCGTCGCCGCCGCCGGCGGGCCGCCGGAGCTGCGCCGGCTCGCCGGGTCGTTCAACGAGATGGCCGACAACGTCGAGGACGTGCTGGAGAAGCAGCGCGCCTTCGTCGCCGACGCCTCCCACCAGCTGCGCAACCCGCTGTCCGCGCTGCTGCTGCGCATCGAGCTGCTCCGGCTGGAGGCGCCGCGGGCCGCGGCGGAGATCGACTCGGTGCAGGCCGAGGGCACCCGGCTGGCCCGGGTGCTGGACGACCTGCTGGACCTGGCGCAGGCCGAGCACTCCCCCGCCGACCTGCGGCTGACGGACGTGGCGCGGCTGGCGCAGGAGCGGGTCGCCAGCTGGCGCCCGCTGGCCGAGGCGCAGGACGTCCGCCTGTTCCTCTCCGGCGCCCCGGCCGTGACCGGCTGGGCGGACCCGGTGGCGCTGTCCAGCGCGCTGGACGCGGTCGTCGACAACGCCGTGAAGTTCTCCCCGGCCGGCGGCGAGGTGGAGGTGCGGGTGGCCGCGGACGGCGACGCGGTGACGGTCGCGGTCGCCGACGGCGGGCCGGGGCTCACCGACGAGGAGCTGGGCCGCATCGGCGACCGCTTCTGGCGCAGCGGACGGCATCAGAACGTCTCCGGCTCGGGGCTGGGGCTGTCCATCGCCCGGGCGCTGCTGGCGGCGGGCGGGGGACGCGTCTCGTACGAACGCAACGAGCCCAGGGGGCTCCGGGTGACGATCGCGGTGCCGCGGCACGCGCCGGAGGAAGGCGGTTAGGGCGCGTCCCGCGGGTGGCGCCGCAGGGCGGCGCGCATCCGGGCCAGCCGCGCCGGGCCGCGGCGGCGCCCGGTGCCGTCGCCGTGGACGCGGGCGTCGACCTCGTAGCGGCGTACGTACGCGGAGAGGAACGCCTGGAGCGTCGCCGTCGCCGGGATCGCGATCAGCGCGCCCACCGCGCCCAGCAGCGCCGCGCCGGCGACGACCGAGCCGAACGCCACCGCGGGGTGGATGTCGACGGTCTTCG
Organism: Streptomyces sp. MAR4 CNX-425; assembly: GCF_048656465.1. NCBI lineage: Bacteria > Bacillati > Actinomycetota > Actinomycetes > Kitasatosporales > Streptomycetaceae > Streptomyces > Streptomyces sp. MAR4 CNX-425. The sequence continues at coordinate 111,900 of NZ_JBMDLF010000004.1, read as the reverse complement.
CGGTGATCCGCGGTTGCAGCAGGTAGTTCTCGAACTGCTGGTAGAGGATCACGAAGCCGAGCAGCCACACCGACGTCCACGGCCCGACGGTGAACGCCAGCAGGATCGGCAGCGCGCCGGCGATGTACGTGCCCACGGTCGGCACGAACTGCGAGACGACCCCCACCCACACCGCGAGCGCGGGCGCGTACGGCACGTCCAGCAGCTCCAGGACGAGGTAGTGCGCGCCGCCCGAGGCGATGGCCATCAGGCCGCGGGAGTACAGGTAGCCGCCGGTCTTGGCGACCGCGATCTCCCAGGCGCGCAGCACCTCCGCCTGCCGGGCCGGCGGCAGCACGGAGCAGATCGCGCGGCGCAGCCGCGGGCCCTCGGCGGTGAAGTAGAAGGCGAAGAGGACCACGGTCAGCGTGGTGAACAGGCCGCCGAGGACGGTGGTGGAGATGCCCCAGACGTTGTCGGCGCTGCGCTGGAGGTAGTCGCGTACGGCCTCGGACTTGAGGAAGTCCTGCTGGAGGTCGTCCACGCGCAGTTCGGTGCCGAACTGCTCGTTGATCCAGTCGACGAGGGACTCGACGTAGTCGGGGAAGTTCTCGACGATCAGCCGGACCTGGTCGGCGACGAGCGAGCCGAGGGCGGCGACGAACGCCGCTGCGGCCAGCAGCACGCCGAGGAACACCAGCGCGGTGGCGGCGCCGCGGCGCATGCCGCGGGCGGCGAGGCGGTCGACGGCGGGCTCGCAGGCCAGCCCGATGAACAAGGCGACCACGATGTTGAGCAGCAGCCCGTACAGCTCGTGGAAGGCCCACTCCGCAACCTGGAAGCAGGCGACCAGGGCCAGCGCGAGCACGAGGGCGCGGGGCAGCCAGGGGGGCATGCGCTCGCGCCCGGCCGCGGGCGGGGCGCCGCCGCCGGGGGGCGTGTCCGGCGCGTCGGGGGTCGCGGGGGCCGTGGTGTCGTCGGAAGCAGCCGATGCAGCCATGGATGAACAGTGTGTCCGACGGCGGCCGCCGCGCCGTCAGCGCATCTCCGCCGGGATGTCCATCGCCGCGCACACCCCCCGCCAGACGTCGCGCGCGTCCCACCCGGCGTCCAGCGCCTCGCGGACCGTACGGCCGCCCAGCTCGGACATCACGTGGTCGCGCGCGAAGGAGTCGACGTAGGGCTCGCCGAAGTAGTCGCGCATCCGCTGCCAGAAGACCGTCAACCGCATGCGTCCATTATCCCGCCGGTACGTGCACCTGAGAGTGCTCCCCGTCCGTTGGCCTCCCGGCCGGTGCGTCCCTGCTCGTAACGTCGCCCCATGGCTGACTCCGCGCAGGCCCGCGCCGCAGAGTTCATCTGGCAGACCGCCCGTGTGCTGGAGCAGCGCCGGTTCGCCCACCACTTCGCGCCCGGCGGCGCCGACGCCGACGGGGTGGAGAAGGCCCTGGAGGCGTACCGCAACGCCGACGGCGGCTACGGGCACGCCCTGGACCCCGATCTGCGCGGGCCGGTCAGCCAGCCGCTGCACACCGCGCACGCGCTGCACGTCCTCGACTCCCTCGGCCGCTGCACCGGCCGCCGCGCCGAGGACGTCTGCCGCTACCTGACCGTCGTCTCCAACGCCGACGGCGCCCTGCCCGCCGTGCACCCCTCGCTGCGCGGCTACCCCGCCGCGCCGTGGCTGCCGGTGCCGGCGGACCCGCCGAGCGCGCTGCTGACGACGGCGCCGGTCGTGGGGCTGCTGCACCGCAACGACATCTGGCACGCCTGGCTCTTCCGCGCCACCGACTTCTGCTGGCAGGCCGTCGAGACGCTGCGCCGGAGCAGCCCGTACGAGGCGCAGGCGGCGGTCGCCTTCCTCGACCACGTGCCGGACCGGCGGCGCGCGGAGGCCGCGGCGGACCGGCTGGGGCGGCTGGTGCGCGCCGAGCGGCTGGTGCTGCTGGAGCCGGGGCGCCCGGGCGCGCCGCCGGCCGCGGAGGGCCACGCGCCGGGCGAGCACCTGCGGCCGCACGACTTCGCCCGGCGGCCGGGGTCGCTGGCGCGGCGCTGGTTCAGCGACGCGGAGATGGCGCGGTCGCTGGACTTCCTGGCGGCGAACCAGCGGGCGGACGGGGGGTGGCCGGTGGCGTGGCGGCGCTGGTCGCCGGGGGCGGAGCTGGAGGCCCGGCCGCTGGCGACGCTGGCGGCGCTGCTGACGCTGCGGGCGTACGGCCGGATCTGACGCCGCGGGGCGCGCTCAGCCGGACACCGCCCGCACGGCCGCGGTGACGATCACCGCCGCGGCCACCACGACCAGGAACGGCGCCCGCAGCAGCAGCGCCGCCCCGGCCGCCGCGAGCCCGGCGGCGCGGGCGTCGAGGACCAGCGTGGTGCCGTCGGCGAAGGTCTGCTGCGCGGTGAGCGCGGCCAGCAGCGCCACCGGCAGCAGGGCGGCGAGACGGCGTACGAGGGGGCGTTCCAGGGCGCCCGAGGGGACGGAGAGGCCGAGCAGCTTGACGGCGTAGCAGCCGGCGAAGGTCAGCCCGATCGCGAGCCAGGTGTTCACGCGCCGCCTCCCGCCCGCTGTCCGTCCGTGCGGTTCCCGGCGTCGTCGCCCTCGCGCGCGCGCCCGCGCGTGCCGCGTCCGCGCAGGGCCAGCACCAGGGGCGCCGCCAGCGCGGCCACCAGCACCGGCGTCCCGGCGGGCAGCACCGGCAGCGTGCCGAGCGCGAGCGCCACCGCGACGACCGCGGTGGCCCGCTCCACGGTCCCGGTCAGCATCGGTCCCACCAGCGCCAGGAACACCGCCGGCCCGGCGGCGTCCAGGCCCCACGCGGCGGTGTCACCGATGGCCTCGGCGCCGAGCACGCCGGCGAGGGTCGTGGCGTTCCAGCAGACGTACAGGGTCAGCCCGGTGACGACGAAGCCGACGCGCTGGGCGCGGCGGGTGGGCTGGGCGATGGTGACGACGGCCGTCTCGTCGATCACCCATTGGGCGGCGAGCGGCCGCAGCGCCCGGGGCAGCCGGAGCATGGGCGCGAGGCGCAGCCCGTAGAACGCGTTCCGTACGCCGAGGAAGAACGCCCCGGCCGCGGCGGCGAACGGGCCGCCGCCCGCGGCCACCGCGCCGGCGAGGGCGAACTGCGAGGCGCCGGTGAAGATCAGCAGGCTCATGGCGCACGCCTGCGCGGCGCTGAGCCCGGCGCCGGCCGCGGTGACGCCGAAGGCGAACCCGGAGAGCCCGACAGCGACGCCGACCCCGAGCCCGTCCCGGAGGGCGGCGCGGTCCCCGGGCGTGCGGTCGGCGGTGGGCGGGGGGTGTGCTTCTGTGGCCATGCGCCGGACGCTATGCCGCCGGGGTCCGGCCGGTCTTGTACGTTCTTGCACGCCCCGCGACCGCGGTCCCGGGGCCGGTCAGCCGGCCCGCTCCCGCCGGTACGCGCCCGGGGGCACGCCCACGATGCGGGTGAAGTGCCGGTTCAGGTGGGGCTGGTCGGTGAACCCCACGGCCACCGCCGCCTCCGCCGGCCGCAGCCCCTGGTCCAGCAGCCGGCGCGCGCGGCGCACCCGGGCGTCGGTCAGCCAGCGGTGCGGCGGGGTGCCGTACGCCGCCTTGAACGCCCGCAGCAGCGCGAACGGCGACGTGCCCAGCTCCGCCGCCAGCGCCTCCAGCGTCGGCGGCGCCGCCATCCGCTCGTCCAGCAGCGCCCGCGCCCGCGCGGCGGTCCGCCCGCCCGCGGACGCCACCGCGCGCTCCCCGAGCCGCGCCCCGTGGCGGCGCAGCAGGCGGGCCAGCACGACGCGCAGGACGCTGTCGGCGGCCAGCGGGTCGTCCTCCTCCGCGGCGCGGTGCACCTCCGCGATGAGCCGCGAGCCGCCGGGGTCGTCGACCAGCGTCTCGCCGAAGCCCGCGGTGCCGCGGATCGCGGTGGTCTCCGCCGCCACCTCGGCGACCAGGGCGGCCGACGGGTAGAGCGTCGCGTACGCCCAGCCCTCGGCGGCGCCGGCGCGGGCGGTGTGCGGCACCTCGGGGTTGATCATGGTGACGGTGCCGGGGCCGGCGAGGAGCGTGCCGCCGGGCATGCCGACGGCCTCCACGCCGGCGGTGACGGCGCCGAAGACGTAGCCGTCGTGGGCGTGGGCGGGGAAGGTGTGCCCGACGTAGCGGGCGCGCAGCAGGTCGAGGCCGGGCAGGCTCGTGTACCGCCAGTGCCGGGCCCACTCGCCGTCCGCGCCGGCGTCGCCGCCCGGCGCCCGCGCCGTACGCGACCCCATGGGGACAAGTGTGCTGGGTGTCAGTGGCCGGGTGCACGATGGTTCACATGGCGAGATCGGTGCTGGAGACGTTCGACCCGGCGACCCGGGCGTGGTTCGAGGGCGCCTTCGCCGCGCCCACGGCGGCCCAGGAGGGCGCCTGGCGGGCGCTGGGCGAGGGCTCGGACGTGCTGGTCGTGGCGCCGACGGGCTCGGGCAAGACGCTGGCGGCGTTCCTCTCCGCGCTCGACGGGCTGACGGCGGCCCCGCCGCCGGCCCAGGCGCGCAAGCGGTGCCGCGTGCTGTACGTGTCCCCGCTGAAGGCGCTGGCCGTGGACGTCGAGCGGAATCTACGCAGCCCGCTCACCGGCATCCGCCAGGAGGCCGTCCGGCTCGGCCGGCCGGAGCCGGAGGTGCGGGTCGCGATCCGCTCCGGGGACACCTCCGCGGCCGAGCGCCGCTCGATCGCCAGCCGTCCGCCGGACATCCTCATCACCACCCCCGAGTCGCTGTTCCTGATGCTGACCTCCGCCTCGCGGGACGCGCTGTCCGGCGTGGAGACCGTGATCCTGGACGAGGTGCACGCGGTGGCGGGGACGAAGCGCGGGGCCCACCTCGCGCTCTCCCTGGAGCGGCTGGACGAGCTGCTGCCGCGGCCCGCGCGCCGCATCGGCCTGTCGGCGACGGTCCGGCCGGTGGAGGAGGTGGCGCGGTTCCTGTCGCCGGGGCGGCGGGTGGAGGTCGTGCAGCCGCCGTCGGAGAAGCGGTTCGACCTGTCCGTCGTCGTGCCGGTGGAGGACATGGGGGAGCTGGGCGGCTCGCCCGCGTCGGACGAGGGCGCCGGCGCCGACCGCCCGTCGATCTGGCCGCATGTGGAGGAGCGCATCGTCGACCTGGTGGAGGAACACCGCTCGACGATCGTCTTCGCCAACTCGCGCCGCCTCGCGGAGCGGTTGTGCAACAGGCTGAACGAGATCGCCCACGAACGCGCGACGGGCGAGCCTCCCGCGGCGGACGAGCCGCCACCCGCCGAGATCATGGCCCAGTCGGGCGCGGCGCGGGGCGCGCCCCCGGTGATCGCCCGCGCGCACCACGGCTCGGTCTCCAAGGAGCAGCGGGCGCAGGTGGAGGAGGACCTGAAGGCGGGGCGGCTGCCGGCCGTGGTCGCCACCTCCAGCCTGGAGCTGGGCATCGACATGGGCGCGGTGGACCTGGTGGTGCAGGTCGAGTCGCCGCCGTCGGTGGCGTCGGGGCTGCAGCGGGTCGGCCGCGCGGGGCACCAGGTGGGCGCGGTCTCGCGCGGCGTGGTCTTCCCCAAGTACCGCGGCGACCTGGTGCAGTCGGCGGTGGTCACGGAACGGATGCGCGAGGGCGCCATCGAGGCGCTGCGGATCCCCGCCAACCCGCTGGACGTGCTGGCGCAGCAGATCGTGGCGATGACGTCCATGGACGAGTGGGACGTGGCCGAACTGCTGGCGCTGGTGCGCCGGGCGGCGCCGTTCGCCGCGCTGCCGGAGTCGGCGTACACGGCCGTGCTCGACATGCTCGCCGGGCGCTATCCCTCCGACGCCTTCGCCGAGCTGCGCCCCCGGCTGGTGTGGGACCGGGTGGCGCAGACGGTCAGGGGACGCCCGGGCGCCCAGCGGCTCGCGGTCACCTCCGGCGGCACGATCCCGGACCGCGGCCTCTTCGGCGTCTTCCTGGCCGGGGCCGACCCCAAGAAGGGCGGCGGCCGGGTCGGCGAGCTGGACGAGGAGATGGTCTACGAGTCCCGCATCGGGGACGTCTTCACGCTGGGCACGACGTCGTGGCGCATCGAGGACATCACCCGGGACCGGGTGCTGGTCTCCCCCGCCCCGGGCGCGCCGGGCCGGCTGCCGTTCTGGAAGGGCGACCAGCTGGGCCGGCCGCTGGAGCTGGGCCGGGCGCTGGGCGCGTTCCTGCGCGAGCTGAGCGGCATGGACCGTACGGCGGCGCAGGAGCGGCTGCGGGCGGCCGGGCTGGACGCGTGGGCCGCGGGGAACGTGCTCGCGTACCTGGAGGAGCAGCGCGCCGCCTGCGGGCACGTACCGGACGACCGGACGATCGTCGTGGAGCGCTTCCGGGACGAGCTGGGCGACTGGCGGGTGGTGGTGCACTCGCCGTTCGGCGCGCAGGTGCACGCCCCGTGGGCGCTGGCGCTCGGCGCCCGGCTCACCGAGCGGTACGGGATGGACGCCCAGGTGATGCACGCCGACGACGGCATCGTGCTGCGGCTGCCGGACACCGACCTGATGGGGCTCGACCTGCTGGACGTCGAGCCGGCGGGCGGCCCGGACGGCGGTGCCGCCGCGGACGCGGCCGGGGACGACGGGGGGTCGCCCCTCGGCGCGGCCGACGTCCTCTTCGACAAGGGCGAGGTCGACCAGGTCGTCACGGACCAGGTGGGCGGCTCCGCGCTCTTCGCCTCCCGGTTCCGCGAGTGCGCGGCCCGGGCGCTGCTGCTGCCCCGCCGCGACCCGCGCAAGCGCACGCCGCTGTGGCAGCAGCGGCAGCGCGCCGCGCAGCTGCTCCAGGTGGCCAGTGAGTTCGGTTCGTTCCCCATCGTGCTGGAGGCGGTGCGCGAGTGCCTTCAGGACGTCTTCGACGTCCCCGGGCTGACGGAGCTGATGGGCGACGTCGAGAACCGCCGGGTGCGGCTGGTGGAGGTGACGACGCAGGAGCCGTCGCCGTTCGCCCGCTCGCTGCTCTTCGGGTACGTGGCCCAGTTCCTCTACGAGGGCGACTCGCCGCTGGCCGAGCGCCGGGCCGCGGCGCTGTCGCTGGACTCCCGGCTGCTCGCCGAGCTGCTGGGGCAGGCGGAGCTGCGCGAGCTGCTGGACGCCGAGGTGCTGGCGGAGCTGGAGCGCGAGTTGCAGTGGCGCACGGACGACCGGCGGATCAAGGACGCCGAGGGCGTCGCCGACGCGCTGCGGGTCCTCGGCCCGCTCACCGACGAGGAGCTGGCCGAGCGGGGCGCGGAGCCGGCGTGGGTGCGCGACCTGGAGGGCGCCCGCCGCGCGATCCGGGTGCGGATCGCGGGCGCGGCGCACTGGGCTGCCGTCGAGGACGCCGGCCGGCTGCGGGACGCGCTGGGCACGGCGCTGCCGGTGGGCGTGCCGGAGGCGTTCACTGAGCCGGTGGCCGACCCGCTGGGCGACCTGCTGGCGCGCTTCGCCCGGACGCACGGGCCGTTCACGTCCGGGCAGGCCGCGGCGCGCTTCGGGCTGGGGGCGGCGGTCACCGACGGCGCGCTGCACCGCCTCGCGGCGGCGGGGCGGACGGTGCAGGGCGAGTTCCACCCGGCGGGCATCGGCCAGGAGTGGTGCGACGCGGCCGTGCTGCGGCGGCTGCGCCGCCGGTCGCTGGCGGCGCTGCGGGAGGAGCTGGAGCCCGTCGCCCCGGCCGCCCTCGCCGCGTTCCTGCCGCGGTGGCAGCACCTCGGCACGCACAGCCTGCGCGGCCTCGACGGCCTCGTGCGGGCGGTGGAGCAGTTGCAGGGCGCGCCGGTGCCGGCGTCGGCGCTGGAGAAGCTGGTGCTGCCGTCGCGGGTCGCGGGGTACGTGCCGACGATGCTCGACGAGCTGACGAACTCGGGCGAGGTGGTCTGGGCCGGCGCCGGCGCGCTGCCCGGCAAGGACGGCTGGATCTCCCTGTATCCCGCGGACTCCGCGCCGCTGCTGCTGCACGAGCCGCATCCGCTGGAGGTCACGCCGCTGCACCGGGCCGTGCTGACCGCGCTGGCCGGCGGCTACGGGCTGTTCTTCCGGCAGATCGCCGAGCAGGTGCGGGCCACCTGCCCGGACGCCACCGACGCGCAGCTCGCCGACGCCGTGTGGGACCTGGCCTGGTCCGGCCGGCTGACGAACGACACCCTCGGCCCGCTGCGCGCCCTCCTCGGCTCCGGCCGCACCGCGGGCGCCACGGCGCACCGCGCGAAGCGGCCGACGCCGCGCGGGCGTTACGGCAGCCCGGCGGTCGCGGGCGCCGCGCGCCCGGCGTCGCGGAACGGCCCGCCGACGGTCTCGGGCCGCTGGTCGCTGCTGCCCGAGCGGGAACCGGACGCCACCCACCGCGCGCACGCGCTGGCCCGCACGCTGCTGGACCGGCACGGGGTGGTGACGCGCGGCGCGGTGTCCGCGGAGGGCGTGGAGGGCGGCTTCTCGGCGGCGTACCGGGTGCTGGCGGCGTTCGAGGAGACGGGCCAGGCCCGCCGGGGTTACGTCGTGGAGGGGCTGGGCGCGGCGCAGTTCGCGATGGACGGCGCGGTGGACCGGCTGCGGGCGGTGGCCACGAGCCGGGAGCGCGGGTCCGCTGCCGCGGAGGCGCCGGAGGGCGACGGGTTCGGCGGACCCGACGGGCCCGACGGGTTCCCGGACGATGCGGGCCCGGCGGGCCCGTATGGCGGGCACACCCTGGACGGCGGTCGCGGCGGCGGGCGCCCGCGGTCCGGTGCCGCGCGGGGCGGCGGCGCCCGGGCGTACGGCGCCGGCGGTGCGGGCCGCGGCGGGCAGCGGGCGCTGGTGCTGGCGGCGGCGGACCCGGCGAACGCGTACGGGGCGGCCCTGCCGTGGCCGGACCCCCCGCCCGGCACGACGCACAAGCCCGGCCGGAAGGCCGGGGCGCTGGTGGTGCTGGTGGACGGCGACCTCGCGCTGTACGTGGAGCGCGGCGGCCGCACGCTGCTGGCCTGGCCCCCGGCGGACGACCCCCGCCTCGCCGAGGCGGCGGCGGCCCTGGCGGCGGCGGCCCGCGGCGCCGCCCTGGGCCGTACGGCCACGGTGGAGCGCATCAACGCCACCCCGGCCCTGGACTCCCCCCTGGGCGCCCTCCTGGAACAGGCCGGTTTCCTGGCCACCCCCCGGGGCCTGCGCATCCGCGCCTGACGCCGTGAGGGGGTGTACGGAGCCGCGGTCCTACTCCACCCGGCGGTTCAGGTACGTCAGCACCGCCCGCACCCTGCGGTTGTCGTCGTCCGACGCGGCCAGGTCCAGCTTCGCGAAGATGTTCGTCGTGTACTTGCTGACCGCGCCCTCCGACAGGAACAGCTGCCGCGCGATCGCCGCGTTCGAGCGGCCCTCCGCCATCCCGGCGAGCACCTCCCGCTCCCGCGGCGTCAGCCGCCCCAGCGGCTCGTCCCGCGCGTTGCTCGCCAGCAGCTTCGCGATGACCTCCGGGTCCATCGCCGTGCCGCCCTCGGCCACCCGCCGCACCGAGTCGACGAACTGCCGCGCCGCGAACACCCGGTCCTTCAGCAGGTAGCCCACCGCCCCGCGCCCGTCCGCCAGCAGCTCCCGCGCGTACAGCTGCTCCACGTGCTGCGACAGGATCAGCACCGGCAGGTCCGGCCGCTCCCGCCGGGCCGCGAGCGCCGCCTGCAGGCCCTCGTCCGTGAAGGTCGGCGGCAGCCGGATGTCCACCACCGCCACGTCCGGCCGTTCGGCGCGCAGCGCCGTCAGCAGCTCCTCGCCGGACTCGACCGCCGCGCAGATCTCCATGCCGTGCGCCTGGAGCAGCCGCGTCAGCCCGTCCCGCAGCAGGTACTGGTCCTCCGCCAGGACGACTCGCACTGCCCCGCTCCTCTCCGCCCCGCCGTCCCCCGTCAGCACGCCTGCTTCGCGCCGCCCTTCCGCCACCGCCGCAGCAGCGGCGGCACCCCGGTCAGGCCCAGCGCCACCATCGCCAGCACCGTCGGCCAGCGCAGCGGCTCCGGCATGTACAGGGCGAGGAACCACGACCGGTTGTCCGTGCCCAGGACCAGCAGCAGCCCGGTGACCAGCCCCTGCGGGAACAGCGCGACGGAACACACTACCGGGGCCAGGGCCGTCAGCCACAGCTCCCCGCGCCCCGCCGCCCGCCCGCGCGGGCCTCCGGTGTCCCCGCCGTCCGCCGGCTCCGGCTCGCAGTACTCCGCCCCCAGCGGGCACGGGATCTCCACCGCCACCGTCGTCGGCCCGCCCTCCGGGCTGCTCACCGCCAGCACCCCGTCGAACGGCTTGATCCGCCGCTCCACGCCCCGCAGCCCGCCCCCCGCCGCGGGCACCGCGCCGCCGCGGCCGTCGTCGGTGACCGTCGCGCACAGCACCCCGTCGCGGTGCCACAGGTCGATGTCCACCCGGTCCGCCCCGGCGTGCTTGCCCGCGTTGGCCAGGATCTCCGCCACCGCGAAGTACGCCGCGGACTGCACCGGGTCCGGCAGCCGCCCGCGCAGGTCGGCCTCGACCCGTACCTCCAGCGCGCTGTCCAGCGCCAGCGCCCGTACGGCGTCGGCGAGACCCCGCTCGGCCAGCACCGGCGGGTGGATGCCCCGTACCAGCCCGCGCAGCTCCCGCAGCACCGCCGACGACGAGTCCTGCGCCTGCCGCAGCAGCACCTTCGCCGCCGCCGGGTCGCTGTCGACCAGCTCCTCCGCCGCCGAGACGGTCATGCCGAGGGCCACGAGCCGCGCCTGCGGGCCGTCGTGCAGGTCGCGCTCGATGCGCCGCACCTCGGCCGCCTGCCAGTCGGTGGCCGCGGTGCGCTTCTCGTCCAGCGCGGCGACCTCAAGCGCCAGCTGCGACGCCCGCGTCGGCGCCAGCAGGGACCGCGTCCAGCGCGCGTGCAGCGCCATCGCCGACGGCCCGGCCGCCACCCCGAGCGCGCACAGCGCCGCCCCCACCGGCACCAGCGCCAGGGCGGTGTCCCGCGAGGCGACCTCGACGCCCGCGTAGTCGACGAGGGTGTCCCCGGGATACGACGGGTCCCACAGGAGCGGCAGCGCCATGCCGAACAGCCCGTAGCCGACGGCGAGCAGCGGCAGCACGGCCAGCGCCAGCCCGACGACCGGCTCGGTGACCAGCCACAGGGTGTCGCGCCAGGTCGCGCGGTCGGACAGCAGCCGGTGGACGCGCTCGAAGAACTCCGGCAGCCGGGGGCTGCGGTAGCTGACGCCCAGGTGCCGGTAGCGCCCGTCGGGGCCGGGCCGGGCGTGCGGCGGCGTGGGGAGGTACGGCGCGGGGATCGGCCGCGCGGTCCAGCGGCCGGTCAGGGCGCGCGCCAGGTTGGCGACGCCGCGGGCGAGGCCCACGGCCCACGGGAAGACGAACATCAGGCCCAGCCCGAAGGCGACGACGAGCGAGGCGAGCATGACCGCCTGCACCACGCTCACCAGCGGGGCCAGCGCCACCAGCACGACGGCGCGTCCCTGCGCGGTCACGTACGGCCGCAGTCTGTTCATGATGCCTCCCCGTTCCGTCCTCATGATGCCGCCCATCGTGTCCCGCGCGGCGTCCCGGGCACCGCCCCCGCAGGCCCCGGACCGGGGTGGGTCCAGCCCCACCCCTGGCACGATGGGGGCGTGCCCGAAGGAGACACGGTCTGGCGCACCGCGCGCCTGCTGCACGAGGCGCTGGCCGGGCGCCGGCTGACCCGCTGCGACCTGCGCGTGCCCAGCCTGGCCACCGCCGACCTGACCGGCCGCGAGGTCACCGAGGTCGTGCCCCGCGGCAAGCACCTGCTGACCCGGGTCGAGGGCGGGCTGACGCTGCACTCGCACCTGCGGATGGAGGGCGCCTGGATGCTGTACGGGCCCGGGGCGCCCTGGCGCGGCGGGCCCGGGCACCAGATCCGCGCGGTCCTCGGCAACGCCGGCCGTACGGCGGTCGGCTACCGGTTGCAGGTGCTGGAGCTGCTGCGCACCGCCGCGGAGGACAGGGTCGTCGGACACCTCGGCCCCGACCTGCTCGGCCCCGGCTGGGACCCGGCGGAGACGGAGCGCCGGCTGCTCGCCGACCCCGCCCGCCCGCTGGGCGAGGCGCTGCTGGACCAGCGCAACCTCGCCGGCATCGGCAACGTCTACAAGTCGGAGCTGTGCTTCCTCGCCGGCGTCAGCCCGTACGCCCCGGTGTCCGCGCTCCCGGAGCCCGCCCGGCTCGTCGCCGCCGCCCGGCGGCTGCTGGTGGCGAACCGGGACCGGGCGGCCCGTACGACGACGCCGAGCCGGCGCCCCGACCGGCGGCTGTGGGTCTACGGGCGCGGCGGCCGGCCGTGTCTGCGCTGCGGCACGGCGGTACGCAGACGGGCGCAGGGGGACGCCGCGGACGCGGGAAACGGGGCGGACGCGGGGGCGCCGCCCACGGAGCCGGGGAGGGTGACGTACTGGTGCCCGCGCTGCCAGCCGGGCGGGTGAGCGCGGCGGGCACGCCGAGAGCCCGGTCCGCATCGGGCGGGACCGGGCTCTCGCAGGCTCTTCTTCGCGCGGCGCCCCGGGGCGCTCAGGCCGCGACGGGGTCGGGCTCCTTCGGAGCCCTGATGGTGGTCCGCTCGCCGTCGGGCATCCCTGTAACCGACGTCACAGTGAACGACCGCACGGGAGCCGGGATGGGCTCGGTCGCCGCGGCGGACTGGGCCAGCTCCGCGAGGGCGAGCTCGCCGCTCACCTCGCGCATCAGCTCGGACATCCGGACGTCGAGGGCATCGCAGATCGAACTCAGCAGCTCGGAGGACGCCTCCTTCTGGCCCCGCTCGACCTCCGACAAATAGCCGAGGGAAACACGCGCTGACGAGGAAACCTCGCGCAGCGTCCGGCCCTGGCGCTGTCGCTGCCGGCGCAGCACGTCACCCAGCAGGCGACGGAGCAAAATCATGCGTGGCTCCCTCCTAGGACCTCGGATCCGGATCCTCTCCGCTCCACCGTACCGCCTCACACCGTGACAGTGCGGCGACGGAAGTCATCTTCACCGTTCGCCAAGCGAGGAATGCGAGGCTCCCTGATCTGGATTTTCCGGGTATTTCCGGCTCTCCTGCCCCTGCGGTGCCGCGTCCAGGTGGCGCCGGAGGAGCGCCAGGGCCTCCCCCGCGGCCGCCGTGCGGATCTCCGTGCGAGACCCCGCCAGGTTCAGCGACCGCGTCTCGCTGCGCCCCTCGGGACCGGCCACGGCGACGAAGACGGTACCCGGCTGCTGGCCGTCCTGGGGATCCGGCCCGGCGACGCCGGTGGTCGCCACCGCCCAGTCCGCGCCGAGCCGCCAGCGCACCCCCGAGGCCATCTGCCGGGCGACCTCGCCGTCGACGGCGCCGCGCTGCGCGAGCAGCGTGCTGTCGACGCCGAGCACGTCCCGCTTGAGGTCGGTCGCGTACGTGGTGACGGCGCCCCGGAACGACCGGGAGGCGCCGGGCACCGCGGTGATCTCGGCGGCGACGAGACCGCCGGTGAGGGACTCGGCGACGGCGAGGGTGACGCCGCGCTCCTCGCACAGGGCGAGGAGGTCGGCCGCGGTCCCGTGGGTGTTCTGTGTGGTCACTGGACTCTCTGCTCCCGTTCGGCGGCCAGCCCCCTGCGGCGGAGCACGATCGCCTGCTTGACGTAGTCCAGGCCGGTCACCACGGTGAGGACCACGGCCGCGGCCATGATCCAGAAGCGCAGTGTGGCGAGCGGTCCGGTGAGGGTGAGGATGTACATGCCCACGGCCACCCCCTGAGCCAGGGTCTTCAGCTTCCCGCCCCGGCTTGCCGGGATCACGCCGTGCCTGATCACCCAGAACCGCATGAGGGTGATGCCGAACTCCCGCGCCAGGATCACGATCGTCACCCACCAGGGCAGGTCGCCCAGCGCCGACAGGCAGATCAGCGCGGCGCCCATGATCGCCTTGTCGGCGATGGGGTCGGCGATCTTCCCGAAGTCGGTGACGAGGTCGTAGCGGCGGGCCAGCTCCCCGTCGAAGAGGTCGGTGATCATGGCGATCGTGAAGGCGGCCCACGCGAACGAGCGCCAGGCCGGGTCGTGGCCGCCCTGGGCGGCCATGAGCAGCACGAACGCCGGTACGAGCAGCAGCCGCACCATGGTGAGGACGTTGGCGATGTTCCACAGACCGGCCTGACCGGCGGCCGGGGCGGGGCTCATCTCGCGGCCTCCCCGGCCGGCTCCCGGGGGCGCCGCCGATCGGGCTCGCCTATCGGCTCCGCCACCAGGTCCACGCCTTCGCTCGCCACCACCTTCGCGGTGACCAGCGCCCCGGGCGCCGCGTCCGGCGCGGTCCCGCCGACGAGCAGCGTCACGCCGTCGGTCTCCGGCGCCTGGTGCGCCGCCCGGCCGACGACCTCCGTGCCCTCGGCACCGGCGCCCCCATCCCCGGCGCCGTCCGCGTCGGCGTCCTCGACCGCGTCCACCAGGACCCGTACCGTCTCGCCGACCCGCTCCTCGGCCCGCTGCGCGGTCAGCTCCTCCGCCAGCCGCGTCATGTGCGCCAGCCGCTCCGCGACCGCCTCCGGCGCGACCTTCGACTCGTACGACGCGGCCTCGGTGCCCTCCTCGTCGGAGTAGCCGAAGATCCCCACGGCGTCCAGCCGCGCCCCGGTGAGGAAGCGCTCCAGCTCCTCGACGTCCCGCTCGGTCTCGCCGGGGAAGCCGACGATGAAGTTCGACCGGGCGCCCGCCTCCGGCGCCCGCGAGCGGATCTCCGAGAGCAGTTGCAGGAACCGCTCCGTGTCCCCGAAGCGGCGCATCGCGCGCAGCACCCCGGGGGCGGCGTGCTGGAAGGACAGGTCGAAGTACGGCGCGACCTTCTCCGTCGACGTCAGCACGTCGATCAGCCCGGGGCGCATCTCGGCGGGCTGGAGGTAGCTGACCCGGATCCGCTCGATGCCGTCCACCGCGGCCAGCTCGGGCAGGAGGGTCTCCAGCAGGCGGACGTCGCCGAGGTCCTTGCCGTACGAGGTGTTGTTCTCGGAGACGAGCATGATCTCGCGTACGCCCTGCTCCGCCAGCCAGCGCGTCTCGCCGAGGACGTCGGAGGGCCGGCGGGAGACGAAGGAGCCGCGGAAGGAGGGGATGGCGCAGAACGTGCACCGCCGGTCGCAGCCGGAGGCCAGCTTGACCGAGGCGACCGGCCCCGAGCCGAGCCGGCGGCGCAGCGGCGGGCGCGGCCCGGAGGCGGGGGCGAGCCCGGCGGGCAGGTCGGCGGGCGCGGAGCCGGCGGCGGAGCCGGGGTCCGCGGCGGCGGCCGTGTCCCCGTGCCCCGGCAGCGCCGCCGCGCCGCCGGCGGCGGCGTCCTGCCGCTCCGCGGGGCTGATCGGCAGCAGCTTGCGCCGGTCCCGCGGGGTGTGCGCGGCGTGGCCGCCGCCGGAGAGGATGGTCTGGAGCCGCGTGGAGATGTCGGCGTAGTCGTCGAAGCCGAGGACGCCGTCGGCCTCCGGCAGCGCGTCGGCCAGCTCCTTGCCGTAGCGCTCGGCCATGCAGCCGACGGCCACGACGGCCTGCGTACGGCCCGCGTCCTTGAGGTCGTTGGCCTCCAGCACGGCGTCGACGGAGTCCTTCTTGGCGGCTTCGACGAACCCGCAGGTGTTGACGACGGCGACGTCCGCGGCGGCGGCGTCCGCGACGAGGTCCCAGCCGTCCGCCGCCAGGCGGCCCGCGAGCTCCTCCGAGTCCACCTCGTTACGGGCGCAGCCGAGCGTGACAAGGGCGACGGTACGGCGTTCAGGCATGGGCTCAGCCTACTTCGTCCCGCGCCCGCAAACCGCCGCCGACCAGCCGCATTCCGCACGCCCGTCCGAAGCACGGGCGCGCGAGGGCACGGGCGTGCGAGCCTTGCCGCAGGCCGGGCCCGCCGCGCCGCCCGCCCGGGCCGGTCAGCCGGCCTCCGGATCGCCCTTCGTGTACGTCAGGCGCTCCACCTCGCCGGGCTGGAAGTCCTCTTCGATCTGCTTGCCGTTGACGAAGAGGTCGACGCCGCCGGCGTTGCCGAGGACGAGGTAGATCTTCTCGCTGTCGGTGACGGTGACGGAGTCGCCCTGGGCGAGGACGCCCTCCTCCAGCGCGCGTCCGTCGGCGCCCTGCGCGGAGATCCAGCTCTGCCCGTCCGCGGCGACGATCCGCAGCGTCACCTTGTCCGGCGGCGCGCCCGCGACGGCGCTCTCCGAGGGCTGCGGGCCGCGGCTCTGCCGGTCGTCGGCGTCCTTGCCGGAGTCGGGGTCCTTCGTCTTGCCGGAGTCCTGCGACTCCCCGGCCACCGCGGAGCCGTCCGGCTCGTCCTCGTCGCCGCCGGCGAAGACGGTGAAGCCCACGAAGCCGACGACGGCCAGGATGGCGGTGACCATGGCGGCGGTCCAGTTGGGCCGGCGCGGCTCGGGGCGGATGCGCTCGGCCTCGAACATCGGGGCGGCGGGTGTCGGCACGGGCCGGCCGCCGTGCTCGGCGTCGAACTGCTCGACCAGGCCCTCGGGCGCCAGGCCGACCGCCCGCGCGAGCGTGCGCACGTGCCCGCGGGCGTAGACGTCGCCGCCGCAGCGGGAGAAGTCGTCCTGTTCGATGGCATGGATGATCGGGATGCGCACACGCGTGGACAAGCTGACCTGTTCGACGGACAGCTTGGCGTCAAGGCGGGCCTGCTGAAGTGCGCGACCGACGGAAGGACGGTCGCCTGTGGGGGAGTTGCCGAGGGACACGTGGGCGCCTTTCGGGGTGAGCCACCTGCCGGGTGTTCAGTCTAGGGGGGTTGTAAAAGGATCGGCCAACCGGTCGAGCACACTTAATGGGCCATCGGGATAGACGTACAGCCCGACCGCGGTTCACCCGACCGGCCCATGGATGTGACGCATCAGACCCCGAACCGGTTGCCCGCGTCGCCGCTACGGGTGATCCTGCCCCCGCAGCTGGGCGAGCACTCCGTCCATTTCATCTGGTTTGATGAGTACGTCCCTGGCCTTCGAACCCTCACTCGGACCGACGATGCCGCGCGACTCCATCAGGTCCATCAGCCGGCCCGCCTTGGCGAACCCGACGCGCAGCTTGCGCTGGAGCATCGAGGTGGAGCCGAACTGCGTGGAGACCACCAGCTCGGCCGCCTGGCAGAGCAGGTCGAGGTCGTCGCCGATCTCCTCGTCGATCTCCTTCTTCTTCGCCCCGCCGACCACCACGTCCTCGCGGAAGACCGGCGCCATCTGGTCCTTGCAGTGCTGCACGACGGCCGCGACCTCGTCCTCCTCGACGTAGGCGCCCTGCAGCCGGACCGGTTTGTTCGCGCCCATCGGCAGGAACAGCCCGTCGCCCTTGCCGATCAGCTTCTCGGCCCCGGCCTGGTCGAGGATGACGCGGCTGTCGGCGAGGGAGGAGGTGGCGAAGGCGAGCCGGGAGGGCACGTTCGCCTTGATCAGGCCGGTGACGACGTCGACGCTGGGGCGCTGGGTGGCGAGCACCAGGTGGATGCCGGCGGCGCGGGCGAGCTGCGTGATCCGTACGATCGCGTCCTCGACGTCCCGCGGCGCGACCATCATGAGGTCGGCCAGCTCGTCGACGATCACCAGCAGGTACGGGTACGGGGCCAGCTCGCGCTCGCTGCCGGCCGGGGCGGTGGCCTTGCCGGAGCGGACGGCGGCGTTGAAGTCGTCGATGTGCCGGTAGCCGTAGGCGGCGAGGTCGTCGTAGCGCAGGTCCATCTCGCGCACGACCCATTGCAGCGCCTCGGCGGCCCGCTTGGGGTTGGTGATGATCGGCGTGATCAGGTGCGGGATGCCCTCGTACGAGGTCAGCTCCACCCGCTTGGGGTCGACCAGGACCATCCGCACGTCCTCCGGCGTGGCCCGCGCCATGACGGAGGTGATGAGGCAGTTGATGCAGGAGGACTTGCCGGAGCCGGTGGCGCCGGCGATGAGGATGTGCGGCATCCTCGCGAGGTTGGCCGAGACGTAGCCGCCCTCGACGTCCTTGCCGAGGCCGACGAGCATGGGGTGGTCCTCGCCGGCCGCGTCCGCGGAGCGCAGCACGTCGCCGAGCTTGACCATCTCGCGGTCGCTGTTGGGGATTTCGATGCCGACGGCGGACTTGCCGGGGATGGGGCTGATGATGCGCACGTCGGGGCTGGCGACGGCGTAGGCGATGTTCTTCGTCAGCGCCGTGATGCGCTCGACCTTCACGGCCGGGCCCAGCTCCACCTCGTACCGGGTGACGGTCGGGCCGCGGGTGAAGCCGGTGACGGCGGCGTCGACCTTGAACTCGGTGAAGACCTGCGTGAGGGAGGCGACGACGGCGTCGTTGGCGGCGCTGCGCGTACGCCCCGGGCCGCCGCGCTCCAGGATGTCGAGGGACGGCAGCGCGTAGGTGATGTCGCCGGAGAGCTGGAGCTGCTCGGCGCGCGGCGGCAGGGCGGCCGGGTCGGGCTCGGCGGACTTCTTGGTGAGGTCGGGGACGGACGACTCCGCGTGCTCCGCGCGGGCGGCCTCCTCCTCCGCGCCGGGCTCCTCGCGCGCGGCCGGTACGCCCCCGGTGCGCTCGGCGACGCCGTGGGTGAGGCCGGCGAGCAGCGGGGACGGCTGGACGCCGTGCAGCACGGCGCCGTCGAGGTCGGTGGCCGCGGCGGCGGCCGCGTCGATGGGGTCCATCCCGCCGTGCTCGCGGTCGGCGGCGGCCCGGCGCGCGGAGGGCGACGGCGCGGCGGGCGCGGCCTTGCGGGGACGGCGGCGGCGCGGCGGGGGCGGGTCCTCGTCGCCGGAGTCCTCGTCCGTACGGACCAGGCTGTCGCGCCAGTCGTCGTCGAAGTCCTCCGCCTTGGCCACCGCCGCCGGGTCGGGACGCGGCGCCACCAGCCCGAGCCGTACCCCGGCGGCGTGGATCCGGTCCGGGATCCGGGCCACCGGGGTGGCGGTGACGACGAGCAGCCCGAAGACGGTCAGCAGCACCAGCAGCGGCAGCGCGAGCACGTCGCCGAGCGTGGTGACCAGCGGCCGGGACACGGCCCAGCCGACGAACCCGCCGGAGTCCCTGATCGTCTGCGCCCCCTCGCCGCGCCCGGGGGTGCCGCAGGCCAGGTGCACCAGCCCGAGCACGCCGACGACGAGCGCGGAGAGGCCGATGACGATGCGGCCGTTGGCCTCGGTCTTCTCGGGGTGGCGGATGAGGCGTACGGCGATGGTGGCCAGCAGTATCGGCACGAGCAGGTCGAGGCGGCCGAAGGCGCCGGTGACCAGGATCTCGACCAGCTCGCCGACGGGACCCTGAAGGTTCGACCAGGTGCCGCCCGCGACGATCAGGGCGATGCCGAGCAGCAGCAGCGCGAGGCCGTCCTTGCGGTGGGCGGGGTCGAGGCCCTTGGCGCCGCGCCCTATGCCCCGGAAGAGGAAGCCGACGGTGCGGGCGAGGCCGAGCCAGACGGCGCGCAGCAGGCGCAGCACACCCGCGGTGGGCGAGGGGGCCGGCTTCTTGGCCGGCGCCTTCTTGGCGCCGGCGGCCTTCTTCGCCGGCGGCTTCTTGGCGGGGGCCTTCGCGGGCGCCTTCTTCGCCGCGGGCTTTTTGGCCGTGCTACCTCCGGACCGCTGCCGGGAGTTGCCGCTGCCAGAGGTACGTGAGGCCATGGGTGCGAGATTACCGGCAGCGCCCGCACGGGACACGTAGGACGTGCAGGTACGCATCCCCCGCGCACCCCGGCCCGGGCGGGCCGGGGGCTACTCCGCGTCGGGGCGGGAGCCGGGCTCCAGGGCGTCGATCGCCTTGCGCAGCCCGGTGAGTTTCCGCTCCAGGTGCGCGGCGGTGGCGACGACGGCGGACTCCGCGCTCGACCCGCTCAGCTGCTTCGACAGCGCCTCGGCCTGCTCCTCGGCGGCGGCGAGCCGGGCGGACAGCTCGGCGAGCAGCCCGGTCTGCGCGGTCCCGTCGCCGTTGCCCTTCTGGGTGCCCTCCAGCTGGAGCCGCAGCAGGCCGGCCTGCTCGCGCAGCTGGAGGTTCTTCATGTACAGCTCGACGAAGACCGAGACCTTCGCGCGCAGCACCCAGGGGTCGAAGGGCTTGGAGATGTAGTCGACGGCTCCGGCGGCGTACCCGCGGAACGTGTGGTGCGGGCCGTGGTTGATGGCCGTGAGGAAGATGATCGGGATGTCGCGGGTGCGCTCGCGGCGCTTGATGTGCGCCGCGGTCTCGAACCCGTCCATGCCCGGCATCTGCACGTCGAGCAGGATCACCGCGAAGTCCTCGGTCAGCAGCGCTTTGAGCGCCTCCTCCCCGGACGACGCCCGGACCAGGTGCTGATCCAGCGCGGAAAGGATGGCCTCCAACGCCAGCAGATTCTCCGGCCGGTCGTCGACCAGGAGAATCTTGGCCTTCTGCACCATGGCCTGCCCTCCTCGCCCCGGCGGTGTGCCGGTCCTCGTCGCGGAAGACGCGCCCACCGTGCCCGCCGCCCTCGTGCCGGTCATCGTATCCACACCCCGAGACTCGCCACACCCTGTCACCGAGTTGTCACCGCCCACACTGCGACAACGCGCCTGCGATCAGTTTGGTTCCCGGAATCCCGTGTTCTCACACGCATTTGGACACACTGAGTCATCAAAGTGCGGGATCTCGCGGCGATTTGACTACTCTCCGCTCATCCACTCGCTCATCACCGTGAGCAATCGGTCGGTATCCACCGGTTTGGTGACATAGTCCGACGCGCCCGCTTCGATGCTCTTCTCCTTGTCGCCCTTCATCGCCTTCGCCGTCAGCGCAATGATGGGCAGCCCGGCGAACTGCGGCATCCGGCGGATCGCCGCGGTCGTGGCGTAGCCGTCCATCTCCGGCATCATGATGTCCATCAGCACCACGGCCACGTCCTCGTGCTGCTCCAGCACCTCGATGCCCTCGCGGCCGTTCTCCGCGTAGAGCACCGCGAGCCCGTGCTGCTCCAGCACGCTGGTGAGCGCGAAGACGTTGCGGATGTCGTCGTCGACGATCAGCACCTTCTCACCGCTGAACGTGCCCCGGAAGCGCGGCGCCGGCAGCCGGTCCCGGGCCGCCGCCTCGTCCGGCCCGCCGCCGTCCGCGGAGAGGCCGCCGGAAGCCGCTCCAGGCGCCGCTGCGGCGTCCGGAGCGCGCCCGTCGCCCGCGGCCCCGGCCGGCTCCCCCGCGGCCGCTGAGCGGCCGTCAGCGGCCGCCCTCGGGCGCGTACGGCCCGAAGGCGGCGCCTCGACGTCGGCCGCGCCGCTCGCGACGGCCTCCACCGCCTCGGCGTGCTCCCGCCCCACCGCCGCGAGCGCGTCCGCGGCGGCCGCGCCGGCGACGGCGCCCGCGGCCGCGGACACGCCCGTGCCCGCCCGCCCGGGGGCGGGCAGCTCGGTCGGGTGCAGCGGCAGGTACAGCGTGAACGTCGAGCCGCGGCCCGGCTCGCTGTCGACGTGGATCTCGCCGCCCAGCAGCCGGGCGATCTCCCGGCTGATCGACAGCCCGAGCCCGGTGCCGCCGTACTTCCGGCTCGTCGTGCCGTCCGCCTGCTTGAACGCCTCGAAGATCACGCCCATCTTGTTGGCCGGAATGCCGATCCCGGTGTCGGTCACCGAGAACGCGATCAGCTCGGCGTCCGGGTCGCGCAGCGCGCCCTGCTCCAGCAGCTGTTCCTTGATGGCCCGCGGCACGTCGTCCCGGGCGGTGCGGATCAGCAGCTCCACCGCCCCGCTGTCGGTGAACTTCACCGCGTTCGACAGCAGGTTGCGCAGCACCTGGAGCAGCCGCTGCTGGTCGGTGCTGAGCGTCGCGGGCGGGTCGGGCGAGACCCGTACGGAGAAGTCGAGGCCCTTCTCCGCCGTCAGCGGCCGGAACGTGGCCTCCACGTAGTCGACGAGCTGCACCAGCGCGATCCGGGTGGGGCTCACGTCCATCTTGCCCGCCTCGACCTTCGACAGGTCGAGGATGTCGTTGATGAGCTGCAACAGGTCCGAGCCGGCGCCGTGGATCGTCTCGGAGAACTCCACCTGCTTCGGCGTCAGGTTCCCGTCGCCGTTGTCGGCGAGCAGCTTCGCGAGGATCAGCAGGGAGTTCAGCGGCGTGCGCAGCTCGTGCGACATGTTCGCCAGGAACTCGGACTTGTACCGCATCGAGACCGCCAGCTGCTCGGCCCGTTCCTCCAGGCCCTGCTTGGCCTCCTCGATCTCCACGTTCTTGATCTCGATGTCGCGGTTCTGCCGGGCCAGCAGCTCCGCCTTCTCCTCCAGCTCGGCGTTCGACTCCTGGAGCGCCTTCTGCCGCACCTCCAGCTCGCCCTGCCGGTCGCGCAGCTGCGCGGCGAGCTCCTGGGACTGGCCCAGCAGCACCTCGGTCTTGGAGTTGACGCTGATGGTGTTGACGCTGGTGGCGATGACCTCGGCGATCTGCCCCAGGAAGTCCTTCTGGATCTGGGTGAACGGCTGGAACGACGCCAGCTCCACCACGCCCAGCACCCGGCCCTCGAAGACCAGCGGGAGCACGATCACGTGCGCCGGCGGCGCCTCGCCGAGCCCCGAGGCGATCTTCAGATAGCCCTCGGGCACGTTCTCGACGACGATCGGGCGCCGCTCCTGCGCGGCGGTGCCCACCAGGGTCTCGCCCGGGCGCAGCACGTCCGGCAGCTCGCTGCCGGAGTGTCCGTACGAACCGATCATGCGCAGCTCGTACGCGTCGTCCCCGCTGGCCGCGCCGATCTCGACGACGGCCTCGGCGCCGGAGCGCTGCACCAGGAAGAACGCGCCGTGCTGCGCGGCCACCACCGGCGTCAGCTCGCTCATGATGAGCCGCGCGACGTCGGCGAGGTCGCGGCGGCCCTGCAACAGGCCGGAGATGCGGGCGAGGTTGCCCTTGAGCCAGTCCTGCTCCTTGTTGGCGATGGTCGTCTCGCGGAGCTTCACGATCATCGTGTTGATGTGGTCCTGAAGCTCCATCATCTCGCCGGAGGCGTCCACGTCGATCTTGAGGTTGAGGTCGCCGCGGGTCACCGCGGTGGCCACCTGCGCGATCTGCCGCACCTGGCTGGTCAGGTTGTTCGCCATCAGGTTCACGGACTCCGTGAGGTCCTTCCAGATCCCGGAGACCCCCGGCACCCGCGCCTGGCCGCCGAGGCGGCCCTCCGTGCCCACCTCGCGGGAGACCCGGGTGACCTCGTCGCCGAAGGACGACAGCTGGTCGACCATCGTGTTGATCGTGGTCTTCAGCTCCAGGATCTCGCCCTGCGCGGCCACGTCGATCTTCTTCGACAGGTCGCCGCTGGCCACCGCCGTGGTCACCATGGCGATGTTGCGCACCTGGTTGGTGAGGTTGGACGCCATCGAGTTCACGGACTCGGTGAGGTCCTTCCACGTACCCGAGACGCCGGGCACGCGGGCCTGGCCGCCCAGCCGGCCGTCGGTGCCGACCTCGCGGGCGACGCGGGTGACCTCGTCGGCGAACGACGACAGCGTCTTGACCATGGTGTTGACGGTGGCGGCGAGCTGCTGGACCTCGCCGCGGGCCTCGACGGTGACCGTGCGGGTCAGGTCGCCGTTGGCGACGGCGGTGGCGACCTGGGAGATGTTGCGCACCTGGCTGGTCAGGTTGACCGCCATCTGGTTCACGTTGTCGGTGAGGTCCTTCCAGATGCCGGAGACCCCGCGCACCCTCGCCTGGCCGCCGAGCTGGCCCTCGGTGCCGACCTCGCGCGCCACCCGCGTCACCTGCTCGGCGAACGACGACAGCTGGTCCACCATCGTGTTCACCGTCGTCACGAGTTCGAGGATCTCGCCCCGCGCGTCGACGGTGATCTTCTTGGACAGGTCGCCGCGCGCCACCGCGGTGGTGACCTCGGCGATGCTGCGCACCTGCGAGGTCAGGTTGTTCGCCATGGAGTTGACGGACTGGGTGAGGTCCTTCCACGTACCGGAGACGCCCTGGACCTCGGCCTGGCCGCCGAGCTTCCCGTCCGTGCCCACCTCGCTGGCGACCCGGGTGACCTGCTCGGCGAACGACGACAGCTGATCCACCATCGTGTTGATGGTGTTCTTCAGCTCCAGAATCTCCCCGCGGGCGTCCACGTCGATCTTCTGCGACAGGTCACCGCGCGCCACGGCCGTCGCGACCTGGGCGATGTTGCGGACCTGACCGGTCAGGTTGCCGGCCATGAAGTTGACCGAGTCCGTCAGGTCGCGCCAGACGCCCGCCACGCCCTGCACCCTCGCCTGGCCGCCGAGGCGGCCGTCGGTGCCGACCTCGCGCGCCACCCGGGTGACCTGCTCGGCGAACGACGACAGCTGATCCACCATCGTGTTGATGGTGTTCTTCAGCTCCAGGATCTCCCCGCGGGCGTCGACCTCGATCTTCTGCGACAGGTCACCGCGCGCCACGGCCGTCGTCACCTGGGCGATGTTGCGGACCTGACCGGTCAGGTTGGACGCCATGGAGTTGACGGAGTCCGTCAGGTCCTTCCACGTGCCCGAGACCCCCTCGACGCGCGCCTGCCCGCCCAGCCGGCCCTCCGTGCCCACGTCCCGCGCCATCCGCGTGACCTGGTCGGCGAAGGAGGACAGCTGGTCGACCATGGTGTTCACGGTGTTCTTCAGCTGGAGCATCTCGCCGGAGACGTCGACCGTGACCTTCTGCGACAGGTCGCCGTTCGCCACCGCCGTCGTGACCTGCGCGATGTTGCGGACCTGGCCGGTCAGGTTGCGGAAGGCCGTGTTGACCGAGTCGACGAGGTCCTTCCACGTGCCCGCCGCGCCCGGCACCTGCGCCTGCCCGCCGAGCTCGCCCTCCGCCCCGACCTCGCGGGCGACCCGCGTGACCTCGGCGCCGAAGGACGACAGCTGGTCGACCATCGTGTTGACGGTGTTCTTCAGCTCCAGCATCTCGCCGGCCACGTCCACGGTGACCTTCTGCGACAGGTCGCCGTTCGCCACCGCCGTGGTGACCTGCGCGAACTCGCGGACCTGCCGGGTGAGGTTGGAGAAGGCGGTGTTCACCGAGTCGGTGAGGTCCTTCCAGATCCCCGCCGCGCCCGGCACCTGCGCCTGCCCGCCGAGCCGCCCCTCCGCGCCGACCTCGCTGGCCACCCGGGTGACCTCGCCGGCGAAGGTGCGCAGCGTCTCGGTCATCGTGTTGATCGTGTCCGCGAGCTGGGCGACCTCGCCGCGTGCGCTGACGGTCACCTTCTGCGACAGGTCGCCGTTGGCGACCGCGGTGGTGACCTGCGCGATGCCGCGCACCTGGGCGGTGAGGTTGCCCGCCATCAGGTTCACGCTGTCCGTGAGGTCCTTCCACACCCCGCCGACGCCCTCGACCTGCGCCTGCCCGCCCAGCTCGCCCTCGGTGCCCACCTCCCGGGCCACCCGCGTCACCTCGGAGGAGAACGCGGAGAGCTGGTCGACCATCGTGTTGACGGTGTTCTTCAGCTCCAGCATCTCGCCGGCCACGTGGACGGTGACCTTGCGCGACAGGTCGCCCTTGGCGACCGCCGTCGTGACCAGGGCGATGTCGCGGACCTGGGCCGTCAGCCGGTACGCCATGGTGTTCACGGAGTCCGTGAGGTCCTTCCAGGACCCGGCCATCCCGCGCACCTTCGCCTGGCCACCGAGCTTGCCCTCGGTGCCGACCTCGCTGGCGACCCGGGTCACCTCGTCCGTGAACACCGACAGCTGGTCCACCAGCCCGTTGACCGTGCGCCCCATCTTCAGCACCTCGCCGCGCAGCGGGTGCGGGGCGCCGTCCTGGCCCTGCGGCCGCAGGTCCATGCGCTGCTGCAGATCGCCGTCCGCCACCGCGGTCAGCACCCGGCCGACGTCCGCCAGGGGGCGTACGAGATCGTCGACCAGCGCGTTCGACGCGTCGACCGCCGCCGCCCACGACCCCTCGCAGGGCCCCGCGGACAGCCGCTCCGCCAGCTTGCCCTCGCGCCCGACCATGCGCCGCACCCGCGACAGCTCGCCGGTGACGTGCAGGTTACGCTCAGCGACCTCGTTGAAGACCTCGGCGACCTCGGACATCAGCCCGTCACCGCCGACCCGCAGCCGCTTGCGGAAGTTGCCGTCCCGCATGGACTCCAGCGCGCCGAGCAGGCGGTAGAGCGAGGCCGTGTCGACCTGGGTCGTCCCGGAAGGCGTCCGGGAGCGCCCGCCCTTCGTGCGCGGACTCACGCCCTGCGCGCTCGCGTCAGACTCCACTGTGTCCCTCCCGCAGGGTCGACGTACACCTCGGGCTCCCTCCGAAGCCCTCCCAGTGTTTCACCCCGCCCCCGACAGGCCATAACAGTTCGGCGGCTAAGGCGCACTTTCCGAGTGTTAAGAGAAGGATCCGGCATCTGTCCGCAGGGGGAAGGTAAGTACCCTGGCATCCGCCGTCCATCCCTTCAGCCGGGAGAGTGGCACATCGAGAGGAGACCTGGTGACCACCGCGCGGGCTGCGGCCACCTTCGAGCCGGTCGGGCGCTCCGTCGCCGCGGCCAGGACCTTCGTCCGCGACACCCTCCAGGGCTGGGGCCACCCGGAGGCCACCGACGACGCCGTCGTACTGACCAGTGAACTTGTGACAAACGCCATAATTCACGCGGGTACGGCAGTAGACGTCCTTTGTGTCCGGATGGCCGACGCGGTACGGATCGAGGTCGCGGACCGGCACGCCGAGCGCGAGTTGCCCCTGCACAGCCCCGCGCTCCAGCCCACCCCCCTCGACCGCGAAGGCGGCCGCGGCCTGATGCTCTGCGCCGCCCTCGCGAGCCGCTGGGGCGTCGACTACACCGCGGAGCACAAGCGCGTCTGGTTCCAGCTCAACGTCGCCGAGCCGCCCGCCGGCACCCGCGCCGCCGGCCCCGAGCTGGCCGTCGACGAGCTGCCGCTGGCCGAGGAGCGCATCCGCGTCGCCGTCGTCCGCATCGACCGCGGCGGCCTGGTCAGCGAGTGGAACGACGACGCCCGCGACCTCTTCGGGTACGAACCGGAGAAGGTCGTCGGCAAGCCCCTCGGCGACCTCGCCGCCTGGCCCCACACCCCCGGCACCGGCACCGGGCTCGCCGAGGCGCTCCAGCTGTCCCGCTGGGAGGGCTCGTACGGCATCCGCTGCAACGACGGGCGCGTCACCCCCGTCTACGCCTCGCACATGCGCCTGCGCGACTCCGCCGGCGACCCGTCCACCATCTGCCTGATGGTCCGCGACCGCGAACGCGCCGTCCTCCAGAGCCCCCTGCGCGCCCCCGCCGGCGACGGCGGCGAGAGCCGCACCGGCACCTTCCCCGGCGGCGACTCCTTCGAGGCGTTCATCGGCACCCCCTCCCCCGACGACCTCGACGGCCTGTTGCAGCGCACCGTCGAGCGCGCCCGCGACATGCTCGCCGGCGACGCCGCGTACCTGCTGCTCGCCACCGACGACGAGACCGAACTGGAGGTGCGCGCCTCCACCGGCCTGCCCTCCGCCCGCCAGCGGTTCGCCCGCGTCCCCGTCGAGACCGGCACCGGACGCTACGGCTCCGCCCGCCTCCCGGCCGTCCACGAGGACCTCATGGCCGACCCCGACGCCGTGCCCCTGCTGGCCGCCACCGGCATGCGGTCGGTCGTGTCCGTACCGCTGAAGGTCGAAGGACGGCTCACCGGCTCCCTCGGCGTCGCCGCCGAGATGCCCGGCCGCTACACCAACGAGGAGGCGCTGCGGCTGCAATTCGCCGCCGACCGCATCGCGCTCGCCGTCGAATCCGCCCGGCTCGGCGAGCTGGAGCGGCTGCGCCGCGGCTCCCTGTCCTTCCTCGTCGAAGCGTCCGACCTGCTCGCCGGCACCCTCGACCGGGACCAGACGCTGGCCCTCATGGCCCAGATGATCGTCCCCACGCTCGCCGCCTGGTGCGCCGTCTACACCCTCCCCGAGCAGGCCGAGCCCGAACTGAGCTACGTCCTGCACGAGGACGAGGAGCGCATCGACGACCTACGGGCCCTGCTCGCCCGCATCGACCCGCCCGAGGCCGTCCTCGTCCCCGGCGCCCGCCTGTGGCGCGGCCCCGGCGACGCGGCGCACACGCTGGCGCTGCGCCACTCGTTCCTCAGCGTCAGCATCGCGGGCAACACCACCCTCGCCGAAGACGCCGAAACATCCCTGGCCACGGCCGCCACCGTCGGTGGCGAAACCGTTGTGCTGCCGCTCGTCGCCCGCAACCGCGTCATCGGCATGCTCGTCCTGGGCAAGCCGACCGACGAGCACTTCCGCCAGGAGATCCTCGAACTCGCCGAGGACCTCTCCCGCCGGGCGGCCCTCGCACTCGACAACGCCCGCCTCTACAGCGAGCGCACCACCATCAGCCAGTCCCTGCAACGCAGCCTCCTGCCCCCGGGCCTGCCCGACGTCCCCGGCGTCGAGGTCGAGGTCATCTACCGTCCCGCGGGCGAAGGCAACGAGGTCGGCGGCGACTTCTACGACCTCTTCGAAATCCGCGACGGCACCTACGGCTTCGCGATCGGCGACGTCTGCGGTACGGGCCCGGAAGCCGCCGCCGTCACGGGCCTCGCCCGCACGGCCCTGCGCCTGCTGGCCCGCGAGGGCTTCGGCGGCCCGGCGGTACTGGAACGCCTCAACGCCGCCATCCTCGACGAGGGCGCCCGCGGCCGCTTCCTCACCCTGCTCTACGGCGAACTCTGGCCCCAGCCGGACGGCAGCGCGGTCCTCAAAACCGTCTGCGCCGGCCACCCGCCCCCGCTCCGCCTGCGCCCCGACGGCACGGTGGAACAGGCCACGGAATCCCAGCCGCTCCTGGGCGTCATGGACGACCTGGAGCTGCACAGCGAAGAGCTGGTCCTCGACCCGGGCGACGTCCTCCTCTGCGTCACGGACGGCGTCACCGAACGCCGCGAAGGCACCCGGATGCTCGGCGACGAGGGCCTGGTCGACGTCCTCACGACATGCACGGGCCTCACGGCCGGCGCGGTGGCGGCCCGCGTGCTGCGCACGGTGGAACGCTTCGCGGCGGAGCCCGCGTCGGACGACATGGCGATCCTGACCATGCGGGTACCGGGTCAGCGGAACGGGAGCTGAGGGCCGCCGAAGGGTGCGGAAACGACTGAACCCCCGGACGGTGTCCGGGGGTTCAGTCGTAAAGTTTGTTCGGCGGTGACCTACTCTCCCACACGGTCCCCCGTGCAGTACCATCGGCGCGGTCGGGCTTAGCTTCCGGGTTCGGAATGAGACCGGGCGTTTCCCCAACGCTATGACCACCGAAACACCATGAAACACACAACACGATGCCTCAAAAAAGCTGGGTTGTTGTCTCAGAACCTACACAGTGGACGCAAGCAGCTATGGACAAGCCCTCGGCCTATTAGTACCGGTCACCTCCACCCCTCACAGGGCTTCCAGATCCGGCCTATCAACCCCGTCGTCTACAGGGGGCCTTAACCCCTACAAGGGGGTGGGAGTCCTCATCTCGAAGCAGGCTTCCCGCTTAGATGCTTTCAGCGGTTATCCCTCCCGAACGTAGCCAACCAGCCATGCCCTTGGCAGAACAACTGGCACACCAGAGGTCCGTCCGTCCCGGTCCTCTCGTACTAGGGACAGCCCTTCTCAAGACTCCTACGCGCGCAGCGGATAGGGACCGAACTGTCTCACGACGTTCTAAACCCAGCTCGCGTGCCGCTTTAATGGGCGAACAGCCCAACCCTTGGGACCGACTCCAGCCCCAGGATGCGACGAGCCGACATCGAGGTGCCAAACCATCCCGTCGATATGGACTCTTGGGGAAGATCAGCCTGTTATCCCCGGGGTACCTTTTATCCGTTGAGCGACGGCGCTCCCACAAGCCACCGCCGGATCACTAGTCCCTGCTTTCGCACCTGCTCGACCCGTCAGTCTCGCAGTCAAGCTCCCTTGTGCACTTACACTCACCACCTGATGACCAACCAGGCTGAGGGAACCTTTGGGCGCCTCCGTTACACTTTAGGAGGCAACCGCCCCAGTTAAACTACCCACCAGACACTGTCCCCGATCCGGATCACGGACCCAGGTTAGACATCCAACACGACCAGAGTGGTATTTCAACGACGACTCCACAACCACTGGCGTGGCCGCTTCACAGTCTCCCACCTATCCTACACAAGCCGAACCGAACACCAATATCAAGCTGTAGTAAAGGTCCCGGGGTCTTTCCGTCCTGCTGCGCGAAACGAGCATCTTTACTCGTACTGCAATTTCACCGGGCCTATGGTTGAGACAGCCGAGAAGTCGTTACGCCATTCGTGCAGGTCGGAACTTACCCGACAAGGAATTTCGCTACCTTAGGATGGTTATAGTTACCACCGCCGTTTACTGGCGCTTAAGTTCTCAGCTTCGCCACCCCAAAGGAATGACTAACCGGTCCCCTTAACGTTCCAGCACCGGGCAGGCGTCAGTCCGTATACATCGCCTTACAGCTTCGCACGGACCTGTGTTTTTAGTAAACAGTCGCTTCTCGCTGGTCTCTGCGGCCACCCCCAGCTCCGGCCGTAAAAGCCATCACCAGAAGCGGCCCCCCTTCTCCCGAAGTTACGGGGGCATTTTGCCGAGTTCCTTAACCATAGTTCACCCGAACGCCTCGGTATACTCTACCTGACCACCTGAGTCGGTTTCGGGTACGGGCCGCCATGAAACATCGCTAGAGGCTTTTCTCGACAGCATAGGATCATCCACTTCACCACAATCGGCTCGGCATCAGGTCTCACCCTTCACGAGAGACGGATTTACCTGCCTCTCAGGCCACACCCTTACCCCGGGACAACCACCGCCCGGGCTGGACTACCTTCCTGCGTCACCCCATCACTCACCTACTACAAGCTCGGGTCACCGGCTCCACCACACCCCGCATCACCCGAAGGATCAACGAGGGGGCTTCACGGGCTTAGCATCACCTGATTCAATGCTGGGCGCTTCACAGCGGGTACCGGAATATCAACCGGTTATCCATCGACTACGCCTGTCGGCCTCGCCTTAGGCCCCGACTTACCCTGGGCAGATCAACTTGACCCAGGAACCCTTAGTCAATCGGCGCACACGTTTCCCACGTGTGTATCGCTACTCATGCCTGCATTCTCACTCGCGAACCGTCCACCACTACCTTCCAGTGCGGCTTCACCCGGCACACGACGCTCCCCTACCCACCCACACACCCGTTAAGGCTCTAGTGTGAGTGACACGACTTCGGCGGTACGCTTGAGCCCCGCTACATTGTCGGCGCGGAATCACTTGACCAGTGAGCTATTACGCACTCTTTCAAGGATGGCTGCTTCTAAGCCAACCTCCTGGTTGTCTCTGCGACTCCACATCCTTTCCCACTTAGCATACGCTTAGGGGCCTTAGTCGATGCTCTGGGCTGTTTCCCTCTCGACCACGGAGCTTATCCCCCGCAGTCTCACTGCCGCGCTCAACTTACCGGCATTCGGAGTTTGGCTAAGGTCAGTAACCCGGTAAGGCCCATCGCCTATCCAGTAGCTCTACCTCCGGCAAGCAACACACGACGCTGCACCTAAATGCATTTCGGGGAGAACCAGCTATCACGGAGTTTGATTGGCCTTTCACCCCTAACCACAGGTCATCCCCCAGGTTTTCAACCCTGGTGGGTTCGGGCCTCCACGACCTCTTACAGCCGCTTCACCCTGCCCATGGCTAGATCACCCCGCTTCGGGTCTAGAGCGTGCAACTCAACGCCCAGCTAGGACTCGCTTTCGCTACGGCTACCCCACACGGGTTAACCTCGCTACACACCGCTAACTCGCAGGCTCATTCTTCAAAAGGCACGCAGTCACGACCGAAGTCCCCAAAGGAACAACGGCGACGCTCCCACGGCTTGTAGGCACACGGTTTCAGGTACTCTTTCACTCCGCTCCCGCGGTACTTTTCACCATTCCCTCACGGTACTATCCGCTATCGGTCACCAGGGAATATTTAGGCTTAGCGGGTGGTCCCGCCAGATTCACACGGGATTTCTCGGGCCCCGTGCTACTTGGGTGGTTCACAACGAGCCGTACACGTTTCGACTACGGGGGTCTTACCCTCTACGCCGGGCCTTTCGCATGCCCTTCGCCTACACGTACGGTTTCTCACTCGCCGACCAGCCGGCAGACCGGTCACGTAAACTCCCACAACCCCGCATGCGCAACCCCTGCCGGGTATCACACACACACGGTTTAGCCTCATCCAGTTTCGCTCGCCACTACTCCCGGAATCACTGTTGTTTTCTCTTCCTGCGGGTACTGAGATGTTTCACTTCCCCGCGTTCCCTCCCAACTGCCTATACATTCAGCAGCGGGTGACAGCCCATGACGACTGCCGGGTTTCCCCATTCGGACACCCCCGGATCACAGCTCGGTTGACAGCTCCCCGGGGCCTATCGCGGCCTCCCACGTCCTTCATCGGTTCCTGGTGCCAAGGCATCCACCATGCGCCCTTAAAAACTTGGCCACAGATGCTCGCGTCCACTGTGCAGTTCTCAAACAACAACCCATAAGAGAAACAGACACTTGCGTGCCCGCGCTCTCAGATACCCAACAGTGTGCCGTGACGCGTAATCGATGTTCCACCCATGAGCTGGCCGTGCGGGACACTTGCCCGCATGCGGCACGGTGCTCCTTAGAAAGGAGGTGATCCAGCCGCACCTTCCGGTACGGCTACCTTGTTACGACTTCGTCCCAATCGCCAGTCCCACCTTCGACGGCTCCCTCCCACAAGGGGTTAGGCCACCGGCTTCGGGTGTTACCGACTTTCGTGACGTGACGGGCGGTGTGTACAAGGCCCGGGAACGTATTCACCGCAGCAATGCTGATCTGCGATTACTAGCGACTCCGACTTCATGGGGTCGAGTTGCAGACCCCAATCCGAACTGAGACCGGCTTTTTGAGATTCGCTCCACCTCACGGCATCGCAGCTCATTGTACCGGCCATTGTAGCACGTGTGCAGCCCAAGACATAAGGGGCATGATGACTTGACGTCGTCCCCACCTTCCTCCGAGTTGACCCCGGCAGTCTCCCGTGAGTCCCCACCACCCCGAAGGGCGTGCTGGCAACACAGGACAAGGGTTGCGCTCGTTGCGGGACTTAACCCAACATCTCACGACACGAGCTGACGACAGCCATGCACCACCTGTACACCGACCACAAGGGGGACCGTGTCTCCACGGTTTTCCGGTGTATGTCAAGCCTTGGTAAGGTTCTTCGCGTTGCGTCGAATTAAGCCACATGCTCCGCCGCTTGTGCGGGCCCCCGTCAATTCCTTTGAGTTTTAGCCTTGCGGCCGTACTCCCCAGGCGGGGCACTTAATGCGTTAGCTACGGCACGGACGACGTGGAATGCCGCCCACACCTAGTGCCCACCGTTTACGGCGTGGACTACCAGGGTATCTAATCCTGTTCGCTCCCCACGCTTTCGCTCCTCAGCGTCAGTATCGGCCCAGAGATCCGCCTTCGCCACCGGTGTTCCTCCTGATATCTGCGCATTCCACCGCTACACCAGGAATTCCGATCTCCCCTACCGAACTCCAGCCTGCCCGTATCGAATGCAGACCCGGGGTTAAGCCCCGGGCTTTCACATCCGACGCGACAAGCCGCCTACGAGCTCTTTACGCCCAATAATTCCGGACAACGCTTGCGCCCTACGTATTACCGCGGCTGCTGGCACGTAGTTAGCCGGCGCTTCTTCTGCAGGTACCGTCACCCCAAGGAGCTTCTTCCCTGCTGAAAGAGGTTTACAACCCGAAGGCCGTCATCCCTCACGCGGCGTCGCTGCATCAGGCTTGCGCCCATTGTGCAATATTCCCCACTGCTGCCTCCCGTAGGAGTCTGGGCCGTGTCTCAGTCCCAGTGTGGCCGGTCGCCCTCTCAGGCCGGCTACCCGTCGTCGCCTTGGTAGGCCATCACCCCACCAACAAGCTGATAGGCCGCGGGCTCATCCTGCACCGCCGGAGCTTTCCACCCCCAGGCATGCGCCCAGAGGTGAACATCCGGTATTAGACCCCGTTTCCAGGGCTTGTCCCAGAGTGCAGGGCAGATTGCCCACGTGTTACTCACCCGTTCGCCACTAATCCACCCCCGAAAGGGCTTCATCGTTCGACTTGCATGTGTTAAGCACGCCGCCAGCGTTCGTCCTGAGCCAGGATCAAACTCTCCGTAAATGCTTCAACAGAATCAAAGCACCACAGAACGAGTCTGCCTCGCTACTGCTGTAATGCTGTGTTTCACAAACACTTGGCATCGACTACTTGGCACACTGTTGAGTTCTCAAAGAACGGACACTTCCTTCAAAACCCTCACGGGCCTCTCCGGGCGTTTCCCTTCGGTGTGTTCCAACCCTAACAGGTTCCTCAGGGTTGAAATGACCGCCCCTCGGGCCCAGTTGAGCGGGCACGACTGCCCTCGGGCTCGTCGGGCGGTGGAGTAAACCTACTGGACGTTCGGCCCCCGTGCAAATCGGCCCGGCCCCGCCGCGCCCCAACTCCTTCCCCAACCCCCGCCCCGGGCAACGTCCGAGGCGGGGTCAGGGGAAGGGGCAGGGTGTCGGACGGGGCCGGGTCGGGATCGGGTCGGGGCCGGGTCAGACCTCGACGACGACCGGGAGGATCATCGGCCGGCGGCGGAAGGTGTCGGAGACCCACTTCCCCACCGTGCGCCGTACCAGCTGCTGGAGCTGGTGCGTCTCGGCGACGCCGTCGGAGGCGCACTTGGCCAGGGCTTCCTCGATCTTCGGGATGACAGCGCGGAACGCCCCGTCCTCGATGCCCGAGCCGCGGCTCTGGACGTGGGGGCCGCCGACGATCTTTCCGGTCGTGCTGTCCACCACGACGAAGACGCTGATGATGCCCTCCTCGCCGAGGATCCGGCGGTCCTTGAGCGAGGACTCCGTGACGTCGCCGACGGAGAGGCCGTCGACGTACACGTATCCCGCCTGGACCTTGCCGGAGATCTTGGCGACCCCGTCGACCAGGTCGACGGCCACGCCGTCCTCGGCGATGACGATGCGGTCGGCGCGGACGCCGGTCGCCGCCGCGAGTTCGGCGTTCGCGCGCAGGTGGCGCCACTCGCCGTGGACGGGCATGACGTTGCGGGGCTTGCAGATGTTGTAGAAGTACAGCAGTTCGCCGGCTGAGGCGTGGCCCGAGACGTGGACCTTGGCGTTGCCCTTGTGGATGACGTTGGCGCCCCAGCGGGTGAGGCCGTTGATGACCCGGTAGACGGCGTTCTCGTTCCCGGGGATCAGGGACGAGGCGAGGATGACGGTGTCGCCGGCGACGATGCGGATCTGGTGGTCGCGGTTGGCCATGCGGGACAGGGCGGCCATCGGCTCGCCCTGCGAGCCCGTACAGACGAGGACCACCTCGTGGTCCGGCAGGTCGTCGAGTGTCTTCACGTCGACGACGAGGCCGGCGGGCACGCGCAGGTAGCCGAGGTCACGGGCGATGCCCATGTTGCGGACCATCGAGCGGCCGACGAAGGCGACCTTCCGGCCGTACGCGTGCGCCGTGTCCAGGACCTG
This sequence comes from Streptomyces sp. MAR4 CNX-425, assembly GCF_048656465.1. Classification (NCBI taxonomy): domain Bacteria; kingdom Bacillati; phylum Actinomycetota; class Actinomycetes; order Kitasatosporales; family Streptomycetaceae; genus Streptomyces; species Streptomyces sp. MAR4 CNX-425. The sequence continues at coordinate 76,481 of NZ_JBMDLF010000004.1, read as the reverse complement.
CTGGATGCGGTGGACGTGGCTCGCGAAGCTGGCCACGATGATCCGCCGCTGGGCGCCCGCGAACACGCCCCGCAGCACCCCGGAGATGTCCTTCTCCGGCGCGACGAATCCGGGGACCTCGGCGTTGGTGGAGTCGGCGAGCAGCAGGTCGATTCCCTCCTCGCCGAGGCGCGCGAACGCGGGCAGGTCGGTGAGGCGGCCGTCGAGGGGCAGCTGGTCCATCTTGAAGTCGCCGGTGTGCACGACGACGCCCGCGGGGGTGCGGATGGCGACGGCCAGGCCGTCGGGGATGGAGTGGTTGACGGAGACGAACTCGCAGTCGAAGGGCCCGATGCGCTCCCGGCCGCCCTCGGCGACCTGGAGGGTGTAGGGGCGGATGCGGTGCTCCTGGAGCTTGGCCTCGATGAGGGCGAGGGTCAGCTTGGAGCCGATGATCGGGAGGTCCGCCTTTTCGCGGAGCAGGTAGGGCACGGCGCCGATGTGGTCCTCGTGGCCGTGCGTGAGGACGATGCCCTCGACGTCGTCGAGGCGGTCCCGGATGGTGGTGAAGTCCGGGAGGATCAGGTCGACGCCCGGTTGTTCCTCTTCGGGGAAGAGGACGCCGCAGTCGACGATCAGCAGGCGGCCGCCGTACTCGAAGACGGTCATGTTGCGGCCGATCTCGCCGAGTCCGCCGAGCGGCGTGACGCGCAGGGCGCCGTCCGCGAGTGCCGGGGGCGGGCCGAGTTCGGGATGGGGATGGCTCAAAGGTCTCTCCTCTCCATGCGCACCGGCCGGGTCCCGGCGGCGGGCCCGGGCGGGGCGCACATGGATGCGTGCGGCGGCGGCTTTTCTGAAGCCGCGCCGCGGGTTTCACGGTATGCGGTTGTGACGTCTTCGGTGGCGGGGGGTGGGGCGGCGGGGCGCGGCGCGCGTACGGCTCGGGGCGTACGGCTACACGTGCACGCCGCCGCCCTTGAGGTCCCGCTTGAGCTGCTCGGTCTCCTCCGGCGAGAGCCCGACGAGCGGCAGGCGCAGCGGGCCGCCGGGCAGCTGTTGCAGGGCGAGGGCGGCCTTGACGGTGATGACGCCCTGGGTGCGGAACATGCCGGTGTAGACGGGGAGCAGCTGCTGGTGCAGTTCGGTGGCCTTGGTGACGTCGCCGCCGGTGTACGCCTCGACGAGGGCGACCAGCTCCGGGGTGACGAGGTGGCCGACGACGGAGACGAAGCCGACGCCGCCGACGGAGAGCAGCGGGAGGTTCAGCATGTCGTCGCCGGAGTACCAGGCGAGGCCGGTCTGGGCGATGGCCCAGCTGGCGCGGCCGAGGTCGCCCTTGGCGTCCTTGTTGGCGACGATCCGCGGGTGCTCGGCCAGCCGGACCATGGTCTCGGTGTTGATCGGGACGCCGCTGCGGCCGGGGATGTCGTAGAGCATCACGGGCAGGTCGGTGGCGTCGGCGATGGCCTTGAAGTGCGCGTAGAGCCCGGACTGCGGGGGCTTGCTGTAGTACGGCGTGACGGTCAGCAGGCCGTGGGCGCCGGCGTCCTGGGCGGCGCGGGCCAGCTCGATGCTGTGGCGGGTGTCGTTCGTCGAGGCTCCGGCGACGACGTGGGCGCGGTCGCCGACCGCGTCCACCACGGCCCGCACGAGCTGGGCTTTCTCCGCATCGCTGGTGGTGGGGGACTCACCGGTGGTGCCGTTGAGCACGAGCCCGTCGTTGCCTGCGTCGACGAGGTGGGCGGCGAGTCGCTGGGCGCCGTCGAGGTCGAGGGCGCCTTCGGGGGTGAACGGCGTGACCATGGCGGTCAGCATCCGTCCGAAGGGCGTCTGCGGGGTGGATGTCGGAGCCATGGGGCACACGCTACTCGTAAGAATGCCCGGAGTGCGCGCTTGGGTGGGGCGCGGTGCGGCAGGCGCGGGAGAACCCGGCACTGCCTGCTCGGGGGTTCAAGCAGTACCGGGTTCCTTTCCTCAGCCTAGGCGAACTTCGCGATAACCACCATTCCAGACATTTCGCATCGCCTTTCGAGCGCTCCGCCGCCGCACGGCCGTTCGGGGCACGATCCGCGCCTTGGCACCTTTGAGAGGTATTCGCCACATGGCCCTGGATCTGGGCACTTGAGGGGACGTTCCGACGTTGTCCGGGTGACAGGAGTCAAGTCGACGAACCCGTTGAGTCCCGAGGTGGTGTCACCGCATGCTTCGCCGCCGGCGCGAGCCCGTTCCGTACGCCTCCATAGCGGAGGCCGACCGCTTCCGCAGCGACGTCCCCGTGCCACCGCCGGTGAAACGCGCCGGGTTCGGCGAGGTCGCCGGGCGGGCGCTGGTGGGCATCCTCATCGTGGCCGGGCTCGTCGGCGCGGTGGTGTTCGGCGTGCCGGCGATGCAGCTCACCGAGGACCCGGGATCCGCGCAGGACACCGAGACGGTACGGACCCCCTGACCGCCGGCGCCGCCGCCGGGGCGGCCCGCCGCGGCTGCCCCGTCCGCACCCCCGGGGTGGTGGGCCCGGCGGGGCCTCGCTAGCCTCGCAACCGTGCCACTGCCCTTTCTGACCGCCGACCGCGACTTCGGCGACGTCGCCGGCGACGCGCCCCTCCCCTACGCCGACCGCGACCGCTGGCGCCGGCCGTACCGCCCGGGGCCCTGGCGGGTGCTCGGCGCCGCCGTCGAGCTGCTGCTCGCCTCGTACCTGCTCTTCGCGACCGTCGTCATGCTGCTCGCCCGCTCGGTCACCGGCGGGCTGACGTGCGCCGGCGTGGCGGTGCTGTTCATCGTGGCGGCGCTGCGGCTGCTGCGGGCCGGGGTGTGGGTGAGCGCGCACGGGCTCCGGCAGGTCCACCTGTTCCACACCGTCACCCTGGCGTGGGACGAGATCGCCGACGTACGCACCGTGCAGCAGCCGGTGAAGTGGCTGGGCCTGCCCCGTACGGTCCAGGGGCAGGCGCTCCTGGTGACCCCCGCGCCCCGCCGGCGCGGGCGCGGCGGGGCGGGGGCGCCGCTGCGGCCGCTGCTCACGGACAGCAACGCCGACTTCCTGAGCCGCCCCGAGGCCTTCGACCGGGCGGCCGACACCGTCGAGGCGTGGGCGACGGAGCTGCGCTGACGCTCTCGCGCGGCCGCGGCCGCGGCGGCGGCGCACGGCGCGGCCGCGGCGGACGCGGCCGTACGAGCCGCTAGCCCGCCGTCCTGCGCAGCGCGATCGCCCGCTGCATGGCCTTGCGCGCCCGCGGCGTGTCCCGCGCGTCGTGGTACGCCACCGCCAGCCGGAACCAGCACCGCCAGTCCTCCGGCGCCGCCTCCGTCTCCGCCTTGCGCCGCCGGAAGACCTCGTCGGCGGAGTCCCGGTCGATGCGGCCGCTGGGGGTGCGCTTCAGCTCGTCCACCGGCAGCCCGCCCTCGGCGTCCAGCTCCCGCGCGAGCGCGTCCGCGGCGCGCGCGAAGGCGGTGGTGTGCCAGAGGAACCACAGCCCGATGGCCGGGAGCACGAGCACGGCGGCGCCGAACGCGACGGTCACCGGGGTGCCCTCGCGCAGCAGGTACCAGCCGCGGGTGCCGGCGAGGAAGAAGTAGACGACGAGCACGGCCGACAGCACCGCGTAGGTGATCTTCGAGCGCATCAGCGGGTCCAGCCGTCGCCGTCAGCCGAGGTCGAGGAAGTGTTCCAGGCCGACCGTCAGGCCCGGGGTCTCGCGCACCCGGCGGGCGGCGAGCAGGATGCCGGGCATGAAGCTGCTGTGGTGCAGCGAGTCGTGCCGGATGGTGAGGGTCTCCCCGGTGTCGCCGAGCAGCACCTCCTGGTGGGCCAGGAGCCCGCGCAGCCGTACGGCGTGCACGGGCACCCCGTCGACGTCGGCGCCGCGGGCCCCGGGCAGGGCGGTGGCGGTGGCGTCGGGCTGCGGCGGCAGGCCGGCCGCGCGGCGGGCCTCGGCGATGAGGCGGGCGGTGCGGGTGGCGGTGCCGGAGGGGGCGTCGGCCTTGTTCGGGTGGTGCAGCTCGACGACCTCGGCGGATTCGAAGAACCGGGCGGCCTGGCGGGCGAAGTGCATGGTGAGGACAGCGCCGAGGGAGAAGTTCGGGGCGATGAGCACGCCGCTGCCGGGGTGCTCCGCGAGCCGGGCGCGCAGCGCGTCGAGGCGCTCGTCGGTCCAGCCGGTGGTGCCGACGACGGCGTGGATCCCGTGGCGTACGAGGAAGTCGAGATTGGCCGGGGACGAGTCGGGGTGGGTCAGCTCGACGGCGACCTCGGCGCCGGCCTTCGGCAGTTCCGCGAGGTCGTCGTCGCGGTCGACGGCGGCCACGAGGTCCATGTCGTCGGCGGCCTCCACGGCGCGGGCGGCCTCGGAGCCGATGCGGCCGCGGGCGCCGACGACGGCGACCTTGAGCTGGGTGGTCATGTGCCTGGTACCTCCGGTGTTCGGTGGGTTCTTCCCCGGCCCCTCCCCCTGCGCCCCGAAACCCGGGGCTGCCGCCCCTGCCCCCGGGAGGGCGCCCGCCCGGGTGGACGGCCCGAGGGTATCGCCCCCGGACCTGCCCGCGGGCTTCGCCCCGCACCGTGGATGAACGGCCCGGGGCCGCCCCCTCCTCGGCCGCGCCGCGCACTCCGCGCTCAGGCCACGGCCTCCCGCAGCGCCGTCGCCTGCCGGTCCGTCACCGGCCCGATGACCGACAGCGACGGGCGGCGGCCCAGCACGGTCGCCGCCACCTCGCGCACGTCGTCGGGGGTGACGGCGCGGATCCGGGCGAGCATGGCGTCGACGGACATCTGCTCGCCCCAGCACAGCTCGCTCTTGCCGAGCCGGTGCATGAGCGCGCCGGTGTCCTCCAGGCCCAGCACCAGGGAGCCGCACAGCTGGCCGACGGCGCGGTCGACCTCCTCGTCGGCGAGGCCGTGCCGGGCGACGTGCGCCAGTTCCTCGCGGCAGAGCTTGAGCACGTCGGCGGCCTGCCCGGGGCGGCAGCCGGCGTAGACGCCGAAGAGGCCGCAGTCGGCGAAGCCGGAGGTGTACGAGTACACGGCGTAGGCCAGGCCGCGCTTCTCGCGGACCTCCTGGAAGAGCCGGGAGCTCATGCCGCCGCCGAGGGCCGCGGACAGCACGCTGAGCGCCCAGCGGCGCTCGTCGTGGCGGCCGACGCCGGGGGCGCCGAGGACGAGGTGGGTCTGCTCGGTGCGGCGCTCCAGCAGGTCGAAGCGGCCGGCGGTGCGCAGCGCGCGGCTGCCGGCGCGCGGGGCGTGCGGGGCGGCGTCGGGGCCGCCGAGGGCGCCGGCGCGGTCGAAGGCGGCGGCGACGCGGCGTACGACGTCGTCGTGGTCGACGTTGCCCGCGGCGGCGACGACGAGCCGGGGCGGGGTGTAGTGGCGCTGGTAGAAGCGGGCGACGCGGTCGCGGGTGAGCGCCGTGACGGTGTCGACGGTGCCGAGCACGGGGCGGCCGAGCGGGGTGTCGCCGAGCATCGTGCGGGCGAAGAGGTCGTGGACGCAGTCACCGGGGTCGTCCTCGGTCATCGCGATCTCTTCGAGGACGACGCCGCGTTCGGCCTCGACGTCCTCGGCGCGGATGACGGAGCCGGTGAGCATGTCGCAGACGATGTCGACGGCCAGCGGCAGGTCGGTGTCGAGGACCCGCGCGTAGTAGCAGGTGTACTCCTTGGCCGTGAACGCGTTCATCTCGCCGCCGACCGCGTCGATCGGCGCGGAGATGTCCAGGGCGGAGCGTGTCCGGGTGCCCTTGAAGAGCAGGTGTTCCAGGTAGTGCGTGGCGCCGCCGAGCGCGGGGGTCTCGTCGCGGGAGCCGACGTGCGCCCAGATGCCGAAGGTCGCGGAGCGCACGGCGGGCAGCGTCTCGGTGAGTACGCGCAGGCCCCCGGGCAGCACCGTTTTCCGTACGGTGCCGCCGGCGACGGCACCGGTGGAGCCGTCGGGCAGGGTCGCGGCGGTGGCGCGCGGACGGGGGACGGCCCGCCCCCGGTGAGGGGGGCGGGCCGCCGTCCGGCTGGTGCGGGGCAGGGTCACTGGGCGGACTCGTCCCCGGATTCCCCGGCGTCGTCGCCGTCCTTGTCCTCGTCCTCCAGGACGGGGATGAGGGAGAGCTTGCCGCGCTGGTCGATCTCGGCGATCTCGACCTGGACCTTCTGGCCGACGCCGAGGACGTCCTCGACGTTCTCGACGCGCTTGCCGCCGGCCAGCTTGCGGATCTGCGAGATGTGCAGCAGGCCGTCCTTGCCGGGCAGCAGCGAGACGAAGGCGCCGAAGGAGGTGGTCTTCACCACCGTGCCGAGATAGCGCTCGCCGACCTCGGGCATCGTCGGGTTGGCGATGCCGTTGATGGTCGTGCGGGCGGCCTCGGCGGCCGGGCCGTCGGCGGCGCCGATGTAGATGGTGCCGTCGTCCTCGATGGTGATCTCGGCGCCGGTGTCCTCCTGGATCTGGTTGATCATCTTGCCCTTGGGGCCGATGACCTCGCCGATCTTGTCCACCGGGATCTTGATGGTGATGATCCGCGGGGCGTGCGGGGACATCTCGTCCGGCCGGTCGATGGCCTCCATCATCACGTCGAGGATGTGCAGCCGGGCGTCCCGGGCCTGGGTGAGGGCCGCGGCCAGCACGGAGGCGGGGATGCCGTCGAGCTTGGTGTCGAGCTGGAGGGCGGTGACGAACTCCTTGGTGCCGGCGACCTTGAAGTCCATGTCGCCGAAGGCGTCCTCGGCGCCGAGGATGTCGGTCAGCGTCACGTACCGCGTCTCGCCGTCGATCTCCTTGGAGATCAGGCCCATGGCGATGCCCGCGACCGGCGCCTTCAGCGGCACGCCGGCGTTGAGCAGCGACATCGTCGAGGCGCAGACGGAGCCCATGGAGGTCGAGCCGTTGGAGCCGAGCGCCTCGGAGACCTGGCGGATGGCGTACGGGAAGTCCTCGCGGCTGGGCAGCACCGGGACGATGGCGCGCTCGGCGAGCGCGCCGTGGCCGATCTCGCGGCGCTTGGGGGTGCCGACGCGGCCGGTCTCGCCGGTGGAGTAGGGCGGGAAGATGTAGTTGTGCATGTAGCGCTTGCGGGTCACCGGGTTGAGGGTGTCCAGCAGCTGCTCCATGCGCAGCATGTTCAGCGTGGTCACGCCCATGATCTGGGTCTCGCCGCGCTCGAAGAGCGCCGAGCCGTGCACCCGCGGGATCGCCTCGACCTCGACCGCCAGCGGCCGGATGTCGGTGACGCCGCGGCCGTCGATACGGACCTGCTCGCGGATGACGCGCTCGCGCACGAGCTCCTTGGTGAGCGCGCGGTACGCCGCGGAGATCTCCTTCTCGCGGCCCTCGAACTGCGGCAGCAGCTTCTCGGCGGCGACGCCCTTGACGCGGTCCAGCTCCGCCTCCCGCTCCAGCTTGTCGCCGAGGGTGAGGGCCTGGGCCAGCTCGTCCCGCACCGCCTGGGTGAGGGCCTGGAGCACGTCGTCCTGGTAGTCGAGGAAGACGGGGAACTCGCCGGTGGGCTTGGCGGCCTTGGCGGCGAGGTCGGCCTGCGCCTTGCAGAGGGTCTTGATGAAGGGCTTCGCGGCCTCCAGGCCGGCGGCCACGACCTCCTCGGTCGGGGCGGTGGCGCCGCCCTTGACCAGCTCGACGGTCTGGTCCGTGGCCTCGGCCTCGACCATCATGATCGCGACGTCGCCGTCGTCCAGGACGCGGCCGGCGACGACCATGTCGAAGACGGCCTCCTCCAGCTCGGCGTGGGTGGGGAAGGCCACCCACTGGCCGCGGATGAGGGCGACGCGGGTGCCGCCGATGGGACCGGAGAAGGGCAGGCCCGCCAGCTGGGTGGAGGCGGAGGCGGCGTTGATGGCGACCACGTCGTAGAGGTGGTCGGGGTTGAGCGCCTCGATGGTGGCGACGATCTGGATCTCGTTGCGCAGGCCCTTCTTGAACGAGGGGCGCAGCGGCCGGTCGATGAGCCGGCAGGTGAGGATGGCGTCCTCGCTGGGGCGGCCCTCGCGGCGGAAGAAGGAGCCGGGGATCTTGCCGATGGCGTACATGCGCTCTTCGACGTCCACCGTGAGGGGGAAGAAGTCGAGCTGGTCCTTGGGCTGCTTGGAGGCGCTGGTCGCCGCGAGGACCATCGTCTCGTCGTCGAGGTAGGCGACGGCGGAGCCGGCGGCGAGCTTGGCGAGCCGGCCGGTCTCGAAGCGGATGGTGCGGGTGCCGAACGAGCCGTTGTCGATGACGGCCTCGCTGTAGTGGGTTTCGTTCTCCACCAGGAAATTCTCCTCGTCTGCGCCCACGCCCGTGTGGCGTGGGCGGTGAGCGGTGGAGCACCCGCGCGGCAGGCTCGGGCCGGATGAGCGGCTGAAGGCCGGGCCGGTCTTCGATCGAAGCCACCGGGGTGCGCGCTCTCGCGTGCCCCGAAGGCCACTACCGAGGACCGGCGCCCGCTGTCGGCACAGGTCCGGCGGCTGCGGGCGGTTGCTCCCCGTGTTCACTCTGTGTAGATGTCCTGCCGACCAGGGTACAAGTCCCCCGGGCGGTGTCTCGACGGCTGGCGGGCAACCGGTCGGTAGGGGTCCGTACGGACGGACCCGCCCGGCGTCCGGCGGGGCCGGAGCGCTGCGGGCATACGCCGAGGGAGCGGCTCCCGGCGCGGGAGCCGCTCCCTCGTACGGCGCTAGCGGGCGCCGGCGGCGCCGCGGCGGATGCCGAGGCGCTCGACCAGCGTGCGGAAGCGGGTGATGTCCTTCTTCGCGAGGTACTGCAGGAGCCGGCGGCGGCGGCCGACGAGCAGCAGGAGACCGCGGCGCGAGTGGTGGTCGTGCTTGTGGGTCTTCAGGTGCTCGGTGAGGTCGGAGATGCGCTGGGAGAGCATCGCCACCTGCACCTCGGGGGAGCCGGTGTCGCCGTCCTTCGTGGCGAACTCGGCCATGATCTTCTTCTTCGTCGCGGTGTCGAGCGCCATGCCCGTCTCCACACTCCTCAGGTCGGCGCCGCCGAGCGCCCCTGGTCCAGATCACAGGGGAACTGCGGTAACTCGGTCGGCGGGGCGGTCGCGGCGCCTCGCCCGGTTGGATACGGGGGCGCTCACGCGAACCGTCCGCCAGCCTACCAGCCGTGCGGCGGCCCGCAGACCGCCGCCCGGCGCCGCCCGGCCGGGGGGCCGGGGGTGCGGGTCAGATCTTGACGCCGTGCTTGTTCAGGAACGCGACCGGGTCGACGGCGGAGCCGTAGACGGGGGTGGTGCGGACCTCGAAGTGCAGGTGCGGGCCGGTGGAGTTGCCGGTCGTGCCGATCTCGCCGATCTTGGTCTTGGCGTTGACCTGCTGGCCGACCGAGACGTCGATCTTCGACAGGTGGCCGTACTGGGTGTACACGCCGTCGGCGTGCTTGATCACGATGTTGTTGCCGTACGCGCCGCCCCAGCCGGCCGTGACGACGGTGCCGCTGTGGACCGACCGGACCTTGGTGCCGGTGGGCGCGGCGAAGTCCTGGCCGCTGTGCTTGGCGGCCCAGCGGGCGCCGCCCTGGTTGTACTGGCCGGTGATGTCGTAGTCGGCGGAGACGGGCTTGACCCAGTCGGGCTTGCCGTCGGCGCTCGCCACCCCCGCGCCGAGGGTGAGGACCATGCCGGCGCCTGCGGCGAGGGCGGCGGACGTGGCTATGGGGGCGGTGAACTTGATGTGCTTCGACATTCTCGGAATTCCCTCCAGACATGGTTTCGACCCCGGCTGCGCTCCGAGGTCGCCCCACCTTGGTAACCCGCCGGATCCGGACGGACAAGGACCCTTGGTACGAGCCGGGGTCGTAGTGACGAGTCGGGTTTTTATGCCCCTTGCGCACCGGCCGCGACCGGCCGCCGGAGCGCCCCCGGAGCGGGTACGAGAACGCCGCAGGTGGGGATATGCGCAGGTGAGAGCGGTCCGGCTGGGCGGTGTCCGATGGTCCGGCGCACTCCCCTGCCGAAAGTCCACAGGCCCGGGAGGCAAAAGTCCCGGACCCTCGTCCAAGGCGTCTACTACCGCGTTTAGGATTCCTTTGGAGCCATGTGGGGCATGCCACTCCGGGATAAAAATGCGCGGCTTCCGAGCGGGACTTTCTCCCCGGCCGCGCGGGACCAATTACCCCCCGCCGGACACACGGTCCGGCCGCGCCCGGTAGGCTGCCTGCGGCCAGTTCCTAGGAGGGGGTATGGAACCGCTGCGACTCGACGACCCCGAACAGTTCGGGGCGTACCGGCCGGTGGGGCGCCTGGATCCGGACTCCGGCGGCCTCGGCGCGCCGGCCGTGCGCTACGTGGCGCAGGCGCCCGGTGGCGTACGCACCGTCCTGGTCACCGCACCGCGCGCCGAGGCGACGGCCGCCGACCACGGCCACGCCGGGCGCTTCCACGCCGCCGCCGCGGAGGCCCAGCGCCTCGCGGGCACGGGCGGCCCGTGGCTGGCGCCCGTGGGCGAGCTGTCGGCCGCCGGCCCGCCCTGGTGGGCGATGCCGTACCGCCCGGCGCTGCCGCTGCCCGCCGCGCTGGACGCGCAGCTGGAGCCGCTGCCGGAGCGCACCGTGTACGCCGTGGGCGCCGCGCTGGCCGAGACGCTGGCCGCGCTGCACGCCGCGGGGGTGGCGCACGGCGGGCTCGACCCCACGGCCGTGCTGCTCACCGGCGACGGCCCGCTGCTGACCGGGTACGGCGCGGTGGGCGCGGCCGGGGCCGACGGCAGCCCGCGCGCGGGCCTCGCCGGGCTGATACCGGAGTTCCTGCCGCCGGAGCAGGCGGCGGGCGGGCGGCCGCGGCCGCTGGGCGACGTGTACGCGCTGGCCGCGGTGCTCGTGTACGCGGCGACCGGCCGGGCCCCCGGCGACCCGGCGGCGCAGGCCGCCGCCGACCCGCTGACGGACCCGTACGCCGGCGGTCCCGCGTACGGCGCGGACCCGTACGCGCAGGACCCGTACGCCACCGAGGCCCACGGCGCGCCCGGCGACCCGCTGGACCTGCTGTCGCCCGCCCTCCGCGGCACCCTGGAGCCCTGCCTCCGCGCCGACCCCGCCGGCCGCCCCACCGCCGCCGCGCTCCTGCCCGAGCTGCTCCGCGGCGCCGCGCCGGGCGCCGGCCAGGGCCCGGGGGCGGCCGCGGCGCCGGGCACCGTGCTCGACGCGGCGACCACCCGCTCCGGCGCCGCCCTGGCCCCCGGCTGGCTGCCCCGCCGGGTCAGCGCCGCCCTGGCCCGGCAGGCGGCCGACGTGCTCGCCGCCGAGACCGAGCCGGACCCGGACTTCCTCGCGGCGCCGGAGCCCGGCGCCGTGGAACCCATCGGCGCCACCACCGTCATCGGCCGCCCCGGCACCCGCCGCGCCCTGCTCGCCGGCATCGCCGGCGGGGCGGTGGGCGTCGCGGCCGGCGGCGCCGCCGCCTGGGCCGCGACCACCGAGGACCCGCCGCCGCCACCGACCACCGCCGAGCGGCTCGCCGCCCGCAACACCCGCCGGAAGCGGTTCACCGGCGCCCCGCCCACCGTCCTGTGGGGCAAGGGGCTGGGGAAGGTCGATCCGGTCGGCCCGCCGGTCGTCGCCGGCGGCGGGACCGCGCTGGTCGTCGCGAAGTCCGGCGTCTACGCGATGGACCTGCGCACCGGCGACGAGCTGTGGGAGCAGCCGGACGTCCGCCCCGCGGGCGGCGCCGTGCCGCTCGGCGACGGCATGGTGCTGGTGCCCGGCAAGGACCTGGCCGTGCTCGACACCGCGGACGGCGCGGTCGCCTGGACGTCGGAGAAGTTCCGCAAGGGCGGCAGGTCGCCGTACCGGTCGCTGCTGGGCGTGGCCGGCGACACCGCCGCGTTCACCGTCGAGGAGGGCGGCGAGCTGACCGTCGTCGGCTACGACCTCGCCGAGCGCCGCGAGCTGTGGCGCTCGCCCGGCACGGCCGCCGCGACCGCCGCGCTCTTCCTCGGCGACTCCGTGCTGCTGGTGCCCGAGGCCGACGAGAACGCCGAGCACCGCGACGCGCCCGCCGCGGTCTCCGCCCTCGACCTCGCCAGCGGCGCGGAGCGCTGGGCGCAGGAGTACGACGGCATGGCCGGCGGCCACTGGGCCGCGGCCGGGGCGGGCGTGCTGGTCGCCACCGCCGGCAAGACCATGCGCGGCTACGACGCGGGCGGCGACGGCGCCGAGCTGTGGAACGTCGCCGCCGAGCCGTGGAGCGACGAGGAGAGCAACCCGCAGAACTTCGGCCCGCCGGCCGTGCAGGGCAGGATGATCCACGCCCTCGACACGTTCCGCGCCGTGCACACCGTGGCGCGGGACTCGGGCGAGGAGCAGTGGAAGCGCAACCCGCAGCTGGCCTACGTCGGCGTGCTCGTCCAGGCCCCGGCGCTGCACCTCACGCCGGACGAGCGGTTCCTGATCGCGGGCGACGACATGCAGGTGCTGGCGTACGACGTCCAGGGCGGCGACCTGCTGTGGCGCTTCACCGACATGCGGCCGGGCAAGCCGAAGTACGCTCACCGGCGCCGGGTGGCGGTCGGCAAGGACACGGCCGTGGTCGCGAGCGGAAGCAGCGTGTACGCGCTGCCGCTGGACTGAGCGCGCGGCGGCAAGGGGGATTGTTCGTATGCAGACACTGACCGGCGCCGGCGGCACGGCCGGGGGCGGGACGCAGCAGACGGTGGGCCCGCACCGGGTCGTCGCGCCGCTCGGCCCGTACGGGCCCGAGGGCGGGCCCGACGCCGACGGGTCGCGGTTCCACCTGGCGTTCAGCGAGCCGCTGGGCCGGGTCGTGGTCCTCATGACGCCGCCCGCGGCGCTGGCCGCCGACCCGGGCTTCCGGGTCCGGTTCGCCTCCGAGGCCGGCACGTCCGCGCGGCTGGCCGGGCCGGCCGCCGCGCCGGTGGCCGGGGTGGCGCCGCAGGACGAGGAGCCGTGGGTGGCGTACGACTGCGCGCCCGCGCTGCCGCTGCCGGCGGCGCTGGCGGCGCACGGCGGGCCGCTGCCGCTGCCGTACGTCTGCCAACTGGGCGTGTCGCTGGCGGCCGCGGTGCTCCAGGCGCACGCGCAGGGCCTGGTGTACGCGGGGCTGACGCCCGCCGCGGTGCTGCTGACGTCCGCCGGGCCGCGGCTCGTGGCGTACGGCGCGGTGCGCGCGGCGGCACCGGGCGAGGGCCCCCGTACCGCGGTGCCCGGGCTGCCGCCCGCGTGGCTGCCGCCGGAGCAGCACGCCGGCGGGGTGCCGCGGCCGCTGGGCGACATCTACGCGCTGGGCGTGGTGCTGGCGTACGCCGCCACCGGCGGCCACTCCCCCGACCCGGGCGCGCTGCCGGAGCCGCTGGCCGGGGTCGTCGCCGGCTGCCTCGCCGGGGACCCCGCGCAGCGCCCGCGGGCGGACGCGCTGCTCCAGCAGCTCCAGCAGGTGCAGCAGGCGCTGCCCGCGGAGCCGGGGCAGGAGCAGCTGCCCGGCGCCGTCGCCGCGGCGCTGGCCGCGCAGCCGCCGGCGCTGCCGGCGCCGGGCCCGCCCGCGCCGCCACCCCCGGGGCCCGGCGCGCCGGGGAGCCCGGACGGCCCCGGCGGGACCCCGCACACCGCGGCCGGGGCGGACGCCGGCGAGACCTCCGTACCCCCGCCGCGCCCGGCGCGCCGCGCGCTGCTGCGCGGCCTCGCCTTCGGCGCCGCCGGCCTCGCGGTCGGCGGGGGCGGCGTCTACGCGTACCGCCGCGCGACGGAGGAGGACCCGCCCGTCTACCGCACCACCCCCGCGAAGGGCGCCCCGCCCAAGCCGCTGTGGCAGTACCCGCTGCAGGGCCAGGAGGCGGCCAAGATCAGCGTCATCGGCAAAATCGCCGTCGTGGAGACGATGGGCGCGCTCACCGCCGTGCACGTGCGCACCGGCAAGAAGGCGTGGGACTCCGACGTCTTCGCGGGCGGCCACCTGATCGACCTCGGCGGCGGGCGGGCGCTGGTCCCGGTGAGCCTCGGCGGCAACGAGGTCATCGACGTCACCGACGGCAAGTCGAAGGGCGCCATCGAGAAGTACTCGCTCAACAGCAAACTGAGCTACCAGGAGCCCGTCGGCGGCGCGGACGGGGTCTTCTACTTCCTGGGCGTGGAGTCGGACCAGGAGAGCTTTCACGCCGTGGCGTACGACACGAAGAAGCGCAAGGAGCTCTGGCGCACCCCGCTGCCCGAGGGCTACGGCGACCTGAGCGACAACCCGATCAGCGACGGCGACCACGCCAAGCTCCGCGGCGGCCGGGTGCTCATCCCCAGCGCCCCCACCGCCGGCTTCAAGTTCACCTACCTCGCGCTCGACATGCGCGGCGGCGACAAGGTGTGGGAGCGGAAGTACAAGGAGATCGAGGACTACGACGGCCCCAGCACGTACGCGACCCCGGCCGGCGTGCTCGTCAGCCCGAACAAGGAGTCCGGCCAGCTGCGCGGCTACGACCTGCGCGGCGGCGAGCGGCTGTGGGAGCAGCCCATGAAGGAGCACTTCTTCTCCGAGCTCACCGACGCGAGGTCCCGCGTGCTGTACGGCAGCCAGGGGGCGCACATGGCGGCCGTGTCGGTGAAGAACGGCAAGCGGCTCTGGCGTACCCCGGTGTACGCCGGCAACCAGTACGACGTCACCGACGTCGTACTCAGCGGCACCGGCAGAACCATCTTCTACAGCAACGACGCCGAGGTGCAGGCGTTCAACACCCGCGACGGCTCGCCGCTGTGGCGGTTCGCGACGGTCAGCGAGGCCGGCGGCTCCACCACCGACGGGCCCGGCGTCTCCGGCCGGGTGCTCGGCGCGGGCGACGGCATCGCCCTCGTCATGTCCAAGGACGCCCTCTACGCACTCCCGGTGGACTGATCCATGGCTGCCTCGATGACGCCTCTCACCCACGACGACCCGCACCGCCTCGGCCCGTACCGGCTCGTCGCCCGCCTCGGCAGCGGCGGCATGGGCACCGTCTACCTCGCCCGCTCCGCGGGCGGCCGCACGGTGGCGCTGAAGACCATGCACGCCGACCTCGTCAGCGGCGAGGCCGGCACCGCCGGCGCCGAGTTCCGCACCCGGTTCCGGCTGGAGACCGACGCCGCCCGGGTCATCGGCGACCGCTACGGCGCCGAGGTCGTCGACGCCGACCCGCTGGCGGAGACGCCGTGGCTGGCGACGGAGTACGTGCTCGGCCCGCCGCTCGACGAGGCGGTCGCGGTGTGCGGCCCGCTGCCGGAGACGACGACGCGGGCGCTGGGCGCCGCGCTCTGCGAGGCGCTGGGGCAGCTGCACCGCTCCGGCGTCGTGCACCGCGACCTGAAGCCGTCGAACATCCTGCTCACGTCGGCCGGCCCGAAGGTCATCGACTTCGGCATCGCCCGCGCCGCGGGCGACGACCACCTGACGCGTACGGGCACCGCGGCGGGCACGCCCGCCTTCATGTCGCCCGAGCAGGCGTCCGGCGTCGAACACACCCCCGTCGGCGACGTGTTCGCGCTCGCCGGCGTGCTGGTCTTCGCCTGCACGGGCCACGGCCCCTTCGGCGGCGGGCAGGCCGCGGACCTGCTGTACCGGGTGCGCTACGGCGAGGCCGACCTGTCCGGCGTGCCCGCCGGGCTGCTGCCGCTGCTCCAGCGCTGCCTGGCCAAGGAGCCGGAGACCCGCCCCGGCACCGACGAGCTGACGGGGCTGCTCGCCGAGGGACTGCCCGGCGGCGCCGACGACTTCGCCGACCACCTCCCGGACGCGCTGCACGCCGACATCCTGCGCCGCGCCGCCGTCGCCTGGCAGCCGCAGCCGCCCCGGCTGCCGTCGCCGGAGCAGGCCGCGGCGGAGACGGAGCTGGGCGCGGCGAAGGGGCCGTCGCGGCGCAAGGTGCTGGCGCTCGCGGGCGCGGGCGCGGTGGCCGCCGGCGGCGCGGGTGTGGGGGCGTGGGCGTACCTCCGCGACGACGAGAAGAAGCCCGCGGCGAAGCCCGGGCCGAAGAAGCCGAAGGCGCCGAAGGAGCTGTGGACCCGGCCGGTGGTGGGCGGCGACGGCGCGTTCAGCCTGGCCACCGGCGGCAACTACGTGATGCTGCTGACGAGCACCGGCGGCGGGCAGTTCGTGGACGCCCGCAGCGGCAAGCTGCGCGGCATCGACGACCTGGCCTCCCCCCTCCTGGGGATCATCGGCGACGACTCCGGGTTCTACTCCGTCTCCAGCAAGAGCGCCTCGGGCGAGGGCACCTACGCCGTCTACGCCACCGACCCCGAGTCGGGCGAGCGCGAGGAGCACCTCGTCCTCAGCGGCGGGGAACTCAAGGGGGCGGCCATCGAGGGCCTGGAGAGCGGCGTGCTGCTGATGCGCGCGACCGCCCGCTGGGTCACCCGCGTCTACCGCGACAAGAAGACCAAGAAGCGCGTCGTCGAGAAGACGCCGTGGACCCCGCAGTTCGTGGCGGCGGACATGGAGACCGGCGAGCTGCTCTGGGGGGTCGACAACGAGTCCCCCGACAGCGGCCCCTCGTACGCCACCGCCGTGACGAAGAACGAGGTGCTCATCCGCGTCGAGTCCACCCTCACCTGCCTCGAACCCCGCACCGGCGACGTGCGCTGGACCTGGACGGCGCCGAAGGCCGACCGCGACTCGCTCGCCGGCCTGCAGCAGTTCCCCACCGTCGCGGGCCACGTGCTCCTCGGCCTGCGGGACCTGACGGCGCTGCGGCTGTCGGACGGCGAGGTGGGCTGGACGCTCGGCAAGGACCGCGACGCGCGCGCCGAACTCGGCCCGGACACCCGCCTCTACGGCACCCCCGCGGTCAAGGACGGCAAGGCGTACGTCGTCGAGAACGGCAACGGGCTCATCGCCGTCGACGGCGCCGGCGGGAAGGTCGAGTGGGAGGCCAAGGCCGACTGGGCGGGGCCGCAGGCGTTCATCGTCGCGCCCGTGGTCGGCAAGAGGTACGCGTACGTGGGCACCGGCGGCCGCGACTGGGTGCGGGCCGTCGACCTCAAGGAGCACAGGACGGCCTGGTCGTACCGGGGGCCCGAGGACAACGAACGCCCCATGGTCCTCGAACAGGAGGAAGCCGGGGTCGTCCTCGTCGTCACCGCGGCCGAGGTTCGCGGGCTCCCCCTTCAGTAGGAACTTCCACCAGGAGCGGCAACGTCCATGAAACCCCTCGGCACCGGAGACCCGCTGCGCCTCGGCCCGTACCGCCTCATCGGCGTGCTCGGCGCGGGCGGCATGGGCAAGGTGTACCTCGGCCGGGACTCCACCGGCCACCCCGCCGCCATCAAGGTGCTGCGGCCGGAGCTGGCCCACCAGTCGAACCTGGCGCAGCGCTTCGTCCGCGAGGCGCACGCCGCGCAGGCGGTGCAGAGCCCCGGCGTGGCGCGGGTCCTCGCCGCCGAGACGGAGGGCGGACGGCCGTGGATCGCCTGCGAGTACCTCGCCGGGCCGACCCTCGCCGAGGCCGTCGAGCGCTACGGGCCGCTGGACGGCACGGCGCTGCGCGCGGTCGGCGCGGCGCTGGCGAGCACGCTGACCGACATCCACGCGGCCGGTCTCGTCCACCGCGACATCAAGCCCCCCAACATCGTGCTGACCGCGGCCGGACCGCGGATCATCGACTTCGGCATCGCCCGCCCCGAGCACGGCCTGACGCTCACCAGCACCGGCGAGGCCCCGGTCACGCCCGGCTACGGGCCGCCGGAGCAGGTGCTCGGGCAGCGCGTGGGCCCGCCCGCGGACGTCTTCGCGCTGGGCGCGGTGCTGACGCTGGCGGCGACGGGGCAGACGGCGTACCAGGGCAGCCATGTGGCGGCGGTGCAGTACGAGGTGGTGCACGGCGAGCCGCGTCTCGAAGCGCTGCCGCCCGACCTGCACCCGCTGATCGCCCCGTGCCTGGCCAAGGACCCCGCGTACCGGCCCACTCCGCCGCAGATCGCCGCCGCCCTCGCCCCGCCGCCCGGCGCGGAGGCGGTGTGGCGCCAGGGGCCGCTCGCCGAGGATATCGCGGGCCGGGAGCACGAGGCGGGCCGCCTCGCGGCGCTCCCCGCGGCCGGCGACACCCAGGTGCCCGGGCCCTCGCGGCGGCGGCTGCTCGTCGGCCTCGCCACCGGCGGCGCGGTGGTCGCGGCGAGCGGGGGCACGGCCGCCTGGTGGTGGCTGGGCAAGGACGACGGCGGCACGGTGACGGCGCCGAAACGCGACCCGTGGGCGGCGCGGCCGCTCGACGGCTACAGCTCCGGCAACGCCCCCGCGGCGCTCTGGGGCCCGGTCAGGGGGCTCAACTCCGCTACGCCGCTGCTGCTTCCGCTGCGTCAGGTGCTGGTCGCGGCGATGGCCGACGGCAGCCTCGCGGGCCTGGACATCCGCACCGGCAAGGAGAAGTGGCGGCGGGCCGCAGACTCGGTGGCGGCGGCGGCCGGGGCGGCGGCGCTCGACGAGAACACCTTCGCCGCCGCGGACGCCGAGGGGGCGCTGTACGGGCTGCGCGGCCGCGACCGGCGCGAGCAGTGGTCGGCGCCGGACGCGCGGGCCGCCGTGGTGCTGACGGCGTCGGCCGACGCGGTGTACGTGACGACGAAGGACGGCGAGCTGCGCGCGGTCGGCGCCGGGGGCCGGGAGCGGTGGACGGTCGGGATGCCGGTCAAGTCGACCGTCAAGAAGCCCGCGTGGGCCACGACCGCGGACGGGATGCTGGTGCTCTCCGGCTCGGACGGCAAGCTCGCGGTGGTCGACACCGAGGACGGCAGGACGGTGTGGGACACCCCGAAGCGCAGTTCGTACGCGCTGCCGTGCGCGGTCGGCGGGGGCTTCGTGTACGCGGGCGGGGACGGGCTGACGGCGTACGCGCTGAAGGGCGACGGGAAGCCGGAGTGGAACGAGCAGCCGGTGGGCGATTACATCTGGAGCGCGCCGGCGCTCGACGGGAACACGCTCTTCGCCGTGAACAACAGGGTGCTCACGGCCATGAACGCGAAGACGAGGGAGACCGTGTTCACGGCGAAAGCGCTGGCGGTCGCGCTGAAGTACCCGCCGGTGGTCCAGGGGAACTCGGTGTGGTGCGGGACGACGGAGAACATCGATCCCGACGCGCTGAAGGTCTACGACATCGGCAAGGGCCGGATGGCGTGGGACGACCGGCGCACGTCGCGCGAGCGGGACGACTGGACCATGACCGCCGCGAACAACCGGGTGTTCGTCCTCTACACCGGGTCGCTCACCGCGAACCCGGTGTTCTGACCGGCGCCGTACCCGCCCGCCCGCGGAAACGCGCCGCGCCCGCCGCGGGTCCGGTGTTCTGAACGGTGACACATCCGTTGCCGATTGCGACAGTCCGCCCTGCCGACGCGCTCGGTCCTCCCCTTAGGGTGGGAGGAGCATGCGGCACCGGGCAGGCGCCGGCACGACCGCCGTGGTGCGAGGGGATACGGGAGGCACAGTGAGCAGCGATCGGGACGAGAACGGCGCGGGCCGGACCAGCCCCGATGTCGAGCGGTCCGGTACGGATCCGGAGGGCACGGGCGAGTTCACCACCGGCCCGGCGCCCGCCGCCTGGTACACCCAGGGGGTGCCGCCCCCCAGACAGGACGAGGAGGCGGGCTCCCGCTCGTCCCACTCCGGCTCGGCGATGCCCCCGTTGCCGAACGGCTTCACCGCCGCCCACGCCCCGGCGCCGGGGCCGGTGCCGGACTCGATGACGCCGCCGCCGTTCCTGCTGACGCTGCCGGACGAGACGCCGGAGGCACCGCCGGAGCCGGAGGCGCCGCCGGCGGCGGCCGCGGAGCCGGACGCCGACGACGACGACAACGACGACCGGGACGAGGCGTCCGGCGGCTACGAGAACGAGGCCGGGCCCGGCGACACCGACGACTCCGGCGACTCCGCCCCGCTGACGGCGGCGACGGACCCGGGCGCGGTGGCGTTCGCGGCTCTGCCGGTGGCCCCGGCGGTGCCGGAGGCCGAAGCCGACGCGGACGCCCCGGACCACGCGGACAATGCGGACCACGCGGCAGCGGACGAGAGCACCGGCGCCGGGACCGCGGCGGACACCGGGGAGTTCACCTCGGCCCCGGCGAGCGCGCCCAGCTGGTACGGAGGCGCCGCGTCCGCGACGCCGGTGGGCACCGACGACGCGGATGAGGCGGCGCCGGAACCGGCCGCCGCCGGGGGCGCGGCCACGGACGACGGCGCGGACGACGACGCGTATTCCGCCGCGGACCTTCCCGCCGTGCCGGAGACCGCGCCCGGCGCGCAGGCGGACGACGACGGCGACGGCGCGTCGTCCGGCGACGGCTGGCGCACCGCCGAGCCGGACACCGCGTGGCCCTTCACCTCCGCGGCCGCTTCCGCGGAGGTGACCACCGACGACGGCGACGAGGCCGCGGCGCCGGGCGACTCCGGCGAGCCCCGCGAGCAGGCGGCCGCCTGGACGGCCACGCCCCCGGTCGCCCCCGACGCCGCGGCGGAGCCGGAGGCGACCGGCACCGACTGGCTGAGCGGCGAAGCGGCACCGGCCGCGGACGACGACGACGCGTCCGCGGCGGGTACGGGCCCGGCCTTCGGGACCGACGGCGCGGGCGGTACGGCGACGGACCCGACCGGCAGCAGCTGGCGCAGCAGCGTGCCCGAAGCCGACGACGACGCGACCGGCACGGCGGCGGACACCGCCGACCGCAGCTGGCGCAGCAGCGTCCCCGAAGCCGACGACGACGTCGACGAGTCCGCCGGGTCCGGGGCCGCGTGGCCCGCCGCCGGGGTCGCGGACGCGGACGGCCAGACCGGCGGGTCCGGCGCCGCAGCGCCGGAGGCGGGGGCCGCCTGGCCGCCCACGCCCGGGACACCGCCCGCCACCGCCGAGCCGGGCGGCGACGACGCCTCCGCGCCCGGCGGGTCCGCCTTCCCCGCCCCGCAGTTCGCGCCCCCGCCGCGGGGTGACGACGGCCCGGGTGCGCCCGGCCCGTACCGGGACGACGCCACGCGGACCCTGACGCCGCTCGTCGCCCACGCCGCGCCCGCCGCCGCGCCGTCCGACCAGGACCGGGACCAGAACCGGGACGACGACCGGGACCAGGCCGCGAACCGGGACCCCGGCCTGGACGACGACGAGTCGCCGGGCGACCCGGACAAGGGCGACCTGGTGAGCGGCGCGACCATGCGTTTCTCGCCCGCCTCGCTGCGGGCGCAGACCGGCGCCGGGGTCCAGGACCGTACGCCCGCGGACGACGAGCCCAACGACGCCGTGCCCGCCGCCGCCGAGGTCCAGGACCGGGTGCCGGCCGACGCCGTGCCCGCGCGCGACGACGAGCCGCAGGACGCGCCGCCGCAGGCCAGCCCGTACGTCACGGACCGGGCGCCCACCGGGGCGAACCCCTGGGCGCCCGAGCCCGCGCCGGACGCGTCCGCCGCGTCCGACCCGTCCGCCTCCGCGACGGCGCTGCCGCCGCTGCCCCCGCAGTTCCCCGCCGCCGAGCAGCAGCGCTCCCCGGCGACCGACCTGCCGTCCGGCCCTCCACCCGCCGCGGGCGCGCCCTGGCAGTCGCCCGCCGCCCCGCAGCCCGCGTCCGAGCAGGCCGCGCCGCCGCCGCCCGCGGCTCCCCCGGCGCCGCCCGCCGCGCCCCCGGCCGCGGCACCGCCCGGGCAGCCGTACCCGGCCCAGCCCGGCGCCCCCGCGTCCGGCTCCGCCCCGGCGGCCCAGGCCCCGGGCACCCAGCCCGGCGCCCCCGGCGCGTACCCCGCGCCCGGCAGCCGCCTTCCGGCACCGCAGACCCCGCCCGCCTCCGGCGCGGAGGCGCCCCGCTCCGGGGCCGCCGCCGAGCCGCCGCCCGGCTGGACCGTGGCGTCGCCGTCCGGCGTGCCCGTACCCCCGGCCGGTCAGCAGCCCGACGGCGGCGCGCCGCAGGGCGGTTACGGCTGGCCCCAGCCGCCCGGCGGGCAGCCGGGCCAGCAGGGGCAGCCGGGCCAGCAGGGGCAGCCGGGCGGGCCGGGACAGCCGAGCCAGCCCGGGCAGCCCGGACAACCGGGGCAGCCCGCCTACCCGGGCCTCCCCGGCCAGCCCCCCGCCCAGCCGGGGCAGCCCGGCCCGTACCCCGGGCAGCAGCCCGGCCTCCCGCCCGCCGGCGGCGGGCAGCCCGGCGCGCCCGGCCAGGGGGCCCTGTCCCCCGCCACGTCGCCCGCGCCGGGCCGGCCCGGCCAGCCCGGCGGCGACCCGCGGTCCGGCGGCTGGCCCGAGGTCACGCCCGAGCAGCGCCGCCAGCCGGTGCACAACGCGCCCCTCGGCTACACCGCCGCCGTCGAGCTCTCCTCCGACCAGCTGCTGCACGAGAAGCACAAGCCGCAGCGCAAGTCCGAGCGCGGCGGCCTGTCCCGGTTCAAGCTGGGCGGCAAGGCGGCCGAGGAGGAGCGGCAGCGCAAGATCGCCCTCGTCCGCACGCCGGTGCTGTCCTGCTACCGCATCGCGGTGATCTCCCTCAAGGGCGGCGTCGGCAAGACCACGACGACCACCGCGCTCGGCGCGACCCTCGCCGCCGAGCGGCAGGACAAGGTCATCGCGATCGACGCCAACCCGGACGCGGGCACGCTGGGCCGCCGGGTGCGCCGCGAGACCGGCGCGACCATCCGCGACCTGGTGACGGCGATCCCGTACCTCAACAGCTACATGGACATCCGCCGGTTCACCTCGCAGGCGCCGTCCGGCCTGGAGATCCTGGCCAACGACGTCGACCCGGCGGTCTCCACGACGTTCAACGACGAGGACTACCGCCGCGTCATCGACGTGCTGGGCAAGCAGTACCCGGTGATCCTCACCGACTCCGGCACCGGCCTGCTCTACAGCGCCATGCGCGGCGTGCTCGACCTCGCCGACCAGCTGATCGTCGTGGCCACCCCGTCCGTCGACGGCGCGTCCAGCGCCAGCACCACCCTCGACTGGCTGCACGCCCACGGCTACGCCGACCTGGTGTCGCGGAGCATCACGGTCATCTCCGGGGTCCGCGAGACCGCCAAGATGATCAAGATCGACGACATAGTCGGCCACTTCGAGCAGCGCACCCGCGCGGTGCAGGTGATCCCGTTCGACGAGCACCTGTCGGCCGGTGCCGAGCTCGACCTGTCGATGATGCGGCCGAAGACCAAGGAGGCGTACTTCCACCTCGCCGCGCTCGTCGCCGAGGACTTCACCCGCGCCCAGCAGGCGCAGGGCCTGTGGACGAGCGAGAGCGGCCAGCAGCCGCCGCACGCGATGCCGCCGCCGATGCCCGGCCAGCCGGGCCAGCCCGGCGCGGGAGGGTACGGACCCGGCGGCGGGCACCCGGGCGGAGGCGGCTATCCGGGTGGCGCGCCCGGCACCGGCCCGTCGCAGGCGCAGTCCGGCCCGAGCCCGTACGGGTGACGCCGCGGCCGGGGCCGCCGCCGGCCCCGGCGACCGCCGGCCCGCCGCCGGACCGCCCGACCGGCCAGCGGAAACGCGGCCGGCGAGGCGGGTGAGGCCGCCGTCCGGAGCACCGGCCGATCCGCCGGGCTCGCCCGGCCGGCCGACGTCCCCGCCGCCATTGGGGTGAACCAATGAGGCCCGCAGCCTTTTTGAAGGCGCGGGCCTCATTCGCGTTTCAGCCGGGTATCGCCCTCGTACAGGCCGGTCACGGTCGTTGACATGTTTAGACCAACCTCGCTACACAGACCCGACCCCCAGGCCGGTCAGCCGGCATCCCGCCCCGAGAACCGCGAGGTGTCATGCAGCCCACCCACGAGAACGCCTTCCCGCCCGGCCCACCCCCACCCACGACTCCCGCCCACCACGGCCGCCGGCTGCGCCGCGCGCTCTGCGCCGCCGCGGCGGCCCTCGCCCTGGTCGGAGCCGCCGCCGTCGGCCCGGCCGGACCGGCCGCGGCGACGTCCGCCCAGGACGACAGCGGCGGCGACGACGGCGACGACGGCGAGACGGTCCTGACGGCGGCCGTCGCGCAGAGCGTCGACTCGCTCAGCCCCTTCCTCGCCGTCACCCTGGTGGCCACGAGCCTGAACCGGCTGATGTACGACTCCCTCGTCAACTACGACGTCAAGACGCAGGAGCCCATCCCCGGGCTGGCGGAGAAGTGGGAGCCCTCGAACGAGGGCAGGACGTGGACGTACACCATCCGCAAGGGCGTGAAGTGGTCCGACGGCAGGCCGCTGACCGCCGAGGACGCCCGCTGGACGTTCCACACGATGATGACCGACGACGCCGCAGGCACGGCCAACGGCTCGTACGTCACCAACTTCGAGAAGGTCTCGGCGCCCGACGACCGCACGCTCGTCGTGGAGCTGAAGGAGCCGCAGGCCACGATGAACTCGATGGACCTGCCGATCGTGCCCAAGCACATCTGGAAGGACGTCGAGGACCTCGGCAAGTTCAACAACGACAAGGACTTCCCGGTCGTCGGCAGCGGCCCGTTCGTGCTCACGGACTTCAAGACCGACTCGTACGTC
Organism: Streptomyces sp. MAR4 CNX-425; assembly: GCF_048656465.1. NCBI lineage: Bacteria > Bacillati > Actinomycetota > Actinomycetes > Kitasatosporales > Streptomycetaceae > Streptomyces > Streptomyces sp. MAR4 CNX-425. The sequence continues at coordinate 52,104 of NZ_JBMDLF010000004.1, read as the reverse complement.
ACCTTCGAGCGGAACGAGAACTTCTGGCGGGGCGCGCCGGAGTTCGACAAGCTGACGTTCAAGTACTACAAGGAGACCGACGCCGCCGTCGCCGCGCTGCGCAAGGGCGAGGTGTCGTTCGTGCCGGACCTGACCCCGGCGCACGCCGCGTCGCTCAAGGGCCAGCCGGACATCGAGGTCAACGACGGCCAGGGCCGCCGCTTCTGGGCCATCGCCACCAACCCCGGGGCGCGGGACATCGAGGGCAACAGGTTCGGCGACGGCCATCCGGCGCTGCTCGACCCCCAGGTCCGCAAGGCGCTGTTCCACGCGGTCGACCGCAAGGAGCTCGTGGACAAGGTGCTCCAGGGGCACGGCGTCGAGGGCGCGGGCTACATCCCGCCGCGCTTCACCGAGTACCACTGGCAGCCGTCGGCCGAGCAGGAGATCGGGTACGACCCGAAGGAGGCGGCGCGGCTGCTGGACGAGGCGGGCTACGAGCTGAAGGACGGCAAGCGCGTCGGCAAGGACGGCAAGCCGCTGAACTTCCGGATGCTGTGCCACGCCACCGACCCCAAGGACAAGGCGGCGGGCAAGTTCCTCGCGGAGTGGTGGGGCGAGCTGGGCATCGGCCTGGACCTGCAGTGCCTCGACAACGTCGGCGACCCCTGGGTGGCCGGTGAGTACGACCTCGCCTTCGACGGCTGGTCGGTCAACCCGGACCCGGACTTCGTCCTCGCCATACACACCTGCGCCGCGCTGCCGGAGTCGGAGGACGTCGTGGGGCAGACGGACAACTTCATCTGCGACAAGGAGTTCGACCGGCTCTACGCCGAGCAGCTGGCCACGTACGACGACCCGGCCAGGCGCGCGGAGATCGTCAAGGAGATGCAGTCCGTGCTGTACGACACGGGGTACATGAACGTCCTGGCGTACCCCAACTCCGTCGAGGCGTACCGCACCGACCACATCGAGTCGATCACCGCGATGCCCGCGGGCAACGGCAACATCTGGGGCCAGGACGGCTCCTGGAGCTGGGCCACCGCGGTCCCCGCCGCGGAGGCGTCGGACGACGGCGGCGGCTCGGGGATGGGCGTGGTCCTCGGCGGCGGCGCGGCGCTGGTCGTCGCGGTCGCCACCGGCCTGGTCGTCACCATGCGGCGCCGGGCCACCGCGGCGGACCGCGAGTAGCCGGTACGCGCCTCGCGGGGTGTCCGGCGCCGCGCCGCCGGACACCCCGCCCCACCGACCCACCCGCGACCCGCGCCACGCACCCGGACGGCACCCCAGCAAAGCGAGGGCCATGTCAACGGCAGACGCACCCGCCACCCCCGCCGTCGTCAAGACGGCACCCGACGCCCGCGGCCCCGCGGGCGGCAGCTCCCGCCGCGCCTACCTCTCCTACGTGGCGGGCAAGCTCGCCGGCGCCGCGGTCTCCCTCTTCGCCATCCTCGTCACCAGCTTCTTCCTCTTCCGGATCATCCCCGGCGACCCGGTCAAGACGATGACCCACGGCCGCAAGGTCGACGCGGAGCAACTCGCCGCGCTGCGCCGTCACTACGGGCTCGACCTGCCGCTGTGGGAGCAGTTCACGCACTACGTCGGCAACGCGCTGACCGGCGACCTCGGCAGCTCGTACCAGTTCAACGAGCCGGTGCTGGACCTCATCCGGGAGCGGGTGCCGGCCACGCTGCTGCTCACCGGCACCGCGGTCGTCCTCTACAGCGCGCTCGGCCTGTGGCTGGGCACCCGCGCCGCCTGGCGGCACGGCGGGACCGGCGACAAGGTGAACACGGGCGTCGCGCTCACCTTCTGGTCGGTGCCGCACTTCTGGCTCGGGATGCTGCTCATCATCGTCTTCTCCGTCGGCGCCGGCCCCATCCCCGGGTTGTTCCCCACCGGCGGCATGGAGTCCGGCGGCAAGGAGGGCTTCGCGTACGTCGTGGACGTGGTGCACCACATGGTGCTGCCGGTGCTCACCCTGGTCGCCGCCTGCTACGCGCAGACGCTGCTGGTCATGCGCTCCTCGCTGCTCGACGAGATGGGCAGCGACTATCTGACGGCCGCCCGCGCCAAGGGGCTGCGCGACGACCTCGTACGCCGCCGGCACGCCGTGCCGAACGCGATGCTGCCGACGATCACGCTCGTCTTCGTCAACCTCGGCTTCATCGCGGCCGGCTCCATCCTGGTGGAGACGGTCTTCTCCTGGCCGGGCCTCGGCGGGCTGTTCTACCAGGCGCTGAGCGTCCCCGACCTGCCGCTGATCCAGGGCCTGTTCATCGTCTACGCGGGCTCGATGATCCTGATGAGCGTGATCGCCGACCTGATCTATCCGCTGTTCGATCCCCGGGTGGGCCGATGAGCACCGAAGCACTGGGCAAGGAGCCGGGAGGCGTCGACCCCGCCCTCCCGCCCGCCGCCGATTCCACCGCCGCCGGCACCGGGTCGCTGGCGTGGGCCCGCCGCCGCCGCTCCGCGGCGCGCTTCTGGCGCGCGTACCGGCGGCAGCGGGCGGGGCTCGTGGGCCTCGTCGCGCTCGTCGTCATCGCGTGCGTCGCGCTGGCCGCGCCGCTGCTGGCCGGCGCCGACGCCGACAGCGTCACGGACGCGCCGGGCACGGCGCTGGAGAACCCCAGCGCCGAGTTCCCGCTCGGCACCGACCAGTTCGGCCGGTCGGTGCTCGACCTGCTGATCCACGGGGCGCGCATCTCGCTCACCGTCGGGCTGCTGGCCGCCGCGCTGACCGTCGGCATCGGCACCCTCGTCGGCATGGTCGCCGGCCACTACGGCGGCTGGCTGTCCGGGCTGGTCATGCGCGTCACCGACTTCTTCCTCGTCATGCCCACGCTGGTGCTGGCGATCGTGCTGGCCACGGTGATGTCCCGGTCGGTCACCACGATCATCATCGCGATCGGGGTGGCGGCCTGGCCCAAGACGGCGCGGCTGGTGCGGGCGCAGACGCTGGCCATCGAGCAGCGCCCGTACGTCGAACGGGCCCGGGCGCTGGGCGGCGGCCACACCCACATCATGGTCCGGCACGTGCTGCCGAACGTGATGCCGCTGGTCCTCGCCCAGACCACGCTGGTGATCTCCGAGGCGATCCTCACCGAGGCCACGCTCGCGTTCCTCGGCCTGGGCGACCCGCAGGTCATCTCCTGGGGCGGCATGCTCCAGGACGCCCGCGAGGCGGGCGCGATCAGCTCCGGGCACTGGTCGTTCCTGGTGCCGCCGGGCATCGCCATCGCGGTGGTCGCCCTCTGCTTCACGCTGGCCGGCCGGGCGCTGGAGTCCGTGCTCAACCCGAAGCTGGGGGTGGCGAATTGACTGCTCCCCCGCCTGCGGACGGAAGGTTCCCGCCCGGCCTTGCGGCCGTGTGCCCCTCGCGGGGCTTCCTCGCGGCGTGTGTGGGGATTCCAGGCTCAGGCTGCCTTCCGGGCCAGCGGCCCGGGAGGTCTTACACCCTCAGCACCTGCCGGGCTCAGACCCGCCCGGATGAGCATCACGTGCGCGGAGTTCTTGTCCCGTGGGCTCACGGTTCCACACGCGGTGCAAGTGTAGGTGCGCTCACCCAGCGGCAATGCATGCTTGGCTCTCGTCATGCAGTGCGCGCAGTCCATCGTGGTGTGCGCGGGATGTACCAGGTACACGGAACGGCCGTGCTTGCGGCTCATCTCGATCAGGGCACGCTTGGTGGCACCGATGGCGGCGTCGGCGGCCTTCCTCGCCATGGTCGACTTCACAAGGAACTTGGGGCGGAAGTCCTCGACCGCCAGGCGGTCGTGGTCCCGGACGACCTTCTTGGCCCATTTGCGCCCGGTGTCCTCACGTTGCCGGGCGACCTTCTTGTACGCTTTCGCGCGCCGCTTCTTCGCCTCGCGGTAGCCCTTCGATCCGGGCTGTCCCTTCGCTGGTTTGCGGCGGGCCATCATCCGGTCGTACCGGCTCAGCTTGGCGGCGGCTCTCTTTCCGTGCTGCGGGTGGGGAAGGGCGTGCGTGTCGGACGTGGTGGTCGCGGTCTCCTGCACACCCCAGTCGACACCGATCACACGTCCGGTTTCGGGCAGTGCCTCCGTCATGGCGGGAACGACGAAGGAGCAGTACCAGGCGCCAGTCGTGTCCTGGTATACGCGCACGCTGGACGGGGGCCCTGGCAGGCTCCGCGACCACACCACCCGAAGGATGATTCCGCCCGCGAGGTGCAGGCAGCCGTTCTTGAGGCGGAAACCGCGCCGGGTGTAGTTGAGGGTCGGCCTGGCTTCGCGCTTCTTCTTCCATCGGGGCATCCCCGCCCGCTGCCGCACAGGCAGCCGTTCCCTGATGTCCTTCTGTGCCTTCGCCCTCGACTTGCCGAAGTCCCGCAGCAACTGCTGCTGAGGAACACTGGAGCCCTCACTCAGCCACGCCGTGGTCTTGCGGGTCGCGGTCAGCATCTTGTCAAGCTGCGCCGGGCCACACGTCGTCTTCTTGCCGGTGGCCTTGTTGTACGCGTGCACGGCCCTGGACTTCGCGACACATTCGTTCCACAGCCACCGGCATCGGTCCCACTCGGCCTCGACTGCGCGCCGGGCCGACGACGAAAGGCGCAGGCGGTACGTGTACCGGGCGTGCCCGGCATCCTCGCCCGTCTGCGCTTTCATCGTCATGTTCGCCAATCTATCCGGGAGGACTGACAGTTGAGAGCTCTTCATCGCTACGGGCCGCCTCACCACCGTCACGGAGCGGTCTTCCACCCCGGCGGCGAACCCCCGTTCCCTGCCCTGCTCCGCCGGCCCCCGATTCCTCACCAAGCTGAAGCCCGAGGCATCCTCGGAGGAAACCGGTGACGCTCCTCGACGTGCGGGACCTGCACGTGACGTACGGTACGGGCGCCGCCGCCGTCCCCGCGGTGCGCGGCGTCGACCTCACCCTGGCCGCCGGGCGCAAGCTCGGCCTCGCCGGCGAGTCGGGCTGCGGCAAGTCCACGCTGGCGCTGGCGCTGCTGCGGCTGCTGCCGCGCACGGCCCGGCTGCGGGGGGAGATCCTGCTCGACGGCGAGGACGTGCTCAGCATGTCCTGGGGGCGGCTGCGGGCGGTGCGCTGGGCGGGCGCGTCGATCGTCTTCCAGGGCGCGATGCACTCGCTCAACGCCGTCCACCGGGTCCGCGACCAGATCGCCGAGCCGATCCTGCTGCACCGGCTGGAGACCTCGCAGGCCGCGGCCCGGCGGCGGGCGGAGGGGCTGCTGGAGCAGGTCGGGCTGCCGGCGGCGCGCGGCGGCGCGTACCCGCACGAGCTGTCCGGGGGCCAGCGGCAGCGGGTGATGATCGCGATGGCGCTGGCGTGCGACCCGCGGCTGATCATCGCCGACGAGCCGACGACGGCGCTGGACGTGATGATCCAGGCGCAGATCCTGCGGCTGATCGAGCGGCTGGTCGCCGACCACGGCATCAGCCTGCTGATGATCAGTCACGACCTGGCGGTGCTCTCCGACACCTGCGACCGGCTGGCGGTGATGTACGCGGGCCGGATCGTCGAGGAGGGCCCGGCGCAGCGGGTGTTCACGGCGGCGGAGCACCCGTACAGCGGCGCGCTGGCGGCGGCGTTCCCGACCGTCGGCCGCACCGCGGACCGCCGCGCCCCGCAGGGCCTCCCGGGCGACCCGCCGGACCCGGCGCGGCTGCCGGGCGGCTGCGCGTTCCACCCGCGCTGCCCGGTGGCGCTGGAGAGCTGCGCGGCGGACGACCCCGGGCTGCGGACGGCGGGGCCGGGCAGGCGGGCGGCGTGTGTGCACGTGGAGAGCGTCAGCGTCAAGGAGGCACGGTGAGCGGGGAGTCGGCGGAGCAGGCGGCGGGGAGCGCGGGTGGCGCGGGCGGCGGGCCCGGGGTGCGGAAGGAGGCCGTACGGGACGGGAGAACCGACGCGGCGGACGTACGCAAGGAGGGCGCACCCGACGAGGACGCGCGCCCCGGGGACGTACGTGAGGAGGGCGGTGCCGCCGGGCCGCTGCTCTCGGCCGGCGGGCTGCGGGTCGTCTTCCCCGGGCGGCACGGCGCTTCGGCCGCCCGTGCCGTCGACGGCGTGAACCTGTCCATCGGCGCCGGCGAGATCGTCGCGCTCGTCGGCGAGTCCGGCTGCGGCAAGACGACCCTCGCCCGCGCGCTCCTCGGCCTGGTCCGCCCCACCGCCGGCACGGTCTCCTTCCGCGGCTCCCCGCTGTCGTACGGCAGCCGGGCGCTCCGGGCGTACCGCCGGCGGGTGCAGCTCGTGCTCCAGGACCCCAGCGGGTCGCTCAACCCGCGGCACACCGTCTACGACGCGGTCGCCGAGGGCCTGCGCATCCACGGCCGCCCGGGCGACGAGCACGCCGCCGTGGCCTCCGCGCTCTCCCGCGCCGGGCTGCGGCCGCCGGAGCGGTTCTTCCTGCGCTACCCGCACGAGCTGTCCGGCGGGCAGCGGCAGCGCGTCGTCATCGCCGGCGCGCTCGTCCTCGACCCGCAGCTGATCGTCGCCGACGAGCCGGTGGCGTCGCTCGACGCCTCGGTGCGCGGCGAGATCCTGGCGCTGCTGCTGCGGCTGCGCGACCAGCTGGGGCTGTCGGCGCTGGTCGTCACGCACGACCTGGGGCTGGCGTGGAACATCGCGGACCGGGTGGCGGTGATGTACCTGGGCCGGATCGTGGAGGCGGGCCCGGTGGAGGAGGTGCTGACCGCGCCGCGGCACCCGTACACGAAGGCCCTGCTGTCGGTGCTGCCGGAGTCGGGGACGGAGCCGGTGGTGCTGACCGGCGAGCCGCCGGACCCGGCGCGGATCCCTGGCGGCTGCCGGTTCCACGCCCGCTGCCAGCAGCTCGCCTCCGGCGCGGCGGCCGCGGCGGGCGTCGCGGACGCCTGCCGCGGCACGGACCTCCCGGTGCTGGACGGAACCGCCGCGGGGGTGGCCTGCCACCTGGCCGGAGCCGCGGCCCCGGCGACGTAGCCCGGTCGCCGGGACGGCGGCTCCGGCGCGGATCAGTTCCCGTCGCAGCCGATGCCGTCGCCGTCCCGGTCGAGGCGGTGGGGATCGCTGCCGCCGACCCACACCGGGCCCGGCAGGTCGCCGCAGTCGACGTCGGCGCCGGGCGGCGGGCCGTCCGGGTACCCGGAGGTGTTGCCGCCGCCCTCCGCGGCGCCGGGGTCCGGTGGGGGCTCTGCGGTGACGGTCTCGGTCTCCGTCACCTCGACCTCGACCTTCTCCGTCCTGGTGACGGTGGGCGCGGGCGCAGGCGACGCGGTGACCGTCACGGTGGACTCGACGGTGGCGGTGGCCGTGGCGGTCGGCGTCCCGTCCGCGGTGTCCGCCTCGCCGCCGCTGCCGCCGGCGGCGGCTCCGATGCCGAAGACGACGAGGACGCCGACCACGACGGCGATGATCCGGATCTTGCGGTTCCGCAGGGCCGGGCCGGGCGGCGGCGCGGGTGGGCGGGGTCTGCCGGGCTGGTTCGGATAGGTGCTCATGATCCCCCCTGTCACGTGGGTGCAGGCGGGGAACGTAGCGGCGTTCTACGCGTGTCCGGCAGGGGCCGGACGGCCCCCCGGGCCGGCGGTCAGCTCGCGGCAGGTGTCGACGTCCTGGCGCATCCGGGCCTTCAGGTCCTCGACGGTGTCGAAGCGCTCCTGCCCGCGGACGAAGGCCAGGAAGTCGACCGCCACGTGCAGCCCGTACAGGTCGAGGTCGTCGCGGTCCAGCGCGTACGCCTCCACCGTCCGCTCCGTGCCGTCGAACTGCGGGTTCGTACCGACCGAGATCGCCGCCGGCATCCGCTCGCCCGCGGCGTCCAGCCAGCCCGCGTACACGCCGTCCGCGGGGACCGCGGTGTGCGGCAGGGTCTCCAGGTTGGCCGTCGGGAAGCCCAGCTGCCGGCCGCGCTGCGCGCCGCGTACGACCACGCCCTCCACCCGGTGCGGCCGGCCCAGCACCTCCGCCGCCCCCGCCAAGTCGCCGTCGGCGATCAGCCGCCGGGCGAGCGTCGAGGAGAACGGCTCGCCGTCGCCCGCGGCGCCGCTGAGCTGGAGGTCGACGACGTCCACGGCGTAGTCGTACGTCTCGCCGAGCGAGGCGAGGAACGCGACGTCGCCGGCGGCCTTGTGGCCGAAGCGGAAGTTCGGCCCCTCCACCACCGCCCGCGCGTGCAGCTTGTCGACCAGCACCTTCACCACGAAGTCCGCCGGCGCCAGCTTCGAGAACTCCGCGGTGAACGGCAGGATCAGCAGCGCGTCCACGCCGAGGTCCGCCATCAGCTCCGCCCGCCGGTGGTGCGCGGCCAGCAGCGGCGGGTGGCTGCCGGGGCGTACGACCTCGCTGGGGTGCGGGTCGAACGTCACGACGACCGCCGCCACCCCCAGCTCCCGCGCGCGCTCCACCGTCCGGCCGATGATCAGCTGGTGGCCGCGGTGCACGCCGTCGAACGAGCCGATGGTGACGACGCTGCGCCCCCACCCCTCGGGGATGTCCTCCAAGCCACGCCAGCGCTGCACTGTGCCCGCTCCTCGGTCGCGTCGTCCGTGCGTACAGGATTGTGGAACACAAGACTGCCATGCGCGCGCCCCGGCACCGGACCCGGGCGCCGCCTGGGCCGCGGTCAGCACGCCCGCCGCGGGTGCGCCCCGCCCACCGCGAGCTGCGCGCCCGGGCCCAGCAGCGCCGCCCAGGCGTCCCGGTCCGCCGCCAGCCAGCCGCGCAGCTGCTCCCCGAACGACGGCGTCTGCCCGGCCAGCGCCACCAGCCGCCGGTCGAACACCGCCGCCCCCTCCGGCGTCCGGGTCAGCAGCAGCCCGATCCGCCGCACGAGGTCCCGGGTGCGCCGCTGCTCGCGCCGCTCCGCCGTGCGGCCGACCGCCGCGAGCAGCGCGTCGAGCACGGCGGGCTCCCGCTCCCGGTCCAGCAGCACGTCCAGCAGCTCGCGGCGCAGCACCCGGGAGGCAGGGGTCCCGGGGTCGGCGACGACCGGGGCCAGCGCGCGGCGCACCACCGGCGACCGCGCGGTCAGCAGGTCCACCGCGAGCGGGAGGAGCACGTCCCGGTCCGGCTGCCCGTGCTCCAGCCGCCGGTCGACGAAGTCGGCGGCGGCACCGGCGCCTTCGGGGTGCCGGTCGACGTACTCGCGGACGAGGTCCGCGGCGCCCCGCGCGGTCGCGGGGGCGGGGGCGCGTACCCGCGCGAGGGTGCGCAGCACGTCGGCGGCGCCGCCGCCGGGGCGGTGGAGGCGGTCGCGAAAGGCGTCGAGGACGGGGGCGGCGTGGGTGGCGAGGGCGGGGGCGAGGTCGGCGGGGGCGAGGTGCGGGTCGTCGGCGGCGAAGAGGGACAGGGCGCGCGGCAGATGGGCGGCGCGGCTGCCGGGGTCGCGGAGGAGGACGGCGAGGGCGGGGCCGTGGAGGGAGCCGTCGTCGGCGCACGCGAGCAGGGCCTCGGCGGCGCGGCGCAGCAGCGCGCGGTCGGCGGCGCCGCGCGCGTGCCGGGCGGCCCCCGGCGCGTACGCCGCGGCGGCGGCCCGCCGCTCCGCCCGCGGGTCGCGCGCCCAGCGGTCCACGGCGCGGCAGAGGGCGGCGGGCTCGTCCTCGGCGAGCGCGGCGAGGAGTTCGGCGGCCCGCGGGTGGGCGGCGGCGACGAGGGTGTCGGCGAGGCCGTCGACGGCGCGGGCGCGGTGGGTGTGGAGGAGCGCCTGGGCGGCGTCGGCGACGGTGGCGCCGCCGGCGGGCAGGTCGCGTACGTCGTCGAACCAGGCGACGAGCAGCGGCTGCGCGGCGGCGGGGTCGGCGTCGAGCAGGTCGCCGGCGGCGGTCAGGTACGCGGACGGGCGGCGGGTGTCGGCGGGCACCAGCAGGCGCAGCAGGTCGAGCCGGTCGGCGAGCGGGAGGGGCAGCCGGGAGAAGAACTCCGGGCCGAAGGGGGCGAGCACGTCGGGGAGTCCGGCGGTGCCGCCGAAGCGGGCGGCGTGGTCGGCGAGGCAGGCCGCGAGGCGCCGGAGGACCTGCCGGTACGGGCGCGCGTCGGGCACCCGCAGCAGGGTCCCGGCCAGCAGGTGAGCGCCCCACCAGCCGCCGCCCGGTGCGGCGGGCCCGTCCGCCGCCCCGGGCGCGGGGCGCGGCTCCGGGAACGCGGTGCGCCGCGCGGCGGCGGAGTCGGCGGCGGCCAGCAGGCCGGTCAGCCGGTGGGCCAGCTCCGTACGCCCGTGCCGGCGCTCCAGCAGCAGCAGCGCTTCGACGCACGGCCCGATGCGGTGCGGCGGCACCGGCAGCGCGCGCCCCCCGGCGCCCGGGCGGCCGCCGCCGTCGGCGGAGGACGGCAGGTCGCCGGGGCGCCAGCGCTCGGAGGTGCGGTGGACGAGGACGGCGAGGGCGGCGTCGACGTCGAGGTGCGCGCCCTCCAGCCAGTCGGCGAACTCCTCGTGCGCGAAGCGGTAACCGGCGCCGGCGGGCACGAGCAGCCCCTCGGCGAGCACCGCGTCGGCCCACCCGGTGAGTCCGGCGACGGGGTCCGGCACCCGCCACGGGAACAGCTCCTCGAACGCCGCCCGCTCCAGCTCCCCCTGCCCCGGCCCCAGGCACCGCCGCGCCGCCTCGTGCGCCTGCCCGGCCACGTAGGCGGCGAGCCGCCCGACGGCGGCCCCGCGGGGGCCGGCGGGACCGGCGCGGTGGGCGAGCCGGGAGGCGATGCGCAGGCAGACGAGGGCGAAGTACGACTCGAACACCTCCCACCGCCGCGGTCCCGCACCGCCCGGCGCGGAGTCGATGCTCTGCGCTGCCGACGCTGCCGCGGACCCCGGCAGCGGAGCGTGCCCCGCCGCCCCTGCCCCGTACCGGGCAGGACCCACCCCCCCGGGGTGCGCGGAGCCGCGCGAAGCCGAGTCGGACCCGGCTTCGCCCGGCGAACCCGCCGCCGCCAACGAGGCGGTGCCCGCTCCCGCTGCCTGCACTCCGGGCCGCGACGAAGCCGCCGCCCCGGCGGCCGCGCACCCCGCCGCACCCGGGCTCACACCCGACGACTCCGCCCCGCCACGCCCCGTCACCGGGTCTTCAGCGGCGCCCGACAGATCACCCCCGGTCCAGCCGAAGGCGGAGTCATGGCCGGGATACCCCGCCGCACCCGGACTCGCGCCCGCGGGTTCCGTCTCGCCCCCGACCGGCTCCGCCTCGCCCGGCACCCAAGCCGCGGGAGCCGAACCCGCGCCCGCCCCCGCCGGCTCCACCCCGGCCACCGGCGAAACCGCCGCCGCCCCGGCAGGCCCGCCCCCGTCCGACGGCCCCGGGCACACGCCCGGCGACCCCACTCCGCCCCCGACGGGATCCGCACCGGCCCCGGGCGTCCCGGTCCCCGCCGACCCCGCTCCGGCCCGCGGGGAAGCCGCCCCGGCCACCCCCCGCCCGGCCCCGCGCGGGGCCGCCGCGCCGTCCTCCGCCAGCGCTCCCCGGACCTCGGCCAGCAGCCGCAGCGTCAGCGGGTGGCCGGCCTCGGCCGGGTGGAGGGCGATGGCGGGGACGCCGAGGCGGGCGCGGGCCTGCCGGGCCTCCGCCGCCGTGAAGTCCCCCAGCGGCACGCACGGCGGCAGCGTGTCCGGCCCCGCCGCTCCCGCGTGCAGCGTCTCCACCGGGAACAGCCCGCCGGCCCGCTCCCAGTACTCCGGCCGGCACGCCAGCACCAGCCGGACACCGTGCTCGCGCAGCCATCCCGCCGTGTGCGCCGTCCACTCCCCCAGCGCGTGCCCGAGCACCGGCGGCATCTCCTCCGGGGCGTCGAGGAGTACGAGCAACGGCCGCCCCGCCGCCTGTGCCCGGGCGGCGACCGCCTCCGGGCTCGCCGTCGCCGGGTCGCCCGCGCAGCCGGCGGGGCCCGCGGCGGCGGTCACCGCGCGGGCGGCGGCGCGCAGCGAGCGGGCCACGGCGTCGCGCACCCCCGCGTCCGCGACCTTGAGGTCGGCCCCGCGCAGGCGCACCGACGGCGCGGGCGCCGCGTCGGCGGCGCGGCGTGCGGCGAGGCCGGCGAGTTCGGTGGACCGGCCGGTGCCGGGGGCGCCGACGAGCGCGAGGACGCGCGCGGGGCCGTCGAAGAAGCGCCCGTACTCCGCCCGCACCGCGGACCGTTCGACGGGCTCCCCCCGCCCGGGGCCGGCTCCGCCGCCGAAGCCCCCGACTCCCGCCGCGTCCCCGGCCCCCGCCGACGCCGCGGCATCCACCGGGCTTCCCGGACCCCCCTGGCCCCCGAAGCTCCCCCCACCCCTCAGCCCCAGGGGCCCCGCCGGGTGTCCCGGACCGACGGCACCCGCCCCCAGTTCCAGCGCCCCCGCCAGGTTCAGGTCCCGCCCGTACGCCGCCACCTGCGCCCCGCTCCGGTCCAGCGCCGCCGCCAACGTCCCGGACGCGTCGTCCGGCGCCCCGCGCAGCGGCACCGCGTGGGCGACTCCGCCGCGGCCCGCGTGCAGGGCCGTGCCGACCACCGCCACCACCGCGCCGCTCGCCGCGTCCACGACCGGCGCCCCGCTCGCCTCCCCGCCCGTGCGCAGCGACTCGTGCGGGGCGAGGGCGAGTTGCAGCACCCCGTCGAGGAGGTGGTAGCGGTCGGTGGCGGTGTACGTGGCCGGGGCGGCGGCCACCACCCGGCCCGGCACCCGCTCCGCCCGCGGCAGCGCGACGGCGACCTCCGCCCCGTCCTCGGCCCCGGCCGCGGCGAGCGCGAACGGCCGGGCGCCGGCCAGCCCTCCGGCGCGTACGACCGCGAGGTCGGCGCCCGGCAGCGCGGTGACGTCCGCGGCCTCGACCAGCCACGTCCGCGCGTCCTCGGGGGCGTGCAGCACCAGCCGGGGAAGTCCGTCCACGGCCTCGTGGCTGGTGAGCAGCGTGCCCGCGGCGTCGACCAGGAATCCGGTGCCCCGCGGGCGGCCGGCGAGGTCGCGGATGCGTACGACGGTGCCGGGCGCGCGCGGCGGCGGCGATGAGTGCGGCAACGACCAGCCTCCCCTGGTGGGCCCAGGGCATGGCTTGCCACCGGCTGATCACGGGAAACGGGAATGGCACGATGCGCCCCCGGGGACACCCGTTCGGCGGATGACCGCCGCCGCGGGCCCGGCGCCCGGGCCGGTCCTACGCGAACACCGCCAGCGCCTTCGCCCGCCCCCCGGCCGGCTCCACCAGCGCCAGGAACCGCCCGTCCGGGCCGAACACCGCGTTCGGCCCCTCCGCCAGCCCCTCCGGCACCGCCACCCGCACCCCGTGCGACAGCAGCCGCGCCTGGTCGGCGTCCACGTCCCAGCGCGGGAACGCCGCCGCGGCGGCCTCGCCGATCGGCAGCACGTCCAGCCGCTCCTCCAGCTGCGTCAGCGTCCGCGCCCGGTCCAGCCCGTACGGGCCGACGCGGGTGCGGCGCAGCGCGGTGAGGTGGCCGCCGACGCCCAGTCCGGCGCCGAGGTCGCGGGCCAGGGCGCGGATGTACGTGCCGGAGGAGCACACCACCGTCACGTCCAGGTCCGTCACCCGGGTGCCGTCCCCGGCCGTCGCCGGCCGGGCGTCGTGCAGCACGAACGTGCTGACGGTCACCGGCCGGGCCGCCAGCTCCACATCCTCACCGTCCAGCACCCGCTTGTACGACCGCTTGCCGTCCACCTTGATCGCGCTGACCGCCGCCGGGACCTGCATGAGGTCGCCGGTCAGCCCGGCGATGCCGGCGTCGACCGCGCCCGGCGGCAGGTCCCCGGCGTCGGCGGCGGCGGTGACGTCGCCCTCGGCGTCGTCGGTCACGGTCGTCTGGCCGAGCCGGATCGTGGCCCGGTACTCCTTGTCGGTGAGCGCGAGGTGGCCGAGCAGCCGGGTCGCCTTCTCCACGCCGACGACGAGCACGCCCGTCGCCATCGGGTCCAGCGTCCCGGCGTGGCCCACGCGCCGGGTACGGGCCAGCCTGCGCAGCCGGCCGACGACGTCGTGCGAGGTCAGCCCGGCGGGCTTGTCGACGAGGACAAGGCCGTCCGGGCCGGTCTGCTTGTGCCTCATGCCCCCGCCGGGCCCCCGTCCGCGCCGCCGCCCGCGGCGCGGCCCACCGGACCGCCGCCGTCGGTGCCCGGCTCGCCGTCGCCGTCCGCGCCGTCCGCGTCCTCGTCGCGGTCCCGCCGGTACGGGTCCGCGCCCGCCGCGTACTCCGCGCCCGCGGCGGCGGACCGCACCTGCTCGTCCTGCTGCCGGGCGCGGGCCAGCACGTCGTCGATGTTCTTGGCGTTCTCCGGCAGCGCGTCCGGCACGAACGCCAGCGTGGGCGTGAACTTCACCCCGGCCGCGGCGCCGACCGCGGAGCGCAGGACGCCCTTGGCGCTCTCCAGCCCCTTCGCGGCCTGCTCCCGCTCCTCGTCGTCGCCGTACACCGTGTAGAAGACGGTCGCCTCCCGCAGGTCGCCGGTGACGCGCGTGTCGGTGATGGTCACCCGGGAGCCGAGCCGCGGGTCCTTGATGCCCCGCTGCAGCTTCTCGGCCACGACCTCACGGATGAGGTCCGCCAAGCGCTTCGCCCGTGCGTTGTCGGCCACTGGTCCGTCTCCTTGCCCACTTGTCTACTCGTCGTCTTCGTGGTGGATCCGCCGCCGTACGGTCAGCAGCTCCACCTCCGGCCGGGCGGCGAGCATCCGCTCGCACCGGTCCAGCACGTCGGTGAGGTGCCCGGCGTCCCCGGAGACCGTCGCCAGGCCGATCACGGTCCTGCGGTACAGGTCCTGGTGCCCGACCTCCGCGGCGGTCACCGCGTACTTGCGGATCAGCTCCGCGACGATCGGGCGGACGACGGAGCGCTTCTCCTTCAGCGACCGTACGTCGCCGAGGAGGAAGTCGCAGGAAAGCGTCCCTACGTACACGTGTGTCCGGATCACCCGCCGGTACGGGATATACGAAAGAAGGGGAGGCGGCGAGGGGGCGGCCGTCCGTGACGGGCCGCCCCCTGCCGACGGTGCTGCTGATCAGGCGCGCGGCTTCTCGCGCATCTCGTACGTCGCGATGACGTCGTCCACCTTGATGTCGTTGTAGTTTCCGAGGTTGATACCGCCCTCGAAGCCTTCGCGGATCTCGGTGACGTCGTCCTTGAAGCGGCGCAGCCCCTCGATGTTGAGGTTCTCCGCGACCACCTTGCCGTCGCGGACGACCCGGGCCTTGGTGTTGCGCCTGACCTCGCCGGAGCGGATGAGCACACCGGCGATGTTGCCCAGCTTGGAGGAGCGGAAGACCTCGCGGATCTCGGCGGTGCCGAGCTCCACCTCCTCGTACTCCGGCTTGAGCATGCCCTTGAGCGCGGCCTCGATCTCCTCGATGACCTGGTAGATCACCGAGTAGTACCGGACGTCGACGCCCTCGCGCTCGGCCATCTGCGTCGCCCGGCCCTCGGCGCGGACGTTGAAGCCGATGACGATCGCGTCCGAGCCGGTGGCCAGGTCGATGTCGGTCTCGGTGACCGCACCGACGCCGCGGTGCAGCACGCGCAGGTCCACCTCTTCACCGACGTCCAGCTGCATGAGCGAGGACTCCAGCGCCTCGACGGAGCCCGCCGCGTCGCCCTTGATGATGAGGTTGAGCTGCTGCACCTCGCCGGCCTTGAGCACCTTGTCCAGGTCCTCCAGCGACACCCGGCGGGTGCGCTTGGCGAAGGCGGCGTTGCGCTCGCGCGCGGCGCGCTTCTCGGCGATCTGGCGGGCCGTCCGGTCCTCCTCGACCACCAGGAAGTTGTCGCCGGCGCCGGGGACGCTGGTCAGACCGAGCACCTGGGCGGGGGTCG
This sequence comes from Streptomyces sp. MAR4 CNX-425, assembly GCF_048656465.1. Taxonomy (NCBI): domain Bacteria; kingdom Bacillati; phylum Actinomycetota; class Actinomycetes; order Kitasatosporales; family Streptomycetaceae; genus Streptomyces; species Streptomyces sp. MAR4 CNX-425. Next base: position 36,372 of record NZ_JBMDLF010000004.1, on the reverse strand, counting down.
AGGGACCGGCCTCGTCCAGGGGGCTGCCCAGGTCGTCGAGCATGGCGCGCACGCGGCCGTAGGCGTCGCCGACGACCATCGTGTCGCCGACGCGCAGCGTGCCGCGCTGGACCAGCACGGTCGCCACGGCGCCACGGCCGCGGTCGAGGTGGGCCTCGATCGCGATGCCCTCGGCGTCCTGCTTCGGGTTCGCGCGCAGGTCCAGGCTGGCGTCCGCGGTGAGGACGACGGCCTCCAGCAGCTCCTCGATGTGCAGGCCCTGCTTGGCGGAGATGTCGACGAACATCGTCTCGCCGCCGTACTCCTCGGCCACCAGCCCGTACTCGGTGAGCTGGCCGCGCACCTTCGACGGGTCCGCGCCCTCGACGTCGATCTTGTTGACCGCGACGACGATCGGCACCTCGGCCGCCTTGGCGTGGTTCAGCGCCTCGACCGTCTGCGGCATCACGCCGTCGTTGGCCGCGACCACGAGGATCGCGATGTCGGTCGCCTTCGCACCGCGGGCACGCATGGCGGTGAACGCCTCGTGACCGGGGGTGTCGATGAAGGTGATCCGGCGCTCGTCGCCGTTGACGTCGGTCGCCACCTGGTACGCGCCGATGTGCTGCGTGATGCCGCCGGCCTCGCCCTCCAGGACGTTGGTCTTGCGGATCGCGTCCAGCAGGCGCGTCTTGCCGTGGTCGACGTGGCCCATGACGGTGACCACCGGGGGCCGCGCCACGAGCGCTTCCTCGCCGCCCTCGTCCTCGCCGAACTCGATGTCGAAGGACTCCAGCAGCTCGCGGTCCTCCTCCTCCGGGCTGACGACCTGGACGGTGTAGTTCATCTCCTCGCCCAGGAGGTGCAGCGTCTCGTCGGAGACGGACTGCGTCGCGGTGACCATCTCGCCCAGGTTGAACATGACCTGGACCAGGGACGCCGGGTTGGCGTTGATCTTCTCCGCGAAGTCGGTGAGCGACGCGCCGCGGGAGAGACGGACCGTCTCGCCCTTGCCGCGCGGGAGCATCACGCCGCCGATGGACGGCGCCTGCATCTGCTCGTACTCCTGGCGGCGCTGCCGCTTCGACTTGCGACCGCGGCGCGCGGGACCGCCCGGACGCCCGAAGGCGCCCTGCGTGCCGCCGCGGCCACCGGGACCGCCGGGACGGCCGGCGAAGCCGGGACGGCCACCGCCGCCGGGACGGCCACCGAAGCCGCCGCCACCGCCGCCGCCACCGGGACGGCCGCCGAAGCCGCCGCCACCGCCGGGACGACCGCCGCCGCCACCGCCCGGACGACCGCCGGGACCGCCCGGACGGCCACCACCGCCGCCGCCACCGGGACGGCCGCCGGCCGGGGCGCCGGGACGCCCGCCGGGGGCGGGGCGCTGCGGCATCATGCCGGGGTTCGGGCGCGGGCCGCCGGGACGCGGGCCGCCGCCCTGGCCGCCCTGCGGCCGGGGCATGCCGCCCGGGGTCGGCCGGGAGCCGCCCGGCGCCTGCGGGCGCGGGGCGCCGCCCTGACCGCCGCCCTGGCCACCGCCACCGCCGCCGCCTCCGGGGCGGGGGGCCTGCGGGCGCGGGGCCTGCGGGCGGGCCATGCCGGTGGAGCCGCTGGACGTGAACGGGTTGTTGCCCGGGCGCGGGCCCGCGGGCCGGCCGCCGGGCCGCGGGCCGGCGGCGCCGCCGCCGGGACGGGCACCGCCGGAACGGCCGCCGCCGGGCTGGCCGCCGCCGGACTGACCGCCGGACTGGCCGCCGCCCTGGCCACCGCCGCCGCGGGCGGGGGCGGCGGGCGGGCGCGGACCAGGCTTGGCCCCGGGCTTCGGGGCGGCGCGGTCCGCGGCGGGCGGCGCGGTGAACTCCGGCGCCTCGGGCGCCGGGGTCTTCTGCGCCGGCGGGGTCGGGCCCGGAGCCGGGCGCGGCCCGGGCGTGGGCGCGGGCCGGCCGGCGTCGGCGCCGGGGCGCGCCGCGGGCTTGCGCTCCGCGGCCTCCTCGGGCTTGACGGGGGCGGGCTTCGCCGCGGGCGCCCCGGGCACGCCGGGCTTGGCGGCCTTCTTCTTGGGCGCGGCAGGCTTGCCGGCGGGCTTGGCCGCAGCCGAGCCGTTGCCGGACTGGAATGCGTCAGTCAGTTTGCGTACGACCGGCGCCTCGATGGTCGAGGACGCCGAGCGGACGAATTCGCCAAGTTCTTGGAGCTTGGCCATGACGACCTTGCTCTCGACGCCGAACTCCTTGGCGAGTTCGTATACCCGGACCTTAGCCACTTCGCTCCTTCTGGTCCGGGGGTGTCCGCCGGACCGTCGCTACTTCTGCATGGGCGTACTCATCGCGTACTCATCGAGTGCTCATCGCAATCTCGACCCACTTCCGACTCGCGAGGTACCTGGCCGCACGGGATTCCGCGCGGCGCTCGTCTTGCTGTTGCTCATGTCTGCTCTGCCTCCACGGCCTGCGCCACGAAACGGTCCACGTCCGCGGTGCCGAGCGGGCCCCGGGCCCGCAGGGCCCGGACGAACGCCCGGCGGCGGACCGCCAGGTCGAGGCATGCCTTGACGGGGTGCAGATATGCGCCCCGGCCGGGCAGCGTACCGCGAGGATCAGGGACGCATGCGCCCCCGGCCTCCACCACACGCAGCAGATCGCCTTTGGTCGCACGCGCCCGGCACCCCACACAGGTGCGCTCGGGGCAGGCCCGGGCGCGTGTCCGGCCAGACACGCTCAAGTCTACCTCCCCGGCCGGCGGCACCCGCGCCGGGGTGCCAATCGAACGGCTGTTTTTGCCCAGGGCGACAGGCAGCCCACGGCGGGCCCGACGATACGTGATCAGGGCCGGGCGGGGCGACCGGGTTTTCGCGGGCGGCCGCCGGCCCGGGAGGGCGCGGGGCGGCCGCCCGGGCCCGCGGGTCCGGCGGGCGCGGGCGTCAGTCCGCCGCCGGCTCCGTGTCGGGGCGGATGTCGATCCGCCAGCCCGTGAGCCGCGCCGCCAGCCGGGCGTTCTGGCCCTCCTTGCCGATCGCCAGCGACAGCTGGTAGTCGGGCACCGTCACCCGCGCCGAGCGCGCCGCCAGGTCGACGATGTCGACCTTGCTCACCCGCGCCGGCGACAGCGCGTTGGCGACGAGCTCGCCCGGCTCGTCGGACCAGTCGACGATGTCGATCTTCTCGCCGCCCAGCTCGGCCATCACGTTGCGCACCCGGCCGCCCATCGGCCCGATGCAGGCGCCCTTCGCGTTCAGCCCGGAGCGGGTGGACCGTACGGCGATCTTCGTACGGTGCCCGGCCTCGCGCGCGATGGCCGAGATCTCCACCGAGCCGTCGGCGATCTCCGGCACCTCCAGCGCGAAGAGCTTCTTCACCAGGTTCGGATGGGTGCGCGAGAGGGTCACGGACGGGCCGCGTACGCCCTTGGTCACCCGCACCACGTACGTGCGCAGCCGGGTGCCGTGCTTGTACTCCTCGCCAGGCACCTGCTCCTGCACCGGCAGGATGGCCTCCAGCCGGCCGATGTCGACCAGCACGTTGTTGGGGTCCTTGCCCTGCTGGACGACCCCGGTGACGATGTCGCCCTCGCGGCCCGCGTACTCGCCGAAGGTGACCTCCTCCTCGGCGTCCCGCAGCCGCTGGAGGATGACCTGCTTGGCGGTGGTCGCGGCGATGCGGCCGAAACCCGAGGGGGTGTCGTCGAACTCGCGCGTCTCCCCGCCCTCCGGAACGTCGTCCGGATCCTCCTTGGCCCACACCGTGACGTGCCCGCTCTCCCGGTTCAGCTCCACCCGGGCCTGCTGGCGGCTGCCTTCGGTGCGGTGATAGGCGATGAGGAGGGCCGACTCGATGGCCTCGACCAGCAGGTCGAAGGAGATCTCCTTCTCCCGCACCAAGCCGCGCAACGCGCTCATGTCGATGTCCACGGCTACGAGCCCTCCTCGTCCTTCGTCACCTTGCGGTTGAACTCGATCTCGACCCGGGCCGCGGCGATCTCGCCGAAGTCCAGCCGCCGGTCGGCGGGCCTACGACCCTTCACCCCCGGGACCTGGAGGTCCAGCCCCGCGTCGTCCACCGCGGTGATGCGTCCCACGACCTCGCCGCCCTCCCGAAGCTGCACCTTGACCATCCGGCCCGCGGCACGACGGTAATGGCGCGGCAGGGTCAGCGGGCGGTCCGTACCCGGAGACGTGACTTCCAGGACGTACGGGCGGTCGCCCATGGCGTCGGTGGCGTCCAGCTCCTCCGCGACGCGCCGGCTCAGGTCCGCGCAGGTGTCCAGGCCCACGCCGCCGTCGGCGTCGACCACGACCCGCAGGACACGGCGCTTGCCCGCCGGGGTGACCGCGATCTCCTCCAGGTCGAGGTCGCGTTCCTTGACGAGCGGCTCCAGCAGATCGCGCAGCCTCTCGTTCTGGGTGGTGCTCATCCGGGTGACTCCTCGGCCGCGTGTGCTGTTGTGTGACGTCACGTGTCCGGTCAAAGGGTATCCGCTCCACGACCTGTGCGTTGCCCACCGGTACGCTCGGCTCGTGCGGATCAAGGGACTCCCGGCGAGAAGGACCGTGCTGGCCGGTGCCGCCGTGCTGGCGGCCACCGGCACCACCGCGGGCTGTTCCGGGGACGACGGCGACGGCGGGGACGCCGGCCCCGCGGCCACGGAACGGATCCGGCGCCGCGCCGCGGAGGAGTCGCGCGGCCTGCTGCGCCGCTACGACGCGACGGCCTCGGCGCACCCCGCGCTGGCCGCCGCGCTCGACCCGCTGCGCGCCGACGTGGCCCGGCACGTGGCGGCGCTGGGCCGCGGCCTGCCGGCGGGCACCCGCGCCGCGTCCGGCGGCGGCGCCGGGGCGGGCCCCGGCGACCGCGCCGACGCCGAGCCCCCGCCGCCGGCGCGGAAGCGCGGCGGCGAGGAGGTGCCGGCGGATCCCGCGCAGGCGCTCGCCGCGCTGGCCGCCGCCGAGAAGCGCACCGCCGACGCCCACACCGCCGCCCTGGCCGCGGCCCCGGGCGAGGTCGCCCGGCTGCTGGCCTCGGTGGCGGCGGCGGGTGCGGCCCACGTGTACCTGCTCGGGGAGGCGGGGTGAGCGGTACGGGGCCCGGCCCTGGGCGCCACCGCGGAGAACCGGGCGGGCCCGGGTGCTCCGCGGTGCGCGGCCGGGGCGGGAACCGGCCGGACCGGCACCTGCTCGACCGGCACCCGCCGGGCGGGCCCGGCGCGCGCCCCGGCCCCCGCCACCGGCGGCGACCGGCGGCGCACGAGGCGGAGCCGCCGCCGGGGGCGCGGCGGCCGAGGACCACGCCGAACCCCGCCCGCCCCGCCCCGGCCGGCCACGGCGCCCCGCGGCCGGCCGGCCGTTCCGTACCCCGGGAGGCACCGTGAGCGAACCGTCCGACGACGCCCTCGCCGCGGCCCAGCGCGCGCTGGCCGCCGAGCACGCCGCCGTCTACGGCTACGGCGTCGTCGGCGCCCACGCCGGGAGCGGCCGGGCCGGCGAGGCCCGCGCCGGCTACGACGCCCACCGCGCCCGCCGCGACGCCCTCAGCCGGGCCGTCCGCGACCTCGGCGACGCGCCGCGGCCCGCCGCCGCCGCGTACGCGCTGCCGTTCGCGGTGCCGGACGAGGCGGCCGCCGTACGGCTCGCGACCGAGCTGGAGGACCGGATCGCCGGCAGCTACGCCGACCTCGTCCAGGCCGCGGACGGCGACCTGCGCCGCGACGCCGCGGCCGCGCTGCGCGAGGCGGCGGTCCGGGCGGCGCGCTGGCGCGGGGGGAGCGTAGCCTTCCCTGGGCTGGCCGAACGCACGGCCGACACCGCACCCGCGGGTCGGCAGCGGGACGCCGGCCGCACGGACTGACCCCGCCCGACACCAGCACGAGGACCCGGCAAGGACACCGCCCGTATGGCATCTGCACCGCAGTACCGGCCCGAACCGCCGGAGCGCCTGGTGCGCCACGTCTCCGCCCACGGCGACCCGGGCCGCGCCTGGCTCGCGGGGCTGTCCGGGCTGGTCGACGGCCTGCTGCGGCGCTGGGCGCTGACGCCGGAGCGGGTGCACGCGCCGGGCGGCCGGACCAGCGTGCTCGTCCTGGTACGCCGGGAGGACGGCACGCCGGCGGCGCTCAAGGTCGCGTACGAGCCGGAGCGCATCGCGGCCGAGCAGCGCGCCCTGGAGCACTGGAACGGCCTCGGCTCCGCGCGGCTGCTGCGCGCCGACGCCGCCGCGGGGGCGCTGCTGCTCGAACGGCTCCAGGCGGACGTCAGCCTCCGCTCGCTGCCGGAGGCCAAGGCGCAGCTGGAGGCGGCGGCGACGCTCCAGCGCCTCTGGACCGCGCCGCCGGACGGGCACGCGCTGCCGACGGTGCCGGACCACACCGCGCGGCTCGCGGACCGGCTGCGCGAGCTGCGCGCCGAGCCGTACGCGGCGCTGGTCGACGCCGCGCTGGAGCGCCGCGAGGAGCTGCTCGGCGACCGCGCGGCGGCCGGGCCCGACGTGCTGCTGCACGGCGACTACCACCAGGGGCACGTGCTGGCCGCCGAGCGGCTGCCGTGGCTGGCGGTGGGGCCGCGCCCGCTGGTGGGCGAGCGGGCGTACGACCTGGCCTGGCCGGCCCGGGACCGCGTCGACACCCTGGTGGCCGCGCCGGGCGCGGCGGCGGCGACCCGGCGGCGGCTGACGAAGCTGGCGGACTCCCTCGACGTCGACCGCGACCGGCTGCGCGGGTGGACGCTGTTCCGCTGCGTCGCGGCGGGCGTGACGGGCCTGGCCCGCGGCGACGTGAACGGCGGCGAACTCCACCTGGAGTACGCGGGCTGGCTCTGACCGCCGTCCGCCCGCGGCCCGTTGACGCCGCCGCCCGGCCGGGACAACGGCCTAGGATGCGCCCATGGATCTGGGACGGCCCGCCCGCGCACGCCCGCGGCGGGCCCTGGTGGCCGGGGGCGTCGTGGCCGCCGCCGGGGTGCTGGCCGGCGGCATCGTGCACCTGACGGGCGGGGACGGCGCCGCCGGCGACGCGCGCGCGGAGGTCCGGGCGTACGCGGCCGCCTGGGCGCGCGGCGACGACGAGGCGGCCGCCCGGCACACCGACCGGCCGCGGGCCGCCGCCGACCTGCTGGACTCGGTACGCCGCGGGCTGGGCCCGCGGGACGTGCGGGTGTCCGTGGACGACGCGGAGAAGGCCGCGGACGGCACGTACACCGTGCCGCTGGCCGTGCGGCTGCGGCTGCCCGACTTCGGCACCTGGGAGTACGAGACCCGCGCGGTGGCCCTGCCCCCGGCCGGCGACGGCGACGGCGGCTGGCGGGTGCGGTGGGAGCCCCGGCTCGTCCACCCCGGGCTGCGCCGCCACCAGACCCTCGTCGAGACCACCCGGCGCGCCGAACGCGCCCCGATACTGGCCGCCGACGGCTCCGAGCTGGCCGGCGACGCCAAGGTCTGGGCCGTCTCCATCTGGCCCGCGAAGCTCTCCGACCCCGACCGCGCGTACGACGTCCTCGCCGACCCCGCGCTCGGCGCGGACCTCGACGTCCCGCGGCTGAAGAAGCGCGTGGCCGACGCCGACCCGGACCGGTCCGTGCCGGTGGTGACGCTGCGGGACGAGGTCTACCGGCAGCACCGGAAGCGGCTGCTGGACGTGCCCGGGCTCCAGTTCGTCGACTCGACGCAGCCCGTCGCCCACCTCGCCCGCTCCCTCGTCGGCGCCGTCGCCCCGGACACCGGCCGGGGCACCTCCGCGCTCCAGGCGCGCTACGACGACCGGCTGTACGCCGCGCCCGGCGCCGAGGTCGTGATCGCCGACCGCGCCACCGGCGCGCCGGTGCGCACGCTGGCGCGCAAGCAGCCGGGCACGGGCAGGCCGGTGCGCACGACGATCGACCCCGGGGTGCAGCGCGCCGCCGAGGAGGCCGTCGACGGGCTCGGCACGACCGCGTCGATCGTCGCGGTGGACCCCGCCACCGGCCGGGTGCTGGCCGTCGCCGACAGCCCGGACTCCGGCGAGAGCCGCGCGCTGACCGGGCGCTTCCCGCCCGGCTCCACGTTCAAGACGGTCACCGCGGCCGCGCTGCTGGAGGGCGGCCTGGCCGCCGGGGACCGCGTGGGCTGCCCGGCGGCGGTGCACGTGGCCGGGCAGCGCTTCGAGAACCAGGACGAGTTCGCCCTGCCGCCCGGCACCACCTTCGCCGAGGCGTTCGCGCAGTCCTGCAACACGGCCTTCGTCGGCCTGCGCGACGAGTTCGGCGCGGGGACCCTGACCCGTACCGCCCGGGCCTTCGGCATCGGCGGCACCTGGGAGGTCGGCGCGGCCACCTTCGACGGCAGCGTGCCGGCGTCCGACGGCGTCAACGACCGGGCGGCGGCGCTGATCGGGCAGGGCCGGGTGGAGGCGAGCCCGCTGGTGATGGCGTCGGTGGCGGCGACGGTCAAGGACGGCCGGTTCCGGCAGCCGGTGCTGGTGCCGGCGGCCGTGGACACGCCGTACCGGGCGCCGGAGACGCTGGAGAGGCGCACCTGGGAGCAGCTGCGCTCGATGATGCGCGACGTCGTCGTCGACGGCTCGGGCTCGGCGCTCCACGGGATCCCGGGGCTGCCGCACGCCAAGACCGGGACCGCCGAGTACGGCACAGAGAGCCCGCCGCGCACCCACGCCTGGATGATCGGCTATCTGGAGGGCGCCGACCTCGCCTTCAGCGTGCTCGTCGAGGACGGCGGCTCCGGCGGCGAGGACGCCGGCCCGGTCGCCGCCGACTTCCTCCGCGCCGCCCGCGCGGCGGGCGGGTCCGGCTAGCCCGCGGCCGTCAGCCGCGCCAGCGCCTCGTCCACCGGCAGCTCCTCGCGCTCCCCGGTGCGGCGGTCCTTCAGCTCCACCACGCCGTCGCCCGCGCGCCGCCCCGCGACGAGGATCTGCGGCACCCCGATCAGCTCGGCGTCGGTGAACTTCACGCCCGGCGACACCGACGCCCGGTCGTCCACCAGCACCCGCACGCCCGCCGCGCCCAGCTTCTCCGCCAGCTCCAGCGCCAGCTCCGTCTGCCGCGCCTTGCCGGCCGCGACAATGTGCACGTCCGCCGGGGCCACCTCGCGGGGCCAGCACAGCCCCAGCTCGTCGTGCGTCTGCTCGGCGAGGGCGGCGACCGCCCGGGAGACCCCGATCCCGTACGACCCCATGGTCACCCGCACCGGCTTGCCGTCCTGGCCGAGGACGTCCAGCTCGAAGGCGTCGGCGTACTTGCGGCCGAGCTGGAAGATGTGGCCGATCTCGATGGCCCGGTCCAGCTCGATGCCGGTGCCGCAGCGCGGGCAGGGGTCGCCGGGCTCGACGACGACCACGTCGAGGTACTGGTCGACCTCGAAGTCACGGCCGCACACGACGTTGCGCGCGTGCGCGTCGGGCTTGTTGGCGCCGGTGATCCACGACGTGCCGGGGGCGACGCGGGGGTCGGCCAGATAGCGGAAGGCCCGCTTCTCGGGGGGCCCGGTCATGCCCTGCGGGCCGACGTACCCGCGCACCAGGTCGGGGCGGTCGGCGAAGTCCTCGGCGGTGACGACCTCGACCCGGGCCGGGGCCAGCTGCTCGCCGAGCTTGCCGAGGTCGACCTCGCGGTCGCCCGGCACGCCGACCGCGGTGATCTCGCCGTCGACCTTCACCAGCAGGTTCTTCAGCGTCGCCGAGGCGGGGACGCCCAGGTGCGCGGCGAGGGTCTCGATCGTCGGGGTGTCCGGCGTGTCCAGCTCCTCGACCGGCGGGTGCCCGTCGGCCGGGGCGGGCGGCACGGTCGTCGTCATCGCTTCGGTGTTGGCCGCGAACCCGCAGGAGGGGCACTGCACATACGTGTCCTCGCCGGCGGCGGCGGGGGCGAGGAACTCCTCGCTGGCCGAGCCGCCCATGGCGCCGGAGACGGCGGAGACGATGCGGTAGTCGAAGCCGAGCCGGTCGAAGATGGCCCGGTACGCCTCGCGGTGCAGCGCGTAGGAGGCGGCGAGGCCGTCGTCGGAGGTGTCGAAGGAGTACGAGTCCTTCATGTGGAACTCGCGGCCGCGCAGCACGCCGGAGCGGGGCCGGGCCTCGTCCCGGTACTTGATCTGGATCTGGTAGAGGATCACGGGCATGTCCTTGTAGGACGAGCACTGGTCCTTGACCACCTGGGTGAACAGCTCTTCGTGGGTGGGACCGAGCACGTAGTCCACGCCCTTGCGGTCCTTGAGGGCGAAGAGCAGGTCGCCGTACTCGCCGGCGCGGCCCGTCGCCTCGTACAGCTCGCGGGGCAGCAGCGCGGGCAGCAGCACCTCCTGGCCGCCGATCGCGTCCATCTCCTCGCGGACCACCCGGGCCACGTTCTCCAGGACCCGCTTGCCGAGCGGCAGCCACGTCCACACCCCGGCGGACGAACGGCGGACATAGCCCGCGCGGACGAGCAGCTTGTGGCTCGCGGTCTCGGCGTCGGCGGGGTCGTCGCGCAGCGTCTTGAGCATCATCCGGGACATGCGCTGAACGTGGCTGTGCTGACTCATGCCCCGGACTCTAGCGCCGGACGCGGGCCCGCCGGTAATCCGTCCGCCGAAGCTGTGGACGAACCGCAGGTTGTGGGCAACTCGGCTTGTGGACAGGTCACCGCAGCAGCGGCAGCTCGGCGCCCATCACCACGTACGGGCTGGGGGCGCCGGGGAAGACCACGCGGCGGGCGAGGTCGCGGTATCCGAGCTGCCGGTACAGGTGGCGCGCGGGGCTCTCCACGTCGATCGCGGAGAGCAGGCTCCGGGGCTCGGCGGCGGTGTCGGTGATCCGGGTGATCAGCTCCCGGCCGATGCCGCGCTGCTGGAAGGCGGGGTGCACGTGCAGCTCGGTGATGACGAAGGCGTCGTCGAGCCAGCGGTCCTCGCCGGCGGCGCGCAGGTACGGCTGCACGACCGTGGACCACCAGTAGACGCGGTTGTTCGGCATCCCGTAGACGAACCCGGCGAGCCGGCCGGTGGCGGTGGTGGCGCCGAGCGCGCGGGCGCCGGAGTTGGTCAGGTGCCGCAGCACGACGTGGCGGCGGACGCCGATCTCGTCGTCGGTGAGCCCGAAGGCGACGGCCTGCACGGCGAGCGCGTCGTCCACGCGGGCGGCGAGGTCGAGGGGGCCGACGACGACGTCATCCATGGCTGGGCACCCTACCCTGCGCCGCGGCCCGCCCGGCGCCGGTACGGCACTCAGAACAGCACGCTCATGAAGGCGCCTGCCTCGCGGAAGCCGACCCGGCGGTACGCCGCGCGGGCCACGGTGTTGAAGTCGTTCACGTACAGGCTGACCACCGGCGCCACCTCGCGCAGCGCGTACCGCAGGACCGCCGCGAGGCCCGTCTCCGACAGCCCCCGCCCGCGGTGCTCCGGCGCCACCCAGACGCCCTGTATCTGGCACGCCTGCGGCGTCGCCGCGCCGATCTCCGCCTTGAAGACGACCTCGCCGTTCTCCACGCGCGCGAAGGACCGGCCGCCGCCGACCAGCTCGGCGACCCGCGCCTGGTACAGCAGCCCGCCGTCGCCGGCGAGCGGCGAGACGCCGACCTCCTCGGTGAACATCGCCACGCACGCCGGCATGATCAGGTCCATCTCGTCCTTGCGGATGCGGCGGACCAGCGGATCCGGCTCGACATCGGCCGGCACCGAGGCGGTGACCATGAGCGGCTGCCGGGCGCGGACCTCGCGCGCGGGCCCCCAGGCGGGCTCCAGCAGGGACCACAGCTCGGCGGTGGGCCCGGCCGGGCCGACGATGGAGGAGCAGCGCCGCCCGGCGCGCCGGGCGCGCTCGGCGAAGCCGCGTACCGCCTCGGGGGTGGCGCAGACCGGCACGAGGTTGGCGCCGGCGTAGCACAGGGACGTCAGCCGTCCGCCCGCGTACCAGCCCCAGAGTTCGCCGCCCAGCCGCCAGGGGTCGAGTCCGGCGACGGCGACGCGGGAGGCGACGAACGCGTTGGCGACCGGTTCACGGTCGAGCACGGCGCGAGCCGCGTCGAGCTCCGCGGGTTCGAGGAGCCGTGTGGTGGTGGTCGTCAACACAGCGGCACTGTACCTGTGCGCGCGGGTGCCCGCTTCCTGTGGGTACGCCCCGTGCCCGGGCGGTCAGCCGACCGTGACCTCGGGCTCCCCCGCGGCGGCGCCCTCGGTCTCCATCCGCTCGGCGATCTTCATCGCCTCCTCGATCAGCGTCTCGACGATCTTCGACTCCGGCACGGTCTTGACGACCTCGCCCTTGACGAAGATCTGGCCCTTGCCGTTGCCGGAGGCGACACCGAGGTCGGCCTCGCGGGCCTCGCCGGGGCCGTTGACGACGCAGCCCATGACGGCCACGCGCAGCGGCACCTCCATGCCGTCCAGGCCGGCGGTGACCTCGTCGGCGAGCTTGTAGACGTCGACCTGGGCGCGGCCGCAGGACGGGCAGGAGACGATCTCCAGCCGGCGCTCGCGCAGCCCGAGGGACTCCAGGATCTGAATGCCGACCTTGACCTCCTCCACCGGCGGGGCGGAGAGGGAGACGCGGATGGTGTCGCCGATGCCCTCGCCGAGCAGCGCGCCGAAGGCGACGGCGGACTTGACGGTGCCCTGGAAGGCGGGGCCGGCCTCGGTGACGCCCAGGTGCAGCGGGTAGTCGCAGCGGGCGGCGAGCTGCCGGTAGGCGTTGACCATGACGACGGGGTCGTTGTGCTTCACCGAGATCTTGATGTCCGTGAAGCCGTGCTCCTCGAACAGCGAGCACTCCCAGAGCGCGGACTCGACCAGCGCCTCCGGGGTGGCCTTGCCGTACTTCGCGAGCAGCCGCCGGTCGAGCGAGCCGGCGTTGACGCCGATCCGGATGGGGGTGCCGGCGGCGGACGCGGCCCGGGCGATCTGCTTGACCTGGTCGTCGAACTTCTTGATGTTGCCGGGGTTCACCCGGACCGCGGCGCAGCCGGCGTCGATCGCGGCGTACACGTACTTCGGCTGGAAGTGGATGTCCGCGATCACGGGGATCTGCGACTTCCGGGCGATCACGGGCAGCGCGTCGGCGTCGTCCTGCGTGGGGCAGGCGACGCGGACGATCTGGCAGCCGGAGGCGGTCAGCTCGGCGATCTGCTGGAGGGTGGCGCCGATGTCGGAGGTGCGGGTGGTGGTCATCGACTGGACGGAGACCGGCGCGTCGCCGCCGACGGCGACGGAGCCGACCTGGAGCGTACGACTCGCCCTGCGCTCGGCCATCTTCAGCGGAACGGACGGCATTCCCAGCGAAACGGCAGTCATCTGGCGGCAACCCCTGTGGTACGGATCATGGCCCCCGCCGGATGAGGGCCCGGTACCCGAGATTACGGCACGGGTCCGGCGGCCCATGGCGTGCGGGTGGGGTGGTCACCGGTTTCGTCGACAAACCGGCACCTTGCGTTTACCCCCGGCGTCAGCCCGTGAGCTTCACCGGATTCACCACGTCCGCCACCAGCACGAGCAGCGTGAAGCAGATGAACACCCCGGCGACGACATACGCCACCGGCATCAGTTTGGCCACGTCGAACGGCCCCGGGTCGGGTCGCCGGAACACCCGCGCGAACGCGCGGCGCACCGACTCCCACAGCGCCCCGGCGATGTGCCCGCCGTCCAGCGGCAGCAGCGGCAGCATGTTGAACAGGAACAGCGACAGGTTGAAGCCCGCGACCAGCAGCAGCATCGACGCCACCCGCTGCTCGGGCGGGATGTCGAGGTTCAGCACCTCGCCGCCCACCCGGGCCGCGCCGACGACGCCGACCGGCGAGTCCTCCTGGCGCTCCTCGCCCTGGAACGCCGCGTTCCAGAGGTCGGGGATCTTCGACGGCAGCGCGATGAGCGCGTCGACGCCGTTGACGACCATGTCGCCCATGCGGTCCACGGACTGGCCGAAGTCCTGCCGGACGATGCCGCTGGCGGGGGTGAAGCCGAGGAAGCCGGCCTTCACGTACTCGCCGTCGACGTAGCCGCCGTCGCCGTCGCTCTTGGTCACCATGTTCTGGGTGAGCGTCGGGTGCAGGTCGACGCGCCGGCCGTCGCGCTCGACGGTGACGGTGGCCGGGCCGATGGTGTCGCGGATGCTGGTCTGCAGGGTCTGCCAGTCGTCGATGGGGCGGCCGTTGAACGCCACGATCTTGTCGCCCTGCTTCAGCCCCGCCGCCTTGGCCGGGGCGGCGGGGTCGCCGTCCCGGCACTTGCGGTCGGGGTTCTGCGCGACCTCCTCGGCCTTGAGCACGCAGTCGGAGACCGAGCCGACGGTGGTGGTCTGGGTGGCGATGCCGAAGGTCATCATCACGCCGACGAACACCACGACGGCCAGCACCAGGTTCATGAACGGCCCGGCGAACATCACGACGACCCGCTTCCACGGGGCCCGCGTGTAGAACAGCCGCTTCTCGTCGCCGGGCTTCAGCTCCTCGTACGCCGCCTCCCGCGCGTCCTCGATCATGCCGCGGAACGGCGAGGTGGAGCGCTGCTGCACCCGCCCGTCGTCGCCGGGCGGGAACATCCCGATCATGCGGATGTACCCGCCGAGCGGGATCCACTTGATGCCGTACTCCGTCTCGCCCTTCTTCCGGGACCACATCGTCGGGCCGAAGCCGACCATGTACTGAGGAACGCGGATGCCGAACATCTTGGCCGTGCTGAGGTGGCCGAGCTCGTGCCAGGCGATGGAGACGAGCAGTCCGATGGCGAAGACGACGATGCCGAGAACCGTCATGAATGCCGTCATGTACGCACCTTCGCCGTCACTGGGTCGTTGTGGTTCGTGGTCAGTTGTCGTGCTGGTCGGCCGGCAGCCCGGCCAGCTCCCTGGCCCGGGCGCGCGCCCAGGTCTCGGCTTCGAGGACGTCCGCGACCGTCAGCCGGGTTCCCGGATCGTCCGTGCCGTGTTCCGCGACGACCTGGCTGACGGTGTCCATGATGCCAAGGAACGGCAGCTTGCCGGTGAGGAAGCCGTCGACACATTCCTCGTTCGCGGCGTTGAAGACCGCGGGGGCGGTGCCGCCGAGGGCGCCGACGTGGCAGGCGAGCGGCACGGACGGGAACGCCTTCTCGTCGAGCGGGAAGAACTCCCAGGAGGAGGCGGCGGACCAGTCGAAGGCGGGCGCGGCGTCCGGGACCCGGTCCGGCCAGCCGAGCGCCAGCGAGATCGGCATCCGCATGTCGGGCGGGCCGGCCTGGGCGAGGGTGGAGCCGTCGGTGAACTCGACCATGGAGTGCACGGCGGACTGCGGGTGGACGACGACCTCGATGCGGTCGAACGGCACGTCGTAGAGCAGGTGCGCCTCGATGACCTCCAGGCCCTTGTTGACCAGGGTGGCGGAGTTGATGGTGACGACCGGGCCCATGGCCCACGTGGGGTGGGCGAGCGCCTGCTCGGGGGTGACCTCCGTCAGCTCGTCGCGCGTCCGGCCACGGAAGGGGCCGCCGGAGGCGGTGACGAGGAGCTTGCGCACCTCGCCGCGGGAGCCGCCGAGGAGCGCCTGGTAGAGGGCGGAGTGCTCGGAGTCGACGGGGACGATCTGGCCGTGCCGGGCCGCCTCCTTGACCAGCGGGCCGCCGACGATCAGCGACTCCTTGTTGGCCAGCGCCAGCATGCGGCCGGCCCTGAGGGCGGCGAGGGTGGGCGCGAGGCCGATGGAGCCGGTGATGCCGTTGAGCACGGTGTGGCACTCGTCGGCGGCGACCTCGGTGGCGGCGTCCGGGCCCGCCAGCACCTCCGGGACCGGCCGGCCCGCCCCGTACCGGGCGGCCAGCGCCTCGCGCAGCTCGCCGGCCTTGTCGGCGCGGGCCACGGCGACGCGGCGCACCCCCAGCAGGTGCGCCTGCTCGGCCAGCAGCTCCACCCGCCCGCCCGCGGCGGACAGGGCGGTGACGCGGAACCGGTCGGGGTTGCGCTGCACGATGTCGATGGCCTGGGTGCCGATGGAGCCGGTCGAGCCGAGGATGACGATCTCGCGGGGGCCGTCGCCGTCGGTCCCGGCGGTCGCGGAGCGCAGGTGCGGATCGGCGAGCGGAGCAGCTGAGGTCTCGGTCATCGCCCCATTGTGTCCGCTCAGACTTGGCGCGGAGCAGATGCCCTCTCGATGCCGTCCGCCGGCGGCTCTCCCGTCCCGTCGCCGGCCGTCTCCGCGGCCTTCGCGGCCTCCGCCGGTGCGGTCCCGGGCCGGGGGCGGCGCGGGCGGCTGCTGATCACGGCGTACGCGGCGAGCAGCGCGGCGGCGGGGACGATGACGGCCTCCGGCACGTGCACCAGCGACAGCCCGGTGGCCAGCAGGATGATCGCCAGCACCCAGCGCAGCACGCCGCCGGGGGCGCGGGTGGAGAGCACGGCGCCGAGGAGTACGCCGGGGATGGCGCCGATGAGCAGGACGGCGGCGAGCCCGAGGCTGGCGTCGCCGACGAGGAAGTGGCCGGCCGCCGCGGCGGCGACGATCGGGATGGCCTGGACGAGGTCGGTGCCGACGAGGTGGTTGGCCTTCAGCCGGGGGTGGACGAGCATCAGCATCACGATGATCAGCGATCCCGAGCCGACCGACGTCATGCCGACGACGAGGCCGCCGACGAGCCCGATGAGCAGCGTGGCCCCGGGGCGTACGGGCACGTGCGCGTCCTCGGTCTCCCCGCCGTCCCGGGCGGCCCGCCGCCGGTCCAGCCACATCCGGGCGAGCATGCCGGTGACGGCGAGCAGCAGGGCCGCACCGATGACGATCTTCACCCGGCTCTGCAGCTCCTCGCCCTCGCCGAGGAACTGCAGCAGGAAGGCGCCGCAGAACGCGGCGGGCACCCCGGTGGGCAGCAGCCAGCGCACGACGTCCCAGCGGACGGTGCCGGCCTTCTGGTGCACGGCGGCGCCGAAGGGCTTCATGAGCACCGAGGTGGCGAGGTCGCTGCCGATGGCCTGGGTGGGGTTGACGCCGAAGACCGTCACCATGAGGGGGGTCATGAGGGCGCCGCCGCCCATGCCGGTCAGCCCCACCATGCAGCCGACGAGGGCTCCGGCGGCGACCATCGACCACGAGAAGTCCATAGACATCGATACTAGGGATTTCCTATCGGGATGCTAGGGATAACCTTCGACCATTTTCGCGCACCCACCGTGAGCTGCGCCACTCGACCGGACCTCCTGCGCGAGCTGTGCGCGGACCTGGCGATGAGCAGCAGGCGGTGAGCAAAGAACCTCGCGGTGCTTGGAGGCCGCCAGCCCGGTCACCGCCGTACGGGACGGCCGGGAGAAGCTGCGCTACCTCAATCTCGTGCCGATCGACGAGCTGGCCGAAGCCGGGCGTGAAGCTGACCGTCACGCCCGACGGGTTCGACAGCCGGGAGAACAGGATGAGGGAGAGCGTCAGCGGCCGCTGGGTGATGCTCGCCTCGCAGGTCAACTTCCCGGGCCTCAAGGGCCAGGCTTGCGGGTAGGGCCCCATTGGCTGTGGGGTGACCTCCCGCGTCTGAGCCGTTCAGCCGGTTGGCTGGGCGGCTGGGACGCGTGACTCACGCCCCGCCGTCCACAGGTTCTCGCCCCTGCGGGCGAGAACGTGGGAGGCGTTGCGGTCAGCGTGCGCAACGACGCCGCACGACCGGCATGCGAATCTGACCTGGGAGATGCGGCTTCGCCGGTCGACGTGCCCGCACTGAGCGCATTCCGTTGAGGAGTAGGCGGGGTCCACCACCGCGAGTGGGACACCGGCCCGTCGCGCTTTGTAGACGATGAAGTCCGCGAGCTGGGCAAAAGCCCAGGAGTGGAGTGCGACCCGTTGGGGCTTGCGTAGCCGTACCCGGGTGCGGATGCCCTTCAGCTCTTCGAGCGCGAGCCCGCGTCCGGTGCGTTCAGCCTCGGTCACGATCGTCTTGGCGATGATGTGGTTGGTGTTCTTGACGTGCCGCGCCTCGCGGCGGGCACGGGCCTTCAAACGGCGTCTGGCAGACTTGGTGTGCTTCTTCTGGAGCTTCTTACGCAGGGCGAGCTGCCGCTTGCGATACCGGTTGAGGTTGCGCCCGGCGGCCTGATAGCCGGTGGACGTGGTGGCGATGTTGACGATGCCGAGATCCACGCCGATGAAGCCGTCCGGGACGTACTGCTTGGCCTCGGGGACCTCGCACGTGGCGATCAGGTAGAACGCTCCGTCGCGCTGAAGCAGGTCGGTTTCACCCTTGCGGTGCTGCTGGAGCAGTGTGAGCGCGTCCGGCGAGCAGGCGAAGCGCACACCTTTGACCCGGCCGTGCGTGGTCCAGATGCTCACCGTCTGCTGATCGTACTGCCAGCTCAGACACCGGTCGTCATAGGGCTGCGCGGCCTCGGACCGGAAGGCGACCGGCTTGGACTCGGCCTTGCTCCGGCGCGTGGAACCCTTCTTGCCCAGGCTCCCGGCACGCAGGTTGGCATGCAGCGTGGTGTACGCGTCCCGCACCTTCTTGATGACGTGCTGCGCGGCCTGCGCCCCAAGACCCCGGGCCTTGAGGTGAGCGTAGGTGTGCTTGCGCAGCTCGTACTCACGCGGCACGTCGTTGGCGAACGCCACCTCGGAGACCCAGTTCGCCAGGCCGTTGACCAGGTGCAGCGTCGCTGACAGCGCCGACGCCTGAGCGGCATCCGGCAGCAGCTTAACCTGCGCCACGATCTTCACACAGGGAGCCTAACCCCAGACACTGACAACGCCCGTGACCAGCCGTTCCGGCTCCACCGGAGTGATACAGCGGCGCTCCACGCCACCGGGCTCAGGATGCGATTCCTCCCGGGCGTGAACACCGGGCGCTCCTCGCAAGAACAGGCTGAAGTCGATCCTGGAGCGGGAGCCGGCCTGACCGCGGCGGGCGCGGCCGCGGAACGGGCCCGGCGCCCGGCGTCGTGCGCCCGCGGCGGCCACGGCCCGGCAGCGGTTCCCCGGCGGGGAGCCGGCGCCGGGCCGTGGCCGTGCGCTAGCGGATGCGGCGGTGCACGTTCGGCTTCTTCGCCGGGCCCGGCTCGGCCTCCGCGATCCACGGGCCGTCGCCCGACGGGTCGACGATGCCGTCCTCCAGCCAGGTGTACGCGTCGTCCAGTACCCGCCGCACCACCCGGCCGTCCAGGTCGTCGGTGTTCGTCCACAGCCGGCCGAACAACTCCTCCACCCGGATCCGGGCCTGCCGGCAGAAGACGTCGGCCAGCTCGTACGCCTCCTTGCCGTGCCCGCCCCCGCCGGCGGCGGTGCGCAGCATCTCGGCCCGTACGCACGCGGCGCTCATCGCGAACAGCTCCGCGCCGATGTCCACCACCCGGCCGAGGAAGCCCTGCTTGGTCTCCATCCGGCCCTGCCAGCGGGACATGCCGTAGAACGTGGAGCGCGCCAGCCGGCGGGCGCCGCGCTCGACGAAGCGCAGGTGGGTGGAGAGGTCGCGGTGCCCGGGCGGGTGGAACTCGCCGTACGTCCGCGGCACCTGCCCCCTGCCCGCGACCAGCTTCGGCAGCCAGCGGGCGTAGAAGCCGCCGGCCCGGGCGCCGGCGCGCGCCTTCTCGGAGAGGTTCTTCTGCGGGTCGATGAGGTCGCCGGCGACCTTGAGGTGGGCGTCCACCGCCTCCCGGGCGATGAGCAGGTGCATGATCTCGGTCGAGCCCTCGAAGATCCGGTTGATCCGCAGGTCGCGGACCATCTGCTCGGCCGGGATCGCCTTCTCGCCGCGGGCGGCGAGCGAGTCGGCGGTCTCGTAGCCGCGGCCGCCGCGGATCTGGATCAGCTCGTCGGCCATGAGGCTGGCCATCTCGGAGCCGTAGAGCTTGGCGAGGGCGGCCTCGATGCGGATGTCGTTGCGGTCCTCGTCGGCCATCTGCGACGACAGGTCGAGGACCGCCTCCAGGGCGAAGGTCGTGCCCGCGATGAACGAGATCTTCGAGCCGACCGCCTCGTGCTTGCCGACCGGCCGGCCCCACTGCTCGCGGGCGCCGCCCCAGCCGCGGGCGATCTTCAGACACCACTTGCCCGCGCCCACGCAGAGCGCGGGCAGCGACAGCCGGCCGGTGTTGAGGGTGGTCAGCGCGATCTTCAGGCCCGCGCCCTCGGGGCCGATGCGGTTCGCGGCGGGGACGCGCACCCGGTGGAAGCGGGTGACGCCGTTCTCGATGCCGCGCAGGCCCATGAACCGGTTGCGGTTCTCCACGGTGACGCCCTCGGAACCGGCCTCGACGACGAACGCCGTGATGCCGCCCTTGTGCCCCTCCGCACCTTCTTTCGCCGGGCGCGGCGGAACCCGCGCCATGACCACGAGCAGGTCGGCGACGACGCCGTTGGTGGTCCAGAGCTTGACGCCGTCGAGCAGGTAGTCGGCGTCGGGGCCGTCGCCGTCGGGGACGGCGGTGGTGGCCAGCCGGGCCGGGTCGGAGCCGACGTCGGGCTCGGTGAGCAGGAAGGCGGAGATGTCCGTGCGGGCGCAGCGGGGCAGGAACTCCTCCTTCTGCTCCTCGGTGCCGAAGGTCTTGAGCGGCTGCGGCACGCCGATCGACTGGTGCGCGGAGAGGAGCGCGCCGACGGCGGGGCTCGCGGTGCCGACGAGCGCGAGGGACTTGTTGTAGTAGACCTGCGTGAGGCCGAGACCGCCGTACTTGCGGTCGATCTTCATGCCGAGGGCGCCGATCTCCTTCAGCCCGCGGATGGTCTCGTCGGGGATCCGGGCGTCGCGCTCGATCACGGCCCCGTCGATCCGCGTCTCGCAGAAGTCGCGCAGCTTGGCGAGGAACGCCTCGCCGCGCTCGACGTCCGCGGGCGCGGGCTCGGGGTGCGGGTGGATGAGGTCGAGCCGGAAGCGGCCGAGGAACAGCTCCTTGGCGAAGCTGGGCTTGCGCCAGTCCTGCTCGCGTGCGGCCTCGGCGACCTCCCTGGCTTCCTTCTCGGAGACGGACGGCCGTGTGGATGGTGCGGTCATGAGGGAACTCACCTCGCCGCTGAGTCGGGGTGTTACCAGCCGGTGCTACTTGTGCGTATGTACCCGAAACCGCCCGTCGATACCACCCCGCGCGCGCCAATCGGGTACGACACGTCCTCCGCACCCCCGCCCGGCGCCCCGAGCGCGCGTCCGCGCCACCGCCGCGCGTCACCGCCGCGCCGCGCGCCGGCACCGCGCGCCCCCTGCTCCCCCGTTCCCCGCACTCCCGCCCCAGGGTAGGCCGCCCCTCCGACAGGAGCGCCCCGCTCCCGCCGCGCCGCCCACCCTTCCGTCGCGTAGCGGGGGATCCGCCGAGTGCTACGCGCCGGACAACGCACCCCGCCCCGCCGAGCGCCTACCGTGGGCAGCAGAGGTAACGCGACTCTCGGAGGGACCCCGCCGTGACTTCCACTCAAGCGTTCTGGCTCGCCGGCCGGCAGGAGACCGGCGAGGACACCCTAGACGTCACCTCCCCCTGGGACGGCCGCACGGTCGGCACGGTGAGCATCCCCACCGACGCCCAGATCGAGGAGGCCGTCGCCGCCGCGCACGCGGTGAAGGACGAGCTGGCCGCCACCCCCGCGCACGTGCGCGCCGCGGCGCTCGACCACGTGACCAGGCAGATCGCCGGGCGCGCCGAGGAGATCGCCCGGCTGATCTCCGCCGAGAACGGCAAGCCGATGAAGTGGGCCCGCGGCGAGGTCGGCCGCGCCGTGTCCACGTTCCGCTTCGCCACCGAGGAGACCCGCCGGTGGGGCAGCGGCGAGGGCCAGCGGCTCGACACCGACCCCGGCGGCGCCGGCCGGCTGGCGTTCAGCCGCCGCTTCCCGTACGGCCCGGTCCTCGGCATCGCGCCGTTCAACTTCCCGCTGAACCTGTGCGCCCACAAGGTCGCCCCCGCGCTCGCCGTGGGCGCCCCGATCATCCTCAAGCCCGCGCCCGCCACCCCGCTGACGGCGCTGCTGCTCGGCGAGCTGCTGTCGGAGACCGACCTGCCGGCCGGCAGCTGGAGCGTGCTGACGGTGCCGAACGACCGCATGCCCGACCTCACCGAGGACGACCGGCTGCCGATCATCTCCTTCACCGGCTCGGACCGGGTCGGCTACGCGATCCAGGAGGCCGTCCCCGGCAAGCGGGTCACCCTGGAGCTGGGCGGCAACGGCGCCGCCGTCGTCCTCGGCGACTACGCCTCCGAGGCCGACCTCGACCACGCCGCGCAGCGCATCGGCGCGTTCGCCAACTACCAGGCGGGCCAGTCCTGCATCTCGGTCCAGCGCGTGATCGCCGACGCCTCGCTGTACGAGCGCCTGGTGCCGAAGATCGTCGCGGCCGTCGAGGCGCAGGTGACCGGCGACCCGTCGGACGACGCCACCGACGTCGGCCCGATGGTCAGCGAGGACGCGGCCAAGCGGCTGGAGTCGTGGGTCGACGAGGCCGTGGGCGCCGGCGCCCGGCTGCTGACCGGCGGCAAGCGGGACGGGGCGTCGTACGCGCCGACGGTGCTGACGGACGTGCCGAAGGACGTGAAGATCTCCTGCGAGGAGGCGTTCGGCCCGGTGGTGACCTTGCAGCGGGCGGACGGCGAGGAGGCCGCGTTCGCGGCGGTCAACGACTCGAAGTACGGCCTGCAGGCGGGCGTGTTCACGCACGACGTGCAGAGCGCCTTCCGGGCGCAGCGCAAGCTGGAGGTCGGCGGCGTGATCGTCGGGGATGTCCCGTCGTACCGGGCGGACCAGATGCCGTACGGCGGCGTGAAGCGCTCCGGCGTGGGGCGCGAGGGCGTGCGGTTCGCGATGGAGGACTACACGTACGAGAAGGTCATGGTCTTCACCGGCCTCGACGCGCTCTGACGGCACGCGGTACCCCCTGCGAGGACCCCCGGGACGCCCCCGGGGGTCCTCGTCTTTCGGCCAACCCGAGAATAACTATGAATTAACGCTGTCAGGCTCCTGACAGCGCAGCCACGGCCCCCTAGGGTGCTCGGCGACCGCCGACTCCCAGGCATCCAGGGGGACTTCTCACATGAGACGCCTACGCGCCGGACGCCCCGCGGGCGTGGCCGCCGTCCTGCTCGCGCTCACCGCGACGCTCGTCTCCGGCGCCACCGCCTCCGAACCGGACCCCGGCCCCGGCCCCGGACCGGGGGCCGCCGCCGCGGAACCCGCCGCCGCCGCGAAGCCCGTCATCAACGGCCCCGTCTTCAACGACCCGCTCGGCTCCGCGGCCCGGCGGAGCGCCGTCTTCACCCAGCTCATCGCCCTCATCGACGCCACCCCGGCCGGCCAGACCATCCGCTCGTCGATGTTCGAGCTGGAGGACTCGGCGGTGGCCGACGCGCTCATCGCCGCCCACGAGCGCGGCGTGGCCGTCAAGCTGATCGTCGACGACAACACCCGCGACAAGGGCAGCGCCGCCTGGGACTCGCTGCGGGCCGCGCTGGGCACGAACGACACGAAGGCGTCGTGGATCGTCGTCTGCGACGACCAGTTCGAGGACGACGACGGCAGGAACGACGTCCAGCGCGGCTGCGCCGCGACCCCGCCGCCGAACCCGTCGTACAACCACAACAAGTTCTTCGTCTTCACGAAGGTCGGCCCCTTCGACGACGGCAGCAGCTACCGCAAGGTCGTCTTCCAGTCGTCCTCCAACCTCAACGACTGGTACAAGAACGAGTCCTACAACGACGCGGTGACCTTCGCCGACGCCACCGTGCACGACGGCTACGCGACGTTCCACGAGGACCAGCGCCGGCTGCGCCACTCGGCGAACGGCGACAACACCTACTACTGGTCCACGCCCACCGGCTCCACGTACCGCGCTTTCTTCTTCCCCCGCGGCGACTCCGACTACGGCAATCCGAACACCGACACCATCGTCAACGCCCTCGACGAGGTGTCGTGCTCGTACACCGGCACGGACGGCGAGCGGCACCAGACCGACATCCGCGTCGCCATGTTCCAGTTCCTCGGCTCCCGCGACCAGGTGGCGCGGAAGCTCGCGCAGAAGCGGGCGCAGAACTGCTGGGTCGACGTCGTCTACAGCGAGGGCGACGCGGAGGTCGAGGACATCCTCGACGACGCGGGGATCCAGCGGACCTACTGCAACTTCAACAACGGCCCGGGCATCGACGTGCGCACGCACACGAAGTTCTGGCTGCTGGACGGCGAGTACAACGGCGGCATCACGCCGCGCGTGTACACGGGCAGCCACAACTGGACGGGCTCCGGGCTGCGTTCGGCGGACGAGGCGATGGTGCGGATCACGAGCGCGGACTACCACGAGAAGTACCTGTCGTACTTCTACAAGATCCGCGACACCTGCCGGGCCCGTACGCCGTGACCCCGGCCGCCCCTCCGGCCGGGCCGCCCGGCCGGAGGGGCCCGGCTACGCCTTGAGGGCCAGCCACAGCTCCATGCGCGTGTCCGGGTCGTCCAGCGAGCGCCCGAGGATCTCCTCGACCCGCCGCATCCGGTACCGCAGCGTGTGCCGGTGCACCCCGAGGTCGGCCGCCGCCGCGTCCCACTGCCCGTGCCGGGACAGCCAGGCCCGCAGCGAGGCGACGAGGTCGCCCCGGCCGCGCTCGTCGTGCTCGCGCAGCGCCCGGAGCGTACCGTCGGCGAACGCCTGCACCGCGTCGTCCGCCAGCAGGTCCATCACCGACCCCGCCGTGACGTCCTCGTGCTCCACCAGCACCCGGCCGCGCCGGCGCGCCACCGACAGCGCCTGCTCGGCCTGCTTGTACGCCACCGTCACCACCGCCGGCCCGGCCGGCGCCGACACCCCGGCGACCAGCGGCAGCGCCCTCTCCCCCGCGCCCGGCCTGCGCGCCTGCCCCACCGCGCCCGGGTGCGCGGCCTCGACGCGCGCGGCGTGCTGGGCCGCCGCCTCCGGGACGGCGCCGCCGTCCGTGGCCAGGACGACGAGCCGCCCCGCGTCGGGCACGGCGAGGAACGACTCGCCGGACCCGGAGGCCGCGGCGTCGAGCGCGTCGGCCAGCTCGCCCAGCGCCTCCGGCAGCGGCTCCGGGGCCCCGTCGCCCACCGGCGCCACGGGGGCGGCGGCCTCGGCGACGAGGAGCCGTACGGGCGCGTCCAGCAGCCCGCCGTAGAGCGGCCCGGCGACGGACCGGGCGTGGTCGGGCTGGCCGGCCAGCAGCAGCCGCAGCACCGCGGTGCCGAGGCGCTGCTCGGCGGCGGAGAAGGCGCTGGAGCGCTCGGTGAGGAGGGTGAGGAGGGAGACGGCGGCGTGCACGGCGTAGCGCTCGGCGGGGGTGAGGTTGCCGCCGGTGCCGACGGCGAGGACACCGCGGCAGCGCCGCCCGGAGCCGAGGGACTGGAGCTCGACGCGGTCCTCGGAGAGGCTGTCGCCGGTACGGTCCGGGCCGCCCGCGGATCGCGCGCCCGCCGGAGCCGCGCCCGCCGAAGCCCCGCCCGGCGAGGCCCCGGCCGCCGGTGTCCCGCCGCCCGCCGCGTCCTCCCCCGCGCCGTCCTCCACCCCGCCGCCCGCCGCCTTTCCGTCCTCCGCGGCCGGGGTCCCCGCCACCACCGCGCTCGCCGGCGCCTGCCGCCGCCGCAGCCGCGCCACGTCGCCCTTCAGCGCCTCCGCCCGCGCGGCCGCCCGGCCGGGCGGCGCCACAGCGAGCACCTCCCCCGCCGGGTCGTACAGCGCCGCCCACCCGCGCACGTGCACCGCGAGCCGGGTGACGACGGTCGCCGGGCCGTCCGCGCCGAGCGCCGCCCGCGTCAGGTCCCGCTGGGCCTCGAAGCCGCGGGTCAGCGCCCGGTACTGGTCGGCGGCGATGGCCGCCGAGACCACCTTGGAGATGGCGATGAACGGCGTCTTCCGCGGCACCCCCAGCAGCGGCAGCCGCGCCTCCCGGGCCGCCGCGAGCAGCGTCTCCGGCACCGTGTCGAAGTTCACGCCGACCCCGAAGCCCACCCCGACCACGCCGGCGTCCACCAGCCGCCGCACGTAGCGGCGCATCGCGTCCGCGTCGTCGACGTCGAGCTTCAGCGCGGTCGTCAGGATCAGCTCCCCGCCTTCGAGGTACGGCACGGGGTCTATCAACTCGCTGGTCTGCGCCCAGCGGACGTCCGCGCCCAGCTCGTCGGCGCCGGTGAGGACGGAGAGTTTGAGGGTGGAGTGGCGGACGAGGGAGGCGAGCGTGGGCATGGCACCTTCTGGCTGGTGCAGCGGCCCGCGGGGCCACTGCGCTGTTCATGGCCGGTTCTGGCCGGGCGGGACCGACCGGGCAGGACCGGGCATGACTGTCTGCGCGACCGCCTCGGCCGGGCCGGGCCGTACGCGCCCGACCCCGACCGTCCCCCGTCCGACCCCGACCGGCGTGCACCGGGATCGGACGGCGGTCCACACCGCCCTCCGACCGTCGCGGAGGTCTCCGACCGCTTTCCGACTGTCGCTCTGTCTTACGCCGCTCCGTATGAACGGCTCCGTCCATTGTGCCTCAGTGGTGCAGGTCAACGAGCACCGGAGGCGTCCGCTCGCCGCCCACGGTCGTCACGGACAGCACCGCGTGCCCGGGCGGCAGCGCGTTCGCCAGCTCCGAGGCAGACCAGCGCTCCCGCTCCACGGTGCGCACCGTCACCGAGCGGCTCATGGCCTTGGTACCCGTGAAGACCTGCCGTATCCACCGCAGCAGCCGCCGGACGAGACCGCCGGAGACGTCCGGGACGTGGGTGACGTCGACCGCCTCCACCCACTCCGCCCCCCACGCCTCCGCGAAGTGCCGCCCGTCCCACGTGCTGACGCCGGTCAGCGCCATCCGGCAGCCGACCGCCGCCAGCAGCGGCCCGCGCACCGGCTCCGCCACCTCGTCGAGACCGCGCAGCCCCAGCACCACGCCGGCGTGCGCGGCGCGCAGCCGCCCGATGGCCCGTACGGACTCGGGGCTGGCGGTGCGCGCGGCGTCGTCGAGGACGAGGGCGGCGAAGAGGGAGCGGTCGGTACGGGCCGGGGCGGCGGCCGAGAACTGGGCCAGCAGCAGCCGGGCGAGCACCCGGGACGCCTCGGCGTGCGTACGCTCCGGCAGCACGATCCGTACGCGCATCGGGTGCTCCAGCGCCCGCATGGAGAACTGGCGGCCGCGGCCGCGGGTGTCGAAGAACCGGGCGAAGACGGGGCGGTCCAGCACCGCGAGCCGGCCGGCGAGGAGGGTGCCGACGTCGCCGGGGCGGGCGAGCTGGCGTTCGCGGGCGTCGAGTTCGCGCAGGGCGGCGGCGGCGCGGTCGGCGGCGTACGGGTCGGTGCGGATCCCGGCGTCGGTGCGGATCCCGGCGTCTGTGGGGGTGCCCGCGTCGGTGCCGGCGTCGGTCTCGATGCCGATGTCGGTGTCGGAGGGGCCCTCGGCGAGAGCGCCGCAGTCGCGCCGCAGCGCGGCGAGCGCGGCGCGGTCGCCGTCGAGGAGGCCGCGCAGCTCGGAGACGCCGGGGAAGCGGCCGTACACCGTCTGGTACGCGCCGAGGAGCTGCCCGAGGGCGGTGACGGCCGGGCGGACGTGCGCCCAGTCGCCCTCGTCGCCGCCGAGCAGGGTCTCGGCGAGCAGGGCGGCGGCCTCGTCGGGGTCGGCGGTGCCGCCGTAGAGGTCGAGGTCGTGGGGCGAGGAGGGATCGGCGAGGCGGATGACGACGTCGTACGCGTCGTCGTCGCCGAGCCGCGCGCCGGGCGCCCCGGCGACGACGACGGCGGCCTGCCCGGCGAGCGCCTGCAGGCACAGCAGCTCCGCGACGGGGCCGGTGACGCGGTCGGTCACCACGTCGCCGGCGGGGCCGACGGCGAGGAGCCCGGTGCCGAGGAGCCCGGCCTCCAGGGCGATGCCGCCGCCGCGGTAGACGTGGGGGTTCCGCTTGTCGTCGGGCGCGGCGCCGATGCGGACCTGGCCGGTGATCAGGTCGTGCCGGTACCCGCGCCGGCCGATGTCGCGCAGCCCGGACGGGTGCGGGCAGGCGCCGGCGCCGTCGCGGCGCACGGAGTCGGCGAACGCCCTGAGCCGCTCGGGCCGGGCCCGTACCGACTCCCAGGCGCGGGCGATCCGGGCCAGGTCGACGTCGTTCATGACCCCGCTCTGCGCGGCCCCGCCCAGCGCCTCCGCCTCGGCCACCAGCCCGGCGGCCCGCAGTTCGGGCCACGCGACGGGGTCCTCGTCCTCGGCGTCCTCCGGGTCCTCGGAGCGCCGCGAGGAGCTGAGGACGGGCTCCAGGAAGCGGGTCCACACCTCGGGCCACCGGCCGATGCGGCCGAAGACGTACACGAGCAGCAGGATGAACAGGCCGTAGTACAGATAGCCCACGGCGACCATGGCGTTGGTCTCCCGCCAGGCGTCGAGGGTGATCCAGTCGAGCGGCCACAGCCAGAAGGAGATGACGCCGTTCCAGCACAGCGACCACACGAGGAACCCGGTCAGCAGCGCCAGCACGGCACCGCCGAGCAGCTGCCGGTCGGAGACCGGGTCCCCCTCGTCGGGCGGCCGGGGCACGTGCGCGTACCGCCACAGGCCCGGCTCCGCCTCCGGCCGGCGCGCCCGCATCCACTGGACGAAGGGGTTCTCCGGCGGCGCCGGCACCGCGCCCGGCCCGGCTCCGCCCGCCGCCCCCCGCCGCGACTGCGGCGGCACCGCGGGGCCGATGGGCGGCTGCGCGGGCCACGCGGGCCGCCGGGGCCGACTCCCGTGCTCCGGTCCCGACTTCCGCGGCCCCGGTCGGCCGTCCTCGCCCATGTTCCGCTCTTTCCTCCCGCGGGCTCCGGCCCCGGCACCGGGGCCGGCCCTGACCTTGCGTCCCTGCGCCCAGCCCGCCGCCGACCGGCAACTCGGCGTCCTCCCGCCCAACTTAGCGCGTGCCGCCCACCGTCCCGCTGCCCGTTGCGAACATGGGTCAACCGCTCCCGCGGGCCGCGGAGCGCCGCCGCCGGCGGCCGCCGATCCCGTCCCCGCCCCCCGAAGTCACACATCCGTCGGCCACGTCGTCCTGAAGGCATGAGATTCACCGCCTCGGGGGGACCCCGCACCACGACCGTCCATGCCGCCGCCGTGCCAGGGAGGCGGTGACGTTGCCGCGGGACGACAGCCTCGCCCGGGCCTTCGAGAAGGAGCGGCCCCGGCTGCTCCGGGTCGCGTACACCACCACCGGCTCCCTCGCCGAGGCCGAGGACTGCGTGCAGGAGTCCTGGCTGCGGCTGCGCCGGGTGCCCGACCCCGGGGCGATACCCGACCTGCGCGCCTGGCTCACCACCGTCGTCGGGCGGCTCGCGCTCGACGCGCTCGGCAGCGCCCGCTCCCGCCGCGAGCGGTACGTGGGCACCTGGCTCCCCGAGCCGCTGGTGGAGCGGACCGCGCCGGGGGCGGCCGTCGCGCCCGGCCCGGCCGAACAGGTGACGCTCGACGAGTCGGTGAGCATGGCCCTGCTGGTCGTGCTGGACGAGCTGTCCCCCGCGCAGCGCACCGCCTTCCTCCTCCACGACGTCTTCGGGCTGCCCTACGAGCGGGTCGCCGAGGTCGTCGGCCGCACCCCCGGCGCCGTGCGCCGGCTCGCCTCCATAGCCCGCCGGCACGTCGAGCAGAGCCGCCCGCACGCGCCCGCGCCGCGGGCGGAGCAGCGGCGGCTGGTGCACGCCTTCGCCGCCGCCTGCCAGAGCGCGGACCTGGAGGAGCTGGTGCGGCTGCTCGACCCGGAGGTGACGTGGCGCGGCGACGGCGGCGGGCTGGTGGCCGCGCTCCCGGGCGCGGTGCGGGGGGCGCGGCAGGTGGCGGCCGGGCTGGTCGCGTTCGGCGGCGGGCCGCTGCCGCCGGGGACCATGCGGGTGGTCACCGTCAACGGGGCGGCGGGGCTGCTGCTGTACGGGCCGGAGGGGGAGGTGTCGGTGGCGGCGTTCACCGTGGACCGGGGCCGGATCACGGCGATCGACGTGCAGCGCAACCCGGAGAAGCTGACGTCGGTCCGCTTCCCGGAGCGCTGAGCCGGTCACCGCCCGCACGCCGTTTCCCCCGCCCCGTACGCCGTTTCCCCCTGCCCCGTACGCCGTTTCCCCCCGCCCCCGCCCACCCCTGTCCACGCTGGACAAAGCGACACGGCACACCGCTCCCCCGCGGAGCATGCCCCCGCCCGGCGCCCGGCTCTAGCCTGCGAGGGACAGCATCGTCCCCCGGACCCGGAGGAGATCCCCCATGACCAGCGCTTCCGCCCCCGCAGGCGCCGCGCTCCCCCAGGAGCGGCGGCTCGTCACCCCGATCCCCGGGCCGAAGTCCCAGGAGCTGATGGCCCGCAAGCACGACACCGTCGCTCAGGGCGTGGGCACCGTGATGCCCGTGTTCGCCGCCCGCGCCGCCGGCGGCGTCGTCGAGGACGTCGACGGCAACCGCCTCATCGACTTCGGCGCGGGCATCGCCGTCACGTCCGTCGGCAACAGCGCGGAGGCCGTCGTCCGCCGCGCGTCCGCGCAGCTGGCCGACTTCACGCACACCTGCATGATGGTCACGCCGTACGAGGGCTACGTGGAGGTCTGCGAGCAGCTCGCCGGGCTGACCCCGGGGGACCACGCCAAGAAGTCCGCGCTCTTCAACTCCGGCGCCGAGGCCGTCGAGAACGCCGTCAAGATCGCCCGCTCGTACACCGGCCGCCAGGCCGTCGTCGTCTTCGACCACGGCTACCACGGGCGGACGAACCTCACCATGGCGCTCACCGCCAAGGACATGCCGTACAAGCACGGCTTCGGCCCCTTCGCGCCGGAGATCTACCGCGTCCCCGTCGCCTACCCCTACCGCTGGCTGACCGGCCCCGAGAACTGCGCCGAGGAGGCCGCGGCGCAGGCCGTGGACCTGATCAGCAAGCAGGTCGGCGCCGAGAACGTGGCGGCGATCGTCATCGAGCCGATCCTCGGCGAGGGCGGCTTCATCGTCCCGGCGCCCGGCTTCCTGCCGCGGATCGCGCAGTTCGCGAAGGACAACGGCATCGTCTTCGTCGCGGACGAGATCCAGTCCGGCTTCTGCCGTACGGGCCACTGGTTCGCCAGCGAGGAGGAGGGCGTCGTCCCCGACCTCATCACCACCGCCAAGGGCATCGCCGGCGGGCTGCCGCTGGCCGCGGTCACCGGCCGCGCGGAGATCATGGACGCCCCGCACGTGGGCGGCCTCGGCGGCACGTACGGCGGCAACCCGGTGGCGTGCGCCGCCGCCCTCGGCGCCATCGAGACGATGCGCGAGCTGGACCTGAACGCGAAGGCCCGGCGCATCGAGGAGATCATGAAGACCCGGCTGCTGGCGCTCCAGGAGAAGCACCAGGCCATCGGCGACGTGCGCGGGCGGGGTGCGATGCTGGCCATCGAGCTGGTCCGGCCGGGGACGAAGGACCCCGACCCGCAGCTGACCGCGGCGCTGGCCAAGGCGTGCCACGCGGAGGGCCTGCTGGTGCTGACCACCGGGACGTACGGGAACGTGATGCGCTTCCTGCCGCCGCTGGTGATCGGCGAGGACCTGCTCGCCGAGGGGCTGGACATTCTGGAAGGGGCGCTGTCGCGGAACGCGTGAGACACCGGGCCACCGGGCCGCCGCGGACCGCCGCGCCGGCCCGGTGGCCCGCCGCGGCCCGGGCGGCGTGGGCGGCGTGGACCGCCCGGGCCGCCTGGGCGGCGTGCTGCTGCGCCGTGCTGTACGGGCTGCTCGCCTGGCAGGTCGCGGTGGACGGGCCGGTGCGCGGGCTGGACGAGCGCGCCGGCCCCGCGCTGGCGCGGCACGCGCCCGCGGGGGCCGAGCTGCTGGCGGACCTGGGCGGGGTGGGGGTGACGCTGCCGGCGCTGGCGGCGGCGATGCTGTGCGCGGTGTGGCGTACCCGGCTGCGGACCGCCGCCGCCCGGGTCCCGCTGCTCGCCGGCGGCGCCGCGTACGCCGCGCTGCCCGCCGTCGTGCTGCCGCTGAAGTCCGCCCAGGCCCGCCCGGGCCCCAAGGGCCCCCTCGCCGACGACTACGCCGGCTTCTTCCCCTCCGGCCACGCCACCACCGCCGCCGTGGCCTACGGCGCCGCCGTGCTGATCCTGCTGCCGCTGCTCCGCTCCCCCGCCGCGCGCCGGCTGCTGGTGGCGGCGGCGGGGCTGGCGGTGCTGGGCGTGGGGGCGGGGCTGGTGTGGCGGGAGTACCACTGGCCGCTGGACGTGCTGGCGGGGTGGTGCGTGGCCGGGGTGCTGCTGACCGGCGCCCGGTACGGGGCCGACCGGCTCACGGCGTACGCCGCGGCCCGTCCCGCCCGGGACCGCGCGGCCCGGCCGGACCCGTCGGACCCGCCGGACCCGCACCGGCCGGACCCGCCGGACCCGCCGGCCCCTTCCCCGTCTCTCCCGCGCCGGTCTCCCCCGCGATGAGCGCCGCCGCCTCGTGCATGGCCAGCTCCAGCACCACCGGATCCGTCAGCAGCCCGCTCCCGTCCGGCGGCACCAGCCACCGCACCCCGCCCGTCGCCCGCCCCGGGTAGGGCACCACGATCCACGTCCCGTGCCCCGCGCTCCGCACCCCGGTGCCGACCCACCGGGCGGCCGTCCCCGGCGGCACGAAGAACCCCAGCCGCGCGTCCGTCACGTCCGCGAGCACCGGCCCGGGCCGCTCGGTGATCCGGGCGACCACGTCCAGCGTGGCCCGCCCCAGCGCTCCCGGCAGGATCAGCACGTCCCACAGCCGGCCGGCGGGCAGCAGCGACACCCCCAGCGGGTTGCGCTCCCACTCCCACCGGCAGGTCCGGGGCTCGGGCGCCGCCGAGACCAGCCACTCCACCGCGGACTTCGCCGCCCCCGCGTCAGTCATCACGCTCAGTCCCTCGTCTCCCTCGCACCGGCCCTGGTAGACCGGCTGTCAGGGAGAGAGAGCGGGCGGCCCCGCAACTCTTATGCGGGTTTGCCGAATCGGCGCGGGTGGTGTGGCTCACTACGGGCGTCGGGGGCGTACGCCGGGGTGCGCCGACGGCGCGAACGGCGCGTCAGGCCGCTCTCCCGTCGTCGGGGCCGTCGAGGTCCTTCCACCAGTACGCGTACTCGTACGGCCCGCCCGGCGACACCTCGAACTCGACGTCCGACAGCTCCTCGTCGACGGCGAAGTGGTACGTGCCGATCGCGACGTGGTCGTCGTCGAGGGTGAACGGCAGCGCGTCCGCGCCCTCCTGCTCCAGGTACGCGTCGTCGGAGCCGACCGGGTAGGCGCTGACCCCGCTGCTCGTCAGCGTCACCAGCTCGCCGGTGCGGTTGAGGACCCGGACCCGTACCTCCAGCACGTCCTCCGCGACCGGCTCCGCGACGAGGGTGACCTCCAGGCCGTCGTCGTACGTGACGGTCTGCCCGGCCTCGACCGCGTTGTCGGTCTCCGGCGACACGGGTGCGAAGAAGTCGGCCGCGAGGACGACGAGCAGGACGCTCATGCCCACGCCCGCCACCGCCGCGACGCCGCCCAGCCAGATCCCCCACAGCCCGGACGCCCGGTTGCGGGCCTCGCCGCGCCGGACCCGGCGGACGGCGGTCACGCCGAAGCCGATGGCGAGGGCGCCGAGGATGACGGCGAGCGGGCTGAAGACCAGCGTGAACGCCAGCACGGCGCCGATGATCCCGAGGACCAGCGCCGCGGTCCCGGCGCCGTTGCGCGGCCCGGCGGGGGGCACCCAGAGGTAGGGGCCGGGGAGGTAGGGCTTCGGGCCGTACGTGCTCGATCCGGGCGCCGGCCGCGGCCGCGTCCAGCCGGGCGCCACGGGGACGGGCGGGCCGCCGTCGGGCGGGGTCAGGACCTCCTGGTCGGATGCCGGTGCCGGTGCCGCCGGGCCGGTGGCGTCAGCGCTCTCCGGGGCGCCCGCGTCCGCGCGGACCGGCGCCGGAGCCTCCGCGGCGGGTCCGCCGCCGCCCTCGGCCGCCCCCTCCCCCTCGGCCTTCTCGGCCGTCCCGGACTTCTCGGCCGGCGCGGGTCCGCCCGCCTCCCGGGCCGCCTCCACGCGGAGCGCGCCTCGCCCCGCCGCGTCGTCCCGCCGGTCCGTGTTCATGGGCTCAACTGTACGAGCCGTACGCCGCGCCGCCCGCCCCCGCCCGGGTTCCCGGCCACTCCGGCATGACCTGCACGCTCGGCCCCTCACGCCGGTCCGGGGCCTTCTCCTCCTCGTCGTCCCCGGAGAAGACCACGCCCGTCAGGGTCAGCACGATCACCACCGCCGCGACCGCGAACGCCACCGCGCCCGTCGCGATGCCGATCACCGCGTTCCGCCCCGCGCCCACCCCCGCGCGCCGCGCCCGGCCGCGCGCGAGCAGCCCCAGCACCAGCGCCGCCGGGCCGAGCAGCACCGAGAGCACCATGCCGT
This sequence comes from Streptomyces sp. MAR4 CNX-425, assembly GCF_048656465.1. Classification (NCBI taxonomy): domain Bacteria; kingdom Bacillati; phylum Actinomycetota; class Actinomycetes; order Kitasatosporales; family Streptomycetaceae; genus Streptomyces; species Streptomyces sp. MAR4 CNX-425. The sequence continues at coordinate 2,186 of NZ_JBMDLF010000004.1, read as the reverse complement.
AGAGCGTGGGCAGGAGCGTGACGCCGACGATGCCGCACACCATGGCCTTCGTCCCCAGGCCGGCCGGCCCCCGCCGCACCTCGGCGGCGGCCGGCGTCGCCGACGGACTGCTCGCCGCCATATCCGCTCCCTTCGCAGCGCACGCGCGCGCGTGCGCACATGCTACGGAGCCGCGGCGGCGCCGTCAGTCCGTTGGCATACGATGATGCGATGGCCGATCTCGACTCCTTCATCGCCGGTCTGCCGAAGGCCGAGCTCCACGTCCACCACGTCGGCTCCGCGTCCCCCCGCATCGTCGCCGAACTCGCCGCGCGGCACCCGGACTCCACGGTGCCCGCGGACGCCGGCGCGCTCGCCGACTTCTTCACCTTCCGCGACTTCGCCCACTTCATCGAGATCTACCTCTCCGTCGTGGACCTGATCCGCGACCCGGAGGACGTGCGGCTGCTGACGTACGAGATCGCCCGCGACATGGCCCGGCAGAACATCCGCTACGCGGAGCTGACCGTCACGCCGTACAGCTCCACGAGCCGCGGCATCCCCGACCGCGCCTTCCTCGACGCCCTGGAGGACGCCCGCCGCGGCGCCGAGGCCGAGCTGGGCGTCGTGCTGCGCTGGTGCTTCGACATCCCCGGCGAGGCGGGGCTGGCCGCCGCCGAGGAGACCACGCGGATCGCCGTCGACGTCGGCTGCGAGGGCCTGGTGGCCTTCGGCCTGGGCGGCCCCGAGATAGGCGTGCCGCGCGGGCAGTTCAAGCCGTACTTCGACCGGGCCCTGGCGGCCGGGCTGCACAGCGTCCCGCACGCCGGCGAGACGACCGGCCCCGAGACCGTCTGGGACGCCGTCACCGAGCTGCGCGCCGAGCGCGTCGGACACGGCACGAGCGCCGCGCAGGACCCCCGGCTGCTGGCGCACCTGGCCGAGGCGGGCATCCCGCTGGAGGTCTGCCCGACGTCCAACGTCGCCACGAAGGCCGTCCCGTCGCTCGACGAGCACCCGCTGCGGCAGATCGCCGACGCCGGCGTGCTGGTCGCGCTGGGCAGCGACGACCCGCCGATGTTCGGCACCGACCTCAACACGGAGTACGGCGTCGCCGCCCGCCTCCTCGGCCTCGACGAGGCCGGGGTCGCGGCGCTCGCGCGGAACTCCGTCGAGGCGTCGTTCATGCCGCCGGCCGCGAAGGCGGCGCTGGCGGCGGAGATCGACGCCTACCTCGCCGCCTGGCCCGGCCCCGCCCCCCGGCCCGCGACCCAGGCCGCCCCGTGACCGGCCCGGCCCCCGCCCCCGTGCTGGCCGTCGCCCACCGCGGCGACCCGTACGTGGTCCGCGAGAACACCCTCGGCTCGCTGCGCTCGGCCGCGGCGGCGGGCGCGGACGCGGTCGAGTTCGACGTCCGGCTCACGGGGGACGGCGTGCCGGTGCTGCTGCACGACCGCACGCTGCAACGGCTGTGGGACCAGGAGGTGGCGCTGGCCTCGCTGTCGTACGAGGAGGTCCAGGAGCGCTCCGGCGGCGGCATCCCGACGCTGCGCGAGGCGCTGAAGGTCATGGCGGAGAGCCCGGGCGTGCGCTCCTTCATCGACCTGCCCGACCCGGCCGCCGCCGAGCCGGCCCTCGCGGAGGTGCTGGACAGCGACGCGGCGGAGCGCACGTACTACTGCGGCGGCACCGCGGCCCTCCTCGCCGTCCGCGCCGCACACCCCGAGGCCGAGATAGCGCTCACCTGCTCCTCCCCCGTCCCGTACCGCGCGGGCCTGCTCCGGCGGCTGCGCCCGCACTGGCTCAACTACCGCTTCGGCCTGCTCGACGAGGCCACGGTCCGCGAGGACCACGAGGCGGGCTACCGGGTGTCCTGCTGGACGGTGGACTGGCCGCGCAACTGGCGCCGCCTGACGGCGATGGGCGTCGACGCGATCACCAGCAACCGCATCCGGGGCCTGCGCCGCCACCTGAACACCTGAGGAACCGTTGGCCGAAAACCGTGCGTCTTCCATCCGGGATCGCTGAAAGGAGCACGGGTGGGAGTTCGGCCAACGGACTGGCATGTGCTGGACCTGGACGACGACCCCACTCCGGGGGATCCGGAGCGGGTCAAACAACTCGCCCGGGAGTTGCACGACTTCGCCGACGACGTCGCGGACGCGCTGCGGCAGATCAAAGGGATGGCCGGCGAGGACGCACTGCTG
>NZ_JBMDLF010000003.1:0-779115 GCF_048656465.1 Streptomyces sp. MAR4 CNX-425 | reverse complement strand
GATGCATGCGCGGGTGCCGCCGGGCCGGGAGATCCACACCCGGTTCCTGCGGTTGGACGGCGGGGTGCGCATCGAGGTGCACGACGTCTCCGACGACCGGCCCGTGCCGCGGACGCCGGACGAGTCCGGTGGCTACGGACTGATGCTGGTGGCGGAACTGGCGTCCGCCTGGGGCGTGGAGAAGCGCCAGGGAGTGGGTAAGTGCGTGTGGGCCACGGTGACATCGCGGCGGACGCTGGATTCTCCCCCCGTGCGACGGGCGTCAATCCAGCCTGCGCGCGCATGATCAGCGCTTGGTCGAGATCAACCACGTGGACGAGTGCGCGGCCGTGCTCGGAGAGCCCTGGGCCGTGTGTGGGCCGGGGCTTGTCGGCTCGTCCCGGGGCCGGAAGGATTTCCACGTGTGGGTTCAGAAGCTGCTGGCCGCCACGGGCCGGGATTCCGGGTGCTTCGGGATGGACTGGCGGCGGGCCGAGGGGGAGCTGGGCACCCGGCTTCCCGCCGACTACAAGGCCCTCTGCGAGGCCTTCGGCGTCGGGGTGTTCTCCAGGTTCGTCGAGATCATGGCGGTGGACGAGGAGGGGGGACCGGACGACCTCGTCCGGCACTGGAAGCGGCGGCTGGAGGGAACGAGGAGCGGGCTCCTCGCCGGGAGCGCCCGGTCGCTCTACGCGCCCTACCGCCTGTATGAACCCGGCTCCGGCGGACTGATCGAGTGGGCGTCGGCGGAGGGGCGTGAGCTGTTCTTCTGGCTCGCGGACGACGGCGATCCGGGGTCGTGGCCGGTCCTCGTGCACGTGCCGGACGCGCCGCCCGGCGAGTGGCTGCGGTATGAGATGCCGGCCACGGAGTTCCTGTACCGGCTTCTCACGGAAGCGGACTTCGGCCCTTTCCCGCCCGTCGCGCAGGTCTTCCCCCGCCCCCGGTTCGAGACCCTCGACGAGGTCTGGACCCAGCCCCTCTGAGGTCAGAGGGTCGGCCAGCCCTCCTCGCGGAACTCGCACCAGACCTCCTTGCCCTCGCCCCGCGGCTCCGTGCCCCAGTCGCCGGACAGCTCCTGCAACAGGAACAGTCCCCGCCCCGACGACGACAGCTCCCCCGGGTGCCGCAGGTGCGGCAGGCCCGTGTCGGCGTCGGCGACCGTCACGCGCAGGGTGCGGTCGCCGCGGGGGCCCGTGACGTCGGCGCTGATGTCGGCGTCGCTGTCGGTGTGCAGGAGTACGTTGGCGACCAGCTCGGAGAGGACCAGCTCGGCGGAGTCGACCTGCGCGGGGGTCGCCCAGTCGAAGAGCATCGCGCGGAGTTCGTGCCGGGCGTCGGCGGTGCGCTGCTGCTCCGCCTGGGGGACGGTGAGGTGCATGTGGCGGCCCGTGCCGGGGCCGCCGGGTTCGCGCATGGGGATGTCGCGGGTGATCAGGACGAGGGCGATGTCGTCCTCGCGGCGTTCGGCGTGCGGGCCGGGGGTGGCGTGCGAGTGGGGGCCGCTGACGGCGTCGATGAGGGCGTCCGCGAGGGTCTCCAGGTCGTCGCCCACGTGCCCGGCGAAGACCCGGCGCAGCCGGTCGCGGCCGGTTTCCAGGTCGTGACCGCCGGTCTCGATGAGCCCGTCGCTGCACAGCAGCATGAGCTCGCCGGGCTCCATGACCAGCCGGGTGACGGGGTAGTCGGGGTCCTCGACGACGCCGAGGGGGAGGCCGCCCTCGGTGGGGCGGACGAGGAGGGTGCCGTCGCCGATGCCCATCGCCGGGTCGAGGTGGCCGGCGCGGGCGATGGTGAGGGTGCCGGTGGCCGGGTCGGCCAGGATGTAGAGGCAGGTGGCGAAGCGGGGGTCGGCGTCGTCGGGCGGGCCGTCGCCGTCGAGGCCCTCGCGCTGGTTGAGCTGGGTGAGGAAGTGCGAGGCGCGGGTCAGTACGGCGTCGGGGTGGTGGCCCTCGGAGGCGTACGCGCGGATGGCGATGCGCAGCTGGCTCATCAGCCCGGCCGCCCGCACGTCGTGGCCCTGGACGTCGCCGATGACCAGCGCCGTCTTGCCGGAGGGCAGTGAGATCACGTCGTACCAGTCGCCGCCGATCTCCAGCCCGCCGCCGGTCGGCACGTAGCGGGCGGCGACCGTCATGCCGGGCGTCGGCGGCACCTCCTCCGGCATCAGGCTGCGCTGGAGCCCGGCGGACAGCTCGCGCTCGGACTCGTGCACCTGCGCGCGGGAGAGCGCCTGCGCCAGCATGCGCGCCACGGTGGTGAGCACCGAGCGCTCGTCGGGCGTGAAGGGCGCGGGGTGCGAGAAGGCGGCGAGCCATACGCCGATGGCCCGGCCGGCGACGATGAGCGGTACGTACGCCCACGAGCGCCGGCCGAGCCGCCCCGCGAGCCGCCACGCGCGCGGGAAGCGGCGGCGGTACTCCTCGCGGCCGGCGATGTAGATCGCGCGGCCGGTGCGGACGGCGACGCAGCCCGGGTAGTCGGAGTCGAGGGGGATGTCGGCGAAGGAGCCCTCGTCCTCGGGGCGGTAGCCGTGCTGGCCGATGAGGGTGAGGCGGTCGCCCCGGACGCCGAAGACGGCCATGCCGTCGGGTGAGAACCCGGGCATCGACAGCGAGCCGGCGACGCGCAGGACCTGGTCGGTGCCGCGGGACTCGGCGAGGGCGCGGCCGGCGTCGAGCAGGAACGCCTCGCGCGACAGCCGCCAGTCGCTGGTCAGCGGGGACGGTGGTGAGGTGCCGGCGCTGGCGCCGGGCAGGGGCTCGACGACCTCCTGCACGGTTCCGGACAGGAGGACGTCGTCGGCGGGGTCCCCTTCCTCTCCCGGTCCGCCCTCGCGCCCCTCCCGGCCCTCGCGCCCCTCCCGCCCCTCGCGGCCCGCCCGCCCCGGCCCGCCGTGGCCCCCGTCCACCGCCCGCCCGTCGCGGAACGGCCGCATCCTGGTCCGTACGACCCGCAGCACCGCCCCCCGCTCGTCCACGATCCGCAGCTGCGCCTCCGCCACGGTGCCCTCCGTGCGGGCCAGGTCCATCGCCCCCGCCAGCTCGACGTAGTCCATCCCGTGACAGCGGCCCCGCACGGCGGCCGCCGTCGTCTCCGTCCGCCGCGCGGGCAGCCCCACGAGCCGGGCGGCCTCGGCGTCCATCGTCACGGTGCCGGAGGCGGTGTCCCAGCTCCACACCCCGGTGCCGACGGCAGCCAGGACCTCCTCGGTGCGCATTGCCCTATTTTAAGGTGATTGCCCGCGTGCGGCCGGGGAAGCGGGGGGCGGTAGTCTGGCTCTGCCGAAGTTTGAGCAGAGCCAAGACGACGAGTCGGACGAACTGGATAGATGATGCACCGGTACCGGTCCCACACCTGTGGCGAGCTGCGCGCGAGCGACGTCGGCGGCGACGTCCGCCTCTCCGGCTGGCTGCACAATAGGCGCGACCTGGGCGGCATCCTCTTCATCGACCTGCGCGACCACTACGGCATCGTCCAGCTCGTCGCCCGCCCCGGCACCCCCGCGAACGAGGCGCTGGCGCACCTCACCAAGGAGACCGTCGTACGGATCGACGGCCGCGTCGTCTCCCGCGGCGCCGAGAACGTCAACCCCGAGCTGCCCACCGGCGAGGTCGAGGTCGAGGTCGGCGACGTCGAGGTGCTCGGCGGCGCCGAGCAGATCCCGTTCACGATCAACGCCGAGGACGGCGTCGGCGAGGAGCGCCGGCTGGAGTACCGCTTCCTGGACCTGCGCCGCGAGCGCATGCACCGCAACATCATGCTGCGCACCGCGGTCGTCACCGCCATCCGGCAGAAGATGACGGCCCTCGGCTTCAACGAGCTGACGACCCCGATCCTCTCGGCCACCTCCCCCGAGGGCGCCCGCGACTTCCTGGTCCCCTCCCGGCTCCACCCCGGCACGTTCTACGCGCTGCCGCAGGCCCCGCAGCAGTTCAAGCAGCTGCTGATGATGGCCGGCTTCGACCGCTACTTCCAGATCGCGCCCTGCTTCCGCGACGAGGACGCCCGCGCCGACCGCTCGCCGGGCGAGTTCTACCAGCTCGACATGGAGATGAGCTTCGTCGAGCAGGAGGACGTCTTCGCCGTCATCGAGAAGGTGATGACGGAGCTGTTCGAGGAGTTCGGCAACGGCAAGCACGTCACGTCGCCGTTCCCGCGGATCCCGTTCCGCGAGGCGATGACGAAGTACGGCACGGACAAGCCGGACCTGCGCGCGGAGCTGGAGCTGACGGACGTCACGGACGTCTTCGCCGGCAGCGACTTCAAGGCGTTCGCCGGCCGGCACGTACGCGCCCTGCCGGTGCCCGCCGTGCAGGACCAGCCGCGCAAGTTCTTCGACGCCCTCGGCGACTACGCCGTCGAGCAGGGCGCGAAGGGCCTGGCGTGGGTGCGCGTCGGCGAGGGGGGCGCGCTGACCGGGCCGATCGCGAAGTTCCTCACCGAGGAGAACGTGCGGGTGCTCACCGAGCGCCTGGGCCTGGCCGCCGGGCACGCGGTGTTCTTCGGGGCCGGGGAGACCGACGAGGTCTCGAAGATCATGGCCGCGGTGCGCGTCGAGGCCGCGAAGCGCGCCGGGCGGTTCGCGGAGGACGTCTACCGGTTCTGCTGGATCGTCGACTTCCCGATGTTCGAGAAGAACGAGGACACGGGCGCGATCGAGTTCTCCCACAACCCCTTCTCCATGCCCCAGGGCGGCGTCGAGGCGCTGGAGGGCAAGGACCCGCTGGACATCCTCGCGTACCAGTACGACATCGTCTGCAACGGCGTCGAGCTGTCCTCCGGCGCGATCCGGAACCACGAGCCGGAGGTCATGTTCAAGGCGTTCGGCATCGCGGGCTACAGCAGGGACGACGTCGAGCGCGAGTTCGGCGGCATGCTGCGCGCCTTCCGCTTCGGCGCCCCGCCGCACGGCGGCATCGCGCCCGGCATCGACCGCATCGTGATGCTGCTGGCCGACGAGCCGAACATCCGCGAGACGATCGCCTTCCCCCTCAACGGCAACGCGCAGGACCTCCTCATGGGCGCGCCGAGCGAGGTCGACGAGGCGCGCCTGCGCGAGCTGCACATCGCGCTGCGCAAGCCGCAGCCCAAGTAGGCGGCGGAAGCGGCGCCCGGCGGGCCCCCGGGCCTTAGGTGGTGCCAGGTACACCCCGGAGCCGGGTGGGCATCCCATGGGGCCCGCGGACGGAAATTCCTACGTTGATGTCATCCGACATCGCAGAGGGGAATCCGTCCCATGTGGGCCATGGCCTTCCGTACGCTCCGCCACCGGACCGCCGCGCTGTCGGCGACCTTCCTGGCGCTCTTTCTGGGCACCGTCATCGTGATGACCTGCGGCGGTCTGCTGGAGACCGGCGTACGCAACAACGCGCCGGCGCAGCGGCTCGCGGGCGCCGACCTCGTCGTCGCCGGCGACCGGGAGCGCCCCCGCGGCGACGAGACCGTCGTCCTCGACGAGCGCCCCCCGCTCGACCCGGCCCTGGCCGAAGCCGTACGCGACGTCCCCGGCGTGGAGCGCGCGGTCCCCGAGCGGGTCTTCGCCGCCGCCGTCCTCGGGGACGGGGACGCCCCCGAGGCGCGGGGCCACGGCTGGTCCTCCGCCGCCGTCACCCCGTACGAGCTGACCGCCGGCCGCGCGCCGGACGGCCCCCGCGACGTGGTCCTCGACGAGGCCACCGCCGGCGCGTACGGCCTCCGCCCCGGCGACGAGGTGCGCGTCGCGGCGCGCGGCGGCGCCGAGGCGTACCGGCTGACGGGCGTGGTCCGTACCGGGCACGCCGTCGGCCGCGGCGCCGTGTTCTTCACCGACGAGCGGGCCCGCGCCCTCGCCCCCGCGGTCGCGGACATCGCCGTCACGGCGGCGCCGGGCACCGGCCACGGCGCGCTGAAGGAGCGGCTCGGCGACGTCGTCCGCGACCACGCCGCCGCGGGGGAGACCCCGGCGAAGGTGGTCGGCGGCGACGACCGCGGCGCCGTCGAGTACCCCGAGGTGCTCACCCGCAGGGAGGACCTGATCGCCGTCGCCGGCGCCTTCGGCGGCATGGCCACCGTCGTCGCCGCCTTCGTCGTCTCCGGCGCCGTCGCGCTGTCCGTCGACCGCCGCCGCCGCGAGTTCGCCCTGCTGCGCACCATCGGCGGCACCCCGCGCCAGCTGCGCCGGCTGCTGCTCGCCGAGACGCTGCTGGTGGCGCTGGTCGCCGCGGCGCTGGGCTGGTTCGCCGGGCCGCCGGCGGGGGAGCGGCTGTTCGAGGAGTTCACCGGCAGCGGCGTGGTCTCCGAGGCGGTCTCGTACGAGCAGGGGTGGATCCCCGCCGTCGCCGCGGGCGGGGCGCTGCTGCTGACCGCGCTGTTCGGCGGCTGGCTCGGCGGCCGGCGCGGCGTGAAGATCAAGCCGGTGGAGGCGATGGCGGAGGTGACGCTCGGGAACCGCTGGGCGCACCCGCTGCGTATCGTGCTGGCCCTGGTGTTCCTCGGCGGTGCGGCCGCGCTGGCGATCCTGACCTGGACGCTCTTCGCCGGCCCGATCGCCGCCAGCACCGCGGGCCCCACGATCCTCTGCGCCGCCATCGGCCTCGCGCTCCTCGGCCCCGGCCTGACGAAGCTGTGCACCGCGCTGGTCTCCGGCCCGGTCCGGGCGTTCACCGGCGCGAGCGGCGAACTGGCGGTCGCCACCGCCCGGGCCCGCGCCGTGAAGATGGCCGGCGTCGTCACGCCCGTGATGCTGGCCGTCGCCATGGCCACCGGCAACCTGTACCTCCAGACCACGCAGACCGACGCGTCCCGCGAGGCGTACGCCGAGACCCTCCGCGCCGACGCCGTCGTCGAGTCCCCGGCCGGCACCCTCGACCCGGCGCTCGCCGCCGAGGTCCGCGCCGCGGACGGGGTCGCCGCCGCCGGCGCGTACGTCACCGGCACCGGCTGGATCGACGGCGTCGGCGACGAGGACGGCGTACCCCTCCAGGGCATCGACGCCCGCGGCGCCGCGCAGACCACCGCCCTCGACCCGGTCGCCGGCGACGTCGCCGGCCTCACCGGCCGGACGGTCGCCCTCCCCGAGGGCGCGGCCGGCGGCCGGGGCGTCGGCGACACCGTCGAGGTCCGCTTCGGCGACGGCACGAAGGCGGACCTGCGCATCGCCGTCCTCTTCGACGGCCGCGACGGCTACGACACCGTGTTCCTGCCCGTGGACCTCCTCGCCGGGCACACCGACGGCGGGCTGCCGCAGCAGGTTCTCGTACGGGCCGAGGACGGCGTCGGCGCCGCCGGGCTGACCGCGAGCCTGGAGAAGGTCCTCGCGGACCACCCCGGCACCGCCGTCACCGACCGGGACGAGCTGATCGAGGCCAACATCGAGGACACCGAGACCCAGGCGTGGGTGAACTACCTGATCCTCGGCATGATCGTGGCGTACACCGCGATCTCCGTGGTCAACAACCTGGTGCTCTCCGTCTCCGGCCGCCGCCGCGAGTTCGGGCTCCAGCGGCTCGCCGGCGCCACCCGGCGGCAGGTGCTGCGGATGCTGACGATCGAGGCGCTCATCGTCGCCGGGATCGGCGTGGTTCTCGGCACGGCGGCCGCGGCGACCGCGCTGGTGCCGTTCAGCCACGCCGCGGCGGACAGCCTGCTCCCCTCCGGCCCGCTGTCCATCTACGGCGCGACGGTCGCCGGCGCCGTCGCCCTCGCCCTCACCGCCACCCTGCTGCCCGGCTGGGCGGCCCTCCGCACGCGCCCCGCGGAGGCGGCGATGGCGGAGGAGTAGAGCGGGTGGGCCCGCCCCGCGGACGGGGCGGGCCCCGGTGTCTTGCGGCGGCACCGCCAGGCAGCACCGCAAGACGGCTCGGCCGGCCGGTGTCCCCCCGGAACACCGGCCGGAGTCGTGGGCTCAGCCGAAGCGGCCGGAGACGTAGTCCTCGGTCGCCTGCACCGACGGGTTCGAGAAGATCTTGTCGGTCTCGTCGATCTCGATGAGCCGCCCCGGCTCGCCGACGGCGGCGAGGTTGAAGAACGCGGTGCGGTCGGAGACCCGGGCCGCCTGCTGCATGTTGTGCGTCACGATGACGATCGTGAACCGCTGCTTGAGGTCGGCTATGAGGTCCTCGATGGCGAGGGTGGAGATGGGGTCGAGGGCCGAGCAGGGTTCGTCCATGAGGAGGACCTGGGGTTCGACGGCGATGGCGCGGGCGATGCAGAGGCGCTGCTGCTGGCCGCCGGACAGGCCGGAGCCGGGGCGGTTGAGGCGGTCCTTGACCTCGTTCCACAGGTTCGCGCCGCGGAGGGACTTCTCGACCACGTCGTCCAGTTCGGACTTGCGGTAGCGGCCGTTGAGCTTGAGGCCCGCGGCGACGTTCTCGTAGACGCTCATCGTCGGGAACGGGTTGGGCCGCTGGAAGACCATGCCCACCACGCGCCGTACGGAGACGGGGTCGACGCCGGACCCGTACAGGTTCTCGTCGTCCAGCAGCACCTTCCCCTCCACCCGCGCGCCGGGGATGACCTCGTGCATGCGGTTGATCGTGCGCAGGAAGGTGGACTTGCCGCAGCCGGACGGGCCGATGAAGGCGGTCACGGACTTCGGCTCGACGGCCATCGAGATGTCCTCGATCGCCTTGAAGTCGCGGTAGTACGCGGTGAGGCCGCTGATGTCGATGCGCTTGGCCATGTCAGATCACTTCTCCCGTGGCCGTCAGTGGCCGGTTTTCGGGGCCTTCCAGCGGGCGACGCCGCGGGCCAGCAGGTTGAGGAGCATCACGAAGACGATGAGCACCAGGGCGGCCGCCCAGGCGCGGTCGAACGACGCCTCGGTGCCCGCCGCCCACTGCTGGTAGATGTACAGCGGCAGGGACGCCTGACCGCCGTCGAAGGGGTTGTTGTTGATCGCCGGGCTGCCGAAGACGAGCAGCAGCACGGGGGCGGTCTCGCCGGTGATGCGGGCCACGGCGAGCATGACGCCGGTGGTGATGCCGCCGATGGAGGTGGGGAGGACGACCTTCAGGATCGTCTTCCACTTCGGCACGCCCAGGGCGTACGACGCCTCCCGCAGCTCGTTCGGGACGAGCTTGAGCATCTCCTCGGTGGAGCGCACCACCACGGGCATCATCAGGATCGCCAGCGCCAGCGCGCCGGCGAAGCCGGAGTAGCCGAAGTCCAGGATCATGATCCACAGGCTGAGGACGAACAGGCCCGCGACGATCGACGGGATGCCCGTCATGACGTCGACGAAGAACGTCACCGCCTTCGCCAGCGCCCCGCGGCCGTACTCCACCAGGTAGACGGCGGTCAGCAGCCCGATCGGGGTGGCGATGAGCGTGGCGATCAGCACCTGCTCGATGGTGCCGAGCAGCGCGTGGTAGACGCCGCCGCCGGGCGAGATGTTGACCACGCCGCTCATGGAGTGGGTGAGGAAGTAGCCGTCGGCGACCTTGACGCCCTTGCTGACGGTCTCCCAGATGAGCGACGCCAGCGGGATGACGGCCAGCAGGAACGCCACCCACACCAGGGCGGTCGCCAGCCGGTCCCGCGCCTGCCGGCCGCCCTCGACGACCGCCGAGACGACGTACTGGGCGAGGACGAAGAGGATCGCCGCGATCAGGCCCCACTGGACGCGGTTGCCCAGGTCGGCGAGCACGCCGATGAGCGAGCCCGCGGCGGCGGCGCCGGCCGCGATGCCCGCGGGCGCCCAGCGCGGCAGCCGCGGCTGCCGGATGCCGAGCCGGTCGGTGCGGTCGGCCTGGCCGGCCGCCATCTGCGTCGCGCTCATGCGTCGGCCCCCGAGTACTCCTTGCGGCGCGCGATGATCAGCCGGGCGGCGCCGTTGACCAGCAGCGTGATGACGAACAGGACCAGGCCGGAGGCGATCAGCGCGTCCCGCCCGAACTGCCCGGACTCCCCGAACGACGCGGCGATGTTCTGCGCGAACGTCCCGCCGCCCGCCTGGAGGATCTCCGCCGACAGCAGCGCCGACGGGGACAGCACCGTGGCCACCGCCATCGTCTCGCCCAGCGCGCGGCCGAGGCCCAGCATCGAGGCGGAGATGACGCCGGAGCGCCCGAACGGGATCACCGTGGTGCGGATGACCTCCCAGCGCGTGGCGCCCAGCGCCAGCGCGGCCTCCTCCTGGAGGCGGGGGGTCTGCGCGAAGACCTCGCGGCTGACGTTGGTGATGATCGGCAGGATCATCACGGCCAGCAGGATGCCCGCGGTCATCAGCGAGCGCGGCGCGGTCCCGTCGAAGGACAGCACGACGGTCCAGCCGAGGTACCGGTCCAGCCACTCGTACGGGCCGACCAGGTGCGGCACGAGGAACAGGGCGCCCCACAGGCCGTAGACGATGGACGGGACGGCGGCCAGCAGGTCGATGACGTACGCGATCGGCGCCGCCAGCTTCCGCGGCGCGTAGTGGGTGATGAACAGCGCGATGCCGACCGCGACCGGCACCGCGATGACCATGGCGATGACCGACGAGACGACCGTCCCGAAGGCCAGCACGGCTATGCCGAACTTCGGCGGGACGGAGTTGGCGTCCCACTCGAAGGTGGTGAGGAAGTTGCCCTCGTTGTCCGCGAGGGCGAGGGACGCGCGGTACGCCAGGAACGCCGCGATCGCGCCCATGATCAGCAGCAGGGTGATCCCCGACCCCTTGGACAGGCCGGAGAAGACCTTGTCGCCGCGGCGGGAGCCGCCCTTGCCGTCGGCCAGCAGGACCCGTGGCGGTGGTGGAGCGGGGGTGTCGATGTCGGTGGGTGGAGCAGTCATACGGGAATCTCCGGTCTGGTGTGGGGCGATGGCGCGGTCCGCGCCCGCGTCCCGGCGGCGGTGCACCGGATGGCCCCCCGCCGGCCGGACGGGGTGGTTCGCCGGCCGGCGGGAGGGCGGTTCAGGGCAGTCAGGACAGGCTGTCGACGGTCTTGGCGACCTCGGTGGCCATGTCGGCGGGCAGCGGGGCGTAGCCGACGTCGATGACCGACTGCTGGCCCGCCTCGCTGGCGGTGTAGCTGAGGAAGGACTTCATCGCGTCCAGGGACTCGGGCTTGTTGCCCTTGTCGCACACGATCTCGTACGTCACCAGGGTGATCGGGTACGCGCCCTCCTCCTTGGTGGCGTAGTCCAGCTCCAGCTCCATGTCGGGCGCCTCGCCGACCCGCTCGCCGACGCCGATGGCCGTGGAGGCGTTCTCCACGGTGGCCGCGACCGGCTCGGCGGCGCCGGTGTCCAGCAGGACGGTGGTCAGGTCGTTGGCCTCGGCGTGCGAGATCTCCATGTACGAGATGGCGCCGTCGGTCTGCTTCACCTGCGAGGACACCCCGGCCGAGCCGGAGGCGGCCTGGCCGCCCTCGATCGGCCACTTCTTGTCCGCTTCGTGCGGCCAGGCGTCCTTGGCCACCGTGTTGAGGTAGGCGGTGAAGTTGTCGGTGGTGCCGGACTCGTCCGAGCGGTGCACCGGCTGGATCTTGGTGTCGGGCAGCTCGGCGTCGGGGTTCAGCTTGGCGATGGCCTCGTCGTTCCAGTTGGTGATCTCGCCGCTGAACACGTTCGCCATGGTCTCGGCGTCGAGCACCAGCTCGTCCACGCCCTCCAGGTGGTACGCGACAGCGACCGGGCCGCCGACCATCGGCAGGTTGATGCCCTTGCCGTCCTTGCAGACCTCCATGGACTTCTCGACCTCCGCCGGCTCCAGGGCGGAGTCGGAGCCCGCGAACGCGGTCTGGCCGCTGAGGAACTCCTCGATACCGGCGCCGGAGCCGACCGGCTTGTAGTTGACCGTCACGTCGGGGCAGGCGGCCTGGTAGTCGGCGACCCACTGCTGGATCGCGTTGTCCTGGGCGCTGGAGCCCGAGGCGAGCAGCTCGCCGCTGCCGCCGCAGGTGATGTCGCCGCCGCCGGCGGCGGCGCTGCTCTCGCCGCTGCCGTTGTCGTCGCCGGAGTCGGAGTTGTCGTCGGAGCCGCACGCCGAGAGGACGAGGGCGCTGGAGAGGGCGAGGACGCCTGCGGCGGTGCGGTACCGGATCTTGCGCTGAGACTTCACTGGGGACTTTCCTTCCTGAGGCCGCACTCCAGAGGCGGCTTGAGTACAAACAAATCGAGACATACGGGCATGTGGGGTCTAGGGGAGGTCCGCGGTCGGCGGCACGAAGCGGTAGCCGACGTTGCGGACGGTCAGGATGATCCGGGGATCGTGCGGGTTGTCCCCGATGCGGTCGCGCAGCCGGCGGATGTGCACGGCGATCGTGTTGGACTTCGGCGCGCTGCCACCCCACAGCTCGGCGCTGATCTGGTCGCGGGTGACGACCTTCTCGGAGTTGGCCACCAGCAGGTGCAGCAGCTTGAACTCGCGCAGCGGCAGCTGCACCAGCCGGCCGTCGACGCGGGCCTCGAAGGTGGCGGGGTTGACGCTGTACGGACCGGAGGCGACCGTCTGGTCCACGTCGTACGTCGCCGGGCTGGCGACGCCGAGCATCTTCAGGACCTCGTACGGCCGGTACGGACGGGCGACGCAGGCGCTGGCCCCCGCGGTGAGCGCCTCGACGGCGTCCTCCGCGTCGTCGGGGCCGACCCCGATGATGACGGGCGTGGCGCTGCGGCGCCGCAGCACCTCCACCACCCGGGCGCCGGGGACGAGCGGCAGCTTGGCGCTGACCAGCAGGGCGTCGGGTGACTGCAGGCCCACCTGGAGGAGCGCCTCGGCCCCGTCGGAGCAGAAGACGACCTTCACCTGATGGCCCGACAGGTGCTCCGCGAGATCGTGCGCCACCTGTTCGTCCGGATCGGCGAGCAGCAGGACATGTCCGTGGCCCGGACTCTGTCCGTGTCGCTGGCCGGGTATCGCCGGTGTGTCCATCGGTCGGTCACCACCCCCTTCGTCGTGTCTCATGAAATTCCGTGTCGGCGGACTCGGCCGGTGGTGGCGGTTAACTGAAGGTGAACATCGGAACAGGGGTGCGTGATGCCGTTATCGGCCCGTTATGAACGGCGTGATCACGGCACCGCCCGCCCCCTTTCGAGACCCCCGCCGAGCCCTCGCGGGCCGGCTCACAGGCCGCCGGAGCCGCCCGAGTCGCCGCCGGTGTCGCCCGCGCCGCCGGGCCGGGTGCGGTGGTCCTTGAGCCGCGCCAGATCGCGCTGGAGGGTCTTCTCCTGGGCCTTGCTGAGGGGGATGTAGCCGGCCTGCGAGGCGAACTCGGTGTGGTTCTCCACGTAGAACTCCACGAACGCCTCCACCTCGGGTCGCTCCAGCGCCTTCGCCGAGGGGTAGATGAACAGCGGCCGGGCCAGCGGCCGGTACGAGCCGTCCTGGACGGACGCCGTGCTGGGCGCGACGCAGCCGTCGCCGGCGTCGATCTCCAGCGCGCGCAGCTTGTCGCGGTTGCCGGCGAAGTAGGTGAAGCCGAAGTAGCCGAGCCCGCCGGAGTGCTCCGCGACGCCCTGGACGAGCGTGTTGTCGTCGCTGCTCGGGGTGAAGTCGGCGCGGGACGCCTTCTCCTCGCCGTTGATGGCCTCGGTGAAGTAGTCGAAGGTGCCGGAGTCGGTGTCCGGCCCGTAGAGCTGGAGCGGCTCGTCGGGGAACGCGGGGTCGACCTCCGCCCAGCTGGCCAGCTCGGAACCGGGCTCCCAGATGCGCCTGAGCTGGTCGGTGGTGAGGCAGTCGACCCAGTCGTTGGACTTCGGGACGACGACGGTCAGCGCGTCGTTGGCGATGGTCAGCTCGCGGTACGGCACGTCCCAGTTGGCGCAGGTCTGGGTCTCGAAGTCGTTGATCGGCCGGGAGGCGTCGGAGATGTCGGTCTCGCCGGCGCAGAACCGGTCGAAGCCGCCGCCGGTGCCGGACGCCTCGACCTTGACCCGTACCCCCCGCTCCTGCCGGCCGAAGCGCTCGCCGGCGAGCTTCGTCAGCGGCTCGACCGTGCTGGAGCCGTCGATCAGGACCGTCCCGGTGAGCCGGGACTCCTCCGCGCCGGCGCTCGCCTCGCTCTCACCGCCGCAGGAGGCGAGGGAGGCGACGGCGGCCGGGGCGAGGAGGAGGGCACCCAGGCGGGCCGCGGTCCGCTTCATCTGCATCGGGCTCACCTGCCTCCTTTGAGGATGCCCCGGTCTTCAGGCCTGGGACGAATCGGGTTCCTGCGGGGCAGGGCGCGGGTATTCGGATCTTTTCCAGAGCGGTCCGCTGTCCATCGTGCGCGGCGGTGGTGTGGGCCGCAGAGATCAGGAGCGGTCAATTGTCAGTCCTCCCAGGTAGGTTCGGGCGTATGGCATCTGCGGCGATCACCGGCGAGGGTGCCGGGCATGCCCGGCACACCTTCCGTGTGCGCCTGTCGGCGACTGCGCTCCGGGCTCTCCGGGCGGAGTGGGCGCGTTGCCGGTGGCTGTGGAACGAATCGGTAGCCCGCTCGAAGAAGGCGTACGCGGGGGGTGAGGAGATCGGTCCGGCCGCGCTGGACCGGATGCTTACCGAGGCACGGCGGGTAACCCCATGGCTCCGCGAAGGCAATTCCGTACCCCAGCAGCAGGTGATCCGGGATTTCGGGAAGTCCCGCGCGAAGGCGTTGAAGGACATCAAGGACCGGCTTCCCATGGCCCGCCGGTCGGGAATGCCGCGGTTCAAGACCAAGCGTCAGGCGCGGCCGAGCCTGAATTACACGCGGCGGGGTTTCCGTCTGAGGGACGGGCGTCTGCATCTCGCGGGCGGGATCGTGGCGCGGGTGGTGTGGTCGCGGAACCTGCCCGCGGAGCCGTCGTCGGTCCGTATCTACCAGGACGCCACCGGCTCCTGGTACGCGTCCTTCGTGGTGCCCGCGACGGTCGAGCCGTTGCCCGCGACGGGCCGTGTGATCGGGATCGACTGGGGCGTCAAGGAAACGGCGACCACGACATCCGATGCCCACGACCTTCCCCACCCCGGCCACGGACGCATGGCGGCGCAGAAACTCGCCCGATACCAGCGCATGATGGCTCGCCGGAAACCGAAACGCGGTCAGCCTGCGTCCGCCGGCTACCAGGCGGCGAAGACGCGGACGGCGAAGCTGCACGCCAAGGTGGCCCGGCAGCGCCGGGACACCGCCTGTAAATGGGCAAAGCACGTCGTGATCGACCACGACCAGCTTGCTGTGGAGGACTTCAGGCCGAAGTTCCTCGCGAAATCGACGATGGCGCGCAAGGCCGCGGACGCGGCGATCGGCGCCGCGAAGACGGCCCTGGTGGAGATGGCCCGCAAGCACGGGCGCACCGTCCACCTGATCCACCCCGCGCACACCACGATGGACTGTGCGAAGTGCGGAGCGAGAACCAAGCACGCACTGCCTCTTTCCGAACGAACGTATGCCTGCACCGCGTGCGGCGCCGTCTCGCCCAGGGACAAGAACTCCGCGCGCGTGATGCTGGTCCGGGCTGGTCTCAACCCGGCTGACGCCGAGGGTGGAAGACCTGACGGAACGTTGTTCCGCCAGGCTGCTTGAGTCAGGAATCCCCTTCCTCAGGGGGAGGTTTCAATGCTCTCCGCTGATCGATCCGGACATAACTCGGGTCCTGTATCGAACTGGCGGCAGTCGGCCATGCGGGGCGGCTCCGGTTAGCGCCGGGTGAACAGTGGACGACCCGGACATGATGCCGTTACGCATCCGTGATGAAAGGCCGGATGCGGGAGTGAAAGCGCAGGTGGAGGCGGGGGCGTGCGCGGGCGCGCGGAGCCGCTAGATCGGATCTGGCGGGCGCCTGCCGGTTTCTGGCGCCTGACGGGTGTACGGCCCGGGCGCACCGCCCGGCGCCGGCCACGACCCGGGAGGTGTCCGATGTACAACGGCGAGTCCGGCGGTACGGACGGTACCGGCGGCACGTCCCGCGCACCGGGCGCGTCCCGTGCGCCCGGCGCGTCCCGTACGTCCGGTGCGTCCGGGCCGCTGCGCGTCGCGTGCGTCGTCGGTGGCTCCGCCGGGGCCGACTGCGGCCCCCCGGCCGTCGCCCGGTGGCTCGACGGGCTGGCCGGCGAGCGGGGCGACGTGGCGCTCAGCGTCCTCGACCTCGCGGACTACGACATCCCCGCGCGCTACCCGGAGCACCCGACCGGGCCGATGCACTCCTTCACGGCGGAGCTGGCGTCGGCGGAGGGGTTCGTCGTCGTCACCCCCGAGTGCAACCGCAGCTTCCCCGCGGAGCTCAAGCTGGCCATCGACGTGTGCTACGACGAGTGGCACGCGAAGCCGGTCGGCTTCGTGTCGTACGGCTTCGGCTGCGACGGGGTGCACGCGGTGGAGGCGCTGCGCTCGGTCTTCACCGAGCTGCACACGGTGACCGTGCGGGACTCCGTCGGAATAGACCTGCGCTTCACCGATGAGAAATTCCCCGCGGGCGGGTCTCTCTACACGGACGGGCTGGTACGCGCCGCCGGCGCCCTGCTGGACCAGCTCACCTGGTGGGGTCTCGCGCTGCGGGAGGCCCGCGCGGCGCGCCCCTATGTGGCGTAGCGGACACCGTACTTATACGACTACATATCAGCGCCTATCACACGCATGCCACATGGTGGAGAACCTGGAGAAGAGCGACATGACTCATGACTCGTCCGGCCCGGCGATCGAGACGTCGGGACTGGTGAAGGTGTTCGGCGAGACCCGCGCGGTGGACGGCGTCGACCTCGTCGTCCCCCGCGGCACCGTCTACGGCGTCCTCGGCCCCAACGGCGCCGGGAAGACCACCACCGTCAAGATGCTCGCCACCCTGCTGCGCCCCGACGGCGGCGAGGCCCGGGTCTTCGGCAAGGACGTCGTCCACGACGCGAACGACGTGCGCTCCCGGGTCAGCCTCACCGGCCAGTACGCCTCCGTGGACGAGGACCTGACCGGCACCGAGAACCTGGTGCTGCTCGGCCGCCTCCTCGGGCACCGGCCCCCCGCCGCGCGGGTGCGCGCCGCGCAGCTGCTGGAGGCGTTCGGCCTCACCGAGGCGGCGGCGAAGCAGGTGAAGAACTACTCGGGCGGCATGCGCCGCCGCATCGACATCGCCGCGTCCATCCTCAACACCCCCGACCTGCTGTTCCTCGACGAGCCGACCACCGGCCTCGACCCGCGCAGCCGCAACCAGGTCTGGGACATCGTCCGCGCGGTCGTCGCGCAGGGCACCACCGTCCTGCTCACCACGCAGTACCTCGACGAGGCCGACCAGCTGGCCTCCCGTATCGCCGTCATCGACCACGGCAAGGTCATCGCCGAGGGCACCAAGGGCGAGCTGAAGGCGTCCGTCGGCGCCGGCTCGGTCCACCTCCGGCTGCGCGACGCCGCGCAGCGCGCGGAGGCGGTCGCCCTGCTGGAGGGCGCCCTGGCCGGGGTCCAGGTGCAGCTGGAGCCCGACCCCGTGGCGCTGACCGCCCGGGTCGGGGACGGGGACAACGGGCACGGCGCCGCCGCCCAGGCGGCCGCCGCGCTGGCGGAGCTGGCCCGCGCGGACATCACCGTCGACAACTTCTCGCTGGGCCAGCCCAGCCTGGACGAGGTCTTCCTCGCCCTCACCGACCGCCCGGCCGGTGCCGAGACCCAGGAGGCAGCAGCATGAGCACCGCGACCGAGACCCAGACCCGCACCGAGGAACTCGCGCCGGTCACCACCGAGAGCCTGGCCGAGCTGCTCGTGGCCAAGGAGCGGCCGCCGCGGCCGGGACCGTGGTCCGCCTCCGTGACGTTCGGCTGGCGGGCCGTGCTGAAGATCAAGCACGTGCCCGAGCAGCTCTTCGACGTCACCGCCTTCCCGATCATGATGGTGCTGATGTACACGTACCTCTTCGGAGGGGCGCTGGCGGGCTCCACCTCGGACTACCTGCAGTACCTGCTGCCGGGCATCCTGGTGATGAGCGTCGTCATGATCACGATGTACACCGGCGTCTCCGTCAACACCGACATCGAGAAGGGCGTCTTCGACCGCTTCCGCTCGCTGCCGATCTGGCGCCCCGCGGTGATGGTCGGCTACCTGCTCGGCGACATGCTGCGCTACCTCATCGCGTCGGTGGTGATGGTCGGCATCGGCCTCATCATGGGCTTCCGCCCGGACGGCGGCGTGGGGGGCGTGCTCGCGGGGGTGGCGCTGCTGCTCGTCTTCTCGTTCGCGTTCTCGTGGATCTGGACGATGTTCGGCCTCCTGCTCCGTACGGAGAAGTCGGTCATGGGCGTCAGCATGATGGTGATGTTCCCGGTGACGTTCCTGAGCGACATCTTCGTCGACCCGAAGACGATGCCGGGCTGGCTCCAGGCGTTCGTCAACAACAACCCGGTCACCCACCTCGCCTCCGCGGTCCGCGACCTGATGCACGGCGACTGGCCGGCGTCGGACATCGCCTGGACCCTGGGCTGGGCGGGCGTGATCGTGGCGATCTTCGGCCCGATCACGATGCGCCTGTACGCCCGCAAGTAACGCCCGTCGGCACCGGTCCCGTCCACCGCCCGGGCCCGCCCTCCTCACCGGGGGCGGGCCCGGGCGCGTCCCGTTCTGCTAGATTCGGCCGCATGTTCCTCTCCCGTGCATAGGAGCCGGCACCGCCGCGCCGCCCGCCCGGCGCGGCACGACGCCGCCCATGCACGCTTCTCCTGCTGAGGAACACCACCATGTCTGCGCCGTCCTACGCGTCCGTGCTGCGCGTCCCCCATGCCTCCCGCACCTTCGGCGCCGCCCTGCTGGGCCGGTTGTCGTACGGGATGGTCCCGCTGTCCCTGCTGCTGTCGGTCAAGGAGGCGACCGGGTCGTACGCCGTGTCGGGAGCCGCCCTCGCGTGCTTCGGGGCGACCAGCGTGACCCTCTCGCCGGTACGCGCCGGGTTCGTCGACCGGCACGGCCCGCGGCGGGCGCTGCCGCCGATGGCCGGGGCGTACGCGGTGCTGCTGGCGGCGCTGGCGATCGTCGCGGCGAGCGGCGCCGGGGGCGCCGCCGGGCTGGTCGCGCTGGCGGTGGCGGCCGGGGCGGGCACGCCGCCGCTGGGGCCGGTGATGCGGGTGCTCTGGGGCGACCTGGTGCCGGCGCGGCTGCTGCCGCGCGCGTACAGCCTCGACTCCGTCGCGGAGGAACTGCTGCTGGTGACGGGGCCGTTGCTGGTCGGCGCGGTGGTGGCGGTGGCGCCGCCGGCCGCGGGGCTGGGGGCGGGCGCGGGGCTGGTGCTCGTGGGCACCCTGGCGCTGGTGTCGTCGCCGGTGGCGCGGGCGCGCCGGGGCGCCGCGAGGCCGGCGGCCGGGACGCCCGCGCCGGGGGCCGCGCCCGCGCCCGGGGCCGCCGCGCCGTCCGCGGCCTCCGCGCCCTCCGGCGTCCTGCGCCGCAACCCCGCGCTGCGGCAGGCCGTCGTCGGGGCCGCCGGGGTCGGGGTGTGCCTGGGTGCGCTCGAACTCCTCGTCGTCGCCTTCGCCGACGAGCACGGCGCCGCGGCCCT
Source organism: Streptomyces sp. MAR4 CNX-425 (assembly GCF_048656465.1). NCBI lineage: Bacteria > Bacillati > Actinomycetota > Actinomycetes > Kitasatosporales > Streptomycetaceae > Streptomyces > Streptomyces sp. MAR4 CNX-425. The sequence goes on along the minus strand of NZ_JBMDLF010000003.1, from coordinate 759,747 downwards.
GCTGCCCTGGACCCTCGCCGCGATGTCCGCCGGCAGCGCCGTCGGCGGCCTGGCCTACGGCGCCGTCGCCTGGCGCGCGCCCGGCGCCCGCCGCCTCCCCGTACTCGCCGCGGCCCTGGGCCTTCTCCTCGCCGCCGCGGGCCTGGCCCCGCACCCGTACGTCCTCCTCGGCTGCGCCGCCCTGTTCGGGCTCTTCGTGGCCCCGGGCATCACCACGGCCTACCTGATCGCCGACGAGTCCGCCGGCCCCGGCGACCGTACGAAGGCGGGCGCGTGGGTCAACACCGCGCTCAACGCCGGCACCGCCTCGGCCACGGCCGCCACCGGCCTGCTGATCGGCCGCGTCCCGCTCCCCCTCTGCTTCGCCCTGGCCGCCCTCCCGGCCCTCCTCGCCGCCGGCGCGCTCGTACTGGGCAACTTCCGCCCGCTCAGCCCGGCCCGTGTCTGAGGGTGCCGGCGGGCCCGCCGCGTACCGCGGGGCTCCCGCCGGGTCAGCCCCGCCGCCGGGCCTCGCGCTCCGCGCGCTTCGCCGCCTTCGCCTCGGCCTTCTCCGCCGCGCGCCGCTCCTTCTCCGCCTTGCGGGCGGCCTTTTCCGCCTCTTCCGCCTCGACGCTGTCGTACAGCAGCTCGGCCAGGGAGAAGCGGGAGCCGTAGCTGCGCATCGAGCCCTTGCTGATCAGGAGGAAGCCGTCGGCGGTCCGGTACAGCCGGGAGTGCGAGGAGTTGGCCGGGTGCTGGGGCCGGTAGGCGCGGGCGTGCGCCTCCAGCCGGGCCATGGCCTCCTCGCGCGTGCCGGTGAAGTCCTCCAGGACGTTCGCCGACATCGACTTGCGGTCGCCGAGGCCGTCGGTCTCCTCGATGATCAGGCCCCACCGCTCGGACATGCCTCCCCCTTCGGCTGAGTCACGGGTCCCGCCCCCGTACAGCCTACGAGTCCGCCGTTGCCCGGCCGCCGACTCCCCGCCGCGTCAGGAGTGCGGGCCGGACCCCCGGGGGGTGGGGCGGCGGGGGCAGTGGTGGGCGGCCTGGAGGAGGGTCCGGACGGCGGGACCGGCCTCGGCGGGGTCCGTCAGCGGGGCCGGGAACGGGAGGCGGACGTCGCGGTGGGTGCGGAGGTGTTCGAGGCGCAGGGTGAGGCCGTGGCGGTCCATCGCCAGGGGGTGTACGCGGACCGCCCCGTGCAGCACCGCCGGGTCGAGGAGCCGGGTCAGGGCGTCGACCGCGTCGCGGTGGGAGTCCGCCAGGTGCAGCAGCATCGCCGACTCCTGCGCGGCCAGCGGGTCGGGGCGGGCGGCGGCCAGCTCGTCCGGGTCCACGACCGCCACGTCGGGGGTCGCGGGGCCGCTGCCGGCGGCCGGGCCCGTACCGTCTCCCGCCGCCACCACCAGCACCTCCGCCGCGTCGAAGCCCAGCGTCAGCCGCTCCGCGTCCGGCTGTGCCCGCTCCGGCGCCAGCCAGCCGATGAGCGTCACCCGGGCCCGTACCCGGTCCCGTACGCCCACCGGGGCGATGTCCGTCAGGTGCAGCCGGACCGGCAGGTCGCCCGTGGGGGCGCGGACCACCCGGGACGCGAGCGCGCTGTCCGCGGGCGGGTGCAGCCGCAGCAGCCGGTCCGGTTCGGCGGCGGGGTCGGGGTCCGGGCCCGGCGTGTGCAGGCCCACCAGGTCGCAGCGGAAGCCGTCCGTCTCCACCATCAGCGACCCCGCCGTCGCCAGGATCGTGCGCACCCGCTCCGCCGGCGTCGGCGCGGCGCTCGTGTCGGCCATGCCAGCCCCCTTCAGCCGAGCTTCTCGGCGTTCTCGATGGCGTCCGCCAGCCGTTCGAGCACCGGCGCGAACCCCCGGTAGCTGTAGCGCTCCTCCATCGACCACGGTGTCGTCTGCCCCGCCTCGACGGCGGGGAGCCGGGTCCAGGTCGGCTTCTTGGCGAGCGCTTCGGGCGTCATGGCCTGCGCCCGGTTGTCGACCATGATCAGGTCGGCGTGGTACTTGTCGGTGTTCTCCCAGCTCAGGAACTCCCAGAAGCCCCACTCGTCGGACTTCTTCCCCGCCACCACGTCCACCCCGAGGTCCCGGAAGTAGTGCAGGTCGGTGTACGAGCCGGGGACGGCGACGTACATGTTGTCCTGGTCGCCGGTCATCGCCAGCACCTTGATCCCCCGCCTGGCCTCCGCCACCGACCGCAGCCGGCGCTCGGCGGCCTCGAACCGCTTCTTGTCGTCCTTCACCCGCGCGCTCGCCGTGTCCCCGCCGAGCGCCTTCGCCAGCTCCTCGTACCGCCGCAGCGGTTCCAGCAGGCTCGTGTGCGCGCCCTTGATCCCGATCGCGGGGGCGAGCGCGAAGATCTTCTTCCGGCTCTCCTCCGGTACGAACCACAGGTCGGGCGGCGGGAACATGTTGCTGACCAGCAGCTCGGGGCCGAGCGAGGCGTACTTCTCGACGTTGAACTCGCCCCACGCCTCGCCGAGGCTGACGAGCTCGTCCAGGTCCAGGTCGCCCGCCTGCGGGTTGGGCTCGCCGCCGACCGGCTCGCTCGGGCCGAAGATCGCGGTGCACGTCACCCCGTAGTCGTACAGCGCGGCCGCCGAGCTGACGAAGGCGACGATCTTCTCCGGGCGGGCGTCGGCCACCGCCTTCTTGCCGCGGTCGTCGGTGAACGACCAGCCGCCGTCCGGGCCGTCCGCGCCGCCGCTCGGGGAGTCGGCGCCGCAGGCGGCGAGGAGCGCGGTGACGCCGAGCGCGCCGCCGGCGCCGAGCAGGCGGCGGCGGGAGAGCGGGGCGCGGGTGGGTGTGGTGGCCAAGGCAGGATTCCCCTCGGTCGAGCGTGACTTAGGTGAGGCTAACCTAATATGCTCGACCGGGGAACCCGGGCCGGCGGCCCCGCCCCGCACGCCGACACGTGCGCGCGGAGCCGCCCGGCCCGTCGAACCCGCGGGTCCCGCACGGGACTCCGAAGCCCGTGCCGCGGGCTTCGGACCCGGTCAGGGGACGTCAGGGTGCATCGGGGCCGCCCCGGAACGGTTCAGGCCCTAGGCTCCGATGCGCCCGCCCCGCGCGCGCCAGACGTTGACGACCGCCGGGCGGTTCGGCCGGCCCGGCCCGTCCGGCCACACCGAGCCCGGATTCTCGTACGACGCGCCGTCCACCTCGCCCGGGTGCTGCACCGCGACCAGCACGCGGTCCTCCTGCACCACCGGACCGCACGTCTCCGCGCCCGCCGGCACCGTCAGGAACTGCTTGACCTGGCCCTCGTACCGCCCCGTCGTCGCCACGCCGAACAGCCCGTCGTGGGTGCCCAGCGCGTTGCCGTCGGTGGAGATCCACAGGTTGCCGTACGGGTCGAACGTGACGTTGTCCGGGCACGAGATGGGGCTGACCCTGTCCTTCGGGAAGCCCGCGAAGTACGTCGACGGGTCGGCCGGGTCGCCGCACACCAGGAACAGCCGCCAGCCGAAGCGCGTCGACGCCGGGTCGTCGCGCCACTCGCTCAGCTCCAGGACGTGACCGTGCTTGTTGGCGTTGCGCGGGTTGGCCTCGTCGGCGGGGGCGTCGGTGCCGGTGCCGCGCCGGGAGTTGTTCGTCAGCGCGACGTACACCTTGCCGCTGTTCGGGCTGGGCTCGACGTCCTCCGGGCGGTCCATCTTCGTCGCGCCGGCCTTGTCGGCGGCCAGCCGCGTGAAGACGTACACCTCCTCGGCGGTCATGCCGTCGACGTACGAGCGGTCGCCGCTGGCCAGCTTGATCCACTCGCCGCCGCCGTCGAACTCCCCGTCCGCCGGCAGCGCGCCGGTGCCGTCGATCTCGGCGGCCGGGCTGTCGCCGGTGAGCCTGGCGACGTACAGCGTGCCCTCGTCGAGCAGCGTCATGTTGTGGGCGCGCGCCCAGCGGCTGTTGCCGCGCATCATGCGCTTGGCGGAGACGAACTTGTAGAGGTAGTCGAAGCGCTCGTCGTCACCCGAGTACGCGACGGCGCGGCCGTCGCGGGTCAGCCGGACGCTGGCGCCCTCGTGCTTGAAGCGGCCGAGCGCGGTGTGCTTGACCGGGGTGGAGTCCGGGTCGTACGGGTCGACCTCGACGACCCAGCCGAAACGGTTCGGCTCGTGGGGCTCCTTGACGACGTCGAAGCGGTCGTCGAACCGCTCCCACTTGCGCTGCGAAGCACCGCCGGACATGCCGTACCGGGCGAGGCGCTGCTTCTCGACCGGGTCGGTGACGGCCCCGGCGTTGGCGAAGTACTGGTTGTAGTTCTCCTCGCCGGAGAGCACCGTGCCCCAAGGGGTGGTGCCGCCCGCGCAGTTGTTGAGGGTGCCGAGCACGCGCCGGCCGGTCGGGTCGGCGGAGGTCTTGAGCAGGTCGCCGCCCGCGGCCGGGCCGCGCAGCTCGAACTCGGTGGTGGCGGTGATCCGCCGGTTCAGCGGATGCCGCGGTACGGCCCGGAGGCTGCCGCCGCGCCCCCACCGGCCCTCCTCCTCGACCACCACGACGGACATGCCGTGCGCGGCCCAGGCGATCTCGGCCTGCTCGCGGGTGACGTTCTCCGGGTCGTAGCCGGGGAACATGACCTCTTCGCTCGTGTACTCGTGGTTGGCCACCAGCAGCTGCTTGTCGCGCTCCCAGCGCAGCGGCAGCAGCGCGAGGAAGTCGTTGTTGTAGCCGAACTGCCCGGCCTGGGCGGCGGCCGTCTGGCGGGCCGGGTCGAAGGCGGGGGCGCCGCGCAGGATCGGGTCGCCCCAGGCGATGACGACGTTCTGGTCGTAGCCGTCGGCGACGGTGACGGCGTCGTCGGTGTTGGGCGCGACGGCGTCGAAGCGCAGCCCGCGGGCGCCGTGCCCGTGCCCGTGACCGCCGTGCCCGTGGCCGTGCCCGTGCCCGCGGCCGAAGGTGCCGGCCGGCGCGGTGGGCGCCGCCGCCGCCGGCGCGGCGGCCCCGACGACCCCGGCACCCGCCGCGACCACGGTCACCGCGGCCCCGGCGCGCAGCGCCCCGCGGCGCGAGACGGCGCGGGCGACGATGTCGCCGGCGTACTCGTTGTCGCTGGTGTTCGGAACCTCGTGGAAGCAGGCGTCACCACAGCGGTAGCGACAGGTCATGGCCGAGCGGCCGCCCGGGTGCGGCGAGCCGATGAGCGGCAGAAGTCTGCGCACGATCCCCTCCGGTTTCTGTGAGTTCGCGCCGGACGCTAGGCGCGGAGTCCCGCCGCGGAGAGGCGCGGACCTGAACTCCGGGTGAACCCGTGCCGGTGGGCAGCGGTTCGTCACCGTACGTAATCGGATGAGTGCGACGCCCCGTGGCCGTTAGGATTTCGGCATGGCGGCCACTGGAGAAGAGCAGCAGGGGACGACGGCGTACTACGTCTCGACCCCCATCTACTACGTGAACGACGCTCCGCACCTGGGCCACGCCTATACGACCGTCGCAGGCGACGTGCTCACCCGCTGGCACCGCCAGCGCGGCGAGAAGGTGTGGTACCTCACCGGCACGGACGAGCACGGTCAGAAGATCATGCGCACCGCGGAGGCGCACGGCGTCAGCCCGCTGGAGTGGTGCGACCGGCTGGTGGAGGAGGCGTGGAAGCCCCTCTGGGAACACCTGGACATCAAGAACGACGACTTCATCCGCACCACCGAGAAGCGCCACACCGACCGGGTGCAGGAGTTCGTCCAGGACCTCCACGACAAGGGCGAGATCTACAAGGGCGGCTACGAGGGCCCGTACTGCGTCGGCTGCGAGGAGTACAAGACCCCGGGCGAGCTGCTCGACGGCGAGGGGGAGTACGCGGGCCAGCAGCTCTGCCCCATCCACAAGAAGCCGGTGGAGATGCTGAAGGAGGAGAACTACTTCTTCAAGCTCAGCGAGTACGGCCCGAAGCTGCTGGAGTACTACGAGGCCCACCCCGAGTTCATCCAGCCCGAGTCCGCCCGCAACGAGGTCGTCAGCTTCGTCCGGCAGGGCCTCAACGACCTGTCGATCTCCCGCTCCACCTTCGACTGGGGCGTGCCCGTGCCCTGGGACGACAAGCACATCATCTACGTGTGGATCGACGCCCTGCTGAACTACGCCACGGCCGTGGGCTACGGCGCCGACGAGGAGAAGTTCGCGACCACCTGGCCGGCCGACGTCCACCTCGTAGGCAAGGACATCCTCCGCTTCCACGCCGTGATCTGGCCCGCGATGCTGATGGCCAACGGGCTGCCGCTGCCGGGCCGCGTCTTCGCCAACGGCTGGCTGATGGTCGGCGGCGAGAAGATGTCGAAGTCCAACCTGACCGGCATCAAGCCGCAGGACCTCACCGACCACTTCGGCGTCGACGCCTACCGCTGGTACTTCCTGCGGGCCATCCAGTACGGCCAGGACGGCTCGTTCTCCTGGGAGGACTTCACCCACCGCTACACCAGCGAGCTGGCGAACGACTTCGGCAACCTCGCGTCGCGGGTGGGCGCCATGACCGTCAAGTACTTCGACGGCACACTCCCCGCGGCGACCGCCGCGGGCCCGGCGGAGCAGGTGATCGTCGACGGCCTGGCGCACGCGACGGCGGAGGCGGACCGGCGGATCGGCGAGGAGCTGGACTTCGCGGGCGGCATCGCGGCGGTCTTCGACTTCATCAAGAAGGTCAACCTGTACCTGACCGAACAGGAGCCCTGGAAGGTCGCGAAGGACCCCTCGGCGGACGCCCAGGCCCGCCTGGCGACGATCCTCTACACCGCGGCCGAGGCCCTGCGCGGGGTGGCGGTCCTGCTGCACCCGGTGATGCCGGGTACGTCCCGGCAGCTGTGGGCGTCGCTGGGCGCGGAGGAGTCCCTGGGCGCGCTGTCTTCCCAGCGGATCGCGGAGGCGGCCGACTGGGGCCGCCTCCCGGCGGGCGCGCGGGTCACCAAGGGCGCGATCCTGTTCCCGAGGCTGGAGGACCCGAAGGTCGGCTGACCGGCACGGTCCGGGTTTGACCGGCCCTCCCCCCGGTACCCGACTCCCAGCAACGTCGTCCCGGGGGGAGACGGGAGGCGGTCATGCCCGTCGAGAGTGTGTCCCTCCACATCGCCGGCACGCGGCTCGCCGGCGACCTCGCGCTGCCCGACGACGCCGCGGGCCTGGTGCTGTTCGCCCACGGCAGCGGCAGCTCACGGCACAGCCCGCGCAACCAGGCCGTCGCCGCCCAGCTCAACGACCGCGGGTTCGGCACCCTGCTCCTCGACCTGCTCACCCCGGCCGAGGACGAGACCGACGCGGCCACCCGCGAGCACCGCTTCGACATCACCCTGCTGTCCCGGCGCCTCAGCGGCGCCGCCGACTGGCTCGCGGCCCGCGCCACCGACCTGCCCCTCGGCCTCTTCGGCGCCAGTACCGGCGCCGCGGCGGCCCTGGTCACCGCGGCCGAGCGCCCCGAGCTCGTACGCGCCGTGGTCTCCCGCGGCGGCCGCCCCGACCTCGCGGGCGGCGCTCTCGCCGGCGTACGGGCGCCGGTGCTGCTGCTCGTGGGCGGCCGGGACGATGCCGTGATCAAGCTCAACGAGGAGGCCGCGCAGCAGCTCACCGCCCCGTACGAGCTGCGCGTGATCCCGGGCGCGACGCACCTGTTCCCGGAGCCCGGCGCCCTGGAGGAGGTCGGCGCCGCGGCGGGGGACTGGTTCGCCCGCATGCCGACGACGGTCTGAGCCCGCGGCGGCGCTGCGGCGGCGGGGGTGGAGCGCCTGTGCCGGGGCGGCCGGGTCGGCGGTGGCCCGGCGTCGGGGCGGGGCGGTGCCGGGCGGGCGGCCCACCGTGTGCACGTCGGCGGGCGAAACTCGACCCTCGTGGGCGTTTTGGGCAGGTTTGATGGGTGGGTTACCCCGAGTTCGTCACCGCCGCTTGCGCACCGAGGCCCTCGGGGCGAAGGCGATGGCAGGCCGACTCCCGCGCGCACGTTACTGGTCACAAGCCTGCCCCGGTGGGCGATTTAACCTGATTCGCGGTCGTACTCACCGGCCTGCACGGCGTCGGTGAGGGTGCCCGACCCGGCGGCCGTCATGGTGACGGTAGTGTCCGGCCGGTTGCTGTCCGGCAACGCGACGACACCGGGAACGCTGGTTGCCGGTCAGGCTGGCGGGACCCGGCCGGGGAGTTTAAACGCGGCCCAGACCACCTTGCCGGGCCCGTCGCGGTCGGCGGTGCCCCAGTCGTCGGCGAGGGCGGCTACCAGGAGCAGCCCGCGGCCGTGGTCGTCGGTGTCCGCGGGGGCGCACAGACGGGGCTCGCCGCGCCCGGCGTCGTGCACCTCGACGTGCACGAGGTGCTCCTGCGCGAGGACCCGTACGAGGAAGAGGTGGCCGGCCGGCGTGTGCCGCAGCGCGTTGGTCACCAGCTCGGAGACGCACACCCGGATGTCGTCCGCCCGGTCCCCCGCGCGCACCCGCGCGGCGACGAAGTCCCGGGCCCTGCGGACCGAACGGGCACTGCGGGGGAACATGCGCGACTGCGTGGTCATGGTGCGTACCTCGTTCCGGAGGAAGCTGAGCGGTGGTCCCTGTCCGTCTCCCTCTCGGCCCTCCTCGCCGCGGAGCGCGGCCCCACGGGCGCAGCGGCCGAGACTCGCCCCTCTGATCCGCTGCGGTAAGCCCGGCACCCGGGTCTCCGTGTCCGCCGCCTGCCGGTCCTCCATCGCCATGCCTGACACTCCGTACGCTGAGGCCGTTCGAACCCCGCGTGAGCGGGTAACTACGCGGTGTACTCGACTGTCCACCCGGCAGACCACCGCTCACCAGGGGTGACGTCTTAACAGTCCGGAAGTTAAAGAGGGGGACCGCGCACAGTGACGAGGGACAGCCGCGACGGCCGACCGGAGACTCCCGCAAGCCTGCTGGCCTTCTTCGGCTCGCAGGTGCTCAAGCGGCGCAGCGAACGCGGTTGGTCGCAAACGGAGTTGGCGACGAAGGCGCACACCACCGGGGCCATGGTCAGCTACGTGGAGAACGCGAAGCGGGTGCCGAGCGCGGATCTGGCACATGACCTCGACGTGGCGTTCGGCAGCGACTTCTTCGAGGATTTCTACCCGCTGGTGATCAAGTTCGCCTACCCGAGTTGGTTCCTGCCGTTCGTGGAGATGGAGCGCGACGCTTCAGTGATCTCAACGTTTGAAAGCCAGATCATCCCGGCTCTGTTGCAGACGGAGGAGTACGCGCGGGCGATGCTTGCTCCGGTGCGGCCGGACGACCTGGCCGACCTTGTCGCCGCTCGCATGACCCGGCAGGCCATCCGGGAACGCCAGCACCCCCCGCACACGTGGTTCATCGTCGATGAGCAGGCGCTCCGCAGGAAGATCGGCGGGCCCGCCGTCATGCGTGCTCAGCTTGAGCGTCTGCTGACCGCGGGCCAGCAGCCCCGGACGGTGATTCAGGTGGTGCCGGACGAAGTGGCGGCGCATCCCGGGCTGGCGGGCCCGTTCACCCTCCTGAACTTCGGCCAGAACCGGAATCCGCAGGCTGGTGACCGCAAGCCGCCGCACGATGTTCTGTTCGTAGACGGCTTCTCGCAGGGGCGAACGGCTCTCGACACGGCCGAAGTCGCTGAGGGCATCCGGGCCTATGATCTGCTCCGTGGCTACGCCTTGTCGCCCGAAGCGTCTACCGAACGCATCGGTTCGTACCTGGAGGAGTTGGAGAAGCGATGACCAGCGCAAGTGAGTTGTCTGTCCGCTGGCGCAAGTCCAGCTACAGCACCAACGGGGGTAACTGCATCGAGATCGGAGAGGGGATCACCCGCTGGCGCAAGTCCAGCTACAGCACCAACGGGGGCGACTGCATCGAGATCGGAGAAGGGGCCACGCACGTGGTTCCGGTCCGCGACAGCAAGGACCCGCACGGCCCGGCACTCACCTTCACCGCGGAAGGCTGGGCCGACTTCGTGTCCGCGGTCAACGGCGGGGAGTTCTCCGCCTGAGTCTCGGCAGCCCCGAACGTCCGGCCCCTGTCACAGCAGACGGGGGCCGTCGGCACAACGGCGCCCAAGCGCGTGTCCACACCGTCCGGCAGCGACCGCGTCCGCGAAAACCGTCCGGGGGGCACAGCACGTGACACAACGGCAGGCCGTCGCCCTGGCACTGCTGGACGGGCATGCCGCTGCGCAGGCCGAGGACGCGTTCCGGCTGATCTACGCCGACGCCTTCGCGGATCCGCCATACAACGAGACCGACGCCGAGGTGAACGCCACCTTCCGGCGCTTTCGCTCCCAGACTCGCAAGGCCGTCTTTCGCGCTGCCCTGGCCTGGACGGAGGGCGGCGAGCCGGTCGGCATGGCGTACGGGTATCCGCTCAGCTCGGACACCGGGTGGTGGGACCAGCTCACCGAACCCGTGGCCGGGGACATGCGGCGCGAGGACGGCCACCGCACCTTCGGGCTCATGGAACTCGCCGTGCGCACCTCCTGGCGCGGACAGGGCGTCGCCCGCCGCCTCCACGAGACGCTGCTCGACGGCATCGCGGCCAAGCGCGTGCTGCTCAACGTCCACCCCGGCAGCACGGCGGCAGCGGCCGTGTACCGGGCGTGGGGGTACCGGAAGATCGGAGAGGCGCGGCCCTGGGCCGGGGCTGGCCTGCACGACTTGATGCTGCTCGACCTGGGCTGAACGTGCGGCGGCCGAGCGCCCCGGACTCGTACGGAAGGCGTTCTCTCGCGGCGGGCGCCCCGGCCTCGCGGGCGACGGCGCGGTTCGCGTCGGCGCGACCCGTTTGGTCGACGGGAGGCAACGGCGTGCTGGCCGGGTTCACCGGATGGTGTGGAGTCCGGTCCGCGTGGTCGATTCGTCGGCTTTGCCGGTGGATGCTGGGCAGGCGGCCGTCGCCTCCCGGGGGATGTTGTCCGTGGCCTTGCCATGCCCGGTCGCACGCACCATCCGACCAACAGAGACGAGTCGTCGTGCACTTGACCCCGCACGAGCAGGAGCGCCTGTTGCTCCACGTCGCGGCCGACGTGGCAACGAAGCGCCGTGAAGAGGGATTGCGCCTCAACTATCCGGAAGCCATGGCCCTGTTGACCGATCACGTCCTCGAAGAGGCGCGCAGGGGGAGGACGGTCAGCGAGGTCATGGACTCGGGCCGGCGGCTGCTCACCCGTGACGACGTGATGGACGGCGTTCCGGAGATGATCCAGGTCGTCCAGGTGGAGGCCACCTTCCCGGACGGCACCAAGCTGGCCACGATCCACGACCCCTTCCCGGCGGCCGCCGAGGAGCCCGCGGTCCACCCGGGCAAGATCGAGCACCCGCGTCCGCCCCGCAGCGCGGACTGCCCGGTCGACAGCAACGTGCTCTACTGCTGCGAGAAGTGCGACGAACGCGCGATCTGGCACGAAGCGATCGCGTTCAACGAGAACCTTCAGGGCAAACCTCTGGCGCAGGGCAACCTGCAGGACGACGTGAAGACGATCAAGGTCAGGAACACCAGGGACCGACCCATCCAGGTCGGCTCCCACTACCACTTCGCCGAGGTCAACCCCGGCCTCAAGGCCGTCACCGCCGGGGGCGGGGAGGTGGCGCTCAGGACCCACGCCGACGCGAAGGGCCGGCGCCTCAACATCCCCGCGGGCTCGTCCGTGCGGTTCGAACCGGGAGACGTGTGCTGCGTTGAACTGGTGAAGTTCGGGGGCCAGGCCAAGACCAGCACCCAGGCGATTCTGGGACTGCGCGAGGGGACTGTCTGATGACGTCGAACGCAGGCAAGCAGACCCGGCCGGGGCAGGGCGGTGGCCAGGCCGCGGGAAAGCCCAGTTCGGCGGGACCGCCGAACCTGCCGGTGCCGCCGGGTCAGGGGAAGCCGACGAGGACGAACAACCTGCTGACACGGGCGCAGTACACCGTCCGGTACGGGCCCACCACCGGGGACCGGGTCCGCCTCGCCGACACCGATCTCGTCGTCCAGATCGAAGCCGACTGGAGCGGTGGGCCGAAGTACAGCGGCAACGAGATGCTCTTCGGCGGCGGGAAAGTGATCCGTGAGTCGATGGGCATGTCCCACATTTCCCGGGACGAGTACCCCGGCGAACCGATGAGGAATCCCGTGGACACCGTCATCACGGGGGCACTGATCATCGACTGGTGGGGTGTGGTCAAGGCCGACGTCGGCATCAGGGACGGCAGGATCCACGCCGTCGGCAAGGCGTACAACCCCGAGACCATGGACCCGATCACGAACTTCGAGATGCCGCGGCGTGATCCGGCGATCGAGGACCCGACGCCGCCACCGCCGAAGGCGACGCCGCCGGTTCCGGCGGTGACGCCGAAGCCGGCGATGCCGACGCCGGAGAACTTCGTGGTCGGCCCGAACACCGAGGTCATCTCCGGCAACGGCAAGATCCTCACCGCGGGCGGTATCGACACCCACGTGCACTTCATCCTCCCCGCGGAGGTCGACGAGGCGCTGGCCTCCGGTGTGACCACGCTCATCGGCGGCGGCACCGGCCCCGCCGCGGGCAGCACCGCCACCACCGTGAACCCGGGCGCGTGGCACCTCACCAAGCTCTTCGAGGCCCTCGACGACCACCCGGTCAACATCGGTCTGCTCGGCAAGGGCAACGTGATGCCGACCCAGGCCGGGCAGCAGGTGGCGAAAGCCCTGGAGGAGCAGGTGCAGGCCGGCGCCATCGGCCTCAAGGTGCACGAGGACTGGGGCGCCACCCCCGCCGTGATCAAGAGCGCGCTGGACGCCTGCGACGCCCTCGGGGTTCAGGTCGCCCTGCACGCCGACTCCATGAACGAGTCCGGCTTCCTGGAGGACACCGAGACGGCCTTCGGCAACCGGCCCATCCACATCTTCCACATCGAGGGCGCCGGCGGGGGCCACGCCCCGGACATGATCGAGATGGTCAAGAACCCGAGGGTGCTGCCCGCGTCGACCAACCCCACCCGGCCCCTGACGGTGAACACCGTCAAGGAGCACATCGACATGCTGGTCGCCGCCCACCATCTCAACCCGGACATCCCGGCGGACATGGCCTACGCGGATTCCCGCATCCGCCCGTCCACGATGGCCGCGGAGGACGTCCTGCACGACATGGGCGCCATCTCGATGATGTCCTCGGATGCTCAGGCGATGGGGCGCATCGGCGAGATGATCATGCGCACGTGGCAGACCGCGCACGTGATGAAGTCCCGCTACGGCACGCTTGCCCAGGACCTGGCGTACGCGGGCATCGAGGCGAATCCGGCCGTGCACAGGCGGCACACGTACAGGGCCCCCACCGCGGCGCCGAACGACAACTACCGGGTACGCCGGTACGTCGCCAAGTACACGATCAACCCGGCGATCACGCACGGCATCGACGACTACGTCGGTTCGGTGGAGCCGGGGCGGCCGGGGGCGGAGAAGAAGCTGGCGGACCTGGTGCTGTGGGAGCCGAAGTTTTTCGGCGTCAAGATGCACGCGGTCATCAAGGGCGGCCAGATCGCCTACGCGCAGAGCGGCGACCCCAACGGCTCGATCACGTTGCCGCAACCCTACCAGCCACGGCCGATGTGGGGCTCCACCGGGTGTGCCCCGGGGCGTAACTCGGTGAACTTCGCTGCCCCGAACCAGGCCGACGGCCTGAACACCCGCTTCGAGACCATCGAACTCAAGGGGAACGATCAGACGACGCAGAAGGGACTGCGGCTCAACAAGGAGTTCGTCGACATCAAGGACACCCGCTATCTCACGAAGGGACACATGAGGCTGAACGGGGTGCTGCCCAAGCAGCTCGAAGTCGACCACAACAGCTTCGAGGTGCACATCGGCGGTGAGACGACGGGAGACTCCCCCACCAAGCTCAACGGGGCGATCGTCCCGCGCGCATACGTCAGCGAGGTCCCCATGGCACAGCGGTACTTCCTGTTCTGATCCGCCGCGGCGTACGGCGCGGGCGGGTCCGGTACACCCGCCCGGGCCGCCGCGGCACCCTCGGCACCCTCCGCCCCCTATCCCGCCGACCCCGTGAAAGGCGGCCGCTCGCCCGTGAGCCGCGCAGCCCTGCTCCTCCTGGCCGACGGCCGCTTCCCCGCCGGTGGGCACGCCCACTCCGGCGGCGTCGAGGCCGCGGTCGCCCACGGATCCGTACACGACACCGGCAGCCTGGAGGCGTTCTGCCGCGGGCGCCTGCACACCACCGCTCTGACGGCGGCCGGACTGGCCGCCGCGGCCGCCGGCGGACACGACCCGCTGCTGCTCGACGCCGCCGCCGACGCCCGCACCCCCGCCCCCGCGCTGCGCGCCGTCGCCCGCAGGCTCGGGCGGCAGATGATGCGCGCGGCCCGCGCCACCTTCCCGTCGGCCGCGCTCGACGAACTCGCCGCCGCCCGTCCCCAGGGCGCCCACCAGCCCCTCGTGCTGGGGCTCGCTGCCCGCGCCGCCGGGCTCGCCCCGGTGGACGCCGCCTACGCCACCGCCTACGAGAACATCAGCGGCCCGGCCACCGCGGCCGTGCGCCTGCTGAGCCTCGACCCGCTCAGCGCCGCCGGGCTGCTGGCCCGCCTCGGCCCCGAGACCGACGACATCGCGCAGGTCGCGGCCGACGCCGCGGACCGCGCCACGATCGAAGGGCCCGACGCGCTGCCGTCGGCCTCCTCCCCCCTGCTGGACATCACCGGCGAGCAGCACGCCGCCTGGACCGTCCGCCTCTTCGCCTCCTAAACCCCGACCCCCCCTACGGCACAACGGAGTCCGCATGCACCTCGACCACCCCGAGACGTTTCCCCGGCGGCACACCCACAGCGCCGGGCCACTCCGTCCCGACGGCAGCCGCCGCGCCCTGCGCGTCGGCCTGGGCGGCCCGGTCGGCTCCGGCAAGACCGCCACCGTCGCCGCGCTCTGCCGCACCCTGCGCGACGACTGGAGCATCGCCGCCGTCACCAACGACATCTACACCCGCGAGGACGCCGCATACCTGCGCCGCGAAGCCGTCCTGCCGTCCGAGCGCATCACCGCCGTCGAGACCGGCGCCTGCCCGCACACCGCGATCCGCGACGACATCTCCGCGAACCTGGAAGCCGTCGAGCAGCTGGAAGCCACGCACCAGCCCCTCGACCTGGTGCTCGTCGAGTCCGGTGGGGACAACCTGACCGCCACGTTCTCCAAGGGCCTGGTCGACGTGCAGGTCTTCGTCATCGATGTGGCCAGCGGCGACGACATCCCCCGCAAGGGCGGCCCCGGCATCACCACCGCCGATCTTCTCATCGTCAACAAGACCGACCTCGCCCCCCACGTCGGCGCGGACCTGGACACCATGGCCGTGGACGCGAAGCGGCAGCGCGGCGACCTCCCCGTCATCTTCACCAGCCTCACCTCCGACAACGGCATCCGCGAGGTCGCCGACTGGGTCACCGGCCACCTCGCACAGTGGCGCGCCGGGGCAGCCGCATGACCCTGCCCGCGCCGCCCGCCCCCGCCCGGCGGGCCGGATCCGCCCCCGGCGCCGCCCCGGCCCATACCCGGGAGACGCCCGGACACCCGCACGGCGTCAGCGCCACGGCCCGGATCCGTGCCGCGCACAACGGGCGCGTCACCACCCTCCCGCAGCTGCACAGCGACGGCCCCTTCCACCTGCGGAACATGCACACCGACGGCAACGCCGCCACGGTGGGCATCCTCGGCGCGATGAGCGCCCCGCTCGGCGGTGACCGGCTCACCCTCGACATCACCGCCGAGGACCGGGCCGAACTGGAGGTCACCACGGCCGCCGCCACGCTCGCCCTGCGCGGCCCCACCACCGACGCGGCCACCTACGACGTGCGCCTGACCGCCGGAGAACACGCCCGGCTGCGCTGGTTGCCGAAGCCCCTGATCAGCGCCGCCGGCAGCAACCTGCGCCAGACCTGCACCGTCGAACTCGCCCCCACCGCCGGGCTGGTACTGCGCGAAGAACAACTCCTGGGCCGGGCCGACGAAGACCCCGGCCATCTCGTCAGCCGGACCCTGGTCCACCGCGCCGGGCGCCCACTGCTCGACCAGCAGACCGCATACGGTGCCGCGGAACCCGCCTGGGACGGTCCGGCCGTTCTGAACGGACACCGTGCCGTCGGCCAGCTCCTGCTCGTCGACCCGCGCCTCGACGTTCCACAGAACCCGGTAGTCCTCGGCCAGGGCAGCAAGGACGGGTGCGCGGTCCTGACGCCACTGGCGGGCGGCCCGGCACTGCTCGCCACCGCCGTCGCACCCACCAGCTCGGCGCTGCGGGACCTGCTGGACGATGCCCAGGCATGTTCCCTCTACCGCTGACCCGGGTGAGGCGCCTCGGGGAGCAGGCGATCGAAGAGGCCGCGCCCGATCCCCGGGAGCGACAGCCGCCGGGGCAGCCCCGGTCCCTTCTGGTGCCCCGCCACGTTCTCGTCCCTACCGCTGCTGTACCGCGTCGCTTGGTTCTGGGGCCGGGATGGATGCTGCGGGATACGGGGTGAGGCTGACGTTCGGCGCCGGCACGGGCGCCGCGGCGGAGCTGGTCACCCCGGCCGACCGCCGCCCGTTCAGGTGTGCCGGCCCCACTGGCCGCGGTGGATGACGTCATCCGCGCCGCGCCGGCGCTCCTTGATGCGCGGGCCCTGCGGGGGCACGTCGTCGGCGCGGTAGCCCACGGTGATCCCGCCGATGGGGTCGTACTCGTCGGGGATCCCGAACTCGGCGCGGAAGGGCTTCAGGTGCTCCGGCATGATGCCGAAGAAGCACGCGCCGAGGCCCTCGTCCACGGCGGTCAGCAGCATGAGCAGGGCGGACATCCCCGTGTCGATGTACCAGTACGGCGCGGGCCAGCGGGCTTCCGCGCGGTCCTCCCAGCCCTTGTCCGGCTCGGCGTAGCGTTCGAGGTACGCCGCCTTGTGGGCCAGGGGCACCACGACCAGCGGGGCGTCCTGCATGGTCGGCGTCTGCTCGACCCGCTTGGGGACGAACGGCCAGAAGCGGGCGCGGTCGGCGGGGTCGGTCAGGGCGAGGAACGCCCAGCCCTGGGAGAAGCCGGCCGAGGGGGCTCTGAGGGCGGACGCGAGGATCCGCTCCACCACCTCCGGGGCCAGCGGCCTGTCCGTGTAGTGCCGGATCATGCGACGACGGCGAACCACCTCGGAGAACTCCATACGGGCGCATTTTGCCACGCGCGCGCTCGAACGCCAGTCCGGCGGCCGGTTTCGAGACACCGTCCGCGTACGGGGTCGTCCGCACACTCACCCGCGCGCCTGGCGGCACGGAGGATGCGTCCGTCCTCGTGCCTGGGACGGGACCGGATGTTCATGGCACCACCCCGGCCCGCGACGCGGCCCGCGGTCAGAGGCGCCAGGCGGGGGTCCGGTCCCGGGGGTGGTAGGCGCAGGTGGTGCCGGTGGAGACGGTGGACCTGAGGTGGTCGGCCAGCTCCGGGTGGTCCTGGGCGATCTTGCGGAGGGCGTCGCGGATGCGGGCGCCGACCGCCTTGCGGGCGCGTTCGGCCTCGTCGCCCAGGCGGCGGGTGCGGCCGGCGAGGCCCGCCGCGGCGCGCAGTTCCGTGAGGAGGGCGGCGCGTTCGCGGTCGTAGGCGGCGGCGCGGGTGTCGTCGCCGGCGGCGGTGGCGTGGTCGATCTCCTCGTCGAGGAGTTCCAGGCGGCGGCGGTAGCGGGACTTGGCCTCGTCGTCCAGCACCGGGTCGCCGCCCAGGCGGTGCGCGGCGACGACCTCCTCGCCGCCGTGCGGGCTGAGGAGGCGTACCGCCGCGATCTCGGTGCCGGGGGCGCCGAGGAGGGTGTGGAGGTCGCGCAGGCCCTTGGCGTCGGGGAGGTGCACGGTGCGGGCGGCGTACGTCAGGGTCCACACCCGGCCGTCGTAGCGGAACTCCTCGCCGGCGGGGGGCGGGGGGCGGGGTTCCGCGCGGGGGGCTTCGGGGGGTTCCCGGTCGTCGCGGAGGTCGTCGCGGGGTTCTCCGCCGGGCAGCACAATGCCCAGGCGGGCCGCCTCCTTCGCCGTCTCCACCGCCAGCTTCCCCGCCGCCGGGTCACCCTCCTCCCGCAGCACCCGCGCCAGCCCGTGACGGGCCAGCACCGACCACGGGCGGGCCTGCATGAGGTCCGCCGAGCGGCGGGCCGCGCGGAAGCCTTCGGCGGCCGCGGCCCGGCGGCCGTCCGCCGCGTCGACCAGGGCGAGCCAGTAGTCGACGGGGCCGCTCATGTCCCAGCCGTAGACCGACACGAGCCACTGTCCGCGGTACGGGGACAGTGCCCGGCGCACCTCCGCGGCCAGGTCGGGGTCGCGTGTCGCGGCCGCCGTCTCCGCCAGCAGCCGCAGCCACAGCGGGTAGAAGTTGCGGCTCTCCTGGAGCTCCGTGGGCCCGTCGGCGATCAGCCGCCGGGCGGGCTCCGGGTCGCCGCGGCGCAGGTCGGTGAGGGCCAGCAGTACGGCCGCGAAGCCGTGCCCCGCGACGGTGACCCGGGACGCGGCCGCCGCGGCCTCCTCGTACCGGCCCTGGAGCATCCGCATCGTCCACCGGTGGTGGTCGAGCATCCCGATCCAGTGCTCGTGCTCGGTGTCGCGGCTCAGGCGCAGGACGTGGTCGAGGTGCCGCTCGGCGGCCTCGAAGTCGCCGCGCAGCGCCTCGATCAGGCTTTCGTCCATGGCCAGCGTCTGGCTGATGGTGGGCAGGTCGCTCTGTTCGGCGGCGGCCACGTAGCCGCGGTACGTGTCCGGGAAGCGCGGGTCGCCCAGCTCCAGCAGCGCCACCCAGCGCATCGCCACCGCGATGTGCCGCCCGGCGGGGTTGCCGGCCCGCTCGGCGAGGGTGATCAGCTCCTCGGTCAGCGCCAGCCGCTCGGCGGCGGTGCCCAGGCCCCAGATCGCGTTGTGCCGGGCCCACAGGCCGAAGCCAAGCTCCTCGTCGTCCTGGCCGCGGCGGGCGCTGACCGACAGGCCGATGCTCAGCTCCGCGGCCATCTGGTCGGCGGACAGCTCCGCCTCGCCGGCGGCGGGGTCCGGGTGGGGGCCGCGGGTCAGCGCGTGGTGCGCCTCTCGCAGCAGGAGGCGGTTGGCGTCGGCCTGGTCCCGGGGGACCGTCGTGCAGTACCCCTCGGCGCTGTGGACGCCGAGGGCGACGCGGGCGAGCATCTCGGGGTCGTTCTGCTCGCGCGCCGTGCGCACCGCCTGGTCGAACAGGGGCCAGGCGTCGGCCGTCCGCTGGGCGTGCAGCAGCGCGCCGCCGAGGTCGAGCGCCGTGAGCACCCGGGTGCGCGCGGACGTGCCGGCGGCGCGCTCGTGCGCCCGGCGCAGGTGGGTCAGGACCTCGTCGTACGCGAGCCGCCCGCCGGCGTCGTCCCCGGCGGCCCGCAGCAGCGCGACGGCCTGCTCGGCGGGCAGCTCGTCGCCCGCGGCCCAGGCGTGCCGGGCGCGGTCGGCGGGGAAGACCTTCTCGCTCAGCGCGGGGGCGGCGTCGAGGGCGCGTACGACGGCGGCGTGCCGGCGGCGCGCCTCGGCGGGGTCCAGGGCCTCGTACAGCGTTTCCCGTACGAGGTCGTGAGCGAAGGCGAACGTGCCCGCGCCCCGGCCCACAACCAGCCGGGCGGCGACGGCCGTCTCCAGCAGCCGGTCGACGTGCCCCGGCGGCCTGCCGACGGCGGCGGCGAGCACCTGGCGGTGGAACTCCCGGCCGAGCACCGCGGCGGCGACGAGCAGCTCGGCGACCGGGGCCGGGAGCAGGTCCAGGCGGCGCCGCAGCGCGTCGCGCACGCCGGGCGCCACGGCGTCCGCGGAGGCGCCGCCGGCCCAGAGGCGGGCGGTCTGCTCGATGAAGAACGGGTTGCCGCCGGTGCGCCGGTGGACCTCGGCGGCCAGCGTCCCGTCCGGGTCGTGGCCGGCGGTACGGGCCATGAGCCGGGCGGTGCCGTCGCGGTCGAGGCCGGTGAGGGTGACGGTGGTGGCCTTGGCGACGAGCGGGGCGATCTGGTCGCGCAGCGGGTGGCCGGGGGTGTCGACCTCGGCGTCCCGGTACGTGCCGATGAGCAGCAGCCGCTCGAACCACGTGTGCTGCGCGGCGAACTCCAGCAGGCGCAGCGAGGCGGGGTCCGCCCAGTGCAGGTCGTCGAGGACGACGATGACGGGGCGGGCGTGCGAGACGGAGACGAGGGCGGTGGTGACGGCGTCGGCGAGGCGGAAGCCGTCGGCGGGTGCGGGTCCGCGCCCGCCCCCGGACGGAGGGCCGGTCGCGGGTACGGAGTCGGGGCTGTGATCCGTTTCGCGGTCCGTTCCGTGCGGGTGGTGCGGCCCGGGCGGGTGGTCCGGCGGGTGCTGGCCCGCCCCGGGCCGGGGGTCCGGCCCGGGGCCCAGCCCCGTGCCGGGGGCTTCGGGTGGGCCGTGTTCGCGGCGCGGGTCGCGCTCCGCCCCCGCCGGGTCCTCGCCCAGCAGCACGTCCAGCCCGCCGCCCGCCGCCTCGCGGGCCTCCGCCCACTCCGCCGCGGGCACACCGCGCCGCAGCGCCCGTACGACCTGGACCCACGGCCAGTACCCCGGGGCGCTCTCCGACGCCCAGCAGGAGCCGCCGAGCACCAGCGTGCCCCGTCGTCTCGCCTCCGCCACCGCGGCGGTGACCAGCGACGTCTTGCCGATGCCCGGCTCGCCCGTGACCAGCACGAGGCCCCCGTGGCTGTCCGCGGCCCGGTCGGCCTCGGCCCGGAGGACGCCCGCGGGGTGGTCTCGTCCGATGAGTGCAGCAGTCATGTCCCCAGCACTGTGACACGCGCCTGTGACACCGGGGCAGCCCATTTCCCCCCTTCGCCGCTGCGCGCCTGGTCAGCGGCTCGTGGCGGCGAGGGGGAAGGAGCCGGGGGCGGGAGTGCTACGCTGGCATCAGCACCGAGTTGCGCCCGTAGGCGGCGCCCGTGCTTCTTCACCACCCGCTCCGGCTCTTCGTCGAGTCGCTGACTGACACCGAGCGAGGTTGCTTCACCCTTCTCCGCGGCGCGCGTGCCAGAGCCGCGCCTCTGCCGCACCTCCCACCCACACCTCAAAACCGCGACACCGTCCGTGAAAGGACCGTGCATGACTACGACCACACACACCACAGCAGAAACCCCGGCGGCGGCCGCCGTCCGGGCCACGTCCGAACTCACCGCGGTCGCCGGGGTGTTCGAGACCGTGGGCAACCAGGGCTTCCTGCGCGTCGGCGGCACGCAGCCGGGCGACGACGACGTCCAGGTGCCCGCGAACCTCGTACGCCGCTTCGGCCTCCGCATGGGGGACCTTGTGGAGGGCGGCGTGCTGCCGGCCCGCGGCGGCGACGCCGGGCGCGACGCCGGGGCAGGCTCCGGCCCCGGGGGCGGCAAGCGGCGCGACCGCGGCGCCGCCGCCGACCGGCGGCCGAAGGCTCCGGCCCTCGCCCGCGTCGACCGCGTCGCCGGCCTCGACCCCCAGGACGCCGCCCGCCGCCCCCGCTTCGCCGACCTGGTCCCCCTCCACCCCACCGAGCGGCTGCGGCTGGAGACCCCGGCCGGCCGGCTCACCAACCGCGTCGTCGACCTCCTCGCCCCCGTCGGCAAGGGCCAGCGCGGGCTGATCGTCGCCCCGCCCAAGACCGGCAAGACGATCCTGCTCCAGCACCTCGCCGACGCCATCGCCGCCAACCACCCCGAGTGTCACCTGATGGTGGTCCTCCTCGACGAACGCCCCGAGGAGGTCACCGACATGCAGCGGTCCGTGCGCGCCGAGGTGATCTCCTCCACCTTCGACCGCCCCGCCCGCGAGCACGTCGCCGTCGCCGAGATGGCCGTGGCGCGCGCCAAGCGGATGGTCGAGGCCGGGCAGGACGTCGTGATCCTGCTGGACTCGCTGACCCGGCTGTGCCGCGCCGCCAACAACAGCGCCGGCGCCGGCGGCCGCACCCTCAGCGGCGGCGTGGACGCCTCCGCGCTGCTGATCCCCAAGAAGCTCTTCGGCGCCGCCCGGAACATCGAGGGCGGCGGTTCGCTGACGATCCTCGCCTCCGCGCTCGTCGAGACCGGCTCCCGCGCCGACGACTACTACTTCGAGGAGCTGAAGAGCACCGGCAACATGGAGCTGCGCCTCAGCCGTGCGCTCGCCGAGCGGCGCATCTTCCCCGCCGTCGACGTGCACGCCTCCGGCACCCGCCGCGAGGAGCTCCTCGCCGCCCCCGGCGAGGTCGCCCTGCTGCACCGGCTCCGCCGGGTGCTGGGCGACCGCGACGCGGTGCAGAGCATGGAGCTGCTCCTGGAGCGGATGAAGGAGAGCGGGGGCAACGCGGAGTTCCTGCTGCGCCTGGGGCGTACGACACCGGCGTGAGGCGGGGGTGCCCCGGGCGCGGCCGCGTACGGACGCGCCCGGCCCCCACTCCCTACGCCGCGTCCGGCAGCGCCGTCGGCCCGTCCCCTTCGCGCTCCACCTCGCGCTCCTCCGCCGCCGAGGTCTCCGGCCGTACGAGCGTGCACACCAGCTCCCCGCCGTCGGCGTCCACGTCCGCCAGCACCGTGTCCCCGGGCCGTACCGCGCCGTCCAGCAGCAGGTTCGCGATCCGGTTGTCCAGCTCCCGCTGCAACGTGCGGCGCAGCGGGCGGGCGCCGAACTCCGGCTGGTGCCCCAGCGCGACGAGGCGCTTCTTCGCCGCCTCCGTCACCTCCAGGCCGACCTCCTGCGCGCGCAGCCGCCGCCGGCTGCGGTCCAGCAGCAGGTCCACCACGGAGTCCAGGTCCTCGGCCGTCAGCCCGTGGAAGATGATGACCTCGTCGATGCGGTTGAGGAACTCGGGCAGGAAGCGTGCGCGCAGGTCCTCCATCAGGTCGTCGCGAATCTCGTCCACCTGCCCCTGGTGCGCGAGGATCCGCTGTGCCCCGATGTTCGACGTCATGATGACGACGGTGTTGCGGAAGTCGACGGTCCGCCCCTGCGCGTCCGTCAGCCGCCCGTCCTCCAGCACCTGAAGCAGCGCCGAGAACACGTCCGGGTGCGCCTTCTCGATCTCGTCGAAGAGCAGCACGCTGTACGGGCGCCTGCGCACCTTCTCCGTCAGCTGCCCGGCCTCCTCGTAGCCGACGTAGCCGGGCGGGGCGCCCAGCAGCCGGGACACGGTGTGCTTCTCCTGGAACTCGCTCATGTCGAAGCGGACCATCCGGCTCTCGTCCCCGAACAGCACCTCCGCCAGCGCCTTCGCCAGCTCCGTCTTGCCCACGCCGGTCGGGCCGAGGAAGAGGAACGAGCCCGTCGGCCGGTCCGGGTCGCTCATCCCGGCGCGCCCGCGGCGTACCGCCTCGGCGACCGCCACCACCGCCTCGTCCTGCCCGACGACCCGGTCGTGCAGCGCGTCCTCCAGCTTCAGCAGCTTGTCCTTCTCGCTCTCCGTCAGCTGCGCGACCGGGATGCCGGTCGCGCGCGACAGCACGCCCGCGATGTCGTCCGCGGTCACCTCCCGCACGCCCTCGCGCCGCTCCTCAATGCCCGCCAGCTCCGCCTCCGTCTCGGCGATCCGCTCCTTCAGCCGCGACGCCTTCTCGTACATCTCGGCCGCGACGGCCTCGTCCTTCTCGCGGCGCAGCTTCGCCAGCCGGTCCTCCCGATCGACGACCTCTGTACTGCGGTTCATCGAGCGCAGCCGTACGCGCGCGCCCGCCTGGTCGACGAGGTCGATGGCCTTGTCGGGCAGGAAGCGGTCGGAGACGTAGCGGTCGGACAGCTCGGCGGCCGCGGCCAGCGCGTCGTCGGAGAAGCGGACCTGGTGGTGGGCCTCGTACGAGTCCCGCAGCCCGTCGAGGATCTGCACCGTCTCCGCGACGGTCGGCTCCGGCACCAGCACCGGCTGGAAGCGGCGTTCCAGCGCGGCGTCCTTCTCCACGTGCTTGCGGTACTCGTCGATCGTCGTCGCGCCGACGACGTGCAGCTCGCCGCGGGCGAGCGCGGGCTTGAGCATGTTGCCCGCGTCCATGGCGCCCTCGCCGCCGGAGCCGGCGCCGACGACGGTGTGCAGCTCGTCGATGAAGAGGATGGTGCTGCTCTCGGTGCTCTTCACCTCCTCGATGACCTTCTTCAGCCGCTCCTCGAACTCCCCGCGGTACTTCGAGCCCGCGACCAGCCCGGCCAGGTCCAGGCCCACGACGCGGTTGCCGGCGAGCGTCTGCGGCACGTCGCCCGCCTCGATGCGCTGCGCCAGGCCCTCCACGATGGCGGTCTTGCCGACGCCGGGCTCGCCGATGAGCACGGGGTTGTTCTTGGTGCGGCGGGAGAGGATCTCGACGGTCTGCTCGATCTCCTCGCCGCGCCCGACGACCGGGTCGAGCCGGCCGGCGCGGGCCTCGGCGGTCATGTCGCGGCCGTACTCGTCGAGGGTCGGGGTCTCGCTCGGCGGCTGCCCCTGCCCCTGGGCGCCGGCCCGGCCCGGGCCGGCGCCGGGCCCGGCGGCGGGTCCCGCCCGGGTGCCGGCCGCGCTGCCGGCGGCGGCCTTAGCGGCGGTACGGATCCGGTCGGTGTCCGTACCGTACGCGCCCAGCAGCCGGGCGGCGCCGGCGTCCGGGTCGTCGAGGAGGGCGCCGAGGATGTGCTCGGGGCCGATGTACGAGGTGCCCGCGGCCTGCGACCGGGCCACGGCGCCGCGCAGCACCCGCTTCGCCGCCGGCGTCAGCTCCGGCTCCGACGACGCGGCGCTCCCCTCCCCCGGCAGCGCCCGGGCGACGGCCTCGGCCAGCTCGTCGGGGTCGGCCCCGGCGTGGGCGAGGACGGCACGGGCGGGATCCACCTGGGTGCAGGCCCAGAGCAGGTGCTCGGTGTCGAGGTCGTCGCTGCCGTCCTCCTCGGCGCGCCGCTGGGCGCGGCCGATGAGGTCGCGCGCGGACTCGGTGAGGAGGCGGCCGATGGGCACGCGCTGGACGGCGGGCGGGGAGGCGGCCGGGGAGGTGCCGAAGAAGCGGTTGAGCAGGTCGGAGAAGGGGTCGGGGGAGCCGTAGGAGCCGAGGGGGGAGAGGGACATGGTGAGTCTCCGCGGCGGTGGGTGGGGTGGTGCCTGGACCTCACCTCACTGAAACAAGAGCCGGGTAAGTGCGCAAACGGTACGAACCGGGCGGTCGGGGGTGCCGTGGATCAGGTGCCGGTCCGCTCCCGCTCCGCGTCCGTCTCCCGCTCCGTCTCCTTCTCCGGCTCCGCGCGCCTGCGGCGGCGGTGGGCGGCCACGCGCGTACGGGAGGCGCAGGCGGGCGAGCAGTAGCGGCGGGCGCTGCCGGGGCCGGTGCCGAGGTAGAGGACGGCGCAGTCGGGGGCGGCGCACTCCCCCCAGGCCGGGTGGCCGTACTCGGTGAGGATCTGCGCGAGCGCGAGGGCGCCGGCGGCGAGGAACCAGTCGGCCCAGCCGGCGTCGTCGCCGCGGTCGACGTGCAGGTGCCAGGGGTGGCCGCCGTGCCGGGAGAGCCGGGGCCGGGCGCCGCACTCCGCGAACACGTCGTTGAGCGCGGCGGCGGCGCGGTCGGCGCCGGGCTCGGTGAGCACCGCGGTCATGCGCCGGGCGGCGCCGCGCAGGGCGTCGGCGTCGACCTCGGTGAAGGCGTCGGGCGCGAGGTCGGCGGGGGTCTCGCCGTGGGCGGCGAGGAGGCGGGCGAGGTCGGCGCGGGGGACCCGGGGGTCGCGGCGGACGGCGTTGGCGATGTCGAGGAGGCGCTGGGCGGGGCGGAATCCGTGCGCCGCGGGGTGCGCCGGGGCGGGGTCGGTGGCGCGGGGCGGGGTCATCGCGGGCTCCTCGGTGGGGCGGGGTGGTGGGTCAAGGATAGTGGTAACGTCTTGTTGCTATAAGCCGTTACGGAGGCGGGAGCGGCGGGTCAGGGCCCGGAGCCCGGGCCGGTCAGGGCCGCCGGGGGAGGCGGCAGCGGAGTCGAGACGGCAAAGGCGGGGCGCATGGAGCGGGGGCTGCGGCGCTACCTGGCCACCGCCACCTGCGCCCGCCTCGCCGACGACGGCATGGCCGTCGCCGTCACCCTGCTCGCCCTCCACCGGACCGGCAGCGCCGCGCAGGGCGCGGCGGTGCTGGCCGCGTGGATGGCGCCGCACGCGGTCGCCGCCCCGCTGACGGGCGCGCTGGCCGCGCGGGCGGGGGCACGGACGGGCGCGGACGGCGGGGCGGACGGCGGCGGGGGCGGCGGTGCGGGGGCGGCGTTCCACGCCGGGGCGCTCGGCGTCTTCGCCGCCGCGATCGCGGGCGTCGCGCTGACCCTGGGCCGGGCGCCGGTGCCGGTGGTGCTGGCCGTCGCCGCGCTGGGCGGCTGCTGCGGGCCGATGGTCACCGGCGGCCTGTCCAGCGTGCTGGCCGGTCTGGTGCCGGGCACGGCGGCGCGCGCCCGCGCGTACGCCCTGGACGCGGCCACGTACAACGCGGCGGGCATCGCCGCCCCGGCGGCGGTGACGGCGGCGGCGGGCCTGTGGGGCGCGGGCCCGGCGGCGGCGGCGCTGGCCGCCTCGGCGGCGGCCGCGGCGGGGCTGGCGACGACGCTGCGGATGCCGCGGCCCGGCGGGGAGGCGGCGGTCGGCGAGAGGGAGGTCGGCGAGGGGGAGGTCGGCGAGGTGGCGGTAAGTGCCGCATCGGGAGCGGGAGCGGGAGCGGGGGCGGGGGCGGGGAAAGGGGCCGCCGTCGGCGAGGAGTCCGAGCCCGCGGCCGGTGGTCGCCCGCCGCTTCACGGCGAGGCGGGGCCGGGGACCGCGAGCGTCGGCGGCCGGCCCGCGGAAGGCGGGCACCACCGGCGCCGCCCCGGCGGCGCCGACGGTGCCCCGGCCGCACGGGTCGATCCCGATGCGCGGGCCGTTACCCGCCCCGTCGGCGAGGATCTGGCCGTCGGCGGTGGTCCGGTCCCCGCCGGCGGGGACCCCGTGCCCACGGACGGGGACTCGGCGTCCGCCGGCGGTGGTTCCGGCGGGCGGCCACGTGCGTGCGGTGTCGACGACGGTTCGGTGCCGGTGGCGGGCCGCGGTCCGTCGACTTCCGGCGGGGAGCGCGCGCCCACCCGGGGCCGCCCCGGTCCGTGGCGGCGGCTCCGGCCGCTGCGCGCCCGCGGCGCGGTCTCCCGCCGCAACCGTCGCTCCGGGCTCCGGCCAACGCCCCGCTCCCGGCCCCCGGCCCGGCTCCGGCGGGAACTTCTCGGCGGGATGCGGGTGCTGTGGCGGGTCCCTGCCCTGCGCCGCATCACCGGCGCCACCTCCCTCGCCTTCGTCGGCGTCGGCGGGCTCGCCCCCGCCGCCGTCCTCCTCGCCGACGAGCGCGGCTACCCCGGGGGCGGCGGCGTGCTGCTCACCGTGCTCGCCGCCGGCGCCCTCGCGGGCGCGCTCGGCGCCGCGCGGCGGCCGCCGGGGCTCTCCGACGCGCGGCTGGCCGCCGCCTGCCTCGTCGGCACCGGGGCCGCCCTCCTCGGCGCCGCCGCCGCGGGCCCGTACCCGCTGTGCGTGGCGCTCTTCGGCGTCGCCGGCCTCTGCGACGGCCCGCTGCTCGCCGCCACCCTGCGGATCCGCGCCGACCACGCGCCGCCCGCCGTCCGGACGCAGGTCTTCACCCTCGGCGCGGGGCTCAAGACGACCGCCGGCGCCGGCGGTGCGGCGCTCACCGCCGCCGCGGCGTCCGCCCTCGCGCCGGCCCAGCTCCTCGCCGCCCTCGCCGCGCTCCAGCTCGCGGGTGCTTCGCTGCTGCGCGGCGGAGCCCCCCGTCCGGCGCGCGCGGGGCGGGCGGAACGGGGGGCTTGAGCGACGTGGCGGCCCGGGCGGCAGCGGCTTCTCCCGCGCGGTCCGCGGGACCCGCCGCCCGCCTCAGCGGTTCAGCCGTTCAGCAGTCCGACGGTGCCGGCCGGTCCGCCAGCCGGCCCTCCAGCCACCCGTACGCCGCCGGGTACGACGCGATCGCGCCGCCCACGTGCGTCGGCGCCACGTTCGTCGAGAAGTCCACCGTCGCGCCCTTCGCGCACCACTCCTCGACCATCTTCTTCCCGACCGCGTACGGGATCACGTCGTCGAGCAGGCTGTGCGACACGAACACCGGGACCTCCGGCTTCCGCGCCCCGATCCGCTGGTCCGCGACCACCTCGCGCCACGGCGACTCGCCGAGGTAGTCGGTGATCGGCCGCCCGTCCGCCGTCAGCGTCTCCGACCGCAGGAAGGGGTAGCGCAGCACCGCCTCCGCCGTGCACGTCTCCGCGGCCTCGGCCATGACGTCGCGGCCGCGGTCGTTGAGGTACGGGCCGAGGTCGATGTCCGCGCCCTCGGCGAGGCCGGCGACGGCGAAGCCGAGGAAGGCGGCGTACAGGGAGCCGTCGAGGTTGCGGCCGACGGCCGCCAGGTCGGCGGGGACGGCGCCGGCGGCGACGCCCTTGAGGTCGAGGCCGGGGGCGTAGGAGTGGGCGAGTTCGGCGGCGGAGGCGGCCGCGCCGCCGCCCTGGGAGTAGCCGTAGACGGCGACGGGGCCGTCGTCGGGGAGGTGGGCGTCGGGGAGGCGCTGCGCGGCGCGTACGGAGTCGAGGACGGCGTGGCCCTGGACGGCGCGGTTCATGTACGTGTGCAGGCCGGGGGTGCCGAGGCCCTCGTAGTCGGTCATGGCGACGCCGTAGCCGCGGGCGAGGAGGCCCTTGACGAACAGGCCCTCGTACTCGGTGCCGTTGGCGAGCTGGCGGGACGGCGCGCACTGGTCGCCGAGGCCCTGGGTGCCGGCGGCGAAGCCGATGACGGGGCGTTCGCCGGGGCCGGACCAGGCGGACTTCGGGGTGATGACGGTGCCGGTGACGGCGACGCCGTCGCCGTGGCCGTCGGTGGAGCGGTACATGACGCGCTGCACGTGCGCGTCGACCTTGAGGGTCTTGAGCGGGTCGAGGTAGTAGACGGACGGCTCGGAGCGGATGACGTCGCCGTTGTCCGCGGGGAGCGTGGCGGGCGGCTCGTAGAACGGGGGCCGGTCCGCCGCGGCCGCGGCGGGGGCGGCGGCGAGCGGCAGGGCGACGGTGGCGGCGACTGCCGCGGCGGTGGTGCCGGCGAGCGTGCCGATGGCACGCCGGAGGGTACGGCTATGCATGCGGGCAACTCCTCGGTGGGCGACTCTGCCAACAGAAGTTACTGACTTGTCAGTAAGAAAGCGCGCCCTCCGCGGACATGTCAACCCTCCGCGCGTGTCCGCACGTCCCGTCAGCCGATGTCGAACAGCGGCCCGGTGATCGTGAGCCCGAGGTCGTCACCCGTGTGGGAGAAGAGCGCGAACAGCATCAGCGCGGCGCCCGCCAGGGAGATGTCCTTGTTGAAGGAGATCATCTCCATCTGCTTCGACTGCGGGTCCTCCTCCTTCCAGAACGCGTGCATCAGCACCGCGGTCGGCACCAGGAACACCACCAGCAGGAGCGCCCCCAGGTCGGCCCACACCCCCAGCAGCACACTGAGCCCGCCCGCGATCATCAGCACGCCGCTGCCCGCCGTCGCCGGCTCGGCCGCGGGTACGCCCTTGGCGGCGGCGTACTGGCCCATCTGCTTGGTCTGCGTCAGGTGGCCGACGGCGGAGGAGAGGAACAGGGGGACGAAGAGGATCCGGCCGATCAGTACGAGAACGTCCATCGAGGTCTCCAGCGGCGAGCGGACGAAGGGTCATCGAGGGCACGACTATTCCCCTGGCCCGGCCGCGTCAAGCGCGGCGGCACCGGTGGGGAGTTTGTACGACCCGGGTATGACCCGTCCGCCGGACATCCCCCGGGCCCGCCGCCGCAGCGGCCGGATGTACCTCGCCGCGGTCCTCCACGCGAGCGGCCGCCACCGGGGCGCGGCGAAGCCTTCCGAACGAGAGGGCCGGCCCGCGTCGTCGCGGGCCGGCCCTCCGGGGCGTGCGGGTGCGCGGGCGGCGGTCAGGTGAGGAGCCGCAGCGGGATCGCCGCCGCCATCGCCGCCATCCCCGCGTCGTTCGGGTGCAGGCCGTCGCCGCTGTCGTACGCCGCCAGCAGCCGGCGCGGGTGGGCCGGGTCGCGGGTGGCCGCGTCGAAGTCGACGGTGCCGTCGTACTCCCCGGCGGTGCGGATCCAGTCGTTGAGGGTCTGCCGGGCCCTCTCCCGCTCCGGGGTGTAGAAGCCGAGGTCGTCGCCCTCGAACGGCAGGAGCGTCGCGCCGTGGATGCGCAGGCCGCGGGCGTGGGCCCGGCGGATGAGGCCGCGGTGGCCGGCGATGAGGTCGGCGGCGGTGACCTCCTCGTCCACGGGGGCGTCGCGGCCGGGGTGGCCGAGGTCGTTGATGCCGAGGAGGACGATGGCGTGCCGGGCGGCCGGCTGGTCCAGTACGTCGCGGGCGAAGCGGCGGATCCCGGCCTCGCCGAAGTACGGGGCGTAGTTCTCGGCGTTGGAGCCGGGCGGCGGGTTGGGGTCGCGGAGGAGGCGGTTGCCGCCGATGCCGGTGTTGAGGACGCCGGTGGCGGCGCGCCCGGCCTCGTCGCGGAGGCGGGCGGCGAGGAGGTCGGGCCAGCGGCGGTTGGCGCCGACGGTGGTGCTGGAGCCGTCGGTGATGGAGTCGCCGAAGGCGACGACCGCCTCGCGGGCGCCGCCGTCCTCGCCGGCCGCCCCGGGGGCCGCGCCGGCGACGGCGACGCCGGCGAGGAAGTACCAGCTGGTGAAGGTGCGTTCGGGGTCGACGGCCGGCTTCGCGGCGACGTTTCCGGCGGCCGCGTGGTTGCGCTGGAACGCCGACCGGTGCACGGTGCCGCCGGGCGTGGGCCGCGGCAGGTAGACGCTGACGGCGAGGTCGGCCGCGGCCGGTACGTCCAGCGCCACCGGGTCGCTCCACCGCCGGGTGCCGGGCGGCAGCGTCACCGACGTACGGCCGCGGAAGCGCACCGCGCGGTCGGTGCCGGGGACGACGGCGGTGCCGTCGCCGGGGGCGGAGCGCGCGACGCGGACCTCGCCGACGACGAGGGGCTCGGTGCCGTACTGGTTGGTGAGGCGGATGCGGACGACGCGCCCGCCGGCGCTCACGTGGACGACCTGGCGGAGGGTCTGGTCGGCGAAGGCGGTGTCGTCGGACGCGGGCACCGTCGTCTCGGCGGCGGCCCACGTGCCGGTCCAGCCCCGGGCGCCGGTCCCGGCGGCCGCGGCGGCGGAGGCGGTGAGGGCCTGCCACGTACCGGCGAGGGCGGGGGCGGCGGCGACGGCCACGGCGGCGCGGCCGAGGCTGCGCCTGCTGGGGCCCGGGGGCCGGCTGCGGGCGGGCGGCGCGGTGGCTTCCTCGGACACGTGCGAACCTCCCGGCTCGGCGGTCGGCCGGCCGGGGCCCGACCGGCGGAAAACCAGACGGAAGGACCGTACGGCCGCTCCGACCGCCGGTCAACGGGGCCTCCCGGGCCTGCACTTACCGGTGAAGTAAGCCCTTGCTGATGAGGCGGCGCAGGCGCGGGTGCGGAACCTCGCGGTATTTGTTGGTCTAGACCTTGACAGGTCCAGACCAATCGGCTTTGCTCCACCATGCCAAGCACACCCCCACCGACAGGATGTGAAGACGTGTCAGCCACACACGCGCACGTACGCCTGCACCGCGGGCTCGGCAGACGGATCAGGGCCCTCCTCGCCGCGCTCGCCGCCGCGGCCGTCCTCGCCGTGCTCGTCCCCCTCGCGACCGCCGCCCCCGCGGCCGCCGCCGCCTGCGCGGCCGGCTGGTCCAGCGGCACCGTCTACACCCAGGGCAACGTCGTCTCCCACAACGGCCACAACTGGCAGGCCAAGTGGTGGACCCGCGGCGAGGAGCCCGGCACCACCGGCCAGTGGGGCGTCTGGGCCGACCAGGGCGCCTGCGACGGCGGCGGCGGCGACCCCGGGCCGGGCCCCGGGGAGTTCGTGACGGAGGCCCAGTTCAACCAGATGTTCCCGAACCGGAACTCCTTCTACACCTACAGCGGCCTCACCACCGCCATGCGGTCCTACCCCGCCTTCAGCAACACCGGCGACGCCACCACCCAGGCCCGCGAGGCGGCCGCCTTCCTCGCCAACGTCAGCCACGAGACCGGCGGCCTCGTCCACATCGTCGAGCAGAACCAGGCCAACTACCCGCACTACTGCGACGCCAACCAGCCCTACGGCTGCCCGGCCGGCAACGACGCGTACTACGGCCGCGGGCCCATCCAGCTCAGCTGGAACTTCAACTACAAGGCCGCCGGCGACGCCCTCGGCCTCGACCTGCTGAACAACCCCTGGCGGGTGGAGCGCGAGTCGGCCGTGGCCTGGCAGACCGGCCTGTGGTACTGGATGACCCAGTCCGGCCCCGGCACCATGTCCGGCCACACCGCGATGACCACCGGCGCCGGCTTCGGTGAGGCGATCCGCTCGATCAACGGCGCCCTGGAGTGCGACGGCGGCAACCCCGCCCAGGTCCAGAGCCGCATCAACAACTACCAGCGGTTCACGCAGATCCTCGGCGTCACCCCCGGGCCGAACCTGAGCTGCTGACCCACGCCCCCGTCCCCGCGCACCGCGGCGGGCCCGCGCCTTTCCGGGCGGGCCCGCCGTCATGCGGCGGGCACCGGGAAGAGGAAGCGGAACGGGCCGTGCCCCGGGCCCTCGAAGCCGGGGTCCTTCCAGGTCAGCGTCGTGTCGCAGGTCGCGTCGTCCAGGCGGACGGCGGTCAGCAGCACGGCGCCCGGGGACTCGGCCCGTAGCGCGGTGCCGGTGAGAGCGCGCCGGTCGCCCTCCCCGAAGGTCCCCGACGCCAGGAGCGCGTCCGCGGCCCCCGCGTCCGCGTCGGCCCCGCCGCTGATACGCCACCGGACGCGCGCCTCCGCGCAGTCGTAGCCGAGGCTCAGGTCGCCGCCGAGCGCGCCGGCGTCGGCCCCGCCCTCGGCCGCCAGCGTCGTGCGCACGCGCGCGCCGGGAGCCAGGCTCCAGACGTGGTACAGCCCCGTGCCCTGCACCTGAAGGACCGGACGGTCGCCGTCCCGGTACGTCAGCGGATAGTCCGTCAGCGACCGCCACATGAAGAACGCGAACAGCCCCGACACCGCGAGGACGGCGACCCCGGCGACGACGCTCCACCCGCTGCCCGAGGACGCGACGGACACGAAGACGAACGCGAAGAGGAGCACCGCCGGGATCCAGCCGTTCACGTACACGACCTCCGAGGCCAGCGTCCCGGCCCCGGTCCCTGCTGCGTGGTCTGCGGTCATCAGCCGCCAGTGTCCCCGGGCGGCCCCGGGGCCCCACCCCGCCGCTTCGTGCTACGCCCCCGCCTCACATTCCCCGCGGCTGATCCGTCAGAAGGGGTGAGCAAGGGAGAACGAGCATGAGCGACACCGTCGACTTCACACTGATGTACGCGATGCACGACGCGCTCCGCCGCGACCTGGAGCACATCGCGAAGACCACCGCACGCACCGACGACGACCCGCGCCGCGTCCTCGCCGCCGCCGCGGGCTGGGAGCTGTTCAAGAAGGTCCTGCACATCCACCACACCGCCGAGGACGAGGCGCTCTGGCCCCCGCTGCAGGAGGCGCTGGCGGAGCGGCCGGACGACCTGGCGGTCGTCGACGCGATGGAGGCCGAGCACGCCCAGATCGACCCGCTCCTCGACGCGGTCGACGCCGCGCTCGCCGACCGCGACAGCGGCCCCGAGCGGCTCGGCGGGCTGGCCGACGAACTGGCCGGGAAGCTGCGCGCGCACCTCACCCACGAGGAGGGCGTCGCGCTCCCGCTGATCGAACGGACGCTGACGCAGGAGCAGTTGCAGCACTTCGGCGGCGTGCACGCCGCCAAGGGCGCGGCCGAGGGCCCGGTGCTGACGGCGTGGATGCTGGAGGACGCCGACGAGAAGGTGCAGCAGGCGGTGCTCGCGCTGCTGCCGCCGCCGGTGCGGGCGGCGTACCGGGACGAGTGGCGGCCGGCGTACGTGGCCCGCGACTGGTGGGCCACGGGCGGCTGACGCGGGGGAGCGGCCGCCCGGCGGGCGCCCGGGCGGGGGTCGCGCACTCCCGCCCGCGCGCCGCCCGCCCGGCCCCGGCGGAACCGGCCGGTCACATCGGGGCGCTCTCGTCGGTCAACTGAACGAAGGCGTCGCCGAGAGGATCCGACCAGATGGACGAACACGACTGGCTGGCCGCACGATTCGAGACCGACCGCCCCCGCCTGCGCGCCCTCGCCTACCGGATGCTCGGCTCGCCCGACGAGGCCGACGACGCCGTGCAGGAGAGCTGGATCAGGCTGAGCCGCGCCGACGGCGTCGGCGCGAAGAACCTCGACGGGTGCCTGCGCACGACCGTCGCGCGGGTCTCGCTGCACATGCTGCGGTCCCGCAAGGCCCGCCCGGAGGTCCTCGTCGACGCCGCCGAGCAGGGCGAGCCGGCGGCGGACCCCGAGGAGGAGGTGCTGCTGGCGGACTCGGTACGGCTCGCGCTGCTGGTCGTGCTCGACACGCTGACGCCGCCGGAGCGGCTGGCGTACGTGCTCCACGACATGTTCGCGGTGCCGTTCGAGGAGATCGCGGCGGTGGTGGACCGCTCGCCGGCCGCGGCCCGGCAGCTGGCGGGCCGGGCGCGGGACCGCGTACGGCGGTCGGCCGGACCCGCGGGCCCGGCGGGCGCGTACGGCGGCGGCGCGAAGGACCCCGGGGCGCGGGACGGCGGGAGCGGCGTGTACGGCGAGAGTGTCTACGACACGGGCGTGCGCACCGGCGACGACGGCGTGGACCCGGCGGTGAAGGCGGGCGCGGACATCGCGCGCGCGTTCTTCGCGGCGTCCCGCGAGGGCGACTTCGAGGCGCTGCTGACGGTGCTCGACCCGGACCACCATCCGCTGCGCGGCGACCCGCCCCCCGACTCCCCGCCGGCCCCCAAGGCGCCGCCCGCCGCCCCCGGCGGAGCGTCCGCGGAAGCCCCCGCCGAACGCCGCGGCGGCGACGCCGTCGTCGGCGTCACGGAGGCCAGCGACACCGAGTCCGTCACCCGGGTCTGCACGGTACGCACCTGGGCCCCGGTCCCCGCGCTGATCGACGGCGCCGCGGGCCTCGTCTGGGTCCAGGACGGCCGCCCGCAGATCGCGTTCCGCTTCACCGTCAGCGACGGCGAGATCACCGAAACGGAACTGGAGACCGACCTTTCCGGCCTTTGCATCGTGTATTGACCGCGGGAGTGTCTCGTCTGGTGGGCATGAGGCGTAGCCCCGCCGTGCGCTGGACAGGGATGGCGTCGAGGGATGTCCACCTGACCCCTGCTCATGGAGGTTCCGTCATCACAGCGAGAAGCCAACAATTCGGTGAAAGCCCGGTCGAGGTACGGGAAACCGGCCACTACAAGCAGGAGTATATCCCCAGCTTCGTCGAGAAGTGGGACTCTCTCATAGACTGGGAGAAACGCTCAGAAAGCGAGGGAAACTTCTTCATCGACCTGCTCCGCAAGCGCGGCGTGAAAAGCGTCCTCGACGTCGCGACCGGCACCGGCTTCCACTCGGTGCAACTTCTGGCAGCGGGCTTCGACACCGTCAGCGCCGACGGCAGCCCCGAGATGCTCGCCATGGCCTTCAAGAACGGCCTCGACAGAGGCGGCCCCATCCTCCGCGTCGTACAGGCCGACTGGCGCTGGCTCAACCGCGACGTGCACGGCGCGTACGACGCCATCGTCTGCCTCGGGAACTCCTTCACCCACCTGTTCTCGGAGCGCGACCGCCGCAAGGCGCTGGCAGAGTTCTACGCGATGCTCAAGCACGACGGCGTGCTCGTGCTCGACCAGCGCAACTACGACGCCATCCTGGACCGCGGCTACACCAGCAAGCACACGTACTACTACTGCGGCGAGGACGTCGCGGTGGAGCCCGAGTACGTCGACGCGGGGCTGGTCCGCATGCGGTACCAGTTCCCCGACGAGTCCGTGTACCACCTGAACATGTTCCCGCTGCGCAAGGACTACACGCGGCGCCTGATGGCCGAGGTCGGCTTCCAGTCCATCGACACCTACGGCGACTTCCAGCACACGTACCGGGGCGACGAGCCGGACTTCTTCATCCACGTCGCGTCGAAGGAGTACGTCGTGGATCAGAAGCAGGACCGGCAGGCCAAGGAGTACACCGGCGCGGCCGGCACGGCGCGGAGCTACTACAACTCGCGCGACGCCGACACGTTCTACGCCACCGTGTGGGGCGGCGAGGACATCCACATCGGCGTGTACGACACCCCGGACGAGCCGATCGCCGACGCCAGCCGCCGCACCGTCGCGCACATGGCCGACAGGCTGGACCTCCACGAGTCCCACACCGTCCTGGACCTCGGCGCGGGCTACGGCGGCTCCGCCCGGTACCTCGCCGAGACGTACGGCTGCCGGGTCCTCGCGCTCAACCTGAGCGACGTGGAGAACCGGCGGCACCGGGAGCTCAACGAGGCCCGGGGGCTGGACCGCCGGATCGAGGTCGTCGACGGCTCCTACGACGACCTCCCGTACGAGGACGCCAGTGTGGACGTCGTGTGGTCGCAGGACGCCCTCCTGCACAGCGGAGACCGCGCGCACGTGCTGGCCCAGATCGCGCGCGTGCTGCGCCCCGGCGGACACGTCGTCTTCACCGACCCGATGCGGGCCGACGACTGCCCCGACGGCGTGCTCCAGCCCATCCTCGACCGGCTCCACCTGGACGACCTCAGCTCGCCCGGGTTCTACACCGCCGAGCTGACCAGGCTCGGCTTCGTCCCGGTGGGGGCGGGCTTCGAGGACTTGGGGGAGCACCTGGCGACGCACTACGGCCGGGTGCTGACCGAGACCGAGCGCCTGGAGGCCGAGGCGGGCCTCCGGGACAAGGTCGACCCGAGGTACCTCGACCAGATGAAGACCGGGCTCGGCCACTGGGTGCGCGGCGGCCGGAACAACCACCTGACGTGGGGCATCTTCCACTTCAGGCTGGGTGAGTCCGTACCAGGGTGAACGATTCCGCACACCGCCACGGCCGGGCCCCGCCCGGCCGTGGCGGCACCTCGGCCCCCGGCGCCGCTGCCCCCGCCCGGCCGCCGGGTACGGCCGCACCCCCCGACCCCGCGACCCCGGGGCACCCGTCGGAAGGAGCCGCCGATGCGCGCGGACGACGTCGTACCCCTGGGCCGCACCGACGTGTCCGTCACCCGCCTCGGCCTGGGCCTCGCCTCCATCGGCGGCCTCTTCGCGCCGGTGTCCGCCGAGGACGCCGCGCGCACCGTCGACCGCGCCTGGGACGCCGGCGTCCGGCTCTTCGACACCGCGCCCGTCTACGGGTACGGGCTCTCCGAACGCCGCACCGGCGCCGCGCTCGCCTCCCGCCCGCGCGCGGCGTACGCCCTGTGCACGAAGGTCGGCCGGCTCATCGTGCCCGGCGGCACCGACACGCAGCCGATCTGGGCCGACCCGCCGCCCGGCGTCGGGCCGCGGCGGGACTACTCGTACGCGGGCGTCATGCGCTCGGTCGAGGACAGCCTGGAGCGGCTCGGGCTGGACCGGATCGACGTGCTGCACGTGCACGACCCGGACGAGGACTTCCCGGCCGCCGTCACCGACGCGTACCGCGCGCTGGCCGAACTCCGCGCCCGCGGCGCCGTCGGCGCGGTGTCGATCGGTGTCAACCACGCGCCGGTGGCGGCCCGTTACCTCCGCGAGGTGGCCTCCCCGGGGCCCGACTGCGTGCTGCTCGCCGGCCGCTACAACCTGCTGGACCGCACCGGCCTCGACGACCTGCTGCCGCTGTGCGCGGCGCGCGGCGTCGCGGTGCTCGCGGCGGGCGTCTACCACTCCGGCCTGTTCACCGACCCCCGCCCCACCGCCCCCCACGGCTACCGCACCGTCCCCGCCGCCCTGGCCCGCCGCGTCGCCGCCTGGCACGCGCTCTGCCGCCGCCACGACGTCCCGCCGGCCGCCGCGGCGGTCCGCTTCCCGTTCGGCCACCGGGCGGTGACGAGCGCGGTGGTCGGCGCGCGCACGCCGGCGGAGGTGGCGGACACGGTACGGGCGTTCGCGCACCCGGTGCCGGAGGGGTTCTGGGCGGCGGCGAAGTCGGCGGACCTGCTGCCGCGCGAGGCCCCGACGCCGGCGATCTGAGCCTCAGCCCACCCGCCGGCCCGGCTCCTCCCGCTCCTGCCGTCCTTGCCGCTCCGGCCGGTCCTGCCGCTCCTGCCGTTCCTGCCGGTCCTGTCGCTCCTGCCGGTCCGGCGCGGACCCGCCGGGCCGGACCGCCACGGCCGACGGCCGCAGCCGGTGCACCACCGCCACCAGCGCCAGCGTCAGCACCAGCAGCCCCGCCCAGATCACCCAGCGCTCCGGCCACGTCCCCGGCGACGCCCCGTCCGGCGTACGGCCCCCGTCCACGCCCGTCGCCACCACCGCCGCCAGCCCCGCGACCGTCGCCACCGCCGCGACGCGGCCCGCCAGCCGGGCGGTCAGGGGCAGCGGGCGGGAGGTGCGGCGGGGGCCGCGCAGGCGGAGGCGCTCACTCGGGCGGGCGGGGGCGAGGAGGCGCAGCAGCAGCATCGCGGCGACGGGCATCTGCAACGCCCAGACCAGGGTGCGGAACGTGCCGTCGTACCAGACGTTCGTGCCGTACAGCAGGGTGTGCCAGACGCTGAGGACGTAGACGACGATGATGAAGCGGTGCAGCGCGCGCCACATGCGCGAACCGGTGCGCTGCCGCAGGTAGTACGCCAGCCCGAGCGGGATCGCGAGGTAGAACGCGAGCAGGCCGAGGAGGATGGCGAGGCGGCCGGTGCCGGTGACGTAGCCGCCGGGGACGAAGACCTTGAGGAAGCCGTCCCACAGCCGGCCGGGCCAGGTCGCCCCGCCCTCGTTGCCCCGGACCTCCTCCAGGAAGAACATCAGCGCGTGCATGAACATCAGCGCGATGGTCGTCAGGCTCGTCGTGCGGTGCAGCTTCTCCAGGCCGGCGGCGGGCAGCCAGCGGACCCGCGGGCGCGGGCCGGTGCGCAGGAGGCTGAAGACGATGGTGATCCACGCCCACAGCAGGCCGGACCAGCCGAACGCCTGGCAGAGCCAGTACATCCAGTAGCGGTCGGCGTCGGCGAGCATCGGCATGACCTGGACGGTCGCGGACGTGCCGTTGTCGACGCGGACGTAGAGCCAGACGAAGATGGCGCCGGTGACGACGAGCGCGATGCCGGCGTCCGGCCCGGCCGCACGGAGGTCGGCCCCGAGTCCCGCCCAGTCGAACCACCGGCCGGACCCGGCCTTTCCGCGGTCCTCCGCGGCGCTTTCGGACACCCCTGATCGACGTCCCACCGACACCCCTCCCGCCTCCTGCGTCCCGTCGACCCCACCTGATGTGTACCCATCACCTCCGCCGCATAGTCAAAGGCCCGGGGCCGCCGCGGCCCGGGGCGCGTGCCGCCGAGGACGTCGTCGCGGTTGCGCAGCCGCACCATCCGACCGATGCGGATGTCGAGTCCGTCCCGCCAGGCGGCGGAGAGCCGGGCCCCGTCCTCCGGACGCCGCCGGGCCCGCCGGCTACGCCGCCGCCTCCTCCCGCGGGTAGAACGGCAGGTCGATGTACACCTGGTCCGCCGCCGCCAGGATCTCCCCGGCGTCGTCCACCGGCGGGTGGATGTACCCGTTGATCTGTTCCTTCACGTACGCGCCGCCCTCTCCCGACGCCATCACCTTCCGGTCCCACCCCCGGGTGAACACCCCGCCCGCCGCGCCCAGATACAGGCACGTCACGTACGGCGCCGGCGTGAACGGCCGCGGCGGTACGCCCAGCAGGTCGGCCGCCGCGTTGTAGCCCGCGACCTTGCCCAGCGGCGTCGCGTGCTGGCACGCCTGCATCACCGTGTGCTCCGCGTCGTACGGCGCCGCCGCCGCGTCCCCCGCCGCGAACACCTCGGGCAGCGCCCGCAGCCACCGGTCCACCGGCACCCGGCCCAGGTGGTCCAGGTCGTCCGACAGCTGCCGGGTCAGCTCGCCGGCCCGGATCCCCGTCGACCACACCACGGCGTCCGCGGCCACCCGGTCGCCGTCGGAGAGCACCGCGTACCCGTCGCCGACCTCCGTGACCGTCGTCCGGAGCCGCCGCTCGACGCCCAGCTCGTCCAGCGCCGCCTCGATCGCCGCCCGCGGCCCCGGCCCGAGCGGTTCGCCGACCGTCTCCGCCGTGTCCACCAGCAGCACCCGCCCCCGCGCCGCCAGTTCGCTCGCCGCCTCCAGGCCGACGAACCCGGCGCCGACGACCACCGCGGCGTAGCCGTCGCGGCCGCGGAGGTGGGCGGTGAGGCGGCGGGCGCCGGCCAGGGTGTCGATGTCGAAGAGCCGCTCGGCGCCCGGCAGGTCCGCGGGCGGTACGAGCCGGCTGCCCGAGGCGAGCACCAGCCGGTCGTACGCGATCTCCGTCCCGCCGTCGGTCACGACGACCCGGCGGCCGGTGTCGACGGCGGTGACCGTGGCCCGTACGCGCGCGACGCCGATCGGGTCCAGGATCCGGTCCAGGGCCACCGTGGCGCGGTCGGGCTCCGGCTCGTACAGCCGTGGCCGCAGCACCAGCTCGTCATTCGGCGCGACGAGCGTGACGCGCAGGTCCGCGCCCGCCTCCGCCCCTGCCTCCCCTGCCTCCGCGGCCTTGCGGCGGGCGAGCGCGGCGCCCGCCGCGCTCCACACGCCCGCGAAACCGCCACCGATGATCACGACATGGTTCATCGTGCCGTCCTCCTCAGCTTGCTCCGATGCGCCAGGGAGACAAGACGGCGGCGTCAGACGTGACCGGGGGAGACGAGCGGGGCCAGCGCGGCGAGCTTGCCGGGGTTGGCGAGCCGGCGCACCTCGGTGAGGCGGCCGTCCGCGACCTCCACCGTGTCCAGCCAGAGCGGCGCGCCCGCGCGGTACGTGACGAGCGCGGGCCGGCCGTTGACCTCGACCAGCCGCGCGCCGTCCGGGCGCCCGATCCGTACCGAACGGACCGCGAGCAGCGCGATCGTCTCCGCGCCCAGCACCGGCCGCCGGGCCGCGGTCGCCTCGCCGCCGCCGTCGGCGACGTACACGGCGCCGGGGTGCAGCAGCTCGACCAGCGCGGCCATGTCACCGGCCTCGGCGGCGGCCTTGAACGCCCGGAGCACCCGCTCCGTCTCCGCCCGCGGCGCCGCCGGCTCCCGGCCCGCCGTCGCCCCCTCCGCCCGCACCCGGGCCCGCGCCCGGGAGGCCAGCTTGCGGCTGGCGGCCGGGGTGGCGCCGAGTACCTCGGCGACGCGGGCGAAGGGGAAGCCGAAGACGTCGTGCAGCACGAACGCGACGCGCTCGGCCGGCGTGAGCCGCTCCATCAGCAACAGCATCGCCGTGCCCACCGACTCGTCGACGAGCACCTGCGCGGCGGCGTCGGGCCCGGTCGGCAGCGGCTCGGGCAGCCAGGGGCCGACGTAGGTCTCGCGCCGGACGCGGGCGGACTTGAGCACGTTGTACGCGGTCCGGGCGGCGACTGTCACCAGCCAGGCGCGCAGGTCCCGTACGCCGGACAGGTCGGCGCCGGCGGCGCGCAGCCAGACGTCCTGCGTGACGTCCTCGGCCTCGGTGACGGTGCCGAGGATGCGGTACGCGGCGCCGAAGACGGCGGGCCGGTGGGCGGCCCAGTCCGCCTCCGTCAGCGCGGCCTCGGGCTCCACGGGACTCCGCCACCTCCTCACACCGCCGACGGTGTGCAGTGTAGGCAGCCGCCCGCCCGGCCCGGCGCGGACGGGGCGGCGGCTAACCTCGACGTGGCGAGAGGAGCGCACCGGTGGCGGGGCTGATGTGGGGGGTCGGGCCGGTCGACGTGTTCGTCGACACGGCGACGGTCGACGTCGTCGGGGAGTCGCTCGTCGTCGAGTTCGAGCCCCGGTTCACGGACAACGGGCTGGTCGAGGCCGACCCCGCGGGCGACGGGCTGCGGATTCTGTGCGGCCAGGAGATCGGCACGGTCGGGGTGGGCGCCGAACTCTGGGACGGGGCGCCGCCGCTGGAGGCCGCGGCGTGGCAGGACGTCGCCGAGGTGTCGGTGGCGTGGGAGTCGGCGTTCATGGACTTCGCCACCAACTGGCAGGAGAGCGACGACGAGGCCGGGCGGCTGCCGCTGCGGTCGGGCGCGGCTGCGGGGGCGGGCGGCGGCGCGGGGGCGGCGGGGCCGTATCGCGTACGGGTCCACGGGCGCAACCGCGACGGCGCCGACCCGCGCGGGGACGGCGAGCCGCGCGAGGAGTACCTGCTCCAGGTGTGGCGTGCCGCCCCCGCCGCGCCCGCGCTGCTCAAGTCGACCAGCGCGACCGGCGCTTCCGCGCGCCGGGGCTGAGCCCCCGTACCCCGGCCGGGCCGCGCGCGGGGGCGTCCGTCAGCGCGACGCCCCCGCGGCCGGACGGTGCGTCAGTCGATCCGGGTCGGCGCCTTCTTGGCCCCGTCGCCGGTGAGGGTGCATATCGACGGCGCCATCACGTGCGCCGGGCTCGACCAGCCGGCGCACTGGTAGCCGGAGTGGCCGTACCAGTCGTGGCCGAACTCGTGCGCCGCCAGCAGCGCGTCGTCGCCCACGCCGCCCATGAACAGCGCGATGCGCTGGCCCTGGCCCCAGTTGCAGCCGACGATCCGGCCGCCGCCACCGCAGTCGCTGATGTAGCTGTTGCGGCACTCGACCGGGGTGTCGCTGCCGGAGGTGCGGTTCAGGTTGGCCCACGCCGACGCGCCCTGGGCGATGGCACCGGCGTAGGCGCTGCACGACGAGGTGAGGTAGTACGCGCGGTCGGTCGGGACCGGCCAGGCGGTGGCCCCGTACTCGCGGTCCTGCGGGCCCTTGGCCGCCAGCGCCTCGAACTCCTCCACGGTGATCCCGTGGCCCTCGCCGAGCTTCTCGCCGGCGTGGTCGTGCGCGGCCGCCTCCACGGCCGCGGCGCTACGGGCCTCGGGCGCCGGCGCCGCCTGCGCGCCGGGTCCGGCGACGGCGGCGGCCAGGGCCGCGACGGCCACGAGGACGGATCTCAGGAGTACCTTGCTCCGCATGGCGCTCTCCTTGTGTCGGTGGGAGGTAGGGGCGGCGGGCCGCCCGTTCACAGAGATCGCACGCCCGCGGACGGAGAACAATCCGGGAAACGGTACGTAGGGACTACGTATTAATTCCGCGCGTCGATGCCGCGCGCGACCTCCGCCCGCGAGCCGACGTTCAGCTTCCGCAGCAGCTTCGCCACGTGCTGCTCGACGGTGCGGGGGGAGAGGTAGAGCACGTCGGCGATCTGCCGGTTGGTGTGGCCGCGGGCGACGAGGCGCGCGACCTCGCGTTCGCGCGGGGAGAGCTGGTCGCCGTAGCCGCGACGGCCGCGGCGGGAGGGGAGCGGGACGTTGTTGCCGCGCAGGATGCGGCGGCAGCGGGCGGCGTCGCGGACGGCGCCGAGTTCGGTGAACCGCTGGGCCAGCTCGGCGAGTTCCCGCGCGGGCCCGGTCTCTGCGGCGGGCCCGGGTTCCGGCCCGGGTCCGGGCTCTGGCCCGGGTTCTGGCCCTGGCCCTGGCGCCGGTCCGCGGCCGGGGGAAGGGCTGCGGTCGCGCGCCGCCAGCCGGCAGCGCGCCGCCGCCTCCCCCGCGCGCGCCGCCGAGTACGGCTGCGGGAGCGCGGCGTACGCCCGCTGCGCCGCGTCGAACAGCCCCGCCGCCTCCGCGGCCGCGTCCCCCGCCGTCCCGCGCCCGCCCGCCCCCGCCGCCACGATCCCCCGGCACGCCAGCAACGCCGCCTCCGCCAGCGGCGCGTCCCGCCCCGCGACGCCCGCCGCCAGCTCCGCCGTGACCTCCGCCGCCGCCTCCGGCCGCCCGCCCCGTACCAGCGCCGCGACCGCCGCCGGCGCCAGGTCCCCCGCCCACGGCCAGATGTCCTTGCGCCGGATCCGCGCCAGCCCCCGCTCCGCCTCCGCCCGCGCCCGCTCCGGCTCGCCGCGCGCCTGGAGCAGCCGGGTCATGGCGCCGGAGGCGGTGGCCAGTATCGGCGCGAGCGCGTTGCGCGGGTCGGCGAGACCGGCCGCCGCCAGCTCCACCGCCGCCTCGTCCCACTCGCCCACCGCCGACGCCAGCAGCCCCAGCACCAGGTGCGCCTCGGCGGCGATGCTGGAGACGCCCCGCACCGCGCCGAGCGTCTGCCGGCACCGCTCCGCGAGCCCGCCCCACCGGCCCCCGTACCAGTCCAGCCGCAGCGCCGTACCCTCCACGATCCCTTCGAGCCACGTCGCCCCGCACTCGGCCGCCAGCCGCCGCCCCTCGCCGCGGTAGCGCTGCGCCCGCCGGTAGTGGCCGAGGCAGGCGGCGGCGTCGGCGAAGTTGCCGCAGGCGCGGGCGATCTGGCGGCGGTGTACGGCGGGCACGGGCCCGGCGATGAGGCGTTCGGCCTCCTCCCACACCGCCGGGTCGCCGAGGTTCATGCGCAGGGCCAGGTGGTTGCCGCGTACGGCGGTGCGGACCGCGGCGTCGGGCGTGTGCGCCACCAGCTCCTCGGCCCGTTCGATCCACC
The DNA here is from genome assembly GCF_048656465.1 of Streptomyces sp. MAR4 CNX-425. NCBI lineage: Bacteria > Bacillati > Actinomycetota > Actinomycetes > Kitasatosporales > Streptomycetaceae > Streptomyces > Streptomyces sp. MAR4 CNX-425. The sequence continues at coordinate 715,401 of NZ_JBMDLF010000003.1, read as the reverse complement.
GCTCGTAGACCTGCCGCGGCTGGTCGCCCCAGCCCGGCATGGCGAGCGCGGCCATGCCGCGGGCCGCGAGCGCGGGGCGGCCGTGCAGCTCGCCCACCGCCACCTCGGTGCTGACGCGGCCCTCCTCGTGGCGGCCCGCCTGGTTGTGGAGCAGGAGGCCGAGGTTGAGGCGGATCTCGCCGCGCACCCCCTCGGGGATGTGGCCGTCGCGCACGATGTCGTGGAGCAGCGCCGTCGCCCGGTGGTGGGTGAGCCCGACGACCGCGTCGCGGCTCAGGTCCACGGCGATACGGGCACACTCCGGCCGCCCCAGCCGCCCGTCCGACAGCAACTCCTCCAGCACCCCCACGGCGAGCGCCAGATCGCCCATCTCGCGCGCGGAGACGGCGGCCGCCTCGGCGTAGCGCTGCCACGCGGCCAGCTCCCCGCCGTGGTGCGCGTGGTACGCGAGCTGGATGAGCGGCTGCGGGTCCGCGGCGGCCAGCGCGTGCATCGCCTGCCGGTGCAGCCGCCGCCGGTCGGGGCCCAGCAGCCCGTCGTAGACGGCCTGCTGGGCGAGGGCGTGCCGGAAGCCGTAGCGGTCCTCGCCCCACTCGTGCAGCACGCCGGCGAGCAGCGCCTCGCGCACGGCCGCCGAGTCCGCGGGCGCGGCGGGCCGCCCGGGGGCGCCGCGCGCGACGGCGGCGATCAGCGCCTCGCCGGCGGGGACGCGGAGGACGGAGGCGGCACGTACGGCGTCGGCGGCGGCGGGCGAGAGGACGCTCATGCGGTCGGCGACGGCCTCCTGGAGACGGGTCGGGACGGCCATGGCGGCGAGGGCGCCGTCTGCGGGGCGTACGTCGGCGGGGAGGGCGCGTACGACCTCCTCGACCACGAAGGGGATCCCGGCGGTGCGGCGGTGCAGCTCGGCGGCGGTGTCCGCCACGGCCTCGGCGGGCGTCGGGGTGGGCGTCCCGGTCAGGGCGGTGACCATGTCGCGTACGCCGTGCACGTCCAGCGGCCCCAGCGGGACGACGACGGCGGTGGCGCCCGGCGGCGGCCGGTACGCGCGGCCCAGCGGCAGCCCACCGCCCGGCAGCCCGCCGCCCGGCAGGTCCTCACGGCGGTAACTGAGCACGACGGACAGCCCGTCGGGCGGGTCGTCGACGAGGAAGCGCAGCAGGTCGCGCGTGCCCTCGTCGGCCCAGTGCAGGTCCTCGACCACCATCACCGGCCCGCCGGCCGCGTCCAGCAGCGCCCGTACCGCCCGGAACAGCCGGTGCCGCCCGGCCCGCAGGTCACCGAGCAACCCGGGCGCCGGCGGCAGCCGGTCGGCCAGCTCCGGCAGGTAGGCGCGCAGCGCCCCGCAGACCGGGCTGAGCGCGGGCGGCAGCCCGCCGGCGAGATGCCGCAGCAGGTCGAACACGGGCCCGTACGGAAACGGCTCGCGCAGCGGCCGGCAGCCGCCCAGCAACACCCGCCGCCCGCCCACGGCGGGATGCCGCAGCGCCTCCCGGATCAGCCGCGTCTTCCCGATCCCGGCCTCGCCCTCGACCATCGCCACGGACGGCGGCCGCGCCACGGCGTCCACGAGCGCGTTCAACTCCCGCGCCCTGCCGATCAGTACGGGCGCTTCAGCGGGGCGCACAGCGGTCACGGTCATGAGCGCCTCCGGCCGGTGGGGTCCAGCGGCGCGCCGGGCGGGGGTGTGCGGTCGGCGCGTCGCGGCGGCGACAAGCGTGAAGAGCGACAGCGTGAAGGTATGCCTCCGGACGCGCCCCGGCAAGACCGGCCGGGCCGGGCCCGGGCTCCGGCCCCCGCTCGGGACCGGGCCCGTCACATCGTCCGCGCCCCGCCTGTCATATGGGAAGGCAGCTGCTTCGTACACGGAAAAGACGGGACGCCGTACACCATTCCGGGCGCCCACCTCGAATCGACGACACGGAAACGAGCTATGACCGGCAACATAGACATGTCGATGATGTACGCGATGCACAACGCCTTGCGGCGCGACCTCGCCAAAATCACCGAGGTCTCCGCCCGCACCGACGAGAACCCCCGCCTGATCCTCGCCAACGGCTCCAGCTACGAGCTGTTCAAGAAGGCCCTCACCATCCACCACACCGCCGAGGACGAGGCACTCTGGCCCCCGCTGCGCGCGGCCGTCGCCGGCAAGCCCGACGAAGAGGCGGTCCTCGACGCGATGGAGGCCGAGCACGGGCAGATCGACCCGCTGCTGGCGTCGGTCGAAGCCGTCCTGGACGACGAGACCGCCGGCCCGGACAAGGTCGCCGCCGCCACCGGCGCGCTCGCGGAGGCGCTGACCGCGCACCTGGAGCACGAGGAGAAGGAGGCCCTGCCGCTGATCGACGCGCGGCTGACGCAGGAGCAGTGGCAGCACTACAGCGAGGTCCACGTCGCGAAGACCGGCCCGGAGACGTCGTCGCTGCTCCCCTGGCTGCTGGAGGACGCCAACGAGGACGTAGTCGCGATGATGACGGCGCGGATGCCGGAGAACGTACGGACCCTGTTCACCGACCAGTGGGTGCCCGCGTACCGGGCCCGCGACCGGTGGAACGCGGTGTCCTGACCCCGGCCCCCGGGCCCGGACCTCAGGCCCCAGCCCGGACGCCGGACTCGGACCGTGGGTGGCGCGAGACCTCCGCCGGGGTCCCACGCCACCCACCTCCGCGGCGCCGCGGGCTGGCGCGCGAGGGGGAGTGCCCGCCGTATCAGCCCGCCGCCGTCGAGGATGGGGCTGCCGGTGTGCGGCGTCGTCCCCCCGTGCACGGCCCAGGCACAGAACTCCCGGTAACGCTCCCCGTGAAGTGGGGCGAATCGCCCACGAGCCGGGACTTTCGTACGTCGGCGTGTAGCGGCCCCCGCTGTGCGTCCCGGCCCCGGTGGCGCCCGGGCCCCGCCGCGGGGCGCGTCTGCGGGCGCCGGGGCCGGGCGGCAGGCCGCACGCCGCAGGCGTCAGGCGCCGTTCCAGGCCGGGGCATCCGTTCCCCACCGACCCGACGGGCGTGCCCAGTTCGTCGGGCTTCCGTCGTACGACACCGGGGGCAGGACGTGCCGGAGTCGGCCCATGGGGCTGTCGGTCTCGGTCAGCCGGTGTTCGGCGTCGAAGCCCTGGTCCTCGCCCGGGGCGGGTGCGAGGTCGTGGACCAGCCAGTGCGCGGTCTGCGTCAGCGCCACGCGGACCAGCCGGGTGCCGCCCGTGCGGTGCTGCTCGGTGAGCGCGCGCAGGACACCGGCGGCGAGCAGGTAGCCGGTGCCGTGGTCGAGGGCCTGGGCGGGCAGGGTGCCGGGCGCGTCCGGCGAGCCCTCCAAGGCGGCGATGCCGGTGGCGACTTGGACCAGGCTGTCGAAGCCGCGCCTCCTGTGCCACGGTCCGTAGCGGCCCCACGCGGAGAGCTGGGCGATGACGAGACCCGGGCGGCGCTCGGCGAGCGCTTCGGGTGTCAGGCCGAGCCGTTCCAGCGCGCCCGGCCGGTAGCCGGTGACCACCACGTCGGCGGTGTCGAGCAGTTCTTCGAAGAGCCTGCGGTCGGTGTCCTCTCCCAGGTCCAGAGTGGTGGAGCGTTTCCCCATTCCGGTGTCGTTGTGGGCCTCCTGGCTTTCCGGCAGCTGCGGGGCGTCGATGCGCAGCACGTCGGCGCCGAGCAACGCGAGCGTTCGGGTGGCGACCGGTCCGGCCAGGACCCGGGTCAGGTCCAGGACGCGCAGCCCGGCGCACGGGAGGGCGGCGCCACCGAGCATGCGTTCCGGGGCGTTGTCGATGCGTGCCGTCGTCAGCAGCGGCTGCCCCGCCGTCAGGATCCCCTGCTCGCTCCTGGCCCAGTCCTCGGGGCCGCGCGCCGCGACGGCGAGACCGCCCGCCGCGTACACGGTCTCCTCCACTTCCCGCGCGGTCAGCCCCGCGATCGCCTGCGCCACCGCGTCCACCGCGTCCACCGCGTCCACCGCCTCCTCGTCGGCGCTCCCCGGCACCCCGAGAGCGGCGAGCAGCCGGGCCCGGTGGTGCGGGTAGTTGGCGTGTGTACGCACCCATCCGTCGGCCGCCCGCCAGAACCGCGACAGCGGGGAGAAGGTCGACCACGCCCGCCCGTCGACCCGCATCAGCCGGTCGCTGAGGAACGCCGTCGCGACCGCCTCGTCATCGACCCGCACCCGGGGCACGGGGCTCCCCGTGCGCACGGAAGCGAGCTCGGCGGCCGCGAGCGAGCACGCCGCCACGGTGGCCCGCGCCAGCTCCATGACGGGCAGCCGCGCCGGCAGCCCACCGGACGGACCGCCGTAGGACACCCGGTCAAGCAGTGAAGCATCGGCACCCAGTGCCGCCCAAGCCTGTGAGGTCCCTGAGGCCATGGGAGAGTCCATGCCTCCATTGTGGCACTGAGTGCCACTCAATGTAAGGGCGGCCCCCGCCGGAGTGGCGGGGGCCGGTCGTGCAGAGGCGCTGGTCTGCGTCAGGCGGGGCCGAACTCGTCACGCCGGACGGCGGCGACGAAGGACGACCAGGCGGCGGGCGCGAAGGTGAGCGCCGGGCCGTTCGGGTCCTTGCTGTCGCGGACCGGGACGACGCCGGAGGTGGCGCAGGCCGGTGCCCACTCGACACAGCTGCCCCCGCCGTTCCCGCTGTAGCTCGACTTGACCCACTCCGCACCGGAGAGGTCAGGCGTGGTGCTCATGTCGGAAGTTCCTCCATCACGGACCGGATAAAGGCCGCCGAATCAGTCGGCGACAGGGCGGACGCCCTTAACAGATCGTATACCCGCTGCCGTTCGAGGACGCTTTCCTTTTCCTCCGTCAACGTGCCTGTCGTGATGCTCTCTTCGTAGGCGATTCGCGCGCCGGTGTCCGAGGTCATCAGGGTGAGAGTGCCTCCGGCCAGCGCATGTCCCCCGACGGTGAACGGGACGACCTGCACCATGGTCGTCTGCGTGTGCGTCAGCTCGGCAAGGTGTGTGAGCTGGCCCCGCATCACCTCCGCTCCGCCGAAGCCCCGGCGGAGTGCCGCCTCGTCCAGCACCGCCGAGTAGTCCTTCAACGTGCCGGAGGAAAGCGCCGACTTCCGACTCAGACGGGCGGTGACCAACTCCTCGATCTTGTCGTCCGGCGCCCAGGGGTTGGCCAGCGTGAATTGTGCCCGGGCGTAACCCTCCGTCTGCAGGAGCCCGGGCACGATCTGACCGCCGTACTCTCCGATCACCTCCGCTCGCGCCTCAAGTTCCATACGGCGCTTGAACTGGTCCGGGTGGATCTCCCTCGCCGCCAGCTGGTACAGCTCCTGAAAGATCCCGTCCGTCCCGAACGCCGCATCCAGTCGCGGCGGCAGATCCGGCGGCGGCATGGCGTCCGCCGTCTCGATGCGCGACAGGTGGCTGCGGCTGATGTTCACCACGTCGTTCAGCGCTTCGAGGCTCATTCCCGCACGCATTCTGTGGGCGCGCATCTTCGCGCCGAAGAGGTGTCGGGCACTTCGGTCAGGGGTCAGTTCACGCGGACGTGCGGGCACTGGACGACTCCCATCTCCCCAGGGACGGCGCCAAACAAAAGGCTCTGTTGCCTGCCGGTACGGAGCGCAATGCTCTCTGCACGCAACGTAGTAGGTCCCCGGTGGGCGTGGCGGTCGAACTGACGAATTGGCAGGGATGGCGATGGCGGACAAGCAGGTGGCGGGCGGTGTGGCCACGCAGGCGCGTATGTTCGCGCGGGGGGCGCGTTCGGTGGGCCGGGCGCGGGACTTCGTCGCGGCGGCGGTACGCGCGGGGGACCGGGCGGACGACATCCGGGTGTGCGTCTCCGAGCTGGTGACGAACGCCTTACGGCACACCCCCGCCGGCCGCCTCCTCCTCGTGCGGGTCGTCGCGCAGGAGCACCTCGTGCACATCGAGGTGCACGACGCCGGAAGCGGCGAACCCCACCTCTGCGCCCCCGCCGACACCGACGACCACGGCCGCGGACTGCTCCTCGTCGCCGCCCTCGCCGACGACTGGGGCACCGCCGACCGCGACGGCCCGGGCAAATGCGTCTGGGCGGCGTTCAAACTCCCCGGCGCTACGCCGCCGGCGGCGGCCGAGCGCTGAGCCCGACCCCGGTGTACGGGGCCTTGGGCATCAGCGGGTGGCCGCCCTCGGTCAGCTGGCCGAATGCCGTTCTACGCGAAGTCACGTCCCGTGCGCAGGGTGTGCGGGGTGCCTGGTTCGCCGGGCACGTCGGCGACCTGTGGAAGCGGCTCGTGCCGCGGCGGGAAGCCGCCGTCAGGGGCGGACCGCTCCCTGAGCCATTCCAGCGCCGCCACCGCCGAGCCGAGCACCGATATGTGGCCGTCCTCCGGCCGCGTCCACAGCTCCGCGCGCGGGCAGCGGCGGGCCAGCCACTCGCCGTGGGCGTACGGGATCACGCGGTCGCGCACACCGTGCAGGAGCAGCGCCGGGACGGTCACCGCGGACGGGTCGAAGCCCCAGGGGGCGACGTTGGCGAGGTCGTCGTCGATCAGGCCGCCGGGGCCGGACGCGAGCGCGGGCTGTACGACGTCGTCGAACCAGGACCACGCGCCCTCCAGCGCCGCGTGGTCGGCCGGGGTGAACATCTCCGGGTCGTACGCCGCCGTCGCCTCGTACTCCTCCTTCGCCGCACGGCCCGCCGCGGCCGCCCGCAGCGACCCCGCGACGCCCGCCGCCATCCCCGCGAACCAGTCCAGCCCCGGCGCCCCGAACGGCGCGGGGCCCGCCACGCTCACCACCGCCGTGACCCGCTCCGGCGCCAGCGCCCCGCAGGCCAGGGCGTGCGCGCCGCCGCTGGAGTGCCCCACGGCGGCGAACCGGCCTATGCCCAGCTCGTCGGCGACCCGCACGGCGAGGGCCGCCGCCGACGCCATGTCCCGCCCGGGCAGCGGGGTCGAGCCCCCGTATCCCGGGCGGTCGTACGACACCCACCGGAGCCCCAGCCGCTCGGCGGCGGGCAGCAGCGGGCCGGGCGGCGTCCCGACGTTCGGCGTGCCGTGGTGCCAGAACACGGGGAGCCGATCGTCCCCGCCCCCGGTGTCGTACACGCGCAGCCGGCCCCCGCCCGCCGCCTCCACCTCGATCTCCCTCATGCCCCCACCTTGACCCACGGGTCTCACACCCGCCCCGCCCCTACCGCCAGGCGCGTACCAGGTCCTCCGGACCCCAGTGGGCCGCCAGCGGCAGGCCCTCGGCCCGGTCGCGTAGGCACAAACGTAGATTCAAGACTACGTAGAATGAATCTACGTTCGGCTTACCCGTTCGCGTCGCCCGGCACCACCGCCAGCGCCTCGACCTCCACCCGGAAGTCCGGGCTCACCAGCCCCGACACCTGCACCAGCGAGCTGGCCGGCGGGTGCTCGGGGTCCTGGAGCTCGTCCCGTACGCGGCGGAACGCCGGGAGGTCGGCGAGGTCGGTGAGGTAGACGGTCAGCTTGACGACGTGCTCCAGGCCGGAGCCCGCCGTCGCCAGCGCCGTCGCGAGGTTGGCGTAGACCTGGCGCACCTGCGCCTCGGCGTCGTTCTCGCCGACCAGCCGGCCGTCGCCGTCCAGCGGCACCTGGCCGGAGACGGCGACCATGGTGCCGGTGAAGGTCACCGCGTGGCTGTAGCCGTTGACCGGCGGGGATCCCTCGGGCCGGACGATGTGCCGCATGTGCTGCTCCGCTCGTCGTTCGTGTCTCCGGTCCTCGAACCTACCTTCTGCACGAACCATGCATTCCGCTTAGCTAACAGGTGATATCCGGACACATCAGGCTGCATTCCCTCGTTTCCGCGCGCTCGATGGCAGCCTGGAAGGAACGACGTGCACGAGCGAAACGGGGGCGAGTCATCGTGCGCATTGTGGTGATCGGTGCAGGCGTGATCGGTACGGCGCTGGCGGCCCGGCTCTCAGGTTCCGGGGCAGAGGTGTGGCTGCTGGACGGGGGCGAACCGGGGGCGGGGACGACGGGGAGCTCGATGGCCTGGATCAACGCGCACTCCAAGAATCCCCGCCACTATCACGACCTGGCGGTCTCGGGCATGCGCGCGCACGCGGCGCTCGTCCGCGAGACCGGCCCCGCCGCGTTCGCGGAGGGGCACGGTGGCGAGGGCGCCGGGTGGTACCGGCCCGGCGGCGCCCTGCGGTGGGCCTCCGGCGGCCCGGGGCTCGACGTGCTCCGGCAGACCGTCGCGCGGCTGCGGGACCGGGGGTACGCCGCCGAGTGGATCCCCGTGCCGCGCGCCCGGGAGCTGGAGCCCGCGGTACGGATCGACGACGGCGACCGGGTCGCGTACTTCCGCGACGAGGCCGCCGTCGACCCGGGCCCGCTCGTCGCCCATCTCCTCGCCACCGCCCGCGCCGGCGGCGTCCGGGTACGTACCGGCGGGGCCGCCCGCGTCGTGGGCGTCGACACCGCCGGCGGCCGGGTGCGCGGCGTGCGGTGCGCCGGGGGCGAGACGGTGGCGGCGGACGTCGCGGTGTGCTGCGCGGGCTGGCGCACCCCGGAGGTCGCCGCGCTGGCCGGCGCGTACGTGCCGCTGGTGCCCGGCGACGCGCCGGGGTCGGAGGCGCCGACGCTCCTGGCGCACCTCGAACCGGCCGCGGGCGCCCCGCGGCTGACCCGCATGGTGCTCACCCCGGGGCTGCACGCCCGCCCGCTCGCCGGCGGGCGCGTCTACCTGGAGGCGCTGGACCTCAACGACGAGGTCGACCGGCACACCCCCGCCGACCGCGTCGCCGCGCTCGCGCGCGAACTGCTGGACCGCGCGCACGGCGTGCTGCCCGCGGTCGCGGCGACGGCCCGGCTCGTCGGCGGCCGGGTGTGCACGCGCCCGATGCCGCCGGACGACAACGCCATCGTGGGCTGGACCGACGGCGCCGAGGGGCTGTACACGGTCGTGACGCACAGCGGGATGACCCTGTCGCTGCGGCTGGGGGAGCTGGTGGCGGGGGAGTTGCTGAGCGGCCGGGAGGCGCCGGAGCTGGCGCCGTACCGGCCGGCCCGGTTCGTACGCTGACGACCTGCCGGTCGGAAAGGCGGGCGCCGTGGATCGGAGAGGCGGGTCAGCCCGCCGCCCGCCGGGCCTGCGTGCCGCCCCCCGGTGACCCTGCACCCCTCGCCGGCCCCGGCCCGGCCAGCGCAGCGCCCTCGCCTCACCGCAGCGCCCGCGCCGCCCGGTACGAGAACTCCCGCGCCGCCGGCACGTTCCGGAACGGCCGCAGCCGCTCCCGGAACCCCACGAGGTAGCTCCGCACCCGCTCCGACTGGATGTCCTCCGTCGCCCGCAGCGCGCCGGTCGCCACCTGGCAGGCGTGCTCGACCTCGCGCTGCTGGAGCCACGCCGTCGCCAGCACGACGCGCGTGAACGCGATGCTGCGCGCGTACCGGTCCGTGCGGGCCGCGATGCCGTGCTCCGCGTGCGGCCGGGCGGCGCGGGCCTGGCGGAGGTCGACGAGGCAGTGCGCGATCTCGTCGTGCAGCTCGGCGGCGGTGAAGTAGCGCAGCCAGACCGGCTCCTGGGCGGCGCCGCCCGCGGACAGGGACCGTTCGGCGTGGGAGAGGGCGATCGCCGTCGCGCGCGGGTCGTGCAGCCGGGCGTGCGCGCGGGCGGCCATGGCGTGCAGCGCGGCCTGCCCGGCGGGGGTCAGCCCGGGCTCGGCGAGCCCGGCCTCGGCGAGTTCGACGGCCTCGCGGTAGTCGCCGAGGTGGACGGCCTGGTGGGCGAGGGTGCCGAGGATCTTGGCGGCGAAGGCGCGGTCGTGGCCGTGGTACGCCATGTCGAGGGCCAGGCGCAGGTAGCGGCGGGCGGCGCCGTGCCGGCCGGTGTCGTACAGCAGGTGTGCGGTGTGGTGGGTGACGAGGGCGGCGGCGCGGAAGAGGTTGCGGCCGACGGACCCGGTGTAGGTCCCTTCGAGCATCGGAAGCACATCGGTACGGAGATGGGTCATCGCTATCGAGCGGGCGGCGCCGCCGCCGTAGCGGTTGTCGAGCATCGCCAGGTGTTCGGTCAGCGCGTGGATGCGCGCGATGTCCGGCTGCCCGACGCGGTACGTGCCGAGGGCCCGCTGCGGCGGCGCGGGCGGTGTGGCGCCGCGCCAGCGGCGGACGGAGTTGCGCAGGGCGGCGGCGGAGACGGCGGGGAGGGAGTAGCGCGGGTCGGCGTCCCAGAGCTGGGCGGCGGTGCGGACGGCGCCGAGGGGGGTGGACGGGCCGCGGAGGCCGAGGTCGTCGGGGAGGAGGCGGCGGCCGGTGGGGGCGGCGCCGCCGGCGAGAGGGGGGCCGGCGGGGGCGGGGGCGGCGATGTCGCCGGGGGTGACGTCCCGGCCGAGCCGGCGGGAGAACACGGCGGCGATCAGCTCGGGCGGTACGGAGGGGCCGAAGCTGCCGCGGAGCCAGCGCTTGACGTAGGTGTGCGTGCAGCGCAGTTCGAGTCCGCGCCGCCGGCCCAGCTCGCGGACCTGCCCGGCGAGGGAGGTGGGGGTGAGACCGGCCTCGCGCATGAGGGCGGCGAGCCGGACGTTGACGCGTACGTAGTCGCCTCCGGCCTCAGCCCCGGTCCCGGTCCCGGGTGTCGGGGCGCCCCCGCCCCGGTCCCGTACGGCGGACTCCCGGCCCGCGCGACCCGGAACCCCCCGGCCCGAACGACCCGAAAGGCCCCGCTCCCGAGCCGTCGCCCCCCGGCCGCTCCCCGCGCCCTCCTCCGCCACGCCCGGCTCCCGCCCCGCGCCGCCCCGACCCCGGCCGCCGGCGGGTCCCCGTACCGCCCCCAGCCCCTCCCGCGCGAAGCGGTTCCGCCACCGGGCCACCGTCGTCGGCGTGACGCCCAGCCGCGCCGCCACTTCCCCGTTGGACTCGCCCGCCGCACACCCGAGGACGATGAGGCAGTGCCGCCGTCTCGACGCCGGGGTGGCGCTGTGTGCGACCAGGTGTTCGAGGAAGTGGAGTTCCCGGGCCGTCAGTGTCAACCGGGTCGTGGGCCTGCCTCGCGTCATGGTCGCGCATTATTGCCCGCCGGGCGCGTCCGGCAGGCCGCTCCCGCCCGGACGACCCCCGAACGACCTGGAAGATCACCCGATTTAATGCGCGGGGTGTCCGTGAACGCTCTGCACACCCCCGGAACTTACACATGGCACATGCCAGACGGCAGGCTACGGAGCGCAATGTTCCGGTCTGAGCCGGCAGATCGAGGTACGCCACACATGACCACGACGGGACCACCCGCCGACGGCCGCACCCCGCACCCGGGGGGCGACGACGCCCTCCCGGAGCCGGAGCCGCAGCACGACCCCGGCCCCGGCCCCGTACCGCCGCCGCCCACGCTGCTGCGGGTCGAGCTGGCCAAGCGCGGCTGGGCCAGATTCTCGACGTTCGAGGTCCACTACACCCACGCCGCGCGCAAGGCCGCCGCCGAGTACGGCGACCCGCGGCTGGCCCGACTCACCATCTCCAGCACCACCTTCAAGCGCTGGCTCGCCGGGGAGCAGATCCCGCGCGGCAACGCCGGCACCGTCCTGGAGCACATGCTCGGCATCGACGTCGACGCGCTCCTCGGCCCCGCGCCCACCCGCACGTTCACCACCCCCCGCCTCCCCGACGACGCCTCCCTCGCCACCGCCCGCGCGCTCGACGTCACCTGGTCCACCTCCTTCCTCTCGCCCACCGCCCCGGCCCCCGGCGGCGGCGGGGTCTGGCAGCTCGACGGCCACCGCGTCTTCGACGGCACCTCCGTGGCCGTGCAGCTGTACGAGGCGGAGGGCGGCCCGGACAGCGTCGTCATCGGGCCCGACGACCACCCGCACCTGCGCGACTTCATCCGCCCCGCGCGCCGGGCGCTGCTGCTCGCCGCGCTCGGCGCGCGGCGCGGCGACGGGCTGTTCGTGCTCGACGCCGTACGCGCCCGCCAGCCCGTCGCCGCCGACCCGGTCGACGTGCTGCCGATACCGCGCGCGTACCGGCTCGACGACCTCACGTACGGGGTCCTCTGGGCCGTCCTCAACCTCGACGACGGGCTCCTCGCCGACGACGCCGTGCTGGAGGCGGAGCGCGGCGGCCTGGACGACTTCCTGGGGCGCGAGCGCTCCGCCGTGGCCCGCTCGGCGATGCCCGAGCTGTCCGACGTCGGCACCGCGTGGCTCGGCTCGTACGTCTGCGACCAGCACGTCCTGCGCCGGCTGCGGGCGGATCCGGGCGGCGAGCCGCCGGTGTTCTGGGCCCGCGAGCAGTACGGCGAGGAGGCCGCCGCCTGGCTGTTCTTCCGCCACAAACACGACTACCTGCGGTCGCTGCGCGAGACGCTCGCCGGCACCGACGGGCCGCACGGCCACGCCTTCTGCCTGCCGCACAACGCGGTCAAGACCAGCGAGCGCTACGAGCGCACGCTGCTGTTCCTGGCGCTCGCGCTGCTGGAGCGGCGCGGGCTGACCACCTGGGTGTGCACGGAGCCGGAGTACGCGCAGGTGGACGGGTTCGCCCTGCTGCCCGGTCAGCGCGCGGTGATCGCCAACTGGCTGCGTACGGACGGCATCTGGCAGGTCGACACCACCGGCCACTGGGCCCGGCTGCGGGCCTACACCGACGCCGTACGGCACGCGCGGACGCACAGCGTCACCGACGGTGCCACGGCGGCGGAGCGGCTGCGCCGGCTGGCGGACCACCTGGACCTGGACTGGCGCTGGCTCACCGCCCGGTGTGCGGAGCTGGGGCGCTACGGCAGCGCGGGGATGCTGCGGCCGCGCAGCCGGCTGATCGGGCTGGAGGAGCTGGACGACGTGCTGCGGTTCGTCGGCGAGCTCGGTGAGGTCGGCGGGGCCGCCGGTGACGGCCCCCGCCGCGGACCCGGACGCGACGCCGTACGCGGTGACTTCGGCGCCCTCGCCGGCGCCGGCCACGGGCCCGGTCCCGGAGCCGCGACGGGCGCCGGGACCGACGCCGTGACCGGCGGAAACCGAACGCAGTTCCGGCCCGACCGGTCCCGCGGCGGGCGAAGATGAGGCACACGTTCGAACGCCCGGGAAGCGACCCTCAAACGACCCCGGGGACCGGTGGCAACGACACCCGCCGCTGAGCAATGTAGGTGTGGCTCACGGTGCCGTTGAGACGACCGTGACCATCCGATCTTGTGTGCGCCGCGCGCGCACTGCCCGGCAGCCGGCCGGAAGAAACGCCGCACGACGCCGTACGACAGCGCAGCCTCTGTGCGCTCTCCGCGTACGGCCCAGCCAGCGAGGAAGCTCATGTCCGACCACCCCGCTCCGGCCGGGACCGCCGCCCCCAGCCCGGGCCGGTTCGGCTCCCGGCGGCGCCGCACGGGCCGCGCCCTGCGCGGCCGGCTCTGGCGGGTCACGCTGCTGCCGGTGACCGCCGCGCTGCTGGTGGGCGGCGCCACGACGTACGCCGCGCTCGTCGGCGGGTCGACGAGCGCCGAGACCCGCATGATCATCGGTGCCGGGGTGCTGGCCGTGGTGGGCATCACGGTCCTGGCGATCCTCCGCATCGGCGCGCTCGCGGACGCACTCGACGCGGCGGAGGAGGCCCGTACGGAACGCAACGCGGAGCTGACCGCGCTCCTCGAAGCCGCGCAGCGCGAGCTGCTGCGCCTGGTCGACCAGGCGCAGCGCGGCGAACGCCCCGAGCCCGACGCGAGGGCGCTGTCCACTTCCCCCGCCGGCTTCGCCCCCGCCGGCGGGGGTGCCGCCGACGTCACCCCCGAGTCGGTGGAGCGGCTGGTGCACGCCACCGTGCACGCCGCGCTCAAGGCCGTCGTCGACGTCTCGTCCCGCGGCCGCATCGAGGTCTTCGTCAACCTCGCCCGCCGGCTCCAGAACCTCGTGATCCGCTCCCTCGACGAGCTGGACGGGCTGGAGAAGCGGGTCGAGGACCCGGACCTGCTGCACGGCCTCTTCCAGCTCGACCACCTCGTCACCCGGCTGCGCCGCCAGGTCGAGAGCCTGGCGATACTCGGCGGTGCCGTGCCGCGCCGCATCAGCCGGCCGATGCCGGTGAACGCCGTGCTGCGCTCGGCGGTCTCGGAGGTCGAGGACTACGGGCGCGTCAAGCTGGTGCCGCCGATGACGGGCGTGCTGCAGGGCGGCGTCGCCCCCGACGTCATCCACCTCATCGCCGAACTCGTCGAGAACGCCGCCGGGTTCTCGCCGCCCGACACCAAGGTCGAGCTGCGCGTGGAGCCGGCGGCGGCCGGGCTGGTCGTGGAGATCGACGACCGCGGGCTGGGGCTCCAGAGCGACACGCAGGACCGGATGAACACCCTGCTGAGCCGGGCCACGCCGCAGGCGGTGGACGAGCAGATCAAGGACGGCCGGATAGGGCTGCTCGTCGTCGCGCACCTCGCGCGGCGGCACCGGATCCCGGTGCAGTTGCAGCGGAACGTGTACGGGGGCTGCCGCGCCACGGTGCTGCTGCCCAACGCGCTGTTGCAGGAGTCCGAGGACGCGGGCGAGCGCGCCGGCGCCGGTGAGCGGGCCGCTGCCGCCGCCCGCGAGCAGCAGCAGGAGCAGCGCCGTCCCGCGCCGGCCGCCGCGCTGCCCGGGCCGGAGACACACGCCCAGCCGCAGGCCCAGCCCCAGGCCCAGGCCCAGCCCCAGACCCAGGCCGAGCCTCAGACTCAGCCCGCGGCTATCGCCGCCGCGCCGCCGCCCGCCCGGTCGTCCGCCCCCGAGGCCACCCGCGCGCCGGCGGCCTCGGGCGCGTACGGGCACACCGGCGCGTACGACAGCTCCGCCGCGTACGAGAGCCCGAGCGAGTACGACTCCACCACCCCCTACGAGGGCACCGCCGCCCATGAGCGCACCGCCCCCCACCCCGCGCCCGCGACCGGCCACCCCGAAGCCCCCGCGCCCGCGCCGCCCCACGCCGGCTACACCCCCCGGCACGCGGCCCCCGCGCCCGCCCCGCCCCCCGCCGCCGGCGAGCGCCCCCCGCTGCCCGAGCGCTCCGGCAGCCACCTCGTGCCCGAGCTGCGCCGCGAGCCTTCCCCCACCGGCTACGCCCTCACTGGCGGGGGTACCCCCACCCCCGGCGGCGGACCCGCCGCGGCACCCGCGCCCGCCCCCCTCAACACCGGCCTCATGGCGAGCTTCACCGCCGGCTCCCGCGCCGCCGGGGCCGGTGAACACGCCGCGGACCGGCGCGGCGCCGCCACGGCCGACGACTACCCCGACGACTACGCCACCCCCACCCCCTCCCCCACGCACCAGCACCGATCCACGGAAGGCCCGTCTTCGTGAGCGAAAGCCTCGACTGGCTTCTGGCCAACTTCGTCCAGCAGGTCGCCAGCGCCCGCAGCGCCGTCGTCGCCTCGACCGACGGCGTGCGGATGCACGCCCACGACCTCGACACCGCCGCCGCCGACCGGCTGGCCGCGGTGGCCACCGGGCTGTTCTCGCTCGGCGCCGGCATCGGCACCGGCACCGCGCGCGGCGTGCGCCAGGTCCTCGTGGAACACGAGGACGTCGTGCTGTGCGTGATGGCCGCCGGGCCCGGCGCCATCCTCGCGGTGCTCGCCGAGCCGGACGCCGACCTGGGCGTCATCGGCTACGAGATGGGCCAGCTCGTCAAGCGCGTGCCCACGCACCTGACCTCCCCCGCGCGGGCCGCGGCGGCCGCGGCCCCGGGACCCGCGCGGTGACATGACGTCGTACGACGACGCCCCCTGGGTGATGGACGGAGCGCCGCGGTTACGTCCGTACGCGGTCACGGGCGGACGGACCGCGCCGACCCGTGCGCTGGCCCTGGAGACCCTGGTCATCGCCGCCCGGACGCTGCCGCGGGTGCCGCTGACACCGGAGCACGACGAGACGCTGCGGGAGTGCCGCGCGGGCCCGCGCTCGGTGGCGGAGGTGGCCGGGCGGCTCGGACTGCCGGTCGCGGTCACCAAGATCCTGCTCTCCGACCTGCTCGACACCTGCGCGCTCATCCTGACGGCGCCCGCGGGCCCGCCCGACCCCACCGACCCATACCTACTGGAGAAGGTCCTTGTCGGACTACGCAACCTCTGACGACTCCTTCGTCCCGCTGAAGATCGTGATAGCCGGCGGGTTCGGGGTCGGGAAGACCACACTGGTCGGGGCGGTGAGCGAGATCCCGCCGCTGACGACCGAGGAGACGCTGACCGCGGCCAGCGTCGACCACGACAGCCTGGACGGGGTGCCGGAGAAGGACGCGACCACGGTCGCCATGGACTTCGGCCGCATCACCCTCAGCGCCCACCACATGATGCTGCTGCTGTTCGGCACGCCGGGGCAGAAGCGGTTCTGGTTCATGTGGGACCACCTCGCGAGCGGCGCCATCGGCGCCGTCGTGCTCGCCGACACCCGGCGGCTCGCGGACTGCTTCGCGGCCGTCGAGTACTTCGAGCAGCGCGGCCTGCCCTTCGTGGTCGGCGTCAACGAGTTCGACGACGCCTACCGCTACACCCCGGAAGAGGTGAAGGCCGCGCTCCACCTGCGCAGCGACACCCCGGTGATGTGCTGCGACGCCCGCGCCACCGGCTCGGCGCGCAACCTGCTGATCACGCTGGTCGAGCACGCGCACGCGCGGTCCCTGGCGGCGCGGGCGGCGGCCGGGGACGTACCGCGGCCCGCGTCAGCGCCCGAGTCCGCGTCCGAGCCGGAGTCCGCCCAGCCCGTGCCCACCTCCCCACCGAGGAGCCCCGCATGACGACGTTCGACTACCACACCGCCCGCCATCTGATGACCGACGGGGAGCAGGACCAGGAGCTGGCGCGGCGCAAGCAGCGGCTGCACGAACTCGGCCTGGGCGACCACCCGGACCCGGAGTTCGACGCCTTCGCCGCCCGCCTCGCCGAGGGCGCCGCCGGCCTCGCCCAGCTGGGCGGCGGCACCCCGTACGCGATGGTCAACCTCATCACCGACCACCAGTACTTCACCGGCCTGTACGCGCCCCCCGCCGAGTGGGCCGACCCGAGCGCGGCGGAACAGCCCGGCAAGCCGGAGGTCAGCCGCATCATGGAGCGTGACCACGGCTACTGCCCGCACGTCGTCGGCCGGCGCACCGCGCTCGTGCTGCCCGACGTGTGCGCGTACCCGCGCTTCGCGGGCAACCCGGTGGTCGACCAGATCGGCATCCGCACCTACATGGGCGCGCCGCTCATCGACCCGGTGACCGACGTGACCCTGGGCACCGTGTGCGTGGTCGACACCGAGCCGCGCCCGTGGGGGCGGCAGGCCCAGGAGGGGCTGGAGTTCATCAAGACCCAGGCCCGCTCGCTGATGGACATCCTGAAGGAGCGGGACCGGGCGGCGAGCTGACAAGCCCGGGGGCCGTCCGGGGGCGTGCCCGCCCCCGGCCCCTCGGCGCCCGCGGCCCGCTACATGCCCTGGTGGGACGCCATCGCGTGCGGCGCGAGGCGGGCCGACCACGGCTCGTGGTCCGCGCCGAGCGCCACCTCCGCCAGCCGCAGCCGCTGTACGTCGGAGGTGCCGGCCGGCGGTAACACGTGGTACGCGTCGCGCAGATACCGCTCCACCGCCATCTCCGGGTAGAGGCCGCACGCGCCGTGCACCTCCATCGCCGTCCGCGCCGAGTCGAGCGCGGACTCGACGTTGACCAGCTTGGCGTTCTGCAACTCGGCGTCGCACGGCAGCCCGCGGTCCAGCAGGTGCGTCGCGTGGTACGCGGCCAGCCGGGCGGTCATCAGCCGCGACTGCATCTCCCCGAGCCGCTGCTTGACCGTGCCCAGCTCCGCCAGCGGCCGCCCGTAGCGGATCTGCCGCGCGGCAAAGGAGGTGGTCTCCTCGACGAGCGCCTGGTGGATGCCGAGCGCGACGGCGGTGAGGTTCGGCCTGCCGTACAGGATGCTCGACGAGTACGCGACCGACAGCCCGTCGCCCTCCCGCCCCAGCAGGTTCGCCGCGGGCACCCGGCAGTTGTCGAAGACCACCTCGCCGAAGCTGAAGCCGTGCAGCCCCATGGCGGGCCGGTGCGGGCCCAGCGTGCAGCCGGGGCGGTCGGCCTCCACGAGCAGCGCCGACAGGCCCTTGGAGCCCGCCCCGGTGCGGACGACGACGCCGTGGAGATCGCCGACGTGGCTGTTGCCGACGTACACCTTGCGGCCGTTGACCACGTACTCGTCCCCGACCCGCTCCGCGTGCGCCGACATCCCGAGCACGTGGCTGCCGGAAGTGGGCTCGGTGACGGCTATGGTCGGCATGCAGACACCGGCGCAGACCAGCGGCAGCCACGTCTTCTTCTGCACGGCGCTGCCGAAGTGCACGATCTTCGCCACGCCGAGCTGCGACGCCTGCACCATCGCGCCCATGGCGGCGCTCACCCGCGAAAGCTCCTCGATCACGATCGTTTTGGCGAGGTGGCCGAGCTCCATCCCGCCGTACTCGGCCTCCACGGTGACGCCGAGCCAGCCCTGCCGGGCGATGTCGCGGGACAGCTCGTACTGCACGCTCCGCGACTCCTCCATTCCCGGGACCCGGGGGCGGACCTCTCGTTCCGCATAGGCGCGGACCTCCTCCCTGAGCCGTATATGACGCTCCGTGAGGAAGTAACCGTCCATCTGAGTCTCGCCTTCTCGCGTGCAGGTGGGGTGAGCAGGTCGGCGTGGGCCTGTGGTGACGTGAGGCAGGGTGGGCCTCTGTCCACGGTGGTGATTTATCGCCTTCGCCGCAGTACCCCGAAACGCTCGCTTCCGGGTCGTTCACCTCCCCGTGTGCGCGTCGTCGCGCTCCGCGCCCGCCTCGTATGCCGGTTACGCCCCTTTCGCTGGACGCGCCGTCCAACCCCAACGCACCCCAAACGGCCCCCGGCCGGGCGGCAGCGACCGGCCGGGGGGCCCGCGGGGGGAGCCGTCAGCCGAAGGCCACGGAGAAGCGGCGGTTGGCGAGGCTCGGGTTCTTCGCCCGCACCTCCGCCACCCGCGCGGCGTCCAGGACCGCGGACGCCGTCCCGGGCGTCTCGCCCGCCGAGGCGGCGATCTGGCCCATGGGGTCGACGACGGCGCTCTGCCCGCACCAGGTGGGCCCCGTCTGCCCGCAGCCGAGGACGTACGCGGTGTTCTCGATCGCCCGGGCCCGCAGCAGGGTGGTCCAGTGGTCCTCCTTGACCGGACCCGCAACCCAGGCGGCGGGCACCACGAGGGCGTCGGCGCCGGCGTCGACCAGGAACCGGGCCATCTCCGGGAAGCGGAGGTCGTAGCAGGTCATGACGCCGACGGTGAGGCCGCCGAGAGCGAAGGTCAGCGCCTCGGCGGGCTGCGGCTGGATGCGGTCCGACTCGCGGTAGCCGAAGGCGTCGTAGAGGTGGACCTTGCGGTAGACGCCGAACGGCTCACCGCCGCGGTCCACGGCCAGGACCGTGTTGCTGGGCTTCCCCCCGCCGGCCGCCGCCGGGGCCTCCGTCATACCGGCGACGATCGCGACGCCGTGCGCCTTCGCCATGGCGGCGACCGCGGTGGCGAACGGCCCGTCGACCGCCTCGGCGTGGACGGCGGTCTCGGCGCGCGGATCGGGGTCGGCGTACATGGCGTTCTCGGGGAGGACGACGAGATCGGAGCCCCGCGCGGCGGCGGTGGCGACGAGGTCGGCGGCGGCCTGGAGGTTGGCGGCCTTGTCGGTGGTGGCGGCGAACTGCGCGACGGTGGCGAGCATGAGTGGTGGTGCCTTTCGTGTAGTGGAGGGCTGGAGCCCGCCCAGTCCCGGGAGGGATGGGGGACAGCCCCGGTGGGGCCGGGAGGTGTGGCCCCCGGCGGGGGTCGGGGCCGTAACCCCGGGAGCGGGTCCGGGGACGCGGCCCCGGGGGTTCGGGGGGCCGTAGCCCCGGGAGGGATCTGGGCGTAGCCCCGGTGGGTTTGCGGGCGTAGCCCCGGGAGTGGTCTGGGGGCGCGGCCCCGGGGGTTTGGGGGCCGTAGCCCCGGGAGGGATCTGGGCGTAGCCCCGGTGGGTTTGCGGGCGTAGCCCCGGGGAGTGGTCCGGGGACGCGGCCCCGGGGGTTCGGGGGCGCAGCCCCCGGAGGGGTCCGGGGCGCAGCCCAGGGAGGGGCCTGGGGCGCAGCCCCGGGGGTAGTCCCCCCCGGAGGGGGTCCGGGGCCATAGCCCCGGGGGTTTGGGGGCGCAGCCCCCGAGGGGGCCCGGGGCACGGCCCCGGGGTCCGGGGGCGCAGCCCCCGGTGGGGGGGGCGGCCGGCGGGGCCGGTGCTGGGGGTCCGGGGGCGCGAGCCCCGGGCTACCCCGCCAGCGCGTCGGTCTCGGCGACCGCGGCGCCGAACCCCGCCCGCAGCGCCCCGTGCTGCATGGTCAGGACCAGTTGGTCCGCCCCGTGCGCGAGCGCGAACGCCTTCTCCGCCACGGACCACGCCGGCAGCACCCACGGCTTGCCGGCCGCCCGCGCGGCGTCCGCGACGGCGGCGAGGTCGGCGAAGTCCGCTTCGCTCCGGGTGTACGCGCCGCGTCCGCGGCGCATCGACAGATCGCTGGGGCCGACGAACACGCCGTCGACGACGGGCAGTTCGAGGATCTTCTCGATTTCGTCGAACGCCCCGGCGTCCTCGATCATCGGGTAGACCCGGGTCTCGCGGTCCTGCCGGGTGATCCAGTCGTCGTCGAATCCTCCGTAGCCCGTGGTCCGGCCGCCCGCGAAGCTGCGGTCGCCGAGCGGCGGGAACTTGCCGTACGCGCAGACCTCGGCGGCGTGTGCGGCGCCCGCCACGTGCGGGACGACGACGGCGTCGGCGCCGAAGTCCAGCGCCTGCTGGATGGGACCGCGTTCGGGGCCGAGGACCTTGGCCAGTACGTCGAGGCCGAGGCGGCGGAGGAAGGGGATGAAGCGTTCCAGGTCGGCGAGGTCGAAGGCGCCGTGCTCGATGTCGAGCACCACGGCGCCGTACCCGGTCGCCGCCACGATCTCGGCGGTGGCGAAACCCGGGTCGGACAGCCAGGCGGCGTAGGCGCGCCGGCGGTCGGTCGTGCGCGGGAGCATGAGCCTCCTTCGAATGTAGTATACACTGCGTATACACAATGACGGACGGGAACAGAGGGCGGGGAGCGTGTCAGGCGACGAGGGCGGCCGTGCGGTGACGGCGCGGGCGCGGGCGTACGAGTGGGTCCGGGAGGCCGTCCTGCTGGGGCGGTACCCGGAGGGCTCGTTCCTGGAGGAGAAGGTGCTTTCCGAGGCGGCGGGGGTGTCGCGGACGCCGGTGCGTGAGGCGCTGCACCGGCTGGCGGCCGAGGGGTATCTCGACCTGCTGCCGCGGCGCGGCGCGCAGGTCCGGCGCGTCACCGTGGCCGAGATGGCCGAGACGTACGAGATGCGGCAGGTGCTGGAGATCCACGGCTTCCGCACCTTGTGCGACAAGCGGCCGGAGATCCCCGCCCGGCAGGCCGGGCTGCTGGCGGAGATGGGCGACGCGGCGCTGCTGGCGCGCTGCCGGGCCGGCGACCGGGAGGCGATCGCCGAACACGGGAAGCTGGACTTCCAGTTCCACTTCGGCTTCGTCCAGGCCACCGGCAACACCGTGCTGACCGACCTGTTCCGCAGCCTCCGGCCGCGGCACCAGCGCATCGGGGTCTCGGCGATAACGATCCGCCCGGAGCGGCTGCCGCTCATCATGAGCGAGCACGCGGCGCTGCTCGACGCGCTCCGCGCGTACGACGTCGAGACCGCGTCCCGGACGATCCGCCAGCATCTGAACCCCGACCAGACGGTCGTCGCGCACTTGCAGTGACCGGCCGCGGCCGGAGGCGCCCCGCACGCCCCCGGCCCGTACCCCGCCGCTCCGCACGTCATCGGCCCTCACGCCGCCGCCATCTCGCGCCACAGCCGGCGGCGCTCCGCCTGCTGGGCCGGGTCCGGCACCGGCGCGGCGGCGACGAGCCGCCTGGTGTACTCGGTACGGGGCCGGGCCAGCACCTCGCGCGCCGGACCGTGCTCCACCAGCCGGCCGTTCTGGAGCACCGCCACCTCGTGCGCGAGGAGTTCGACGACGCCGAGGTCGTGGCTGATGAACAGGCACGCGAAGCCGAGCCGGTCCTGCAACTCGCGGAACAGCCGCAGCACCGTGGCCTGCACGGACACGTCCAGCGCGGACGTCGGCTCGTCGGCGATCAGCAGCTCCGGCTCCAGCGCCAGCGCGCGGGCGATGCCGACGCGCTGGCGCTGGCCGCCGGACAGCTCGTGCGGGAACCGGCCCGCCCACGCCGCCGGCAGTTCCACCTGCTCCAGCAGCTCGGCCACCCGGGCGTCCGCGGCGGCGCGGTCGGCGCGGCGGTGGACCAGCAGCGGCGCGGCGATCGAGGCGCCAATCGACCAGCGGGGGTTGAGCGAGGCGCCGGGGTCCTGGAAGACCATCGAGTACGTCGGCCGGAAGGCGCGCAGCCGGCGCCCGGACAGGCCGGTGACGTCGGTGCCGCAGACCTCGACGGACCCGGCGGTCGCGCGGGCCAGCCCGACGACGGCCCGGCCGATGGTGGACTTGCCGGAGCCGGACTCGCCGACCAAGCCGAGGACTTCGCCCCTGCCGATGGTCAGGCTCACGCCGTGCACGGCCTTGAACCCCTTGCGGCCCAGCCGCCCGGGGTACTCGACCTCCAGGTCCCGTACCCGCAGCGCCGTGTCCTTCGCCGGCCCGGGCGCGGTCACCGCGGCGCCCGCCTCCGCCGCGTCTGCCTCCGCCGCGTCCGGGAGTGGGGGTACCCCCGCCAATGAGGGCGTAGCCGGCGGGGGAGGCGGCTTGGGCACGGCGGCCAGCAGGCGGCGGGTGTACTCGTGCGCGGGCGCGGCGAACAGCCGCCGCACGGGCGCCTCCTCGACGACCTCGCCCTCCTTCATCACCACCACCCGGTCGGCGATGTCGGCGACCACGCCCATGTCGTGCGTGATGATCAGCACCGCGGAGCCGAGGTCGCGGCGCAGGCCGCGCAGCAGCTCCAGGATCTCGGCCTGCACGGTGACGTCGAGCGCGGTGGTCGGCTCGTCGGCGATGATCACCTCGGGGTCGCCGGAGATCGCCATGGCGATCATCGCGCGCTGCCGCTGGCCGCCGGAGAGCTGGTGCGGGTAGCTGTCCACGCGGCGCTCCGGGTCCGGGATGCCGACCTTCGTCAGCAGTTCGACGGCCCGGGCGCGGGCGGCGGCCGCGGAGACCTTCTCGTGGCAGCGGATGGCCTCGGCGATCTGCCGGCCGATCGTGTAGACGGGGTTGAGCGCCGTCATCGGCTCCTGGAAGATCATCGCGATCCGCTTGCCGCGTACGGCACGCAGCGCCTCGTGGCCGAGGCCGAGCAGCTCGGTGTCGTGGAAGCGGATGCTGCCGCGGTGCCGGGCGCTGCCGGCGACCAGGCCCAGGACGGACATCGAGCTGACCGACTTGCCGGACCCGGACTCGCCGACCAGCGCGACGACCTCGCCGCGGCCGACGGTGAAGCTGACATCCCGGACGGCGGGGGTCCACTCGCCGGCGACGCGGAAGTCCACCGACAGCCGCTCGACGCACAGCACCGGCCCGGGGCTCTTCTCCTTCTCGTCCACGCCGGTCACCGCGGCCCCGCCGCGGTCTCGGGCGTACGGGTGTTGCGGTCGTACTCCGCCAGGTACGCGGCGCAGAAGCCCAGCACCCGCTCGATCCACACCTTGCCGGTCTCGGCGCTGCCCAGGCTCACGTCGCCGGTGCAGCCGGTGGCGCTGATCTCGGAGAAGTCCCAGAGCACCGTGCCGGGTACGGGCTGGCCGGGGATGGCCGCCTCGGTGTAGCTCGTCGGCGTCCAGCCGGCGGCGGAAGAGAGGCCGCCGGGCTCGGCCAGCTCGCTCTGCACCTGCTCGGGGAACATCGCCAGCATCGCCGAGTGCTCCGGCTCGGCGCCGTGCCCGTAGGCGGTGGCGGGGTCCTCGTACACGTCGCGCATGAGGGCGTAGCCGAGCTGCCAGGGGTAGAGGTGGCCGACGAGGACGCCGAAGTCGCGGCGGGCGTCGAGGGCGGCGCCGGTCACCGGGCCGACGTTGCCGCCGTTGTTGTCGACGAGGACGATGCGCCGGAAGCCGGACGCGACGAGCGCCTCGACGATCTCGTACGTGACGTTGCGCAGCGTCTCCTGGCTCAGCGAGAGGTTCCCGGCGAAGCCGCGGAAGACGCCGGAGTGGCCGTAGTTGAGGGCGGGCGCGACCCAGTAGCCGTGCTCGCGGGCGAGCCGGTCGGCGACCCACTCGGCGACGATCGAGTCCTCGTGGACCGGCAGGTGCGGCCCGTGCTGCTCGATGGCGCCGATGGGCAGCAGGACGACCGGGTCCTGCTCCGCCAGCTGCTTGACCTGCGTCCAGGACAGCTCGCCGAGGCGGTGGGTGTCGGGCAGGGAGACGGCCATGGGGTTCGGTTCCTTTCGCTGTGGTGCGGTGGTGCGGCGGTACGCGGCGGACGGCTCACGACTTGGTGCCGCTGCGGCGCGGGTCGAGCAGGTCGCGCAGGCCGTCGCCGAAGACGTTCAGCGCGAGCACGATGAGGACGATGAGGACCGACGGGTAGATCAGCAGCGTCGGCTGGACCTCCAGGAAGTCGCGGCCCGCGCCGACCATCGTGCCGAGCGACGGCAGCGGCGGCTGGGCGCCGAGGCCGAGGAAGCTCAGCCCCGCCTCCAGCTGGATCGCGAAGCTCACCGACAGGCTGAGCTGCACGATCACCGGCGCGGCGACGTTCGGCAGGATCGTGCGCAGCAGGATGGTGCTGCGGCCGGTGCCCATGATCTCGGCGGCCTCGACGTACTCCACGCCGCGGATCGCCAGCACCTGGCTGTAGACGATCCTGGTGAACCGCGGGATGTACAGCACGCCGATGACCAGCACGACGTTGACCAGCTCCGGCCCCATCGCGGCCACCACGGCGATGGCCAGCACGATCGGCGGGAAGCTGAGCAGGATGTCGATCCCGCGCATGATGACGCCCGATGCCCAGCGCCCGCCGTAGCCGGCGACCAGGCCCAGCGCCGTGCCGATCGCCCCGGCGATGAGGACCGCGGACAGCGCGACGGCGAGCGACGTACGCAGCCCGATGAGCAGCCGGGACAGCACGTCGCGCCCGTAGTCGTCGACGCCGAGGACGCCGCCCTGGGTGAGCGGGGTGCCGGCGATGTCGCGGTAGTCGTGCGGCGCGAGCAGCGGGGCGAGCAGCGCCGCGGCGCAGACCAGCAGCAGGAAGCCGCCGGCGAGGGACGTACGGCGGTTGCCCGCCAGGCCGCGCAGCAGCTGCCGGCCGCCGCGGCGGGGCGGGGCGGCGGCGGGCCGGGCTGTCCGGGCGGTGAGTTCGACGGTCGGCATGTCAGGCTTCCTCCGCCCGCGGGTCGAGGGCTCGTACGACCAGGTCGCCGACGAGGTTGACGAGGATGACGATGGCCGCGACGGCGAGCACGACGGCCTGGATGACGGGGTAGTCGCGCTGCCCGACCGCGCTCATCAGCAGCGAACTCATCCCCGGCCAGCCGAAGATCGTCTCCACCAGCACGGTGCTGCCGATCAGCGTGGTCAGCTCGACGGTCGTCGCGGACGCCACCGGCAGCAGCGCGGTGCGCAGCGCGTGGTCCCTGATCACCCGCTGCTCGGGGAGGCCCTTGGAGCGGGCGGTGCGCACGTAGTCCGCGGAGAGCGTCTCCAGCATCGCCGACCGCGTCATCCGCGTGATGACCGCGCATGAGGCGGCGGTGAGCGTGACCACCGGCAGGATCAGGATCTGCACGTGGCTCACCGGATCCTGCCAGGGCGTCGTGAACCGCTGCGGCGGCAGCACCGGCACGAGGAACGCGAAGACCATCAGCAGCAGCGCGCCGACGACGAACACCGGCAGCGAGATCCCGAAGATCGAACCGGCGACGAGCGCGTGGTCGGCGGGCTTGTCGGCGCGGGTGGCCGCGACCCGGCCGAGCAGCACGCCGAGGGTGAGGGCGATGAGCAGCGAGATCAGCACCAGCTCCAGCGAGTTGCCCAGCCGGTCCGGCAGATCCTTCATCACCGGCCGGCTGCTCATCAGCGACGTGCCGAGGTCGCCCTGGAAGAGCCGGCCCCAGAAGCCGAAGTACTGGCTGACGAAGGAGTCGTTCAGGTGCATCGTCTCGCGGGTCTGCGCGACCTGCTCCTCGGTGGCGCCCTCGCCGAGCGCGGCGCGCGCCGGGTCGCCGGGAATGAGGCGGACGAGGAAGAACACGATGCTGCCGACGGCGAAGAGTTGCAGCAGCGCCTGCGCGAACCTGGTGAGGAGGAACCTTCTCATTTCCCCTCCATCCATATGCGGCGCAGCGTCACTCCGGTCCACGAGCCCTTGGGCGGGTGCCGGTAGCCCTTGACGTAGTCGTAGTGCGCCTCGCCCTGCTGGCGGCGTACGGTCCAGGTCATCGGCACCAGCTCCAGCGCCCGCGCCTCGACGTCCCGGTAGATCTCGTCGCGCAGCGCGCGGTCGCGGGTGCGGCGGCCCTCGGCGAGGAGCCGGTCGAGCCGGTCGTCCCGGAAGTCGGTGTTCTTGGTGAACGTGCCGGAGCTGCCGAGGAAGTCGCTGAGGGAGGCGGGGTCGCCGAACTTCGGCGCCGTGCCCCAGGAGTGCACCGGATACGACCGGGCCTCGACGCTGGCCCGGAAGGTCAGCCACTCCTGCTGGGTGAGCCGCACGTCCACCCCGGCCGCGCGGATGCCGGGCAGCATCGCCTGGGCGGGGCGCGCGATGACCGAATACGTGCTGGTGGTGACGACCGGCAGCGTCAGCCCCTCCTGACCGGCCTTCTTGAGCAGGAAGCGGGCCTGCTCGGGGTCGTAGCCGAGGGTGTTGTCGAGGGAGCCGGAGTAGCGGGCGAAGGCGGGCGGCATGAGAGCCCCGTCGATGGGCTCGCCGTGGCCGAGGAGCGCGGTCTCCAGCACGGAGGGCCGGTTGACGGCCAGCGCGACGGCCTTGCGGACGCGGACGTCGTCGAACGGCGGCTTGCTGGTGACGAAGCCGACGAAGCCGAAGCCGAAGCTGCGGTCGGAGGCGAAGCGCAGCCGCGGGTTCTCGGCGATGACGTCGACGTGGGTGGCGGGAACGTAGTCGATCATGTCGACGGTGGCGGTGCGCAGGGCCGTGACACGGGCGTAGTCGTCGCTCATCGGCTGGAAGACGAGGCCGTTGAGATACGGCAGTTCGGGCTCGAAGTACTCGTCGAAGCGCTCGAAGGTGGTGCTCACCCCGGGGATGCGCTCGACGAACCGGAACGGCCCGGTGCCCATGACCTGCGTCTTGGGATCGGCGCCGGACTCGATCCAGCGCTGCGAGACGATGTTCGCGGTGGGGTTGGCGAGGACGAAGGGGATCGTGGAGTCCGCCTGCCGCAGGCGGAAGACGACCGTGTCGGCGCCGGTGGCCTCGACCTCCTCGACCAGGTCGAGAAGCGGGCCGGTGGTCGCCGCGGTCTTCTCGTCCTTCATGCGGCGGAAGGAGAACGCGACGTCCTGCGCGGTCAGCCGCGTACCGTCGTGGAAGCGAACGCCGGGGCGCAACTTCACCTCGTACGTGGTGTCGCCGGCCCAGCCGAACTCGGCGGCGAGGTCACCGATGATCTCGCCGTCGCCGTCGTACTGGAGCAGGGCGTTGTACGTCAGCTGCCGCAGCAGGTCGGAGGCGGAGCCGGTGGTGACGTGCGGGTCGAAGTTGGCCGGGTCCGTGGAGAGCCCGAAGTACAGCACGCCGCCCCGGCTGGGCCGACCGGGCCGGGGCGTCACCTCCTCCATGGACGACGGCAGGGTGACGGGACTGCCGCATGCGGCCAGCGCCGCGCTGCCCAGCGCGCCGCCGCCGGCGGCGAGCAGGTGACGCCTGCTGATGGGTGCCATTGACCTCTCCACACATCGGGGCTGGGGGACGAGCCGTACGAGCCGTACCGGCGGTGGATCCACCGTGCATGTGGCAGATATACACGGGGTCCACATGGGGGTCAACGGGTGTGCAGAGCTTGATTCCGGATGAGAAGCGGTGGTCAGGGGCGGTGCGGTCCGCGCCGGGGGCGGGGTGGGGTGGGACGGGGCGGCGGGGGACCGGCGGGTGGGCGGGTGCCGGGGGGTGTCGGGGGGCGGGGGCCGGTGGGTGGGTGTCGGCCCGCGGTGTCGGTGGGAGGGGAACTGTCTGGCTCGGGGCTGCGTGGCTCGGGACTGCATGGGCTGGGGCTGCATGGGCTGGGACTGCGTGGGCTGGGACCGCGTGGCCCAGAGCGCGTGGGCCGGGAGCGCGTGGGCCGGGGCTGCGTGGGCTGGGACTGCGTGGGCGGGGCCGCGTGGCCCAGAGCGCGTGGGCCGGGACTGCGTGGCTCGGGGCCGCCTGGCTCGGGGCCACGGCAGACTCGGGCGGGGCTCGGGCGGGGCTCGGGGGCCCGGCTCGGGGGGCCGGGCCGGGCCCGTGGCCTCAGTGGGCCAGCCTGGCGCGTACCTCGGCGAACAGGTCCGGGTACGTGCTGCCCCAGGTCACGGCGGCGTGCGACAGCGCGTCCAGGGCGGCCCGGAGCGGGTCGGTGTCCGCGGCGGCGAGGAGCGCGGGGAGCGCCATGGCCTGTTGCAGCACGTTGTCCCGCAGGCCGTCCGTGGAGTCCACGACGGTCTCCGGCACCTCCGGGTCCGCGAAGAGCCGCCGGAACGCCCGCCCGTGGTCGTCCAGCGGCGCCGGCAGGTCCTCCCCCCGCTCCACGGCGTCCAGCCCGGCGGCTATCCAGCCGATACGGTCCAGCCCGGCGGCGGTCAGCGCCCGCCGCGCCACCCAGCGGGCCAGGTCCCGCTGCGCGCGGGGGCCCACGGCGTCGACCTCGTCGATCAGGTCGCGGTCCAGCTCGACCATCATCAACACGTTGCCCCCGACGGCGCGGACCCGCGCGCCGGGTATCCGCCCACCCCACCGCTGCCGCTCGGCCCACCCGTGGGCCCCCTCGTGTTCGCGCTCCTTCGCCTCCCGCTCGCGGCGCTCGGCGGCGGCCAGGTTCCCGGGCGTGGGCGGCGCGGGGAGCTTGCGGGCGACACGGTGCCAGTACGCCGCGCGCCGGGACGTCTCGCGGACGATCCGTTCCGGGGCGGGCGGGGCGGGCCAGAATTGCAGCAGATAGTGGTCGGCGGGCGGGGCGACGTCGGCGAGGGCCGCCTTCGGGTCGGCGGCCGGGTGGTGGTCCTGGTCGTGGTCCTGGTCCTGGTTCGCGCCGGACAGGTCGTCCTCGACGTCGGCCGCCTCCGCGTCCGCCGCGGCGTCCATCCCGCGCGCGCAGTACCGCACGCGGTGGTCGGTCTCCGCCAGCTCCGCGGCGCACAGCTCCCCGTCACCCCACGGGAACAGCGACATCCGCGGCGAGGCGGGCCGGAACGAGACCTCGACGACCTCCTCCCAGCGCTTCCCGACCGGCGGCTCCGCCTCGTGCACCTCGACGGTGAGCCCGACCCGGCCGGTGTGCGTCCCGGTGGTCAGCAGCAGATGCCCCGGCACGGCCGCCCCGCACAGCCCGTTGCGCTGCCCCGCGCGGGGGTCCCACGCCTTCCGCCCGAGCGGGTCGGGCCGGCTGTCCACGGAGAACTGCATGAAGCCGACGCGAAGCTCGCCCCTGTACACCGTGTGCATGCCGCCAAGTCTGCCCGCCACCACTGACAACGGGGCACGGACAGCGGGACCCCTCCCCGGGCCCGTGGGTAGGTTCAGTGCTGCGGACATGTCACGCAGGGCGGGTGGGAGGGGCGATCCCCGTGGCCGAGGCGGAGCGGACCGGCGAGCGAGGATGGGTGGCGCGCGGAGCCGCCCGCACCGGCCTCCTGATCACGCCGCTCATATGCGTCGCCCACGCGTGGGCCGTCACCCTGCTCTACCGCACCGTCGCGCGGTCCACCTTCGCGCTCCTCCTGCTCCCTCTCCTCGCCACCGTCGTGATGCTGGTGATCGCCATCGTGCTGCTCTGGCTTGCGGCGGGCGGGGATACCGACGGCCGCTTGCTGGTCTTGGTACTGGGGTTCCAAGCACTGCTGCTCACGTACGTCGGCGCCTACTTCGGCATCGGCAACTGGACGCTGCGCTGGCAGGGGACCGGGACCACGTGCACGGTGCTCGCCGTCGAGAAGCGGTGGGAGATGCCCTTCCTGATGGGCCCCCAGAGTCAGCCCATCGCCGACCTTCACGACGGCATGGTCCTCCATTACGACCACGAGCTGACATGCGCCGACGACCACGCACCCGGGATGATGACCACCGAGAGCGGACAGGAAGTCGGCGAGCAGGTCGCGGTGGTCTATGACCCCTCGGCCGGCTGGGGCTCCTGGGGCATCACCCCGGCGACGGAGCTGGAGTGGCGCACCAACGAGACGGGCGTGAGCGCCGTGCTGGTGTCCGGCGGCACGGGAGTGTGGACGCTGTGCGTGCTGGGGTGCGCGGCGGCCGACGTCCGGGCGCACCTGCGCTCCCGGCGGTGAGCGGCGGGGATCCGCGCAGGGCTCAGGGCGCCAGCTTCATGTCGATCCAGGGAACGGTCTCGCCAGGCAGCACGTAGCGCTCGGTCTCGACGAAGCCGTTGTTGCGCGCGAACCGCAGCCCGCTGTCATTGGCCGCCAGCACCACCGTCGCGATCTGCTCCGCGCCCAGCTCCCACGCCTTGAACAGCCCGCGCGCGTACAGCTCCCCGCCGATGCCCCGGCCGCGGTGGTCCGCGAGGACGCGGGCGATGACGGTGGCGGTGCGGGTGCCGTCCCCGTCCTCGGGCGGCCGGACGGTGCTGGAGCCGACGAGGACGTCGCCGAGGTGGGCGACCTCCAAGTGGTGGCGTCCGGCGCGGTCGCGTACGTCGTCGAGGGAGAGGTGGTGCGTGGGGATGGTGACGTTGTGGACGTGCCGCCAGTCCCGGAGCGCGGCGCCGTCGACGGCCTGCGCGAAGCGAAGATCGGACACGTCAGCAGCCAACCGTGCGGAAGCCCCGCGCGTCAAACGCGCACCGGGGCCGTCCGTCAGTGCCCGCCGGCGGGCTCGGTACAGCCGGTGCCCTCCATGTAGACGCCGTGTACGTCGATCTCACCGGGCCAGCCGGTGTTGCCGCTGATACACGGCCCGGCCCCGGCGACCATCACGTCCCACGCCACGGCGGACGCCCCGGCCTGCTGTGCTGTGACGGTGCCGGGGTCGTAGCCGAGGTCTTCGAGGACGAGCCGGATCCGCTTCTCGTCCTTGAGGTCGGCGGGGTCGGCGCCGTCGAGGGCGGCGGAGATGAGCGCGGCGTGAGCCTCGCCGCGGCACAGCTCGTCGGGGGAGACATCGGTGGTCTGCTTGTAGGCGTGGTTCTCGGCGTACTTGGGATTCTCGGGCAGCGGCTCGTCGGCCGCCCGCTCACTCACGCTCGGGCTCGCCCCGACCCCGGGCTCCGCCGGTACGCCCCGGCACTTCTCCGCGACGCCCGGCCACGCCCGGTCGTGCTTCGTACGGGCAGCCTCGGCGTACTCCTCGGCCGTCGACGGCGAGGCACTGCCGGACGGCGCCCCCGAACCGCCGGCCCGCTCCTCCCCGCACCCCGCCAAGACGACCACGCCCAGACAGCAGGCGGCCACCCCGACCACCCCGCGACGCACCCCGGCAACCTTCATGACGCCCCCTTGGCTTCAGTCCCCCGGGGCGATTCTGACCTACCGCCACGAGTCGCGCTGCTGCGGAGGTCACATCCGGGCTGTCAGCCGACGTAGTTCTTCAGGATGTCCGTGTCGAGGGTGATGCCCACCGGGTCGGGGAGAGTGACCTCCTCGCCGAAGGGAGCGCGGTGGGTGTCCAGATAGCACCCGCGCTCGGCGTCGGGGTTGGTGTGCACGACGACGGTGCCGGCCTCGCGGTCCACCAGGAGGTAGACGGGGATGCCGACCGCCGCGTAGGCACCCGGCTTGTCCTGCCGGTCACGACGGTCGGTGTCCCCGTCGTACGAGGTGACCTCGACGGCCATCAGCACGCCGTCGGAGTCTGACCACTCGCCGTAGCCGGCGAAGTGCCCGTCCGGCGCCAGGACTCCGTCAGGGCGGGCGCGTCCTTTGCGGTACTCCTCGACCTTCAGCCCGCGCCCGCTCGAATAGAGAAAGAGATCCGGGCGATACTGCATGCAGCGCCTCAGCAGCCACCTGATGATCTCGTCGTGGTCTCCGTCCGGCACGCGCTTCTCCTCGATCCGTCCGTTGAGGAACTCCAACGTGACGGTCTCGGGTGCGGTTGAGGCGATCTGCTCGAACTCCTCCGCCAGCATGTGAGACGTGGTGCGTTCGGCCATAACCGTCATGGTGCCCTCCTTTCCAGTCGGGCGCCAGCTTCGCCCGTCCCGGGCGCGGGTGTGTCACATTACGTGACGAGTCACTCCATTGGGTGATCGCCGGCGGCGGCCGTACGTCACGGCCCCCGCCGCGTGGCGGGGGCCGTGACTCGGGTTCAGCGGGGGTGCGGGTCAGCCGTGGCGCTTGGCGAACTCGACGAGGCCGACGAACGCCTCGCGGGTCAGGGTGAGGTGGGGGCCGTGCGGGTCCTTGCTGTCGCGGACCAGGAACTCGCCGGTGGCCGCCGCGTGTTCCGGCGCCCACTCGATGCACTCACCGCCCTCGCCACCGCTGTAGGTGCTCTTGACCCACGCAATCTCAATGCACTGGCCGCCTTCGCCGCCGCTGTACGTGCTCTTGACCCACCGCAGGGGCCGGGGGCCGTACGTGATGCTCATCTGGTGTACTCCTCCGCGATCTCTCGAATGAGAGCCAGGGACTCGTCGGGGTCGCGAGCGGACGCGCGCAGACGCTCGTACGCCGTGCGCGCGTCGTCCACCGCCGCGGCGGAGTCCGTCACGTGCCCCTGCCCCCTGCTCTCCGAGTACAGGACAGTTGCCCCTTCGTCTGGCGTTAGCAGGATAAACGGCAGGGACGACGCGGGAGCCCCGGCCCGGGAGCGCAGAACTTGAAGCGTGATGTGGGGGTTTCCCGCCTCCGAGGCAAGGTGGCGCAGCTGGTCGGCCATGACGGCCCGGCCGCCCACCTCGGTGCGCAGCGTCGCTTCGTGCAGGATCACCCACAGCAAGGGCGGCACGTCGCGCTCCATCACCTCACGACGGGCCAGCCTGGCCTCGACCCTGGCCTCGATCTGGTCGTCGGTCTCCCGTGGGTGCGTGGCCCTGAACGTCGCCTCCGCGTAGTCCGACGTCTGTAGCATGCCCATGATCAGCGAGTTGGAGTAGTTCTCAATTCTTTTGGCCTGCTTTTCCAGGTTGGTGTACGGCACGAACCAGCCGGGATGCCCGCGCTCGCTCACCCGGACCAGCAGGCGGGCGAAGTAGCCGGACGTATCGAAGAACCGGTCACACCCCTTGGCGAAGTGCATCGACGGCAGTGCCTTCCCGTTCTTCACCTTGGACACGTACGGCTCCTTGTAGCCCGTCGCGTCGGCCAGTTGACGCTGGTTGGCACCTTTGTGGGCCAGGGCCGCTTCTACCTCGCGGCCGAACCAGTGAAGGCCGTTCGCGGGCTCACCGTTCAGTTCGGGTGACGGTTCGGTCATGCGTGCAACACCCCCGATTTCCAGCGGGTTTGGAAAGCGATTCGGCCTGGTGAGCGTACGTCACCCCGGTGATGCTGGGGGTACACAGCGTAATCATCCGACCCGGACGAGGGACGGACCGGAACGACAGCTCAGCAGCACCCGGAACGAGGCAGGAACCATGACCACGTACGCGCGCCAGTTCGCCCGGAGTGCCCGCTCGGTCGGTCACGCACGTGACTTCGTCGTGTCCCGCGCAGGCGCCG
The DNA here is from genome assembly GCF_048656465.1 of Streptomyces sp. MAR4 CNX-425. Lineage (NCBI taxonomy): Bacteria > Bacillati > Actinomycetota > Actinomycetes > Kitasatosporales > Streptomycetaceae > Streptomyces > Streptomyces sp. MAR4 CNX-425. Next base: position 681,682 of record NZ_JBMDLF010000003.1, on the reverse strand, counting down.
CCGGCCATGCCGACCGCGTCGACGACATCCGCGTGTGCGTCTCCGAGCTGGTGACCAACGCCCTGGTGCACGGCACGCCCCGGGGCCGCCAGTTCCGCGTGCAGGTCACCGTCGAGGACGACGCCGTACGCGTCGAGGTCCACGACGCCAGCGCCGCACCCCCGCACCTGCGCCACCCCGCCGCCACGGACGACCACGGCCGTGGCCTGCACCTCGTCGACGCACTCGCCGACGAGTGGGGCACCGCCGACCGCACCGGCCCCGGCAAGGTCGTCTGGGCGACGTTCAAGCGATAGGGGTCGGTGGTGGCCTACGTCCGGGGTGACCGAGGACCGTGGGCGATCCGGGCCGGGGGGCCGGGGCGGTGCCGGGCCGCCCACCGGCCCCGGCCGCCCCCGACACCGGCGGCCCGTCGCCGCCGCCCCGTCACGCACGGCCGTCCACCCCGACACCGCCCGCCACAGCGGTGGCCGGGCGCTGCCCGGCACTCGCCGGGGCAGGTACCTGTCCGGCGGTGCGGGCACAATGGGCGCATGCGCGACGGCACCGCACTCGGCGACTTCCCGCGCACCCGCCGCGGTGGGTGCGCACCCGCGGACGTGGGCCTCCCCTCGTACCGCGCCTGCCGGGTGCCGGGGCTGCGGCGCGGGGAACCCGCCCGGCCGCGCGGCGTGCGCGTCACGTACTGCACCCGGCCGGAGCCGGGGCAGAACCACCAGACGTCCCCCTCGGTGATCGAGGCCCTGGGCGACGCCTCCGGACACCGCATCCCGATGTGCAGCGCCCCGGACGGCAGCCCCGCACACCCCGCACGGCAACTCCCGCACCTCACCACGAGCACGCGCTGACGCGGGCGGATCGCATGGCGATGGTCGGCCTCCACTCCATCCCGGCGCAGCCGCAGCCCGCGCCGTGCGAGTCCGCGGCGTGGCCGCCCCCGGCCGCGCTGGCGCCGTACGTCGTCGGGTGGTCGGCGTTCCGCGCGGGCGGCGGGGCGGCCGTGCGGCACCGGCTGCTGCCGGTCAACGTCACGGTGCTCGTCGTCGACGTTACCGGCGCCGACCGGCTCGTCACCGGGGCCCGCGCCGGCTACGGCATCCACGCCACGGAGCGGTGGCGCGAGGGCGTCACCGTCGGGCTCACCCCCGCGGGGACCGCGGCGCTGCTGGGCGCCCCGGCGCGGGAGTTCGCCGGCGCGACGGTGCAGCTGGCGGACGTGCTGGGGCGGCGGCGGGAGGCGGAGCTGGCCGAGCGGCTGGCGGCGGAGCGGGAGATGGCGGCGCGGCTGGCGGTGGTGGCGGAGCGGGTCGGGGCGTGGCTGGCGGCGGCGCTCGGCGGCCGGGGCGCCGCTGTCGCCACCCCGGCGGCCGCGGCCGGGGTGGCGCCGGACGGGGTGGTGGCGCGGGCCTGGCGGCGGTTGCAGCGCCCCGGGCCCCGGATCGCGGTGCCGGTGCTGGCGGAGCGGCTGGGGGTCAGCCGGCGGTACCTGGAGCTGCGGTTCCAGCGGGAGATCGGCCTGTCGCCGGGGCGCGTGGCCCGTATCGCCCGCCTCCAGCACGCGGTCGGCCGCCTCGCCGCCACGCTTCCGTACGGGCCGACCGACCCGCCGCCGTACGGGCCCGCCGACCCGGTGCGTTCCGGGCCCGCCTACGCCCCCGGCCACCCCGCCCCGTACGACCTCGCCCGCACCGCCGCCGTCTGCGGCTACGCCGACCAGCCGCACTTCACCCGCGACGTGCGGGAGCTGACCGGCCTCACCCCCGCCGCCCTGTGCGCAAATCTTCAATACGCCGCGCCCGCCCGCCGCTAGCGTCCCGCCCATGGCGCTCAACGGCAGAACGGCACTGGTGACCGGCGGTTCCCGCGGCATCGGCCGGGCGATCGTGACCCGGCTCGCCCGCGACGGCGCGCGCGTGGTCTTCACGTACAAGGAGAACGAGGCCGCGGCGGACGAGGTCCTCCGGGCCGTCCCCGGCACTCGCGCCGTCCGCGCCGACCAGGAGCGGCCCGAGGCTCTCGCCGAGGCGTTCGCCCCGGTCCGCGACGGGCTCGACATCCTGGTCAACAACGCGGCCGTGAACCCGCGGATGCCGCTCGCGGAGCTGACGGCGGCGGAGTTCGACCGGGTCATGGCGGCGAACGCGCGGTTCGGGGCCCTCGCGATGCGCGAGGCCGCGGCGCTGATGCCCGACGAGGGCGGCCGGATCGTCAACATCTCCACGCTCAACACCGCCGTTCCCGCGCCGGGTCACGCGCTTTACTGCGCCAGCAAGGCGGTGCTGGAGCAGTTCACGCGGGTCGCGGCGCGGGAGCTGGGGCCGCGCGGCATCACCGTCAACGCCGTGTCCCCCGGCGCCACCGAGACCGACCTCCTCCACGCCACGAACCCCCCGGAGGCCCTGGTCCAGTCGGCGGCCTTCACGGCCCTGCAACGCCTGGGCCGCCCGGAGGACATCGCGGCGGTGGTGGCGTTCCTCGCCGGGCCGGACGCGGCGTGGGTCACCGGCCAGAACATCCGCGCCACGGGCGGCCTGCTGGTCTGAGCGGACCGCCGCCCCGGGCGGACCCCCGGGCGGAAGCCGGCCCGTCCGGTCGATGCGGACGGGCCGGCCGGGTGCCGTCGGCGCCTACCCCGGGGGCCGGGCCGGTTACAGGTCCACCGGCGTGCCTCCGATGGTGACCGTCAGGCCGCCGTCGGAGGCGAAGGACCAGTCCAGGGAGCCGGAGTACGGGGCGCACCGGGATCCGTCGGAGCCGGACCACCACTGGTTTCCGCCGGCGTCGTCGCCGATGATCCGGTCGTTCGACCCGCCGTCGCAGGAGGTGTTGTTCCGGAACGTCGAGTCACCGGCGTCGAAGTTGTAGTTGCGCTCCTCGTTGCCGATGCTCAGGTTGTTCTCGATCGTCATCGACCCGGGGTTCCTGTTGTAGGTGAAGCCGTGCTTCCCGTTGTCGAAGGCGATGGTCCGCACCACGGTGTGGTCGACCGCGATGTCCTCGCCGCCCAGCTTGAAGCCGTTGCGGTCGCCGCTGGAGTTCTGCGTGCCGTCCGAGAGCGTTCCGTTCCCGTACGCGAGCGAGTCCTCGACGGTGACCGCGCCGATCGGGCCGGTGTCGTCCTTGGTGTACATGTCCCAGCCGTCGTCGATGTTGTGGTGGGCGACGCAGTTCCTGAAGACGTTCCCCGGGCCCGTGGTGAGTTTGGGGGCGAACCCGTCGGCGTCCTCGCCGTCGGAGTCGGCGTTGTCGTGGGACTCCGAGCTGAGGACGAGGTTGTTCGACGGCCACTCGGAGGAGGGGGCACCGGCGGTGTAGCGCGACAGTTGCAGCCCGGTGTCGCGGTTGTACCGGGTCACCACCCGCTCGATGATGTTGTCGTTCCCGCCCAGCAGGATCCCGTTGTCGCCGGCGTGTTCGACGACGAGGCCCCGCAGGTGCCACCGGTCGCCGCCGATCGCCAGCCCGCGGTTGGACGAGTCCTCGCTCTGGGCGGAGAAGTCCAGCACCGGGGTCTCGCCGGGGTAGGCGAACAGTTCGGTGCGGTTGCCCTGGACGCCGTCGTTGCCCGGCTCGATGTGGACGGTCTGCGCGGGGTGGTACGTACCGCCGCGCAGGTAGATCGTCCCGCCGGGCCCGATCCGGTCGATGGCCGCGGTGAGCGTCGTCGGGTCGGACTCGCTCCCGGAGGCGCCGTCGCTGCCGCCCGGCGCCACGTACAGGGCGTCCGCGGTCGGCGGGTCGCCGCCGCCGTCGTCCGGCGGGGTGCCGGTCGGGGAGTCCAGGTAGTCGATGTTCGGCAGGCCCGCGGAGCCGGTGGCGACCAGCCGTACGGTGTTGGTGCCGGAGCTCAGCGGCGCCTCCAGGGACTTGGTGGACCAGGTGGTCCACGAGCCGGTGGCCTCGAACGAGACCGACCGGACCGTGGTGCCGTTGACGACGAGGTCCGCGCCGCGGGCCGACGAGCCGCCGTTGGCGAAACCGACCTCCAGGGTCGCGGAGCCGGCCTCGGCCGCCTCGACGGTGAACCCCGCGGCCGCGCCGGCGGCGTTGTCGGTGTTGCAGAACCCGGTGCCGGAGTAGCCGGCGTGTTCGGATTCGATCGCGCCGTCGCACGTCGCCGAGGAGGACTCGGCCTCGAACCGCGCCGTCTCGCCGTCGTCCGGCGGGTCGGTCGGATCCGGGTCCTGCGGCGTGCAGGTCCCGTCCGACACCTTCAGGCCCTTGCCGGCGCCCGCCGTCTCGTTCACGACCTCCGGCACGCAGGCGGCGTCGTCGGGGCTGTACGGGTACGGGATGCCGACCGTGGTGGTGGACTGCGGGTCGGGGCCGGCCGGGTAGTTCTCGTCGCCCTCGTCCGACCAGGTCACGTTGTCGTAGATGTTGCCGCCGACGTCCCAGTAGCCGCGCTCGTTGGTGTAGAAGGTGCCCAGGACGTCCTTGGAGTCCTGGAAGTAGTTGTTCTCGACCTTGGCGCGGGCCCCGGCGCGGGAGTTGATGCCGGACTTGACGAGGCCCACGTAGTGGTTGGCGTACATGTGGGCGTCGCCGCCGCGCAGCAGGGGCGTGCGGGAGTCGATGTTCCGGTACAGGTTGTGGTGGAACGTGACGTAGCCGTTCGAGGTGTCGCTCTCGCTGGATCCGATGAGGCCGCCGCGGCCGGAGTTGCGCAGGATGCTGTAGGACAGGGTCACGTACCGGGTGTCGTTCTTCATGTCGAACAGCCCGTCGTACCCCTCGTCCTCCCCGCCCGACGCCTCCAGGGTGAGGTGGTCGGCCCAGACGTTGCGGACGCCGCTCTCCATGCCGATGGCGTCGCCGCCGTTGGAGGTGGGCGAGCCCGACTTGCGGACGTTGCGGACGGTCACGTTCTGGATGATGATGTTGCTGGATTCCCGGATGTGGATGCCGAGCTGGTCGAAGACCGCTCCGCCGCCGACCCCGACGATGGTGACGTTGCTGACCCGTTTGAGGTCGATCACGTCGTCGGTGACGTCGCAGCTGTCGCCCGACACGTCGCTGGTGTTGCCGTGGTTGATGGTCCCTTCCACCTCGATGACCACCGGGGTGTCGGCGCCGGCCCGGTTGCACAGGGCCTCGTTGATCTCGGTTCCCGTGGTGGCCCGCACCGTCTGCCCGCCCGCGCCGCCGGTGGTGCCGCCGTTCTGCGTCGCGTAGCCGGTGGCGTCGCCGGTCGCCGCCGACGCCCCGGTCATCGACAGGACCGAACCGGTCGCGGCCGTGAGGGCCATCGCGGCCAGGGCCGCGTGGAGCCGCAGCCTGCCTCGCCGTCGTCTCATCTCGTCTCCCTGCTCGTCTTCGAACGGTGAGCGTTGCCCCCCTCCATGCCGTAGTTGTTCCTGAGGGCCGCCGAGTTGCCGCCCCGCCGCCGTTCGCCGCGCGGGCACCGGCGGAATGAGCGAACGGAACGTGTCGCAGATGGCCCGCGGATGAACACTCGCCGGACGTTTCCGGCAGCCCTGGCCGCTGTCCGTACCGGCTCCCCACCCTGGTCTCCTCCCAACAACCGCACGTCTCAAGGAGATTCGGGTGACCCGTCGGTGAGCGAACGGATCGAGCAGTGGATCGCGATTCTCAGCCTCGCGTTCCCCGTTCTGGCGTTCCTGTGGGAGTTCGCCGTCATCGGCCGCAAGCGCCTGGGCTACCGCGTCCAGATGGACACGCTCGCCGCCGACGCCGCCAACAAGCCGTACGCCGGCGTGCTCGGGGACATGCAGCACGACGGGCACCAGCTCAAGGACCCGTCCTTCGTCCTCCTGCGCGTCGAGAACGCCGGCTCGGTGAAGATCGTCTCGGACGACTACCTCGCCGACCCCGCCGACCACCACGGCATCAAGGTCACCTTCCGGAACCGCCGGGTCACGGCCGTGGTCCTCACCGACCCGAGCGACGACTTCCTGCGCGACTTCTTCTTCGAGGTACGGACCGAGGGCGACACCGTGCGCGAGGTCGTCGCCAAACCCGGCTTCCGCCGCCACAACGACGCGTCGGACCGCACCGGCACCATCCAGCTGCCGAAGGTCACGCTGCCGCGCGGCGCCGAGTACAAGGTGCTCGTCGTGCTGGAGCGCTGGCCCGACGACGAGGGCCGCGACCGCTTCCCGCCCCCGGTCGTCCAGGGCACCGACGGGCTGCACCGCTGGTACGACCCGCTGGCGCGGTTCCTGCGGCTGCGGGCGACCCGGACCGAGAGCCACGTCTTCGCGTCGCGGCCCGCCTGGTGGGCCATCTGGATCCTGATCGCGGCCGTCGTCGTGCAGGCCGGGTTCACGCTCTTCCTCCGCGACGAGCGCCGGCCGCCGCTGGGCTGCGTCGGCGGCACGCTGTACCTGCACGGCTCCACCGCCTTCGAGCCTGCCGTACGGGCCGCCGCCGCCGACTACACCGCCCGCTGCGAGGGGGCGGACGTGACGATTCCGCTGGCGGAGGACACGTTCCGGGGCAGCACCGACGGGGTCACCGAGCTGGACGAGGCCGGTACGGACGCGGGGATCCCGGTCGGCGAGGGGCTCGGCGACCATCTGGCCTTCACCGACGGCCTCGCCGCCGACGGCCACCCCCGGCTGATCCCGCGGCCCGTCGCCTTCTCGGTGTTCACGCTGGTCGTCAACGAGGGCGCGGGCGTGGAGAACCTGAGCCGGGCGCAGATACGCGACCTCTTCGCCGGCCGCGTCGAGAACTGGTCGGACCTCGGCGGCAACGACGTCCCCGTCCACCTCGTCAACCGCGAGCCCGGCTCGGGCACCCGCGGCACCCTGGTCGCCAAGGTGCTGGACGGCCAGGAGCCGCCGCAGTTCACCGAGACCGACTGCGCCGCCCTGTCCGCGCGCCGGTACGGCCGCTGCGAGGTCAGCGGTACGGACGCGATGCTGGACGCGGTCGCCGCCGGCCCCGGCGCCGTCGGCTACAGCGAGGCCGCCCGGGTCGGCGGCCACCCGGACGCGGGGCGGCTCGTCAAGCTGCGGATGGACGGCAGGGAGCCGACGCCGGCGGCGGTCGAGGACGCCAACTACCCGTACTGGCAGACGGAGTTCGCGTACACCTTCGGCGATCCGCCGGCGGGGTCGATAGCCGCGGCGTTCCTGAACTACCTCACCCGGCAGGCCGGGCGCGACATCCTGCACGACAAGGGGCACGGCCTGTGCTCCGAGACGCGGAACACGGGGGAGTGCCGGCCCGGCTGAGGCGCGGATACCGGGACATCCGCCGGCCACGGATGCCCCTCGTCACCGCGGACGACGCGGGAGGGGCCGCCCTCCGGCGGTCAGCGTCGGGGGGTGCGGAGGTGGATGCGTTCGCCCTGCTTTCCGAAGAGGCTGAGCACCTCGACGCTGCCGCGCCCGGCGGCGCCGAACCAGTGCGGAACATGGCAGTCGAACTCGGCCGCCTCGCCGGCTCCCATGACGAAGTCGCGGTCGCCCAGTTTCACGCGGAGCCGCCCGCGGAGCACGTAGAGCCATTCATAGCCCGCGTGGGTCCGCAGGTGGGGCTCTTCGTCGTGCGCGGGGATGGTCATCTTGTACGCGCGCGGTTCGCCCTGCTGCCGCGACAGCGGGATCAGCACGCGGCCGTCCTTCCCGGTGGGCTCCTGCGGCACGCGGGGGTCGAGTACCCGGGGCGCGGCGACGATCTCGTCGATGCGGATGCCGAGCGCCGCGGTGATCGGCACGAGCAGTTCGAGGCTGGGTTTGCGCTGGGCCGACTCCAGCCGGGACAGCGTGCTGGTCGAGATGCCGGTGGCGCGCGCCAGGGCGGCGAGGCTGACGCCCTTCTGCCGGCGGGCGTGCCGCAGTCGGGGAGCGACCTGCTCGATCGCGGCGCTGACGGTCGGCTGCTGGTCCATGGGAGGCAGTCAACGGATGCGTCCCGGAACCGGCAACATTCTTTGCTGTTTTCTCCCGGGTGTCCCGATCCTCTCGGTGGAGGTGATCCGCATGGACACGATGGAGACGACCCGGAGCAGCCGCTCCGACAGGCTGCCCGCGGGGGTGTACCTGCTGGGATTCAGCCTGTTCGCGATGGGAAGCGCGGAGTTCCTGCTGGCCGGCGTGCTGCCGGCGGTGGCCGACGACCTGGACGTCACCCTCTCCTCCGCCGGGTTCCTGATCACCGCGTTCGCGCTCGGCGTCGTCCTCGGCGGGCCGCCGTTCGCCGTGCTCAGCCTGCGCTGGCCCCGCCGCACCGCGCTGATGGCCACCCAGGGCGTGTTCGCCGCCTCCGTCGCCGTCGGGCTGCTGGGCGACTACCCGGTGCTGCTGGCCACCCGGGTGGTCTCGGGCATCGCCTACGCGGGCTTCTTCGCCGTCGCGTCGGTGACCGCGATCGGCCTGGTGACGCCGGACCGCAACGCCCGCGCCTCCGGGGTCGTGGTCAGCGGTCTCAGCGTGGCCATGGTCGCCGGCGGTCCCGCGGGCACGCTCCTCAGCCACTTCACCGACTGGCGCGGCGGCTTCTGGGCGGTGGTGGCCCTGACGGTGGCGGGGATCCTCGGCTGCCTCCTCGGCCTCCCCGGGGCCGACCCGCACGCCGACCGCACCACCGCGCCGAGCGTGTCGCGGGAGTTCGCCACGATGCGGAAACCGGCGCTGTGGGGCATCTACGCGATCACGATCCTGACCACCGCGGCGTACATGATCACGTTCAACTACCTGGCGGCCATGCTCGACGACATCACCGCCCTCCCCGAGGCGTGGATACCGGCAATCCTCGCGCTCTTCGGGGCCGGCGCCTTCGTCGGCCTGTCCATCGGCGGCCGCGTCTCCGACCGGCGCCCGCACCTCGCGCTCCTGACCGGCGCGTCGGCGACCGTGCTGCTGTCGCTCGTGATGCTCGCCGCGATCCACGAGGTGTGGGCGGTGGTGCCCACGGTCCTCCTGATGGGCATCGCCGCGTTCGTACTGAACCCGGCCCTCTACGGCCGCGTCTTCACCATCGCGGCCGCCGCCCCGACCCTCGCCGGGGCCACCACGGTGTCGGCCTTCCAGCTGGGCATCAGCATCACCCCCGTCCTCGCGGCGATCTCGCTCACGCACGGGGCCGCGCTCACGTCGGTCTGCCTGATCGGAGCCGCCCTGGCGGCGGCCGCGGTCCCCCTCATCCTCCTCGACCGGCCCCGCCAGCCCCGCTGAAAGCCGTACGGCGACGGGCGGGGCGGAAGGGGTCACTCCCCATCTGTTGGGAATCGGGCGAGGCGCGGGCAACCTAGCCACTTTGCCGGGCAATCACCAGGCGGAGGAACCCGCCGGCGGCGCGGTCGGTCGCGGGCCCCGTGGCGCGATCTGTGGGGTGCGTGTCGTGGACGCCATGACGCCGGATCCCCGAGGGTGGAGGGGTGAAGGAGCGGAGCGTTGTTTTCGTGATCTTCGAGGGGTTCCAGCCTCTCGACCTCGTCGGCCCGCACGAGGTGTTCCAGCACGCCGGGCAGCTGGCCGGCGGCTACCGCCTCCGGGTGGTGGCGCCCCGTTCCGGGCCGGTGGCGGCGGGGAGCGGGCTGCCGGTCCACGCCGGGTACGGGGTGGACGAGGTGGCTCCCGAGGACGTGGACACGCTGGTCGTGGCCGGCGGCGGCGGAGTCGACCGGGCGCGCCTCGATCCGCGGCTGACCGGGTGGGTCCGGGACGCGGGGGCGTGTGCCCGCCGCGTCACCTCGGTGTGCAGCGGGGTGTTCCTCCTGGCCGCCGCCGGGCTCCTCGACGGGCGGAGGGTCACGACCCACTGGGCCCGTGAGCGGCAGCTCGTCGGGGAGCATCCGGAGGTCGAGGTCGACTGCGAGCCCGTTTTCATCCGGGACGGGCACGTCTGGACGTCGGCCGGCGTCACCGCCGGAATGGATCTCGCCCTCGCGCTCGTCGAGGACGATCTCGGGCGGGACGTCGCCCACGCCGTCGCCCGCGAGATGGTCATGTTCCTGCGCAGGCCCGGCGGCCAGTCCCAGTTCAGCGTGGCGCTGTGGTCGAAGGAGCCCGCGACCGACCCGATCCGGGCCGCGGTGTCGGCGATCCACGCCGACCCCGGCGCCCGGCACGGCATCGCCGAGCTGGCGCACTGCGCGCGGCTGAGCCCGCGTCACCTCCAGCGCCGGTTCACCACCGAACTGGGCACGCCGCCCGCCTCGTACGTGGAGCGGGTACGGGTCGAGGCCGCCCAGCGCGCGCTCGCGGAGGGCGACGACCCGGTCGAGGCCGTCGCGCGGCGGTGCGGGTTCAACACCGCCGAGACGCTGCGCCGCACCTTCCACCGCCATCTCGGCATCGCGCCCTCCGACTACCGGGCGCGGTTCCGGTCCACCAACGACGCCCATGCGGCACGGCAACACGAACAGGAGCACGCGTGACCACCTACGGACTGCTGATCTTCGACGAGGCCGAGGAGCTGGACTTCGTCGGCCCCTGGGAGGTGTTCACCGCCTCGTCGATGCTGCGTGACCACGCCGACACCGCCGTCCTGATCGCCGAGCGGGAGGGGCCCGTACGCTGCAACAAGGGCATGCGCGTCCTGCCCGACCACACGCTCGACGACCACCCGCCCCTCGACGTGCTGCTGGTCCCCGGCGGGCGCGGGGCGCGCGAGGCGGAGCTGCGCAACCCGGTCGTCACCGGCTGGATCGCCAGGACCGCGGCGCAGGTCTCCTGGGCCGCCAGCGTGTGCACCGGCACGGCCCTCATGCACGCCGCCGGGCTCGCGCGCGGGCGGCGCGTCGCTACCCACTGGAGCTACGAGGACACGCTGGAGGCGCGCGGGGACGTCACCGTCGTCCGCGACGCCCGCTATGTCGTGGACGGCAACCTGCTCACCAGCCAGGGCGTGTCCGCCGGAATCGACAGCGCCCTGTGGTTGGTGGGCCACCTGCACGGGCCCGAGCACGCCCGCGCGGTGCGCCGGTACATCCAGTACGAGCCCGCGCCGCCCTACCTCGCCGACGAGCCCCTCGCCGGCCGGGCGTAGAGCGGCCGCGCGACGTGCCGGGTCGGCCGCGTCTACGCATGTGCGAGGATTTTCGGTAGGCGGGCTTGCTTCTGCTGAGTCGTGGTGGGTATCTGCCTCGCGGGTGCGTTGCTACCATCGACGGCATGCACACGTACCGCATCGGCGACGCCGCCGCGCTCCTCGGGGTCAGCGCCGACACCGTCAGGCGCCTGGTCGACGCCGGGAAGCTGACCGCCGAGCGCGACGACGCGGGGCGGCGGATCATCCCCGGGGCGGGCCTCGCGGCGTACGCGCGCGAGATGCACCGGGCGGAGCGGGAGTCGACCGGGTCCTCCGCGCGCAACCGCTTCACCGGGATCGTCACCGACGTGCACCGGGGGGACGTCTCGGCGCAGGTGGAGATCCAGGCGGGGCCGTTCCGGGTGGTGTCCATGATCAGCAGGGAGTCGGCGGAGGAGCTGGGTCTGGAGCCGGGGGTGCCGGCGGTGGCCGTGATCAAGTCGACCAACGTGGTCGTCGAGAGGCCGTAGTGGAGGGCCGCCCCGTGCCGACCCGCTCCGCCCGCCGGGCCCGCCGGGCCCCCGGGGCCGTCGTGGCGGCCGTCGCCGCCGCCGGTCTGCTGGTCCTGAGCGCCTGCTCCGGCCCGGGCCCGGGATCCGGCTCGGGCGACGGCTCCGGTACGTCCGGCGGGGTGTCCGGTGAGGTCACCGTCTTCGCCGCCGCCTCGCTCACCGAGAGCTTCGAGAAGCTGGGCGAACGCTTCGAGGAGAAGCACCCCGGGACGCACGTGACGTTCAGCTTCGCCGGCAGCGACGCCCTCGCCGCGAGCATCACCGGCGGCGCCCCCGCCGACGTCTTCGCCTCCGCCAGCCCCGCCACGATGGACATCGTCACCGACGCCGGCGCCGCCGCCGGCACCCCCGCCACCTTCGTACGGAACCGGCTGGAGATCGCCGTCCCGCCCGGCAACCCGGACGGGATCGCCTCGCTCCGCGACCTCACCGACCCCGGCCTGAAGGTCGTGCTCTGCGACGAGGCGGTGCCCTGCGGCGCCGCCGCGCGGAAGGCGCTGGACGCCGGCGGGCTGGACCTCACCCCCGTGTCGTACGAGGAGGACGTCAAGTCCGCCCTCAACAAGGTGGTGCTGAAGGAGGCCGACGCCGCCGTCGTCTACGGGACCGACGTGCGCGCCGCGGACGGCAAGGTGGCGGGCGTCGGGTTCCCCGAGGCGGCCGACGCGCTCAACGACTACCCGGTCACGCTGCTCCGCCAGGCGCCGAACGCCGCCGCGGGCCGGGCGTTCGTCGAGCTGGTGCGGTCCGCGGAGGGGCGGAAGGTGCTGGGCGAGGCCGGGTTCCTCGCGCCGTGACGCCCCCTTCCGCGACGGACAAGGGCGCCGCGCCGCCGGCCGGGCCCCGCCGCCCCCGTCCCCGCCCGCGCGCGGGCGTGCCGCTGCCGCTCCTCGTACCCGCCCTGCTCGGCCTGGCGTTCCTCGTCCTGCCCCTGCTCGCCCTGCTGCTCCGCGCCCCGTGGAGCGGCATGCCCGAGTTGCTGACCAGCGCCGAGGTCTGGCAGGCGCTCCGCCTGTCGCTGCTCTGCGCGACCGCCGCGACCGCCCTCAGCCTGGTCGTCGGGGTGCCGCTGGCGTGGCTGCTGGCGCGGGTCGAGTTCCGGGGGCGGGGTCTCGTACGGGCCCTGGTGACGCTGCCGCTGGTGCTGCCGCCGGTGGTCGGGGGCGTGGCGCTGCTGATGGCGCTGGGGCGCAACGGGGTCGTGGGGCGGTGGCTGGACGACTGGTTCGGGGTCACGCTGCCGTTCACCACCGCGGGCGTGGTGGTCGCCGAGGCGTTCGTGGCGATGCCGTTCCTCGTCATCGCCGTCGAGGGCACGCTACGGGCCGCCGACCCCCGCTACGAGGAGGCCGCCGCCACCCTCGGCGCCGGGCGCTTCACCGCCTTCCGCCGCGTCACCCTGCCGCTCGTCGCGCCCGGCATCGCCGCCGGGGCGGTGCTGGCGTGGGCGCGGGCGCTGGGCGAGTTCGGCGCCACGATCACCTTCGCGGGCAACTTCCCGGGCCGTACGCAGACCATGCCGCTGTCCGTCTACCTCGCGCTGCAACGCGACCCGGAGGCGGCGATCGCGCTGAGCCTGGTGCTGCTGGCGGTGTCGGTGGCGGTGCTGGCGGGGCTGCGGGACCGCTGGATGACCTCCGCATGAGCGGCCCGGGAGGCGAGAGCGCGGGGCGGGACGCCGCGATGCCCGCCGCCGCGGGGCCCGGCTCCGGGCTCGACGCCCGGCTCGTCGTCGACCGCGGCACCTTCCGCCTCGACGTCGCGCTCACCGCCCGCCCCGGCGACGTCGTCGCGCTCCTCGGCCCCAACGGCGCCGGCAAGACCACCGCCCTGCGCGCCCTCGCCGGCCTCGTCCCGCTCACCGGCGGGCACCTGCGCCTCGACGCCGCCGAGCTGGACCGTACGCCGCCCGAGGACCGGCCGATCGGCGTCGTCTTCCAGGACTACCTGCTCTTCCCCCACCTCAGCGCCCTCGACAACGTCGCCTTCGGCCCGCGCTGCCGCGGCGCGAGCAAGGCCGCGGCCCGTGCCGAGGCCGCCGACTGGCTGGCGCGGATGGACCTCGCCGCGTACGCCGCCGCCAAGCCGCGGCGGCTCTCCGGCGGCCAGGCGCAGCGCGTCGCGCTCGCCCGCGCGCTGGCCACCCGGCCCCGGCTGCTGCTCCTCGACGAACCGCTGGCCGCCCTCGACGCCCGCACCCGCCTCGACGTGCGCGCCGGGCTCCGCCGCCACCTGGCCGACTTCGAGGCCGTCGCCGTGCTCGTCACCCACGACCCGCTCGACGCCATGGTCCTGGCCGACCACCTCGTCGTCATCGAGGACGGCCACCTCGTCCAGCAGGGCGCCCCCACCGACGTCGCCCGCCACCCGCGCACCGACTACATCGCCCACCTCGTCGGCCTCAACCTCTACCGCGGCCACGCCCGCGGCCACACCGTCGACCTCGCCGACGGACCCGCGATCACCACCGCCGACCACCTCACCGGCCCGGCGTACGTCGCCTTCCCGCCCAGCGCCGTCACCCTCCACCGGGACCGCCCCACCGGCTCCAGCGCCCGCAACCTCTGGCGCTGCGCCGTCGCCGGCCTGGAAACCCACGCCGACCAGATCCGCGCCGAACTCACCGGCGAACTCCCCCTGGCCGCCGACCTGACCACCACCGCCGCCGCCGAACTCGACCTGCACCCGGGGGCGACGGTCTGGGCGGCCGTCAAGGCGACCCAGACCCACGCCTACCCCGCCTGAACGACCGCGGCGTGGCCCGCCTGCCCGAGCGGGCCCGCCTGCTCCCGGCCGCCTACTCCTCGGTCTTCTGCCCCCCGGTCGGCTTCTTCCGGTTCAGCTTCGGCGCCTGCGCGGAACTCGCCGCCTCCGCCGCCTCCGCCTTGGCCTCGTTCACCGCCGCGTCGGCCTCCTTCGCCGCCTCGACGGCCGCCGCCACCGCGTCGAGCGCGGGCGGCCCGCCCGCCTCCAGCTCCGGCGTCCCGCCCTCGCCGCCCTCGGCCGGCTCCTCGTCGGCCTCCGGCGCCGTCGCCGGCGCGGACGGCGGCAGGCTCGCGGCCGACTTGTCGCCGAACGCGGTGGTGACGGTGCGTACCGCCTCGGTCAGCTCGCCGGGGATCACCCAGAAGGTGTTGTTGTCGCTGTTCGCCAGGTGCGGCAGCGTCTCCAGGTACTTGTACGCCAGCACCTTCGCGTCCGCGTTGTTGCGGTGGACGGCCTGGAACACGCGCTCCACGGCCTGCGCCTCGCCGTCCGCCCGCAGGATCATGGCCTGCTGGGTGCCCTGGGCCTCCAGGATGTCGCTCTGCCTGGTGCCCTCGGCGGTGAGGATCTTGGCCTGCCGCTCACCCTCGGCGTGCAGGATGGCCGCGCGCTTGTCGCGCTCGGCCCGCATCTGCTTCTCCATCGCCTCCTTGATGCTGTGCGGCGGGTCGATGGCCTTGATCTCCACGCGGTTGACGCGGATGCCCCACTTGCCGGTGGCGTCGTCGAGGACGGTACGGAGCCGGGCGTTGATCTCCTCGCGGGAGGTGAGCGTCTCCTCCAGGTCCATGCCGCCGATGACGTTCCGGAGGGTGGTGACGGTGAGCTGGTCGATGGCCTGGAGGTAGTCGGAGACCTCGTACGCCGCCGCCCGCGGGTCCGTGATCTGGTAGTAGAGCACGGTGTCGATGTTGACGACGAGGTTGTCCTCGGTGATCACCGGCTTGGGGTCGGACGAGTAGACCTGCTCGCGCACGTCCAGCTTGGTGTTGATGCGGTCCGCGACCGGCACGACGAAGTTCAGGCCGGGCTGGAGCGTCCGGCGGTAGCGGCCGAACCGCTCGATGTTGTAGCGGCGCGCCTGTGGCACCACCCGCACGCTGGAGGCCACGAGAAAGACGACGACCAGCGCCGCCACGAGAATCGGGATGACAACCGGGTCCACACTTCCTCCGATGGCTGTGCGTTCAGCGGTTCAGCGGTGTTGCGGTTCAGCGGGTCAGGGGAGCAGCTCGCGGGGGTACACGACGGCGGTGGCGCCCTCGATCTCCATGACCTCCACCAGGGCGCCCACCGGGATGACGGCGGTCTCGTCGAGGGCCCGCGCGGACCACTCCTCGCCGGAGAGCTTGATCAGGCCGCGGGTGGCGGTGACCTCCTGCACGACCTCGGCGCGCTTGCCGAGCAGCGCGTCGCTGCCCTCACGGCTGAGCGGTGTCTGCGCCATGTGCCTGAGCGCGAGGGGACGTACGACGGCAAACCCGGCGGCGGTGGCCGCCCCGAGGGCGACGAACTGCCCGAGCGCGCCGACGCCCACCCCGGCCACCACGGCGGCCACCAGCGCGGCGCCGGCGAGGAGGCCGAAGACCAGCGTCATCGTGAAGAACTCGGCGGCACCGAGTGCCGCGGCGGCGAGGAGCCAGACGATCCACGGCATCGCATCAGCCTCCCTTCCGGGGACTACCCCCCAAGCTACATCCCGGGAATGCCGGACAGAACAGACGTGCGTGTCGCGTCCGTGGGAGAGCGGGGGTTTCGGGGGGCGGGGCGGTGGGTGCGGGGTCGGGTTGGGGTGTTTTCGCGTCCCGCGGGGGGCGGAGGGTGGAGGGGCCGTGGGCCGGTTGGCGGGTGTCGGGGGTGTGCCGGACAGGACGTACGTGCGTGTCGCGTCCGTGGGGGAGCGGGGGTTTCGGGGGCTGTGGCGGTGGGTGCGGGGTCGGGTTGGGGTGGTTTTCGCGTCCGTGGGGTGGGCTCAGGGGGCGGGGTCGGGCAGCAGGCGGGGTACCGCGCGGACGTAGACCACCATCCCGACCACTTCGACCAGCGTCTGCGCGACCACCACCACCGACGCCGCGGCCAGCCGGTCCGGCAGCGCCAGGGCCAGCGGCAGGACCACCAGGGAGTTGCGGGTCGCGCCGGTGAAGACGATCGCGCGGCCGTCCGGCGCGTCGAGGCGGAACAGCCGCGCGACGGCGAGGCCGGCGACGGCCATCACGGCGAGGAAGAGCACGTAGAACGGCACCACGCGGGCCACGTCCCCGAGGCTGTCGCCGTCGTCCAGCTTCGGCACCTGGGACGCCACGACCGTCGCCAGTGTCGCGGCCATCAGCGGCACCATCGCGGTCCCCACCGCGTCGGCGGCCTGCCGCCCGGTCCGGCGGCGGGCGGCCCACGCCTGGGTGAGCCAGGCGAGGGCGAGCGGGAGGGCGATGAGGAACGCGAACGCCTCGGCGAACGGCCCGGCCTCGACGACGTCGGCGAGGTCGGAGCCCAGGAAGAGGTAGAGGTAGCCGGGGAGGAGGACCAGCTGCGCGATCAGCAGCAGGGGGGTGGCGGCGAGGAGCCGGTGGTTGCTGCCCCCGGCGAGGCCGCTGAAGACGATGACGTAGTCGACGCAGGGGGTGAGCAGGACCAGCAGGACGCCCATGCGGACGGCCTGCTCGTCCGGCAGGAAGGCGAACATCGCCGCGACCACCGCCGGGACGACGACGAAGTTGACGGCCAGCGCCGCCGCCAGGAACCGGCCGGCGCGCAGCGAGCGGAGCAGCCGGGCCGCCGGCACCTGGAGGAACGTCACGTACAGCAGGGCGGCGAGGACGGGGTTGATGGCGTGTTCCAGCCCCGGCCCGGCGCCGGGCGCCGCCAGGCCGACGAGGGCACCGGTGGCCAGGGCGCCGAGGTAGACGGCGACCTGGTGCCGCTCCATGGCCGCGACCGGGCCGGTTGACTGCGACACACGGGCTCCTTGCGGGTGGTGCGGCGGCAGGTGCGGGACGGGGACGTGACGGTACGGGGACGGGCGGGTGGCCGGCGTCTCCCCGTGCCCCGACCGTAACCGGCCGGGGCGCGCCACCCCGCCCTCCCGCCGCCCCCGCCGACCGGATGCCCCGCTGTGCCGCCGCACCCGGGCGGGCTACGATGCGCGGCGATGACCAGGCCACGCAGGGGATGGGGCGGCGCGACGCGCGCCCGCCCGCGCGTGCGCGTGCTCGGCTGCGTTCTCGCCCTCGTCGGGCTTCTCGCCGGGGCGGTGGCCTGCGCGGACGGCGGCGGGGGCGGCGACGCCCCGGGGCACGCCCTGGTTCTGCGAGCTGACGGCCCGCGCGCCGACATCCTGGACGGTCTGGACGGTCTACGGGCGGCCGGAGCCCGGTCCGAGGCGCGGCCGGCGGCGGACGCGGGAGACACGGGAGACGCGGCGGACGCCCCGGACGCCTCCGGCGCACCCGACTCCGCCCCCCGCTCCGCCGTCCCGCTCCCCGTGAACTGCTCCACCGCCCACACCCCCGACGCCCCCGTGGGCGACTGCCCCGCCGCCTCCGAACGCGCCACCGCCACCCCCCTGTTCGGACCCGGCCCCGGGCCCGCCCCCGCCAGCCCGGCGCACGCCGCGCAGCCGGCGGGTGCCGTCGACGGCGGCGTCGGCCCGCCCGCGCCGAGCGCGGTGGGCTCGCCCTGCCTGCACGAATTGCAGGTCCAGCGGACCTAGGACGGGGCGGCGCGCGCGTCCCCGAACGGCCGCCCCGCCCACCGCGCGGCGGCACGCGCGCGCGGCGTACCGCGGTACGCCCGTACCTCCGTCGTCTCCGTCCACGTTCACAACCGCCCCGCCGCACCCGCGCGTACACGTCCGCGCCCGGCGGGGAGAAGGGTCCGTCATGGGTTCCGCCAAGTCCAAAGCCGCCGCCCGCCGCGCCCGCGCCGAGGAGCTGCGCCGCAAGGAAGCCGCCCGCGAGCGCCGCAACAAGCAGCTGACCTACCTCGCCGTCGCCGTCGTCGTGATAGCCACGGCGATCGGCGGCTACTTCATCGTCGACGCCGCCCAGGAGGAGGAGAAGGAGGCGGCCAAGCCGCTGAAGGGCGAGCAGAGCTGGGACGACCTCGGCCGGGACCACGTCACCGAGGACGTCGACTACAAGATGACGCCTCCCGCCGGCGGCGACCACGACCCGACCTGGCAGAACTGCAACGGCGACGTCTACACCGAGCCGATACGCGACGAGAACGCCGTGCACGCGCTGGAGCACGGCACCGTCTGGGTCACGTACGCCGACGGCGCCAAGGACGCGGACGTCAAGAAGCTCACGGAGCGGGTGCAGAACACGCCGTACACGATGATCAGCCCGTACCCCGACCAGCCCGGCACCCTCACGCTCACCGCCTGGGGCAAGCAGCTGACGGTGAAGAAGGCGTCGGACCCCCGGGTGGAGAAGTTCTTCGAGAAGTACGTCCAGGGGCCGCAGACCCCCGAGCCGGGCGCCGCGTGCACCGGCGGGAAGGGCGCGTGACCGCCCTCCGGCCCGCTCTGCGGGGGCCGCTGGCGATGCTGGTGACCGCGCTCCTCGTCGGCGGCGGGTTCCTCGCCGTCCTCGTCACCGGCGGGGACGGCGGGGACGGCGAGGACGCCGCCGCCGTCCCCGGGAACGCCTCCGCGGACGCGGGCTTCGCCCGCGACATGGCCGTCCACCACCAGCAGGCCGTCGAGATGTCCCTCATCGTGCGGGACCGCACCGACGACGAGGACGTGCGCCGCCTGGCGTACGACATCCTCAACACCCAGGCCAACCAGCGCGGCATGCTGCTCGGCTGGCTGGACATGTGGAAGCTGCCGAAGACGACGGCGGAGCCGCCGATGTCCTGGATGGGCCACGACATGTCCTTCGAGCCGCACGACGGTGCCCTGATGCCGGGCATGGCGACGAACACCCAGCTCGACCGGCTGCGCCGGGAGACGGGCGAGGACGCCGAGGTGCTGTTCCTCACGCTGATGACCGAGCACCACCGGGGCGGCGTGACGATGTCGCGGATGGCCGAGAGTGCGGCCGGGACGCCGGCGGTGCGGCGGCTGGCGAAGACGATGACGCTCGGGCAGCGGTCGGAGATCAAGCTGATGAAGGGCATGATCGACGAGCGGGGCGGCACGGCGAAGCCGTAGGACGGCGGGCGCGGGCCGCCCGTCAGGGGGCGGCGAGGGCCTCGTCCAGGGCGGCGGCGAAGTGCTCGTACGACCGGGGGCTGGAGATCTTCTCGCCGTCGAGGAAGAAGGTCGGGGTGCCCTGGACGCCGAGGGCGAGCCCGTCGCGCTGGTCGGTGCGGACGCGGTCGGCGGTGCGGGGGGCGGCGAGGTCGCGGTCGAAGCGGGCCAGGTCCAGGCCCAGGTCGCGGGCGAAGCCGCGGAAGACCTCCTTCTTCGACCCCCGCGCCCCGCCCCACTCCGCCTGGGTCTCGAAGAGCTTGCCGTACATCTCCTCGAACTTGCCCTGGCGGGCGGCGGCCTCCGCGGTGCGGGCGGCGAGTTCGCCGTTGCGGTGGCCGGGCATGGGGAAGTAGCGGGCGACGAAGGTGACGCGGTCGCCGTAGCGGTCGCGGAGCTTCTCGACGGCCGGGTAGTAGGCGCCGCACGCCTCGCACTCGAAGTCGAGGAACTCCACGAGGGTCACCTCGCTGTCGGCGGGCGCGGTCAGGCGGTGGCTGTCGGCGCGTACGACGCGGGGGTCGGCGGCGGGCGTGGCGTCGGTGGGGGAGTCGTCGTCGGGGAGGAAGGCGGCGGCGAAGGCGAACACCGCGAGGAAGGCGGCGGCGACGACGGCGGCGGCGTAGAGGTGCTTCCTCTTGCGCGCGGTCTGGGGGCGGGACTGGTTTTCGGGCATCGGTTCCTCGCTGGGGTGCGGGCGGTGGCGGTACGTGCCGGAGGCACCCCCCGGCACCGGCCGCGCCGGGCCCGCGTCAGGAGGCGAGGGCGAAGCGGCCCGGGGCCGGGGGCCGGGCGGGGTGCGGGGCGTGCACCGGAGGGCCGCGCAGCGGCGGGCGCGCCGCGCCGCGGTGGCCGCGCGGCGGCGCGGCGGGGGCGGGGAGCGGCGGGTGGGGCGGTTCGTACGCGGTGAGCGCGCCCCGTACGCGCCGCCGCGCGCGGACGTACCCGCGCACCTCGGCGAGCAGCGCCCGCCCGCGCGCCAGCAGCGCGTCCGCCGCGCCGAGCAGGCGCGCGGAGATCAGCAGCGCGACGGCCTGGGCGCCGAGCAGCCCCCAGGGCGGCGCGGAGCCGTCAAGGGCGGCGAGGGCGCACAGCGGGTCGAGCGCGAGGTGCGCCCCGGCGAGGGCGGCGAGCCCGCCCCTGTCCGTACGCCGCTGCCGCCCCGCGGCCACCCACCCGACGACCGCCGCGACCGCGAAGAGCCCCAGGCAGCCCGGCGCCCGCACGGGCCCGGCGGGCAGCGCCGGGCCCAGCTGCGGGAGCAGCACGCAGCCGGCGGTGAGCGCCGGCGCGAGGAGCGTACGGGCTGTCACGGTCGCGTCCAGGGGTCGGCCGGCCGCCGACCGGATCCGGACGGCGGGCGTCACCGGCAGCCTAACGACCGCGCCCGGCCCCGCGGCCGGGCCCCCGCGGCCGGGACCGGGCCCCGGGCGGTGGCCGCCGCGCTGGCTGCGATGTGGCGGCGCGCGTCGGCGGCGGAGAGGAAACGGTCATGCGGCATGTACGTCGGCGACGGCAAGGCGATCCACGCCCCCCGCACGGGCAAGAACGTCGAGATCACCCCGCTCGACAGCATGCCGTACTACGCCGCCACCCGCCCCTGACACCCGCGCGCCGTGGACTCCGACCAGAGATGTCGTTGTCCACGTGGCCTGTCACCGGCGGTCCGCGGATTCCGGCGGACGAGGGCGCGGGCGGACTCCCCGCCTCGACGGCGGGCGGGATGGTGGCCTACGAGCGCCGGTGGGAACTCGCCCGCGTCCTGACCAGCGGCTCCACGAGGAGGACGACTCGGTCGGCCTCGGCATCGAAACCGAGCACCGGATGGCCGTCAACCTCCGCCCGCGGCAGCGGAAGCACCGTCTCGCCTTCGGAGTACCGGCACTGCCAGCCCCTTTCCGCGACAAGATCGAGGACCGCCTGCCAGTCCTCCACCGAGGCGCCAGGGACACGCACATCCGGCAGCGACCCCATCAGATCCGGGTCGAAGAAGCACTTCACGTCATCCCACGACAGCTCAGCCACACCGCCATGCTGCCCGCCCCCCGGGTGCAACGCAGAGCTGCCCCTTGGCCAAGAAGCCTGGGCCACCGGACGACAACGGAGATCGGAACCCACACCCCGCGCTCGCCCGCGGTGGTTGCCGGGGGTCGGCAAGCTGGGCCCGCGGGTGCTGCCCGGTGTCCGGGTTGCCTGCCCGCTTCTCACCGGTGGATGCTGTGACCCTCGGAACCGGGGGGAGGACGGATGGCTGAGGCGCCGTGGGCCCGGGGGCTGCGGGCGGTGGCCTGGATGCTGGTCGCCGTGCTGGTGGGCGCCCTCGGGGTGGGGATGGGTTTCCAGGTGCGCGAGGCGCTGGACCGGGAGCGGGACTTCCGGGCCGCGCCGGAGTGCGCTTCCGTTCCGGTCGAGGTGTCGGACTGCCTCTGGGAGCAGGACTTCACCGTCCGCGGGACCGACCTGAACAGCGGCAGGGACGGCGAGTCGCCGGAGGCCGACTTGGAGCTGCCCGGCGGCGAGCCGTGGCACGTGACGTTCCGCAACACCGGTCCGGTGCTGTCGGGGCTGGCGCCGGACGAGAAGGTCGTCGGCCTGGTGTGGAAGGGGGACGTCGTCGAGGTGCGGGACGCCGAGGGGCGGCGGCAGCAGACGTCCGACGGGCCGGTGGGCTGGCCGGAGGACCGGCTCGCCGGGGCGATCGGCTGCGTGTCCTTCGGGGTGGTGGCCTTCGCCGGCGGCCTGTGGGGGCTGTTCGGCCGCCGCAGCCGGCGGCACGTGGTGGCGGCGGCCGCGGTGCGGTGGCACGCCCTCGCCATCGGTGCCGCCGCGATCGTGATGCTGTGGGTGCAGGCGGGGGCCGGGTGGCCGATGTGGTCCATTCCGGTGGGCTGGGGCGTGGCGGCGCTGGTCCTGCTGGGCTCCGCGGTGGGTTTCGCCCTCGCGGGACTCCGCGGCGTCATCCGGTGACCGGCCCGGCCGCCCCCGGGGCCGTCAGGTCACGAACACCACCGCCCCGGCCGTGAACGCCGCCAGCACCCCCACCGGGTGAAACGACGCCCGGTTGAAGGCGCCCAGCGCCGTCGCCGCGTCCGGGCGGCGCAGGAGGCGCGCGGCGGGCACCAGGGCGGTCGGGACGGCGGTGAGGGCCACCGCCGCCAGGCCCACCGCGCCGTACGACGGCCACGCCGCGACGGCCAGCGCGCAGGCCGCCGCCGCGGCGACGGCGAGGAGGGCCGCGGCGAGGCGGGCGGCGGTGCGCGGCCCGTGGACGATGGGGACGGTCCTGATGCCGAGCGGGGTGTCCTCGTCGACGTCGGCGAGGTCGTTGGGGATGTTCCGGCCGCCGATCTCCCACGCCGCCATCCACAGCGCCAGCAGCCCCAGCCGCAGCGGGTCGACGGCGTCCGCGAAGGCGAACCAGCCCGCGCACGCGCCGATCGCCACCATCACCCCGCTGAGCAGGCACTTGTACGCGGTCACCGTGGCCAGCCGGCAGTACACCGCCTGGAGCAGCGCCGCGCACCCGAACAGCGCCGCGCACACCGGGCTCAGCGCCACCGCCACCCCCAGCGCCACCGCGCCCAGCACCAGCACCCACGCCACCCCCGCCGCGACCCGCAGCCTGCCCTGCGCCAGCGGGTGCCGCCCGCCCGCGCTGTCGAGGTCGGGTCCCCGGCGGGTCTGCGCCATCGCCGCGCTGCGCCGGTCGAGGCGGGCGTCGAACAGGTCGT
Source organism: Streptomyces sp. MAR4 CNX-425 (assembly GCF_048656465.1). Taxonomy (NCBI): domain Bacteria; kingdom Bacillati; phylum Actinomycetota; class Actinomycetes; order Kitasatosporales; family Streptomycetaceae; genus Streptomyces; species Streptomyces sp. MAR4 CNX-425. Next base: position 658,475 of record NZ_JBMDLF010000003.1, on the reverse strand, counting down.
TGGCCGCGAACACGGCGAGGAAGGCGGCGGCGGTGGCGAGGACCGCGAGGGCCAGCCGCCCGGGGTCGGGGCGGTCCGTGGCCATGAGGGCGCCGACGAGGGGCTGGGCGATGCTGAGCAGGGCCTGGTTGCCGCGGGAGAAGCCGTACAGGGCCCGGGCCTGGACCGCGACGGTCACGGGGAGGGTCATGGGGTGGGCTCCGAGGTGTGCGGTACGGGGAGGTCGGGGCCGGCGCCTACGTACCAGTGCGCGAACGCGGCGCCCGCGGCCCCCGGCGCGGCCAGCTCCGTGAGCCGCGCCAGCCGCGCGGCCAGCGCCGCCCGGCGGTCCGCGGGCTGCGGCCCGCGCGGGTGCAGCAGGTCCAGGAAGCCGGCGGCCAGGTTCCGGGTGCGCAGCACCTCGGGGAGCCGGCGGGAGGTGTAGCCGGCGAGGTACGCCTCGTCGCCGTGGCGGTAGCGGCGGATGAGGGCGTCGGCGAGGTCGGCGGCGTCCGCGACGGCGAGGTTCATGCCCTTGGCGCCGGACGGCGTCAGCACGTGCGCCGCGTCCCCGGCGAGGAAGAGGCGGCCGTGCTGGAAGCGCTGCCGGACGCGGGAGCGCATCCGCAGCACGCCGCTCTCGACGATGCGCCCCAGCCGCGGCACGGCGGCGCCCGCGCCCGTCAGCCGGGTGCGCAGCCGCTCGTGCACGCGGGCGGGGGTCCAGCGGGCGGCGGCGTCGCCGGCGGGGATCTCCAGGTAGAGCCGGGCCAGCCGCGCCGTACGCGGCATGACGCCGGCGAACCCGTCCTCGTGGACGGCGTAGACGACGCCCGGCACGACGCGGTCGACCTCGGCGAGGAGGGTGAGCCAGTCGTACGGGTAGCGCTCGTCCAGCCCGCACTGCGGCCCGGGCTCCGGTGCGGCTCCCGGCCCGGCTCCCGGTTCGGGTTCCGGTGCGGGCGCCGCGGGGAGCGCGTGCGCGCTGACGCCGTACGGGCCGTCGCAGCCGACGACGTAGTCGCAGTCGACGTCGAGCCCGGCGCACTCCACGCGCGCGTGTCCGGAGCCGTCCGCGCCCGCGTGGACGCGTACGGCCGGGCGGGAGAACTCCGGCGGGCGCCCGGCCGCGTACAGGGCGGCGACGAGGTCGCGGACGAGGAGTTGCTGCGGGTACACCCAGTGCCGGACGCCCCCGGACTGCGCGGCGTAGTCGAAGCGCAGCAGCCGGCCCGCGCACAGGAACTCGCACCAGCCGTGCCGGGTGCCGTCGGCCAGCAGCCGGTCGGCGAGGCCGTGCGCGCGCAGGTACTCGACGATCCGGTGCTCCACCAGGCCCGCCCGCGCGCGGCGTTCGACGTCGGCGCGGGAGCGGCGCTCCACGAGCACCGCGTCGACGCCGGCCCGCAGCAGGACGTTCGCGAGCACCAGCCCGGCCGGTCCCGCGCCCACGATCGCGACCTGTGTGCGCAGCCGCCGCCGTGGCCCCGTCACGGCGCCTCCCGCCGGTCCGCCGGGACGTACGCGGGGTTGAACACCTCGCGGACGGCGGCCAGCACCACGTCCCCGCACCACAGCCGGTACGTCCGGAACGCCGCCCCGGTCCCCGGCCCCGTCTCCGGCCCGGGCCCGGCCTCCGGCCCGGGCCCCTGGCCACGGGGTGACCCCGGCGCGTACGACGGCGCGCCCCAGCCGCGCGCCCGCGGCCCGCAGCGCGGGGCCGAGGGGCGCCGAGCCGTCGGTGAGGCAGCGCCGCACGGCGGGGTCGACGGCGCGGGCCGGGCCGGCGACGACCTGGTTCCACGACCAGAGCCGCCCGTGCGCGTCGGTGAGGGTGGAGTGCCGTACGAGCAGGTCCGTGTCCGCCGCGGCGGCGGCCCCCAGCAGGGCCGCGGCGCCGCGCGGGGCGCGCTCGGGGCGGACGAACCGGAGGGACACGTCCCCGACCCGCAGCCGGGACCCCGCCCAGGACTCCAGCAGGGTGGTCGTCAGGCCGTCGCCGCCGAGCAGCATGCGCGTGAGCGGGCTGCGGAAGCGGGCGACGGCCGCGCGCGGGTCGTCGGTGCCGGACACGTCGAAGGTGTCGTCGACCGCTGCGGGCGGGGTCCTCGTGGGCATACCGGTGCGGCTCACTTTCGGATACGGGGACGGGACGGAACGGCCGCCGCCGGGACGTCCGGCGAGCGGGTGGCGGTGGCGACGAGGTACCCGGGCGGCGCGAACCGGGTGTCCACCCGCACCGGCGCCCCGCATTGGCCGGCCAGCGCGCGCACGGCCGCGGCGGCGTAGACCTTGCGCAGGCTGATCAGCCCGTCGTGCGCCTGGGCCGGGCCGCCGGTCAGGAACATCAGCGGCACCGAGGCGAGGCTCAGCGGATGCCGCCACCCGTCGACCAGCAGCAGCGTCCGCGCCACCCGCGTGCCCTCGCGCAGCAGCGCCGCCACCCCGGCGGGCGGCAGGTGGTGCAGGGACATCGCCATGACGGCCACGTCGTACGCGCCGGCCGGGGCGTCGATCGCGGTGGCGTCGACGACGGCGCAGGCGGCCCGCGGGTGGCGGCCGAGGGGCCCGGCGCGCAGGGCGTCGACGACCCGCGGGTTGACGTCGCTGGCGGTGACGTGGGCGGTGGGCAGGCGGCGGAGGAGGGCGTACGACAGGCGCCCGCAGCCGGCGCCGAGTTCGAGGACGCGGGGCCCGGCGAACGGGTCGGCGAAGGGGTCGGGGACGGGCCCGGGGGCGGCGGCGAGGGCGGCGGCGGTGAGGCGGGCGCAGGTGCGGTAGCCGAGGGTGAGGCGCTGGAACCGGTCGAGGCCGCGGAGCACCCGGCGGCAGCGGGCGGGGGAGCCGGGGCGGTCGATGTACTCGTCGCGGTCGGTCTCGAAGAGCCGGTCCCAGCGGGCGGCGCGGGGGCCGCCGCGGGGCATGTCAGGGGGCACGGCGGTCACCGCCGGGCAGCGGGGGCACGGCGTGGGGCGCGGGTGCCGGGCCGGACCCCGGCCCGTGGCCGGCGCCGTCGCGATCCCCGCCCCCGTCCCCGTCCACGTGCCTGTTCACGTCCATGTGCTCGTCCACGTGCCCGTTCCCGCATCCGTCCCCGTCGTCGTACGCCGTCTCCGCCACCTCGTCCGCCAGCCGCGCGAGCCGGTCGCGGTCGGCGCCGGCGGGCACGGGGGCGAGCGCGCGGTGGCAGCGGTCGACGTACGCGCGCGCCATGCTCCGCGCCGCGTGCAGCGCGCCGGTGTCGCGGGCCAGCTCGGCCAGCCGACGCCGGCGGGCGGGTGCGTCGGCGGTGCCGTCGACCAGCTCGGCGAGCACGGCCCGTTCGGCGCTGCCGCCGAGGCGGTGGGTGAGGAGCACGGGGAGGGCGGGGCGGCGGTTGCGGAGGTCGCTGCAGACGGGCTTGCCGGCGCGCGGCCCGGCGTCGCCGTCCTCGCGCGCCACGTACGGCAGCAGGTCGTCCCGGATCTGGAACGCGATCCCCACCGCCTCCCCGTACGCCCCGAGCAGCCGCGTCTGCTCCGCGCTCCCGCCGCCGAGCAGCGCCCCCACGTGGCAGGCGGCGTGGAACAGCGACGCGCTCTTCAGCCGCACCATCTCCACGTACGCGGCGATCCCGCCGTCCGCCCGCCCGGTCAGCCCGTGCAGACCGCCGCTCAGCGCGATCTCCTGGGCGACGCCCCGCGCGGTGCGCTGCCCGGCGGCGCCGAGGGCCTCCACGGCGTCGAGCACCGACCGGTCGGGCACGCCGCTGCGCCGGCAGGCGCCGAGCTGCTGGAACAGCGCGAAGAACAACGCGTCGGCGGCCAGCATCCCGTGGGCCGTGCCGAACTTGCGGTGCGCGGCGGCCCGGCCGCGGCGCAGCCCGTCGCCGTCGATGATGTCGTCGTGCACGAGGGTGGCGACGTGGGCGAGTTCGACGCCCACCGCGGCCGGCAGGACGGCCTCGTACCGCCCGCCGACCGCGCCGGCGGAGGCGAGCAGCGCCAGGGGCCGTACGAGCTTGCCGGGCGGACTGAGCGCCCACCGCTGCGCGTCGGCCAGCCCGCCGGACCCGGAGCACCCGGACCCGGAGCCGCCGGATCCGGAACCGCGGTCGAGCCAGCGGCCGATGCCGGCGTCGACGGCGTGCCGCAGCTCGGCGAGCGGAAAGCCCGCCGCGCCGGCGTCGGTGCGCTGCATGAGGACAAGCCGCCTTCCCGGGGAACAAGGTGCGTGGGCGCCCACCGGGGTGGTTAACGACGCCGCGAAAGCCCAGGGCACTCCGGATCACCCCTCCGGGGGGCGCGCCGCGCCGCGCGGGCGCCCACCCGGGCCGTGGCCGCCCGGCCGCCGCTGAAACCCGCCCGGGGCGATTGACGCAATCGAGACGCCCATGTCAAGCCAAGAGGGCCGGCGGTCTTGCCCTCCCGGCCATGCGGCTGCCTCAATGCCTAGGTGCCCGGGGTGATCCATCCCGGGCACAGCAACCCCCCGCGCAACCCCCACGTACCCCCCCACAGGAGAGAGGCACTCCATGAAGAACGGACGGCCGACGGCACGTACCGCCCTGGGCCTCGGTGCCGCGATCGCCGCCGGCACGCTGCTGGCGGCGGCGCCCGGCGCGCTCGCGGTGGAGCCGCAGACCGCCACCGTCAGCTTCGACTGCGGCAGTTGGGGCGCCGGTCAGGCGACCCTCGAAGCCACGCAGGACGGCACCGCCGCGACCATCACCATCACCACCGCCGCCATCACCGCCCCCATCGACATCGCGGAGAACACCGCCACCTCCACGCTGACCCTCACCAAGAACGGCTCCGAGACGGTGGAGTTCACCGGCAGCTCCAACCCGGCCATCCCGGCGAACAGCCCGGCCGACACCGGCCCGCTGGCCGGCACGGTCGCCTCCGGCGACTCGCTGGTGGCCACGTCCCTGACCGTCGAGGTCCTCGGCAGCACGGCGACCTGCGAGGCCACGTCGGCGCAGGAGCCCGGGCCGTTCGTCTTCGACTGACGCGCCCCGGGCAGGCGCCCGCACCCGCAGCACGGCCGGTGGCCGGGCGGCTCCCCGCCCGGCCACCGGCCCGTGCGCCGCCCGGCGCCGCCGCGCTCCCGGACCGCCGCCAGTCACCAGCCGTCGGCCGTCCGCCGTCAGCCGTCCGCCAGTTCCGCGGTCGCGTCCTGGCCGGCGGCGGCCGTGCGGCGCAGGAAGGCGGCGATGAGGGCGAGTTCGGCCTCGTCGAAGTCGGCGCAGATCCGGTCCATCCGGGAGTCCATCCCGGCGAAGAGCTCCAGCAGTTCGGCGTTGCGCTCGCGCAGGGCCCGTACGCGGGAGGCCCGGCGGTCCGCCGGGTCGCGCTCGCGCACCACCCAGCCGGCGCGTTCGAGCCGGTCGAGGACGCCGGTGGTGGTGGCCGCGTGGAGCCCGGCGCGGCGGGCCAGGGCGGTCGGGCTCAGCGGGCCGTGCGCGTTGATGAGGTCGAGGCAGTCCAGGTCGACGTCCTTGAGGCCGAGCCGGCCGCCGACCTGCCGGTTGAGCAGGGTCAGCTCGGCGCTCAGCTCCCGCAGCCCCCGCTTGACCTCGGCGGTGGTCCGGCGGCGGCCCGCCGTGTCCGCGTCGCCTCCCGCAGGTGCTTCGGATTCCATAATGTATGCCTCTCAAATCAATATGCTACGGTTCTCGTATATTAAGGCACGCGAACGATCGAGGGGCCTCGTCATGCACGTGATCATCGGAGCATCCGGGAACGTCGGCCGCGAGGCGGTGAACCTGCTGGTGGAAGCCGGCGAGAAGACCGTCGCGGTCACCCGCGACCCGGCCGCCGCCGCCCTGCCGGACGGCGCGGACGTGGTCCGGGGGGACCCGTCCCGGCCGGACAGCCTCACCGGACTGCCGGACGGGATCGCGTCGGTGCTGCTCAGCCCGCGGGCCGCCGGGGGCGCGGCCGCCGGGCTGCTGGCGCTGGCGGCGGCCCGCGGGGCGCGGCGGGTGGTGGTGCTGTCGGCCGCGACCGTGGTGCACCCCGCCGGGGAGCGGCGGTTCGCCGAGGAGTTCCGGGCCGTCGAGGACGCCGCCCGGGCCAGCGGCCTCGCGTGGACGTTCCTGCGGTGCGCCGACTTCGCCGCCAACGCGCTGGCCTGGGCCCCGCAGATCCGCGCCACCGGTGTCGTACGCGGCGCCCACGCCCGCGCCGCGACCTCGCCGATCCACCAGCGGGACATCGCCGAGGTGGCCGTGCGGGCGCTCGTACGCGACGGGGCCGCCGGCCACGCCCACGTACTCACCGGGCCGCAGTCCCTCACCCAGCACGACAAGGTCCGCCTCATCGGCGAGGCCGCCGGCCGCCCGGACCTGGCCTTCGAGGAACTCCCCCCGGATCAGGTGCGCCGCGCCATGCTCGCCCAGGGCCTCCCCGCGGACGTACCCGACCGGCTCCTCGGCTCCCTCGCCGACTACGCCACCGCCCCCGGCCCCACCACCGGCACCGTGCGCGAACTCCTCGGCCGCCCCGCCCGCACCTTCGCCTCCTGGGCCGCGGAGAACGCCGCCGCCTTCGCGGCCCCGGGCGGCGGCGCACCGAGCGCGTAACCGGATCATGTCCCATCCGAGGCCGCTGTTTCGTCGTAGTGGTGAGAGTTCGTCGCCCCCGGAGGTGCCCATGTTGTTCGCCCCGCTCATCCACGCCGAGCCCGGCCCGGAGACGTCGCTGCCCGCCCGGGCCGCGGCGTCGGAGCCGGCGGCGCGCATCCCCCTCGCGCGGCGCGGCGGGGGAGTGGAGACCGGACCGGTGGTGCGGCCCTGAACCGGCCGGAGGAGGTCTTCCGCGGCGAGTGGGGCCGGGTGCTGGCCTCCCTCGTCGGGTACCTCGGCGACTTCGACCGGGCGGAAGAGGCCGCCCAGGAGGCGTTCGCGACCGCGGCGGAGCGCTGGTCCGCCGACGACATGCCGGCGAACCCGGGCGCGTGGCTGGTGACGACGGCGCGGCGGCGGGCGCTGGACCGGATCCGCCGGGACCGCGCCCCGGCCGGGAAGAGCCACCTTCCGCTCCCCGAGGCGGCCATGGCCACGAACGAGTCCGACGACGTCCCCGGGGCCGACGTCCGCGGCGCGGGCGACGGCGCGGGCGACGGCGCGGCGATCAGGGACGAGCGGCTTGAGCTGATCTTCACCTGCTGCCATCCCGCACTGCCCCCGGAGGGGCGGGTCGCGCTCACCCTGCGGGCCCTCGGCGGGCTGGCGACCGCCGACATCGCCCGCGCGTTCGCGGTCCCGGAGGCGACCATGAGGCGCCGGCTGACCCGCGCCAGGGCGGAGGTCAAGGCGAGCGGAATCCCGTTCGCCGTGCCCGGGCCGCCCCAGCTGCCCGAACGCCTCGACGCCGTGCTCTCCGTCATCCACCTCATCTTCAACGAGGGCCGGCGCGGCCGCGTCGACCTCGGCGCCGAGGCCCTCCGCCTCGGCCGGGTACTCACCGACCTGCTGCCGCGCGAGCCCGAGACGCACGGGCTGCTCGCGCTGATGACCCTCCACCACGCCCGCCGCCGGGCCCGCTCCTCCGGCGACGGCGCCGGCGGGGGCGGGGGCGACGGCCGCTGGGGCGACCGCGTCGACCTGGTGGTGCTGTACGACCAGGGCCGCTCGCGGGAGGACTGGCGGGAGATCGCCCGCGGCCGGGCGGTGCTCGACGGGGCCCTCGCGCTGGGCGGGCGCGGCCCGTACGTCCTCCGGGCCGCCATCGCCGCGCTCCAGACCCGCGAGCGGATCGACTGGCCGCGGGTCGCCCGGCTGTACGGCCGGCTGGCCGACCTCACCCGCTCGCCCGTGGTCGAGCTGAACCGCGCCGTGGCCATCGCCCGGGCCGGCGCCCCGCACACGGCGCTGCGCGTCATCGACCGGCTCGACCTCGACGGCTACCTCTACCTCCACTCCACCCGCGGCGAACTCCTCTCCCGCCTCGGCCACACCGCCCGCGCCCGGGATGCCTACCGGCGCGCCCTCGACCTCGCCACCACACCCCCCGAGCGGCGCTTCCTCACCCGCCGCCTCGAACAACTCTGACCCCGCCCGTCAGCCCGTCGGGCCCGTCCGTCCGCCGGTCGACCCTGCCCTGACGTTCAGGGGCCGGGAGTCCGACGGAGACGTACGCGGAGGCAGCCGCCGGGCCCGCGGCGCGGGTCGCGTACCGGGGGCGGTGCGGGGTTCGAGGCGCTCGTAGCGGTCGGCCGGCAGGCGTCCCCGTACGGGATGCAAGAATCGGCCGCATGGCTGACGACCTGATCATCGCCGCGTGCGACGGCGCCGCGAGTCCGAACCCGGGGCCGGCCGCGTGGGCCTGGGTGGTGGCGGGCCCGGACGGCGCGGTGGTGCGCTGGGAGGCCGGTCCGCTCGGGAAGGCGACCAACAACATCGCCGAGCTGACCGCCCTGCTGCGGCTGCTGGAGGCCACGCACCCGGCCGCGCCGCTGGAGGTGCGGATGGACTCGACGTACGCGATGCAGGCGGTCACCGACTGGCTGCCGGGGTGGCGGCGCCGGGGCTGGAAGACGGCCGCGGGCAAGCCGGTGGCCAACCAGGAGCTGGTGCGCGGCATCGACGAGCGGCTGACGGGCCGCGACGTACGGCTGGTGCACGTCCGCGCGCACCAGGTCGGCGGCGACCCCTACAACGCCGCCGCCGACGCGGCCGCCGCGCAGGTGGCCCGTACGCAGCAGCCGGCGGGCTCGGCCCACGGCTCGCCGCTGCCCGAGGCGGCGGACGACCCGGCCGGGGGCGCCGGCGGCACGGGCGCGGCGGGCAAGAGGGCCGCTCCCCGGCGGCGTTCCGGGAAGGCGAAGCTCACGGCCAAGTACCCGGGCCGCTGCCGCTGCGGCGGGTCGTACGCCGCCGGTACGACGATCGCGAAGAACTCCTCCGGCTGGGGCCACCCGGAGTGCGCCGAGGCGTGAGCCGGGCGCCGCACGCCCCCTCAGCTCGACTGGAGCTCCCGCAGGTGGGCCCCGAAGACCTCGACCGCGGCGAGCAGCGCCTCCCGCGGGCTGTCGCCCGTCAGCAGCGTCTCGGGGAGCCCCAGCGCCGCGTCCAGCGCGGCGAGCGCGCCGCGGCGGGCGGCGAGCCACTCCTCGTGGTGCGCGGCGTACGGCTCCAGCGCCCGCCACGACGCCGCGTCCTGGCCGTCGCGTAACCGGACCAGCTTGCGTTCCGCGTCCGTCAGGATGGCCCCGACGCGGTGCAGGTGGGTGCCCTTGAGGTTCCGCAGCCCGGTCAGCAGGTCCGCGTCCGTGGGCGGCGCCGCGGCGATGACCTCCAGGAGGCGCAGGTTCACCGACGCCTGGCTGCGCAGCCGCTCGCGCGCCCCGCGCTCCAGCTCCGCGACGGCGTCGGTCCGCATGACCCGGGTCGGCCCGGGCGGCGGGTGCGCGGGCAGGGGCGGCGACGCGGGTTCGGGCGGGTCGGTGTACGCGCCGGGGTACGCGCCTCCGAGCGACTTCGGCGCCCCGTACGCCCCCGGATCCGCCGCCCGCCGCCCCCGCAGCCGCCACCCCAGCCGCCGCGCCGGCCGGCGGCCCGCGGGCGGCGGCCCGTAGGGTGACGCCGCTGCGTCGCCGGGGGCGGGGGGCGGCGGCGCCGACGGGTGGCCGGGGAGGCCCGCGTGTTCCACGTGCCCCGTGTGGCGTTGCAGTTCGGCGGCGGCCACCGCGAGCGTCGCGCGCTCGCCGGGTTCCTTGGCGAGCAGCGCCGTGATGATCCGTACCAGCGCCCCGGCGTGCCGGAACGGCTCGGGCTCGGACTCGCAGATGGCCCGGCGCAGCGTCCACAGGTTCGAGCCGTGGAAGGGCAGCCGCCCCTCGACGGCCGCGTACAGCGTGGCGCCGAACGCCCACAGGTCCGAGGCGGCGGTGGCCGGCTCGCCGCTCAGCTGCTCGGGCGAGGCGTACGCGGGCGTGCCCAGCAGCCCGCCGGTGGTCGTCAGCCCCGCCGAGGCGTCGGCGATGCCGGCGATGCCGAAGTCGGTGATCACCGCCCGCCGGTCGGTCACCAGGATGTTGTCCGGTTTCAGATCGCGGTGCACCACGCCCGCGGCGTGCGCCTCGGCCAGCGCGGCGAGCACCTGGACCCCGATCTCGGCCACCCGCGGCACCGGCAGCCGGGTCCGCTCCCGGAGCAGGGCGGCCAGCGAGCCGCCGTCGACGAACTCCATCACGATCACCGGCGCGCCGTCGTGCTCGACGACGTCGTACACCGTGGTGATCCCGGGGTGGTTGAGCCGGGCCGCCGCGCGGGCCTCGCCCATCATGCGGCGCAGCTGCTTCTCCCGCTGCCGGTCCCCGACGTCGGCCGAGAAGATGATCTCCTTCACCGCGACCCGTCTGTCCAGCAGCTCGTCGCGAGCGCTCCAGACGCGGCCCATGCCGCCCTGCCCCACCGGTTCGTCCAACCGGTACCGGCCGGCGATCAGCCGGCCGCTCGCCCCAGCCATTCCTCCATCGTAGGCAGCGGCGGGGATCTTCGAAGGGCGTATTCCGGCTGGTCCCGTGAGAAGGAGAGGGCCGCCGCATCCCTGTCCGGTCCGGCAGCGGGCCCCCGTCGATGACGGCGTACGCCGCGGCGCGTGTTAGCGCCGGGCTGGGCGAAGTTTTCTCGCACGAGGCGCCCTCGTGCACAGATCTGCGGGGAGGGGCGGTAGTTGTGCTCACCGCGGCAACTGCCGTTCCCGCCCCCTACGAATGCACGACCGGGACGCCCTTGTGCTCGGTCGTCCCCTTCCGCGTCATCTCCGGGCTGAACGACACGACGCTGTCGGTCTCCTCGACGTACGTGTCCAGCGTGCACAGGTCCACGATGTCGGAGGGGGCGTCGGCCCTGGACTCCTCCAGGTACGAGCCCTCGACCTCGGCGATCACGGCGGCGTCGTAGGAGTACGCGGACTCCAGGTAGGCGGCGTCCGGCTTGAGCCACACGGTGTCGCCGCGCATGACGAACTCGACGCTGCCCTGCTTGTCGTTGCCCGCGCTGCCGACGCAGTTGCCCTTCTTGTCGACCCGCACGTCGACCCGGGCGGGGTCGGCGACCCACAGCATCTCGCCGACGGCGCGCACCGACTCGGCGGAGCGCATCGCCTCGACGGCGTCCGCCTGCGCGGGCCCGTCGCCGGACCCGCCGCCGCCCCCGCCGTCGTCGCCGCAGCCGGTGAGCGCGAGCAGCGCCGCCGCCGTACCGGCCGCTGCCGCGACGGCACCCCTGTGCCCGCGTATGACGTGCTTCATCCCGACCTTCGCCCACTCTCGACTGCCGTGTGTCCGGCGGGATATGACCTTGACGACCGCCGGAGAAGGCGCACACGTTACCGGCGGCCCGGCGGGCGGCCAAAACGCCCGGTCACCCGCCCCCGCCGCCGCAGTTGTAGGCGTTCACGGCGTCGAAGGCCCGCGGACGTGCCGATGCCCGGGTGGGGTCCCACGGGTGGCTGGTGGCGGGGCTCCCGGCCGGCCGCCGGCGCGGCGTGCACCAGCCCGGCCGGGGCGGGTCGGTCAGGGTTGGCAGCCGTGGCGGCGTGCCGAGGCTTCAATGAAGGCGTCGAGGAGGTCGTCCAGTTCGCCCCGGTCCGCGGTGGCGTGGCGGCGGACCTCGCCGTCGGGGCCCGCGTCCGCCGTGCGGACCAGCTGGAAGTAGGCCAGGCCGATCGGCGCCGGGCACGTGATGCGGAGCGTGACGGTGTCCCCTTCCGGTTCGTACCCGGTGCTCAGCTCGATCTCCTGGTCGGCGGGCGGGCCGTAGGACGCGGTGAGGCGGAAGAGCCCGAGCCTGCCCCGGTTGAGGGCGCAGGACTCGGTCAGCGCCCTGCCGCCGGGCCGCTCCCAGACCGTGGTCACGCGCAGCCGGGCGGCGTCGGCCGCCGTGAGGACACCGGCGCAGGTGCCCTGCGCCCGCGCCACGGGCCGCAGGGCCGGGGCCAGGTTCCGGGGTACGGCGTCCGGGCGGCCGCCGGGCCGGCCTTCGCAGCCGTACGCGTCCTTCGCCCGGCGCGCGCTCTCGGTGGCGAGGCGCGCCACCTGGAGCCGCTGCCGTGCGCTCAGCTCGTCCTCGCCGGCCGTCGCCTCGGCCTGCACCAGCAGGCCGTCGCCCGCTTCCGGCTCGCACGCGAGGAGGACCGCCGCCGACGGCCCGCCGGGGTCGCCGCCGTCGAAGGAGCCGCTCCAGCCGTGGCCGAGCGGGACCGCCTCCGCCCGTTCGGCCGCGCCGCTGAACCGGTAGGCGGCCCGCGGGCGAACCACCAGACGCAGCACGGGGCCGCCCGAACCGCCGCGGGTCAGGACGGAGCACCGCAGGGTCTGATGGCCCGCCGGGTCGACGGGGTAGCCCGTCGCGTCCTCGGTGCGCCCGCGGACCTCCAGGTCCGCGCCCCCGAAGAACTCCCGCGCCTCCTCGACGGCGAGCGTGCCCCCGCACTCGTCCCCCAGGTCGTCGCCGGTGTGCCGCAGCCACAGGCCCCACACCAGGCCCCCGGCCAGCGCGAGGGCCACCACCCCCGCGGGCAGAGCCAGCCGCCGTCCTCCCACGTACCCCCCTTGGACCGCCGCATGGGCGGGATGCCGTCCCGGCAGCCGTGGTGCGGCGGCCGGGACGGCCCTCCCCACTCCTACGACGAACGGGCCCCGGCCAAGGTGACAACGGAACCGCTGCGCATCCCGCACCGGCGTCGTCTCCCTGCTCGGCGGGCCGTGATCCGTCCCCGGGTGTCATGCTTGACCCGGTTCCCAACGGCGCGCACAGAGAGGGGAAACGGTGGCGGCCTCTACCTCCCCGGTCAGAGTGGAGACGGTGGACCTCGGCGCCGGAGGCGGCGGGCGGCAGATCGGGCGGAGAGGCGGCACGACCGCGCCGCTGGCCGAGCGCGGCGCCGAGATCGAGGCGGCGATCGTCGAGGCGTCCGCGATCGCGCAGCGGTCGCTCGCGGAGGTGCCGGCGCGGGACGGGTGGCGGGTGTCGACGATGGAGGTCAGCTTCGGGGTGACGCTGGCGGCGGAGGCCGGCGTGGTGCTGTCCAAGGCGTCCGCGGAGGCGTCCTTCGAGGTGACCCTGACCCTCGAACGGGCCCCGGCCACCCCGTGAAGGACGCGCGCCCGGTCAGTCGATCTCGGCGCAGACGTCGGTCAGCTTCTTCGGGCCCACCCAGTCCACCGTCCGCTGCCCGTCGGCCGTGAACGTGAAGGTGTACACGCCGTCGACCACGTACTCGCCGCGCGGCAGGTTCCCCTGCCCCTCCTCGAAGCCGACGAGGAACGGCCCGACGGCGTAGTAGGTCTGCGCGCCGTCCGGGGCGTACCGCGCCAGCCCCCGGCCGCTCGCGTCCTCCACGTACGCGGCGCCCGTTTCGAGGTTGGTGACGCGGACGGTCAGGGCCCCCTTGTACAGCTCCGTCTTCGGGGAGCCGTCGGGGTACGTGGCGACGGTCTTGACCATGGTCTCGTTGCGCACGGGCTCCGTGCGGAAGGCGAAGTCGCAGCGCTCGCCGGCGGGGTAGTTCACGGGGTCGTAGTGGACCGGGCGCCAGCCCCTGTCGCCCCCGCCCCCGTCGCCGTCCCCGTCCCCGGTGGCGGCCGCCGGGGCGGCGAGGGCGGCGGTCAGGCAGAGCGCTGCGGCGGTGGCTGCTGCGGCGGCGTAACGGCGCATGGCGGTGGGCTCCTTCGGCTCGCGGTGGTGTGTCCGCGACCGAGCCTGGGACCGCCGTCTCACCATCCGCTTACCACACCGGCGTACGCTGCCCTCGTGCTGGAGTTCCGCCTGCTCGGCCCCTTCGAGGCGGTACGCGACGGCGCCCCCGTCCCGCTCGGCCGGCGGCGCCAGGAGCGGCTGCTGCTCGCGGTGCTGCTCCTCGGCCCCGGGCGCGTGGTCCCCGCCGACCGGCTGGCGGAGCTGCTGTGGGAGGAGGGCCCCGACGACCGGTGGCGCGGCACCCTCCACACCTACGTCAGCCGGCTGCGCGCCGCCCTCCGGCCGTACGGGGTCCGCATCGCCACCCGCGGCGGCGGCTACGCCGTCGAGCCCGGCGGCTGGCGCACCGACGCCGCCGAGTTCGCCGAGCGCGCCCGCGCCGCCGCCGCGGTGCGCGACGCCGCCGGGCGGCTGCGCCGTACCGAGGAGGCCCTGGCGCTGTGGCGCGGCGAACTCCTCGACGGGCTCGCGGACGGCGAGCTGCGCGCCCGGCTCGGCGCGGAGCTGGCCGAGCTGCGGCTCGGGGCGCTGGAGCAGCGCGCCGAGGACCGGCTGCGCGTCGGGCTCGACGGCCACCCCCGCGCCGCCGGCCGGGCACCGGCCGACGGCGGCCCGCTGGCCGCCGAGCTGCGGCCGCTGGTCGAGCGGTACCCGCTGCGCGAGCGGCTGGTGGCGGCCCTGATGACGGCGCTGTACCGGGCCGGCCGGCAGGCGGAGGCCCTCGACCTGTACCGCACCACCCGGCTGGCGCTGGACGCGGAGCTGGGCGTCGCGCCCGGGCCGGCCCTGCGGGAGGTGTACGAGAAGGTGCTGGGCGCCGACCCGGCGCTGGACGAGCCGTCGGTGCCCGCGTACGCGGTACGGATCGAGCACGTCCGGCTGCCGCTGCACACCAGCGGCAATCCCGCGCTGGAGTTCTGCAACACCTGGGCCGGCTGGGGCGGCGGGTTCCGTACGGGCGCGGAGTGGCTGACCGGCTACCGGGCGCTGGCGGTGTGGGCGGGACACCTCGCCCTGGTCGAGGACTGGCTGGTCACCCGGCTCCTCAAGCAGGCGGAGCAGCGGCCCGCGGACGCGCGGGCGGCGCTGACGGAGGCCCGCGAGCTGCGTACCGCGGTGCACGACTGCCTCGTCGACCCCGCCGACCGGCGCGCGTTCGCGCACGTGGCGCGTACCGCGGAGGACGCCGCCCGGGCCGCGGAGTTCGTCCTCGACGAGGACGGGCTGGGCCGCTGGCGGCTCCGGGCCGCCGCGGGCCTGCGCCTGCCGGTGCTGGCGGTGGCCCGCAGCGCGGCCGACCTGCTGGGCGACCCGCAGCGCTTCACGGTGACGGCGTGCCCGTCGCCCGACTGCGGCTGGCTGTTCCTCGACGCGCCGGGGCGCCGGCGCTGGTGCTCGCTGGGCACCTGCGCGGTGCGGGAGGGCGCGCGCTGCCGGGGGTGACCCGGGGCCGGCGCGGCGCTCCCCCTCGCGTGCGGGGCCGGTCGTCGGTAGCCTCCGGTGCCAAGCCGGGGGTCACACCGGAGCGGCACACGGGGCCCGCCGCACGGGCGTTTTCGGTTGCGCGTTCGACGGCGGTCGGGGGCGGACGCGCGTCCACGCCGCGGGATTGCCGCGGGGCCGCCCGGCCGGGGGAGGTATGTTCCAGTAGAGGAGTGGCTGCCGCCGGGGCCCCACGGCCAGCAGAGTCACTTCCGACGGCCACCGTCTCACCAGCAAGGGATAACGGGAATGATCACGCTCACCAAAGACGACGAGCCGGCCGACCTGGCCGGTGTCACCCACCTGTCGATAGGGGTCTCGTGGGACCCCACGGTCGGAAGCAGCGGCGGCATCCTCGGCAAGCTGAAGCAGACGAAGGGCACCGACCTCGACCTGATCGCCATCGCGATGGCCGGCGAGGACCCGGTGCGGCTGGCCGGGCTCGACTCGCTGGACCCGATGGGCAACGGCGCGGTGGTGCACAGCGGCGACAACCAGTCGGGGAAGGGCGACGGCGACGACGAGACCGTGACCGTCGAGTTCTCGAAGGTGCCGGACCGGGTCACCGCCATCGTGTTCATCGCCGCCGCGTACAAGAAGGGCAGCAGCTTCCAGAAGGCGCGGAACATCAGTTTCAAGGTGTACGACGCCTCCGGCGGCAGCACCCAGCAGGTCGCCGACATCTGGCCGAGCCTGCTCTCCGCGGACAACGGCTGCGCCGTGGCGAAGGCGACGCGCAACGGCGCGAGCTGGACGCTTCAGGTGATCAACGAGACCGGGAAGATCAAGCAGGGCGACGAGCGCGCGCTCATGCGCTTCGCGGCGGGCAGATAGCCGCACGTAGCCGCGCCGGGGTGCACGCCGCCCCGCCCGGGAGCCCGAAACCCCCGTTCCGCGCCGGAACGGGGGTTTTCGCGTCCCCGCGGGCGTGCGCCTCCGCGGCCGGCGGTAGAGACTGCCTGAAATGGGTCATAACATCTGATCACGGCGGCAGGCGAGAGAGGGAGCGACGTGGAGCAGCCCGCGGAGCGGCAGCGCCTGCGGAGAGAGCTGCTCGCCGCCGTGGACGAGAGCCGCCGCGACACCGAGGTGCTGCTGATCGCGCTCCAGCAGGCGGTGGCCGAGGTGCGCGGCCTGGGCGGCATGGTGCACCTCCCCGGCGGCGGCATGAGCGGCATCCTCTACCTGGTCGCCGACAGCGGCCTGCCCGCCTCGCTCACCCGGCCCTGGCTGGTGATCCGCGCCCGGGACACCGTCGCGCCCAGCCGGGCCGTCCGGGAGGACTCCGTCGCCTGGGAACGCGACCTGGCCCCGCCCGCCGCGGTGCCCGGCCGCGGCGACCCGGCGGCGCAGTGGCCCGCCGGCCTGCCCGCCGGGATCGGGCACCTGGCCGTCCCCGTCCCGGGCCCCGGCGGCCGGCGCGGTGCGCTGTCCGTGCTCTTCGCGCCGGGGGAGGCGCCGGAGGACGCGGGCCGCCCCTTCCTCACCGAGGTGGCGGCCTGGATGTCGGGGAAGCTCCGGCCGCAGGGCCCCCTCAACCCGTCCCCCACGATGCTGCACGCCCTGGAGAACCAGCCGGGCGCCCGCGCCGGCCCCCGCCGGGGCCGGCGCGAGGTGCCGTCCACCCGCTACACCTGGGACCTCCGCACCGGCGAGCTGACCAGCGAGCGCCCCATCGAGGAGGTGCTGGCCGGCATCGACCCGGACGTGCTCAGCGGCGGCATCGAGGCGTGGGCCGCGCTCATCCACCCCGACGACCTGCCGCAGACGGTGACCGGCTTCGACCAGGGCATCCGGCTGCGCGGCGGCTTCCAGACCGAGTACCGGATACGGCGGCTGGACGGCACGTACCGCTGGGTGGAGGCCCGCGCCCGTACCGTCACCGACGCGGACGGCGAGCCGGTCGAGGTCACCGGCACCATCTGGGACTCGACCGACACGCACGCCGCCGCCGAGTCGGCCGGGTGGGCGCTGCGGCACATGAGCGACGGCTTCGTCTCCCTGGACACCCACTGGCGCGTGGTCTTCCTCAACCGCGCCGCCGAGCGCCTCTTCGGCTCCCTGGAGGACGTGCACGGCGTGCTGTTCTGGAACGTTCCCGCGGTACGGGCCCTGCCGGGGCTGGCGGACCGCGCCCGGGCCGCGGCGGCGGAGGGCCGCGCGGCCGGGTTCGACGTGCCGTGGCCGGACGGGCCGTACTGGTACCACCTGCGGGTCGTCCCCGTACCCGAAGGGCTCGCCCTCTACATCACCGACATCACCGAACGCCATCTGCGCGAGGCCGACCGGGCCGCCGCCGACCGCGCCGCCGCCGAGCGCGCGGCCCTGATGCAGCGCGCCACCCGCCGGCTGGCGGAGGCGGTCACGGCGCAGGACGTGATGGCGGCGGTGGCCGACGGCGTGGTGGCGCCGCTGGGCGCCAGCGGGCTGACCGTGCACGGCCTGTACGGCGACCGGCTCACCCTCATCGGCTCCCAGGGCTACGAGGAGAGCTTCGCCCGGCTGCTGGCCAGCCGGTCGGGGGCGGCCGGCGTCCGGAGGCCGGAGCGGGACGCCCTGCGCACCCGTACGCCCCTCTACCTCTCCTCCCGGGAGGAGTACCTGGAGCGCTACCCGGACCGGGGGGACGTGGCCCGCGAGAGCGGCAAGCAGGCGTGGGCCTTCCTGCCGCTGACGGTGTCCGGGCGCGGGATCGGCACGGCGGTCATCTCCTTCGACCGGCCGCGGGTGCTCGACGAGGACGAGCGCACCCTCCTCACCGCGCTCAGCGGGCTGATCGCGCAGGCGCTGGAGCGGGCCGCGCTGTACGACGCGGCCACCACCCGGGCCCGTACCCTCCAGCGCGGCCTGCTCCCCCGCGAACTCCCCGAGGTGTCCGCGGTGCTGACCGCGGCCCGCTACCAGGCGGCCCGGCAGGGCGCCGACGTCGGCGGCGACTGGTACGACGTGATCCCCCTCTCCGCGGCGCGGGTGGCGCTCGTCATCGGCGACGTCATGGGCCACGGCATGGCCGAGGCCGCCACCATGGGCGGGCTCCGCACGGCCGCGCGCACCCTGTCGGACCTGGAGCTGCCGCCCGACGAGATCCTCGGCCACCTCGACGACATCGTGCGCGAGCTGGGCGACGACACCTTCGTCACCTGCCTGTACGGCGTCTACGACCCGGTGACCCGGCTCCTGTCGTACGCCAGCGCCGGCCACCCGCCACCGGCCGTGGTCCGCCCGGACGGCACCGTCGGCTTCCTGTCCCCGCCCCCCAACGCGCCGCTGGGAGTGGCCACCCCGCCGTTCGACACCGGCGAGACCGAACTCCCCGCCGGGGCCCTGCTCGCGCTCTACACCGACGGCCTGGTCGAGAACCTGGACCGGGACCTGAGCGCGGGCACCGACCGCCTCGCCGGGGTGCTCGCCCGGTTCGCGCGCGACACCCCGCCCGCCCGCGCGGACGCCGCCGACCTGGACGCCCTCTGCGCCACCGCCACCTCGGCCCTGCTGCCCGCCCACGGCGCGCTCGCCGACGACGCGGCCCTGCTGCTCGCCCGGACCCGCCCGCTGGCGCCGGAGGACGTCGCCGAGTGGCCGCTGCCGATGGAGCCGCGGGCGGCGGGGCAGGCCCGCAACCTGGCCCGGGCGCAGCTCACCGAGTGGGACCTGACCGACGAGGAGCTGGTGACGACGACGGAGCTGCTGGTCAGCGAGCTGGTCGGGAACGTCGTACGGCACGCCGCGGGCCCGGTGCGGCTGCGGATGCTGCGCAGCGGCGCGCTGATCTGCGAGGTCTCCGACGGCAGCCCGACGACGCCGCACATCCGGCACACCTCGGAGACCGACGAGGGCGGCCGGGGGCTGCGGCTGGTGTCGGCGCTGACCCGGCGGTGGGGGACGCGGCACACGCCCACCGGGAAGTCGATCTGGACGGAGCAGGCACTGCCCGTGGCCGGATAGCGCCGGTACGCCGAGTGAGGCCGTGGCGCCGGGGAAACGCTGCGTGGTGGGGTGAAACCGTCGGGTGACGTGGCGTCGTCCTGCCTCACGGGGCCGGACGGCAAGGATGCTGGGGGGCAGCATGCGGGTGGGGCGGGCCAGGGCTCGGTTAGGTGCGGCGGCGGCCGCGGCGGCGGTGCTGGTCACCGGCTGCGGCGGCGGATCGGGCGGGGAGCCGGAGAGACCTGAGAAGCGGGAGAGGCGCGCGGAGTCGTCGCCCGCCGCGGCGGAGGAGAGCGCCGGGACTCCGGATGTGGCCGGGGCGGACACGGAGCTGTCGCCGCCCACGGGCGCCGCGGCGGCGCGGCGGCTGATCGGCGAGGTCATCGCCGTGCCGGAGGACTTCGGCCCGGGCGTCGGGCGGGGAGATCCGTACGAGCGGGATCCGGACACCTGGCCCGTCCTCAACGACCAGTGCATATGGCAGCAGCAGAAGTACCCGGACACCGTCCTCGCCACGCTGACCCGGCGCTTCGAGGTCCCCGCCGCGGACGGCAAGGGGCCGATCCAGCTGTCCGCGATCGTCACCGTGCACCGGGACGAGCACAGCGCCCGGTGGGAGATGGCCACCGCCCTGGAGGAGGGCATGCGCTGCCCCACCCAGCGGCTGAGCGCCACCGAGACCCTCACCGACCTGCTGTCCTCGGCCTTCTCCCCGCAGGACTACACCCGGGGCGTCGCGTACGAAAGCCTCGGCGAGCACGCCACCTACGTGAACGAGGCGACCGGCGGCCAGGGCTACCCCTACGAGTGGCAGCAGAAGCGCCTGGAGTCCGTCACCTTCACGGTGACCGGCAGGGTGGCGGGCAAGGGCCGCACCGACGAGGAGATGTCGGGCCTCATGGTCCAGGCGATGGCGCAGATGTCGCTGCGCCTGGAGGCCGGGTTGGAGGGGGGAAAGTGAGGGAGGACCTCAGGCCCTCGGACCCGGCGCGGATCGGCGGTTACCGGCTGCTCGGCCGGCTGGGCGCCGGCGGCATGGGCGTGGTCTACCTGGGCCGCGCCGACGACACCGGCGCGCTGGCCGCGGTCAAGGTGATCCGGGCGGACCTGGCGGAGGACGAGGCGTACCGCGAGCGGTTCCGCCGCGAGGTGCGGTCCGCGCGCAGCGTCGACAGCCGCTGGGCGGCGGCGGTCACGGGCGCGGAGACCGAGGGCGCGCGGCCGTGGCTGGCCACCGCGTTCGTCCCCGGACCCACGCTCGCGGAGGCGGTCGCGCGCTGCGGGCCGCTGCCGCCCCGCGCGGTGCGGGTGCTGGGCAAGATGCTCGCCCGGGCGCTGGCGGTGGTGCACGACGCGGGCCTGGCGCACCGCGACGTCAAGCCCGGCAACGTGCTGCTCGCCCTCGACGGGCCGCGGCTCATCGACTTCGGCGTCGCCCGCGGTGCCGCGGACACCACGATCACCTCCGGCGACGTGGTCGTCGGCACCCCCGGCTTCCTCTCCCCCGAGCAGGCGCGCGGCGCGGACATCGGCGGCCCGGCGGGCGACGTCTTCTCGCTGGGCTGCCTCCTCGCGTACGCGGCCACCGGCCGGCCCCCGTTCGGCACCGGCGCCGCCGACGCCGTCCTCTACCGCACCGTCCACGACGAACCCGACCTGGCCGGCCCCGGGCCGGCCACGGACACCGAACTGCGCGAACTGCTCACCGCCTGCCTGGCCAAGGACCCCGCCGCGCGGCCGGCCGCGCGGGAGCTCGACGAGCGGCTCGTGGAGGACACCCCGGCCGACCCGGCGGACTGGCTGCCCGAGAGCGTGGTGGGGCTGATCGCCGAGCGCTCCGCCGCGCTGCTCGCGCCGATCGACATCGAGGCCACCCGCGTGGACGGGGCCGCCGCGGCGGGGCCGGGGCGGCGGCGGGTGCTGGCGTTCGCCTCCGGCGGCGCGGTGCTCGCGGCCGGCGGCGGCTTCGGGCTCTGGGCGGCGCTCGCCGACGACTCCGGCTCCCCGCCCCCCGCGAAGCGGCGGCACGACGCGCTCATCGCCGTGCAGGGCGACCTGTCCGGCGTGCGGAGAGACGTGGGCCGGGCGCAGGTGCGTGGCGTCCGGCTGGCGGTGGAGGAGTTCAACGCCCGCAAGGACAAGCCGTTCACGCTGGGCGTGACGGAGGCGGACGACGGCGGGGACCGCGCGCGTGCGGAGCGTGTGGCCGAGGGTCTCGTACGGAACGACAGGGTGCTCGCCGTCGTCGGCCCGACCGGGGACGTCACCACCGCCGCCGTGCTCGGCACGTACGGGGAGGCGCGGCTGCCGCTGCTCACCGTGTCGTCGGCGTCGCTCACCTACAGCATCGACGAGGGCCGTTCCCTCTTCGTGCTGTGCCCGTCGTACGCGGTCCTCGCGGAGCCGGTCGTCGCGCGGCTGGTGGGGCGCGGCGTCACCCGGCTGGGGGTGCTGCTGGACCGGGCCGGGGCCTCGGCCGCGTACCAGCAGGGCTTCCTCGCGAACCGGATGGCCGCGGCCAGCATCGGCACCCACCCCCGGGTGGTGCCGGCCGGCACCGAGGAACTGGGGCCGGTCGTGGCGGACATCGTCGACGCGTACGGCGCGGACGGCTTCTACTACGCGGGTGACGGGGCGGGCGGGGGCCGCACGGCCCGTGCGGTCGCGGCGACCGGCTTCACCGGACCGCGCGTGGCCTTCCACACCTCCATGACCCCGGACTTCCTTGCCGAGGCCGGCGACGGGGCCGACGGCTGGGAGTTCATCGCCCCCTTCACCGCCGTCGGCGCCGCCGGCACCGAGGAGTTCGCCGCGGCCCACGAGAAGCGCTTCGGCGAGCCGCCCGCGTACTGGGCCGCCGAGGCGTACGACGCCGCGACGCTGGTGGGCGACGCGCTCACCCGCCTCGCGAAGCGCGGCAAGCCACCGCCGCGCGCCGACCTCCTGAAGCGGCTCGCCGCGTCCCGCCACGAGGGGATCTCCCGGACCTACGCCTTCACCAAGGAGCGCGAGGTCGAGGGAGCCGACGCGCACCGCTACGTCGTACGCGACGGGCGCTTCCGCTACGCCGGCCCCGTACCGCGGGGGACGTGAGATGCGCCCCCTCACCCCGGACGACCCGCGGGCCATCGGCGGCCACCGGGTGCTCGCCCGGCTCGGCGCCGGCGGGATGGGCGCGGTGTACCTGGCCCGTACGCCCGGCGGTGCGCTGGCCGCGGTGAAGGTGATCCAGGCCGAACACGCCGCCGACCGCGCCTTCCGGGACCGGTTCCGGCGCGAGGTCGACGCGGCCCGCCGCATCGCCGGCCGCTGGGCCGTGCCCGTGGTGGGCGCGGACGCCGAGTCGCCGGAGCCGTGGCTGGCCACGGCGTACGAGCCGGGCCCCTCGCTGGCGGAGGCGGTGGCGGAGTTCGGCCCGCTGCCGGTGCGGAGCGTGCGGCTGCTCGGCGTCCGGCTGGCGGAGGCGCTCGCGGACGTGCACGCCGCCGGGCTGCTCCACCGGGACGTCAAGCCCGGCAACGTGCTGCTCGCCCTCGACGGGCCGCGGCTCATCGACTTCGGCATCGTCCGGGTGGAGGGCGCGGGCGCGCTCACGCGGAGCGGCGTGGTCGTCGGCACCCCCGGGTACCTCCCGCCCGAGCAGGCGCGGGAGGAGAAGGTCGGCCCGGCGGGCGACGTCTTCTCGCTGGGCTGCGTCCTGGCGTACGCGTCCTGCGGGGTACGGCCCTTCGGCCACGGGCTGCCGGCGGGCGTGATGTTCCGTACCGTACGCGAGCCGGCCGACCTGTCCGAGGTCCCGGAGGAGCTGCTGGAGCCGCTCACCGCCTGCCTGGCGAAGGACCCGGCGCGGCGGCCGGAGCCGGCGGAGCTGGCGCGGTGGCTGGGCGGTGACGGGGTCGACGGCGGGGACTGGCTGCCGCCGGGGCCGACGCGGCTGATCGCCGAGCGCTCGGCGCGGGTGCTGGACCTCCGGGACCCGCCGCCGCCGGCCTCCGGCCCCGGTCCGGAGGCCGAGCCCACCCAGGTGACCTCCGGCACGCCGCCGCCCCGCCCCGGCAGGCGCCGGCTCCTCGTCACCGGCGCCGGGGCCGCGGTGCTGCTGGCCGGCGGCGGTACGGCCGCGGTGGCGGCGTGGCGGCGCGGGGACGGCGGCGAGGAGGCGGAGGCCGCGGCGGGCCCCGACCGCAGGCCCACCCACACCGTGGCCGTCCACGCCGACCTCAGCGGCCCGGGCCGGGCCACGGGCCTGGCGCACGAACGCGGCGCGCGCCTGGCCGTCGAGCGGCACAACGCCGACTCCGGCCGGCCGTTCCGCCTGCGGCTGACCACCAAGGACGACGGCGGCGAGCCGGACCGCGCCCGGGAGGTGGCCGAACGCCTGGTCCGCGACGACGCGGTGGTCGGCGTCATCGGCCCCACCGCCGACGCCACCGCCCGGGCGGCCGTGCCGGTCTACGAGAAGGGGCGGCTCCCCGAGATCCTCGTCTCCCCCGGCGCGGGCGGCTTCTCGTGGGCCACGCCCGGGGCCGTCTGCACCCTGCGGCAGGACTACAGCGCCGACCCCGTCGCGCTGGTCCTGTACCTGACGAACGAACGCCCCAGCAGGCGCACGGCGGTTGTCCGCGACGCGGCCGGCGGCCGGGTGACCTGGGAGATCGCCAGGTCGCTCCGGACGAACCCGCCCGCGGGCGGCACCGTCCGCGAGTTCCCCGTCGCGGCGGGCGGCGACTTCGCCCCCGCCGCGCGCGACGCGGCCGGCTGGGCCGACGCCGTCGTCTACGCCGGCGCCTCCCCGCAGCGCGCCGCCCGCTGCTCCGCGGCCCTCGACGCGGCGGGCTTCACCGGCCCGAGGTGCGCGATCGAAACCGTCTGGGCCCCGCCGTTCCTCGACCCCGCCACAAGCGGCTCCGC
Organism: Streptomyces sp. MAR4 CNX-425; assembly: GCF_048656465.1. Lineage (NCBI taxonomy): Bacteria > Bacillati > Actinomycetota > Actinomycetes > Kitasatosporales > Streptomycetaceae > Streptomyces > Streptomyces sp. MAR4 CNX-425. The sequence goes on along the minus strand of NZ_JBMDLF010000003.1, from coordinate 634,486 downwards.
GAGCCCCGCCGAGGGCTGGGTCCTGGCGGCCGCCCACCTCGACCCCCGGGCGGCGCGCGCCACCCGGGAGTTCGCCGCCGCCCACGAGAAGCGCTTCGGCGAACCCCCCGGCTACTGGTCCGCCGAGGTGTACGACGCCGTGGGCCTGCTGGCGAAGGCCGTCCGCGACACCAGCGGCAGCCCCACGGACGGCGGCGCGGTCACGGAGAGGCTGTTCCGGACCACCCATCAGGGCGTCACCAAGAAGCTGGTCTTCCGCGACGCCACGCGTCAGCTGCGCCCGTACGCGGTGTTCCTCTACCGGGTGGAGGACGGCGCCCCCCGCTTCCTGGGCCACTTCGAGAAGTTCGCCTCCCCGGCCTGAGCGACCCGAGCGACCCGTGGGAAACCGGTGATCCGCGCCGGGCGCCGACCGTCGTGCCGCACCGTATCCGTGCAGTCACGGTGCAGGAAATCTGCCGGAACCGGGAAATGACGCCGAACGCCCGGGATGGCACTGTGAGTTCTGTCGACGCCGGCGGTGGGGGGCCTTCGCCGGTGCGGTGGAGGGGGGCGGCAATGGGTGCTTTTGTTGATGCGGCGCTGGGTTTTCCGGCCGTCGTGTTCAGCTTCGCGTTGCTCGTTGTCGTCGCGTACTGGCTGGTCGCCGCGGTGACCGGCGTCGTCGGTGACGCCGGCGGCGCGGACGGCGGGGCCGGTGTCGACGCCGCCGCCGACGCCCGGGGGACAGGTGGGCTCACCGTGCTGCCCGCCGCCCTCGGGCTCGGCGGCGTGCCGGTGACGGTGGCGCTGTCGCTGGTCGTCGCCGTTGCCTGGTTCTGCGCGCTGGCGGCCGGCGTGGCCGTCGCCGCCGCCGGGCCGCCCGCGTGGCTGGCCTGGACGGCGCGGACGGCCGGACTGGCGCTGGCGCTGGTCGCCGGGTGGTACGTCACCCGGCTGCTGGCCCGCCCGCTGCGCCGCCTCCTCGGCACCGGCAGGCCGGCCGCCCGCCGGGACTTCGTCGGCCGCGTGTGCGTCGTGCGCACGGCCGGCGTCACCACCGCCTACGGCCAGGCCGAGGTGACGGCCGCCGACGGCTCCAGCGCGACCGTCCAGGTCCGCGGGGACGACGGCAACGGCCTCACCGCCGGCAGCCGGGCACTGATCTTCGACTACGACGACGAAGGCGAGTTCTTCCGCGTCGCACCCGCCGACGGCGTCCCCGACGTCTCCGGCCCCTTCAGCTCCTTCGGCTGACGCCGGCGCTGACCCGCACGTACAGACCGCAGAGAAGGAAGTACCGATGACCGCCATCACCACGGGACTCGGCGTGCTCATAGCCGTGGTCCTGCTCATCGCGCTCGCGCTGGTGTTCGCCGTGAGCCGGCTGTTCCGCAAGGTGCGGCAGGGCCACGCGCTGATCGTCTCCAAGATGCGCAAGGTCGACGTGACCTTCACCGGCACCGTCGTGCTGCCGGTGCTGCACAAGGCCGAACTCATGGACATCTCCGTGAAGACCATGGAGATCGAGCGGACCGGCAAGGAGGGGCTGATCTGCCGGGACAACATCCGCGCCGACATCCGCATCTCGTTCTTCGTCCGCGTCAACAAGACCGTCGAGGACGTCATCAAGGTGGCGCAGGCGATCGGCACCGAGCGGGCCAGCGACCAGGACACGCTCCAGCAGCTGTTCAACGCCAAGTTCTCCGAGGCGCTCAAGACCGTCGGCAAGCAGCTCGACTTCGCCGACCTCTACACCAAGCGCGACGAGTTCCGCGACCGGATCATCCGCATCATCGGCACCGACCTCAACGGCTACAGCCTTGAGGACGCCGCCATCGACTTCCTTGAGCAGACCCCGATGGCCCAGCTCGACGGCCAGAACATCCTCGACGCCCAGGGCATCCGGAAGATCACCGAGCTGACCGCCGTCGAGAACGTGCGCACCAACGAGCTGCGGCGCGACGAGGAGAAGGAGATCACCCGCAAGAACGTCGAGGCCCGCGAGGCGGTCCTCGAACTGGAGCGCCGCCAGGCCGACGCCGAGGCGAAGCAGCAGCGCGAGGTCGGGATCGTACGGGCGCGGGAGGAGGCCGAGACCGCCAAGGTCCAGGCCGAGGAGCGGCTCAAGGCGCACACCGCGCACATCAAGACCGAGGAGCAGCTCGGCATCCAGAACGAGAACCGGGAGCGCGAGGTCGCCGTCGCCCAGCTCAACCGCGAGCGCGTCGTCGCCATCGAGAACGAGAAGATCGAGAAGGACCGGGTGCTGGAGGTCATCGCCCGGGAGCGGGCGACCGAGCTGTCCCGGATCGCCAAGGACAAGGAGGTCGAGGGCGAGAAGCGGGACATCGCCGACGTCGTCCGCGAGCGGATCGCGGTCGAGAAGACCGTGGCGCAGCAGGAGGAGGAGATCAAGAAGCTGCGTACGGTCGAGGAGGCCGAGCGCGAGCGCCAGGCGCTGATCATCGCCGCGGAGGCGGAGGCCCAGGAGCGGCTGGTCAAGGACATCAAGGCCGCCGAGGCCGCCGAGCAGGCGGCGGACCACCGGGCCGCCGAGGAGCTCACCATGGCCGAGGCCCGCCGCAAGGCCGCCGAGCTGGACGCGGCCGCCGCCATCCGGCTGGCCGAGGGCAAGCAGGCCGACGCCGCCGCCGAGGGGCTCGCCGCCGCGCAGGTGCAGGAGCGCAGCGCGGAGGCCGTCGCCAAGGTCGGCAAGGCGGAGGCGGACGTGGAGCGGGACAAGGCTCTCGCCGGCGCCGAGGGGCTGCGGGAGAAGCTCCGCGCGGAGGCCGCGGGCATCAACGAGAAGGCCGCCGCGATGGCCGCGCTGGACGCGGCCAGCCGGGAGCACGAGGAGTACCGGCTGCGGCTGGAGGCGGAGAAGGACATCCGGATGGCGCAGGTCGACGTCGGCCGCAAGATCGCCGAGGCGCAGGCGACGGTGCTCGCCACCGGGCTGGAGAACGCGGACATCAGCATCGTCGGCGGGGACAGCGTCTTCTTCGACAAGCTGGTCAACGCGGTGTCGATGGGCAAGAGCGTCGACGGCTTCGTCGGCAGCTCCGAGTCGGTGCAGGCGATGGCGGGCCCGTGGCTGCGGCCGGACAGCACGTTCACGTCGGACCTGACGGCGATGACGTCCGGCCTCGGCGCGACGGGCCTGCGGGACCTGAGCGTCGCCGGCCTGCTCACCCGCCTCATCGCGGCGGACGGGCCGCACGCCGGGGCCCTGGAGGGGCTGCTGGAGGCGGCGCGGGCGAGCGGTGCGGCGGACCTCCCGGTGGCGTCGCTGGTCGGCCCTGCGGCGGTCAACGGGACGCCGCCGCAGGGCAGCGAGTAGCTGGCCCCGGCGCCGGCCGGGACCGACGACGAGGACGTCGAGGACGTCGAGGACGAGGTGGAGGACGACGTGGAGACCCCCGCGCCGGAGGTACCCGGCAGCAGCGCGGACGCCCTGGCGGCCGGTACGTACGAGGTGCTGCGCGACCGGCTGCGCACCGCCGCCGAGGAGCTGGCCCGCCGGGCGGAGACGCTCAACGACCGGCGCGTCGCGGAGTTCGGCGGCTCCGCGGCCCGGCTCGCCGGCACCGAGCACCTCCGGACGGAGCACGACTGCGTGCCCCGCGACATCGTGCAGGTCGGCGGCGTGCTGCTGTTCGGCTGCAACGCCCCCGCGGGCCGGGACCACGGGACCGGGGTCGGCGACGTGTTCTCGCTGTGGCAGGTCGAGTTCAGCGAGAGCGAGAGCGAGAGCGAGAGCGAGACCGGGACCGGGACCGGGAGCGAGGCCGCGACCGAGGGGGAGGGCGAGGGGGGCGGGGGCGGCGCGGTGGTACGGTTCCGCGCCGCGCCCCGCGACGCCGTCCCCGGCCTGCTCGACGACCCCGCCTTCCGCCGCGACTTCGCCGAGCTGTACCGCTACTACCGCGAGACCCGGCTCCTCCAGCTGCGCCTGGCCCGCTCCCACCTCCTCGCCGTCTTCCAGACCGGGAACGCCCTCACCGACATCCGCGTCCTGCGCTGGCGCGTCGCCCCGGACGGCTCCGTCGCGTACGTCGACGACCGCGGCGAGCGCGACCACGTCTTCCCGCCCGCCCACGACGTCGAGTGGACGGCCGCCACCCGGGCCGACCACGTACCGGGCCGCCACCCGCACGTCTCCGTCCGCGGCCTGGTCTTCGTCTCCTGCGTCGGCGGCACCCTCACCCTCCGGGCCGGGGACGGCACCGCCGGCGGCGAGGGCGAGGGCGTCTACAGCGAGCCCGTCGACGAACCCCTCCAGTCGCTCGCCGACGCCGAGATCGAGTACGCCGTCGTGGGCCCGCTCGTCCTGCTGCGGATCCTCCCGTACAACGAGACGACCCGCCGCCACCTCGTCTACAACACCCGCACCCGGGAGGCCGTCCGGCTCGACGGCCTCGGCCGGGCCTGCCGCCGGCTGCCCGAGGACCAGGGCGTCGTCTTCCCCGGCGGCTACTACCTCGCCGACGTCCCCGCGGGCAGCGCCGCGCGCACCTTCGACACCGAGACCAAGGACCTCGAATACGAGGGCGTCGTCCACGCCCCGAACGGCGAGGACGTCCTCTACGTCTTCCACGCCCGCGCCGAGGGCCGCACCCTGCTCCTGCCGTACAACGTCATCCGCAAGGAGGTCGCCGCCCTCTGGCAGACGCACGGCTGGTCGCTCCTCGACGACGGCACGCTGGTCGTCTTCCGGACGGCGCCCGGCGGCGGGCCCACCCGCGTGCACCCGGTGCAGGTCTGGCGCACCCCCTACGTCTCCGACGCCCACGCCGCCGCCCGCCCCGCCGGCACCGGGCCGCTGGCCCGTATCGGCAACGCCGAGCTGGTACGGGGCGTCTCCGACTGCCTGTCGCTGGCCCGGATGGCCGACGGGATGGAGCCGAACAGCGCCGTCTTCGAGGCCATCGTCGCCGCCGCCGCCCGCGTCGCCGACCGCCACCACTGGCTGGGCGAGGTGGCCAGTGGGGGTACCCCCGCCAGTGAGGGCGTAGCCGGCGGGGGAGGGGACCTCGCGGCGCCGCTGGCGGCGGTCCGTACCACCGCCGCGCAGGTCATCGACGAGTTCGAGCGGGTCGAGGAGCTGCGGGTCCAGGCCGCCGCGGCGGTCGACGAGGCCGACGCGCGGATCACCGGCCAGATCCGCCGGGCCCGGGGCACCGCCCCGGACACCGCCGACGGCTGGGTGCGCCAGATCGCCGGGCTGCGCCGCTCCCAGGGCCGCCTGGAGACGCTGCGCGAGCAGCGCTACGCCGACCTGGGCCGCATCGGCGAACTCGACGGGCGGCTGGCGGAGTCGCTGACGGCCACCGCCCGCCGCGCGGTGGCGTTCCTCGCCGAGGAGACCGCCTTCGACGCCGCCCACCGGACGGTGGACGAGCTGGCCGCCGAGGCGGCCGCGGTGGCGACGGCCGCGGCGGCGGCGCCGGTCGCCGAGCGCATCGACGAGCAGGCCGCGGCGCTCCAGGCGGTCACCGAGGTCGTCGGCACGCTCGACCTGGCGGACGCGACCGTACGGACCTCGATCCTCGCCCGCATCGGCGAGGTGCTCGGCGCCGTCAACCGGGCCCGCGCCCGGCTGGACGCCCGCCGCCGCGAGCTGCACGAGCGCGAGGGCCGGGCCGAGTTCGCCGCCGAGTTCGCGCTGCTGGGCCAGGCGGTGACCGGGGGCCTGGCCGCGGCCGGCACGCCGGAGGACTGCGACGAGCAGCTCGGCCGGCTCCTGCTGCGGCTGGAGAACCTGGAGGCGAAGTTCGGCTCCGCGGAGGACTTCGCCGAGCAGGTCGCGGCGAAGCGCGAGGAGGTCTACGAAGCCTTCTCCGCCCGCAAGCAGGCGCAGCTCGACGAGCGCGCCGGGCACGCCGACCGGCTGGTGCGCTCCGCCGAGCGGATCCTCGGCACCGTCTCCCGCCGGGCCGCGGCCCTGACGTCCGCGGACGACGTCCACACCTTCTTCGCGTCCGACCCGCTGGTGGCCAAGGTCCGTACCACCGCGGCGGAGCTGCGCGCGCTCGGCGACACCGGGCACGCCGAGGAGCTGGAGGGGCGGCTCAAGGCCGCCCGCCAGGAGGCGGCCCGGGCCCTGCGCGACCGTACCGACCTCTACGACGGGCAGGGCACGCTGCGCCTGGGGCGGCACCGGTTCGCCGTCAACTCCCGGCCGGCCGAGCTGACGCTCGTGCCGCGGGACGGGGAGCCGGCGTTCGTGATCACCGGCACGGACTACCGGGCGCCGGTCGCCGACCCCGGGTTCGCGGACACCCGCGACTTCTGGGACCAGCCGCTGGTCTCCGAGTCGCCGGCGGTCTACCGGGGCGAGTACCTCGCGGCCCGGCTGCTCGCCGGCACCCCCGCCGCGGAGCTGGCGGCGGCGGCCGCCGCCGACGGCGGGCTGCCGGAGCTGGCGCGGCGGGCGGCGGAGGCGGCGTACGACGAGGGCTACGACCGCGGCGTCCACGACCGCGACGCCGCCGCCATCCTCGGCGCGCTGCTGCGGCTGCGGGAGACGTGCGGCCTGCTGCGGTTCACGCCGGCGGCGCGGGCCGCGGCGCAGCTGTTCTGGGCGTACGGGACCGGGGCCGAGGAGCGCGCGGCGTGGTCGACGCGGGCCCGGTCGCTGGCGCGGGCGCGGGAGACGTTCGGCCTGGACGGCGCCGTGGCGGAGCTGGCGGCCGAACTGGCGGCCCGCGCCGCGGACTTCGCCGCCGCCGCGGGCCTGCCGGCCCCGGCCGCGCCGGGCGGCACCGGCGCGTACCTCTTCGAGGAGCTGGCCGCCGCGGACCCGCCCGCGTTCGTGACCGGCCCCGCCGCCCGCGCCCTGCGCACCGGCTTCCGGGACGCGCTCGGCCCGGGCGCCGCCAAGGAGTACGAGCGCGACCTCGACGCCCTCGCCGGCGACCCCGCCGCCCGCCACCAGCTCGCCGCCGCCTGGCTCGGCGCGTACGCGGCCGGCGCGTACGCGGCCGGCGCGGACGCGGCCGGCGCCGGCGCGGCCGGTGCCGGCGCCGATGGCGGCTGCCTCGCGGAGGCCGTCGCCGTGGAGGTCACCGGCGCCGCCCTCGCCCGGCGCGAGTCCGACGCCGCCACCGAGACCGCCGTCGACGGGCTGCTCGGCGCGCACCGCCGCATCGACGGCGGGCGGCTCGCGGTGCGCCTGGACGAGTTCCTCGCCCGCACCACCGAGTTCCGCGAGGTACGGGTCCCGGCCTACCGCGCGTACCTCCGCCGCCGCACCGCCCTCGTCGGCGCCGAACGCGAGCGGCTGCGGCTGGACACGTACCGGCCGCGGGTCATGTCGACGTTCGTCCGCAACCGCCTCCTGGACGAGGTGTACCTGCCCCTGATCGGCGACAACCTCGCCCGGCAGCTCGGCGCCGCCGGCGGCGAGTCCGGCGCCCGCCGCACCGACAGCCAGGGCCTGCTGCTCCTGCTCTCCCCGCCCGGCTACGGCAAGACGTCGCTGCTGGAGTACGTCGCCGCCCGCCTCGGCCTGGTCTTCGTCAAGGTCGACGGCCCGTCGCTGGGCACCGGCACCACCTCCCTCGACCCGGCCGCGGCCCCGGACGCCGCCGCCCGCCGGGAGGTCGAGAAGATCAACTTCGCCCTCGCCCTGGGCAACAACGCCCTGCTCTACCTCGACGACATCCAGCACGCGTCGCCCGAGCTGCTCCAGCGCTTCGTCTCGCTGTGCGACGCGCAGCGCCGCATGGACGGCGTGTGGGACGGCTCCGCGCGCGTCTTCGACCTGCGGGGCAAGCGCTTCGCGGTGTGCATGGCCGGCAACCCGTTCACCGAGTCCGGGGCCCGCTTCCAGGTACCCGACATGCTCGCCAACCGCGCCGACGTCTGGAACCTCGGCGACGTCCTGTCCGGCAGGGAACAGCTGTTCGCCCTCAGCCACATCGAGAACGCCCTCACCGCCAACCCCGTGCTGGCCCCGCTCACGTCCCGGGAGCGCAGCGACGTCGACCTCCTGGTCCGCCTCGCCCAAGGCGACGGGTCCGCCCACGCCGACCGCCTCGCCCACCCCTACGCCACCGCGGAACTGGACCAGATCCTCGCCGTGCTGCGCCGGCTGCTGCACGTCCGCGACACCGTGCTCAAGGTCAACGCGGCCTACATCGCCTCCGCGGCCCAGACCGACGCCGCGCGCACGGAACCGCCGTTCAAGCTGCAGGGCTCGTACCGCAACACCAACAAGCTCGCCGAGCGGATCCTGCCCGTGATGACCGACGACGAGGTGGAGGCCCTCATCGACGACCACTACCTCGGCGAGGCCCAGACCCTGGCCCGGAACGCGGAGGCGAACCTGCTGAAGCTCGCCGAACTGCGCGGCCGCCTGACGGCCGCCGAGGCGGCGCGCTGGCAGGCGCTGAAGGCGCCGTACGCCGCCGGCCGCCGGAGTGCGGCGACCGGCGGCGGTGGCGCGGCGCGGTGACGGTGCCGGGTCAGTAGACCTCGACGCCGTACCAGGCCAGGGCGGGGTTGACGGGCTGGCCGTAGGCGTGGCAGTCGGAGCCGTCGCGCCTGCCGGAGTGGATGGCGATGGCCGCGGTCTCGTGGACGATCGCGCCGCCGCTGTCTCCGCTGTTCGAGCAGGCGCTGTAGGAGAACATGTTGTAGAGCGGGCCCTCGGGGTAGTTGACGGTGACGTTGAGCTGGATCACCCGGCCGTTCCGCAGGCCGGTGCGGTAGCCGCTGCGCTGGACGGACTCGCCCGCCACCGGGTCCCGGGAGTACGTGACGTCCCGCTCCTTCTGGTACTGGTGCAGCCAGATGGTGCCCGGCTTGCTGACCGAGGCGTTGTAGTGCTTGATGATGCCCCAGTCGTGGGTGGGGAAGTAGCCGCCCGCGTCGTAGCCGAAGTAGACGCCGTTGGCGTTGTACCAGTCGGCGACCCCGGTGGCCCCCTTGGTGCAGTGGCCGGCGGTGAGGAGGTACTTGCTGCTGTTGTCGCTCTTCTCGCGCACGTTGAAGGCGCCCGAGCACGAGAGGTTGTGAGCGGCGATGTACTTGCCGCCCTGGAGGACGGTGGCGTCCGTCGTGACGTCGCCGTCGACGCGCCGCAGCGTCACGGCGTCGCCGAACCCGGCGGCGATCTCCTTCAGCCCGGCGAACTCGGCGTCGGAGACGGCGTCCCCGGCCTCGACCTCGACCCGGTTGGTCACCGGGTTCGTCCCCCAGGCCGTGCTGGTGACCCGGGCGTCCGGGTTCTGGTTGAGCGCGGTGGTGACGTCCCGGAGCTCCGCGGCGCTGTACGCCACGTGCCGGGCGACCCCGCCCGCGGCGCGTACCCGCTCCGCGGCGGCGTCGTCGGTGACGGTGACCACCATGCGCCGGCTCTCCCGGTCGAGGTAGAAGCCGCCGGTGCGGTCCTCGCCGAGTGCGCCGGCGAGGTCCTGCGCCCGGGTGGCGGAGATGCCGGCGGCGACCTCCACGGCGCCGGGGGCGGGGTCGGGCGCGTCACCGGCCGGCGGGGCGGCGGAGGCGCCGGTCGTGGCGGCGGCGAGCAGCGCCGGGGCCACGAGGACCGTCGCCCATCGCCTGAGGCCGGTAAGACTGCGGGCCATGGCTGTAACTCCTCTTCGTCGAGGGGTAGTTGAGCTGGCCCGGGAACATTATTGGTAATTCACTAAAAGCCTATGAATGGATGCTGAACGGCAGAAGCCGAGGGCGCGGGCGGCTCCGTCCGCGCATCGCGCCGCAGTGCCCGACTGAGCAGCTTTCATCCTGATCTCTTATGATTTCTAGCGATAAGCAGTGGTCAGGCAGCTGTCATCCTGTGACGCGTCCGCTCCCGGCTTGCCGCCCGGGACCCCCTGTGTCAGGAGGAGCCGGATGAGCATGAGGACCCCCCCGCACCGCACGCCGGACGGCGCGGCGCCGCCGTACGCGGTACGGCACCGGAGCCTCCGGGCAGATGCGCAGGATCCTGGGCCGGGACCTCGTCACCGAACTGGAGGACCTCTGCGGCCCGCCGGACGTGGGGATGCGCGACGTCCTGACGGACCTCGCGGCCATCGCCGCGGCGGCTCTCCTCGGCAACCTCGCCGGGAACGTCTGGGGCCCGCTCGTGGCCGCCTGCTACATCGGCATACGCCAACGCCACCTCGCCAACCTGGTGCACGAGTGCGTCCACTCCAAGCTGCTGGCCGACCGGAGGGCGAACCGCCTCGTCGGGCACCTGCTGACAGCCCTCCTCGGGGAGGGCTTCCTGCCGTACCGCACCGGCCACCTGGTGCACCACGCCAGGCTCGGCTCCGACGACGACCCGATGTTCCAGTCCTACCGCGCCGGCAACATACGCGCGGCCAAGCCCACGCGGCGCTCCTTCGTCCTGCGCGTCATCGTGCGCAACGCCCTCTGGCCGCTGCCGAAGAACGCGGTCCTCACCCTGGTCACCAAGGCGCCCGACGAGGCGTGGCGGGCGTTCGCGGCACGGACGGCGCTGTGGGCGGGCATCGTCGCCGTGTGCTGGCCGCTGGGCGCCGCACCGTACTTCCTGCTCTACTGGGCGCTGCCGGCGATCTTCATCAGACCCGTCGTCAACTGGCTCACCGACCTCGGCAACCACGCCGGCGTCATCGAGAACACCGACCCGCTGCGGCAGACCCGCGGCTGGACCTCCCACCGGCTCACCCGGCACCTTCTCGGCAACCACCTCGACGACATGTACCACCCGATCCACCACTGGTGCCCGCAGATCCCCTGGCGGCGCCTCCCCGAGGCCGCCGCCCTGGCCGCCCGGAAGCTCGACCGGTGGGGCGAGACCCCCTGGTGCAGCGGCTACTTCTTCCGCCGCAGGTCCACGCCGGACCAGCCGTGCGTCATCGAGGACATCGTCGCGCGCCTGAACGCCACCACCTAGAACGCCCCCGGCACCGAGCGCCGCGCCCCCCGAGGAGGAGCGAGTCCATGTCCATGCACGACCTGCTGTCCCGCGTACGTCCCACGGACCCGGCCGCCGCGGCCCACCGCGCGGCCGGGCACTGGAGGGACGGCAGCTTCACCGAAGACCTGCTGCGCGCCGCCCGCGAGACGCCGCACCGGGTCGCGATGGTCGGCCACCGCGTACGCGAAGGACGCGACGTCACCGTGACGTACCACCGCCTCGCCGACCGGGTGGAGCGGATCGCCGCGGGGCTGAGCGCGCTGGGCCTGCGCCGCCGGGACGTCCTGGCCATCCAGCTCCCGAGCCGGTGGCAGACCGCCGCCCTCGCCCTCGCCTGCGACCGGATCGGCGTCGTCGCCGCGCTCGTCCCGCAGAGCACCGGTCCCCGCGAACTCGAACGCGTCCTGGCCGGCACGCGGGCGCGCGCGTGCGTGCTCGTCCACGAGTGGGAAGGCGCGACCCCCGCGACGTCCGTGGCCGCCGCCGCGGCCGCCGGCCGGCTGCCCGGGCTGGGGCACCGCATCGTCCTCGGCCCCGCCGAGGCCACCGGCGCCCTCTCCTTCACCACCCACCTGCTGCACAGCGCGGCCCCGGCACCGCCCCCCACCCCCCTCGACCCCGACGAGCCCTCCGTGATCGTCTTCACCTCCGGCACCGCGGGCGCCCCGACCGCCGTCCTCCACAGCCCCAACACCCTCTACGCCGCCATCAAAGCCGCCCCGCGACGCGAGAACGGATCGGCGGCCTCCCGCACCACCCCCGGCGGCATCAGCCACTCCGTCGGCCTGTGCAACCTCGCCCTCGCCCCGCTCGTCCACCGCGCACCCGCGCACTTCGCCGACCTCTGGGACCCCGGCGCCTACCTCGACATGCTCGCCCGCAACGGCACGCAGGTCCTGCTCGCCGTCCCCTGGGCCCTCGCGCAACTCGTCACCGAACAGCACCGCTCCCCCCGCCCCCTCGGCACCCTGCGCACCGTGGTCAGCGTCGGCACGCCGCTGCCCCGCCCCCTCGTGCCCCGTATCCGCGCCACCCTGTGCGAACGCCTCGTCAACGAGTGGGGGATGACCGAACTCGGCGGCGGCACGGCCACCGCCCACGACGACCCCGACGACTGGCCGGCCCTGAGCATCGGCCGGGCCATGCCGGGAGTCGAACTGCGCCTGGAACCCTCCGGCGACGGCACCTCCCACCTGTTCGTCCGCAGCCCCGCCACCTGCCTGGCAACCGCCGACCGCGACACGGGCCGGCTGCGCTGGAGCAGCGCGAGCACGGACGGCTGGTACGACACCGGCGACCTGGTCGACGACGACGGCCGCGGCGGCCTGCGCTTCCGCGGCCGCGCGGCGGACCGCGTGAAGGGATCCGACTCCCAGCTGATCCCCGTGCAGGACGTGGAGGACGAACTGCGCACCCACCCACGAGTCCAGGACGCCGCCCTCGTCGGCTACCCCGACCCGGAGCACTCCGAACTGCCCTGCGCCGTCGTGGTCCCACAAACCGGCACCACCCCGCCCACCCTGGCGGAACTCCGCGCGCACCTCACCACCCGGGGCATGACCGAGTGGTACCAGCCCTCCCGCCTCGAACTGCGCGCGGAACTGCCCCGCACCCACCTCGGCAAAGTGGACAAGCGCGCCCTGCGCACAAACGCCGCCAAGCCCCCCACCAACACCTGACCCGGCCAACGGTCGAAGCCGGTCGTGGCCCTCGGCGCGTACATCCCGAGGGCGGGAGCCACCACCGCGTCAGCCGCTCCGCGACCCGGCGAAGGAGAAGCGATTGACCCGGCCGGCTACCGGCCCGGCGACGGCGGAACCGGCGCCACTCGGGCGCTCAGCTCGCTCAGGTCCTGAGGGGTGTTGACGGCGCACCAGAATCCGTCGATGCGGTAGCCCGCCAGCTGCCGCCGCCGCACCAGGCTCGGCAGCGTGGTGTCCGCGTGATCCCCCCGATCGGGCAGCAGGGGAACGATCCCGGGTGCGAAGGCGTAGACACCGCCGTTGACCGTGCAGGCGAGCGGGGGCGGCGCGGCCAGGTCGGCGACCCTCCCCAGGGCGTCGCACACGACCGCGCCGTGCGGCAGCCACGGCGGCGTCAGCGCGACCGTGGCCAGCGCTCCGCAGCGCAGGTGATGAGCGCCCATCTCGGCGAGCGGAAAGTCGGTCCAGATGTCGCCGTAGCTGGCGAACCACGGCTCCTTCGGCGCCGGAAGCGAACGGGCGGCGAGCTTCAACCCGCCGCCCCGCCCCAAGGGGTGGTCCTCCACGACCACGATGGTGCGCACCGGCAGCGTCTCCGCGCACACGTAGTCGGTGATCACCTGCGAGCGGTGGCCCGCCGAGACGACCACCGTCTCCACGCCCGCGCCGGCGAACCAGTCGATCTGGTGACGCAACAGCGGCGTGCTGTTGACCTCCACCATCGCCTTGGGACGCCGGTCCGTGTACGGAGCGAGGCGCCGCCCGCGTCCGCCCGCAAGGATCACGGCCTGACGGATGGGGTGAGAAGCCCGCGGCTGCGACACCCACTACCTCCCAGAGCAACGGCGGAACACGCCCCGTGACAGGGGGTGCGAAATCCGCGGACGGTTCCCGGCCGACACCCCACGCGCCGCGTCAGAGCTACCCTGCTCAACTGCCGCGAAATCCCCTGATTCGGCATATTGGCCGAGGTGCGACGGATCGTGTGCACATCCGTGGCGCACGTCGGGCGAACCGGACAGCGGCGGTGCCCGACGGTCCGTCCGCAACGCCGAGGAAGCTCAGCGTCCGGGCTCCGCCGCCCGATCGAAGCCTCAGGGGCTCCGCGAGGGCCGACGCCGGCCGGTCGCGGTGGGTGCTGCCGGGGGCGTCAGGACGATCGGGGCGCGGTGCGCCATCGGGCCGTCGCCGCGGACCACGACCGTGTCCCGGAAGACCTGTTCCAGCAGCCCGGCGGCCTGCGGCTCCACCGCGCCCCGACCGGAGATGACGCCTCGCAGGAACCAGCGGGGCCCGTCCACGCCGACGAACCGCACGACCTGGAAGCCGTCCGTGCCGTCCGGCAGCCGCTCCGGTACCCGCACCCGCAGCTCCCGGCCCAGCGGTCCTTCGACCTCGTCGACGACACCGCCCCGCCCGGTGAAGCCGGAACCGATCTCCTCCCGCACCTCGTCCCAGATGCCCTGCTGCCCGGGTGCGGCGAATGCCTGCAACTGGATGGCGCTGTCGCGCAGGATCACGGTCGCCGCGACGATCTCGCCGTCCGAGACGTCGACCCGTACCTCCATGCTGTCGACGCGCGGCACGAACAGGCCGCCCAGATCCACCCGGCCCTCGCCCGGGTCGCGTACCTCGCCGCTGTCCCAGGGCCCGTCGGAACGCGGCCCCGGCCCCGGCCGCTCCAGTCCCCGGGCGTGTGGTGCGGCGACGGTGGGTGCGGAGTGGGTCGGTGCGGGGGCGTCGGGCCGGGTGTAGGGCGCGGTCGGGGGTGTCGTCCGGTGGGGGATGAGGGCGATCACGGCGGCGGGCCAGGGGGACACGCCGGGGTCCTCGTCCGGCGGGTCCCAGTGCGCCGTGATGCGGTCGAGCAGCTGGGGCAGGCTGGGTCGATCGGCGGGATTCTTCGCCAGGCACGCGCGGGCGAGCTCGTGGAGCGGGCCCCGGAGGGCGTCCAGGCGCGGCTGACCGTTGACGACGCGGTGGAGGACCTGAAGGGGCGGGCCCTGCCCGAACGGCGCGGTGGCGCCGGCGGCGTAGGCGATCACCGCGCCGAGAGCGAAGACGTCACTGGCGGGCCCCACGTTGCCGCCCTCGGCCTGCTCCGGGGACATGAAGCCGGGGGTACCCATCACCTGACCGGTCCCGGTCAGGACGGTCCCTTCCGACGCCCGGGCGATCCCGAAGTCGATCACACGGGGCCCGTCCGCGGCCACGAGCACGTTCGACGGCTTGAGATCGCGGTGAAGGAGCCTCTCGCCGTGGATGGCCTGCAACGCTTCCGTGAGCCCGGCCGCCAGCAGCCAGACCGAGCCTTCCGGCAGCGGCCCGGCCCTGGCCACGGCCTCGGCCAGGTCGGGGCCCGGGACGTAGACCGTCGCGACCCACGGCGGATCGTCCTCCGGCCCGGCGGCCACGACAGGAGCGGTGAACGCCCCGCTGACCGCCCGCGCGGCCGCCACCTCACGGGCGAACCGGCGCCGGAACTCCCGCTGCCGGGCCAGGTGCGGATGCACGACCTTCACCGCCACCGCGCGCCCGCCCGGTGACCGGCCCAGGAACACCTCCCCCATCCCCCCGGCACCGAGTCGACCGCGCAACACGACCCCGCCCACCCGCTCCGGGTCCCCGGCCCTCAACGCCTCCACCCCGCCCCCTTCCCGCCCAGGACACACCCGAGTCCACCACGGACCCCCTACCCAACCACCACCCGGCCGCCCGGACGAGCGCGACGGCGCACCCCCTCACCGTCGGCAACGGCCGACTCCGCAACCGGTACGCAGCGGCACGGCCGGTCACAGATTCATGCCCAGGCGGCGTGGAGGTCCTGGGGCGTGCGGGTGGGGATGTCGGCTGTGCGGCCACTGCGGGTGACGGCGAGCAGGGGGGTGGTGTCGTCGGCGCCGGGAAGCCGGGATCGGTGTGTGAGGAGGCGGGCGAGGTCGCGGTCGTCGAAGGGCTTCTTCTCCAGCCACTTGACCGAACCCACGAAGGTGATCTTCTTGGCGACGGGGGAGCGGTCGGCGCCGAGACCGATCTCCGGGTCGTTGGTGCGGGTCCGGTAGCCGCCGATCGCCTGGGTCCCCGCGGATAGCTGTCCTTCGTCGGCGCCCGGCCGCCACAAGGCTTCGCGGGTCGTCTGTCGGGGTGTTGCCCGCGGTTCTATGATCGTTACGCTGTGTGAGAGGGGGTGGTTGCATGGTGGCCGGCGGGTCGGCGACGCGGCGGGCGCAGGAGGCGCGGCGGCAGGAGGGGCTGTTGCGTGCGCAGTGGCGGGCGGCCCGGGAGGAGGCGCGCCGCTGGGAGGCTGCGAGCGAGGGGGAGCGCCTGGTCGCCGCCCAGTTGCTGGTGCTCACCGAGCGGGGATGGCGCCTGCTGGTCGACCGCAGGTGGCCGGGGACCCGTGCGGCCAACGTGGACATGCTGCTGGTGGGGCCCGGGGGCGTGTTCGTGGTCGATGTCAAGAACTGGCGGTCGGCCCCGGAGGTCGTGGACGGAAGGTCGCTGCGCGCCGGGGGCGAGTCGCGTGACAGCCACGCGGCCAAGCTCCTGGCCGTCACGAGAGCGGCGGAGGGGGCCGTGGCGTCCCTGGGGCTGTCGCCGGTGGGGGTGCAGCCGCTGATGGTGTTCGCGGGCCGGCGCGTGCACGTGGAACTCGGCCGGATCAGGCTGCTGGGGGAGCACGAGGTCGGGCCGTGGCTCATGGCCGAACGCGGCCGGTTGCGGAAGGAGTCCGTACGGGCCATAGCCGATCATCTGGAGCGGGTCTTCCCGGAGTACGAGGATTCCGCCGTCCCTGGGACAACGACGGAACGATCAGCGGCTGGGGAGGAGCCGTCGCAGGGCTTGTTCGACATCGACGGGCTCCGCGAGGCGGTACTGAACGACGCCCGCCGGGCGCCGATCGAGCGGTGGATGACCTTCCTCGACCCCGACCAGGTCACCCTCGTCCGCCGGAACTGGGCCGGCCCGGCCCGTATCAGCGGCCCGGCCGGCACGGGCAAGACCGTCGTCGGGCTGCACCGCGCGGCGTACCTCGCGCAGCGCACGACAGGGCGCGTTCTCTACGTCACCTTCGCCAACAACCTCCCCCGGGTCCAGGCCACGTTCCTCGCGTCCATGGCGCCGTCCGTCGTGGACCGGGTGGAGTTCCGCAGCCTGCACTCCTGGGCGCAGGAGTACTTGCACAGTCGCGGCGTACAGACCCGGCTGCACGGCGGTAAGGCCGAGACCGCCTTCAGCCTCGCCTGGAAGAACGTAGGCCGCGACAGCTGCCTCGCCGAGATCGATCCCGGGCACGGCTACTGGCGTGAGGAGATCGCGTACGTCATCAAGGGCAGGGGGATCACCACCTTCGACCAGTACGCCCTGCTGTCCCGCCGGCGCCGCCGTGCCAGCCTGCGCCGCCACCATCGGCAGGCCGTGTGGACCCTCTACGAGGCGTACGAGTCCATCCGCGCCGAGCGCGGCGTGGACGACTTCGACGACGTACTGGCACGCGCGCTCGCCGAGGCGCGCGGCGCGGAACGGCCCCCGTACGACGCGGTGATCGTCGACGAGGTCCAGGACCTCACCCTCGTCGGGCTGCGGCTGCTGCACACCCTGGCCGGTGACCGGCCCAACGGCCTCCTGCTGATCGGCGACGGCCAGCAGGCCGTCTACCCGGGCGGCTTCCGCCTCTCCGAGGCCGGAATCGACATCCGCGGGGATCGCGGGCAGGTGCTGCGTACCAACTACCGCAACAGCAAGCAGGTCCTGGAGGCCGCTCTCGCCGTCGTCGCGGACGACTCGTTCGAGGACATCGACGGGCTCCGCACCAGTGGCCGCCGGCAGGTCGACCTCACGTACCACGACGGCAGCGTGGCCAGGGTGTCGAAGCCGACCCCGGCCGAGCACGACGAGGCTCTCCTCGCCGCGTTACGTGCGTTGCCGCCCGCGGCCCGCGCCGACTCCGCGGTGCTCTGCCCCTCCATCAAGGCCATCGCGCACTACCAGCGGCTCCTGACCCGCGCCGGCATACCGGTCTGCCTGCTGGAGCACTACGACGGGCACCCCGCCGAGGGCGTCAAGCTGGGCAGCTACCGGCGGGCGAAGGGCCTGGAGTTCAAGAACGTGTTCCTCCCGCGGCACGACGCGCGCGTGTCCGCGGCCGCGGGGGCGAGTGACCCGGAGGCGCCGGAGACCGCACGCGAGCGGCACGAGCTGGCGCGCAGCCAGCTCTTCGTGGCCATGACCCGGGCCCGCGACCGCCTCTGGCTCGGCAGGGTGGCCCCGGAGCCCCGCTAGCGGATGCCACCCGCCTCGACGGCCGGCGCCCACCACCCGGGCCTCCTTCGCGTCTGCGGCGAGCGGGTCCGGCCCTTCCTCAGCCCTGCTCGGCGGTGAGGATCTCGGCTGCCCGCTCGCCGACCACGAGGGCGGGGGCCATGGTGTTGGCGACGGTCACGTGGGGGAGTATCGAGGCGTCGGCGACGCGGAGGCCCTCGACGCCGTGCACCCTGAGCCTCGCGTCCACGACGGCTCCCTCGTCCCGTCCCATCCGGGACGTACCGCTCTGGTGCCAGAAGGTTTCCCCGGCGTTCCGTACGAACGGCTCGACCGTGTCCGTCGCGGCGGACGCGGGGGACACCTCCCGCTTGGCGAACGGGCGGAGCGCGGCGGAGTTGCCGACCTCGCGGGCCATGGCGACGGCGGAGAGGGCCGAGCGCAGGTCGTCGGGGTCGGCGAGGAAGTTCGTCTCGATGCGCGGTCCGGCCAGCGGGTCCGTGCTCGCCAGGCGGACCCGGCCGCGGCTGCCGGGACGCGGCCGGATCGCGGGCATCAGGGTGAAGCACCGCTCCGGCGGCGGGTACTGCGCCGCGCTCTCGGGGGAGACGGACGGCGCCGGCGAGACGTACATGACGAACTCCGGCGCGCCCGGCCGCGTTTCGTCCTCCCGGAAGCAGACGGCCTGGCTGCGAGTGGGTACCGGCAGCCGCGCGTCCGTGGCCTCCCACATGCAGGGCAGGCGCAGGTGGTCGTCGAGGTTGCGGCCGACGCCGGGCAGGTGCTGGGCCACCGGGATGCCCACGTTCCGCAGTTCGCGCTCGTCTCCGATCCCGGACCGCATGAGTACGGCCGGGGTGCCGAGCGCACCGAGCGACAGCACCACCTCTCGCGACGCGTGAGCACGCAGCGGCCTGCCGTCGCGCACGAGTTCGACGCCGCGGGCGCGGCCTGCGGAGAGCAGGACGCGGGAGACCGTCGTGTGCGGGAGTACGGTGAGGTTCGGCTGCGCCGCGCGGTCGGCGACGTAGCGGCGGAAGGGGCTCTGCCGCACGCCGTTGTGGATGTTCTCGTCCCGTACGGCGCCACCGGAGTTCGCCTCCATCAGGGCGCCGTTGGCGCTGCCGAATCGGGGGATGCCGGTGGCCTCGGCGCCGTCGAGGAAGGCGGTGAAGAGCGGGTGGACGTCCTTCGCCGGCCGTATCCGCATCGGCCCGCCGGTGCCCCGGCGCTCGGGGTCGGGCGCGCCCTGCCAGTCCTCGATGCCGCGGTAGTGCTCCAGTACGTGCGCGTAGCCCCACGCGGGATCGCCCGCGGCCTCGGCGTACGAGTCCCAGTCGCTCCGGTGGCCACGGGCCCACACACCCGCGTTGACAGCTCCTCCGCCGCCCAGCCCGCGGCCTGTCGCGTACGCGAGCCGGCGCCCGTTCAGATGCTGGTTCGGCTCCGTGACGTGGTCCCAGGTCCGCTCGCTGCCCAGGTTGGCCGGCCACAGGTCGGGATCGCGGACACGTTCGTCGTCGTCACCGCCGCCGCTCTCGACGAGCAGTACCGAGACGGCCGGATCGGCCGCAAGTCTGCCCGCGAGAACGGAACCCGACGGACCGGCTCCGCTCACGATGTAGTCGAACGCGGCACCGTCGTCCAGGTGGTCGGCGAGTGCGAGCCGGTGCGTGGTCCGGGCCGAGGCCGGGATCGCCGCGGCGTCGGCGGGGTGGCTCCTCATGTTCAGCGTCTCCTTGGAGTATCAGCCGCGGTCGGTGTCCCGGGCCTGTTCATAACCGAGTTCGAGCAGGGCGGCACGCAGTTTCCCCGCGGCGTCGTCCAGAGCGGACTGGTCCTCCTCCGGCTCGGCCTTGGTGAAGTCGAAGTCGGACATGTCCCAGACGGGAGCGACATGGATGTGCAGGTGCGGCACCTCGAAGCCCGCGATGACGAGGCCGGCCCGCGGGGCGTCCCAGGCCCGCCGCACCCCTTGCCCAACGGCCTGGGCGACCTCCATGCACCGCGCCAGAAGCGCACCGTCGGCATCCGTCCACCGGTCGATCTCGCGCCGGGGGACGACGAGGGTGTGCCCGGGCCGCAGGGGCGCGACGGTGAGAAACGCGGTGACCTCGGGATCCCGCCAGACGAAGCGTCCGGGCAGCTCGCCGGCGATGATGCGGGAGAACAGGGTGGGCACGACTGAGGTTCCTTTCACATACGGCGGGCGGCTCAACCGCCGGGTCCCCGGGTCCGGGGGGAAGTCCGAGGGACGGACGGGAAGTTCAGGCCACAGGTGCCGGGGGCGCCGGATCCCCGGCGGTGCGGTGTCCGGCGGGCGTGGTCGGCGGTTTTCAGGAGCGGTGGGCCCAGGGGATTGCGGTGAGCAGGCGCTCCAGTTGCCGTTCGCCGTCGCGGGTCTGCCCGCCGTGGTCCATCAGTACGCGGAGGCGGTCGACGACGTCGTCCGGGGAGGGGTAGACCTTCGCGTGGGCGGCGGCTTCCTCGGCCAGGTTCGGTACGGGGCCGCTGGCCTCGGCGGCGTCCAGCGCCTCCTTCGCGGCGGCGGCCACGCCCTCGGGCAGGGCGGCGATCCGGCGGGCGAGGGCGTCGACGAAGGCGTCGAGGTGTTCGTCCGGGATGGCGCGGTTGATCCATCCGTAGCGTTCGGCGACGGAGGTGTCGTACAGGTCGGCTCCGAGCACGATCTCCAGGGCGCGGGCGCGGCCGACGAGCCGGTTGAGGTACTGGGTGCCGCCCCCGCCGGGGAAGATGCCCATCAGCGACTCCGGTTGGCCCAGCCAGGTCCGGTCCGCGGCGGCGAAGCGCATGTCGGCGGTCATCGCCAGTTCGGCGCCGCCGGCGCGGGCGTATCCGCGCAGCTTCGCGATCGTCACCTGCGGGAGGGTGCGCAGCCGCTCGTCGAGCTGCTGGAGGGGGTTGAGGGCGGGGTCGGCGTCGGGGTCGGCCAGGGCCAGGAGGGTGCTCGGGTCGAAGGACCACTCGAAGTCGGCGTGTGCGGAGAAGAACTCGGGGTTGGCCGACTGGAACACGATCACGGCGAGGCCCTCGTCGGACGCGGCCTCGTCCGCGAACGCCTTGAGGTCGCCGGCCAGTACGGCGTCGACGGTGTTGACCGGCGGGTTGTCGAGGGTCACCCAGGCGATCCGGTCCTCCACCCGGACCACCAGGGACGTGTATCCGCTGTAGCTCATCGCTTGCGCTCCTTTGGGCGGCGGCCCGACGGTCTCCGCCCGACGTGGTTCTGCGTACGTTGCGGAACCGGTGGGGGCGGTTCCGTGGTGCCGCGGTCCGGTACGTACGCACCGGGTGACGCGAGTCGCTCGCACCGGCAGGGGTCGCGGGCGAGTAGACCGGTCGTATAGTACTCCAGAACAGGGTAGACGTCGAACTTCCCGAAGGAGCGGGCGTCATGGGACGCGTCAAGGTCGCTACGGAGAAGAGGCCGTGCGCAACGCCTGGAACGTGGCGGCGGGTGCGGGGCCGATCGCCTCGGCCGCTGCCCGCCGACCTGGCCGACCAGTTTCCGGGCGGACATCCCCCGCATCGACGTCCCCGCCCTGATCCCGCACGGCACGGCCGACCGCACCCTGCCCGTCGACGTACGTCACCGCATAGGCGACTGGTCTAATGGAAGGTAGGGTGGTGACCACGCCGGCAGTCCAAGGCGACGCCGCGCGGGCCCTGTATGACATGTGGTTCGGGGAAAGCGTCAGAGCCAAGACCCACCGCGACATCACCCCCTGGACACCACGATGACGATCACCCGCCGACTCCCGCACCCGTACATGCCGGTTCCGGCCGGCGCCCGATCAAAGGAGAGCCGCATCACTCACCGACGACGCGGGCACCGGCCCATTGCCGGCGGGGTCCGCCGGCAGACCCGCGACTGACCAGCCGTGCCCTTCCGGTCAGGAGTTCTGCCGGGCGTACTCGGTGGGTGCGAGTCCGTAGCGCTGCTTGAAAGCGCGGCTGAAGTGGCCGCTGTCGGCGAACTGCCAGTGCGCGGCGATCTCCGAGACGGTCAGCCGAGACGCCGACAGCGCCTGCCTGGCCGACTCCAGACGTCTCTCCCGGATGTAGGCGGCCACCGATTCCCCGCCCGCCGCGAACGCGCGTTGCAGCGTGCGTACGGAGACGTTCAGCTCCCGGGCCAGCATCGTCGGCGAGAGATCGGCGTCGGCGAGCCGCTGCCGCGCGAGGTTCTTGGCCGCTTGGGCGAGGGCCGGGGCGAGGCGCGTGTTCACATCGTCGAATCCGCCGTGTGCCACCGCGAGGGCCAACTCGACCAGTGTGTCCCGCGCGGCCCGGACGCCGGCCGGGCTCAGCTCGGGCCGTACCTCCTCCACCATCGTGGCGTGCGCCACCAGGAGGCGTACCTCGGCGGCGTCGGCGTGGCCGGCGACCTGACGGCCGGCGAGGGCCGGGGAGAAAGGGGCGGCGGGCATGACGATGCACCGCGCTCTCGTGCGCGGGGGGAGCGAGAAGTGAGGTATCCCCCCGGCGTGCCGCAGCAGGAACTTTCCCGCCGCCACGGTGTGTTCCACGCTGCTTCGCCTGCTGCCCAGGGCCCAGGCTCCTCTGTGCACCAGCCACAGGCGGACATGATCGGTATCCGGAACTGGCCCCTCCGCCGTTTGTGCCGGCGACACACCGTCCACGGTGGTGAGGGCCACGTCCTGCACCTTCGCGGCACGGAAGCGCAGCCGGAAGTCGGCCGCGGTCGCCGCGCTGAACGTGGGGAGAGGGAACTCCTCTCCGATGTGGGCGCACCAGTTCTGCTCGTAGTCGTGCCGACCGGCGGCGGCCACACGACGTGAGTCGAGTGAGAAGGATGCGGGCTTGTCGTCCATGGTCCACAAGTCTGCATCCAGGATGTGTGTCGCTGATGTTCCAGTCGGTTGTCGCATGGGTTCATGCCGAGGCTTACGTGATCTCCCTAGTGTGCGAAGCACTGACAGATCAGGAGGACTTGGTGAACGAGCAGCCCTACCACCAGTGCGACGAACGCGACCACAACGGCCGCGTGGCTGTGATCACCGGTGCGGGCGGCGGCCTCGGCGTCCCCATCGCACACCGCTTCGCCGCCGACGGATACACCACGGTACTGGTGGGGCGTACCGAATCGACCTTGCGCAGGGCCGTCGAGAGCGGCCCGGACGGGGGCGACATGCACCCGTGGGTCGGCGACGTCTCCGACCTGACCGCGATCACCGCCCTCATGGACGGGGTGGCCGAGCGCTACGGGCATCTCGACGTCCTCGTCAACAACGCGGGGCTCGCGCTGCCGGGCACCGTGGAGAGCACGAGCGAGGACGACTACCGCGCCATGATGAGCGTGAACGTCGACGGCGTGTTCTTCGCTTCCCGCGCCGCCCTGCCCCACCTGCGCGTGGTCGGCGGGTCCATCGTCAACATCGGCTCCGTCGGTGGCGTGCGCGGAGACTGGAGGCAGGCCGTCTACAACACGGCCAAGGGAGCGGTGGTCAACCTGACCAACGCGATGGCCCTCGACCACGGCCGGGAGATCCGGGTCAACGCCGTCCACCCCGGAGTGACGGCCAGCACCGAGACGATCCGGGCGGCGCTCGCCGAAGGCACGCCGCTGCGCGAGCGGTTCGACGACCGTGTACCGATGGGCCGGCCTGGCGCCCCCACCGAGGTGGCCGCCGTAGTGGCGTTCCTCGCCGGCTTCGGCGCCTCGTACGTCAACGGCGCGCACATCCCCGTGGACGGTGGTCTGACCGCGTCGAACGGTCAGACCGATCTCTACCGCTGACGCGACCTGACCGCGGCCTCGCCTGCAAGGGGCGCGGGGCCGCCGTGGCCGGGCCTCCCCGTGCCGGCGTGCACCGCCACGGCCGACGGTCCTCAGGCGCAGCGCCGTAACCCCGTGCGACGGCACTCATCCAGAAAGAATGACATGGCACTCTTCGAACATCCTCTCGTCCCTGCCGGGGCCGCTGAACCGCCGGTGGGAGACACCGGCCGCATGCTGCAGATGATCACCGGATACTGGGTGACTCAGGTCGTGCGCACCGCGGCGGAACTGCGCATCGCGGACCATCTGCACCCGGCTGGAGCCACCGCCGCGGAGGTGGCGGACGCCGAGTCACTCGATCCCCAGGCGACGTTCCGGTTCCTGCGCGCGTGCGCCTCGGTCGGTCTGGCCCGCTGCCAGGACGGTGAGCGGTTCACCGCCACGCCGCTGCTGCGGACCCTGCGCGCCGGTCGGCCCGGCTCACTGCGCGACCTGGCACTGTACGACGGCACGGCCTCCCACTGGGCGCCCTGGGGAAACCTGTCCAAGGCGATACGCACGGGCTCGCCGCAGACCGTGGCCACCCTCGGCGCCCCCATCTTCGACTGGCTCGCCGTGCACCCGGAGGAAGCCGCGGTCTTCACCGCCTCCATGAACGCGATGACCCAGGGTCTGGCCCATCAACTGGCCGACGTCATCGACCTGAAGGACGCCAGGACCGCCGTGGACGTCGGAGGCGCCAGCGGCAACTTCATCCACACCCTCATGCTGCGCCACACGGAGCTGACCGGCGTGGTGCTCGACCTGCCCCACGCCCACGCCGAAGCCATGGCCTCCGCTGAGCGACTGGACGTGGCCGACCGGTTCACCTTCGTCGACGGCGACTTCTTCGAGAAGGTCCCGGCCGGCGACGTACACCTCCTGAAGTTCGTTCTCCACGACTGGGACGACGACTCCGCCGTGCGCATCCTGGAGAACTGCCGCGACTCGCTCACCCCCGGTGGGCGGGTGCTGATCGCGGAACTCATCGTCGACCGGCCGGGAGAGCCCGGGCTCCCACCACTGATGGACCTGAACATGATGGCTCTGGCGACCGGACGGGAACGGAGCGTCGACGAGTTCCAGCGCCTCTTCCAGCGGGCGGGCCTGACTCTCTCCAGGATGTCCGCCTCTGCCTCTCTGGTGTCAGTGCTGGAGGCCGTACCTGCCTCGTCCGGCGCGGACGCGCGGCGTGCGTGAACGGCGAAGGCGGCCGGCAGCGTAAGGAAGAAGACCCCGGAAGCAAGCCGCGGCTTGCCGCAAGACAACGTGAAGAAAGGGGCCGTGCACATGACCGGTACGAGTGAGGCGAACCTGCCGGACAACTGGGGCCGATGGGGGCCGGACGACGAACTGGGCACCCTCAACCTCATCACCGACGAGGTACGCGCCAGGGCCGCCGCGGAGGCGCGGACCGGCCAGTGGGTGTCACTGGCGCAGCCGATCACGCCGAACGCGATGTTCTTCAGCCCGTTCTCGCCCGAGACGGTCGAGTCGTCGCCGGTGCAGCAGATGGTGTCCCACACCGGCGGACCGGTGGCAGCCGATCTGTCGGTGGTCCACCACCACCACTGGAAGTCGACGCACCTCGACGCCCTCGCACACTGGTCGACCGACGGCCAGGTCTACCCGGGCCGCCCGAGGGAACAGGTCGTCACCCCCGTCGGCATCACGCACGCGTCGACGGCTGCCTTCGCCGCCGGGATAGTGACACGTGGGGTCCTGCTCGACCTGGCCGTCGAAGGCCCCCTTCCGCCCGCCTACGCGGTGACGTCACACGACTTCGAACAGGCCGAGAAGCGGCAGGGAGTCACGGTGGGCTCCGGTGACGCACTGGTGGTCCGACTCGGCTGGACGGGACGCGCGCCCCACGACGTACCGAGCCCGGGAATCAGCATGGACGCGGTTCGATGGATGCACCGCCGAGGGGTCGCCCTCGTCGCCCCGGACAGGGGTGACGCGCATCCGCCCCTGAACCCGGACGAACCCTCCCCGCTGCACGGGGTGGCGCTCGGCCGGATGGCGATGCCCCTGATCGACGTGCCCCAACTCGATGACCTCGCGAAGCTGTGCACGCGACTGCAGCGCCACAGCTTCCTGCTCACCGTCGCTCCACCCCGCGTCCACGGCCTGACCGGCGTACCGGTCAACCCCCTCGCGATGTTCTGACCGCGCAGTTCACCACCGTCACGATCTTCGGGCACTCCCACCCCGGGCGCTGCCATTGCACCGACGCGATGAACCCCTGTTGGTCCGGACAACGAACAATCCCCAGGCCGTTGACCTGGGGATTCGATGTGGAGCGGGCGACGGGAATCGAACCCGCGCTCTGAGCTTGGGAAGCTCATGTTCTACCATTAAACTACGCCCGCGCAGCGCCCCTCGGGGCGCTTCGTCGCTGCCACTCTACCGTATCTGCGCCCCCCGGCGAGGCCGTCGGGGGGCGTGGCCGTGTCCGGGGTGGAGGGGGCGGGTGTGGGCGGGAGTTGGGGTTACGGTGGGGGCGCGGCCGGGGTTGGGTGGGGGCGAATGGTCCCGTAGTGTGGCTTTTGTTGCGTTACGGGGAAGGAGTCTGATGGAGTCCACCGTCGTCCGATGTGCCGAAGGGCACGTCTTCAGCACCACCTCGCTCCCGATGCAGAACGTCGGTGCCGCCCGGCGGATCGGGTCCGGCGGGCTCGTACGGTGTCCGCGCTGTGCGCGGTTGCGGAACGTCGTGCCGGTGGGGAAGGGCGAGGCGCGGTAGCCGGGCGGGCAGCCGGTAGGGTCGGGGCGTGCTGCTCTCTGACAAGGACATCCGGACCGAGGTCGACGCGGGGCGGGTGCGGATCGAGCCCTTCGACGACGTGATGATCCAGCCGTCCAGCGTGGACGTGCGTCTCGACCGCTACTTCCGGGTCTTCGAGAACCACCGCTACCCCCACATCGACCCCGCCGTCGAGCAGAGCGACCTCACGCGGCTCGTGGAGCCGGAGGGCGACGAGTGCTTCATCCTGCATCCCGGGGAGTTCGTGCTGGCCTCCACCTACGAGGTCGTCTCGCTGCCCGACGACATCGCCTCCCGGCTGGAGGGCAAGTCCAGCCTCGGGCGGCTCGGGTTGCTGACGCACTCCACCGCCGGGTTCATCGACCCCGGGTTCAGCGGGCACGTGACGCTGGAGCTGTCCAACGTCGCCACCCTGCCCATCAAGCTGTGGCCGGGCATGAAGATCGGGCAGCTGTGCATGTTCCGGCTGAGTTCGCCCGCCGAGCATCCGTACGGGTCCGCGAAGTACGGCTCCCGGTATCAGGGGCAGCGGGGGCCGACGCCGTCGCGGTCGTACCTCAACTTCCACCGGACGGCCGTCTGACGGGCCCTACAGGGTGCCCAGCTTGATCAGGAAGAGCAGCGCGACCAACTGGATCGAGCACGCTCCCAGCGCCCGCGGCCACGGCAGGTCGTGGGACTTGCTCACCATCGACGTCAGCAGCACTCCCGCCGCCAGCCACGTGAGCCAGCCCACGCCCTGCGCGAACGTGTGCTCGCCGCCGATGAACATCGCGACCAGCAGCCGCGGCGCGTCCGTGACCGCCACCACCAGCATCGCCAGGCCCACGGTCGGGGCCAGCGCGCCCGCGCCGCCCAGCTGGCGGGCGAGGGTGTGCGTGACGGTGCCCATGACGAGGCCGCTGAGCGTGACCGCGACGCCGGTGGCGATGATCCACGGGATGCTCGTGGAGATCGTCGAGTCGAGCACCTCGTCGCGCGCCTGCTCCAGGCCGAAGACGGCGAGCAGGCCGTAGAGGAAGCTGACGGTCACCGCGGGGCCCCACATGCTGTGGTCCCGCATCTGCCAGAAGGTGCGGTTGGGGTGGAGGACGATGCCGCGGAGCAGGTCCTTCCAGTGCAGCCGCGGGCCTATGGGCGGGGCCGCGGCCTGGCCGGCGCGGTAGACCTGGCCATCGTCGTAGCGCCTGTCGTCGTAGCGCCCGTCGTCGTAGCGCCCGTCGTGGTGGCTGCCGTACCGGCCGTCGTCGTACGGGCCGTAGGCGTCCGGCGCCGCGCCGATGCCGTACGGCTGGGTGTTGCCGGGGCGGTCGGCGGCGTACGGGTCGGGGCCGCCGCCGTAGTACTCGGGGCCCGGGGCCTGGCCGCCATGGGGCTGCTGCCACTGGCCGCCGCCGTGCGGCGGCTGCCCCTGCCCGTACCGCGGTGGTCCCTGCTGCCCGCCGCCGGGGGACTGGTGTCCCCGGCCCCTTCTGAATCCTGCCACGCAGTCGAACGTACCCGGTCTTCCGGGCCCGGGTCACCGGTGCCCCGGAATACGGGGGACCTTTGCGGCCGGACCGGCCCGTCCCGTAGGGGTTCCGCCCTACGGGACGCGGGGTGGCCAGGACCCGGCCCGGGGGAGGTCCGGGCCCTGGCCGTGCTCGGAAGACCGCCTGCCGTGGCCAAAGGTTGTACGAATATGCCCAGTTGACTTGCACGGTGACAGAAGGTGGCATTCCGTGTACGGCCCGGGGTGCTCCCCGCTCCGGCACCCCCGCGGCCGGCCCCGCAGGTGCACGGGACCGGCCGCCGTGGGGGGTTGCCTGTGGTACCCCCGTTCCGCGTTCCGCTCGTCGAACAGTCTCGCCGTACCGTGCCCTTACGTCGCCGGCTGCGGCTCCGGCTCGCTCTCCGCCGCCCCGCCGCCGTCCGCGGGCGGCTCGTCCGCCGGCGTCTTCACCGAGTCCAGCAACAGCTGCGCCACGTCCACGACGGCCAGCGACTCCTTCGCCGCCCCCGCGTTCTTCTTGCCGTTTACGGAGTCCGTAAGCATCACGAGGCAGAAAGGACACGCGGTGGACAGAATGTCCGGATCCAGCGACAGCGCCTCGTCCACGCGCTCGTCGTTGATCCGCTTGCCGATGCGCTCCTCCATCCACATGCGGGCGCCGCCGGCGCCGCAGCAGAAGCCGCGCTCCTTGTGCCGGTGCATCTCCTCGTTCCGTACGCCCGGGACCTTGGCGATGATCTCGCGCGGGGGCGTGTAGACCTTGTTGTGCCGGCCCAGGTAGCAGGGGTCGTGGTACGTGATGATCCCCTCGACCGGCGTGACGGGGACCAGCCGGCCCTCGTCCACGAGGTGCTGGAGCAGCTGCGTGTGGTGGATGACCTCGTAGTGGCCGCCGAGCTGCGGGTACTCGTTGGCGATGGTGTTGAAGCAGTGCGGGCAGGTGGCGACGATCTTCTTCTTCGCCTTCTCGACCGTCACCCCTTCGTCCGAGCCCGCGGCGGAGCCGCTGTCAGACGCAGCGCCGAACGCCGTGTTGAGCATCGCGACGTTCTCCTCGCCGAGCTGCTGGAAGAGGAACTCGTTGCCCAGGCGCCGCGGCGAGTCGCCGGTGCACTTCTCGTCGCCGCCCATGATCGCGAACTTCACGCCCGCGATGTGCAGCAGCTCCGCGAACGCCTTGGTGGTCTTCTTCGCGCGGTCCTCCAGCGCCCCCGCGCAGCCCACCCAGTACAGGTAGTCGACCTCGGAGAGATCCTCGACGTCCTTGCCGACGACCGGGATCTCGATGCCCGTGTCCGCCGCCAGCTCCTTCGTCCACGCGAGGCGCTGCTTCTTGGCCAGCCCCCAGGGGTTGCCCTTCTTCTCCAGGTTCTTCAGCATCGTGCCCGCCTCGGACGGGAACGCGCTCTCGATCATCACCTGGTAGCGGCGCATGTCCACGATGTGGTCGACGTGCTCGATGTCGACGGGGCACTGCTCGACGCACGCCCCGCAGGTGGTGCAGGACCACAGCACGTCGGGGTCGATGACGCCTTGCTCCGCCGCGGTGCCGATCAGCGCGCGCTCGGCCTCGGCGAGCGCGCCGGCGGGGACGTCGGCCAGCTGTTCGGCGGTGGCCTTCTCCTCGCCCTCGGCGGTCTTGCCGCCGCCGGCGAGCAGGTACGGGGCCTTGGCGGCGGCGTGCTCGCGCAGCGACATGACGAGCAGCTTGGGCGACAGCGGCTTGCCGGTGTTCCAGGCCGGGCACTGCGACTGGCAGCGGCCGCACTCCGTGCAGGTGGAGAAGTCGAGGATGCCCTTCCAGGAGAAGTGCTCGACCTGGCTGACGCCGAAGACGGCCTCCTCGCCGCCCTCGTCGTCGAAGACGGTCTCGAAGTCGATCGGCTTGCCGCCGGAGACCATCGGCTGAAGCGGGCCGAGGGCGACCGCGCCGTCGGCGTTGCGCTTGAACCAGATGTTGGGGAAGGCGAGGAAGCGGTGCCAGGCCACGCCCATCGTGGTGTGGAGGCCGAGGACGGTCGCCCAGATGAAGGAGACCGAGATCTTGACCATCGCGACGAGGTAGACGAGGTTCTGTACGGAGCCGGTGTCCATCCCGTCGACGGCGGCGGTCACGGGGTACGACACGAAGTAGGCGGCCTCGTACGAGTCCACGTGGTGCAGCGCGCCCTCCAGCCCGCGCAGCACCAGGATGCAGATTCCGATGACGAGGATGACGTACTCGACGAAGTACCCCTGCCACATCGTCGAGCCCGCGAAGCGCGACTTGCGGCCGGCCTTCGACGGCAGGCTCAGCAGCCGGATCGCGATGAGCGTGAGGATGCCGACCGTGGTCATCAGCGCGATGAACTCCACGAACAGCTCGTACGGCAGCCAGCCGCCGATCACCGGCAGCAGCCAGTCGGCCTGGAAGAGCTGCCCGAAGGCGTTGACGAGCGTCAGCACCAGGGTGAGGAAGCCGATGGCGACGAACCAGTGCGCGAAGCCGATGACGCCCCAGCGGTTCATCCGGGTGTGGCCGAGGAACTCCTTGGCCAGGGTGGCGCTGCGCGCGACCGGGTCGTCGGTGCGGCTGCCGGCGGGGACCGGTGTGCCGAGGCGGATGAAGGCGACGATCTGCCCGACGGCGCGAGCGAAGAGCGCGACGCCGACCGCGGTGATCACCAGCGATACGACGATGGCGGCGAGCTGCATGGAGGGCTCCTCGGCCTGTCTGCTGCGTGTGTGCTGCTGTCCTGCTCTGCTGTGCCCGGTCTCGGCCTACCCGGCTACTACTAAGCGGTAACTTACCGTTTCCCCGCCTGAGGGTACCCGGGCGGCCCGGGCCGCTGAAGCCGCCCGGCCGGTGACGTGCGTCGCGCCTCCGGCGTCGGCGCGACCTCCGGCCCGTACCCCGAAAACCCGTTCCCACCTGGGCTGACGCACAAAACTTGAGTCTGATTGACTCAGCTGAATTGCGCCTGGCGGGCCGCCCATGGCACTCTTGAGCCTGACCAGCTCAAGGCAGAGCACCTGAATCCGGAGGATAGACAACATGGCACGTGCGGTCGGCATCGACCTGGGCACGACGAATTCTGTCGTCAGTGTTCTCGAGGGCGGTGAACCCAGCGTCATCACCAACGCCGAGGGCGCCAGGACCACGCCGTCCGTCGTCGCCTTCGCCAAGAACGGCGAGGTGCTCGTCGGCGAGGTGGCGAAGCGCCAGGCGGTCACCAACGTCGAGCGGACCATCCGGTCCGTCAAGCGGCACATGGGCACCGACTGGAAGCAGCCGATCGACGAGAAGGAGTTCACGCCGCAGCAGATCTCCGCGTTCATCCTGCAGAAGCTCAAGCGGGACGCGGAGGCGTACCTGGGCGAGAAGGTGACCGACGCGGTCATCACCGTCCCGGCGTACTTCAACGACTCCGAGCGCCAGGCGACCAAGGAGGCCGGCGAGATCGCCGGCCTGAACGTCCTGCGCATCGTCAACGAGCCTACCGCCGCGGCCCTCGCGTACGGCATGGAGAAGGAAGACCAGACCATCCTGGTCTTCGACCTCGGCGGCGGCACCTTCGACGTCTCGCTGCTGGAGATCGGCGAGGGCGTCGTGGAGGTCCGCGCGACCAACGGCGACAACCACCTCGGCGGCGACGACTGGGACCAGCGCGTCGTCGACTACCTCGTCAAGCAGTTCCAGAACGGCCACGGCGTCGACCTGTCCAAGGACAAGATGGCGCTCCAGCGGCTCCGCGAGGCCGCCGAGAAGGCGAAGATCGAGCTGTCCTCGTCCACCGAGACGACGATCAACCTGCCCTACATCACCGCGTCCGCCGAGGGCCCGCTGCACCTGGACGAGAAGCTGACCCGGGCGCAGTTCCAGCAGCTCACCCAGGACCTCCTGGAGCGCTGCAAGACGCCGTTCCACAACGTCATCAAGGACGCCCGCATCGAGCTGTCCGAGATCGACCACGTCGTCCTCGTCGGCGGCTCCACCCGCATGCCGGCCGTCGCCGAGCTGGTCAAGGAGCTGACCAGCGGCAAGGAGGCCAACAAGGGCGTCAACCCGGACGAGGTCGTCGCCGTCGGCGCCGCCCTCCAGGCCGGCGTCCTCAAGGGCGAGGTCAAGGACGTCCTGCTGCTCGACGTCACCCCGCTGTCCCTCGGCATCGAGACCAAGGGCGGCATCATGACCAAGCTCATCGAGCGCAACACCACCATCCCGACGAAGCGTTCGGAGACCTTCACCACGGCCGAGGACAACCAGCCGTCGGTGCAGATCCAGGTTTTCCAGGGCGAGCGCGAGATCGCCGCGTACAACAAGAAGCTCGGCATGTTCGAGCTGACCGGCCTGCCCCCGGCCCCGCGGAACGTGCCGCAGATCGAGGTCACGTTCGACATCGACGCCAACGGCATCATGCACGTCGCCGCGAAGGACCTCGGCACCGGCAAGGAGCAGAAGATGACCGTCACCGGCGGCTCCGCGCTGCCGAAGGACGACATCGAGCGCATGATGCGCGACGCCGAGCAGTACGCCGAGGAGGACCACAAGCGCCGCGAGGCGGCCGAGACCCGCAACCAGGCGGAGCAGGTCGTCTACACCACCGAGAAGTTCCTCCAGGACAACGAGGACAAGGTCCCCGGCGACGTGAAGTCCGAGGTCGAGTCCGCGGTCGGCGACCTCAAGGAGGCGCTGAAGGGCGACGACACCGCCGCCATCCGGGAGGCGACCGAGAAGGCCGCCGCCACCAGCCAGAAGCTCGGCCAGGCGCTGTACGCCGACGCCCAGGCCGCCGGCGGCCCCGCCGGCGCCGAGGGCGCGCAGCAGGCGCAGGGCGACGCCCCGGGCGCCGCGGGCGACAGCTCCGGCCCCGCCGGCGGCGCCGATGACGACGTCGTCGACGCCGAGATCGTCGACGACGACAAGCCCAAGGACGGTGCCGCGTGACGGAGGAGACCCCGGGCTTCGAGGAGAAGCCCGACGTCCCCGACGACGCGGAGGCAGCGGAGGCACAGCCGGGCGGCCAGGCCGGCGCGGGCACCCCGCCCGCCGGCGCCCGGCGCGCCGACGGAGCCGGGCCGGGGTCGGGGGCCGCCGGGAGCGGGGACGCGAACAGCCCCCTGTCGGGCCGTCTGGACGAGGCCCGCAAGGCGCTCGACGAGCGGACGAAGGACCTGCAGCGGCTCCAGGCGGAGTACCAGAACTACCGCCGGCGGGTGGAGCGGGACCGGGTCGCGGTCAAGGAGATCGCGATCGCGAACCTGCTCACCGAGCTGCTGCCGGTGCTCGACGACATCGGCCGGGCCCGGGACCACGAGGAGCTGGTCGGCGGGTTCAAGTCGGTCGCCGAGTCGCTGGAGACCGTCGTCGCCAAGATGGGGCTCATGCAGTTCGGCAAGGAGGGCGAGCCCTTCGACCCGCTGATCCACGAGGCGCTGATGCACAGCTACTCGCCGGATGTCACCGAGACCACGTGCGTGCAGATTCTGCAGCCTGGGTATCGGATCGGCGAGCGGACGATCCGCCCCGCGCGGGTCGCCGTGGCGGAGCCGCAGCCGGGTGCGACGGTGTCGGGAGCGCAGGGAACGGACGACGCGGAGGACGGGAAGCAGGCCGACGCGGACGGCGGCGGGACGAAGTCCCCCGGCGCCGCGGACGCGGGCGGACCGGACGCCTCCGGGTCCGCGAAGGGCGGGTCCGCCGGGGAAGAAACGGACAGCGGTGGCCCGGACGAGGGGTGACGCCATAGCCGCCGCAGCCGTCACAGCCGCCGGAGCCGTCGCCGAGGGAGCCGAGGGCCGAGAGGAGGGACGCCGGGAGTGAGTACGAAGGACTTCATCGAGAAGGACTACTACAAGGTTCTCGGCGTCCCGAAGGACGCCACCGAGGCCGAGATCAAGAAGGCGTACCGCAAGCTCGCCCGGCAGTTCCACCCGGACGCCAACAAGGGCGACGCGGCGGCCGAGGAGCGCTTCAAGGAGGTCTCCGAGGCCAACGACGTACTCGGCGACCCCAAGCGGCGCAAGGAGTACGACGAGGCGCGCACGCTCTTCGGCAACGGCGGCTTCCGCCCGGGCCCCGGCGCGGGCGGCGGTTCGTTCAACTTCGACCTCGGCGACCTCTTCGGCGGCTCCGGCCCCGGCGGCGCCGGCGGCCCCGGCGGCCAGACGACCACCGGCGGCTTCGGCGGCGGCCTGGGCGACGTCTTCGGCGGGCTGTTCAACCGCGGCGGCGGCCGCACCCAGCCGCGCCGCGGCCAGGACATCGAGTCGGAGGTCACCCTCAGCTTCACGGAGGCCATCGAGGGCGCCACGGTGCCGCTGCGGATGTCGTCGTCGGCCCCCTGCAAGACGTGCGCCGGCACGGGCGACAAGAACGGCTCTCCGCGGGTCTGCCCGACCTGCGTGGGCACCGGTCAGGTCTCCCGCGGCGGCGGTGGCGGCTTCTCGCTCACCGACCCGTGCGTCGACTGCAAGGGCCGCGGGCTCATCGCCCAGGACCCCTGCGACGTCTGCAAGGGCAGCGGCCGCGCCAAGTCGTCCCGCACGATGCAGGTCCGCATCCCGGCCGGGGTGCAGGACGGGCAGCGGATACGGCTGCGCGGCAAGGGCGGCCCGGGCGAGCGCGGCGGACCGGGCGGCGACCTGTACGTCGTCGTCCACGTCGACGGCCACCCGGTCTTCGGCCGCAGGGGCGACAACCTGCTGGTGACGGTCCCCGTCACCTTCCCGGAGGCGGCCCTCGGCGCGGAGATCAAGGTGCCCACGCTCGGCGGCCCGCCGGTCACCCTGAAGCTGCCGCCGGGTACCCCCAACGGACGTACGATGCGCGCCCGCGGCAAGGGCGCCGTCCGCAAGGACGGCACGCGCGGGGACCTGCTCGTCACCGTCGAGGTGGCGGTGCCGAAGGAGACGGACGGCACGGCACGCGAGTCGCTGGAGTCGTACCGGGAGGCGACCGTGGGTGAAGACCCGCGCGCGGAGCTGTTCAAGGCCGCGAAGGGAGCTTGACGACGATGAACGGCAGGAACGGCGGCGGCGCCGGCGGCGCCCGCGGCCGCAACCCGTACGAGCTGACCGAGGAGACGCCGGTCTACGTCATCTCCGTGGCCGCCGAACTCTCCGGTCTGCACCCGCAGACCCTCCGCCAGTACGACCGCCTCGGCCTGGTCTCCCCGGACCGCACGGCCGGGCGCGGCCGGCGGTACTCGGCGCGGGACATCGCGCTGCTGCGGCAGGTGCAGACGCTGAGCCAGGAGGAGGGCGTCAACCTGGCCGGCATCAAGCGGATCATCGAGCTGGAGACGCAGGTCGCCGCGCTCCAGGCGAAGGTGGCGGAGCTGACGGACGCGGTGGAGGGCGCGGCGTCGGCGATGGCCCAGCGGGAGGCGCAGGTGCACGCGTCGTACCGGCGGGACCTGGTGCCGTACCAGCAGGTGCAGCAGACGAGCGCGCTGGTGGTGTGGAAGCCGAAGAAGAAGCGGGGCTGAGCCTGCGGCTCAGTCGGCGAGGTACGTGACCTCCACGTGGGGCGGGAGCCCGGCGTGGAGGTTTCGCATGTGGTCCCGCAGGGTGACCTGTTCCAGCAGGTCGAGTCCGGCGAGCGGGGAGAGGTCGAGCGGGCTCTCCGGGGGCAGGTCGAGCACGAGGTGGTCGAGCCGGGGGAAGAGCTGCGGGAGCCGGGCCAGGTCGCGCTCACCGGCGGGCCGGTCGTCGATCAGCCCGAGGAACCGGACACCCGGCAGCGCGGCGCCGGCGGGGGCGACCGCCAGCAGGTCCGGCCGGGACCGCAGGGCGTCGAGCCCCGGGAGCGCCGCCAGCGCCGCCCAGTCGTCCGCGGCGGCCTCGTGCCGCCAGCCGAGGTACACGTCGGTGAGCTTGGGGTGCCTGGCCAGGGGGCGAAGGCCGGAGGTGCGGGCGGTCAGCAGGTTGAGGCTCGTCAGCTCCGGCAGCGGCGGCAGCGTGCCGAGATCGAGCGGGTGCGTCCGGTCCGGCGACAGGGAGAGGAACTTCAGCCGCGGCAGTGCGGGGAGCAGTTCGGGGGTGCTGGCGCCCAGCTCCGGCACCCCGTCCAGGATCAGGTGGCGTACGGGCAGGTCGGCGAGGGCCGAGGCGTACCGCAGGCC
Organism: Streptomyces sp. MAR4 CNX-425; assembly: GCF_048656465.1. Classification (NCBI taxonomy): domain Bacteria; kingdom Bacillati; phylum Actinomycetota; class Actinomycetes; order Kitasatosporales; family Streptomycetaceae; genus Streptomyces; species Streptomyces sp. MAR4 CNX-425. The sequence continues at coordinate 598,460 of NZ_JBMDLF010000003.1, read as the reverse complement.
GAGACACTCGGTGAGCCGCAGGTGGCCCAGCTCGTGCTGGCCGCGCAGGAAGTCCAGGTCCCCCAGCGCGTGCTGGTTGCGGATGATCAGCTCGGTGAGCCGGAACGTGGCGAGGGTTTCGCGCAGCTCGTACGGGTCGAGCGGGCCGCCGCGCACGTCGACCATCGGGCGCCCGCCGAGCCCGCGCAGGGCCCGCAGCTCGGCGTCGGAGGTGACGGTGAAGAACAGCCCGTCGGGGTCGAGGCGGTCGATGACCTCGTGCGCGTACTCCTCGGTGTCGAACCGGTGCCAGGCCCAGGCGAGTTGCCGGCGGACCGCCAGCGAGGGGTGCGTGGCGTAGCGGGCGAGGAACGGGACGGCGCGCTCCGAGTCCACGTGGCTGGCGGCGACCGTGACGAGGTCCGGGACGTCCGTCTCCTCCGGGCCCGGCAGCAGGTCCAGCACCAGCGGGCCGCCGACCGCGCCCAGCGCCCGGGCCTCCACCGTCGTCGCCGGCGGGATCAGCCCCTCCGTCTCCCGCTCCACCGCCTCCCGGACCGCCGGGGCCAGCTCCGCCGCCTGCTCCAGGCACGCCGCCGCCAGCAGCCGGATACGTACCCCCTCCCGCGCCTGCGCCGCCTTCAGCAGCTCCCGCAGGATCTCCTCGCGCTCGCGCGGGCGCCCCTGCGCCACCGCCATGCGGATGACGTCCTCCCACTGGTCGTCCGCCGCGTGGGCCGCCAGCACGCCGATGTCGCCCTCCTCCACCGCTGCCCGCGCACCCAGGTAGTCCTGGAACGTGCGGTGGACGAAGTCGACCGCGTCCGGTCCCGGTTCGCGGAGGAGGCCGCTGCGGTCGCGGAAGTGCTCCAGCACGGCCGCCGCGTCGCCGAGTGCGGCGATCTCCGGGACGGCCGGGAGGGCGGCGGCGACGATGGACTCGGCGCGGGGGCGGTCCAGCTCCGTACGGCCGTTGCGGATGAGCCAGTACGCGAGGCGCTGGAGCACCTGTAGTTGAGGTTCCTCGCGGAGGTCGGGGACGGCCATGTCGCGTTCGCGGTCGCGGCGGGTGAGCAGCATCGACAGGGCGGCCTCGTACAGCTCCTTGCGCCCGCGCGGGAGGTAGCCGCGGCGGGCGCGGTTCAGGGCGCACATCAGGCCGCACATGAGCGGGTTGGTGGCGAGGCGGCCGAGGTCGGAGGTGTGCCGTACGGCGGCGGCGAGCTGCTGTTCGTACGCCGCCAGTTGGGCGTCGTCCGCCGCCGGGTCGCCGGTGCGTACGGCCTCGTGCCAGCGGGTGATGAAGCGGGCGAGGTCCGCCGGGCGCATCGGGGCGAGGGTCAGCTCGGTGAAGCCCTCGGCGGCGAGCCAGTCCTCGCCGACCGCGGAGGGGCGGGAGGTGACGAGCCAGCGGTTGCCGGGGAAGGCGTCGGCGAGGTCGGAGAGCCAGCCGCGGGCGCGGGCGCGCTCCGTGTGGGGGACCTCGTCGATGCCGTCGACGAGGAGCAGGCCGCGGCCGGCGGTGAGCACGCGGTGCTCCCAGCCGTCCGGCTGGGCGCCGGCGAGGGGGCTGCCGGTGGCGGCGAGGAAGTCGCGGGGCGGGGGGAGGCGCTGCCCGTGCCGGGTGAGGGTGCGGAGGGGCAGGACGAAGGGCACGCGGCCGGTGAGGTAGCCCATGCCGTCCGCCGCAGGGGCGTCGGGGCGGGCGGCGGAGAGGGCGAGCCACTGCACGAGGGTGGTCTTGCCGGAGCCGGCGGCGCCGCGCAGGAGGACGCGCTCGTGGGTGGCGAGGGCCTGGTCGGCGGGGATGGCGGGCTCGGGGAGGGGGTTGCTGTCGTCGAGGAGGCCGAAGTCTTGCCAGCTCCCGATGCCGCTGTTCCGGAGCGGCTCGTGCGACGGGGACCCCGACGCCTCCAGCCGCAGGTACGCCACGTCCAGCGGCCACTTCGCGGGGGAGTCGGCGAGGTCGGCGCCGTAGATGGTGAGCTTGCCGTGCTTGCGGGCCACGTACGCGAAGTAGTCGCGCTCGAAGGCCGCGTCGCGGGCGTCGGGGAGGGGCGTGCGGGCGATCAGGGCGTCGAGGCGGGCGGCCTGGTCCGCCTGGCGGCGGGACTGCTCCACGAGGGTGCGGGGGACGAAGGTGGAGCGCTGGGTGAAGAAGTGGAGGATGTGCAGGCAGGCGGTGTCGAGGAGGGCGTCGTGGAAGGCGGCGGCGTCGGTGGACAGTTCGCGGGCGGGGTCGCCGCCGGTGCTCCGCGCCGCCGTGCGGCGCAGCCGCCGGGCGAGGGCCTCGTGGCCGAGCTGGACGGCCTGGACGTCGTCGAGGTCGAGGTCGCCGAGGGCGGTGAGGCTGCGGGCGAGCGCGTCGGCGACGGCGCGTACCTCGTCGTCGGCGACGGGCGCTTCACGGCGGCCCCGGCCCCGGCCGCCGGGCCCGCCGTCGCCGGGGAGCGCGCGCCGTACGAGCGTCTCCGCGAGCTTCCGCAGACCCGCCTCGTCCAACTCCCGCCGCTCGCCCCGGAACGACACCAGCGCCGCCATCCGCACCGGCCGCCCCGCCAGCCCCGCCCCGGGCCCCTCGCTGCGGAAGAGCCGCCGGACGAGGGGCGCGGCGACGGCGGCGGCGAGCCGCGCGCCGACGGCTGTGGGTTCCATGCGGCCGACGATATAGCGGGGGGCGGGGCGTCACCCGCGGTGTTCGCCGAAGATCCGGTTCGCTCGGATATGTACCCCCTCATCATCATGAATTTCATGAAGATGATGCTGGGTTCGGGTGGAGTTGATACGGACGGTGAGCCAATGTTCTGTTCACGGACGGGGGAGAGGACGCCGAACGTAAGTCGCGTACGGCCCATTTGGTCCGGGAGTCAATACAAGTGAGGTCCCAGGGTTCGGTCAACACGGCGCGAGAAGCTCCACCGGTCGGTCTCGCGCTGCTCTCCGAGAGAGAACGACAGGTGCTGCTGCTGCTCGCCGACGGTCCGACCAACCGCCGGCTGGCATCGCAGCTGGGGGTGGCGGAGCGTACGGTACGGGCCCATCTGACGAACATCTGCCGCAAGCTGAACGTGGAGTCCAGGGTGCAGGCCGCGCTGGTCGGCGACCGCAACCGGCGGGAGCTCCTGCCGGACGTGGTGGACACGGGCCGGGTTGCCGTAAGAGGCAATAGAAGGTGTCCGACAGCTCGTGAATGATGAGGGCGAGTGCCATGGATGCTCTGTCGGCGCGACCTGCCTCGTCGCCCGCGGACGCCTGCGGCACCCCTCGGGCGGAGCGCTGGTGTGTTCGCTTCCCGGCCTCATACACACCAGCGACTCCGTTCCCTCCGCCGGCGGCCGCCGGCGGCCGCGGTCAGGAGCCGTCGATCATGCCGGAGCGGGCGAGCAGGTAGCCGAGCTGGGTACGGCTGTCGCTGCCGAACGCGGCGGCCAGCTTGGCGATGTGGGCGCGGCAGGTGCGGACGTTCATGCCGAGGCGGCGGGCGATGGCCTCGTCGAGGTGGCCCTCGACGAGGAGCCGCGCGATCTTCAGCTGGACGTTCGTGATCCCCTCCGGCGCCCCCGGGACGTCGATCTCCTCGCCCCAGGGTGTCGCGGTGCGCCAGAAGTGGTCGAACGTGGCCGCGAGATACCAGACCACGCCGCGATGACGAACCTCAAGGGCCACCGTGCGGTCGGCCCGCGCGGGAATGAAGGCGACCTCCCGGTCGATGATGATGGCCCGCTCGATGTTCTCCTCAAGGGTGCGGACGTCCAGGCCGGTGTGCTGCATCCGTGCCATGTAGTCCAGCGCCTGCGGGGTGTGCCGGGCGGTGTGGCTGTACAGGCTGCGCACGCGCACTCCCCGTTCGACCAGCGGCAGTACGCGCTGGACGGCCGCCTCGTACACCCAGGCCGGCCGCTGGCCCATCGGCTGGGCGGTGAGCAGCTCTTCGGTGCACTCCGCGAGGGCCCGTACCAGCTCCGCGTCTATCCGCTCCTTTCCCTCCCAGACCGTGATCGAGGGGGCTGCGGCCGTGCCGGAGTCGGACGGTGTGGACTGACCGAGAGAGCCGGCGAGCGTCAGGGCGAGGTCCCGGTAGCCGCCTATCTCTTCCGTCACGAGCGCGAAGAGCTGCCCCATGGCCTCTGCCGGCGGTGCCGGAACGAGCCAGTCGCCGTCGGGGCGGAGGAGACCGGACTCGACGAGGCAGGGGGCCGTTGCGCCCGCCGCTGCCGTCACGCGGCCGGACTGCAGCGCCTTGGCATAGACGAGCCGTCCGGTCTCGCAGATGCGCGGGGCGGGGTGCGGGGAGTGTCCCATGCCTCAGACCTCCTCCAGCATGCCGGAGCGGGCGAGGAGGTAGCCGAGCTGGGTGCGGCTGTCGCTGCCGAACGCGGCGGCCAGCTTGGCGATGTGGGCGCGGCAGGTGCGGACGTTCATGCCGAGGCGGCGGGCGATGGCCTCGTCGAGTTGGCCCTCGACGAGGAGCTGCGCGATCTTCTGCTGGACGCCCGTGACGCCCGGCGGGGTGTCCCGGTACGGCACCGGGTGGCCCCACGGGACGGCGATCTGCCAGAACCGTTCGAAGACGCAGACCAGGAACCAGACCAGGCCCGGGTGCCGGATCTCCAGTGCCGCCTCGCGGTCGGGCTGCACGGGTACGAACGCGACGGCACGGTCGATGATGAGGAGTCTCTCCGGGGTCTCCTCCATGGTGCGCACCTCCAGGCCGGTGTCCTTGAGGCGGTCCAGGTACGCGAGCGTGGCCGGATGGTGCCGGTAGGTGTGGTTGTACAGCGTCCGCTGCGTGATTCCGCGTTCGTGCAGCTCCCGGACGCGCTCGGCGGCCGCGCGGATGGTCTCCTCGGTGCGGTTGGTGCGGCCGCTCGCGGGCTGGATCGCGAGGAACTCCTCCGCCCCTTCGTCGAGCGCGCGCAGCAGCGCCGCCTCGATCCGGTCCTTGCCCTTCCAGAGGGTGAGCAGGGACGGAGCCGTCTCCTCGGGGGTGAACGCGGTGAGCTGCTCGACCGTGCCCGCCAGCGCGGCGGCGAACCGCCGGTACTCGGACAGCTCCCGCTCCAGCGGCCGGATGAGGCCGGCGACCGCCTCGGACGGCGGTGCGGGCACGAGCCACTGGGGCTCGCCGGGGTCGGGGCGCAGGAGCCCGGTGTCGATCAGGCAGGGTGCGCTTCCGGTGGCCTCGTGGGAGAGCAGGCCGGCGCGTAAGGCGGAGGTGTAGAGCTTTCTGCCCACGTCGCAGAGGGCGGTTTCAGGGTGGGGGTGCTCCATGCTGCCAGGTCTCCTTGAGTGTGCTGGAGCGGTCGGCGGGGACGTGACTGCTCGGAGCTAGGACACCGAAAGCGGCGGCGTATGTGACATACGGGCGTCGGGCGGGGGTGTGCGCCGTCACGTCACGCCTCGTCGAGGATTCCGGAGCGGGCGATGAGATAGCCCAGTTGGGCGCGGCTGTTGCTGCCCAGGGCGGAAGCGAGGGCGGCGATGTGGGCGCGGCAGGTGCGGACGTTCATGCCCAGGCGGCGGGCGATGTTCTGGTCGAGGTGGCCTTCGACGAGGAGGCGGGCGATGCTGCGCTGCACTCCGGTGATGCCCGCGTGGGTGACCTCGGTGTACGCCGCCTCCTCCATCGGTGTGGCCAGTTGCCAGAACTGCTCGAAGACGCCCACGAGGTAGGCGACGACCCCCGGGTGCCGGAGTTCCAGTGCGACGTGGCGGTCCGGCTGGGCGGGGACGAAGGCCACCTTGCGGTCGATGATGATCATTCGCTCGACGATCTCTTCGAGTGTCCTGACCTCGACGCGCTGCGGACCGACGAACCGAAGGTAGGCCAACGTCATCGGGGCCTCTCGCGCCGCGTGCTGGTACAGGCTGCGCATCCGTACACCGCGCTCGACGAGGGGCCGCACCCGGCGCAGGGCTTCGCCGAGGGCCCGGGCGCCGCGCGAGGACGCCTCGGGTTGGATGGTGAGCAGTTCGGAGAAGCATTCGCTGACGGCCTGGTCCAGTGCCGTGTTGATCGTGCCGAGGCCGTCGAGAACGGTGAGGGGAGAGGAGACCGAGGCTGCTTCCGCGCTGATCTCGATGAACGGTCCGAAGGATTCGGCCAGGTCCGCCGCCTCCTGCTGCCTTTCTCTGATGTCCTGCTCGTGGTTGAGCATGAGCTGGGTCATGGCGTCGGATGCGGGGACGGGGAGTAGCCACTGCCGGTCGTCGGGGTCGGGCTGGAGCAGGGCGAGGTCGGTCAGGCATGGCACGGACTGGACCGCTGACCGGGCGACGCGGCCGGCGTTGAGCGCGTCGGTGTAGAGGGTCTGGGCCTCCGGGCACGGCTCGTCGGGCCGGTGGGGGTGTTCGTGCCTGCGGGACATCTCAGTACTCTCCGGGGGCGTCCGTGATCAGGGTCGGTCGAGAATGCCGGAGCGGGCGATGAGGTAACCGAGTTGGGCTCGCCCGTTGCTGCCGAGTGCGGTGGCGAGTTTGGCGATGTGACCGCGGCAGGTACGGACGTTCATGCCGAGTCGGTCGGCGATGACCTCGTCCACGTGGCCTTCGACGAGCAGTTTGGCGATGCTTCGCTGCACGCCGGTGACGCCGTCGGGCTCTGTGTGTTCGTACTGCACCTCCTCCTCCAGAGGAGTGGCGTGCAGCCAGAGGTGTTCGAAGAGGCCGATGAGGTAGGCGACGAGGCCGGGGTGGCGTACCTCCAGGGCGGCGTGCCGGTTGAACATCACAGGGCGGTCGCGCTGCGCGGGGATGAAGGCGACCTTCCGGTCGATGATGATCAGCCGGTCGACCAACTCCTCCAGGGTCCGCAGCTCCATGTGTTCCGAGCCGACACGTTCCTGGTAGGCCAGCAAGCCGTAGCTGTGCCGGGCGGTGTGCTGGTAGAGGCTTCGTATGTGAACGCCGCGGTCGATCAGGGGGCGTACCCGATCGACCGCGCGGTTCAGCAGGTCCGCGGGACGTCTCCCGCCGGGCTGTACTGTCAGGAGTTCCTCTGCGCACGCCTGGGTGGCCCGGCCGATGGTCGCGTCGATGTGGTCGACGCCCTCCAGTTCCGTGATGACGCGACTGACCTTAGGGTGCTCTTCACTGATGGCGAGGAACGGTTCGAACGCGCCGGCCAGGGCAAGGGTCTGCTTTCTGCGCTCAAGAATCTCCCGTTCGAGAGGGTGCTCAAGTCGCGCCAGCACTGCGGACGGTGGGGCGGGACGGAGCTGCTGCGGATCGTCGGGGTCCGGGTGGAGAAGCCTGAGGTCCATCAGGCACGGTGCGCTCTCTCCTTCGGATCGGGCGACACGGCCGGCTCGGAGCGCCCTGGCGTACAGCTCTGCACCCTCCTCGCACAGGTCCAAGTATCCATGCGAATGGTCTGATTCGCCACGCTTAACGCTCATTTATCCGTCCCACAGGAAGCTGTGATTCAGGAACATGATGCAATGCGAAGGTGGTGAACGGCTCCTACGTGCGGCACCTTCTTCACAGGGAAGCGATGTGAGGGAGGCCGGGACTCCCATGAGGGCGTTGATTCGTTGGGCTGTCGCGCTTGCTGTAGCGGTTTCGGTAGGCGTGGCGGTCGACTCTCAGGCCGGGCTGCAGGCCGGCGAGCTGGGGAATGAGTCTTCAGCGGCGCCGCCGGCGGCACAGCAGGACCCCATATGGAGTTGAACCTGAACGAGGTGTAGGTAAGCCAGACAACTTAGACGCAGGTGAAGGGATGAATTCAGACGACCGCCGAAAGATGGAGAACCAGTGGCTCTCCATCGATCTCGCTACGGCGGTTCCCCACCCCGGGGACAGGATGACGGTGGCCCTGCTGGGCGAGCCGATCACCATCCTTCGCGACCGGGGCGGGAGCGTCAGGGCCTTCCGCCGGAGGCCAGGACGGTATGTACGCTGCGTGGTGCGCTGCGGCGTGATCTTCGTCAACCTTGGCGAAGAGGATCACGTCCCCGTAGCAGCCGACTGCGTACCAAATAGCGAGAGCATCACCCCCCACTGTGCCTGACCGGGCGGTATCCCCCGTGTCCAGATCGCCCGAGGGCACACCAGCGGTGCCATCGCGGACGCAACCCCGCGATGGCACCGCTTTTGCGTGTCCGGACGCGCATGCTGGGGGTCGGTGACCGGGCTTCGGTGGCCCGGCTTCGGTGACCCGCGCCCGGCGCTCGGTGCCCGGCCGGGGTTGAGTGGAGTAGACTCAACTTAGCTTACGTCGCCTCAGGCACGCCGAGCGCGGGCCGAGGCGCCGAGGCGCATCCCGATACCGGCACCCCGGCAAGGAGGGGCACACAGCAGTGGACGCGGAGCTGACCAACAAGAGCCAGGAAGCGATCGCCGGCGCCAACAGCCGCGCCGTATCCGGCGGGCACCCGGACATCACCCCCGCCCACCTGCTGCTCGCGCTGCTGGACGTGGCGGACAACGAGAACCTCCAGGACCTGCTCGCCGCCGTCGACGCCGACCAGGCCGCCGTGCGGTCCGGGGCCGAGGCGCTGCTCGGCGGGCTGCCCAGCGTGCAGGGGGCCACGGTGTCGCCGCCGCAGGCGAACCGGGAGCTGCTGGCCGCCGTGCGGGACGCCACCGAGCGGGCGAGGAAGCTCGGTGACCAGTACGTGTCGACCGAGCACCTGCTCATCGGGGTCGCCGCCGAGGGCGGGGCGGCCAAGGACCTGCTGAAGGAGCAGGGCGCGAGCGCCAAGGCGCTCGTGCAGGCCTTCGAGAAGATCCGCGGCGACCGGCGCGTGACCACGAAGAACCCCGAGAGCACGTACCAGGCGCTCGGCAAGTTCGGCACGGACCTGACCGCCGCCGCCCGCGACGGCAAGCTGGACCCGGTCATCGGGCGGGACCAGGAGATCCGGCGCGTCGTGCAGGTGCTCTCCCGGCGTACGAAGAACAACCCCGTCCTCATCGGCGAGCCCGGCGTCGGCAAGACCGCCGTCGTCGAGGGGCTGGCGCAGCGGATCGTGAAGGGCGACGTGCCGGAGAGCCTGAAGAACAAGCGGCTCGTCGCGCTCGACCTCGGCGCCATGGTGGCCGGGGCGAAGTACCGGGGCGAGTTCGAGGAGCGGCTGAAGACCGTGCTCGCCGAGATCCGGGAGAGCGACGGCCAGGTCATCACGTTCATCGACGAGCTGCACACCGTCGTCGGCGCCGGCGCGGGCGGCGAGTCCGCCATGGACGCCGGCAACATGCTCAAGCCCATGCTCGCGCGCGGCGAGCTGCGCATGGTGGGCGCCACAACCCTCGACGAGTACCGCGAGCGGATCGAGAAGGACGCCGCCCTGGAGCGCCGCTTCCAGCAGGTGCTGGTCGCCGAGCCCACCGTCGAGGACACCATCGCCATCCTCCGCGGCCTCAAGGGGCGCTACGAGGCCCACCACAAGGTCGTCATCGCCGACTCCGCGCTCGTCGGCGCCGCCACCCTCTCCGACCGGTACATCACCTCCCGCTTCCTCCCCGACAAGGCCATCGACCTCGTCGACGAGGCCGCCTCCCGGCTCCGTATGGAGATCGACTCGTCTCCTACCGAGATCGACGAGCTGCAGCGCGCCGTCGACCGCCTCCGCATGGAGGAGCTGGCGCTGAAGAACGAGTCCGACGTCGCCTCCCGCGAGCGCCTGGAGCGGTTGCAGCGCGACCTCGCGGACAAGGAGGAGGAGCTGCGCGGCCTCACCGCCCGCTGGGAGAAGGAGAAGCAGGGCCTCAACCGGGTCGGCGAGCTGAAGGAGCGGCTCGACGAGCTGCGCGGCACCGCCGAGCGGGCGCAGCGCGACGGCGACTTCGACACCGCCTCCAAGCTCCTCTACGGCGAACTGCCCGCCCTGGAGCGCGAGCTGGAGGAGGCGTCCGCGGCGGAGGAGGAGGTCAAGCGGGACACGATGGTCAAGGAGGAGGTGGCCTCCGACGACATCGCCGACGTCATCTCCTCCTGGACCGGCATCCCCGCCGGCCGGCTGCTGGAGGGCGAGACACAGAAGCTGCTGCGCATGGAGGAGGAGCTGGGCCGCCGGCTCATCGGCCAGGACGAGGCCGTACGGGCCGTCTCCGACGCCGTGCGCCGCAGCCGCGCCGGCATCGCCGACCCCAACCGGCCGACGGGCTCGTTCCTCTTCCTCGGCCCCACGGGCGTCGGCAAGACCGAGCTGGCCAAGGCGCTGGCCGACTTCCTCTTCGACGACGAGCGGGCCATGGTCCGCATCGACATGAGCGAGTACGGCGAGAAGCACGCCGTGTCGCGGCTGGTGGGCGCCCCGCCCGGCTACGTCGGGTACGAGGAGGGCGGGCAGCTCACCGAGGCCGTGCGGCGGCGCCCGTACTCGGTGATCCTGCTGGACGAGATCGAGAAGGCGCACAACGAGGTCTTCGACATCCTGTTGCAGGTGCTGGACGACGGCCGGCTGACGGACGGCCAGGGCCGGACCGTCGACTTCCGCAACACCATCCTCATCCTCACCTCCAACCTCGGCTCCACCTTCCTCGTCGACCCGATGATCAAGGACGAGCAGAAGCGGGAGGGGGTGCTGGAGACCGTACGGAAGGTCTTCCGGCCCGAGTTCCTCAACCGGCTCGACGACCTCGTCGTCTTCCACGCCCTCGGCGGCGACCAGCTCAAGCGCATCGCCGGCATCCAGATCGGCCATCTGCAGGACCGGCTCGCCGAGCGCCGGCTCACGCTGGAGGTCAGCGACGCGGCGCTGGCGTGGCTCGCGCGCCTCGGCGTGCCGGCGGACGAGCCGGAGCCCGACCTCAGCTACGGGGCACGGCCGCTGCGGCGGCTGGTGCAGACGGCGATCGGCGACCAGCTCGCGAAGGAGATCCTGGCGGGCGAGGTGCGGGACGGGGACACGGTGCGGGTGGACGTGTTCGGGGACCAGTTGCTGGTGGGCCCGGCGCAGTAGGCGGGCGCCGTACGGGTGCGGTCGCGGGTTGTCCACAGGGTGTCGTCGCCGGGTTGCGGGCACGGGGCCCCGGTGGGGGAGGATGGGCGGGAACCGTTCGAAGGGAACCCCACGTGAGCATCGACCCGTCCTCGATTCCGAATTTCGGGGGCCAGCAGCCCGAATCCTCCGGCAGCAGCGGCCCGCAGGGGCCCATCGTGCCCGACCAGGATCTGGTCAAGCAGCTGCTCGACCAGATGGAGCTCAAGTACGTCGTCGACGAGGAGGGGGACCTTGCGGCGCCGTGGGAACACTTCCGTACGTACTTCATGTTCCGCGGCGAGGGAGAGCAGCAGCTCTATTCGGTACGCACCTTCTACGACCGGCAGCACGAGCTGGACGTCAAGCCGCAGCTGCTGGAGGCCATCGACGACTGGAACCGCCGCACGCTGTGGCCCAAGGTCTACACGCACACGCACGACGACGGCTCCGTCCGGCTGATCGGCGAGGCGCAGATGCTGATCGGCACGGGCGTGGCGCTGGAGCACTTCGTGTCGAGCACCGTGAGCTGGGTGCGGGCGTCGATCGAGTTCGACAAGTGGCTCGTGGAGACGCTGGGGCTGCAGCAGGAGGTGGACGGCGAGAAGGGCGAAGAAGGCGGCGGCGAGCCGCAGGAGGGCTGAGAGCGCGGGTGCCGGGCCGCGCCAGGCGGGGTCAGGTGTCCGCCAGCGCGTCGCGCAGCGCCTCGTACGCCGGTGTGCCGGGGGTGACGGCCGCGTAGTGGCCGGCGCCGGGGAGCTCCCGCACCCGGGCGCCCACGGCGCGGCCGTAGCGGCGGGACAGCTCCACCGGTACGTCGGCGTCGGCGTCGCCGTGGAGCAGCACCACCGGCGCCGCGGGGGCCGGCATCCGCAGCGGGTCCGTCTCGTCGAGGCGCTCCGCCACGCGGTCGGCGCCGCCGAGCAGCCCGGCGACGGCGCCGTCGCTGAGGCTCAGCTCGTGGGCGCGGGCCAGGTCCGCGACCGCGGCGACGCCGACGACGCGGGAGACGGCGGTGGGGCACCGCGAGGCGGCCCAGAGCGCGAGGTGGCCGCCCGCGGAGTGCCCGGCGAGCAGCACGGGCCCGGCGCCGGGCAGCGCGGCCAGGGCCGGCGGCAGGTCGTCGAACGTCGCGGGGAACCCGCCCCCGCCGCCGACCCGGCGGTACTCGACCAGCGCCACGCACCGCCCCAGGTCCGCTGCCAGCGCCGCCGCCAGCGGCGTCAGGTAGGACCGGTCGTAGCGCTCCCGCCAGAAGCCGCCGTGCAGCAGCGCCACGACCGGCCGCGCCGTCTCGTCCCCGTACAGGTCGACGACCTGCGACGGATGGTCCCCGTACGCGAGCGTGCGGGCGGGCGCGACCCGCGGCAGGGCGAACAGCGCCCGGGCCTCGTCGTCCGCCTCGTCCCCCTCGTCCACGTCGTCCACGTCGTCCACGTCGTCAACGGCGGTCATCCAGCACCTCTCCCAGCACTCCGGCGGCCCGGTACACGTCCGAGAACGAGGTATACAGCGGCGTCACGCCGAAGCGGAGCACATCCGGCGCCCGGAAGTCGCCGACCACCCCGCGCGCGATCAGCTCGCCCATCACCGCCTCCGCGTCCGCGCAGCGCAGCGCGACCTGGCTGCCGCGCTCGGCGTGCGGCAGCGGGGTCAGCGGCGTGAGCGCGGACCCGCCGGGCAGGGCGGCGACGCACTCCAGGAAGAAGTCCGACAGCGCCAGGCTCTTCTCCCGCACCGCCTCGACCGCCACGCCGTCCCACACCTCCAGCGCCGCCTCCAGCGCCAGCATCGACAGGATGTCCGGCGTGCCGACGCGCCCGCGCACCGCGCCGTCCGCCGGGCGGTAGTCGGCGGACATGGCGAAGGGGTCGGCGTGCGAGTTCCAGCCGGGCAGCGGGGAGTCGAAGCGCGGCTGGTGCCCGCGCCGTACGTAGAGGTACGCGGGCGCGCCCGGGCCGCCGTTCAGGAACTTGTACGTGCACCCCACCGCCAGGTCCACGCCGTGCTCGTCCAGCCCGACCGGCATGGCGCCGGCGCTGTGGCACAGATCCCACACCGCGAGCGCGCCCGCGGCGTGCAGGGCGGCGGTGGTGCCGGGCAGGTCGTGGCGCCGGCCGGTGCGGTAGTCGACGTGGTTGACCAGCGCGGCGGCGGTCCGCGGCCCGGCGGTGGCGGCGATCTCGTGCGGCTCCACGGCACGCAGGGCACAGCCGGTCAGCCGGGCGGCGGACTCGGCGACGTAGCCGTCGGTGGGGAACGTCGTCGCGTCGACCAGCAGCTCGTCGCGGGCCGCCCCGGCGCCGGACCGCGCGAGGCGCACCGCGGCGACGACGGCCTTGAGGACGTTGACGCTGGTGGAGTCGCCGACGACCACCTGGCCCGGGGCGGCGCCCAGCAGCGGCGCGATCCGGTCGCCGATCCGCTCCGGCGCCGTCCACCAGCCGGACTCCGTCCAGGACCGGATCCGCAGCCGCCCCCACTCGCGCGCCACGACGTCCGCGACCCGGGCGGGGACGGCGGCGGGCAGGGCGCCGAGGGAGTTGCCGTCGAGGTAGACGACCCGCGGGGGCGGCGCGCCGCCGCCCTCCGCGCCGGCCGGGCCCGTGCCCGGGGCGCCATCGTCCGGGGCGCCCGCGCCGGGCGGCTCCGCGTCGTCGAGTACGAACTCCGCCCGCTTCCCCCGCAGCGGATCCGCCAGGTCCAGCGCCGCCGCCCGGCCCGCCAGCTCCGCGAACCCGTCCGGGCCCCCGGCCGGCCCCCCGGCCGCCGCCCCCGCACCGCCGCCGCCCGCCCGCGGCGCGCCCGGGCGCGCCGCGGGCCCGTACGCCTCAGACATGGCTCCGCGCCGTCCACAGCTCCGGGAACACCTGCTTCGCGGCCCGCTTCTCCAGCCACGGCACCCCCGCCGAGCCGCCGGTGCCGACCTTCCCGCCCATCGCGCGCCGCGTGGCCACCAGGTGATCGTTGCGCCAGCGCCACACCAGCTCCGCGATGTCCGTCAGCACCTCGCCGAGCTCGATCAGGCCGGAGTCCTGCGGCCCGGCGTAGACGGCCGCCCACGCCTCCTCCACCTCCGGGTGCGGCTCGTACCGCCGCGCCGGGTCGCGGTCCAGGACGGCGGCGGACAGGCGGTGTCCGTGCGCGTCCAGGTAGCGCAGCACCTCGTCGTAGAGGCTGGGCTCGGCGAGCTGCTTCTCCAGCTCGTCGTGGACCCGCGGCGCGCCGCGGTGCGGCACGAGCATCGACGCGGACTTCTCGCCGAGCAGGAACTCCATCCGCCGGTACATCGCCGACTGGAAGCCGGAGCCCTCGCCGAGGGCGGCGCGGTAGGAGTTGAACTGCCGCGGCGTGAGCCGCGCGAGCGGCTCCCAGGAGGCGTTCAGCGAGCGCAGTTCGTACGTGCTGCGCCGCAGCGCCGCCAGCGCGACCGGGAGGTCGTCGGCGCGCAGCGCCTCGGCGGCGGTCTCCCACTCGTGGACGACCACGGTGAACCACAGCTCCATGACCTGCGTGGTCACCAGGAAGACGAGTTCGCCGGGGTCGTCCGAGAGCGGGTGTTGCAGATGGGTGAGGACGTCCGCCTGGACGTAGTCCTCGTACGGGGTGGTGCCCCGGAAGTCGAGGTTCGGGGGCTGGTGCCCGTCGGCCGACGCGGGCAGGGGTTCGTGAGCACGGCTGTTCATGAGCTGTCTCCACACAAGAGCCACCGGGTAGCGGTCCGCCCCTTCCTGCCGGCAACAGGGCCCCGGTCCCCTCGGGTACGGCACATATGGTGCGCCGTACCCACTTCGCATCATCCGCGGCTCGGCGGTGAGTGGCAAGACCGGCCGATCCGACCGGGTACGGCCGGGTCGGTCCGGCCGCTGTGGAGAGGGGTACGGCTCAGGAGAGGGTTTCGGCGGCCGTCGGGGAGCTGTCGCGCAGGAACGCGCTGCAGCGCTCGTACTCCTCGGTCTCGCCGATGGCCTGCGCGGCGCGGGCGAGGGCGGCGAGGGCGCGCAGGAAGCCGCGGTTCGGCTCGTGCTCCCACGGCACCGGGCCCTGGCCCTTCCAGCCGTTGCGGCGCAGCGCGTCGAGCCCCCGGTGGTAGCCGGTGCGCGCGTACGCGTACGACTCGACGGCGCGGCCGCCCTCGAAGGCGTCGTCCGCGAGCTGGGCCCAGGCCAGCGAGGACGCCGGGAACTTCGCCGCCACCTCGGACGGGGCGGCGCCGCTCGCGAGCAGGTCGCGCGGCCCGGGGTCCTCGGGCAGGTGGGTGGGGGGTGGTCCTCCGAGGAGGTTCTCGTGAATCGCCATGGGTTCCAGCCTGCCACGGCCGCGGCCGGCGGTGACCGTCGCGTAGGGACCGGAGGGTGGTTTCGGGGAATCCTTACGCGCCGATCACCTTGCGGACACCCCCCGGCCCCGGCCCGGATCCGGCGCCGCGGGGCGTGTCCGCGGGGGTGTCACTTCAGCTTGGTGCCCGTCGACCGCAGGTGCTCGCAGCCGGTGACCACGCGCTCGGCCATCGACGCCTCGGCGAGCTTGCCCCAGGCGCGCGGGTCGTACGCCTTCTTGTTGCCGACCTCGCCGTCGATCTTCAGCACGCCGTCGTAGTTCTGGAACATGTGCGCCGCGACGGGGCGGGTGAAGGCGTACTGCGTGTCCGTGTCGATGTTCATCTTGACCACGCCGTTCTCCAGGGCGGTGGCGATCTCCTGCGCGGAGGAGCCGGAGCCGCCGTGGAAGACGAAGTCGAACGGGCTCTGCTTGCCGTACTTCGCGCCGACGCCCTCCTGGAGGTCCTTCAGCAGCTCGGGGCGGAGCACGACGTTCCCCGGCTTGTAGACCCCGTGCACGTTGCCGAAGGAGGCCGCGAGCAGGTACCGCCCCTGCTCGCCCAGGCCCAGCGCCTCGGCCGTGCGCAGCGCGTCGTCGACCGTGGTGTACAGCTCGTCGTTGATCTCGTGGGTGACGCCGTCCTCCTCGCCGCCGGTCGGGGTGATCTCGACCTCAAGGATGATCTTCGCGGCGGCGGCGCGGGGCAGCAGCTCCGCCGCGATGGACAGGTTGTCCGCGAGGGTCTCGGCGGAGCCGTCCCACATGTGCGACTGGAACAGCGGGTTCTCCCCGCGGGCGACGCGCTCCTCGGAGGCGGCGAGCAGCGGGCGCACGTACCCGTCGAGCTTGTCCTTGGGGCAGTGGTCGGTGTGCAGGGCGACGTTGACCGGGTACTTCTTGGCGACGATGGCCGCGTACTCGGCGAGGGCGACGGCGCCCGTCACCATGTCCTTGCTGTACTGCCCGCCCAGGAACTCGGCGCCGCCGGTGGAGATCTGGACGATCCCGTCGCTCTCGGCCTCGGCGAAGCCGCGCAGCGCGGCGTGCAGGGTCTGCGACGAGGTGACGTTGATGGCCGGGTAGGCGAACTTGCCTGCCTTCGCCCGGTCCAGCATCTCGTTGTAGACCTCGGGGGTTGCGATGGGCATCTGTCCGCTCCTTGGAGACGTGCGGGTGTCTGGATGAAGGCAATCACTGCGGTCACCGCAGGCACCGCTCTGACTGCGTGCGTGTACGAGTGCGGCCGGCTCCGTTGCCGTGGCGCCCCTGGAGTGCCCCCCATCCTCCCAGATGTCGCCCCGCGCTTCCCCGCCCTGTGGACAACCCTGCGCCAACCGGCAGGACCTTGCCGTACGCGTCAGCCGAGGCCCAGGTCGGACAGGCCGTACGCGTACAGATACGGCACGCCGGCGGTGTCCCGCACCCGCTCCGCCGCGCCCGTGTCGCGGTCCACGATCGTGGCGACCGCGACCACCTCCGCCCCCGCCTCCCGCACCGCCTCCACGGCGGTCAGCGCCGAACCACCCGTCGTCGAGGTGTCCTCGACGACCAGCACCCGGCGGCCCGCGACGTCCGGGCCCTCGATGCGCCGCTGCATGCCGTGGGTCTTGCTCGCCTTGCGCACGACGAAGGCGTCGAGCGGGCGGGCGCGGTCGCCCGCGGCGGCGGAGGCGTGCAGCATGGCGTCGGCGATGGGGTCGGCGCCGAGGGTGAGGCCGCCGACCGCGTCGTACGTGAGGCCTGCGGCCGCGGCGAGGTCGAGCATGACCCGGCCGACGAGCGGCGCGGCGGTGCCGTCGAGGGTGATCCGGCGGAGGTCGAGGTAGTAGTCGGCCTCCATGCCGGAGGAGAGGGTCACCTTGCCGTGCACCACGGCCTTGTCCTTGATCTGACCCAGCAGGTCGGCACGCGCGTCGCTCATGGCGCCGAGCCTAAGCGGTTCCGGGCCGGCCGGGACAGGCCGGGGGGAGGCCCGCGGAGGCCCGCGGAGGCCCGGGGGAGCCGGGGCGCTCAGCCGAGGGCGCGCCAGGCCCAGGTGGTCGACACCTCCAGCGGCTCGATGGGGGTGACCAGGCGGGGGTGGGTGTTGAGCCCGTTCGGCGGGCCGGACTGGGGTTCGACGCAGACGGCCTCGGGCTGCTCGTCGTAGACGACGACCCACTCCGCGCGGCTGCTGACGGTCAGCTCCAGCGCACCCGGCCAGGTCAGGGTCACCTCGACGCCGTCGGGCATGCCGAAGCAGTCGTCCCACGGGCCGGGCCGCGGGTCGATGCGCTTGCCGGTGGGGAGGTGGTCCGCGCCGCGCTCCTCCTGCCAGGCGGCGTCGAAGCCGAGGCGTACGCCGCCGTCGTCGCCGCTTCCGGGGAGGTGGCGTACGAACCAGGGGTGCCAGCCGGCCTGCGCGGGGAAGGAGTCGCCGGCGGTCTCCACGGCGAGCGTGAGCGTCACCTGGCCGGGCTCCAGCTCGACCAGCTGCGTCACCCGTCCCGGGTACGGCCAGGGGTCGGCGAGGTCGTACGCGAACGCCGCGGCGGCGTCGTCCGCGCGCAGGGTGCGCCAGGCGGTGTCGCGGCCGGTGCCGTGGATGGCGTGCGGCGGGGCGTCGGCGGGGAGGCGGTGTTTGACGCCGCCGTTGCGGAACTCGCCGAGCTCCAGGCGGCCGCAGAAGGGGACCATGGGGAAGCAGCCGTAGCGGTCGCCGGGCCGGAGCAGTTCGGTGCCGGCGACGCGGAGGCTCGCGACGCGGCAGCCGTTGCGCGGGTCCATCGTCAACTCGGCGTCGCCGGCGGTGAGACGTGTGGGCACGTCCAGAGCCTAGACGAGGGCGGGGACGGACCGGCGCGCAGGACCCGCGGGTCGCCGCGTGGGGCCGGGGGTGGGGCTGCGTCGGCGGGGTGGAGCGTGGGGCGCGGACCGGGAGCGGGAGCCCGTGTGTGGCCGGGTGGTGGGCGTGTGCGGGAGCCGGGCGCGGCCCGGGCGTGGGTGCGGGCTGAGGCGTCGCGACGGCGCGTGGCGGGCGTCCGCGGCTGGGGTCGGGGCGCGGGCGTCCGCGCGGCGAGCGGTGCGTGGGCGCCCACGCTGCCGGGCAGCGGCGCGCCGAGCGAAGGCGGTGCGGTTCCCGGACGGGGCGGATCCAGGGGGTCCGCGTCGCCGGAACGGGGCGGTCCACACCGGCGCCCGGCGAGCCCACCGCCCCCGCCGGAGGCGGTCAGCGGCGGCGGCGCAGCGCGCGGCTGACGATGACCGCCGTCGCCACCGCCAGCGCCGCGGCCGGCGCCATCCAGCGGAGTCCGGCCGTGGGCACGGGCGCGTCCGCGGCCGGCGTGGGGGCGTACCGGCCGCGCGGCGGGGCGTGGTCGACCTCCTCCGCGCTGCGCCCGATCATCGTGCGCCGGGCGTGCGCGGCCTCCGGCTCCTCCAGCAGGTCGTCGACCGGCTCGTCCGCGTTCTCCTCCTCGTCGGCGAGGGCGTCGAGGACCTCGTCGGCGAGCGGGTCGAGCGACGGCGGCGGCACCTCGGCGTCGAAGACCTTACCGGTGCCCGTGCCGTTGGCGGGCGGGGTCTCGGGGGACTGCTCACCGGACTGCTCGGGGGCCGGGATGCCGGGGATGGCGCGCTCGTTGTCGTCGCCGAGTCCGACGTCGGGGCCGACGTCAGGGCCGACGTCGGGGCGGGGCGGCTCCGCCGGCTCGCCGAGCTCCACCGGCCCCTTCACCGGCTCGTCCGCCGCCTCCGCCAGCGGCTCCGCCGTCAGGTCCGCCGCCAGGCCGTCCGCGAACCGCTCCAGCAGCCGTACGCCCGCCGCGCCCGCCTGCGCCGGCGCCACGGCGGCCAGCCGCCCGGTGCTCGACACCGTGCCCGCGCACAGCAGCGCCGTCGTCCCCGGCTCGGCCCCGGCGCGCGGCGTGAGGGTCAGCGACACCGTCACCGAACCGCTCCCGCGCGACTCCCCGCCCTCGGCCTCGACGGCGACGGAGTCACCCCGCGGGGTCACCCGCAGGGTGCCGCGGTACGTGATGCTGGAGCCGGCGACGCGGAGCCGGAGCCGGCCGCGCAGCGTGCCCGGCTCGGCCGCCGCCGCCTCCTCACCGGCGTCGAGCGCCAGGCCGGGGACGTTGCGGGCGACCCGCTCGGCGTCGGACAGGGCGCGGCGAACGGTTTCTGCGGGCTGCGGTACGTAGACCTCTCGCTCCATGGACCGGAGCCTACCCACGGGGAACGTGGTCGGCACAGGGTTCTGCGGCGGGTGGCGGAACGGGTCGCCCGCCCACCGCCGGGAGGCGCCGTACGGCCTCCTACCAGCGCAAAGTCCCCCCCGTGCCGCGCCGTCTCACCCCGGATACCGCGGGTGCAGCAGCGTCGACGGCGCCAGCTCCGCCGCGTCCGGCGGCGGCGTCAGCGGCGCGGCGCCCGGGGGCAGCGCCGGGGCGGAGGGCCGGCGGGCGGCGAGCACGAAACCCCAGCGGTCGTCGCCCTTCGCGTCGCCCGCCTCGTACGCGGACGGGGTCAGCCCCGCGGCCCGTACGGTCGCCGCGACCGTCCACAGCCGGTCCGCCGCACCCCCGCCCGGCGCACCGGGGCCGTCCCCCGGCCACGACGCCGCGTGCACCGCCAGCCGCCCCCCGTCCGCCAGCGCCCGTTCCGCCAGCCCGTAGAACTCCTGCGAGTACAGCTTCGCGCTCCGCGTGTTCTCCGGGCCCGGCAGATCCGAGACGATCACGTCGTACCGCCCGTCCGGCGCCTCGCGCCGCAGCCAGTCGAACGCCTCCGCGTGCACGACCCGCAGCCGCGGGTCCCCGTACGCGTGCTCGTTGAGCCGGGTCAGCCGGGGGTCCTCGGCGGCCAGCCGGCTCAGGCCCGGGTCCAGCTCGACCACCGTCACCTCCGCGACGTCCGCGTGCCGCAGCGCCTCGCGCGCCGCCAGGCCGTCGCCGCCGCCGAGGACGAGGACCCGCCGCCGGGAGTCCGGCGCGGCCAGCGCCGGCCGGGTCAGCGCCTCGTGGTACCGCCGCTCGTCCGCGGAGTCGACCCGCAGCTGCCCGTCCAGATACAGCGCCACGGAGCCGTCCCGGTCCGCCGTGAGGACGATGTCCTGGACGTCCGTCCGCTGCGCGAAGCGCACCCCCGCGCCGTACACCGCGTGGCGCGCCGCGCTCTCGAAGGGGGCGGACAGCAGCGCGGCCAGCGCGAGCAGCGCCAGGACGGTCGCGTTCGCCGCGCAGAGCGCCCAGCGCGCGCGCCGGCTCAGGTCGTACCGGAAGAGGTAGAGCACCAGCGCGCACCCCGCCGTGGCGTTGACCGCCCCCGTGACGAGCGAGCTGGAGAGCTGCCCGAGCCAGGGCAGCAGGACGAACGGGAAGGCGAGCCCGCCGGCCAGCGCCCCCACGTAGTCGGCGGCGAAGAGGTCGGCCACCGCGCCGCCCGCGTCCTGCCGCCGGACGCGCTGGATCAGCGTCATCAGCAGCGGCACCTCGGCGCCGATGAGGACGCCGATCGCCAGCGCGTACCCCACGAGCATGAACCGCGGCTGGCCGAACCACGCGAAGCAGGCGTGCAGCGCCATCGCCGACAGCCCGCCGAGCAGCGCGAGCACCGCCTCGACCGCGCCGAAGGCGACCGCGGCGCGGATGCGCAGCCGCTTGGCCAGGAGCGATCCGACGCCCATCGCGAAGACCATGACGGACAGCACGACGGACGCCTGGGTGACGGAGTCGCCGATGAGATACGAGCCGAGGGCGACCAGCTCCAGCTCGTACACCAGCCCGCAGGCGGCGCAGACGAAGACCGTGGCGAGCACGAGGAACCGCCCGGTGGCGGGCCGCACCGGGAGGGCGGGCGGCGGCGCGCCCGGCAGCGCGGGGGCGCGGCCGGGGGCGCGCGTCGTCTGCTCGTACGGTTCGATCACGGAGGAACGATACGTTTGCGCTGGTGCCGCCCATTGTCACCCACACGTGTGCAATATGCCCTAGGCATAGGCAAATTGCCCTAAGCTGAAGGTCCGGCGGCGCCCGCGGAACGCCGCTAGACCGGCTCCGCGACCCGCGCGGCCATCGTCGTCCGGGTCGCCACCAGGCGCCCCTCCTGGGGGTACGAGTGCCAGGTGCGCCAGCCGACGACGTCGTCCTGGCGGTGCACCAGCAGCGCCGTGAACGCGTACGGGCTGCCCGGGAAGGTCCCGGCGAGCCCGCGCGGATGGTCGGCGACCAGCGCCAGCAGCTCCTGCGCGCGGGACTCGAAGGCGCCGCGGGAGAGCGTCTCGACCCGCGCGGCGAACTCGTACTCCCACCCGGCGACCTGCTTGGCCACGCCGAGGGGGAGCGGGGTGGTGCTGCCGGGCAGGCAGGCGACGGTCTCGGAACAGGCCGAGTCGCCGTCCCGCAGCAGCACTTGGTGCGAGGCCCCGAGCAGCCGCAGCTGCACGTCGGCGGAGCCGAGGCGCAGGTCGAGCAGCGCGAGCGCCGGCATGGGGTCCAGCCCGAGCCGCCACGCGAGGTCCTGGGCCCGGGTGTCCGTGTACGAGGTGGTGAGAGTGGTGAGCATGGGTCGGCTCCGCAGGCAGGGTGGAAAGACATCGGGCCGCCCGCCGCATGGCGGGACCACGGTACGGGCGCAGGCCGGGACGTACGCGTGCACACCCGGCAACTGGGGAATGCGCCCGGGAAATACGGAATCACGAAGTGCCGCCCGCCGACAGCGTTTTTACCCTTCTTCACCGGGTTCCGTCGTACGGGCGCGAGACTGGTCAGTTGTTCTTTTCCGCCGACTAGAAGCCGCCGCCGCCCCCGCCCCCGTCGCCACCGCCGCCGCCGCTGCCCCCTCCGTCGCCGCCGCTGCCGCCGCCGCCGAAGTCACCGTTCCAGCCGACCGCGTCCGTCCCGCCGCTGTCGCCGCCCAGGCCGCCCCAGCGGCTCGTCCCGCCGTACATCGAGCGGCGGTGGGTGCTGCGCCTGCTCGCGGCGGCGGACAGACCCACGACTAACCCGATCGCGACCACGGCAAAAATGAGGAATCCCATCGGAACCTCCCAATCTCCCCCGCCCCCGCGGAGGTCCGGTGTACCACCGGATGTTCCCGGCGCGAGTGCTCCTCAACCCTCATCATGAGGATGGTCACCGGACCCGAGACGAGGAGCCACGATGCGTGCACGGCCGCTGCTGAACCGTAGGCTGGAGGGCCACGGCACGACCATCTTCGCGGAGATGTCCGCCCTCGCGGCGCGTACCGGCGCCCTCAACCTCGGACAGGGCTTCCCCGACACCGACGGCCCCGCCGAGATCGCCGACGCCGCGGCCCGCGCCGTCCGCGACGGCCACGGCAACCAGTACCCGCCCGGCCCCGGCATCCCCGAGCTCCGCCACGCCGTCGCGGAGCACCAGCGGCGGTTCTACGGGCTGACGTTCGACCCCGACTCCGAGATCCTCGTCACCGCGGGCGCCACCGAGGCGATCGCCGCCGCGATGCTCGCCCTGCTGGAACCCGGCGACGAAGTCGTCGCCCTGGAGCCGTACTACGACTCGTACGCCGCCACCATCGCCATGGCCGGCGCCCAGCGCGTCCCGGTCACCCTCCGCGCCCCCGACTTCCGCCCCGACCTCGACGCCCTGCGCGCCGCCGTCACCCCCCGCACCCGGCTGCTGCTCCTGAACACCCCCCACAACCCCACCGGCACCGTCCTCACCCGCGCCGAGCTGACCGCCATCGCCGAACTCGCCGTCGAACGCGACCTCCTCGTCGTCACCGACGAGGTCTACGAACACCTGGTCTTCGACGGCGAACACCTGCCGATCGCCTCCCTGCCCGGCATGCGCGAGCGCACGGTGTCCATCTCGTCCGCGGGCAAGACCTTCTCGTTCACCGGCTGGAAGGTGGGCTGGGTCGTGGCGCCGCCACCCCTGCTCGCGGCCGTGCGCACGGCCAAGCAGTACCTCACGTACGTCAGCGCCGGCCCCTTCCAGTACGCGGTGGCCGAAGCGCTCGCACTCCCCGACAGCTACTACGCCGCGCTGCGCGACGACCTGAAGGCGAAGCGGGACCTGCTGTCCGACGGCCTCGCGGAAGCGGGCTTCCAGGTCTTCCGCCCGTCCGGCACCTACTTCATCACCACCGACATCACCCCGCTCGGCGAGAAGGACGGCGTCGCGTTCTGCCTGTCCCTGCCGGAACGAATCGGCGTCGTCGCCGTCCCGACGTCGGTCTTCTACGACGACCCCGGCCCGGCGCGCAGCCACGTGCGCTTCGCCTTCTGCAAACGCGAGGACGTCCTGCGCGAGGCCACCGGGCGCCTGCGGCGGCTCCGGGCGGGCTGAACCGTCACCGCCGCGCAAGGAGCCCGTCGGCCGGGCCGCTCCTCGGCCGGGAGCGGGCGGTCCGGGCGGTGCGTTCGGCGTAGGCCGGGAGGCAGCCGGGGCCGCCGGGGCCGAACATGGGGACAGGGGGCTACGCGCCGGAGGGCCGGAGGAGGCACGGGAATGGAGATCGTCGCGTACGGCGTGCCGGCCGACGAGCGCCCGGTGATCGAACCCGCCTTCGCGGCGGAGTTCGGCGACGCGCACCCGCTGCGCTGCCTCGACCTGTTCCTCAACCGCGACACCGTGCCCACCGCCGCCGGCTACGGGATCGTCCTCACCGGCGTCAACGACGAGCTGGACGGCGACGTCCTGCACCGCCTCGCGGCCGGCGGCACCCGGTTCGTCGCCCAGCGCTCCACCGGCTACAACAACATCGACCTCGACGCCGCCCGGGACGCCGGCCTCTCCGTGGCCCGCGTCTCCCACTACTCCCCGCACTCCGTCGCGGAGTTCGCCTGGGCCCTGGCGCTCGCCGTCAACCGCCGCCTGGTCCGCGCCGCCACCCGCTCCCGCGAGTTCGACTTCCGTCTCGACGGGCTGATGGGCCGCGACTTCCACGGCCGTACGGCCGGAGTCCTCGGCACCGGCAAGATCGGCGCGGCCTTCGCCCGGATCGCCCACGGCTTCGGCATGCGGCTGCTCGGCAGCGACGTCGCGGAGAACCCGGAGTGCCTGGCGCTGGGCATGACCTACGTCGGCACGGATCGGCTGTTCGCCGAGTCCGACCTGGTCAGCCTGCACGTGCCGCTGCTGCCCGAGACGCATCACACGGTGGACGCGGCGGCGCTGGCGGCCATGAAGGACGACGCGATCCTCGTCAACTCCAGCCGCGGCGGCCTCGTCGACACCGACGCCCTCGTCGAGACACTCCGCGCCGGCCGCCTGGCGGGGGTGGGCCTGGACGTGTACGAGGAGGAGGCCGGGCTGTTCCACCACGACCGGTCGCTGGAGGTGATGACGGACGACCGGCTGGCCCGGCTGATGACCTTCGGCAACGTCCTGGTCACCTCCCACCAGGCGTACTTCACCGCCGACGCGGTGGGCCAGATCGTCGACGCGACCCTCCGCAACGTACGCGACCACCTGGCGGGCCGTACGGGCGAGAACTTCCTGCTCCCGCCCCCGCCCCGGTGATCACGGCGTGACGGCTTCCCGCGGACCGGGACGCGTGAGCGGCCGGCGGCACCGCACGCGTCGGGGGCGGGCCCCCCGCCTCCCCGGCGGGGCGCCCGCCCCCTCGTCCGTGTTCCGGCCGGTCCGCTACTTGGTCTCCAGGTCCCGCCGGCGGAACCCCGCGAGGCCCAGCCACACCAGCCCCACCGCGATCGCGGTCAGCGCCAGCATCGGCGTCCACGACATGTCCTTCGCCGGGAGCTGCGGCACGTGCCCGAAGGGGGACAGGTCGTTGAGGACGTCCGGGAACTTGAGGATCTCGCCGAGGTAGCCGACGACGAAGCCGTACACCGGCACCACCCAGGCCACCGCCACGGCCCGCGGGATCCACCCGAAGAGCGCGACCGCCAGGCCCATGGCGACCCACAGGGCCGGCGAGTAGGCCAGGGCCGCGCCGACGAGCTTGAAGAACAGCTCGCCGTCGCCCGTGGAGGCGGCGCCCGCGGCGCCGAAGCCGATGCCGGCGAGCAGCATCATGGCCGTACCGCCGAGCGCGCCGACGATCGTGTGGCTGAGGACCCAGCGGCTGCGCGACAGCGCGGTCGCGAGCAGCGGCTCGGCGCGGCCCGCGGATTCCTCCGCGCGGGGGCGCAGGGCGGCCATCACGACGTAGATCGCGGCGACCACGGCGATGACGATCATCACCACCGAGGCGAACGACTCCGCCACGTTGGCGCCGCCGACCTCGGCCAGCTGCTCCTCCAGCTCGTCGATGCCCTCGATCATCTCCTCGGCGTCGCCGAGGATCGACCCGTACATCACGCCGAGCAGCAGCGCGCCGGCGCCGAAGCCGGTGAGCAGCCCGCGGTGCAGGCGCAGCGCGAAGCCGAGCGGGTTGGTGAGGCCCTCGGAGCCGGTGGGGCTGCCGAGGCGGGCGGCCTTGAGTCCGGCGCCGACGTCCCGGCGGGTGCTGAGGACGTAGCCGGCGGCGGCGGTGCCCGCGGCCGCGACGACCACGAGCAGCAGCGGCCACCAGCGGTTGTCGACGAACACGTACGTGCGCTGGATCCAGCCGATCGGCGAGAGCCACGACACCCAGTCGCTGCCGACGTCGCCGGCGGCGCGCAGCGCGTACGCCGCGCCGATGACCGCCATCGCCATGCCGGACGCGCCGCGGGCGTACGCGGTGACCTGCACGGTGACCGCGGCGACGGCGGCGAAGAGCATGCCGATGGCGGTGTGCGCGAGCCCGTAGAGCAGGGCGCCCTGGCCGTCGATGCCGTCGACGCCCATGCCGCTCAGGCCGGCGGCCAGGAGCAGCCCGAGCGCCAGGTTGGCGACGCCGGCGACGGCGAGCGCGGCGGTCAGGTAGGCGTGCCGGCCGACGACGGCGGAGCGGACCAGCTCGGCGCGGTTCGTCTCCTCCTCGGTCCGGGTGTGCCGGGAGATGATCAGCACGCTCATGATGCCGGCCAGCACCGCCGTGAAGGCGAGCATCTGGTGGCCGGTCATCGAGCCGATGTTGTAGTCGTCGAGGTAGTGCTCGGGCCCGGTCATGGCCAGGCCGGCCGGGCTGTCGATGGTCTCGGCGATGTCCGCCCGGTCCTTGGGCTCGGGGTAGGAGGTGTCGAAGCTGTTGACGCTGGAGACGGTCCCGAGGAACAGCGCGAACACCCAGACGGGCAGCCGCACGCGGTCCCGGCGCAGCGCGAACCGGAACAGCGTCCGGGTGCCGGCCAGCGCGCTCCCGCTCTCCGGGGCGCGCGGGGGCGCGGGGGCGCGGGTCTTCGTGTCCGTAGCGGAGGTGGCAGACATCAGGCCGCTCCCGCCTCCGAGTGGTGGCCGTTGTGCTCCAGCTCGTCGCCGTAGTGGCGGAGCATCAGCTCCTCCAGCGTGGGCGGATGGCTGACCAGGCTGCGGATGCCGAAGTCGCCGAGGCGGCGCACGGCGGCGTCCAGGTGCTCGCCGTCCACGGCGAAGCGGACCCGGCCGTCGTCGGTACGCAGCTGGTGGATGCCCGGCAGCTCGTCGATGCCGGTGGGGGCCCGCTCGGTCTCGGCCTCGATGGTCGTACGGGTCAGGTGGCGCATCTCGCTGAGGGTGCCGGACTGCACGACCTTGCCCAGCCGGATGATGCTGACCTGGTCGGCGAGCTTCTCCACCTGGGCCAGGATGTGGCTGGAGAGCAGGACGGTCTTGCCGTCGGCCTTCGCCTGGGTGATGACGTCCTGGAAGATGACCTCCATGAGGGGGTCGAGGCCCGCGGTGGGCTCGTCGAGGAGGAGCAGCTCGGCGTCGGAGGCGAGGGCGGCGACGATGGCGACCTTCTGCCGGTTGCCCTTGGAGTAGCTCCGGCCCTTCTTGGTCGGGTCCAGGTCGAAGCGTTCGATGAGGTCGTCGCGCCGTTTCTGGTCGATGCCGCCGCGCAGCCGCGCGAGCAGGTCGATAGCCTCACCGCCGGTGAGGTTGGGCCACAGCTCGACGTCCCCCGGCACGTAGGCCAGTCGGCGGTGGAGGGTGACGGCGTCGGTCCACGGGTCGCCGCCGAGCACCTGGGCGGTGCCCGTGTCGGCGCGCAGCAGGCCGAGCAGCACGCGGATGGTGGTGGATTTGCCCGCCCCGTTCGGGCCGAGGAAGCCGTGCACCTCGCCCGTCTCCACGTCGAGGTCGAGGCCGTCGAGCGCACGGGTCCGGCCGAATGTCTTGGTGAGGCCGGAGACGGTGATTGCCTTGGTCATAGAATGAAGCTACCCGAATCTTCACAAACTTGTGAAGTTAAGAAACCGTTAGTATCGAACACGGCGGGGATCCGACGGGGAGAACGTAGAGAAGTGGCAGATCAGAAGCGTGACGGGCGCGAGGAGCGCGAGGCGGGCGCGGAGCGTGAAAGACGCGCCGGGCGCGCCGGAGGCGATGCGCGCGTGGGCCGCGAGGACACGTACGGGGACGGAAACGGGGACGGGGACAGGGACGTGGTCGGGGACGGGCGTCCCGGGCGCGACCGGCAGGCGGTCGCGCGGTACGTCGAACGGGTGGCCGGCGAGCTGACCGAGATGGGCATGCAGCGGATGGCCTCGCGGGTCTTCGCGTGCATCCTGGCGGACGACGCCGGCGCGCTCACCGCCGCGGAGGTGGGCGAGCGGCTGCACGTCAGCCCGGCGGCGGTCTCGGGCGCGGTGCGCTACCTGGGGCAGGTCGGCCTCATCACCCGCGAGCGCGAGCCGGGCTCGCGGCGCGAGCGGTACCGGGTGGAGGGCGACCGCTGGTACCAGATCTTCGCGCAGCGGGAGCAGAGCATCAGGCACTTCGAGCAGACGCTCCAGGCGGGCATCGCCGTGCTGGGGCCGGAGACGCCGGCGGGCCGGCGGGTCGAGGAGACGGCGGAGTTCTTCGCGTTCCTGCGGGACGAGAACGGCCGGCTGGAGCAGCGCTGGTGGGACTACGTGAAGCGGCGCGAGGAGGCCCGGGCGGCGGGGGAGGGGCCCGTCCCGTAGCCGGCGGGCCGCAGGCCGCGGGGCAGGGCCCGCCCCCGACGCCCGACAGGTGCATGGCATTGATCTGTTCATTACATGGATCTATATTGCGGTGATCTGGACTGCCGTACGCAAGGGGAGGGCTCGTATGCACATCTCCGCAGTCGGCCGCAGAACCCGCCGCGCGCTCCAGGCGGCCGTGGTCGCCGGCGCCTTAGTGATCACGTCGGTCGGGCTGGCAGGCCCGGCCACCGCCCAGACCGACCTGGGCGAGAACGAGATATCGCACAGCAAGAACGTCAAACCGGTCGCGCACATCCCCAGGCAGGGCCCGCTGGTCAACGCCACCCACAGCGACCTCGCGTTCTGGGGCGACTACGCCATCCAGGGCAGCTACGGCGGCTTCACCATCTACGACGTCACGAAGCCCCGGCGCCCGAGGATCATCTCCCAGTTCTCGTGCCCCGGCGGGCAGGGCGACCCCACCGTCTCCGAAGACGGAAAGCTGCTCTTCTTCTCCGTCGACTCGGCACGGACCGACGACTCCTGCGCCTCCGACTCCACCTCACCGGCCGACCCGGACGCCTGGGAAGGCATCCGGATCTTCGACATCAGCGACGTGACCGAGCCGGAGTACGTCAAGTCGATCCAGACCAAGTGCGGTTCCCACACGCACACCCTGGTGCCCGGCAAGGACAAGGCCCACCTCTACGTCTCCTCCTACGGCCCGGACGAGGCGTTCCCGAACTGCCAGCCCCCGCACGACTCGATCTCGGTCGTGGAAGTCCCGCTGGACGACCCCGAGTCCGCCTCCGTGGTCGCCGAGCCGGTCCTCTTCCCCGACGGCGGCGCCCCCGGCACCGCGGGCTGCCACGACATCACCGTCTTCCCCCAGAAGGACCTCGCCGCGGGCGCCTGCATGGGCCAGGGCGTCCTGATGAACATCTCCGACCCGGTGGCCCCGAAGGTCATCACCACCGTCTCCGACCCCAACTTCGCCTTCTGGCACTCGGCGACGTTCAACAACGACGCCAGCCGCGTCATCTTCACCGACGAACTGGGCGGCGGCGGCGCACCCACCTGCAACGAGCGGATCGGGCCGGAGCGCGGCGCCGACTCCATCTTCGACATCACCGGCGTCGGCGACAACCGGAAACTGAAGTTCCGTAGCTACTTCAAGATCCCGCGGCACCAGGCCGACACCGAGAACTGCGTCGCCCACAACGGCTCCCTGATCCCGGTCAAGGACCGCGACATCTTCGTGCAGTCCTGGTACCAGGGCGGCGTCTCGATCGTCGACTTCACGGACCCGGACAACCCGGCCGAGATCGGCTACTTCGAGCGCGGCCCGATCTCGGAGGACCAGCTGACGGGCGGCGGCTCCTGGTCCGCGTACTGGTACAACGGCTTCGTCTACTCCAGCGACATGACCAAGGGCCTCGACGTCCTCCGCGTCAAGGGACGCGGATTCGGCAAGGCCAACAAGATCAGGCTGGACTACCTGAACGCGCAGACCCAGTACAGCATCACCAAGGACTGACCCTTCCCACGGGCCCCGCCGGTGCGCCCGGCGGGGCCCGTTCCACCCACTGACGCAGCCCGCCACGCGCGCGGCCACGAACCCACCGCGTGGCGGGGCGGAAGGGAACGGCACACCGTGAAGCACCGGAGAGCCACGGGCACGCTGCTGTCCGCCGTCTGCCTGGCCGCCCTCGCGACCGGGGCCGCCCACGCCGAAGGGACGACACCCGCGGCGGCGGACAGCGCCCGGGCACCCGCGGCCGCGGCACAGGCCGCGGCGAACGAAGCCGACGCCCAGTTCGTCACCATGATGATCCCGCACCACTACCAGGCGCTCGTCATGAGCCGACTGGCCCCGACCCGGTCCACCGACGACGCCGTGCTCGCGCTCGCCGAACGGATCGACGTCGAGCAGGACCTTGAGATCTACATGATGCAGTCCTGGCAGGGATGGCACGACCTCACGGTGACCGACGCCGAGCAGGCGTACCAGCGCCTGCTGCAGAACCCGGAAATGCTCGAACGGATGGGCATGGCAACCCCGGCGGAGATCGACACGCTCGGCGCATCCTCGGGAACGGCGTTCGACGTGCAGTACCTGACACTGATGATCGAGCACCACCAGGGCGCCGTCCGCATGCTGCGGGACGTCATCATCAACGGCAGCGACGAGACCCTGCGCCAGTGGGCCACGGACATGCTGACCACCCAGAAGACCCAGATCGCGCAGATGGAGGCGATGCTGGCGGACAAGACCCCCACGGGCACCACGTAACGCCGCACCCCGCGCTGCCACCCGGCCCCCGCACGGCCGGCCCACGCCACGGGCGGGCCGTGCGCGGCGCGGAGACGCGCCGCCCCGGCGCATCGGAGGCCGAGCGGTGGACTCAGGCGGTGGCCGAGACCGCCGCGGACGCCCCGGTGGAGCCGGTCGACCTGGCGCGCGCCCACGAGGCTGCCCGATCCGGCGGGCGGCCGTACGTGTCGCACGGGGGGACTGCTGAAAGAACCTTCCGCCGATGAAATCGCTCTGACGCCTTGGAAGCGATGGTGCCCCGTCGAGTGGTGTAGAGACGCTGGCCAATTCGAACGAACTCGGCGCGCGGACCGGCAGCTTGGTGTCCGTGGGGCACAGCGAGTCGAACGAACCTACACCACTCGGTGGGACACCACCTTGGAAGCGAGCCGACCACTCTGCGACGCGTTTCTCAAACGCGCCTGCTGCCTGATCACCCACCGGCGCCTGCGGCCCGTCGGCTGACCGGCATCAGCCCGCGGTGGCCGGAGCGGTCGGGCGGACCGACCGCATGATCGGCCCGCACCGCATCATGCACACGATGGCAGCTCACGCCTCTGCTGTCCTGCCAAAAGCTTCCCAACGGGCGAACCGGTCCCCGCCTCGTAGGCATCAGCCTTCAGGGGGCGGTGGCGGAAACGGGAAGGACGGTCTCCCGTAGTTGCGCGGGGGTGCGGCAGGCGGCGACCAGCGCCGGATGGTTCCACGCCTGTGGATGCCCTGCGCAGCGCCGAGAACGGTGGAGAACATAATGAGGTAAATGCAGACTGCGAAACCCACGGATACTCGTTTCCAGTCCGTCGACCCCTCTGCGGGGTCAACCTTCCCCAAGGGATCGGCGGTGACGGTGAGGCGGTCCCCTACGTTGCGGTCACCACAGGGAACGGAGCCATGGATGGGATCGCCGTCCGGCTCCGCCAGCTTGCACGTGGGAAAGCGACGGGCATGTTTTTCCACCTCTGTCACGACGGCATCAGTCCGGTATCCCCGCTTGTTCAGCACGATCTCGTCACTGGCCCCCATGAAGATGAATAGCAAGGAAACGGCAGAGAGCGCCAGAAGTAGGATGGTGAAGGGACTTCGAGCGAAGCGGTACTGCCGCCGCCCTGCGAAGATCAGAAGCGCAAGCAGGGGGGCTCCGATCGCGTATGCTTGCCAGTCCTCTTTGGTTACTCCACCGAAGATCAGTAACGCAAAGAGGCCACAGATGACTAGCCCGAGCACCACGGCTGCCCACAGCACCTGGCTTGTGGAGGCAGTCTGCTCGAAGTGCTCGATAGGGCCGGGTCTCTCGGGTTCCACACCGTACACTTCTGAGGCCATGGGTTCGACTCACCGTCCGTGGAGCGGGACTTTCCACCGGTTGTCGCGACGACCGCCGCCAGCGGAAGGACTTGGGTCGGGTCCAGGAAGTATTCGGTCACCAAGAGACCAACGCCGCCACCCGGAGGTGTCGTCACGGGTGGCATTCAGATGCCCCCCTCTTCGCCTCGATCTCGACGGTTTGCCACACGCCCTCCTCGTTCTCGACGAGTCGGGTATTGGTCAAGGCGTACGAATCTTTCGAGGCGGGCGACCTGTCGACCTCTTCCGTCTTTCCATCCTTGATGAACGCCTTGCTCTGATCAATGCAGTAGATGACCACTGCCGAGCCGTCGTCAAGAAAGCTGACTTCATGGTCAAAGTAGCGTGTGCTGCCGATCCACGTGTCGTCCTCGCCGACCCACCGCTTGATGTAGTCGATCGAGTCCTGGAGAGCTGTACCGCTGTTATAGAACGCCAATGCTTCAGTTTGCGCCTTGCCCTGGAAGATGGCGTCGTCAACGGAGTTGATGGATTCGGCACTGTCCGCAAGCACAGCGTTCTTCTTCGGGTCTCCGACCTCCCAAGCCTCGAAGACGTTCTTCGAGCCGTCCGGCAGCTTGATCTCCGGTCGGCCTGACTCTTCCGTTTCGGTCGGCGACTCGGAGGGCGTCGACGACGGCTTCGCTCCGGCGATCTTGTCACCGTCGTCACCGCCGTCGTCGCTGCCGCCGCAGGAGGCGAGCAGCAGGAGCGCCGCGATCGCCAGGGCGCCGGTGGACGTCCGGCTCCGGAGCGCGGTCCGGGATTGGGCGCGTTTCCCGCAGTGGGGGGTGGGCTTGGCGTCGGCAGCGGTCGCTGTGGCTGCGGATAAAGGGCGGCCAGTCACAGTCAACTCCGGGTGGTGAAGGGAAGATGCTTGTGATCTGACGCTATCGAGCGGGTATGTGGCCGCACCAGCGTCGATTTTCAGCCCGGCATTTCCTCTTGAGGCACATGGAATTCCATCGAGGGCCGGCCACGGCCAGTCGAATTCTCCGGCGGAATCGGACGGGCGGCCGGGCCGTGGTCCTACCGGGCGGGCTGCCGGGAGAGGTCGCCCCGTACGCGCTTGCCGAACGTCAGCCGGTCCGCGGCGCCGGGGTGGCCGGCGGCGGGTGGTGGTCCGGTGCCGGGGGCGGGCGGCGGTGTCGGCGGCCGTGCATGTGAGGCGGCGACGGTGCCCGCGCCAGGGTGGCCGGGAGCGGTGGGCGCCGCCCGGTGTCGGGGTGCACGGGGTGGCGCCGGGGTGGGCGGCCGTGCGTGGGACGCGGTGACGGGGGGCCTGCGCCGGGGGTGCCGGCCCCGGCGGGTGGCCCGGTGCCGGGGCGGTTGGGGCAGCGTCGGGGTGAGCGGCCGTGCGTAAGAGACCGCGGTAACGGGGGGTGGAGCATTGCCCCCGGGACCTCACTGCCCGGCTATCCACGACGGCTCGCCTCCGGGCTCGGCTGGCGATAAGGACGGACCGAGCGGCGTTCGGCTCTCGTATCCCGCCCGCACCGCTGCCCGGGGGCCGCTCCCCGCCCTGCGGCGCCCGATCGCACCGCCCTCCGGGCGCCCTACGCGCCCCGGCGCGGCCAGGAGGCGCCGCCGCGTGCACGCAGGCGGGCGAAACTCGGACCTCATGGCCGGTTTGGGCTGATTTTGGGGTGGGTTACCCCGGGTTCGTCACCGCCACGTGCACACCGAGCACCCTCCGGGGCCTGATACGGCACCGATCGGCCCGCGCGTGCGCGCCACCGGGCGAAGCTCGACCCTGGTGGGTGATTTGCGTTGGTGCCGTCCTGGATAGGGCCCTTCCCCGGGCTGAGTTCCGTACGACGTATGCCGCCGACCACGCTTCCCCAACAAGCCAACGGTCCTCGCCCGTACACGTCAGCCTTCCGGCTCCCGCGGCCGGAGGACGGGCGGTGGCGGCGGCGGAAACGGGGACGAGGGTTGCCCGTAGTTGCGTGGGGGTTCGGCAGGCGGCCACCAGCGTCGGATGGTTCCACGCTTGCGGATACCGGAGGCGGTGCCGAGGAGAACCGAGAGCATGATGAGCCCGCTGCCAGCTGAAAACGCCGTGTAATCCGGCGCCGGGCTGACACTGCCGCGCATGGGTCCGACACGGCCGATGGGGTCGATTGTCACGGTGACCCTGTCCCCCACTCGGAGCTGCCCGCAGCTGATGGTCCCGAGGACTGGGGCGCCATCGGGCCTCTCCAAATGGCAGGCCAGAGGAGCTCGGGCACGGTTCTCCACCCGGGTGACGATCGTCTCGGTCTCGACCCCCCTGCGATACAGAAGGATGGCGTCACTACTGGTGACACAGAGGAGCCCCATCGCAAGAACGGTGAACAAGAAAAGCAGCAGCGCAAACCCGCTATGCCCGAAGTGGTGAAGGCGCCGGAGGATGAAGTAGGCCAGAGCAGTCAGTGGTCCGGCAACCGCGTAAGCTCGCCAATCCTCGATGGTGAGCCCCATCAGCATGAGGAGGGCGAACAGCCCGCAGACCAGAAGCCCGAGAATGACAGCGGCTCCCCATACCTGCTTCCCGGGTGCGGTCTGCTCGAAGTGATCGATGCGGTAGGCCCAACTGGGTTCCGAGGTGTAAGTTTCTGAGGGATTCGCGTGCCAGTAATTCAAGCCAATCTCCATCAGTGCAGAGATGTGGAATCTTCTGCCTCTGTCGCGCCGCGCTCAACGCGGAACCGGCTTGATGAGCTAGACCGCCGCTCATCATTACCCCCGCACCGACCGCGGCAGATATGGCCGCCATCCACAACCGACCCACGTTGACGGAACTTGAAGACGCCCTCGGCGCACCAGAGCCTGACATGTTCAAGTAGCATCTCGCGCAGGACCGTCATTGAATTCTCATGGGGGTGGAGGCGTTGGCCCGAAGCCGTCGGTCCCCGGGGGAGGTGGCGGAGGGGGGATCGGGTGTGAGGGGAGTGGTGAGGCACGTGATCTCCGGTGGTTCTCGTAGACGGAGGCCGCACCCCAGGTGGTGAAGACCAAGAGCGAAACACATATGAGGCCAAAGGTGAGAGCGAAGCGGAGAGACGATGACGTCGAATCTTCCTGACCGTCCACGAGGACAGGGTCGGCTCTGCCCACAGGATCAACTACAACTTCGACCCGGTCACCCACGTCGAAAGGACCCCCCGACAACTCGCCGAGAATGTGCTCGCCGTTCGGCTTCGCCAGCTTGTACGTAGTGCCAGAGCGGACCTGCGGCACCGTTTCGACGACGACCGCCGCAGTACGCTCACCCCGGACGTCGAGGATCCGGTCTTCGCTGACGACCCAGAAGCCGATAAGCAACATTGCGAAGAAAATCAGGAAAAGCAAAGCGACCCACTGACGGGCGAAGGCGCGGAGACGCAGGAAAGCAAAACTGCCGATGGCTAAGAAGGGTAGACCGATGGCATAACTGAGCGCGTCCTCCCTCGTCAGCGTGGTGAGAAACAAGGGCGCGTAGAGGGCACACATGGTGGCTCCGAGCGCGAACCCCGCCGCGAGCAGGCGGGACTTCGGCGCAGTTCGCTCGAAGTGCCGCACTCGCTCGGTCCACGTCATCTGTTTCATGTGTTGATCCTCGCCTCCTGCTGTGCGTAGACCTCGATGGTCGAATTCCCTGCGATGAGCGCGATGATGCCCGCCAACTCGTTTACCTGACCGGGGTCGAGGCACTGACCTATGACAAGCAGGCTGTGGCCTCCGCCAGGAGGTATGGCCAGGCCGACAGCCAACCCGAGCGTCGTCACTGGGGCCGCCCCGCCATCGTCGTCGGTGCGCGTCGACGC
The DNA here is from genome assembly GCF_048656465.1 of Streptomyces sp. MAR4 CNX-425. NCBI lineage: Bacteria > Bacillati > Actinomycetota > Actinomycetes > Kitasatosporales > Streptomycetaceae > Streptomyces > Streptomyces sp. MAR4 CNX-425. The sequence continues at coordinate 562,853 of NZ_JBMDLF010000003.1, read as the reverse complement.
GGGGGCTAGGGCAACAGAGCCGTCTGGGAACAGCTGGGGCTTACTGATCAGGCCGACGCCGGCACCGAGTTTGGTAGGAAAGCTCTCGATATATGCGTCCCCGTCGGTGAGCTCCTCACCGAGGAAGCGAGCGAGGACGGTGCCGCTGTCGAGGTTCGCTTCGAGCGTCCCCAACTCGACTACGCCGCTGCAAATCTCCCAGAGCACCGGTCCGTCCTCTGTCCGTGGCAGCGCTACCAGACCGCAGGAGAGCATTCCGTCCGCGAGGAAGATCCGTCGGGTGTTCATAACCCCGGCGGCGACTGCCTGCTGGACATCGGGTGTGTGGCCGGGGAAGGTGAGCCGAGCCAGTTCCTCGAAGCGCGCCTGGGCGGCCTCCTCGTCTTTCGGGTCTTCGAGAATGTCGAGCCAGTCGCTGGGGGCGTAGAGGTGCACCTCGCCTATCGGCGGCCCGGACAGCGGAACAGTGACCCGATGCTTCAATTCGTCCTCCGTCATTGTGCCATGGCCTCTCTGGTCGCCTTCTTTGCCACATTCGGATCGAGGAACGGTGGCAACTTGGGCTTGCCGTCGAATCCCAATTCCTCCTTGCCGACCTCGAAACCAGCTTCGACAGTATCCAGAGTGTTCTGCGCTCCGCCGCCTGGTAGGGCGCCGACGGAATTTCCCATCCAGTTTCCGGTGAACTGCAGGGTTGAAGCGCTGAGTTCCCAACCGCCCACGGCTCGACCTGGCTGGGTGATTGCAGTCTTGAACAGCCCGGAGGTCCCTGGCCCTACAATCCTGGTGAGTGCCTTTCCGGCGGCGAATGCGCCGCCTCCGAAGGCCAGACCTGCGGCGTCAATGAGGACCGTCTGGTCTGTAAGCGCGGCCTGGAAACTCCCTGTTGTACCCACCGCCATGAGATAGTGACTGGTCAGGGCAAGCGCCCCCAGGCCGAGAGCAAACGGTGCCATCCAAGGGAACGCAAGAGAGAGCAATCCCGTGATGACGCTTAGCGTTCCGGCAATGTCGCCGATCATCTTGAAGACCCAGGCGTTCTCCTTGAGGAACTTCTTGAGCTCCCCAAGTGCGTTATCCAGTGCCATGACCAGGACGTCGTCGAGCGCGGCCACCGCGCTCCCGATCTTGTCGAACAAGCCCGGTTCGTTGGGGGCGATGTCCATGGCGCGTTTGAGGCGGTCGGCGATGTCCTCGCCCTGGGTGCGGTACCTGTCGGCCAGTCTTTTGGCGTCGTCGCGGATGGCTTCGAGGGCACGGTCGGCATTGCCGACCGCGTTCTCCGCCTCTGAGCGGACCTTTTCCTGCTCCTTGGCTTCACGCTCTTCCCGGTCGTTCTTGGGGAGGGCGAACCATGAAGGCTCCGGGGGTAGCCCTGCCAAGTTGTTCTTCGCTTCTTCGGCCCGTTCCCTGGCGGCGTGCGCTTGTTCTTCGTACTCCCGTGCCTTGTCCTGCTCGGGAGGCATGTACGCGGCCCACTCCTCCAGCGCCTTGGCGGACTGGGTGAAGGATTCGCGGGCCTTGTCGATCTTCGGTCTGAAGTCGTCGTTGAACTGGCGGCGGAACTCCTCGGCGGCCTTGCCTCGCCACTCGCCGTCACCGCGGCCGTTGAGCACCTGCGATATCTCGTCCAGTGAGCGGGCCGCACGGCGGACGACGCCCGCGACCCACTCGGCGGCACGGGGATCGCCCGGGCAGGGGTCGAACCCGAGCCCGGGGAAGCGGGCCTTGGCCTCCTCGGTATGGCCGGGGTCTACCTGGTACCAGTCCCTCATGCGGACCCCGACCCCCCGCCCTTGCCGCCTTGGCGCAGGGCCTGGGCGAGGTCGTCGTCCAGGCCGGCGAAAGACTTCTTGATCTCCAGCAGCGCGTCGGCCGCTCTGTCCGAAAACTTGGTGAGCTGTTTGATGCCGTAGGACCACTCGTCGCCGAAGTCGTCCATCCGTGAGGCGAGCTTTGCCACCCCCATGTCCGTGCCGTCGAGCTGATCCATCTCCTCGCCGGGCTTCTTGAGCACCTTCACGATGTGGAGCAAGTCGTGCCTGACACGGTCGAGCATCTCGCCGTCGACGTATAAGTCCCCCATGGGGATCTCCCTCCCTCGGCCGGGCCGGCCGCTGTGACGTGACTGGTTCGGTCGGGCCAGCGCCCGCGGTCAGATCAGCGGACGATGGACTGGATCTCGTTGACGGTGACGTCCTGCGGCGTGCCGAAGGTCCCCGACGGCAGGTCGGTGGGCTCGGGGTGGTGGGTGCCGGTCCAGCTGACCTTCCAGGTGACGGTGGCCTGGAAGGGGTACGGGCCGGTGGCCTCGGAGGAGCGCAGGTACTTCACCCCGCACGGCGGCGGGCCCTCGGCCCCTGCGGGCCGCTTCTGGCCGATGCCGCCGTCGTCGCCGAGGGGGCAGTCGCCCGACTCGGGGTAGGTGAGCGCGTCATCGGTGCCGGGGTCGATGTGGATCCCGGCGGGCCGGGCGGTGGTGGTGGCGGAGATGCCGAGCACGTCGACCGAGGCGGTTGCCGATACCGGGTGGAACGTCGCGTCGTCCAGCGAGACCCAGGTGGGCAGGTTCACGACCTGCCTGTCGTCGGCGGGCTGGAGGGTGGCGGTGCCCTCGGGGATGCGGATCTCTTCGTAGGCGAGCTGGGCGAGGATCTCTGGGGTGATGGCGTTCTCGATGTCCGCCGGCGGTTCGTCCCCGGTGTCCACCCAGAACGGCATGTCGTTGCACTCCATTGCCGCGGAGTCGCCTAAGCGGTCAGGGTTTTTGTACGCGCCCCACCAGTAGCCTTCGTCGTTCTTCTCGACGTTGAAGGCGCCGTGCTCGCCGTTGATGTACTTGTCCTTCATCGACTCCGCGTTGCCCGCATCGTGTTGCGGGCTCAGGTCGACCATCCCGTCCAGCCGGCTCTGGGCGGCTTCCTGAGCGGTCCACTTCGGCGCGTACCAGCACGCCGGAGGTGACCATCCCCCGAGGGGGGTCAACTGGCCGGAGCCGCTCGTCTCCGTGTCCGAGCCGCCGCTGCTGATCTCCACGCCGACGGTCGACGAGACTTCTCCGTCACCGGTGTCGCCCTTTTCCTCGACCGACGAGATTCCTCCGTGTTCGGTTCGTTCGGCGTGTGCCTGCCCGGGTAAGAGCAAGGTGGTTGACGCTAAGCAGACGGCCAGGAGGCCGACCTGCTTCCTCATGGCTGACACTGTTCCGCGCCCCTGTCCGAGAGCACATTGACGGTCTTCCACACGCCCTCTTTGTTCTTCTCCAGACGTGTGTTGTAGAGAACGTACGCGTTCTTCGTGGCCGGAGAGCGGTCAACCTCACCCGTCTTGCCGTCCTTCACGAAAGCTTGACTCTCGTCAATGCAGTAAATCACTGACGCCGCGCCGTCGTCGCGAAAGGTCGCTTTGCGGTCGAAATACCGCGCCGTGCCGACCCAGGTGTCCCCTTCCTGTACCCAGCCTTCGATGTACTGAACGGTGGGGCCGAACGCGACTCCATCGGTGTAGAAGCGCACGGCGTCGGTGCTCTCTTCCCCGCGAAGGATGGCATCGTCAACTGCGTTGACCCACGCTTGGTTGTCCGCGAGGACGGCGTCCTTCTTCGGGTCGCCGGTCTCGGTGTCCTCGAAGACGTTCTTCGAGCCGTCCGGCAGCTTGATCTCCGGTCGGCCTGACTCTTCCGTTTCGGTCGGCGACTCGGAGGGCGTCGACGACGGCTTCGCCCCGGCGATCTTGTCGCCGTCGTCACCGCCGTCGTCGTCGCTGCCGCCGCAGGCGGCGAGCAGCAGGAGTGCCGCGATCGCCAGGGCGCCGGTGGACGTCCGGCTCCGCAGCACGGTCCGGGATCGGGCGCGTCTCCCGCAGTGGGGGGTGGGCTTGGCGCCGGCAGCGGTCGCCGTGGCTGCGGAGAAAGGGCGGCCAGTCACAGTCAACTCCGGGTGGTGAAGGGAAGATGCTCGTGATCTGACGCTATCGAGCGGGTACGTTGCCGCACCACCGTCGATTTTCAGCCCGGCATTGCCTCTTGAGGCACATGGAATTCCATCGAAGGCTGGCCACGGGCCAGTCGAATTCTCCGGGAGAATCGGACAGGCACTCGGCCCAGGTCCGCGTTGCCGCCGGAAGACACCTCGCCGTTCCTGCACCGCCTATCCCGGGAGATCGAAGGATGACCACGTCCATCCGTACCCTCTCCGCCCAGGACATCGACGCCGACTGGGTCAAGTCCTCCTACAGCGACAACGGGACGGCCTGCGTCGAGGCCGCCGACCTGACCCGGACCGACCGTCGCGGTGTCGCCGTGCGGGACTCCAAGGACCCCGACGGTCCGGCGCTGCTGTTCACGCCGGAGATGTTCGCCGCGTTCGTTGCCGACGTGCGGGGCGGCCGGTTCGACGTCTGACGCGGGGCTGGCATTGCCGTCCTCCGTGGCGGGGGGAGGGGCGGCGATTCGGGTGGTCGGTTCGGTCGGTCTGCGGTGGGGTCAGGGGGTGGGGGCGGGGGTGGTTAGTGGGTTGGGGCGGTGATCAGGCGCCAGGCGTCGGGGTGGGCCGTCCAGGTGCGCTGGCGGACCGGGGGGCTCAGCAGGGCGTCGGCGCGGTAGCGGAAGTCGCTGCCCCAGACTCGTACGCTGCGGGCCTGGGCGTGCAGGGGGTCGCGGTCGCCGCGGGGGAGGACCACGACCTGCGCCAGCCCGCTCGCCGGGTCCGTGACGACCCGGACCTGGGCCGCCGGGCGGTCCAGGTCCGCCAGCAGCACGCCGTCCGCCTCGACGCGCAGCCGGAAGCCCTCCTCCGGGGGCGGGCCGGCGGCGTCCGGGGCGGCCGGGGCGTCCTCTTCCTCGTCGTACGGGGTCGGCGGCCAGCCCGCGTCGTCCCACTCCTCCGTGCCGTGTCCGCCCGGCGGTGTCCGCCCCGCGCCGTCCGCGCCGCCGGACTCCCAGCCCCCCGTGGCGTCCTCCGCGCCCCACTCCGTGACCACCGCCGGCGCCGGGCCCGGCGTTCGCCCGCCCCCGTTGCGCTGGCCGACCGCGCGCGCGGCCAGCGCGCGCAGGCCCGCCGCCGGGGTCCAGCGCCGTCCGGGGCCGCCCGCTCCGGCGCGGGCCCGCTGCGCCAGACCGGCCAGCGCCGCCCGGGAGCCGCCCGTGCCGCCCGCGCCGCCGCCGCTGCCCGTGCCGTCGGTGCCCGCCGGTGCCGCGGAGCCGCCGGGAGCGCCGGTGGCCCCGTCTCCGCCCGGGCCGCCTCCGCCGCCCTGCCGGCCCGGTCCGGGCTCGCCCGGGCCGCCGGCGTCGTGTGCGCCCGGCGTCCCGACGCGCCCGAGCCCTCCGAGCGCCTCCGGGGCCCCGTGCCCCTCTCCGTCCTCCAGCCCCGCGTCCCCCGGCGCCGCGCCGTACGCCGCGCCCGCGCCCGCCGCCGGCAGCCGCAGCGCGTCCAGCACCACCCCGCCGCCGTCGTCCACCAGCAGCCCGAGCCGCCGCTCCTGCCCCGCCAGCACCGTCCGGGCCGCCGCCACCGTCCCTGTCGGCACCCCCAGCGTCGCGGCCAGCGCCCGTGCCGTACCGACCGGCACCAGCGACAGCGGCGCCTCCGCCAGCGTCTCCTGCCGGCGCAGCTCGCTCACCACCCGCAGAAACGCCCGGTCGTCGCCGATGACCACCGGCCGCCGTCCGCCCCGGCGGGCGAGCGCGCGGGCCAGCTCCGCCGCGCTCTCGGGCAGGCAGATCTTCGTGGCCGCCGCCGCGGAGAGCACGTCACGCGCGATCCGTACCGCTTCCCCGTCCGCCCGCCGTGCAGCGGGGTCGATGAGCACGAGCAGTGAGCGCCCGGTGGGGTCTGGAGCCGACACCACGGTCCTTCCTCAGGTAATCTCTCGGTGCAAGAGCCCCTGTCGCACTTGTGCCAGGGGCTTCGTCTATCCGGGGCCCGGTCCGATCCCCGGTGCACGGCGCACCGCACGTTGGACATGCCCCGCCCGGAAGGGGTGTACGCCTGTGCCCGCACTCGTACTGCTCGGTGCTCAGTGGGGTGACGAAGGCAAGGGGAAGGCCACCGATCTGCTCGGCGGCTCGGTGGACTACGTGGTGCGCTTCCAGGGCGGGAACAACGCCGGGCACACGGTGGTGGTCGGCGACCAGACGTACGCGCTGCACCTGCTGCCGTCGGGCATCCTGTCGCCCGGCTGCACGCCGGTGATCGGCAACGGCGTCGTCGTCGACCCCGAGGTGCTGCTGGGGGAGCTGAGCGCGTTGCAGGAGCGCGACGTGGACACGTCCAAGCTGCTGATCAGCGGAAACGCCCACCTCATCACGGCGTACCACACCGACCTGGACAAGGTGACGGAACGGTTCCTCGGCAAGCGGAAGATCGGCACCACCGGCCGCGGCATCGGCCCAGCCTACGCCGACAAGATCAACCGGGTCGGGATCCGCGTCCAGGACCTCTTCGACGAGTCGATCCTGCGGCAGAAGGTGGACGCGGCGCTGGACCAGAAGAACCAGATCCTCGCCAAGCTCTACAACCGCCGCGCCATCTGCCCCGACGCCGTCGTCGAGCAGCTCCTCGGCTACGCGGAGCAGCTGCGTCCGTACGTCGCCGACACCACCCTCGTCCTCAACGAGGCCATCGACGGCGGCAAGGTGGTCCTCTTCGAGGGCGGCCAGGGCACGCTCCTCGACGTCGACCACGGCACGTACCCCTTCGTCACCTCGTCCAACCCGACCGCGGGCGGCGCCTGCACGGGAACCGGCGTCGGCCCCACCCGGATCAGCCGGGTCATCGGCATCCTCAAGGCGTACACAACGCGCGTGGGCGCCGGACCGTTCCCGACCGAGCTGCTCGACGAGGACGGCGACCGGCTGCGCACCATCGGCGGCGAGCGCGGCGTGACCACCGGCCGGGACCGGCGCTGCGGCTGGTTCGACGCGGTGATCGCCCGCTACGCCACCCGCGTCAACGGCCTGACGGACTTCTTCCTCACCAAGCTCGACGTGCTGACCGGCTGGGAGCGGATCCCGGTCTGCGTGGCGTACGAGATCGACGGCCGCCGCGTCACCGAACTGCCGTACAGCCAGACCGACTTCCACCACGCCACCCCCGTGTACGAGATGCTGCCGGGCTGGTCCGAGGACATCTCGAAGGCCACCGCCTTCGAGGAGCTGCCGAAGAACGCGCAGGCGTACGTCAAGGCGCTGGAGGAGATGTCGGGCGCGCCGATCTCGGCGGTCGGCGTCGGCCCCGGCCGGAACGAGACGATCCAGATCAACTCGTTCCTGTGAGCGGCGGTCAGGCCCGGCCCTTCAGCCGCTGGTCCTGGAGCGTCGTCAGCTGCTGCACGGCCAGCAGCGCCAGCACGCTCGTCACGATCAGCACCACCGAGAAGAGCAGGTCGAGCAGCACGAGCTGACCCGCCGCGTCGATGTCGCTGCCGGGCTCCCAGTCCTCCGCGGTGCCCACCGCGAGCGCCATGGAGCCGATCCACAGCGTCCACCAGGCGTACACCACGCCCTTCCCGTACGTCACGGGCCGCGGGCCGTAGCCGACGGGCGGCCGGGCCTGGTGCGGGTAGGGGCTGCTGACCCGGAAGATGTCGTTGACGATCTGGAGGGGGAACCACAGCTGGGCGACCGGTATGTACCAGGAGCCGATCGCCAGCCCGGGGGAGTAGCGCACCTGGCCGGGGGCGAACGCCTCGGCGTTCGTCCGCAGCCGGTAGAACCAGACCGACCACAGGACGGCGACCACCGCGAAGATGAGGAAGTTGCCGGCGGTGAGGTTCTCCATCCGGTCGAGGTCGCCGCCCATGGACCAGGTGCTGCCGGCGTCGCTCAGCTTGCCGATGAGGCTGAGTTCCTGGACGGCCTGGAGGCAGACGTACGCCGTGTAGACGCCGAGGAGCACCTGGAGCGCGGTGGCGAGGGGGCGGATGGGGCGCGGCGTGCCGGGGCGGGGGGTCTGCCAGCCGGTCTGGCCGTACGGGGGCGAGGGCGGCGGGGTGCCGTACGGGGGCTGGTGGGCGGTGGGCGGGGCGCCGTAGGCGGGCTGCTGGGGCGGCGTACCGAAGTGCTGCTGGTACTGCTGCTGGTGCTGTTGCTGCGGCGGGGGCTGCATGCCCGTCGGGGTGTACGGGCCCGCCTGCGGGGCGGCGCCCGCCGGCGGCGGCCCGTACGCGGGGCCCGGCGCGGCGCCGGCGGCCCCGCCCGCGGCGGCCCCGCCCGCGGCGGCGCCGTGCGGCGTCTCCGCGTCCAGCAGCTCCACCGCCCGCCGCGCCAGCAGCTCCAGCAGTTCGCCCGGCAGCCACGGCCGGAGCCCCGCCGCCTCCTCGGTGAGCGCGACCAGCTCCGCCACCTGCGGCCGGGCGGCCGGGTCCTTGGCGAGACAGCGCTCGACCAGAGCGCGCAGCCCGCCGTCGATGCCCGACAGTTCCGGTTCCTCGGCGGCGATACGGAACATCAGCGCGTGCGCGCCGCTGTCATCCGTGCCGAACGGCATCCGCCCGGTCGCCGCGAACGCCAGCACCGTACCCAGGCAGAACACGTCGCTGGCGGCCGTGACCCGCTCGCCGCGCACCTGCTCGGGCGACATGAAGCCGGGCGAGCCGATGACGGCGCCGGTGCGGGTGAGGCCGTCGCCGGCGGCCGTGACGGAGTCCAGCGCGCGGGCGATGCCGAAGTCGATGACGCGCGGCCCGTCGATGGTGACGAGGATGTTGGACGGCTTGAGGTCGCGGTGCACGAGCCCGGCGGCGTGGATCGCCTGCAACGCCCGCGCCAGCCCGCCGGCGAGCGCGTGCACGGAGGCGTCGGGCAGCGGGCCGTGGTCCTTGGCGATGACCTCGTGCAGGGAGGGGCCGGCGACGTACCCGGTGGCGACCCACGGCGTCGCGGCGTGCGTGTCGGCGTCGAGCACGGGCGCGGTCCACTCGCCGCCCACCCGCCGCGCGGCGGTGATCTCCTGCGTGAACCGGCGGCGGAACTCCGGTTCGCGCGCCAGCTCTTCCTTCACCAGCTTCACCGCGGCGGTGCGGCCGCGTTCGGAGCGGGCGAGGTAGACGCGGCCCATGCCGCCCTCGCCGAGCCGTCCGAGCAGTTGGTACGAGCCGACGCGGCGCGGATCGTCCGGTCCCAGGCTGTCCATGCCGCCCCCCTTCCCCGTCGTCGGGCGAGCTTATTGTGTCGGGCCGGCGGTCGGGCCGTCCGCCCTCGTGCAGTGCCGGGTGCGCCGCCTGCCCGGCGGCGTCGGCCCGGGGACGTACCCGGTGGCCATCCACGGCCCCGGCGCCCCGGAGCCGGGCACGGGCGCCGTCCACCGGCCGCCGACGCGGGCCGCGGCGCGCACCTCCGTGCGGAAGCGGGCGCGGCACTCCTCCGCGGCGGGCAGCTCCGGCCCGGCCGGCTTGCGGGCGGCCGTTCCGCCGCCCGCGGTCCGGCCCCGGCGGACCCGGCCCCTACCGCCGCTGCCGAGCCTGTTGCGCCCGCCGGGCAGCCGGTGCGCGCCGATCTGCGGCCGAGCCTGCGGTTCCACGCTCTTCATTCCCGTCCCCCGGTCATCCCGGAGAGCGTATGCGGTGGCCGGGGCCGGGGATGAGGGGGGCCGCGATTCTCGTAGCGGTGCTGTCACACCACCGTCGCGAGGCGGTGACCTCGGCGGGGGCGATTCAGCGGGGGTACGGGCCGTGCGGGGGCCCGGCGGCGCCGGGTCCGGGGCGGTGGGTCCGGCCCCGGATCCGCCCGCGGCGCCGCTCCCCGGACCGGCTCAGCCGTCCGCTCCTCCCGCGGCGGGCGGCGGGCCCGCGTCCTCCGCGTCCGCCACCTCGACGTCCGCCGCCTCGACCTCCGCCGCCTCGACCTCCGCGGCCTCCTCCGCGTCCTCCGCCTGCAACGCCTCCATCGCCGCCGACAGCCGCCGCAGCCCCGCCAGCGTCTCCCGGAACCGCTCCTCGCCCCCCAGCCGGTGCCCCAGCCGGGCCGCGAACTCCGCGTGCCCCGGCCCCAGCCGGGCCAGCGCCCGGCGGCCCGCGGGGGTGGGGCGGAGCAGCTTGGCGCGGCGGTGGGCGGGGTTCGGTTCGTACGCCGCGAGCCCCCGCGCGACCAGCGCGTCGGCGAGGCGCTGCACGCTCTGCCGGGTCACGCCCAGGGCGCGCGCGACGCCGGCGACGGGCAGCGGCCGGTGGTACACGGCGTAGAGCACCTGCCAGCGGGAGGTGGTCAGCCGGGCGGGCGCGGCCAGCCGGTCGCCGCGGGCGAGGAACTGGCCGTTGAGGCGGAAGGCGGTGGTGGCGACGGCGTCGAGGAGGGCGGCGGGGTCGAACGGGGCCGGGTCGTCCTCGTCGGGTACGCCGCCGGGCGCACCCCCGGCACGCGTGCCGACACCCGCTCGCGCGGCCTCAGCGTGAACGTTTCTGCGGGCCATGGGGCCTCCCTCCGGCTGTGACAGCAGGCTGGCAACAGGACAGTGTGCTGTCAATCACCCCCGCGCGCTGCGCTTATCGTGTGGGGGCATCCCCCATCAGGAAGGGCCACCGCATGACCCCCGCAGGCGCCGTGGTCCGGCGCGACACGCTGCGTGCACAGATCGCCGACGCCCTGCGCGACGAGATCCTGGCCGGCCGGCTCGCGGCCGGGCAGCACATCACGGTCGGCGAGATAGCGGAGCAGTACGGGGTCTCCGCCACCCCCGTACGCGAAGCCCTGGTCGACCTCTCCGCCCAGGGGCTCCTCGACGTCGAGCAGCACCGCGGCTACCGCGTCCACGCCTTCACCCTCGACGACTTCCGCGCCATGGCCGACGCCCGCACCGTCGTCCAGCTCGGCGTCTTCCGCGCCGACCCGCCGCACATCGTCGACCCCACCCCGGCCGTGCTGACCGCGATGCGGCGGCGCGGCGAGGAGGCCGAGCGGGCGGCGAAGGCGGGCGACCTCGACGTGCTCGTCCACTACGACCTGCGCTTCTGGCGCGAGATCACCAGCCTGATCGGCAACGACTACATCACCGAGTTCCTGGAGCGGGTACGGGTGCACTGCTGGGTGTTCGCGGTGCCGTACCTGCGGGGGGCCTGCGAGGGGTGCGTACCCGACACGTTCTGGCAGGGGCACCTGCAACTCGTGGAGGCCATAGAGCGGCGCGACGTGGCGGCGGCGGAGGCGGTCGTACGCACGTACAACCGGCACTCGGTGGAGCTGATCGAGCGCCTCGCGACCGCCTGAGCCCGCGGCCGCGCGCCACCGGCGGCCCGATCGCCCGCCGCCGGCGTGCGGCACCGTGGCCGAGACCCGGCGGGGGCGGGGGCGCTACCCGGCCGGGGGGTGCTGCCGGGCCGCCGTCAGCGGCTACGCTGAGCCGGACCGCGCAGTTAAGGAGCGTTCCGCTTGGCCTGCGACCTGTGGCTCGTGCCCCTCGTCGACGTGCTGTGCCACAGCCCCGACAACCCCTTCGCCGAGGAGATCGCCGCCTACGACGCCGCGCTCGCGCAGGCGGGGCTCCCGCCGGTGCCGGTGCAGAGCTACATGCCGGGGCTGTCCGGGGACGTCGCCCCGGTCGCCGGCTTCGACTACGACGCGCTCCACTTCCTGCGCCGCGCGTACCTGCTGCAACTGTGCGGCCTGGAGGTCACGCCGGTCGGCGAGCTGGGCGGGGACTACGAACAGCTGCTGGAGATGTTCGAGTCCACGGCGCAGCAGTCGCACCTGGTGTGGCACTACGACCACGCCGGCGCCTACGTCCCCGTCGACTTCCCGCACCCGCTGGTCACGGACGAGCTGCTCGCGGGCGGCGGCCCGCTGGGCTCGGCGCAGGGCCTCGTGCGCGAGCTCGCCGCCGTCGCCCCGGCCATCGGCATCGACCCCGGCAACCCGCCCCCGCCCCCGGCCCCGCCGCCGGGGCCGACGGAGCTGTCGGAGCCGGCGGTGAACGGGCCGGTGGAGGGCGGGGCGTTCGCGCAGGAGCGGCACGTGTGGCTGGGGCTGCACGCGGCGGCGACGCGGAGCCTGGCGCAGGGCTCGATGATCGTCTTCAGCTGACGGCCCGGCCGCCGGCGGCTAACGACTCGGCGGTTCCGGGGGGCGTTGGCGCGGCATCGTGGGGCGCATGCCCGCCGGGGGGAGGGGCGCGCGGGCCTGCGGCTGGGTCGGGGCCTGGGGTTGCGTCCCGGGGCAGCACACCCACGCCAGCGACTGCGTCGCCAGCGCCGCGCGGCCGCCGCCGAACGCCACCATCCAGTCCGCGGTCTCGGCCCGTACCAGGTCGGTCACGTCCTCCGTGAAGCGGCGCAGCACCGCCAGGCACCGCTCGGCCGCCTCGCTCGCCGTGCCCTCGGTCGGGCCCAGCACCTCGCGTACCGACTCCGACGCCCAGTCGAACTGCAGCGCCTCCAGCCGCCGCTGCACCGCCTGCGCCGTGGCCACGTCGCGCATCCAGCCCGACGTCAGCCCGAAGACCCGGTCCGCCGCCAGGCACGCCAGCGCCGCGAACAGCGCCACGAACGCCCAGGCGGCGAAGCCGTCGGGCACGGTCTCCGTCAGGTCGAGCACCGGCAGCGCCGCGCCCGCCGCCGCGCCCAGCGCCGCCCCGGTGCGCAGCGTCCGCGCCGCGCGGCGCTTGACGCGGCGGGCGGCGAGGTACGAGCGGGCGGTGCGCAGGGCGCCCTCCTCGACCCACAGGTACAGCTCGTCCAGCCGCTTGGCCGGGTCGCCCCAGTCGCCGAGGGGGAAGGGCCGGGCGAGCAGGTCGCCGGGGTGCCTGCCGGGGTGCTCGCCGGGGCCGCCGGGGCCGCCGGGGCCGCCGGGCCCGTAGCCGCCGGGGTGGCCCGTCGCGCCCGCCCGGCTCCGGCGGCCGAACAGGCCGCGGCCGCCGCGCCCGCCGCGCCCGCCCCTGCCGTCTCGGCTGCCACCGGCCGCGGGGCCGGTCGTCCGGGTCTCCTCCGAGTGGTTCACGTGTCGCTCTCCTCGCTCGCTGCCGGCCGCGCGCCGCTGACCTGCTCGTTGTGGCGCGTGTGCCGTGTGATGACTGTGATGACTGGGCAATCGGATGGTGCGCCCGCGGCGGCCTTCTTACCGCCGAACGAGGGGACACGAGCCGAAAATGGCGCTATTTACCCTCGTAAGGAGTGGTTGATCGGGTATGGGGGCGAACCGGCCGTCACCCGGACCGGTGGCCCCGGGCCGACCGCTAGGCTGACCCCGTGAAGGTCCTCGTCATCGGCGGCGGCGCCCGCGAACACGCCCTGTGCCGCGCCCTCTCCCTCGACCCCGGCGTCCGCGAGCTGCACTGCGCCCCCGGCAACGCCGGCATCGCCGCCGTCGCCCGGCTGCACGCCGTCGACGCCCTCGACGGCGACGCCGTCGCCGCGCTCGCCGCCGGCCTCGGCGCGGACCTCGTCGTCGTCGGCCCGGAGGCGCCGCTCGTCGCCGGCGTCGCCGACGCCGTACGGGCGCGCGGCATCGACTGCTTCGGGCCGGGCGCCGCGGCGGCCCGGCTGGAGGGGTCGAAGGCGTTCGCGAAGGACGTGATGGCCGAGGCCGACGTGCCCACCGCCCGCTCCTACGTCTGCACCACCCCCGAGCAGGCCGACGCCGCGCTCGACGCCTTCGGCCCGCCGTACGTCGTCAAGGACGACGGGCTCGCGGCCGGCAAGGGCGTCGTCGTCACCGAGGACGCCGACGCGGCACGCGCGCACGCACGCGCGTGCACGGCCGCCGGGCAGGTGGTGATCGAGGAGTTCCTCGACGGGCCCGAGGTGTCCCTCTTCGCCGTCACCGACGGCGAGACCGTCGTCCCGCTGTCGCCCGCCCAGGACTTCAAGCGCGCCTACGACGGCGACGCCGGCCCGAACACCGGCGGCATGGGCGCGTACTCGCCGCTGCCCTGGGCCGACCCCAAGCTGGTCGACGAAGTCGTCGAGACCGTGCTGCAGCCGACCGTCGACGAGATGCGCCGCCGCGGCACGCCCTTCGCCGGGCTGCTGTACGCGGGCCTGGCGCTGACCTCGCGCGGCGTACGGGTGGTGGAGTTCAACGCCCGCTTCGGCGACCCCGAGACGCAGGCCGTGCTCGCCCGGCTGCGCACGCCGCTCGCCGGGCTGCTCCGGGCCGCCGCGCAGGGCCGGCTCGCCGCGTTCCCGCCGCTGGTGTGGAGCGACGACGCGGCCGTCACCGTCGTCCTCGCCGCCCGGGACTACCCCGCGCAGCCGCGCACCGGCGACGTCATCACCGGGCTGGACGCCGCCGCGGGCGTCTCGGACGACGCGTACGTCCTCCACGCCGGTACCAAGCTCGACGACGCCGGCCGGGTCGTCAGCGCCGGCGGCCGGGTGCTGTGCGTCACCGCCGTCGGCGCGGACCTCGCCGTCGCCCGCGACCGCGCCTACGAGGCGATTCGCCACATCGGGCTGGACGGTGCGCACTACCGCGGGGACATCGCCGCGCGCGCCGCGGAGGCCGCCGCCGGCTGACTTCGCGCGGCGTCTCGACCTTTGCCCAAGGCCATTCCATCGGGTGACCGGGCGGCGGTCCGGCTGACGTGACCGCGCCCCCGAACTATGGTGCACCTGCCCGACGCACCGGCCGTCCGGTCGGCCGCGTCCGGGCGGAGGGGGCCTGATCAGGCCAACTGGCCTACCGGCATTGCACGGGCCGGGGCCGGTGCGACAGTGGTGGGGTACGGCCGTTTCGCCTCGTTGCGGCCGTTGCCTACCCGTCGGCGGCCCAAGGGGGTGAGGTACGGACGTGTCCACAGCGACCGGTACGGAGGCGGCGGCGCAGGCCGCCCGCGTCCGCGCCCTCGCCGTCCTGCGGGTACGGGGCACGGCCCTCGCCGTCGCCCTGCTGCCCGCGGCGGCGGCCGTCGTGCTGCTGGCCGGCTCGGCCATGGGCCGGGTGGACGGGGTGCTCGCGGCGCTGCGCTGGCCCGCCGTCGCCCTCGCCGTGCTGGTGCCGGTGCTGGCCGGCGCCGTCGCGCGGTCCCTCTCGCGCGCGGAGCCCGCGGCCACGCTGACCGTCCCGGTGCCGCGCCGGGCCGCCCCCGACCTGTACCGCCTCGTCGGCGACCTCGCCGAGCGGCTCGGCGTGCCGGTGCCGGCGGCGGTGGCGCTCACCCCGGACTGCGACAGCTGGCTGGAGGACCCGGCGCCGGCGCCGGCGGGGGTGCGGAGCTGGCTGCGGTGGGTGGGGCGGAGGCTGGCGCGCTCGCGCGGGAAGGGCGGCCCGGGCTTCGGCCGCGTCCCCGGCCAGGACCAGGGCCCGGGCTCCGGTTCCGGTTCCGGTTCCGGTACGGGCACGGGCGCACCGGACACGTACGGCACCGCCGGGATGTTCGGCACCGGCGCCGCCCGCGGCCCCGCCGCCGAGAGCCACGCCGCCGCCGCGGCGGCCCGGCGGCAGGCGTCCGCCGAGGCGTCGTACGCCCCGAACTGGCGCGAGGTCGTCGAGCGTGCCACCGCCGACCCCGACGGCCCGGTGCTCGTCATCGGCTCGCCCTTCCTGTGGTGGATGCGCGTCGGCGAGCTGCGCGCGGTCCTGGCCCCGGTCGTCGCCGGCACGGCGGCCTCGGCCCAGCCCGACATCGCCGCCGCGCGCCGCTTCGTACGGGCCCTGGACGCGGCGGCGGCGCCGCCGCGGGCGCCGGCGGCGGGCGGGCCGGACCCGTACGCGGCGCCCGGCTTCCCCGGTCCGTACCCGACGGACCACCCCGGCCCGGCCCCCCGCGCCGGCGGCGCCCGCCTCTGGCGGCGGTTCACCGGCGGCGTCGCGCGGCTGCTGCTGCGCGCCTGCGGCGACCACCCCGTCGAGATGGAGCGCGCCGTCGCCACCGCCGCGGCGGAGCGCGCGCAGGCCGTGGACTACGGCCTGCGGATCGTCGCGCAGGAGCAGGTGGGCCTCGCGTACGCCGGCTGGGACCGGCTGCTGACCCGGGTCGCGCTGCCCGCCTGGCGCATGGGCCGCTGGCCCTCCCGGCTCAACGCCGGCGTCGTCTCCGCCCTCACCGAGCTGTCCCGCCGCGACCGCCTCGCCGAGGGCTTCGCCTCCCGGCTCGGCGAACGCCCCGCCTGCGACCTGCTGGAGGAGCCCGGCATGGTGGACGAGGCGGCGTCGCTGCTCGCGGCGGAGCTGTTCAGCGGGCCGGGCGGCGCGGCGGTGGGCGCCGTGGTCGGCGGCGAGCCGGCGGCGGGGTTCGCGGGGGTGAGCTGGGACCAGTACCCGGACGAGGTCGTGGACCGCAAGTGGCGGCTGGAGGCGGCCCGGCTGCACGCCGTCCTCGACCGCCTCGAAGACTGCCCCGAGCCCGCCGGCCGCCCCGACCGCGGCACCCTCGCGCGGGTCGTGGACCGGCTGACGGCGGGCCCGGGGGACGCGGACCGGATCGGCGCCGCCCTGGCCCGCGCCCAGCAGCCGCAGGAGCCGTGGCAGCCGCCGGGTGCGCCGCCGGACCCCGCCGCGACGCCCCTGGCCCCGCCCCGTACCGGCCGCGAACTCCTCGTGGACCACGTCCTCGCCATGGTCTGCTGCGCCGCCGTCGACACCGCCGGCGCCGCCCCCGGACTCGACTGGCTGGACGGCCCGGTGCTGCGCACCCGCCGCGGCGGCAGCCCGGCGGCGGCGGTCCGCACCCTGGTCGAGACCCGCGACGACAGCCAGCTCCGGGCCTGGCTGGCGACCGTCGGCGTCCGCCCGGACAAGCCGGTTCTGCTGGTCTGACGTCCGCTTCCACCACCGGAAGCGGAACCGCCGCCGCTCGTACGGGCGTCATGTCGAACGAACGTCTGCGTTCCGTGAGGGGGCATTCGCGTTGTGTGATGTCCTGGACTTCGCCGACCCGCGCGGGGGCGAGGGAGGGAATCGGCCCGTGGTTCACGACAGCATCCGGCGGTGGGAGTCCGGGGCGCTCGCGCACGCCGTCTCGGACCCGTTCGCGGCGGGCCCGCTGCCGTGGCTGCACGCCGGGGAGGAGTCCTTCGAGGACGGCCGCCTCGTCCCGTGGTACGTGGACGCCGCCACCACCGGCGACGGCGGCGTCCACCTCGCCAACGACGTGCTCCAGCAGATCAAGGGCTTCGCCGCGCCGTCGTCCGTCGCGCCCGGCGAGTCCGTCGACTTCCGGGTCTCGGTCGACCCGCCCCAGGAGTTCGGCGTCGACGTCTACCGCATCGGCCACTACGCCGGCGACGGCGCCGCCAAGGTGACCGGCAGCCCGCGGCTGGCCGGCATCGTGCAGCCGGTGCCGCTCGCCGCCGGACGCACGGTCTCCTGCCACCACTGGTGGCTGTCCTGGCGGCTGCCGATCCCGACGTACTTCTCCCCGGGCGCGTACGTCGCCGTCCTCACCACCGCCGACGGCCACCGCTCCCACGCGCCCTTCACCGTCCGCTCCACCGACCCCGCCGACCTGCTCCTGCTGCTGCCGGACGTCACGTGGCAGGCGTACAACCTCTACCCCGAGGACGGCCGCACCGGCGCCAGCCTCTACCACGCCTGGGACGACGAGGGCCGCCTCCTCGGCGAGCCGGAGGCGGCCACCACGGTCTCCTTCGACCGCCCCTACGCGGGCGCTGGCCTGCCCCTGCACGCCGGCCACGCCTACGACTTCATCCGCTGGGCCGAGCGCTACGGCTACGACCTGGCGTACGCCGACGCCCGCGACCTGCACGCCGGCCGCGTCGACCCCACCCGCTACCGCGGCGTCGTCTTCCCCGGCCACGACGAGTACTGGTCGGCGCGCATGCGCCGGGCCGCGGAGCGCGCCCGCGACGCGGGCACGTCGCTGGTGTTCCTCTCCGCCAACACCATGTACTGGCGGGTCGACCTGGCCGCCTCGGCGGCCGGGGAGCCCGACCGGCTGCTGCGCTGCGCCAAGCGCCAGGGCCCGGGCCGCCCGGCGCTCTGGCGGGAGCGGGGCGAGCCGGAGCAGGAGTTGCTGGGCGTGCAGTACGTGGGCCGGGTGCCGGAGCCGAGCCCGCTGGTCGTACGGAACGCGGACCACTGGCTGTGGGAGGCGACCGGCGCCCGCGAGGGCACCGAACTCCCCGGCCTGGTGGCCGGCGAGGCGGACCGCTACTTCCCCCGCGCCCCCCTCCCCGACCACACGGAACGCCGGCTCCTGGCCCACTCGCCGTACGCCGACGGCCGCGGGGTGCGCCGCTACCAGGAGACGTCGCTGTACGAGACCCCGGCGGGCGGCCTGGTGTTCGCGGCCGGCACGTTCGCCTGGTCCCCGGCCCTGGACCGCCCGGACCACGTGAACCCGGTGATCCAGCGCGCGACGGCGAACCTGCTGGATCGAATCTGCAAACGCGACTGAACACCCTGAACCCTTCGCCCGCGCGGCACCGACCGGGTTTATGCAAGAACGTGAATAGCCGCGTTCGTGCATAGACGGCTCGCCCGCCGTGCTCGTACCGTCGTGACGACCGGCCCGTACCGGGGCCTGCATCAGGGGGTTCGCAGCTGTGGCTCGTGAAGAACTGACTCGACTGACCGGCACCGGGAACGGCAACTGCAACAACGACGACTGCCCGAACGTCTACCGCACGACCTCCGGCTCGTTCGTGGTCCAGGGCGACGTATCCCAGGTGTTCATCGCGCCGGACGGCGAAGGGCTGGTGGAAATCCCAGAAGAGACCTTGAGGGAGGCGTTCCGTGCTCTTGGATGGTGAAGCCTGGACATCCAGGGTTCAGGGGTTCACGCGTGAAGCGTGGCGGCTTGAAACACTTCCCGTGTACCGGGTGCCCGGCGAGGACGGAGACATCAGGGACTTCATGGCCGGGCGGCGACTGGATCCCGAGAGCTACTCCTCGGCCTACACGGAGGGTCTGCGGAGGATCAAGTCAGCTGGAAAATCGAAAGGGCGGGTCCACATCGTCAGGCGGCCGCTGACGGATTACCTCCGCTTTGAGTTCATGTACTACGACGTACATGCGCGAGCCGGGGATGACATTCGCATCCTGGATGTGACGGACCGCCCCAACCCTCTTGACGGAGTTCAGGATTTTTGGCTGTTCGACAGGTCGGAAGTCGTCCTCATGAACTATGATGCGGACGGCACCCAGACCAGCCGGGAACTGTACGACGGCGACCCGGCACCGTATGTCGAATACCAGCGGATCGCCCTCATGGAATCCATGCCGTTCAGGGAGTACGTCAACGGTGGCCATCGAGCCTGACGAGCTGGACCGGTCGGGGCGTGAACTTGCGGCCGTACTCAGGCAGCTCCGAAAGCAAGTCGGACTCTCCGGGGCCCGGCTTGCCGCCCGTTGCAACATGTCGCAATCCAAGATCAGCCGGATCGAGAGCAACAAATGTCGTCCATCGCTCCTGGACGTGGAGCAACTCCTTCGCGGACTTGACGCCCCCTGCGATGTCGCAGCAGAAGCGATGGCCATGGCTCGAATCGTGCAGACGGAATGGCAGGACGGGAGGCAACTCCGCAGAAAGGGTCTCGACAAGAAGCAACTGCAACTAGCGGGACTTGAAGCAACGTCCACAACGTTCCGATATTTTATGCTGTCCATGGTCACCGGGCTCCTGGCCACCCCTGAATATGTTCGTGCCAGCCTGACGCGGGCGCCCCCGGAGCAGCAGGGCAAAGCCGTGGCCATGAAGTTGGACAGATAGCGCGTCCTGTTCGACCGATCCAAGCGGTTTACTTTCATTCTTACGGAACAGGCCGTCAGGTACCCGCTGATCCCACCTGACGGCCTAGCCATGCAGATGGAGCGGCTTGCATCCTTCACGCACCAGCCGAATATCCGACTCGGGGTCATCCCTATGGGAGTTCCCTTCACCTCTGGCGCCTTGAACACGTTCACGGTCTACGACGAGACCCTGGCAACCGCTGAGCTGGATCTGGGCGCCATCGTGTTCCGTGACCACCGAGATGTGCTGGAGCTCATCCGGCGCTTCACCGCATACACCGATCACGCGGTCTTCGGTGAAGAGGCCAGAGAGCACCTTGCAACCTGGGCGGCAAAACTCCGCCACTGATCTTTATTCGACAACGTGCATGTCGGGCGGGCTGCGCCGAAATCGGGGGAACGTATCCCAACACCGCCTTGACCGCTTGGGCACCTTCGAGTGGCGGGGCGGGTTCCACCACCCGGGCACGACCACGTGAAGGGAACCAGCGATGGCAACAGCCGTACACGTCCGAGACACCCGAACCTGCGTGCCCACTCAGGTGTGGGAGCGGGAGGTCCGACTCATCATGCGGGATCACGCCACGGGGCGTGATCTGGCTGAGCGCATCCTCGATCAGGCCATCGCCTACCTGGTGGCCTCTGCCGAGTGCCCCGAGGTCCGCGTGGCACCCTCGCCGACTGTGGACCTGGGTGTCCACTCCTTCGTGCTCGACTCGATCAACTACATGGCCTTCTGCAACCGGCACGCGGGACGCTACATCCACCATGTGCCGCACCTGCCCGGGGAGGGTACGCAGGAACCGACCGCCCTGCGGGACACGGTCAGGGCGATCCAGGCTTGCGGCTTCGTCATCGACCCGGAGCTGTGGAGGATGAAGGACGCGGCCGACTGCTCCCAGTGCCACGCCGGGTGCTCGGACAGTCCCAACAGCGGGAAGTAGCGACGTAGTGCGGTAGGTGCCGACCCTCCGGAGAACGGGGGGTCGGCATGACGAGGAGGTTCTGCGTGGAGTTGGTCGACGCCTGGGAGCGGTACGCCCGGGGCCGGGCACGACGGCGGGAGGCGAACGCTACCGGTGCCCGCACGTGGTTGAACTGGACGCAGTACCCGGACCACGGCCCCGACGAATCGATCCTCGGTGACCTCCAGAACCGCACCGTCCTGGAACTGGGCTCCGGCACCGGCTGCAACCTGGCCCACCTGTCCACACTCGGGGCCACCTGTACCGGCGTGGACATCGCCCCCAGCCAGCGCGGGAAGGCCGTAGCCCGTTGGGGCCACCTTCCCGGCCTCGCCTTCCACACGGCAGAAGTGACCGAGTATCTGACCCGTACTGCCGGGTCGTTCGACGTGGTGTTGTCGATCTTCGGCCCTGTCTGGTTCTCGGACCCGGAACTGCTCCTCCCGCTGATCCGTACGAGACTCTCGCCCGGTGGCGTACTGGTCTTCTCCCACGAGCCCCCGGAGCCCGGTATTCCGGCGGTGGGGACTCTGCGGACGGCCAGAGCGGTGACCAGGTGGGACTACGGCCCACAGGAGTGGTCCGCGTGCCTGACCGCGGCCGGGTTCCGGGGGATCAGTGCGGAGACGGTCGCTCCCCCGGAAGGCAAGGACACGGGAACCCTCCTCGTCATGGCTTACGCAGGGGGGTAGCGGCGTCGGCCCTGGACCGCCCGGACCACGTGAACCCGGTGATCCAGCGGGCGACAGCGAACCTGCTGGATCGAATCTGCAAACGCGACTGAGCGGGCGGCGGCCGGCGGGCGAGCGGGCGTTCTCCTCAGGGACGTACGGCGTCCGCCGGTCCCCCGCGCGGTCAGTCCGCCGGGCCGGGCTGCCCGCGCCGGCCGGCGTGGAAGCGGGCCTTCTTCTCGCGGTTTCCGCACGTGTTCATCTCGCACCACCGGCGGCTGCGGCTCCGGCTGGTGTCGAAGAAGGCCGCCCGGCAGGTCGGTGACGCGCACAGCGCCAGCCTGCCGTCCCGTGCGCCCGAGACGACGGCGACCGCGTCCGCCGCGATCACGCCCAGCGCGTCCGCCACGTCGGACACCGCGTCCGGGGCCGCGCCGAGCCGCCACTCGCGCTTCCCCTCCGGCGTCAGGACCGCCGCGGCCCGGCCCTCCGCGCTGCGGTCGTTGATGACCCGGACGGCGGCCGCGGGCAGCGCCTCCCCGGCCGCGGCCGCCGTCGCGGCGAGGTGGATCGACTCCCGCAGCTCCCGGGCCAGGTCGAGCTGCGCGGCGGTGCAGGAGTCCACGGCGAGGCCGCTGACCGCCAGCCAGTCGGCGAGCCGCTGCGGGGTGGGGATGCGCTCCACGGGAGTGCCGCGGCGCTCCGTCAGGGTCGCCGTGAAGCTGGTCGCCAGCACGCTGCCGAGCCGGAATTCGGGGAAGGTCACACGCATGGAACCACCTTAGCCGGTTGCGGGGCGGGATGGCGACATGCTAGAACCGTCATAGGTGGTTCACGAGTGGTCAGGAGGCCCCCATGTCCCGTCCGAGCAGCGACGTGCGCGCGTTCGAAGCCCGCGCCGCCGACGCCGACCTCGACGACCTGCGCGCCCGGCTGGCCGCCGCCCGGCTGCCGGAGGCCGAGACCGTCCGCGGCGCCCCGCCCGGCCCCGGCCGGTGGGCGCAGGGCGTGCCCCTCGCCGACCTCGCCGACGTCGTCGAGTACTGGCGCACCGGCTACGACTGGCGGCCCTTCGAAGCGCGCCTCAACACCATCGGCCAGTTCCGTACGGACATCGACGGCCTGGGAATCCACTTCCTGCACCGCCGCTCGGCGCGCGCGGACGCCACGCCGCTGATCATGACGCACGGCTGGCCGGACAGCGTCGTCCGGTTCATCGATGTGGTGGAGGAGCTGGCCGATCCCAAGGACGCGGACGCCCCGGCGTTCCACGTTGTGGTCCCGTCGCTGCCCGGCTTCGGCTACAGCGACAAGCCGGCCGTCACCGGCTGGGGGACCGAGAAGATCGCCGCCGCCTGGGTCGAGCTGATGGGCAGGCTCGGCTACGGCACGTTCCTCGCCCACGGCGGCGACTGGGGCGGCAACATCACCTCGGTCCTCGCCGGCAGGTTCCCGGCGCACGTCCTCGGCGTCCACTCCACGTTCGCGGAGGCGCCCCCCGGGCTGACCACGGACGGGCTGACGGAGACCGAGCGCCGGTGGGCCGAGGGAACCCGCGACTTCTGGCGCCGCCGCGGGGCGTACGCGAAGCTGATGGCGACCGGCCCGCAGACCATCGGCTACGCGCTCACCGACTCCCCGGTCGGCCTCCTCGCCTGGCTCCTCGACAAGTTCGCCGAGTGGTCGGACACCGACGACAGCCCGTTCGAGCGGATCTCCCGGGACAGGATCCTCGACGACGTCACCCTCTACTGGCTGACGCGGAGCGGCGCGTCGTCGTCCCGTATCTACTACGAGAGCCACAACTCCGTCGACCCCGAACTCCGGGTCGACGTCCCCTCGGCGATCACCATGTATCCGTACGACGTCGAGAAGGCCCCGCGCCCCTGGGCGCAGGAGCGGTACCGGCGGATCGTCCGGTGGGGGGAGCCCGAAAGCGGCGGGCACTTCCCGTCGCTGGAGGTCCCGGAGTACTTCGTGAACGACCTGCGGGAGGGCCTCGCGGCGGTGCTGGCCGCGCGGGGGTGAGGGCGCGGAACGCGACCAGCCGCGCGCTGCCTTCCGCGCGTTGCCGGACGCCCGCCGCCCGCCGGGCCCGCGAGCCGCTGGAACGCGCCGTCCGCCCGGCCTGGGGGGCACGTCTACGACCCCTGCCCCCGTCCCTGTCGGCCACCGGGCCCACGGTGTTCCACGGCGACGCGGACGAGGCGGCTGTCCGTACGCCGCCGCACCGCCGCCGCGACACCCGCGGCCAGCCGCCCGTCGGCACACCCCACCGCCACCGCCACGGCGACAGGCGCGTCGCCCGCCGCGGCCCCGCACCCGCTGCGGAAGGCGGCCAGCACGGGGATGACGCCCTCGACCAGCTCGGGCAGCCCGTCCGTCTCCGCGACGAGGCTTTCCGGGTCGGTGAAGTCGCAGGGCGCGGAGGAGTCGCCGAAGTGGGCGCGCAGGTCGAGGACGATGTGCGCGTCGGGGACGGGCCGCCCGTGCGCGTAGCCGAAGCTCACGAGCCGCACGGCGACGGGCCGTTCGACCGTGATCACCACGGACCCTCCCCGCGGCGGGAGCGGATCGCGGGGACGGCCAACTGCGCCCACACGCTGGTCCCGGCGAGCCGCCGAGCCGCACCCCACCGGTCCGCGAGCGCCGCGACCACGGCCAGCCCGCGCCCGGACACGGCCTCGTCGTCACCGGAACCGTCGCCACCGGAGCCGTCGCCACCGGAGCCGTCGCCACCGGGGGCATCCCGTCGATCGGCCCAGCCCGCCGGGGACGGCCCCTGATCGACCACCTGGACCGTCAGCCGCCGCAGCTCCCGGCCGGTGAGCTGCACGCCCACGACGATCTGGGAACTGTCGGTGTGCAGCAGCGCGTTGGTCGTCAGCTCGCCGACGACCACCAGGGTGTCGTACGTCCGCCCGGCCGGGACCTGCCAGGCGGCCAGCCAGGCCCGGATGATCTCCCGAGCACACCGGGGCGTTGCCGTGGAGGCGCCGGGCAGCACGACGGAGGCCCGTCGAAGGCCGCTTGGGGCAGCCGCGCGTACCGCGAGAAGGCCGTGACCGGTGCGGGCGCCGGCGACGGCACCGGCGATGGCCGCGTCTCGCTGGCGGGTCATGAGCGCACCCGCTCCCGGCAGGCGCGCCGCCGACCGGTGTTGCGTACATGCACGGCGAATCGCAGGCGTTCCCTGCACCGGCCTTCCTCACCCATGAATTCGCTCTTTCTGTCGAATCATTGCTTTCCGTGCAAAAAGCGTGACCGGGTGCCACTACGTTGCACCAGGGGTGTTCGGCTGACGGCTCGTCATTCAAGTGGGAGGTGCCATGGAGACGTACAAGACCCCGCGGCAGAAGTACGGCGAGGAGCTGAGGCTCCGGCGGCTGGCGAAGGGCATGACGCAGGAGGCGCTGGCCGAGGTGGTGGTGTGCTCTCCCACGCTGATCAGCCACTTCGAGGCGGGGCGGCGGCTGCCGAGGATGGAGGACGCCCAGCGGATCGACAAGGCGCTGGGCACGGATGGATTCTTCGCCCGCTGGCTGGTGAACCTGGAGGGGCGATACCCCGATCACTTTGCGGAGGCCGCGGAGCTGGAGCGACTGGCTACCGAAATCCGCGAGTTCGCGGTCTCCGCGGTACCCGGTCTGCTCCAGACCCCGGACTACGCCCGCGCGGTCTTCAAGGCCGTCCGACCCAACCACACTGTGGAACAGCTTGACCGTCGGGTTGTCAACCGGCTTGAACGGGCTCGGATTCTCGACGATCCCGAGTCTCCTGCCGTATGGACGATGCTCGACGAAGGGGTCATCCGGCGTGTGGTCGGAGGCCGCGAGGTCATGGCAGCGCAGGTGGAACACATCGCGAACCTTGCTGACGCCGGGCGCATCCGGTTACACGTGATCCCGTTCTCTGCCGGGGCGCACTCGCTGATGGAAGGCATGATGAGCCTTATGTCGTTCGACGCCATGGCACCGGTGGCCTACATTGAGGGCGTGATCACGGGGCAGTTGCTCGACGACCCGGCGCGTGTGGCTACGTGCAACACGTACTACGGTCTCGCACTGGGGGACGCACTGCCTCACCGTGCGTCCATCACTCTCCTAGAGGCGGCAGCAGAGGAGTTCCGGAATGCGTGACAACGTCATCGCCGTGGCGTCGACCCTGTCGTCATGGCGTAAGTCGAGCTACAGCGGGGGCAGCGGCGGCAGCTGCGTGGAGGTCGCTGACGGCCAGCCCGCCGTCCCCGTTCGCGACTCCAAGGACCCCCATGGCCCGGCCCTCGTGTTCACCGGCGAGGCTTGGCGGTCCTTCGTGGCGGCGGTCAAGGCGGACGAGTTCCCCGCAGTCTGACCTGACGCCCCGTTCCCGAACACGGCCCCGGAACCTGCGGCATCACGCTACCGGCCGGGGCCAGCGGGTGGTGCTGTCACGGCTACGTACCGAAGCCCTCAGTCGTGCTTGCTGATCTACGGCGGAGCGGCATTCTCGGCGTACGGGAGAGGCCAGGCGTGGAGAGGGCTGCGGGCGTGGCGAGGCATGTGGGGCGGGGCCGGTGGCGGTGGATGCCTGCCCGGCTGGTGTGGGCGCCGTTATGCGGCGTGGTGGCGGGTGGGATTGCGTGGGCGGTCGCACGGGTCGGGTTGGAGACGGCGGATCAGCTCTCCAGCGTGATCGGCGGGGCCGCCGGCCTGGTCGGTCTCGCCGTCTCGCTGTTTGCGCTGCGCTCTCCCGCCCCCGCTGTTCCCCCTGCCGCGGGCGACGGTGGGGTGGGCGGGCGTTGGATGCGGGAGGCCGCCACTCACGCCTCGTACCGCGCCCACGCCGTCCCGTCGCCCGTCCGTGGCCGTGACAGTCAGCTCGCCGATATCGAGCAGGTGGCGGCGGGTCGGGAGGGCGGGTTGGTCGTGGTCTGCGGGACGGGTGGGCTGGGCAAGACCACCCTGGCCGCCCAGGCCGCCCGGCAGGCCCAGGCGCGGGGGCGGGCGGTGTTCTGGGTGCGGTGGCAGGACGACGCCGCCCGCCTCGCCCACGACCTCACCCGCGTCGTCAAGGAACTGGGCCTTGCCGAGACCCGCCTTCACGACGCCCACAGCGGCCAAGCCGCGCTCGTGGACGTGGTGTGGGAGCACCTGGCGGCGGTACGGGGGTGGATGATCGTCATCGACAACGTCGACACCCCCCGCAACCTCGGCCCCGGCAGCGAGCCGCCCGGCTCCTACCGCGGGTGGGTGCGCCCTGACGGGGCCGGGCTCCTGCTGGTCACCACCCGCGACGGCGCACGCGACACCTGGGGGCCAAGAGCCCGCCTGGTTCCCCTCGACCCCCTGGCCGACGACGCCTCGGGGCAGGTGCTGCGGGATGCCGCACCCGGCGCCGGCACCGCGCAGGAGGCCACCGCGCTCGGGCAACGGCTCGGCGGGCTCCCCCTGGCGCTGGAGACCGCAGGCCGCTACCTGGCCAACCCCACCAGCCGCTACCGCACCTTCACCGCCTACCGGAACGCTCTTGCCACCGAGTTCGGTGACCTCGTCGGCGCCGAACACCCCCAGGCCGCCGATCCGGAGGTCGCCCGCACCGTGGTGCGGCACACCTTCGACCTGTCCCTGGCTCAACTCGACACCGACGGCTACACCCTCGCCCGCCCCACCCTGTACCTCCTCGCCCTCCTCGCACCCGCACCCGTCCCCCGCGCGCTTCTGACCCCCGCCCTCCTCACCGACGCCACCGGGCGCACCGTCACCGCGGCCGAACTCGACGCCGCCCTCGCCGGGCTCCACCAGTACGGCCTGATCACCACCCCGGACGGCGACGGCGGGCAGGCCCTCGCGGTGGGGCAGGTCGTGCTGCACCCCGTGGTCCACGACGTCATCGCCCTCACCCCGCCCCCCGGGATCGACCGCACCACCTGCCACGCCGCCCTCGACGCCCACCTCACCCAAACCGTCCACGACACCACCGGCGCGGGCCGCGCCGGCTGGCCCACCGCCCGCCTCCTCGCCCCACACCTCCCACCCCTCCTCCACCGCACATCCAGCGCCGACTTCACCACCCCCCGCAACCTGCTCGACAGCCTCGCCGGCACCCTCCACGACGCGGGTGCCGCAACTGAGGAACACCTCCTGCGCCAGTGCGTCCTGGACACCGCAACCCACCACCTCGGCCTGGACCACCCCCACACCCTCAACAGCCGCAACAACCTCGCCAACGCCCTGAACGACCTCGGCCGTCACCAGGAGGCCACCGACCTCCACCGGCAGACCCTCACCGACCGCGAACGCGTCCTGGGCCCGGACCACCCCGTCACTCTCGGCAGCCGCAACAACCTCGCCACCGCCCTGCGCGCGCTCGGCCGTCATCAGGAGGCCGCTGACCTCCAGCGGCAAACCCTCACCGACCGCGAACGCATCCTCGGCCCCAACCACCCCGACACCCTCGCCAGCCGCAACAACCTCGCCAACGCTCTGGACTCGCTCGGGCGTCATCAGGAGGCCGCTGACCTCCAGCGGCAAACCCTCACCGACCGCGAACGCATCCTCGGCCCCAACCACCCCGACACTCTCGGCAGCCGCAACAACCTCGCCAACGCCCTGGACTCGCTCGGGCGTCATCAGGAGGCCGCTGACCTCCAGCGGCAAACCCTCACCGACCGCGAACGCACCCTGGGCCCCAACCACCCCGACACCCTCGCCAGCCGCAACAACCTCGCCAACGCCCTGCGCGCGCTCGGCCGTCATCAGGAGGCCGCCGACCTCCACCGGCAAACCCTCACCGACCGCGAACGCATCCTCGGCCCGGACCACCCCCACACCCTCAACAGCCGCGACAACCTGGCGGAAGTACGGGCCGCAGCCGCGCGTACCCAACGGCGTCGATGGCCGTGGCGACGCACCCGTCCCTGACCGGACCGCAGGGCCGCCACTTCGGCACCGTTCTCGCCGACGTCCAGACCCGCTCCGGCCGCGGGCTCGGCCGGTTCTCCTTGGCCGCGCGGCCACCGAGGTGCGTCCGCATGCCCTGATCGCCGACAACGGGAGGAACTCGATGAGGCAGGCGGGAGGGCCACGGTACGGTTGACCGGACGGGAGGCCAGGCATGACGCTCATCAAGACCTACCGCCGTGACGACGATGGCGTCCTTCACTACCTCGAAGCGTGGACTGACCGCGGCTCGTTCGTGACGCACCGCGGGAAGGTCGGGACGAAGGGCTCGAACGTGCGGCGCGCGATCCGCGATCGCACCTTTGCTGTCAGCCCGACGCTGAAGGAGCACATCGCCGCGTTCCACGAACGCGCAGCCAGCGAGGGCTACCGCGAGGTGCCGATGGAGGAGCACGCCTGGGTCGTCCTCCAGGTCTGGACGCATACGGCCGATCTTTCGCATCCCGACGACGAGCGCGTGCACGCCGAGGCGATGGATGCGCTCGACGAGCACCTCGGCTGGCAGGGGGTCGGCCACTGTGACGGCAACGACCTCGGCGGCAAGCCGCCCGAGGGCTCCGGCGCCGACGGCACCGTGCTCAATCTCTTCTGCCGTGTGATCGACGCGCGGCTTGGCGTCGCCGCTGTCCGCCGCGTCGCGCGACAGCTCAAGCTCACCCAGCGCTACGTCATCGGCGTGCGCGACCCGGGCGAGGACACCGAGTACGGGCTTGCCTACTCGCCGCGGAAACGCGACAAGGTCTTCCAACTCTAGGGTGTCTGGACCGAGTCGGTCTGGATCCGGATCAGCGAGGCGGCGAGGGCGGGTTCGGCGCCCGTGAGCCCGGGCGGGTTTGAGGCCGCCCGGCCGGAGACCGCCGGGCCGCCGCGCCGAGAGCTGATGTCGTCAGCCGGAGGCGGGCGCGCCGTCCCGCAGCCCGCGGAAGAACGCCCGGATGTCGCCGACGAGCAGATCCGGCTCCTCCATCGCGGCGAAGTGACCGCCCCGGTCGAACTCCGTCCACCGGACGATGTTCTCGGTACGTTCCGCGAGGTGCCGCAGGACGACGAAGTTCTCCCGCGGGAAGGCGGCGAACGCGGTCGGGACGGTGGAGCGCTCCGCCGGCCGGCTGCCGCGGGCGGCGTGGGCGCGCTCGTAGTAGAGGCGCGCGGCGGAGCCGGCGGTGCCGGTCAGCCAGTAGAGCATGACGTTGGTGAGGAGGTGGTCGCGGTCGACGGCGTCCTCGGGCCGGTCGGCGGAGTCCGTCCACTCCTTGAATTTCTCGGCGATCCAGGCGAGCTGGCCCACCGGTGAGTCGGTGAGCGCGTAGGCGAGGGTCTGCGGGCGGGTGGACTGGACGTCGGCGTAGCCCTGCTGCTCGCGGCTCCACTCCTGCCAGCGTGCCCAGGAGGCCAGGGTGCGGGTACGTTCCGCGGGGCCGAGGGCGGCCAGCTCCGCCTGGGTCGGCTCGGCGGTGGCCCCGGCGCCGGGGATGAGGTTCAGGTGCACGCCGATCACGTCGGCGGGCCGGAGCCGCCCCAGCTCCCGCGACACGGCCGCCCCCCAGTCGCCCCCCTGCGCCCCGTACCGCCGGTATCCCAGCCGCCGCATCAGCTCCGCGAACGCGGCCGCGACCCGCCGGTGGTCCCAGCCCGGCTCGCGCGTGGGCCCGGAGAACCCGAACCCGGGGATGCTCGGCAGCACCAGGTGGAAGGCGTCCGCGGGGTCGGCGCCGTGGGCCCGGGGGTCGGTGAGCGGCCCGGCGATCCGCTCGAACTCGACGACGGATCCGGGCCAGCCGTGCGTGATGATCAGCGGCGTGGCGTCCGGCTCGGGCGAGCGGATGTGCGCGAAGTGCAGGTCCGCGCCGTCGACGGCGGTCATGAACTGCGGCCACCGGTTCAGCCGCGCCTCGGCCGCCCGCCAGTCGTACTCGTGCCGCCAGTAGTGCGCCAGCTCCCGCAGGTAGTCCCGCGGTACGCCGTAGGCCCAGCCGACCCCGGGCAGCTCGTCGGGCCAGCGGGTGCGGTCGAGGCGGTGGTGCAGGTCGTCCAGGTCGCTGTCCGGGACGGCGATCCGGAAGGGCCGGAGGGCGGGGTCCGTGGTCATGGCGCGCGAGCCTACGGTCTTGCGGCCCGGACCCGGCGCCCGGGCCCGGCCCCCGGGCCGAACGCGCCGCCGTTATCCGCGGTGCCGCCGGCGCGCATGCGCGCGCGCCTTCATCCGGTTGCCGCAGGTCGCCATGGAGCACCACCGGGCGGTTCCCGGGCGGCTGTGGTCGATGAGGAACAGGTTGCACTCCTCGTTGGCGCAGGCCCGCAGCCGTCCCGGCAGCTCCGCGGTGACGCGCGACCAGGCGAGGACGACCCGGACGGCCAGCTCCTCCTCGGGCTCCGCCTCCAGCTGCCACGACACGCCCGCCGGCGAGACGGCCGGGCGGAGCCGGGCCCGGTCGAGCACGGCGGCCAGCTCGCCGACGTCGGAGGACGTCCGCCGGATGAGGCGGTGGAGCGTGTCCCGTACGAGGCGCAGCCGGGCGCGCTCCGCCGCCGTGCCGCGGCCTCCCAGGGCCCGGGTCCGGTCCGCGGCGCCCTCTCCGGTGAGCGCGTCCGTGGGGCGCCCGTCGATGACCTCGGCGCTGTTGAGCACGGTGAGCAGCAGATCCTCGTCCTCGACCACGGCTCACTCTCCTTGACGCGTCAACGGGAATCCGTCACACTCAGCGTAACCTAACCAGTTAAAGTAATTTAAGGAGTTAGCGTGACCGCTGTGCACCACCGGACCGTGGACGTCGACGGCCTGACCGTCTTCTACCGGGAGGCGGGCCCGGCGGACGCCCCCGTCCTCCTCCTGCTGCACGGCTACCCGACCAGCTCGCACATGTTCCGCCGCCTGATCCCGGCGCTGGCCGGCCCGTACCGGGTGATCGCCCCCGACCACATCGGCTTCGGCCGCTCGTCCGCGCCCCCGGTGACCGACTTCACGTACACCTTCGACGCCCTCACCGCCGTCACCCGCGGCTTCCTCGCCACCCTCGGCGTCGACCGCTACGCGATGTACGTCATGGACTACGGCGCCCCCGTCGGCTGGCGGCTCGCGCTGGCCGACCCGGAGGCCGTCACCGGCGTCATCTCGCAGAACGGCAACGCCTACGAGGACGGCTTCGTACCGGACTTCTGGGCGCCCGTATGGGCCTACGGGGCGGACCCCGGCCCGGAGAACGAGGCCCGGCTGCGGCCCGCGCTGGGCCGGGAGGCCGTCGAGTGGCAGTACACCCACGGCGTCCCCGACCCCGGCCTGATCGACCCCGACGCCTGGGAGCACGACCTCGCGCTCCTTGCCCGCCCCGGCAACGACCGCGCCCAGCTCGCGCTGTTCGCCGACTACGTCACCAACCGCGAGCTGTACCCGGCGGTGCACGACTGGCTCCGGTCGAGCCGCGTCCCCGTCCTGGCGATCTGGGGCCAGGGCGACGAGATCTTCGCGCCGGCCGGCGCGGAGGCGTTCCGGCGCGACGCCCCGGACGCGGAGGTCGTCCTGCTCGACGGCGGCCACTTCCTCCTGGAGAGCCACCTCGACGAGGTGGCCGCGGCGATCCGCGGATTCCTCCCCCGCACCGTGGCCGCACCGGCGGCGTAGGCGGCGGCCCGCCGGGGGCGGGGCCGGGCGCGTGGCCGAACCTCGGGAGCCGTACGCCCGTGCGCGGGCCCGTCGAGGGCTACCCGGCCCCCGCCAGGGCCGCGGGGAGTTCGCGGCGGGAGGTGACGCCCAGCTTCGGGTACGCCTTGTACAGGTGGTACTCCACGGTGCGGGGCGACAGGAACAGCCGGGCCGCGATCTCGCGGCTGCTCGTGCCCTCCGCCGCCAGGCGGACGACCTGGAGTTCCTGCGGGGTCAGGCGGTCCGCCGGGTCCGGGGCGGTGGCGCGGGCGGTGGCCTGGACGTCGCCCGCCGCGCGGAGTTCGGCGCGGGTGCGGTCGGACCAGGGGGCGGCGGGGAGGGCGTCGAAGAGCCGCAGCGCGGTGTGCAGGTGCGTACGGGCTTCGGTGCGGCGGCGTTCGCGGCGCAGGTGCTCGCCGAACAGCAGCTCGGTGCGGGCCTGTTCGAAGGGGCGGCCGGCGGGTTCGGCGTGCAGGCGTACGGCCTCCTCGTACGCGGCCGTCGCCGCCGCCGGCGACGGCGCCCGCAGCGCCTCGTTGCGCAGGGCCACCGCGCGCGCCCAAGGCTGCCCGCTCGCCGCCGCCCACGCCGCGAAGCGGCGGGCGGGGGCCTCGGCGCGCGCGGGGTCGCCGAGGCGGACCGCGGCCTCGACCTCGTCGGCCGTCGCGAACAGCAGCGCCGCGCTGTAGCGGGCGGCGCCCGCGCGGGCCTCCGCGAGCCGGGTGAGCACGTCCTCGTGGCGGCCGAGGCCGAGGTCGAGGAGGGCGAGGGCGGTGACGCCGTAGTTGCCGCCGGCGTTCATGCCGGGGGTGACGAGGTCGCGTACGCGCTGCTCGTCGCCCGCGATCGCGGGGACGCGCGCCAGCAGGTTGTGGAGCCGCCAGATGCGCCTGGTCAGCCCGGTGTCGCGGGCGATGGCGGCGGCTTCGGCCACCGTCCGCTCCGCCTCGCGGTGGTCGCCGGCGTAGAGCTGCTGGCGGGCCAGGATGTGCAGCAGGTACGGGAGCCTGCCGATGATGCCGTCGCCGCGGGCGTGGTCGATCTCCTCGGTGATCAGGGGCAGTTGCACGCTGTCGGGGAGGAGGGAGGCGGAGGAGATCGCCTGGAGCCGGGGCGGGCCGCCGACGGGGGCCGCGTCGAGCAGGTCGGAGACGGGCGGCAGCCCGCGGGCGAAGTCGTCCGCCGCCATGTGCGCCAGCCCGCGCACGGCGCGGTCCGCCCGCCGGGCGTCCTCTTCGTCCCCGTCCCCGTCCCCGTCGCCGGCGTCCCCGTCCCCGTACGCCTCCAGCAGGTCCGCCGCCCGGTGCAGCGCCGCGAGGTCCCCGCCGAACCACGCGTACGTCGCCGCCGTGCGCAGCATGTCCCGCCCGTGCTCGCGCGCGTCCCGCGCGTGGTCGATGAGGAGCGCGGCGGCCTCGGCGGCGGCGTCCTCCTCGAAGAGCCAGAACGAGCGCACGTACGCCAGCTCCGCCCGCCGGTCCGGGGCCTGCGTCTCCTTGTACGCCTCCTCCGCCAGCTGCGCCGCCCGCTCCGCGTGCCCCGCCTGCTGCGCGGCCCACGCCCCCGCCGTCAGCCGCCGCACGCGCGCCTCCGGGGCCGGGGTGAGGCGGGCGGCCTCGGCGTAGGCGTCGGCGGCTGCGGCGGGGCCGCCGCGGGCCAGCGCCCGCTCGGCGTACGCCGCCAGCCCCGCGGCGACCTCCTCGTCGGGCCCCGTCGCGGCCGACGCCAGGTGCCGGGCGCGGCAGTCGGCGTCGCCGGAGGTGTCGGCCAGCGCCTCGTGCACGGCGACGCGGCGGGCGAGCGGGGCGGCGGTGTACGCGGCGGTACGGATCAGGGGGTGGCCGAACTCGACGTGCTCCCCGACGACGGCGACCAGGCCCTCCTGCTCGGCCGCCGCCAGGTCGGCGAGCCCGACGCCCAGCCGCTCGGCGGCGGCCGTCATGTACCGCAGGGTGCTGCGGGAGTCGGCGGCGGCGATCAGGAGCATCAGCCGGGTGCGGTCCGGCAGCTGTAGCACCCGGCCGCGGTAGGCGGCGAGCACCCGGTCGGCGGCGGGCAGCGGCTGCCCGGCCGCCTGCGGGCGGTCGGCGGCGGCCGGCCCGGAGGCGCCGAACTCGCGCAGCGCGAGCGGGTTGCCGAGGGATTCGCGCAGCACCCGGTTCCGTACCGCCGCGGGCACGTCGAGGCCGGCGAGCAGGGCCAGCGCGGCGTCGCGGCCGAGCCGGGGCAGCGTCAGCTGCGGCAGCCCGGCGGCGGGGAAGCCGGGGTCCTCGCCGGGCTGCGTGCCGCGGGCGGCGAAGAGCAGCACGACGCGCTCGACGCCCAGCCGGCGGGCGGCGAACAGCAGCGCGTCGGCGGACGGTTCGTCGATCCACTGCGCGTCGTCCACGACGCACAGCACCGGCGCGTCCTCGGCCGCCTCGGCGAGCAGCGACAGCACCGCGAGCCCGACGAGGAACCGGTTGTGCCCGGCGGCGGCGCCGGTGCCGACCGCGGCGTCCAGCGCGTCGGCCTGCGGCCGCGGCAGCCGGGCGGCGCGGTCGAGCACGGGCCGCAGCAGCTGGTGCACGGCCGCGAACGCGAGCCCCCGCTCGGCCTCCCAGCCGACCGCGCGCAGCACGGTGAAGCCGCGCCGCCGCGCCTCGTCCTCGGCGTGCCCGAGCAGCGACGACTTGCCGATGCCGGCCTCGCCGCGGAGTACGAGACTCCGGCCGCTGCCGTCCGCGGCGGCGGCGATCAGCTCGTCGAGCCGGGCCAGTTCCTTCTCACGGCCGTACAGAGTCATCCGGTCCACACCTACATGACGGGTTACGTAGCCGAATACCGAAGCGCTACGGATCCGGCGGGCATTCCCCGCCTCGTACGTTCGACGCATGACGAACGAACTCTTCGCACCCGTCCGCGTCGGCCGCCTCGACCTCCCGCACCGGCTGGCGATGGCGCCGATGACCCGCTCCCGGGCCACCGCGGACACGGGCCTGGTGTCCGCGCTGACCGCCGAGTACTACGAGCAGCGGGCCGGCGCCGCGCTGATCGTCACCGAGGGCACCCAGCCCAGCGTGCGCGCCCAGGGCTACATCCAGACCCCCGGCATCCACACCGCCGCGCAGGTCGCGGCCTGGCGGCAGGTGACCGACCGGGTGCACGCCGCAGGGGGTACCGCCCATGCCGGAGGCCATGGGGGAGGGCGGATCTTCATGCAGCTGCTCCACAGCGGGCGCGTCGGCCACCCGTACCTCTACCCGGACGGCGGGCTGCCCGAGGCGCCGTCGGCGGTCGCCTCCGGCGAGTCGCTGTTCACCGTCGACCGGGGGATGCTGCCGCATCCGGTGCCGCGCGAGCTGACCGCCGCCGACATCGGCGAGATCGTCCGGGACTTCGCGGCCGGCGCGCGCAACGCGATCGAGGCGGGCTTCGACGGCGTCGAGCTGCACGGCGCCAACGGCTACCTCATCCACCAGTTCCTCTCGGCCAACTCCAACCTCCGCACCGACGCGTACGGCGGCCCGGCGGAGAACCGCATACGCTTCGCCGTCGAGGCCGTACGGGCGGTCACCGAGGCGATCGGCGCGGACCGCACCGCGCTGCGCATCTCGCCCGGCAACGACGCCAACGGCGTCGCCGAGACCGACACCGCCGAGCTGTACGCGGCGCTGCTCGCGGCGCTCGCCCCGTATCCGCTGGCCTACCTGCACACCCTGGAGGCCCACCCGGGGCTGCGCCCCGTGACCGAGCAGGTACGCCGCGACTGGGCCGGTCCGCTGGTGCTGAACTCCGCGCACCACGGCGGCGGCGACCCGGTCGCGGACGCGGAGCGGCTCATCGCCGCGGGCACCGCCGACGTGGTGGCCCTCGGCGAGCGCTGGCTGGCCAACCCGGACCTGCTCGACCGGGCCCGGGCCGGCGGCCCGTACAACGAGGCCGACCCGGCCACGTACTACGGCGGCGACCACCGCGGGTACACCGACTACCCGGCGCTCGCGCCGCTGGCGCCCACGGCGGGCTGACCGCCTGACCGCCTGGTCGGCGGGCCGGCGCGGCGATGCGAGACAATTCGAGTGTCGCGTCGGCAAGCCCCCCGGAGGGATCATCCGTGACCGGATTCGTGGAGAAGCCCCAGCCCGTCCAGGTGCCCGGCCTGGTGCACCTGCACACCGGGAAGGTCCGCGACCTGTACGAGGACTCCGCCGGCCGGCTGGTGATGGTCGCCAGCGACCGGATCTCCGCGTACGACTGGGTGCTCCCCACCGAGATCCCCGACAAGGGCCGCATCCTGACCCGGCTGTCGCTGTGGTGGTTCGACCGGATCGCCGGCATCGTGCCGCACCACGTGCTCTCCGCCGACCCGCCCGAGGGCGCCCCCGCCGACTGGGCGGGGCGCGTCCTCGTCTGCCGCCCGCTGCGGATGGTGCCGGTGGAGTGCGTGGCGCGCGGCTACCTGACGGGCTCGGGGCTCGCGGAGTACGACGCCTCCGGCGCCGTCTGCGGCGTCGACCTGCCGCCGGGGCTGACCGACGCCTCCGCCCTGCCCGCGCCGGTCTTCACGCCGGCGACGAAGGCGGAGGTGGGGGAGCACGACGAGAACGTCACGTACGAGGACGTGGTCCGCCGCGTCGGCCCGGTCGTCGCGGCGGAGCTGCGCCGGGTGACGCTGGAGGTGTACGGGCGCGGGCGGGACATCGCCCGCGAGCGGGGGCTGATCCTGGCGGACACGAAGTTCGAGTTCGGCTACACCGGCGACGCGGTCGGCGACGGCGAGCTGGTCCTCGGCGACGAGGTGCTGACCCCGGACTCGTCCCGCTTCTGGGCCATCGACGACTGGCTGCCGGGACGGCCGCAGCCGTCCTTCGACAAGCAGTACGTGCGCGACTGGCTCAGCTCCGCGGAGTCCGGCTGGGACCGGCACGGCGAGGCGCCGCCGCCGGAGCTGCCGGCGGGGGTGGTGGAGCGTACCCGCGCGAAGTACGTGGAGGCGTACGAGCGGCTGACGGGGGAGCGCTGGGACTCCTGAGCCGCTACGCCCCCGCGGGCGGCTCCGGCTCCGGCTGTGACTCGGGCCGCGGCTGTGACTCGGGCTGCGGCTGCGACTCCGGCTCCGACCGGGGCTGGGGCTGGGGCTGGGACTCCGGCTCCGGCTGCGGCTGCTCCGGCGGGGCGCCCGTCAGGTGGTACTGCACGATCGGCGCCAGCCGCCGGATCAGGTCCTCCGGCTCCGCCGACGCCATCGGTTCGAGCCTGACGATGTAGCGCAGCATCGCCGTTCCCACCAGCTGCGCCACCGCCAGCTCCGCCCGCATCTCGCCGTCCGGCCGCGGCAGCGACGGCGTGACCCGCCGCAGCAGGTTGCGGGTGACGATGCGGCGGAAGATGGCCGCGGCCGTCTCGTTGCTCACGGCGGAGCGGATGACGGCCAGTAAAGGCTCGCGCGAGAGCTTGTGCTCCCAGACGCCGAAGAAGAAGCGGGTCATGCGCTCGCCCGCGCCGTCCATCGGGCCGGCGACGACGACCTCCGGTATGGCCATGGCGGGCGCGAAGGTGACCTCCAGGGCCGCCTCGAAGACCTGCTCCTTGGTGCCGAAGTAGTGGTGGATCAGCGCCGGGTCGACGCCCGCGGACTTGGCGATGCCGCGGATGGAGGTCTTGTCGTAGCCGTGCTCGGCGAACTCCGTACGGGCCGTCGCCAATATCCGGTCCCGGGTGCCGGGCCCGTCCTCGACGGCGCCGCGCCGGGGCCGGCCGCGGCCCCGTTTCGGAGGGTCGCCGCCGGCGGCTCTCCTCGGCCTCATGACGAGGCGCCCCGCGCGACCGCCGTCGCGAGGTTGAGCCGGGTGAACGCCAGCGACTCCGCGAGGTCCGACTCGCGCTCGGCCGCCGACATCGCCCGCCGGGTGTTGATCTCCACCACGACCTGCCCGCCGAAGCCGCGCGCCGCCAGCCGCTCCAGCATCTCGGCACACGGCTGGTTGCCGCGGCCGGGCACCAGGTGCTCGTCCTTGCCGGAGCCGGAGCCGTCGGCCAGGTGCACGTGGCACAGCCGGTCGCCCATGCGGTCGGCCATCTCCAGCGCGTCGTTGCGGGCGGTGGCGGTGTGGGAGAGGTCGAGGGTGTGGTGGCGGTAGTCCTGGTTGGTGACGTCCCAGTCGGGCGCGTACGCGAGCATCTCCTTCGCGCGGTACCGCCAGGGGTACATGTTCTCCACGGCGAACTGCACGGCGGTCTCGTCGGCCATGCGCCAGATGCCGCGGACGAACTCGCGCGCGTAACCGCGCTGCCAGCGGAACGGCGGGTGCACGACGACGGTCTCGGCGCCCAGCCGCTCCGCGGCCGACCGCGCGCGCTTCAGCTTCTCCCACGGGTCGCGCGACCACACGCGCTGCGTGATCAGCAGGCAGGGCGCGTGGATGGCGAGCACCGGAACGCCGTGGTGGTCGGAGAGCCGGCGCAGCGCCTCGATGTCCTGGCTGACGGGGTCGGTCCAGACCATGACCTCGACGCCGTCGTAGCCGAGGCGGGCGGCGGTCTCGAACGCCGTCGCGGTCGACTCGGGGTAGACGGAGGCGGTGGAGAGGGTGACCCGCGCGTCCGGCACGCGGACGCCGTGGGCGCCAGCGTCGCTGTCGGCGTCGGTGCCGTCGGCCCGCGTCCCGGCTTCCGCCCGGGCCGCGCCGCGGCCTTCCGTTTCGCCGAGTTCGTCAGTTCTGCCGGTTCTGCCGGTTTCGTCGTGCTCGTCGGTCCGGTACCGGGATGCTCCTGCCACGGGGACAGGGTACGCGGACCGGCGCGCTGCCCGCCCCGTCACGGCAACTGGTCCAGCCGCTTCAGGATGACGCCCTCGCGCAGCGCCCACGGGCAGATCTCCACCGTCTCCACCCCGAACAGGTCCATCGCCCCCTCCGCCACCAGCGCCCCCGCGAGCAACTGCCGCGCCCTGCCCTCCGACACCCCCGGCAGCTCCGCCCGCTCCGCCGCCGGCATCGCCGCCAGCCGCGGCACCCACTCCTCCAGCGCCTTCGCCGTCAGCGCCCGGTACGTGTACAGCCCCTCCGCCGAGCGCGCCGCGCCCGAGATCCGCGCCAGCTGCCGGTACGTCTTGGACGTCGCCACCACGTGATCCGGCTCCCCGAGCCGGCTGAACTCGCTGACGACCCGGGCGATCTGCGCGCGCACGAAGCGCCGCAGCGCCCGCACGTCGTCGGGGTCGGGCGGGTCGCCCGGCAGCCAGGCGGTCGTCAGCCGGCCGGCCCCCAGCGGCAGGGAGACGGCCTTGTCCGGGTCCTCGTCGATGCCGTACGCGATCTCCAGCGACCCGCCGCCGATGTCCAGGACCAGCAGCTTCCCCGCCGACCAGCCGAACCAGCGGCGCGCCGCCAGAAACGTCAGCCGGGCCTCCTCCTCGCCGGTGAGCACGGTGAGCTTCACGCCCGTCTCGTCCGCGACCCGGGCGAGCACGGACTCGGCGTTGGCCGCCTCCCGCACCGCGGAGGTGGCGAACGGCAGGACGTCCTCCGCGCCCTTGTCCTCGGACACCTGGAGCGCCTCGTGGACGGTGGCGATCAGCCGCTCGACGCCGTCGTCGCCGATGGCGCCCTCCTCGTCGAGAAGTTCGGCCAGGCGCAGTTCCGCCTTGTGCGAGTACGCGGGCAGCGGGCGGGCACCGGGGTGCGCGTCCACCACGAGCAGGTGCACCGTGTTCGAGCCCACATCCAGAACGCCGAGTCGCATAACGGGAAACGCTAGCGTGTCGCCGCGCGGCCGTACGCTGGGTCCCGTGAGCAAGAGGAAGAAACAGGGCAAAACGCAAGCCGGTTCGGGCGCCGTACGCGAGAGCGCCGCGCCGCCGGGAGCCGCGACGGCCGCGACGGCCCGGTCAGCCGGGTCGGCCGGGGCGGCCCGGTCGGCCCGGGCGGAGGAGGTCGGGCTGGACTTCGCCCGCGCGTGGGTGGAGTTCCCCGACCCCGCCGACGACGAGCAGGTCTTCCGCTGCGACCTGACCTGGCTGACGTCCCGCTGGTCGTGCATCTTCGGCCGCGGCTGCCAGGGCATCGACGCGGCCGGGCCCGACGACGGCTGCTG
Organism: Streptomyces sp. MAR4 CNX-425; assembly: GCF_048656465.1. Lineage (NCBI taxonomy): Bacteria > Bacillati > Actinomycetota > Actinomycetes > Kitasatosporales > Streptomycetaceae > Streptomyces > Streptomyces sp. MAR4 CNX-425. The sequence continues at coordinate 522,945 of NZ_JBMDLF010000003.1, read as the reverse complement.
CACGCTCGGCGCGCACTTCTCCGACAAGGACGACGAGAAACGGGTCGCGGCGCACGTGCGGCGGCTCACGCCCGAGCTGTGGCAGTACCACGACGAGGGACGGAGCCACGGCGGCTGGATCGAGACCGACGACGACGGCGAGCGCAAGACGCGCCGCGTGGACGGCGCCTGCGTCTTCCACAACCGCGCCGGCTTCCCCGGCGGCACCGGCTGCGCGCTGCACCTGCTGGCGCTGCGCGAGGGCCGGGAGCCGCTGGAGACCAAGCCGGACGTCTGCTGGCAGCTGCCGGTGCGGCGGTCCTACGAGTGGGTGACGCGGCCGGACGAGACGAAGGTGCTGGTCGTCTCCATCGGCGAGTACGACCGCCGCGGCTGGGGGCCGGGCGGCCACGACCTGCACTGGTGGTGCACGTCGGCGCCGTCGGCGCACGGCGGGGGGCGGCCGGTGTACGTGTCGTACCGGCCGGAGCTGGTGGAGCTGATGGGGCAGAAGGCGTACGACCGGCTGGCGGCGCTCTGCGAGGAGCGGCTGAGCGGCGCGGAGCACGGCGCGGAGCGCGGCGCCCTGCCGGCGCCGCACCCGGCGGACTGAGGGGCCTACGGAGGCGGGCGGTGTCCGGTGGCCCGGTGCGGGGCGGTCCGGTCCCGGGGGAGGGCCTGAGTACCGCCCGCCGGAGCGTGGGCGAGGGCGGGCAGACCCGCGGGCAGAGCAGCCCGCGCAGCGGGCGGCTCAGCCCACCGGGGACGGCAGCTGCGCCGGAGGCGGCGACGAGGCGGGCGGGCTCGGGTCCGGGTCGGAGGCGGTCGGCGACGGGCCCGGGTCCGACGGGCTCGGGCCGGGGTCCGAGGGGGACGGGCCCGGGTCCGACGGCGACGGGCCGGGGTCCGAGGGCGACGGGTCCGGGTCCGACGGGCTCGGGGCGGGCTCGGACGGCGACGGCTCGGACGGCGACGGGTCCGGCGACCCCGTACCCGGCCCCCGCCCCGGCCCCGTACGCCCGCTGCCCTCGCCGCTGACCAGGATCGACGCCCCGCCCGGCGACACGTACACCCGCGCCTCCCAGCCGCCCCGCGGCTCGGCGCCCGCCGCCACCGACACCGCGACCGTCGTCGCCTCACCGGGCCGCAGCGTCCCGTACACCGCGCTGAACCGCAGCCACGGCGCGTCCGTCCCGACCCGCCAGTCGACCGCGGTGCCGCCGGACGCGCGCAGCCGGAGGTACGTCACGTCCCCGCCCGGCCACGCCTCCACCGTCAGCCGCCCCGGACCCACCCCCGGCCGGTCCGGAGACCGCCCGCCGTGGTCGACGACCTCCACCGACACGTCCGGCCGCCGGCCGCGGGGGTCGGACGGGCCCGGCGAGGGCTCGTCGTGCGCGCTGCCGGCCTTCTCCACCGGCCGCCCGTCCAGCGACTCCGGTTGGTCCGCGCCCGTGCGCGGCGGCGGCCAGCCGGACTGCGCCTCGCCGGTGACCGGCGCACCGCGGTTCGCCGCCCACAGCGCCAGCACCGGCGCCGCGAGGACGGTGGCCACGGCGGTCGACGTCACGGCCCGGGAGCGCAGCCGCCCGCGGCGGGCGGCGCGGTGCCGGGGGTCGCGGGGGTAGCCGCGGCGGTCGAAGCGGGGCGGGTGGGCGAAGCGGGTGCGCTGGGCGTGCAGCATCGCCGCGTGCGCGGCGGCGCGGGGCGCGGGCAGCACCGGCAGCGGGCCCTCGGGGCGCGCGGCGCGGAGCGTACCCGGCCAGGCCCAGCCGGCGCCGGCCCGCTCGGCGGCGCGGCGGCAGTCGGCGCAGTCGTCGACGTGCCGGACCAGCTCGCGGCTGAGTGCGGCGCTGAGGAACAGCCGGCTGTCGCCGGCGAGCCGGGCGATCGCGGGGCAGCCGTGCTGGTCGACGACGGCGAGCGCGGCCCGGGTCCGCTCGACCTCGGCGGCGGCGGTGGACAGCAGCACGCGGGCGGAGTCGGGGTCCCGGCCGAGCACGGTGGCGACCTCGTCGGCCGGCAGCCGGTGCCGTACGGCCAGCTCCAGCGCCTCGCGCTGCTCGGGGGTGGTGCCGGCGGCCTCGGGCCAGGCGAGCGCGGCGAGTTCGCGGCGGCGCTCCTCGGCGGCGGCCTCCGGCGCGGGCTCCGGCCCGGCCGCCGGCTCGTCCCCGGGCCCGGGGCCGGTGGCGGATCGGTTCTCCCCGGCCGGCGGGCGCGCGGGCTTCGGCGCCGGCCGGTGGCCCGGCCGGTGCGGCGCCCGCTGCGCCGGCTTGCGCGCCATGCGGCGCAGACAGGCCCAGCGCGCCAGCGAGTACAGCCAGGGCCGCCACTCGGCGGGCGTCGCGGGCCGCTGCCGCGGCCGGCGTTCGGCGATCGCGAGGACGTCGCCGAGGGCGGCGACCGCGTCGTCGTGGTCGCACAGCACCGACATGCAGTAGGTGAACAGACCGTCCAGGTACGGCTCGTACTGCACGGGCGGGTGCGGCGCCGGCGACGGCTGCCGGGCGGGTTCGGGGTCGGTGCGGCTGGTCACCCCGCGAAGGTAGGCACATAGTCGCTGACGGATCGGGGGAGTTGAGCGCCTCTCATCCCTACGGGTGACTTTCTCACTCAATGGGCGACGCCGCCGTCGTCCGCGTGTTCGCGGCGTACGGGCCGTTCCGCCCGGATCCGTACGCGCGCCAGCCGCACCACGGTCACGGCCGCCGCCGCGACCGCCGCGCCGAGCGCCAGCCCGGCCGCCGCGTCGAGGGGGTAGTGCACGCCGACGACCACCCGCGACGCCGCCAGCAGCGCGCCGAACGGCAGCACCCACGCCGCGATCCGCGGCCACGCCAGCGCCAGCGCGACCGCGGCGGCGCCGGCGACCGTCGCGTGGTTGCTGGGGAACGACCAGTCGCCCGGCGGCGGACACTCCGCCAGCGGCTCCACCGCGCCGCGCACCGCCCGGCACGGCCGCTCCCGCTCCACCCACGTCTTCAGCAACTCGCTCAGCCCGTACGCCACCACCGTGCCCGCCGCCCCGGCGACCACCGGCGCGCGCCGCGGCGCCGCCCACCAGGCGGCGGCGAAGAGCGCGGCCAGCAGCACCAGTCCGGCGTCCGTGCCGAACTCGGCGAGCAGATGCAGCCAGTCGGGGGCGCGGCGGGCGAGGGAAGTGACGTCCCGATACAGCTCGTCGTTCATCCCGGGACGGTACGAAGCGTGACCGGTTCACCACTTCCGGCGAAAGTAAGTACGCTCCACTGACGAAAGTCAGACCGCGCGGCGGGTACGGGACCGCCTTGCGCCCCAAGTCTCGTAAGGTTTCCGCGTGGGATCTTTCCGCCGTCCTGTTGGTCCGCTGCCGTCCTCCATCTACTGGCGACGCCGGGCAGTTCTGCTCGGCCTGCTCGCTGTGCTCGCGCTCTTCGCCCTGCTGGTCGTCAACCTGGGCGGGGACAGCGAGAAAACCGCCGAGGAGGGCAAGAATCCGGCGGAGTCGATCACCCCGGGGCCGACCGACGACTCTTCGGTCATCGACAACCCCCCGGGTGGACGCGACGAGACGGGCGGCGGCTCCGGCGACGGCGACGGGGACGGGGACGGCGGTTCGGGCGACTCCGAGGGCGCCGGCGGCTCGGACGGCTCCGGCGGCGACGGTTCGGGCGACGGCGACGGCGACGGTGGCTCCGCCGGCGGCGCCGGCTCTGCGGGCGGCGCCGGGTCCGCGGGCGGCGGCTTCGGGGTGGGCTCGGACGGCGTGCCCGCCGGCTCGACGATGGCCGACTGCGCCGCGGACGACGTGGAGTTGACGCTGCGCAGCAAGGAGCGCTCGTACGCGCCGGGGGAGCGGCCGGTGTTCGAGCTGACCGCCGTCAACTCCGGTGCCAAGGACTGCAAGCTGGACTTCTCGCCGACCTCGACCGTGCTCACGATCTCGACGGCGGCCGGCGGCGAGAACCGGTGGTGGGCGTCGGACGACTGCCCGTGGACGACGGACCCCATCCTGCTGGCGGTGCCGGCGGGCAGCGAGGTCTCGCGGACGTACGAGTGGGACCTGCGGGCGAGCGAGCCGCGCTGCGCGACGCCGGAGCCGGGCACCGCGGGGGCGGGGAGCTACGAGGCCGAGGTGAGCGCGGCGGGGTTCGCGACGGCGACGGCGCCGTTCGTGCTGGAGAAGGCGTAACGGCCCGGCGGGACCGTCACGTCGGGGCCGCGCCGGCGCGCGGCCGGGCCCCGGACCGCCCCGGGACGGCACGCCCCGGGCGGCGGGCGCCCGGCGTCAGACGTAGCGCTCCAGGATCGACGACTCCGCCAGCCGCGACAGCCCCTCGCGCACCGAGCGGGCCCGCGCCTCGCCCACGCCGTCGACCGTCTGGAGGTCGTCCACGCTGGCCGCGAGCAGCTTCTGCAGGCCGCCGAAGTGCTCCACGAGCCGGTCGATGACGGCGCTGGGGATGCGCGGCACCTTGGCCAGCAGCCGGTAACCGCGCGGCGAGACCGCGGAGTCGAGGGTCTCGGGCGCCCCCGTGTACCCCAGCGAGCGGGCCACGATGGGCAGTTCCAGCAGCTCGCCGTGGGAGAGCCGGTCCAGCTCGGTGAGCGCGCGGTCCACGGTGTACGGGCGGCGGCCGGTGCGCTCCGGGACGTAGTCCCGTACGACCAGCTGACGTTCGGGCTCGACACCCGCGATGAGCTCGTCGAGCTGGAGGGACAGCAGGCGGCCGTCGGTGCCCAGCTCGACCACGTACTCCGCGATCTCGGTGGCGATCCGCCGCACCATCTCCAGCCGCTGCGCGACGGCGGCGACGTCCCGGACGGTCACCAGGTCCTCGATCTCCAGCGCGGAGAGCGTGCCGGCCACCTCGTCCAGCCGCAGCTTGTACCGCTCCAGGGTGGCGAGCGCCTGGTTCGCCCGGGAGAGGATCGCGGCGGAGTCCTCCAGCACGCGCCGCTGCCCGTCGACGTACAGCGCGATCAGGCGCATCGACTGGCTGACGGACACGACGGGGAAGCCGCTCTGGATCGACACGCGCTGCGCGGTGCGGTGGCGGGTGCCGGTCTCCTCGGTGGGAATCGAGGCGTCGGGCAGCAGCTGCACGCCCGCGCGCTCGATGCGGGTGATGTCCCGGTCGAGCACCACGGCGCCGTCGAGCTTGCACAGCTCCCGCAGCCGGGTCGCGGTGAACTCGACGTCCAGCACGAAGCCGCCGGTGCAGATCGACTCGATGATCTTGTCCGTGCCCAGCACGATGAGCCCGCCGGTGTTGCCGCGGAGGACCCGTTCGAGGCCGTCGCGCAGCCCCGTGCCGGGCGCGACCGCGCTCAGCGCGGCCCGCACCCCCGCGTCGGAACCGGGACTGCCGCCGGCTCTGCCCGGGGCGCCTACCCGGTCGCCTGCTGCCACTGGAATCCTCCGGAGTCCTCCGGTCGTCATTTCGGCGCTCCTCGCGTGCGCCGACGGCACACGCACGAGCCCCCTGCACTCCCCCGCACGGAAGAGACCGGGGCAAAGTCTACCGGCGCGCCTCCTCCGGCTGCCGGGACTCCCTCGGCTCCCTTCCCGAACCCCGCCCCGACTCCCCTTCCCCGCCGGGCTCACGGGACCCGCCACCCGCGCGCCGCCGCCCCGTGGGCAGCGCGCGCAGCGCATCCCCTATGTCCGCAACCTCCCGCACCGTCATGCCGGCGGGGACCTTGCCCGGATCCGCCGGCACGAGCGCCCGGGTGAACCCGAGCCGCGCCGCCTCCGCCAGCCGCCGCGCCACCCCCGTCACCCGCCGCACCTCGCCGGCGAGCCCGACCTCGCCCACCGCCACCAGGTTCTTCGGCAGCGGGGAGTCGCTCGCGGCGCTGGCCAGCGCGAGCGCGACGGCCAGATCGGCGGCGGGCTCGGAGAGCTTCACACCGCCGACCGTGGCGCTGTAGATGTCCCGCTTGGACAGCGCGCGGATGTCGCCGCGCTGCTCCAGCACCGCCAGCATCATCGAGACCCGGGACGTCTCCAGCCCGGACGTGGTGCGCCGCGGGGAGGGGATCTGCGAGTCGACCGTGAGCGCCTGCACCTCCGCCACCAGCGGCCGGCGGCCCTCCAGGGTCACCGTGAGACAGGTGCCCGGCACGGGCTCGTCCCGCCGGGTCAGGAACAGCCCGCTGGGGTCGGCGAGCCCGGTGATGCCCTCGTCGTGCAGCTCGAAGCAGCCGACCTCGTCGGTCGCCCCGTACCTGTTCTTCATGCCGCGGACCAGCCGCAGCCGGGCATGCCGGTCGCCCTCGATGTGCAGGACGACGTCCACCAGGTGCTCCAGCAGGCGGGGCCCGGCGATGGCGCCGTCCTTCGTCACGTGCCCCACGAGGATCGTGGCCATCCCACGCTCCTTGGACGCCCGGATCAGCGCGCCGGCGACCTCCCGCACCTGGGCCATGCCGCCCGGGGCGCCGTCGACCTCGCCGGACGCGACGGTCTGCACGGAGTCCAGCACGAGCAGGGCGGGCCTCACCTCGTCGAGATGGGCGAGAACCGCGGCGAGGTCGGTCTCGGCGGCCAGATACAGCCCGTCGCTCAGCGCCCCGATACGGTCGGCGCGCAGCCGGACCTGCCCGGCGGACTCCTCCCCGGTCACGTACAGCGTGCGCTCCCCGCCGGCCGCGGCCTTCGCCGCGACGTCGAGCAGCAGCGTCGACTTCCCCACCCCCGGCTCACCGGCCATCAGCACCACGGCACCGGGCACGATCCCGCCGCCGAGCACCCGGTCCAGCTCCGGCACGCCGGTGCTCCGGGCGGCGACCTGCCGGGCGTCGACCTGCGCGATGGGCAGCGCGGACGTCGTCACCCGGCCGGCGGCCGTCGTCTTCACGGCGGGCGCGCCGACCTCCTCGATCGTGCCCCACGCCTGGCACTCGGGGCAGCGGCCGAGCCACTTCACGGTGGACCAGCCGCACTCGGCGCAGCGGTACGCGGGGCGGTCCCTGCCGCCGCTCTTTCGGGAAGCCATGCGCCCAACGTAGCGGGCCCCGCCGACATCCCCACGAGCCCGAGGGCGGGGTCGCGGCGGGAGCCGGGCGGATTTGCGGTGGTCCGGGCGGGCCCGGCCGGTGCGGGGCGGAGCCCCGGCGGGGCCGGGCGCGGCCCCGGACGGTGTGGGGGCGGAGCCCCGTGGGGTGGGGCAGAGGGGGCTCTTGTTGGGTCGGGTGGAGCCGTGGCGGTTCCCCGGCGGGGGGCGGGGCGGAGCCCCGGCCGGGTGTGGGGCGTAGCCCCCGTGGGGTTCGGGGCGGCAGCCCCGGCGGGGGGCCGGGGGCGGCAGCCCCCGGTTTCGGGAAGGGGCGGGATCGGGGAACAACCCCTACCCCCGCCCCCCCCGGGGGCCCTCGTCCCGGACTGTGGACAACCGGTCCGTACCGTGGGCGGGAGGCGTAGGCTCGGACGCTCAGATGTGCCGCTCCCCGGGAGGGAAACATGCCCGCGCTGAGGTCCCGCACCGTCACCCACGGCCGCAACATGGCGGGCGCCCGCGCCCTCATGCGTGCTTCGGGCGTAGCGAACGAGGACATCGGCAAGCCCGTCGTCGCGGTCGCGAACAGCTTCACCGAGTTCGTCCCCGGCCACACGCACCTGGCTCCCGTGGGTCGCATCGTCTCCGAGGCGGTGAAGGCCGCCGGTGCGGTGCCGCGCGAGTTCGACACGATCGCCGTGGACGACGGCATCGCCATGGGCCACGGCGGCATGCTCTACAGCCTGCCCTCCCGGGACCTCATCGCCGACTCCGTGGAGTACATGGTGGAGGCGCACTGCGCCGACGCCCTGGTCTGCATCTCCAACTGCGACAAGATCACCCCGGGGATGCTGATGGCCGCCCTGCGGCTGAACATCCCCACGGTCTTCGTCTCCGGCGGTCCCATGGAGGCCGGGCGCGCCACCCTCGTGGACGGCACGGTCCGCAAGCTGGATCTGATCGACGCCATGGTGGACGCGGCGAACGACGGCGTCTCGGATGCCGACGTGCTGCGCATCGAGGAGAACGCCTGTCCCACCTGCGGTTCCTGTTCGGGCATGTTCACGGCCAACTCGATGAACTGCCTGACGGAGGCGATGGGTCTCTCCCTCCCCGGCAACGGCTCGGTGCTCGCCACGCACGCCGCCCGCAAGGCGCTCTACGAGGCCGCGGGCCGCACGGTCGTCGAGCTGACCTCGCGGTATTACGAGCAGGACGACGCGACCGTCCTCCCGCGCACTGTGGCGAGCCGTAGCGCCTTCGAGAACGCGATGGCTCTCGACATCGCCATGGGCGGCTCGACGAACACGATCCTGCACCTGCTGGCCGCCGCCCAGGAGGCCGGTCTCGACTACGGGCTCGCCGACATCGACGCCGTCTCCCGCCGGGTGCCGTGCCTGGCCAAGGTCGCGCCGAACGTCGCTCCGGGCGGCACGTACTACATGGAGGACGTGCACCGCGCGGGTGGTATCCCCGCCATCCTCGGCGAGCTGTACCGCGCGGGCCTGCTCAACGAGGACGTGCACGCGGTCCACTCCGACTCGCTGGCGGACTGGCTCAAGCGCTGGGATGTCCGCGGCGGTTCCCCGTCGCCCGAGGCGGTCGAGCTGTGGCACGCGGCGCCCGGCTGTGTGCGGTCGGCGTCGGCGTTCTCGCAGTCCGAGCGCTGGGAGTCCCTGGACACCGACGCCGAGGGCGGCTGCATCCGCTCCCTGGAGCACGCGTATACGAAGGACGGCGGCCTGGCGGTGCTGAAGGGGAATCTCGCGGAGGACGGTGCCGTGGTGAAGACCGCGGGCGTCGACGCCTCGATCCTCACGTTCGAGGGTCCCGCCGTCGTGTGCGAGTCGCAGGAGGAGGCGTGCGACAAGATCCTCGGCAAGCAGGTCGAGGAGGGCGATGTCGTCGTCATCCGTTACGAGGGCCCCAAGGGCGGCCCCGGCATGCAGGAGATGCTGTATCCGACGTCGTTCCTGAAGGGCCGGGGGCTGGGCAAGGCGTGCGCGCTGGTGACCGACGGCCGCTTCTCGGGCGGCACGTCTGGCCTGTCCATCGGCCATGCCTCTCCGGAGGCGGCGGCCGGCGGGACGATCGCGCTGGTCGAGGACGGGGACCGGATCCGCATCGACATCCCGAACCGCACGATTGAGCTGCTGGTCGACGAGGGGACGCTCGCCGGGCGCCGCGCGGCCCTCGGCGGGCGGTACGCGCCGAAGAGCCGGGAGCGCAAGGTCTCCACGGCCCTGCGGGCGTACGCGGCGATGGCGACCAGCGCCGACAAGGGCGCGGTGCGGGACGTCACCAAGCTGGAAGGCTGAGCGAGCCGCCTGTCCCGCCCCCCCCCCCGCCCCGGCCCCGCCCGCGGGGGCGCGAGGGGGGCGCGACACTCCGCGGAGCGCTCCGCGATAATCGGGTGCGTGAGCGACAACGAGCAGCCCGAGGGCCCCGGCGGCCCGCCCCCGCCCGAGCCCCTGCGGTTCTTCGGCACCACCTGGGTCGACCGCTCCGGCGGCTACTGGGGCCGCCGCGTCGCCGTCGCGGTCCTGGCCCTGGCGCTGGCCGCCGGCGGCGCGTTCGTGCTGGCGCTGTCGTACAACGGCCTGCAACTGGCCGACAGCGGCGGTCTCGTGCAGCTGCTGATGGTCGTCGCCTTCGCGGTGTGCAGTTCGCTGGCCTTCACGCGCACCCTGAACGGCTTCAGCCGCCCGCACGACGCCGGGCCGGCGGACAGCTCGTGGCGGCCGATCCGGGTCATCGGCTTCGTCGGGGTGCTGCTCGCCTACACCGTGCGGAGTTTCGTGGAGGCGCCGGGCGAGGGGATGCTGCGTACGGACTACGAGGACCGGCTGCGGCAGTACGAGCGGCGGCGCTCGGCCCGTACCGGCAACCCGGCGAAGCGCAAGCGCCGCAAGCGCCGCTGACGCGCACACCCCGGATCGCGCCGAGGCCGCCTACGCCCCTTCCCCCGCCCCCTCCCGCGCCTCCGCGTGCGCGGCCACCCACCCGTCGGCCAGGTCCGCCAGCCGGTGCGCCGCCGCCGTAGTGCGCTCGCGGTCCCCGGTGTTGAGCATGTCGATCTGCAGTCCGGCGAAGGCCGCGTTGAGCAGCGTCGCGTAGCCCGTCGCGGCCTCCGCCGGCACGCCGCGGTCGCGGAACCAGCCCGCGACGAGCTCCACCCGGTCCGCCAGCAGCCGCGACGTCGCCCCGCCGAGCCGGTCGCCGGCGGCGAGCCCCTCGATCTCGTGGATGAGCCGGGTGAGCGGCAGGTGCTCGGGCGTCAGGTGGTACTCCCATGTGGCTCGTACGACCTCCCCCATGCCCATCTCGCCGTCCGCGCCCGGCAGCCCCGCCAGCCACTCGCGCTGCCGCTCGTCCAGCCGCGTCAGGGCGGCGGCCAGCAGGTCGGCCTTGTCGGCGAAGTGGTGGGTGAGCACGCGGGTGCTCTGGCCCAGCTCTTTGGCCAGCGGCCGCATGGACAGGGTGGCCAGCCCGTGGTCCACGAGGTAGTCGACGACCGAGTCGAGCAGGGCGGTCTTGCGGGCCGGGTCGGCGGGTCTGGGCATGGCGCTCCTGGCAGGTGTCACGGGCCGCCCGCGTACGTGCGCGGGTAGGCCACCGTACGCGCACGGCGGTCGGCAATCCGGTGGACACCGTTAAGGTAACGACTGTTACCTTAACGGCCATGGACGAGAACCCCACCCTGCCGACAACCGCGTCCCCCCTCCGCCGCTCCCTGCCGGGCTGGCTGCTCGCGCTCACGCTGACGACCTTCACCTTCTCCACCGACGACTACCTCGTCGCGGGCGTGCTCCCCGGCATCGCCGACGACCTCGACGTGGCCGAGGCCGCGGTCGGCCAGCTCGTCACCGTCTTCTCCCTGGTGTTCGCGCTCGCCGCCCCCGTCGCCGCCGTGGTCACCGCCACCTGGCCCCGCCGGCCCCTGTTCACCGCCGCCCTCACGGTGTTCGCCGCCGCGAACTTCGCCATGCCGCTCGTCGACTCGTTCGCCCTGCTCATGGCGCTGCGCGTGGTCGCCGCGCTCGCCGCCGCCGTCGTGCTGCCCGGCGCCCTCGGCGCCGCCGCGGCCCTCGCCCCGCGGGAGCGGCAGGGCCGCTACATGGGCACGGTCTTCGCCGGGCTGACCACCTCGCTGCTGCTCGGCGTGCCGCTGGGCACCTGGGCCGGCGCGGTCGCCGGCTGGCAGGGCGCGTTCGTCCTCGGCGGCCTCCTCGGCGTCGCCTCCCTCGCCGCCCTGCACGCGACGCTGCCCGAGCCGCCCCGCGGCGCGCCCCTGCGGCTGGCCGACCGGCTGGCGCCGCTGGCCCGCCCCGCGCTGCTCGTCGGCCTCGCCGGCCCCGCCGTCGCCGTACTCGGCAACCTGATGGTGCTCACGTACCTCGCCGTCTACCTCCGCGACCTCGCCGGCATCGGCCCCACCGGCCTCGGCGCGGTCTTCGTCCTGGCCGGACTCGCGGGCATCGCCGGCAGCCAGCTCGGCGGGCCCGCCGCCGACCGCTGGGGCGCAGAGCGCGCGCTGCTGATGGGCTGCGGGGCGTTCGCGCTCGTGATGCTCGGGCTCGTCGCGTGCTGGCCGCTGCGCCCCGCGCCGCTGGTGCTCGTGGTGCCGCTGCTGCTGCTCTGGTCGGCGGCGGCCTGGTGGATTCCGCCGGCCGCCAGCGCCCGGCTGCTGCGTCTCGCCGGCCCGGCCGGCGCCCAGGCCCTCGCGCTCAACAGCAGCGCCGTCTACTTCGGCGTCGCCGCCGGCGGCGCGGCCGGCGGCGTCCTGCTCGACGCGGCGGGCAGCGGCGCGCTGCCCGCCGGCGCCGCGGCGGCGCAGGTCGTGGCGCTCGCCCTGTTCGGCCTGGCCTCCCGGCGCGGCGCCTCTCAGGGGGAACCCTGAGTCCCGCCCGGGTTCACCCCCAGACGTCCCGGACATGTGTCAGTTATCTTTGACAGGTCTCCCGGACACCTGTCAGCTTTGACTGACACACCGACGTACGAAGGGGCCGCAGATGGCTGGAACGCCCGCTCCGGCCCCGAACGGAGACGAACTCCTCAAGGTCCTCGCCGCGCTCGGCAACCCGCACCGCCTGCGGATCGTCGCCGCGCTCCACGAGGGCCGGAACTACGTCAGCCGGCTGGCCCGTGAGATCGGCATGAGCCGCCCGCTGCTGCACATGCACTTGCAGCGGCTGGAGGCCGCGGGTCTGATCACCGGCTCGCTGGAGCTGTCCGAGGACGGCAAGGCGATGAAGTTCTACGAGGTGGTCCCGTTCCGGTTCGAGCTGACCCCCGCGCTGATCGAGGAGGTCGCCCGCACCCTCGGCGACGGTGACGACGGGCCCGAAGGCCCGCCCCCCGGGAACGACCAGACCGGCGCCGGGAAGCAGGAGACGGTGAAAACGGTGAAAGAGGAAGCCAGATGAACGAGCAGACGGTGCACCTCGCCAACGACACGGTCGTCGGTGCCGTGGCCGGCGGGATCGGCGCGGCCGGGTTCTTCGCGCTCCTGATCGTGGTGGTCTGGCAGATCGCCGCGACCTGGCGGGCCAAGATGCTCGCCGCCCGCGAGGAGCAGTACCGGCAGCTGGTGGTCAAGTACCAGCAGCTGCTGGAGGACAACCTGGAACTCCACCGGCGCAGCATCGACGAGCTGACCGAGGCACGCCGCTCGATCACCTCGATGGAGAAGATGATGCGCGAGATCGAGTAGCGGCAGGACACGTGACGGGCCGGAAGCGGCAACTTCCGGCCCGTACGGAGACGAAGCAAACCCCCGGCACACCCCTGCGCCACGGCCTGGTCGGCAAACCACAGCGGCCGCGGTGCCGGGCAGTCGTGCGCCCGATCCACTTCTCTTGAAGGAGACCATCCCATGTCCGCTCGGATCAAGCAGCTCGTGGCTGCCCCCGGAGGACGCCGGACGAAATGGCTGGTACTGGCCGTATGGATCCTCCTCGTCGCCGCGCTCGGCCCGCTGGCCGGCAAGCTCGGCGACGTCGAGGAGACCGGCCCCAACGCCTTCCTGCCGCGCAGCGCGGAGTCCGCCGAGCTGAACACCGCGCTGGAGAGGTTCCGCGGCGGCTCCGACGACGAGATCATGCCCGCCGTCGCCGTCTACACCGTCGCGGACGGCACGATGACGGACGCCGGCCGGCAGAAGGCGGCGGCCGACGTGCGGGCGTTCGCCCCGTACGTCGCCGACGGCGAGCGCGTGACGCCGCCCGTCGCGTCCGACGACGGCGGCGCGCTGATGACCGTCGTCCCCCTCACCGACACGGACGACCTCGGTGACGTCGTCGACGACGTACGCGCCGTGGCCGCCGACGGCGCCCCGCCCGGCGTCGACGTACAGGTGGGCGGCCCGGCGGCCTCCCTCGCGGACTCCGTCGCCGTCTTCGACTCGCTCGACGCCACCCTGATGCTCGCCACCCTGGCCGTCGTCACCGTCCTCCTCCTGATCACCTACCGCAGTCCCGTCCTGTGGCTCCTGCCCGTGCTGTCCGTCGGCTTCGCCGCCGTCCTCACCCAGGCGGTCACGTACCTGCTCGCCAAGCACGCCGGCCTGCCCGTCGACCCGCAGTCGGCCGGGATCCTGATGGTCCTCGTCTTCGGCGTCGGTACGGACTACGCGCTGCTGCTCATCGCCCGCTACCGCGAGGAGCTGCACCGCCACGAGGACCGGCACGCGGCCATGCGGCTGGCGCTGCGCCGCTGCTTCCCCGCGGTCCTGGCCTCCGCCGCCACCATCGCGGCCGGCCTGTCCTGCCTGTACTTCGCCGACATCAGCTCCTCCCGCTCCCTCGGCCTGGTCGGCGCGGTGGGCGCGGTGTGCGCGTTCCTCGCGCTGGTCACGGTGCTGCCCGCGCTGCTGGTGATCGCCGGCCGCTGGGTCTTCTGGCCGTTCGTCCCGCGCCACGGCACCCCCGTGCACGCGCACCGCACGGTGTGGTCCCGGATCGGCGCCGCGGTGGCGGCCCGGCCGCGCTGGTCGTGGCTGATGTCGCTGGGCGTGACCGCCGTGCTCGCCTTCGGCGTCGTCGGCATGGACTTCGGGCTCAAGCAGTCGGAGATGTTCCAGGACAAGCCCGAGTCGGTCGTCGCGCAGGAACGCGTCTCCGCGCACTATCCCTCCGGCGCCTCCGATCCGGCCGACATCGTCACGAACGCGGCCGGGAAGGACGCCGTACGCGACGCCGCCGCGCAGGTGCCCGGCGTCGCGGGCGTGACGGCCGACGGGACGACCCGCGACGGCGAACTCGCCGCCCTGCGCGTCACCCTCGACGACGAGCCCGACAGCGACGCGGCGAAGGACACCGTCGACGCGCTGCGCACCGCCGTGGGCGCGGTCGACGGCGCGGACGCGCTGGTCGGCGGCACGACGGCGGAGGCGCTGGACACCCAGCGGGCGGCGGACCGGGACCTGCGGACCGTGGTGCCGATCGTGCTGGGGGTGGTCCTCCTGGTGCTGATCGGGCTGCTGCGCGCGCTGGTGGCGCCGCTGGTGCTGCTCACGACCGCCGTGCTGTCGAACGTCGCCGCGCTGGGCGCGTCGTACCTGCTCTTCGACCACGTCTTCGACTTCGCCGCGGTCGACTGGTCCATCCCGCTGATGGGCTTCGTCTTCCTCACCGCACTCGGCATCGACTACAACATCTTCCTCGTGACCCGGGTCCGCGAGGAGGTCGCGGCCCAGGGGCACGCCAAGGGCGTCATCGCCGGGCTGACCTCGACGGGCGGGGTGATCACGTCCGCCGGGATCGTGCTCGCCGCGACGTTCGCGGTCTTCGCGGGGCTGCCGCTGGTGACGATGGCGCAGCTGGGCGTGCTGGTGGGCGTGGGCGTGCTGCTGGACACGTTCCTGGTCCGCACGGTCATGGTGCCCGCGCTGGCGCTCGACCTGGGGCGGTGGACGTGGTGGCCGGGCGCCCTGTTCCGCCGCGAGACGGCGCGGGCAGGTCGGCGCGGCGCGGAGCGGGCGCCCGGCGGTGCGGCGGCGGCCGCGGCGCCGGAGGCGGATCGCGTACGGGCCTGAGGGCCGGCGCCCGTACGGGAAGCCGCGCCGGAGTTCACGAGAGCGGCGGCGCCCCCGGCGCGCCGGGGGCGCCGCCGCTGCTTGACAGGGCCCCGGCCCCGCGCGGTATCCAACTGATGATGAACAACGGTCCGGGTGCCGTGCGCGCCCGCGGGCTGACCGTGGTCCGCGGCGGCACCACCGTGCTCCACGACCTCGACTTCGACGTCCCCCGCGGCCAGGTCACCGGCCTCCTCGGCCCCTCCGGCTGCGGCAAGACCACCCTCATGCGCGCGGTCGTCGGCACCCAGGCCCGCGCCACCGGCACCCTCGACGTGCTCGGCGAGCCCGCCGGCGCCGCCGCCCTGCGCCACCGCATCGGCTACGTCACCCAGGAGCCGTCCGTCTACCGCGACCTCACCGCCCGGCAGAACCTCGACTACTTCGCCGCCGTCCTCGACCCGCACGTCCCGCGCGCCGAGCGCCACACCCGGGTCGAACGCGCCCTCGCCGACGTCCACCTCGCCGACCACGGCGACCGGCTCACCGGCCGCCTCTCCGGCGGCCAGCTCTCCCGCGTCTCCCTCGCCGTCGCCCTCCTCGGCAGCCCCGAGCTGCTGGTGCTCGACGAGCCGACCGTCGGCCTCGACCCCGTACTCCGGCGCGACCTGTGGCGGCTGTTCCACGACCTCGCCGCCGGGCGCGGCGCCACGCTGCTCGTCTCGTCGCACGTGATGGACGAGGCCGAGCGCTGCGAACGGCTGCTGCTCATGCGCGCCGGCCGCATCCTCGCCGACGACACCCCCGACGGGCTGCGCGAACGGGTGGGCGGCGGGACCGTGGAGGAGGCGTTCCTGCGGCTCGTGGACGCCGAACGCCGGCGGGAGGGCGAAGAGCCGCCCGGCCGCGGCGAGGAGGCCGCCCCGTGAACGCCACCCGTACCCTCGCCACCGCCCGCCGCGTCCTGCGGCAGCTCGGCCACGACCGCCGCACCATCGGCCTCATCCTGGGCGTGCCGCTGGTCATGATGACGCTGCTCTACTGGGTCTTCGACGGCGACGAGCGCACCTTCGACTCCATCGGCGCCTCGCTCCTCGGCATCTTCCCGCTGATCACCATGTTCCTCGTGACCTCCATCGCCACCCTGCGCGAACGCACCTCCGGCACCCTGGAACGGCTGCTCGCCATGCCGCTCGGCAAGGGCGACCTCATCCTCGGCTACGCCCTCGCCTTCGGCGCCCTGGCCGTCGTCCAGGCGGCGCTGGCCACCGGGCTCGCGGTGTGGTTCCTGGACCTGGGCGTCGCCGGGTCGCCGTGGCTGCTGCTGGTCGTCGCGCTGCTGGACGCGCTGCTGGGCACCGCGCTCGGGCTGTTCGTGTCGGCGTTCGCGGCCAGCGAGTTCCAGGCGGTGCAGTTCCTGCCCGCGGTGATCTTCCCGCAGCTGCTGCTGTGCGGGCTGTTCGCACCGCGGGACTCGATGCAGCCGGTGCTGGAGGCGGTCTCGAACGTGCTGCCGATGTCGTACGCCGTGGACGGGATGAACGAGGTCCTCAAGAACGACGAGGTCACCGGCGACTTCCTCCGCGACGTGGCGGTGGTCGGCGGCTGCGCGCTGCTGGTGCTCGGCCTGGGGGCGGTGACGCTGCGGCGGCGTACGGCGTGAGCCGCGGCGGGCCGGTTGTCGGGCGGCGGTGCGAGGATGGACGGCATGACCCAGAAAGTCGCCGTACTCGGCGCCGGAAAGATCGGCGAGGCGCTGCTCTCCGGCATGATCCGCGCCGGCTGGTCGCCCGACGACCTGCTGGTGACCGCCCGCCGCCCGGACCGCGCGGAGGAGCTGCGCCGTCGCTACGGCGTGGAGCCCGTCTCCAACGCCGACGCCGCCAAGCGCGCCGACACCCTCATCCTCACCGTCAAACCGCAGGACATGGGCACGCTCCTGGACGACCTCGGCCCGCACCTGCCGGCGGACCGCCTCGTCGTCTCCGCCGCCGCCGGCATCCCGACCGGCTTCTTCGAGGAGCGGCTGCCGGAGGGCGCGCCGGTGGTGCGCGTCATGCCGAACACGCCGGTGCTCGTGGACGAGGGGATGTGCGTCATCTCCGCGGGGAAGCACGCCGTGGAGCAGCACATGGTGCGCACCGAGGAGATCTTCAAGCCCGTCGGCAAGACGCTCCGCGTCCCCGAGGCCCAGCAGGACGCGGCCACGGCGCTGTCGGGCTCCGGCCCGGCGTACTTCTACTTCCTCGTCGAAGCCATGACCGACGCCGGGATCCTCCTCGGCCTGCCCCGCGAGAAGGCCCACGACCTCATCGTCCAGGCCGCCATCGGCGCCGCGGTCATGCTCCGCGACAGCGGCGAGCACCCGGTCAAGCTCCGCGAGGCGGTCACCTCCCCGGCGGGTACGACGATCAACGCGATCCGCGAGCTGGAGAACCACGGCGTCCGGGCGGCCCTGATCGCCGCGATCGAAGCCGCCCGCGACCGCAGCAGGGAGCTGGGCTCGGGCCCGGCCTCCGGCGGCAAGCGCGCGTAGGGCGCCCGCGATGCCACCGCAGCCGCAGCCGTCGCAGTCGCCGCCGCCGCCGGAGGGGGCCGGGCCCGGGAGCGGCACGATCCGGGTCCTGCTCGCCGACGACGAGGCCATGGTCCGCGGCGGAGTCCGCGCCATCCTCGCCGCCGCGGACGACATCGAGGTCGTCGCCGAGGCCGGCGACGGCCGCGAGGCCGTCGACCTGACCCGGCGGCACCGCCCCGACGTCGCCCTGCTCGACATCCGCATGCCGGTGCTCGACGGCCTCGGCGCCGCCGCGGAGCTGCGCCGCGCGGCGCCGGGCACGGCGGTGGTGATGCTCACGACGTTCTCGGAGGACGAGTACATCGCCGGCGCGCTCGACAGCGGTGCGGCGGGCTTCCTGCTCAAGTCCGGCGATCCGTACGAGCTGATGGCCGCCGTCCGCGCCGCCGCCGCCGGCGCCTCGTACCTCTCGCCGCACGTCGCCCGCCGCGTCATCGAGCGCGTCAGCGGCGGCCGGATGACCCGCGAGAAGGCGGCGCGCGAGCGCGCCGCGGCGCTCACCCCGCGCGAGCGCGAGGTGCTGGCCCTGGTCGGCGCGGGGTTGTCGAACGCGGAGATAGCCGGGCGCCTGCACCTGGTGGAGGGCACGGTGAAGACGTACGTCAGCCAGGTGCTGGCGCGGCTGGAGCTGAAGAACCGGGTCCAGGCCGCGATCCTCGCCTACGAGGCGGGCCTGGCGGGCGAGGAGCGCGCCCCCTCCCCGGACCAGGGCGGCTGAGCCGCGCGCCCCCGCCCGGTGGGCGTCCCGGCGGGTCGTGGCCCGGCCGCGAGGCCCCGGCCCGACGTGCCCCGGCCCGATGTGCCGCACCGGCGCTGCCGGCGCTGGGCGACCGGCCCTCGACCGTCGCCTCCGGCCGGCTGCCGGCCCCCGCCCCGAACCGCTCCCTCCGGGCCGGCTCCCGGGGTCAGCGCCCCGCCCCGCCCGCCCCGCCGCCCGACTCCGGCTCCTCCACCGACCCGCCGGCCGCGAGGGCGGCCCCCGGCCCACCCCCCGCCGGGTGCGCCGCACCGGCGCCGCCCGCGCGGCCCGCGCGGCGCAGGCGGACGGCCCGTACGCCCTCGTGCAGCAGCGTGATGCCGAACGCCAGCCCCAGCCCCAGCGCCACGCCCCGCAGCGGCTCGTCCTCGAAGGCCGCGCCGCCGGCGTAGCCGAGCGTCGTGCCGTAGACCGCCCAGGTCACGGCCGCCAGGACCGCGTAGCGCGTGAAGGTCCGGCGCGGAAAACCCGTCGCCCCCGTCGTCAGCGTGGCCGCCGTCCGCCCGCCCGGGATGTAGCGGGCCACGACCAGCACCAGCCCGCCCCGCTCCGCCAGCATCCGGCCCACCCGCTCGTACGCCCGCTGCGCCCGGCTCCCCGCCCGCAGCCGCTCGAAGATCCGCGGACCCGCGCGGCGGCCGATGGCGTACGAGACGTGGTCCCCGGTCAGCGCCCCGGCGGCGGCCACCACCGCCACCAGCACCGCGTCCGGCTGCCCGTCCGCCGCCGCGAACACCCCCAGCGTGATCACCAGCGTCTCGCTCGGCACCACGGGGAAGAAGCCGTCCAGGGCGGCGATGCCGAAGAGCGCCAGGTACACCCACGGGGTGCTGACCACGTCCTCGACAGCGTGGATGATCGCGTCGTTCATGCGGTTCACGCTAGGAACGCGCCCCGCCCCGCCGCCGCGCACGGAAGTCAGGACCTCCACCTGACTTTCGTCAGGTGCCCGGCGGCCCCCGCCCGCCGTACCGTGGCCGTATGACCGGCACCGACCGGCCGCACGGCACCCTGCGTCGCACGCTGCCCGACCGCCCCCGCCCCCGCTTCCGTCCCCGCGCTCACCGCGCCCGTCCCCACCCCCCGGCCGCGCCGGCCGGCCCGCCCCGCCGCGCCCCGGCCGCCGCCCTGCGCCGCCTCCTGCGCAGCGAACGCGCCGCCGACCTGCTCCTCTGGCTGCTCCTCACCCTCCCCGTCGTCACCACCGCCGGCCTCCCCGGTGTCGAGCAGGTCGCCGGCGTCGACCTGCGCTGGATACGTATCGCCGCGGTCCCCCTCCTCGCCCTCGCGGTCGCCGTCAGCCGCCCCCGCCCGCTGCTCGCCGCCGCGATCCCCGCCGCACTCGCGCTCGCCGCGACCCCCGAGCTGTTCACCAACCAGTTCGTCCTCGCCCAGGTCGCCCTCTCCTTCCTCCTCGGCCGGCGCACCGAGCGCCCGCGCCAGGCCCTCCTCCTCTTCGGCGCGATCGCCGCGGCCGGACTCGTGCTCATCCGCGCGGTCCCCGGCGCCACGTTCGCCGGGTGGGCGTCGCTCGTGCTCACCGTCCTCTTCGCGATGGTGGTGCCGTGGCTCGTCGGCCGGTACGCGCGCCAGCACGCCGCCCTCGTCAGCACCGGCTGGGAGCTGGCCGAGCGGCTGGAGCGCGAACAGGAGCTCACCGCCGACCGCACCCGGCTGCGCGAGCGCTCCCGCATCGCCGGCGACATGCACGACTCCCTCGGCCACGAGCTGACCCTCATCGCCGTCCGCGCCGCCGCCCTCCAGGTCTCCCCGGGCCTCGACGACGCCGCCCGCAAGGAGGCCGCCGAGCTGCGGGAGGCCGCGGCGACGGCGACCGAGCGGCTGCGGGAGGTCATCGGCCTGCTGCGCGAGGACGACGAGGGCGCGCCGGTGCATCCGACGGACGACCGGGTGGAGGCGCTGGTCCAGCGGGCGGCGGCGTCGGGGATGCGGGTGGAGCTGGTACGGGAGGGAGAAGAACGGGACCGGGAGCACCCCCTCCCGGCCCTGGCCGACCGGGCGATCCACCGCGTCGTACAGGAGTCTCTGACCAACGCCGCCAAGCACGCCCCCGGCGCCCGCGTGACCGTCCGGCTGCGCCGCGACGCCGAGCACGTCGAGGTCACCGTGGCCAACGACCCCGCACCCGCGGACGCGAAACCCCCACCGGCCACCCCCACCCCCGGCGGCTACGGCCTCGTGGGCCTGGACGAGCGCGTCCGCCTCGCCGGCGGCACCCTCCGTGCACAGCCTGTGGACGGAGGCTTCGCCGTCACCGCCCGGCTCCCCCTCACCCCCGGCGCCGCCCCCGCCCCACCGCGCGAGTACGCCGCCCAGCGCGAACTGGCCGCCGCGCGCCGCCGCGTCCGCCGCGGCATCCTCGACGCGATCTGGGTCCCGGTCGTCGGCACCCTCGTCCTCGGCGCCCTCCTCTTCGGCGCCGACCTCTACACCTCCTCCCGCTCCGTCCTCGACGCCGACACGTACGACGGGATACGCATCGGCCAGCCCCGCGACAGCGTCGAACGCCGCCTCCCCGCCTACGAGGCCGACGTCAACACCCACCCCTCCGCCGCCCCCGCCGACCCGCCCGGCACCGACGACTGCGTCATCTACCGCACTGCCCTCTTCTCCCTCGACCCCGCCTACCGCCTCTGCTTCACCGACGGCCGGGTCTCCCACAAGGACAAGGTCGACGCCGACCCCTAGCCCCGGAACCGCTCACGCACCGCCCGCCGGGCCGCGGGCACCGAACACCGGCAGCAGCCCCGCCGCGTCGTACGCCGCGTCCACCCGCGGCCGCGCCATCCCCCGCGCCCGCTCCGCCCCGCGCCGCAGCACGTCCTCGACGTACGCCGGATCCGCGCTCAGCTCCGCATGCCGCTCCCGCACCGGCCGCAGCGTCTCCACCACCGCCTCCGCCGTATCCCGCTTGAGCTGCCCGTACGACGCGTACCCGCCCGCCAGCTCCACCGGCTTCCGCCCGGTGCAGGCGGCAAGGATCTCCAGCAGGTTCGTCACCCCCGGCTGCGCCTCCCGGTCGTACGTCACCTCGCCCCCGCTGTCCGTCACCGCCCGCATCACCTTCCGCCGCACGGTGTCCGGCTCGTCGAGAAGATGCACGATGCCCGCCCGCGCCGCGGGCGCGTCGTCGGACTTGCCCATTTTCGCCGCCGGATCCTGGAGGTTCATCACCCGCGCGGCGACCGCCGGACGGGTGACCCGCGGCACGGTGAACACCCGCCCGTACCGCTGGTTGAACCGCTGCGCCAGATCCCGCGACAGCTCCACGTGCTGCGCCTGGTCGTCGCCGACCGGCACCTCGTCGGTCCCGAAGGCGAGGATGTCGGCGGCCATAAGCACGGGATACGTCAGCAGCGACAGCCGCACGCTCCCGCCCCCGGCCCGCTCCCGCGCGGCCTTCTCCTTGTACTGGATCATCCGCCGCATCTCACCGTCCGATGCCGTGCACTCCAGCAGGTACGACAGCCGCGCGTGCTCGTCCACGTGACTCTGTACGTAGACGGTGCACACCCCCGGATCGAGACCCGCTGCGAGCAGCAGCTGCACCGCCTGCCGACTCAGCCGCCGCAGCCGCGCGGGCTCGTACGACACGGTCATCGCGTGCAGGTCGACCACGCAGAACAGCGCGTCGGCCCGATGCTGGTCCACCTCCACCCAGCGCCGCACGGCACCCAGGTAGTTCCCGAGCGTCAGATGCCCGGTGGGCTTCACCCCGCTGAAGATCCGCACCCGCGCACCCCGCGGCCCGTCCACCGTCGCCGTCGCCATGGCCATCGTCGTCCTCTCGCTCTCTGCCGGAGACCGCCGCACTGACGGCCGGCGAGCGAGGGAGACACGCGAAACGGCCGCCGAAGCGGCGGCCGTTGAAGTCGTGCGCACACACGCACCCGGTGGTTCGGCCGCCGTCAGGCGGCCCACCACTGCTGGGTTCGCGCGTGCGCTGTCATGCCCCCTACCGTACCCGGAGGCCCGCCCCGGGCGCGCGGCATCCGCACGCCCCAGGCCCGAGGCCGGGACCAGACGGGTGGTCCTTGACAAGCACGCCCGGCATCCGTAATGTTCTCCGGGTTGCCACGGGGCCGTTCGGTTCCGCAGCGCGACGGTGGCCGTCCCGGAGGGGCGGCTCGTGCCATCTACCTGACGTGTGATCGACTCCCTTTCGCCGGGGCAGAAGCGGTGTGCCCGTTTCTTTTCGGCGGGCGGCCGGATTTTGCGCCGCGGGAACAATCCGCTACGGTTAAGGCATACCGAAGGGAAACGCCCGGAGAGGCCCGTGAGGGTTTTGAAGGAAGTGTCCGTTCTTTGAGAACTCAACAGTGTGCCAAGTAGTCGATGCCAAGTGTTTGTGAAACACAGCATTACAGCAGTAGCGAGGCAGACTCGTTCTGTGGTGCTTTGATTCTGTTGAAGCATTTACGGAGAGTTTGATCCTGGCTCAGGACGAACGCTGGCGGCGTGCTTAACACATGCAAGTCGAACGATGAAGCCCTTTCGGGGGTGGATTAGTGGCGAACGGGTGAGTAACACGTGGGCAATCTGCCCTGCACTCTGGGACAAGCCCTGGAAACGGGGTCTAATACCGGATGTTCACCTCTGGGCGCATGCCTGGGGGTGGAAAGCTCCGGCGGTGCAGGATGAGCCCGCGGCCTATCAGCTTGTTGGTGGGGTGATGGCCTACCAAGGCGACGACGGGTAGCCGGCCTGAGAGGGCGACCGGCCACACTGGGACTGAGACACGGCCCAGACTCCTACGGGAGGCAGCAGTGGGGAATATTGCACAATGGGCGCAAGCCTGATGCAGCGACGCCGCGTGAGGGATGACGGCCTTCGGGTTGTAAACCTCTTTCAGCAGGGAAGAAGCTCCTTGGGGTGACGGTACCTGCAGAAGAAGCGCCGGCTAACTACGTGCCAGCAGCCGCGGTAATACGTAGGGCGCAAGCGTTGTCCGGAATTATTGGGCGTAAAGAGCTCGTAGGCGGCTTGTCGCGTCGGATGTGAAAGCCCGGGGCTTAACCCCGGGTCTGCATTCGATACGGGCAGGCTGGAGTTCGGTAGGGGAGATCGGAATTCCTGGTGTAGCGGTGGAATGCGCAGATATCAGGAGGAACACCGGTGGCGAAGGCGGATCTCTGGGCCGATACTGACGCTGAGGAGCGAAAGCGTGGGGAGCGAACAGGATTAGATACCCTGGTAGTCCACGCCGTAAACGGTGGGCACTAGGTGTGGGCGGCATTCCACGTCGTCCGTGCCGTAGCTAACGCATTAAGTGCCCCGCCTGGGGAGTACGGCCGCAAGGCTAAAACTCAAAGGAATTGACGGGGGCCCGCACAAGCGGCGGAGCATGTGGCTTAATTCGACGCAACGCGAAGAACCTTACCAAGGCTTGACATACACCGGAAAACCGTGGAGACACGGTCCCCCTTGTGGTCGGTGTACAGGTGGTGCATGGCTGTCGTCAGCTCGTGTCGTGAGATGTTGGGTTAAGTCCCGCAACGAGCGCAACCCTTGTCCTGTGTTGCCAGCACGCCCTTCGGGGTGGTGGGGACTCACGGGAGACTGCCGGGGTCAACTCGGAGGAAGGTGGGGACGACGTCAAGTCATCATGCCCCTTATGTCTTGGGCTGCACACGTGCTACAATGGCCGGTACAATGAGCTGCGATGCCGTGAGGTGGAGCGAATCTCAAAAAGCCGGTCTCAGTTCGGATTGGGGTCTGCAACTCGACCCCATGAAGTCGGAGTCGCTAGTAATCGCAGATCAGCATTGCTGCGGTGAATACGTTCCCGGGCCTTGTACACACCGCCCGTCACGTCACGAAAGTCGGTAACACCCGAAGCCGGTGGCCTAACCCCTTGTGGGAGGGAGCCGTCGAAGGTGGGACTGGCGATTGGGACGAAGTCGTAACAAGGTAGCCGTACCGGAAGGTGCGGCTGGATCACCTCCTTTCTAAGGAGCACCGTGCCGCATGCGGGCAAGTGTCCCGCACGGCCAGCTCATGGGTGGAACATCGATTACGCGTCACGGCACACTGTTGGGTATCTGAGAGCGCGGGCACGCAAGTGTCTGTTTCTCTTATGGGTTGTTGTTTGAGAACTGCACAGTGGACGCGAGCATCTGTGGCCAAGTTTTTAAGGGCGCATGGTGGATGCCTTGGCACCAGGAACCGATGAAGGACGTGGGAGGCCGCGATAGGCCCCGGGGAGCTGTCAACCGAGCTGTGATCCGGGGGTGTCCGAATGGGGAAACCCGGCAGTCGTCATGGGCTGTCACCCGCTGCTGAATGTATAGGCAGTTGGGAGGGAACGCGGGGAAGTGAAACATCTCAGTACCCGCAGGAAGAGAAAACAACAGTGATTCCGGGAGTAGTGGCGAGCGAAACTGGATGAGGCTAAACCGTGTGTGTGTGATACCCGGCAGGGGTTGCGCATGCGGGGTTGTGGGAGTTTACGTGACCGGTCTGCCGGCTGGTCGGCGAGTGAGAAACCGTACGTGTAGGCGAAGGGCATGCGAAAGGCCCGGCGTAGAGGGTAAGACCCCCGTAGTCGAAACGTGTACGGCTCGTTGTGAACCACCCAAGTAGCACGGGGCCCGAGAAATCCCGTGTGAATCTGGCGGGACCACCCGCTAAGCCTAAATATTCCCTGGTGACCGATAGCGGATAGTACCGTGAGGGAATGGTGAAAAGTACCGCGGGAGCGGAGTGAAAGAGTACCTGAAACCGTGTGCCTACAAGCCGTGGGAGCGTCGCCGTTGTCCTTTTGGGGGCTTCGGTCGTGACTGCGTGCCTTTTGAAGAATGAGCCTGCGAGTTAGCGGTGTGTAGCGAGGTTAACCCGTGTGGGGTAGCCGTAGCGAAAGCGAGTCCTAGCTGGGCGTTGAGTTGCACGCTCTAGACCCGAAGCGGGGTGATCTAGCCATGGGCAGGGTGAAGCGGCTGTAAGAGGTCGTGGAGGCCCGAACCCACCAGGGTTGAAAACCTGGGGGATGACCTGTGGTTAGGGGTGAAAGGCCAATCAAACTCCGTGATAGCTGGTTCTCCCCGAAATGCATTTAGGTGCAGCGTCGTGTGTTGCTTGCCGGAGGTAGAGCTACTGGATAGGCGATGGGCCTTACCGGGTTACTGACCTTAGCCAAACTCCGAATGCCGGTAAGTTGAGCGCGGCAGTGAGACTGCGGGGGATAAGCTCCGTGGTCGAGAGGGAAACAGCCCAGAGCATCGACTAAGGCCCCTAAGCGTATGCTAAGTGGGAAAGGATGTGGAGTCGCAGAGACAACCAGGAGGTTGGCTTAGAAGCAGCCATCCTTGAAAGAGTGCGTAATAGCTCACTGGTCAAGTGATTCCGCGCCGACAATGTAGCGGGGCTCAAGCGTACCGCCGAAGTCGTGTCACTCACACTAGAGCCTTAACGGGTGTGTGGGTGGGTAGGGGAGCGTCGTGTGCCGGGTGAAGCCGCACTGGAAGGTAGTGGTGGACGGTTCGCGAGTGAGAATGCAGGCATGAGTAGCGATACACACGTGGGAAACGTGTGCGCCGATTGACTAAGGGTTCCTGGGTCAAGTTGATCTGCCCAGGGTAAGTCGGGGCCTAAGGCGAGGCCGACAGGCGTAGTCGATGGATAACCGGTTGATATTCCGGTACCCGCTGTGAAGCGCCCAGCATTGAATCAGGTGATGCTAAGCCCGTGAAGCCCCCTGCCAGGCTCTTCGGAGTGTGGTGGGTGTGGTGGAGCCGGTGACCCGAGCTTGTAGTAGGTGAGTGATGGGGTGACGCAGGAAGGTAGTCCAGCCCGGGCGGTGGTTGTCCCGGGGTAAGGGTGTGGCCCGTTGTGCAGGTAAATCCGTGCAACATGAGGGTGAGACCTGATGCCGAGCCGATTGTGGTGAAGTGGATGATCCTATGCTGTCGAGAAAAGCCTCTAGCGATGTTTCATGGCGGCCCGTACCCGAAACCGACTCAGGTGGTCAGGTAGAGTATACCGAGGCGTTCGGGTGAACTATGGTTAAGGAACTCGGCAAAATGCCCCCGTAACTTCGGGAGAAGGGGGGCCGCTTCTGGTGATGGCTTTTACGGCCGGAGCTGGGGGTGGCCGCAGAGACCAGCGAGAAGCGACTGTTTACTAAAAACACAGGTCCGTGCGAAGCTGTAAGGCGATGTATACGGACTGACGCCTGCCCGGTGCTGGAACGTTAAGGGGACCGGTTAGTCATTCCTTTGGGGTGGCGAAGCTGAGAACTTAAGCGCCAGTAAACGGCGGTGGTAACTATAACCATCCTAAGGTAGCGAAATTCCTTGTCGGGTAAGTTCCGACCTGCACGAATGGCGTAACGACTTCTCGGCTGTCTCAACCATAGGCCCGGTGAAATTGCAGTACGAGTAAAGATGCTCGTTTCGCGCAGCAGGACGGAAAGACCCCGGGACCTTTACTACAGCTTGATATTGGTGTTCGGTTCGGCTTGTGTAGGATAGGTGGGAGACTGTGAAGCGGCCACGCCAGTGGTTGTGGAGTCGTCGTTGAAATACCACTCTGGTCGTGTTGGATGTCTAACCTGGGTCCGTGATCCGGATCGGGGACAGTGTCTGGTGGGTAGTTTAACTGGGGCGGTTGCCTCCTAAAGTGTAACGGAGGCGCCCAAAGGTTCCCTCAGCCTGGTTGGTCATCAGGTGGTGAGTGTAAGTGCACAAGGGAGCTTGACTGCGAGACTGACGGGTCGAGCAGGTGCGAAAGCAGGGACTAGTGATCCGGCGGTGGCTTGTGGGAGCGCCGTCGCTCAACGGATAAAAGGTACCCCGGGGATAACAGGCTGATCTTCCCCAAGAGTCCATATCGACGGGATGGTTTGGCACCTCGATGTCGGCTCGTCGCATCCTGGGGCTGGAGTCGGTCCCAAGGGTTGGGCTGTTCGCCCATTAAAGCGGCACGCGAGCTGGGTTTAGAACGTCGTGAGACAGTTCGGTCCCTATCCGCTGCGCGCGTAGGAGTCTTGAGAAGGGCTGTCCCTAGTACGAGAGGACCGGGACGGACGGACCTCTGGTGTGCCAGTTGTTCTGCCAAGGGCATGGCTGGTTGGCTACGTTCGGGAGGGATAACCGCTGAAAGCATCTAAGCGGGAAGCCTGCTTCGAGATGAGGACTCCCACCCCCTTGTAGGGGTTAAGGCCCCCTGTAGACGACGGGGTTGATAGGCCGGATCTGGAAGCCCTGTGAGGGGTGGAGGTGACCGGTACTAATAGGCCGAGGGCTTGTCCATAGCTGCTTGCGTCCACTGTGTAGGTTCTGAGACAACAACCCAGCTTTTTTGAGGCATCGTGTTGTGTGTTTCATGGTGTTTCGGTGGTCATAGCGTTGGGGAAACGCCCGGTCTCATTCCGAACCCGGAAGCTAAGCCCGACCGCGCCGATGGTACTGCACGGGGGACCGTGTGGGAGAGTAGGTCACCGCCGAACAAACTTTACGACTCAACCCCCGGACACCGTCCGGGGGTTCAGTCGTTTCCGCACCCTTTGGTGCCCCTCACACCCCGAGCGACAGCGCCGGCCAGCGGCTGCGCGCCTGCTCCGGCGAGCGGAGCGTGGCCAGGGTCGGCAGTCCCTCGCGGGCGCCCTCGTTGAGGAGGGCGGGGAGGTGGGCGAGGGGGGCGACTGCGGCGACGTCGTCGAGGACGAGGGTGAGTGGTGGGTCGAGCCGGCCGGTGGATGACCCTGCGGCCATGCGGCGGCCGTGCTCGACCACGTCTGTGGCGAGGGCGGTGAGCAGTGGCATCGCACCCGGACGGGACCGGGGGCCCTCGATGGCTTCACCCACCAGATAAAGCGTTCCCCCTTCGTCGATGAATGACTCCAGGACGAGCGAATCTGCTCGGGTGGGTTTGCATGCGTTGCGGATATGGATCGATGACAGGCCCTCCAGCACCGTCGCGACCAGCTCGCCCGCCGCGTCCCGCCGGTCCGGGTGGGCGGTCAGCGCCGACTCCAGTTCGCCGGCCGCGCCGGACGCCGCTTCCGGTGCGGAGCGGAGGATGCCCACCGGTTCGTGGGCGCCCGTGCCCTGGGCCCAGCGGTGCACCTGGGCGAAGGGGCGGGAGGCCACCGCGGCGGCGTGGAGCCAGCACGTCAGGAGGGTCTCCGCGGTGTCGGCGACCGTGGTGTCCGTACGGTGCTGGGGGCGGACCGGGCGCAGGAGGGCCGCGGCTCGGGCGGCTGCCGTCGCGCGGTCCTGGCAGTCGGCCGTCGGGGACCAGCGGAGGCGGTCCGGGGTGTCGCAGAGCTGGCCCGGGTCGTAGACGAGGACGGGGCCGAGTTTGGCGCGGGCGTCCTTGGTGTCCGCCCACAGGGCGGCGTCGGACGTGACCACGACCGCCGGTCCTTCCGCGCCCAGGAGTGTCTCCCGGGTGAGGGCGAGGGCCGTGGGGCTGCCCTTGCGGAACACCAGCGGGCCGGCGTGCGCCGGTGGCCCCGTCGCTGCTGTGAGGGCTGTCGGTGCTGTCGGTGCCGCGGGGGCTGCCGGTCTCGCGGGCGCGGGTCGGGCTGGGGGCTGCTGCGGGTACGGCTCCTTGTCCAGGTTCGCCGGGGTCCTGCCGGGGGTGCGGTGCGGGGGCCGGGGGCGTGCGGAGGGCTCTTCCTCCTCGTACGGGTCCTCGTCACCGTCTCGCAGGCCCTCTCCCCGGCCTCTTCCCCGGCCCTCTCCCAGGCCCTCCTCCAGCGCCTCGTCGCCCGCCGCCGCCTTGCGCCGGGCCGCCGTGCGGCGCGCCTTCCAGCTCGCCAGCGTCGTCATCCCCGCGACCGCGAACGTGACGAGCACCATCAGCTGGCTGATGAACACGCCCCAGAACAGCCCCCAGCCCGACAGGGACTTCGGCGGTGTGTCCGGCCAGGCGGCCGCCAGGTTGTGCGGCTCGGCGACCAGTTCCCGCATCGCCAGCGGTGTCCGCGTGAACGTGACGCCGTCCGGCCACGCCCCGTGCGCCAGCAGCCCCGCCAGGCCCGTCGCCGTCCACACCAGCACCGTCAGGCCGAGCAGAAACGCGAGTACGCCGACGAGCAGGCCGTCGGGGATCCCGCGCTCCGGCTCTGCCCGCTCTCGTCCGCCGCGACCCTGCGCCATCTCAGGCCACCGTCGATTCCTTCGCCATCACCACCGGACCGCTGTCGTCCGCGTCCGCCGCCTCCAGGGCCGGTACCGGGGCGGACTCCGTCATCGCCCGGTCGGTGAAGACCAGCGGCCGTTCGGCCTCGGTCACCAGGTGCTTGACGACCTGCACGTTGCCGTTGACGTCCCAGACGGCGATGCCCGGGGTCAGCGTCGGGATGATCTCGACGGCCCAGCGTGGCAGGCCGAGCACCTTGCCGGTCGCGCGGGCCTCGTCGGCCTTCTGGGCGTAGATCGTACGTGTCGACGCCATCTTGAGGATCGCCGCCGCCTCCCGGGCCGCCGCGCCGTCGACGACGTCGGACAGGTGGTGCACGACGGCGACGAACGACAGGCCGAGCCGGCGGCCGAACTTCAGCAGCCGCTGGAAGAGCTGGGCGACGAAGGGGGAGTTGATGATGTGCCACGCCTCTTCCACCAGGAAGATGCGCTTCTTGCGGTCGGGGCGGATCCAGGTGTGCTCCAGCCACACGCCGACGATCGCCATGAGGATGGGCATGGCGATCGAGTTCCGGTCGATGTGGGAGAGGTCGAAGATGATGAGCGGCGAGTCGAGGTCGATGCCGACGGTCGTCGGGCCGTCGAACATGCCGCGCAGGTCGCCGTCGACGAGGCGGTCGAGGACGAGGGCGACGTCGAGGCCCCAGTTGCGGACGTCCTCGACGTCGACGTTCATCGCCTCGGCGGCCGTGGGCGCGGGGTGGCGGAGCTGTTCGACGATGTCGGTGAGGACCGGCTGGCGGTCGGTGACGGTCTCGTTGACGTACGCGTGGGCGACCTTGAGGGCGAAGCCGGAGCGCTCGTCGAGGCCGCTGCCGGTGGCGACCTCGATGATCGTACGGAGCAGGGCGAGCTGGCCGGTGGAGGTGATCGCCGGGTCGAGGGGGTTGAGGCGGATGCCGCTGTCGAGGGCGGCGAGGGGGTCGAGGCGGATGGGGGTGATGCCGAGTTCCTGCGCGATGAGCGCCCATTCGCCGACGCCGTCCTCGCCCTGGGCGTCGAGGACGACGACCTGGCGGTCGCGGAAGCGGAGCTGGCGCAGGACGTACGTCTTCTCCAGTGCGGACTTGCCGTTGCCGGACTCCCCGAGGACCAGCCAGTGCGGTGCGGGGAGCTGCTGGCCGTAGAGCTGGAAGGGGTCGTAGATGTAGCCCTTTCCGCTGTAGACCTCGCGGCCGATGATGACCCCGGAGTCGCCCAGGCCGGGGGCGGCGGTGGGGAGGTAGACGGCCTGCGCCTGGGCGCTGGAGGTGCGTACGGGCAGGCGCTGGGTCTCGGTCTTGCCGAAGACGAAGCCGGCGAAGGCGCGCGTCGCGAGGTCGAGGAGGTCGGCCATGGGTCACCTGGTCCCGGTCGCGAGGGGGAGGGCGTTCTCGAAGGCACGGTGGTGCGGCGTGCCGGTGCCGGCGCCGGGTGCCGGATGTTCCGTCTCGTGGGGGAGCAACGACCGCTCGGTCATGGAGTCACCTGATCCCGGTGGCGAAGGGCAGCGTGTTCACGAAGGCGCGGTGATGCTCTCTGTCGCACCATTCCAGTTTCAGGTATGACTTCCCCGCCGAGGCGCGGATCGTGCGTTTGTCGCGGGCGAGCGCCTCGGGGGAGCGGGCGGACACGGTGAGGTAGCCGACGAGGTTGACGCCGGCGGCGCCCGAGGCGAGGTCTTCGCCGCGCTGGTCGATGCGGTCGTGGTGGGCGATGTCCCGGGGGTCGACGACGCGGTTCATCTTCGCCTGCCGGGACGCCTCGGCGTCGTCGTTTGTCTTCTCCGTCAGCATCCGCTCGATGGCCACTTCGGTGGGCTCCAGGTCCATGCATACGGCGACCGTGCGGATGACGTCCGGGGTGTGGACGAGGAGCGGGGCGAGGAAGTTGACGCCGACGGGTGTCATCGGCCATTCCTTCACCCACGCGGTGGCGTGGCACCAGGGGTCGCGGGTCGCCGACTCGCGGGTCTTGGCGCGCAGGTACTGCGGGTCCACGGCGTCCAGTTCGGCCGGCCAGGCGTTGCGCTCGGTCATGGCCTGGATGTGGTCGATGGGGTGGTCCGGGTCGTACATGGAGTGCACGAGGGCCGCGAGGCGGGCGATGCCCAGCGGCTGCCGTACGCGGATGTCGGCCTCGGCGAGACGGGCGCAGATGTCGCCCAGCTCGCGGGCCATGATGACGGCGATGCACTCGTCGCGGGTCTGCTTGGTGGCGCGGCCCATCACCGTGGCCTCCTGGCCCAGGTCGCGGGTGTAGGGCATGCAGGCGACGAGGTAGGCGCGGTGCTGCTCGGAGGAGGTGGAGACCATCGACTGGAGCTGGTCGTACGAGCCCTTTATCCACTGCGGCGCGCGCGGGTCGCCGCGCTGCGAGACGTCCTTGGCGTGCGCGTCGGGGTCGGCGGGCAGGGTGCGGGCGAGCATCTGCAGGCGGCGTACGAAGCCGTCGCCGTTGGCGGCGTGCTTGAGCAGGGTGCCGAAGCGGTCGACGAGGGCCTCCTGGTCCTCGCTGTCGCGCAGGCCGACGCCGGGGCCCTCGATCTCGATGACGGCGGTGACGGTGCGGCGGTCGGCGTGCAGCAGGACGGCGATCTCGTCGGGGCCGAAGGGGGCGACCTGCCAGTTGATGCGGCCGACGCCGGGCGGGGTGCCGACGGCGACCTCCTCGCCGTTGAGGCGCGTGCCGGCCTCCTGGGCGCCGGAGCGGTAGACGGCGGCGCCGGAGCGGAGGAGGCGGCGGTGGCTGCGGCTGATCTCGAACCAGCGGTAGAAGGTGCGGCCGCGGTACGGGACGTAGACGGCGGCGAGGGCGACCATCGGGAAGCCCATGAGCAGCACGATGCGCAGCGTCAGCACGGGGACGAGGAGGCCGCACATCATGCCGAGGAACGCGCCGCCGATGATGAGGCCGATCTCGCCGGTCTCGCGGTTGCGGCCGACGATGGCGTTGGGGCGGGCCTTGCCGACGAGGTAGGTGCGGCGGGGGGTGATCGGTGGTGTGTCGTGCGTGGTCACCGCAGGTCACCTCCTGTTTCCGGGCTGCTGGGCGGGTTGCTGGGGGGCGCTGCCGCCGCCGTGTGAGCCGCCGCCCGACCCGCCGCGGGAGCCGGAGCCGGCGCCGCTGCCGCCTCCGGAGTTGCGGCCGGGCGAGCCGGACTGGTGCGGGCGGGAGCTGTGGGCGGCGACGCCGCCGGAGACGGGGTTGGCGGGCCGGGCGGCGGAGCGGGACTCGCCGCCGCTGCCGCCGGCGCCGGAGGGCGCGGGGGTGCGGGAGCCGTGGGTCTTCATGCCGGCGGTGACGAGGGCGGCGGGGCTGGCCATGACGGCGGAGGCGGGGTTGGCGGAGGTGGCGCGGCGGCCCTGTTTGGCGGTCATGATCTCGTCGCCGAAGCCGGGCACGAAGCGGTAGATCATCGCGCTGGCGAAGATGGCGAGCAGGATGATCGCGAGGCCGGAGACGACGGCGGAGAAGGCGTCGGGGCCCTCCTCGGCGGAGAGGGCGCCGGCGAGGCCGAGGACGATGACGATGACCGGTTTGACGAGGATCACGGCGATCATGATCCCGGCCCAGCGGCGGACGTGGTGCCACATGTTCTTGTCGACGAGCCCGGCGTAGACGGCGGTGCCGAGGAGGGCGCCGACGTAGAGGAGGGCGGCGCGGATGACGAGCTCCAGCCAGAGCACGCCCGCGGCGAGCACGGAGACCAGGGACACGACGATGAGCATGATCGGGCCGCCGCCGATGTCCTCGCCCTTTTCGAGGGCATCGGCGAAGCCGCCGAAGAACGTGTCGGTGTTGGACGACGTACCCGAGGCGATGGCTTCGGTCACGGAGTCGGTGGCGGTGACGAGGGTGTAGAGGACGAGGGGGGTGAAGGCGGACGCGAGGACGGTGAGCCAGAGGAAGCCGATGGCCTCGCCGAGGGCTTCGCCGAGGGGGACGCCGCGGATGGCGCGCTTGGCGACGGCGAGGAGCCAGAGGGTCAGGGTGAGGATGGTGGAGGCGGCGAAGACGACGGCGTACTGGCGCAGGAAGGTGGCGTTGGTGAAGTCGACGGTGGTCGTGGAGGTGACGGCGTCGGAGAGCTTCTCGATGGTCCAGGCGGCGGCTTCGGCGCAGCCCTTGGCCAGCGAGGAGAGCGGGTCGACGGATTCGGTGACGTCGCCGGGCGAGTTGGGCGCGGAGCGGCCGCCGTCGTCCTCCTTCTCGCAGTAGTCCCGGGCGGGGCCGATGAGGTTGTCGCAGGCGTTGCCGCCGTCCTGCGCGGGTGCGGTGCCGAGGGCGCGGGGGGCGGCGAGCAGGAGGGCGGCCTGCGCGCCGGCGAGCAGGGTCAGGAGCGAGGCGCCGCGGCGCCGCCGGCTACCGGGCATAGGTGAACCCTCCGAACTGCTCGACGGCTTTCTCGATCTGCTCGTCGGTCGCCGCCGGTACGTCGCCGGGGACGGGGGCGGGACCCCGCTTCTGGGAGTCGGCGGTGATCTTCCAGTCGCCGTCCGACCAGCGGAGTTCGAAGGTCCAGGTGTGCCAGGTGGTGCGTACGGGGACGTCCGACTCGGGGCCCGCCAGGCCGATCAGGCCGGTGTACCAGACGGCGACGGTGGCCGTGGTGTCCTCGTACTCCTTGACGGTCGTGCCGACCGGAACGGTCCGGGAGATGAAGGTCATGCCGGACGGGGGCTCGCCCTCGGCGTCGAGGCCGAGGTTGGCGAGGAACTCCGGGGAGTACGCCTCGTCCATGCCGGACTTGGTCTTCGCCGCCAGGTCCGGGACGTACAGGGCGTCGATGAGGCGGTGGCGGCCCTCGGACGTGAACATCTGGTCGCCGCCGAGGGCGACGGCGTAGTTCGCCGCCGCCGACTGGGCGCCCTCGGCGGACCGGGGGAAGCCGGCGGGGATGCCGTCGGCGGCGGTCCGGACCGGGGCGTCGCCCGTGGGGGACGTGGGCTGGGCGTTCGGGCCGGGTTGGGCGGCGTTCTCGCCGTCGTCGCCGGTGTTCCCGCTGCGGTTCGCGAAGGCGATCGCGGCGATGAGGAGGACCACGACGCCGACGACCGTGACCGTCGCGCGGGAGGGCGAGACGCGGCCGCCGCGGCGCGGGCCGTCGTAGCGGGCGTCGCTGTCGCCTTCGGCGAAGCGGGTGCGGGTGCCGGGGCGGGGGCCGGGGACGGGGTAGTCCGCGTAATCGGCGTAGTCGGGGTGGTCGTCGTCGTGGCTCATGCGTCGTTCCCCCCTCCGCGCGCCGGTGCGTCGTTGCGCCGGCTTCCCGTAGGCACAAGAAGGTAGCGGTGCGCCGCCGGCCTGCTGACGGGGGTCCCCGGGCCGCCGGGCCCGGGGAGTGGTCGCCTCCCGGGGCGCGGGGCCGGGCGACGCGCCGTCGCCGTGTGCCGCACCGCCGTTCGCCGTGCGCCTGGCCCTGGAGTCACGGCCCGGCCTACACCGCCATTCCGTACACGATCGTGAAGACTGTGCCGAGGGAGCCGATGATGAACACTCCGGTCAGGCCCGCGACGATCAGCCCCTTGCCCTGCTCCGCGCTGAAGGTGTCGCGGAGCGCGGTGGCGCCGATGCGCTGCTTGGCCGCGCCCCAGATCGCGATGCCGAGGCACAGCAGGATCGCGACCGCCATGACCACTTCGATCATCACGCGCGCTTCCTGGCCCAGGCTTCCGAAGGGGCCCCAGTCAGGGGCGATACCGCCGATGATGGTGTTGATGTCGCCCTTGTCGGCTGCCAGGATCATGTCGTAACTCACCGCCCCATGCGCTGTGTTGCCGTCCCGGGCGGACGGCAGGAGTCACCCTCCATCCTCCCTGATGATGCCCTCGTGAGAGTCGATTTGGCGTCAACCTCGGGGATTTCACAAGGGTGTTCGGCGTCAACCGCCGACTTTCCTGTGTGTATCACGTTAGGTGACTATTGGCAACGCTGTGTGCCTGGGGGGCGGTGGGGTGGGCGGCTTGTCCGGCCTGTGCCGAATCGGCGCATGTGAAGGGCGGTCGTCGCGGTGACGGCCGCCGGGAGGGTGCCGTCGGGGATGTGACGCAAAGAAGCCGCGGGGAAGGCGGCGGATGTGTCGGAAGGGACGACGAGGTGGTGCGGGTGCCCGGGGCGGGGGGTACGGCGGCGGCGTACCGCCCCGGCGTGGGCCCGCCCGTGACGGCGGCTCCTACACGGGCTGGCCGATCGGCCGCATGACGACGGTGTTCACGTCCACGCCCGCGGGCTGGCCCAGCGCCCACACGATCGACTCCGCGACCTGGTCGGACGTCATCATCTCCATGCCCTCGGGCGCCCCGCCCATGCCGTCCCAGAAGAGGCTGTCGGTGCGGCCGGGGGCGACGAGCGTGACGCCGACGCCGTCGCCGGTCACCATGCGGCGGGTGTTCTCCGCCAGGCCCGTCATGGCCCACTTGGTGATGCCGTAGATGTTGCCCGCGCCGTACACGAAGCCCGCGACGCTGCCGACGATGACGATCCGCCCGCGCGTCTCGCGCAGCGCCGCGAGCGAGCTGCGGATCAGCAGGGCGGGGCCCAGCACGTTGGTGAGCACCATGTCGCGCCAGCCGGCCGGGTCCCCGGTGGCGAGGTCGTCGTGCGTGGCGAAGCCGGCGTTGGCGACGACGGCGTCGAGCCGGCCGTACGCCGTGAGCGTGGCCTGCACCGCCGCGTCCACGGCCGCGTGGTCGGAGGCGTCGCCGGGCAGGGTCAGCAGCTCCGCCGGGTCGCCGGCCTCCGCGGCGAAGCGGCGCAGGCGCTCGGCGCCGCGGCCGGTGACGGCGACGCGGCCGCCGCCGGCGAGGAGCCGGCGGGCCGCGGCGGCGCCGATGCCGCTGCCGCCGCCGGTGATGAGCGTGACGGGGGAGTGTTCGGTCATGGGGTGCGGGCCTTTCCGGTGCCGGTCGGGTCGGACGGTGCCGAGTGCACCACTTGGAGTGCTCTCTATGTCAACGGCGGTGGAGGTAGGGCGCTCGCGGGGGTGGTGCCGGTACCACCCCCCGTCCGGCGGCCGGCACCAGTGAGCGGCCGGCGCGCGGGGGCGAGGGTGGAGACCTGCCGAGACAGACCCCCGCAACGCGCCCCAAGGAGACCTGACATGAGGCCCGCCCGCCGTACCGCCGCCGTCCTCCTCGCCGCCGCCGCCGTCGTCGCCGGCGGCGCCGCGCCCGCCGCCGCCCGCGGCGCCTCCGGCGCCCCCGGCGCACCCGACCCCGTGCAGCACCGCCTCGACGTCCTCGTCGAGCGCGACGGCGTCCCCGGCGCCCTCGCGTACGACGGCCGCACCACCCGTACCGCGGGCGTCGCCGACACCGCGACCGGCCGGCCCATGGTCGGCGCCGAGGGGCGCTTCCGGGCGGCCAGCAACACCAAGTCGTTCACCGCCGCCGCCGTGATGCGGCTGGTCGCCGCGGGCGAGGTGCGGCTGGGCGCGCCCGCCGCGCGGTACGTGCCGCAGCTCGCCGGCACCGGCGTCACCGTGCGGCAGCTGCTCAAGCAGACCAGCGGGCTGCCGGAGTACCTGCGGTTCGTCGACTGGAGCCGGGACGCCACCGAGGAGGAGTACCTCGCGCCGGCCCTCGACCACCCCGCCGACTTCGAACCCGGCGCCCGCTGGGGCTACTCCAACACCAACTACCTCGTGCTCGGCCTCCTCATCAAGAACGTCACCGGCGAGGACTACCGCACGTACATCGAACGCACCATTATCGAGCCGCTGCACCTGAAGGACACGTACTGGCCCGCGGAGGGCGAGTACACGATCCGCGGCCCGCACGCCCGCAACTACGGCGTCGACCCCACCGACCCCGAGGGCGGCGTCACCGACGTGACCGAGCTGCCCGGCCACGAGTTCGGCGCCTCCGGCGGCCTGGTGACCACCCCGGCGGACCAGAACACCTTCTGGAAGGCCCTCTTCGGCGGCCGGCTGCTGCCCGGCTGGGCGCTGCGCCTGATGACCCACGACACCACCGACGTCGGCGGCCTCGACACGTACCCCGAGGGCAGCCGCTACGGCTACGGCGTCGCGTCCTTCCCGCTGAGCTGCGGCGGCGCGTACTGGGGCCACGGCGGCGACCTGCCCGGCGACTCGGTCGCCGGCGGGCACGCCGGCCGCGGG
This sequence comes from Streptomyces sp. MAR4 CNX-425, assembly GCF_048656465.1. Classification (NCBI taxonomy): domain Bacteria; kingdom Bacillati; phylum Actinomycetota; class Actinomycetes; order Kitasatosporales; family Streptomycetaceae; genus Streptomyces; species Streptomyces sp. MAR4 CNX-425. The sequence continues at coordinate 485,374 of NZ_JBMDLF010000003.1, read as the reverse complement.
CGGGGCACCGTCACCGTCTACACCACCACTTCGGCCGCCGAGGGCGACCGGCTGACCGGCCTGCAAGGGGCGGCGGACGCGGCGCTGTGCGCGAAGGGCCGTACCGGCCACGGGCGTTGAGGGGCGCGCGGCGGGGCGCGATCGGGCAGACAGCCGGGCCCCGATGGGGGATGGTTGAGGGGTGCGCAAGCTCTGGGTGATCGTGGCGCTGGGGTCGGGGATGGTCCTGTCGTTCCTGGCGCTCCTCGTCGTCGGCACGTACACCGCCGCGTCCGGTCTCGCCGGGCGCGGCGTCGGCCTGGCGAAGGGCGCCGTGCCCGCGACGTACCAGCCGCTGGTGCAGAAGTGGGGCAACCTCTGCCCGTCCCTCAACCCGGCGCTGCTCGCCGCGCAGCTGTACCAGGAGAGCGGCTGGGACCCCAACGCCGTCAGCTCCGCCGACGCCCGCGGCATCGCGCAGTTCATCCCCGCCACCTGGGCCACCCACGGCATCGACGGCAACGGCGACGGCAAGCGCGATGTCAACGACCCCGAGGACGCCATCCCGTCGGCGGCGACGTACGACTGCAAGCTCGCCGGCTACGTCGAGGACGTGCCCGGCGACCCCACCGCCAACATGCTCGCCGCCTACAACGCCGGCCCGTACGCCGTCATCAAGTACGGCGGGGTGCCCCCGTACCGCGAGACGGAGAACTACGTCAAGGTCATCCGCGCCCTGGAGCAGAGCTTCGCCGCCCCCACCTCCCGGCTGTCGCCGTCGAAGCAGGCGGCCGGCGCCATCCACTACGCGCAGGAGAAGCTCGGCACGCCCTATCTGTGGGGCGGCGACGGTACGCCCGAGGAGGGCGGCCGGTTCGACTGCTCGGGGCTGACGAAGGCGGCGTACGCCTCGGTGGGCATCGAGCTGCCGCGGGTGGCGAACGACCAGTGGAACGCCGGGCCGCACCCGGGCCGGGACGAGCTGCTCCCCGGCGACCTGGTGTTCTTCGCGTACGACCTGAACGACTCGCGCTCCATCCACCACGTCGGGCTGTATGTAGGGGGCGGCTACATGATCGACGCCCCTTACACCGGGGCGGTGATCCGCTTCGACCCGATCGACTCCCCGGACTACTTCGGTGCGACACGCGTCACGGAGGCCGGCGCCGCGGCCCTGCCGGAGCGCTGAGGCGCGGCGCCGGCGGTCACTCTTCGATAACCTCCCGGTGATCTTTCGGTAGCACACGGAACGCGTGCCCCTGATGCGCCGTTGCAAAGGGCGAGCGGCACCGTTGCAATAGGGAAGACGGCAGACGCCGGCAAGCGGGGAAACGGGCGGGGAGAGGAGCCGAGTGGACATGCGTTCGCTGCACCTGGCGGGGGCACCCCCGAGCGGGTCGAACGCCGACGTTTCCGTGCTGTACGACATCAACGGCGTCGCGGACTCTACGCCGCCCTGGTTCGACCGCGGGGCGGCGTTTCTGGGTGAGTACGGGCTGATCGGCATGCTCGGCGTGCTGCTGGTCCTCTGCTGGTGGCGGGTGCGGCGGCGGCCCGGCGCGCTGCCGGCCGTGGCCGCGCTGGCGTGGGGGCCGCTGGCGGCGGCGCTCGCGTGGCTGGCGAACATGCCGATCCGCGGCATCGTGGAGCGCCCGCGGCCGTTCCGGGAGCACGACGGCCTGGAGGTCCTGCTGCCCGGCACCACCGGGTACTCGTTCGTCAGCGACCACACCTCCGTCGCCATGGCGCTGGCGGTCGGCATCTTCATGGCCAGCCGGCGGTACGGGCTCGCCGCGCTGGCGCTCGCGCTCCTGGAGGCGCTGAGCCGGATGTACCTGGGCGTGCACTACCCCTCGGACGTCGTCGGCGGCATCGCGCTCGGCACGTCGGTGGCGCTGTTGCTGGCGCCGGCGGCGACGGCCGCGCTGGTGCCGCTGCTGCGGCGGGCGCCGGAGTGGCTGGTCGGCGACCCGGAGGCGCCGGACGCCGAGTCCGGCGCGGGCGGCTCGGGCCCGGTGCCGGCGCCGCGGACGGAGCCGCTGGAGTGCGACGGCGGCGGCCGGGACGGGGACGAGCTGGCGGCGTAGCGGCGCGTACGGGCGCTGGGGGCGCACGGGGGCACGAGGGCGCGGACGGTGCGTACCGGCCCGAGGGGTCAGGGGCGTACGGCAGCATCCCCCGCCCGGGGGCGCACGCCCCTCGCGCACGCCGCCCCGCCACCCCGCGCCCGTACCGCCCGCGCCGCCTACACCGCCTGGTCGAAGTCGAACAGCCGCTCCGGGTCGTACCGCTCCTTCACCTTCGCCAGCCGCTCCGCCGCCGGCCCGTAGTACGCCCGGCGCCACTTCCGCAGCCCCGCGTCCGTGTAGTTCTGGTACGCCGCCCCCGAGGCGTGCTGCCGCATCGCCGCGTGCGTGTCCGCCAGCCAGCGCTCGCCCGGCCCGCCGTCCGCGCCCTCGTCCCATGACGAGATGTACTGCGCGAGCACCCGCGACCCGCGGTGCACGAACGCCGTGTCCGCCACCGGCACCCGGTTCACCGCCCCGCCCAGCGCCGTGAGGATGAACAGCGCGTCCGCCGCCCGCGACGCCTTCTCCGCCCGGTCCAGCAGCGTGCCGACGCCGTTGGCGTCCAGCGGCTCGTCGTAGAAGTCGGAGCGGGCGGCGAACGTGTCGCGCTGCAGAATGCCCTGCGTGTTGCGGCCCGGGACCGGGCCCTGGAGCCGGCACTGCTCGCGGCCGGCCTGGGCGCACCCCGCGTAGGTGCGCATGGCGTGGATGTACGTCTGCGGGCCGATGGAGACGTCCTCGGCGGGCCCGGGGCCGCCGGGCTGGTCGGCGAGGTGGTCGACGGCGGCGTGCAGGGCGTCCTCGGTGCCCAGGGACAGCGCGGCCACGGAGATCGTGGGCTCGCCGCCGCGGGTGGTGCCGAAGTGGACGGCGGACCACAGCTCGTCGGGCTGGTCGGGCCCCCACCGCTGCCAGGTGGTCAGCAGCGCCTCGGCCTTGGACCACGGCCACACCATGTTCGCGGCGACGACGTCGGCGGCCTCGCGGGTGTCGTAGCGCAGCTCGGTGACGACGCCGAAGTTGCCGCCGCCGGCGCCGCGCAGCGCCCAGAAGAGGTCCTCGTTCTCGTCCGCGGAGCACTCGACGGTCCTGCCGTCGGCGGTGACGACGGTCGCGCCGGTCAGGTGGTCGCAGGTGAGCCCGTACGCGCGCGAGACGACGCCGTGGCCGCCGCCGAGGGTGAGGCCGGCCATGCCGACGGTGGCGCAGGAGCCGGCGGGTATGGTCCGGCCGCGGGCGGCGAGGACCTCGTACGCGTCGATGGTGCGCGCGCCGGCGCCGACGGTGGCGGTGCCGGAGTCGGCGTCGATGGCGGAGAGGGCGGAGACGTCGAGGACGAGGCGGCCGTTGCCGCTGGAGAAGCCGGCGTAGGAGTGGCCTCCGCTGCGTACGGAGACGGGGACGCCGGCGTCGCGGGCGAAGCCCAGGCACTCGGCGACGTCGCCGGCGTGGTCGACGTACGCGACGGCGGCGGGGCGCAGGTCGTCGAAGCGGGTGTTGTACTGCTGGGCGGCGACCCGGTAGTCGTCGTCCCCGGGGAGGACGAGGCGGCCGTCGAGGGACTGCGCGAGCGCGGGCCAGTCCGCCGGGCCGGTGGTCCTGCCGGTGGTCTTGCCGCCGGTCCGCGAGCCGGTGGGCTTGGGGTCCGGTCTCCCGCCGTCGTCGCCCGAGCAGCCGGCGAGGCCGGCGGTGGCGCCCACGCCGGCGGCGGTGGCGAGGGCGGTACGGAGCACTGTGCGCCTGTCCATCGGGACAGCACAGCGCATCGTGCCCGCCCTTCGCTACCCCCCGGTAGCGGAGCCGCGGCGGTACGCGCCCCTCAGCCGGCTCCGCCGGGCAGGTGGGCGTCGGCGTCCGCGCGGGCGCGGGAGCGGGCGCGGCGGGCCGGGCCGGTCCAGCCGCAGGTGCAGCTGGCGAACGCGAAGGCGCCCTGCTCGGCGGTCGACGTCCGGTGCGGGTCACCGGCCCCGCCGCACGGGCCGGGGGAGGCGTGCGGGCCGTCCGGGGCGTGGGGGTCGCCCGGCCCGCCGCCGGGTCCGTCGCTGAGCACGCGGTCACGGTACCGCGGTGGGACAGACCGTGACGACGCTCCCTCCACCTCGTTAAGCGAACCGGAGAAAACACCGGCCGGGGGTAGCGAGATGGCGGCGGAGCAGCGGCGGACCGTACGTACCGGAACGGCCCCCGCGCGGCCCGGTGCCGCCCCCGCGGCCCGCTCCACCCCCGCGGCCCGCCGCTCCGCGGCCGTGGCCGCGCTCCTCGGCGCCCTCGCCGCGGCGGCCCTGTCCGCCACCGCCGGCTGCTCGGAGCGCGGCGCGGTGGCCGACGAGCACCCGGGCGGCGGCGACCCGCTCAGCGCGGTGCGGCGCGCGGCCGACGCGCTGAGCGACGCGGGCACCTCCCGGGCGCGTACGGCGATGGAGATGACCAGCGGCGGCACCCGCGTCACCGTCAGCGGCGACGGCGCCTTCGACTACGCGGAGCGGCGCGGCCTGCTGCGCGTGGTGCTGCCGCAGGCGGCGGAGGAGCCGGTCACCGAGGTGTACGCGGGCGGCCGGCTGTACATGAAGAACCGCGGCGCCGGCGTCCCCGCCGACAAGTGGCTGCGGCTCGACACGACCCGGATGGCCGACGGCAACCTCGTCACCAACGGCGCCACCGACCCGCTGACCGCCGCCGAGCTGCTGCGCGGCGCCCGCGAGGTGCGGTACGTGGGCGAGGAGCGGGTCGGCGACAGCGTCCTGCGGCACTACGAGGGCACGGCCGACCTCGACCGCGCCGCCCGCTCGGCGTCGCCGTACGCGCGCGGGGCGCTGACCGCCGCGGCCGACGGGTTCGTGCGGGACACGGTGCTCTTCGACGCGTACCTCGACGAGGCGGGCCGGCCGCGCCGGGTGCGGCACGAGTTCGGGCTGTCCGGCGCGTCACCGGTGCGGGTGGCGTCGACCGTCGAAACCTACGACTTCGGCGTGCCGGCCGAGGTGGCGCTGCCCGCGGGCCGCGACATCTATGCGGGAACGGTTCGCCACGGCGGCCAACGGCCCGCTTCCTAGCCGGAGTTGATTCCGGCCGTTTGCGCGGGGGCGTCGGGATTCGCCCGGGAAAGCCGGTGCCGTAAATGGTCCGGACGTGTCATGCGCGGACTGTGCCGCCCTACCTACTCTGAGCGGTGGGCCCGGCTGTCGGCGGGCCGGCGGGTGTGCACGGGGAAGTGGGGTGATTGCACGTGGGTCGGGGGTCGGCCGTTCAGGACCATGTGGCTCTCGCCGAAATCGAGTTGTGCGGGGAATTGATCATCGCGGCGACCAGCGCACCGGAAGAGCGGCTGAGCGACGACCGTATCGACGAAGTGCTGAGGGTGGAGGCCGCGCGGCGCGGTTCCGAGTGCGAGCGCGGCCGCAGGCGCGGCCGGCAGGAGATCACGCCGTAGCGACGGGCGGGCCGGAGGGCGTGCCGAGGGGCGTGGCGCGGGCGGCGGCGGTGGCCGTACCGGCGGGCGCGCGTCGCGGGGACGCGCGCCGCGGAGGGGTCACGCGCGCAGCATGCGGGCGATCGCCGCGGTGGCCTCCTCGACCTTCGCGTCGATCTCGTCGCCGCCCCGGGCGGCGGCGTCGGCGACGCAGTGCCGCAGGTGCTCCTCCAGGAGTTGCAGGGCGAAGGACTGCAGCGCCTTCGTGCTCGCGGAGACCTGGGTGAGTATGTCGATGCAGTAGACGTCCTCGTCGACCATCCGTTGCAGGCCGCGGACCTGGCCCTCGATCCGGCGCAGCCGCTTGAGGTGGGCCTCTTTGTCCTTGCTGTAGCCGTGCGGGCCGGAGCCCGGCGCGGAGGCGCCGGCCGCCGTCTCGACGGCGGTCGTGGTTGCCGTGGTGTCGGTCACTGCCCGTCCTTCCCTTTGTGCGTACCAGCGTATGCGAACCGTGGCGTAAATACCCTCAGGGGGTATATGATACCGCGTTCGTGGCATTCTGTCCTGCGGTCGTCCCGCACAGCCGGTTCGCTCCGCCGGTGCGGCTCGCCTAGCATCATCAGGACCTATTCGCCGATATTCGCAGTACTGAGGATCTCCACGTGCGATTTCGTCTGACCCCCCGGGAGACGAGCTTCTACGATATGTTCGCCGCCTCGGCCGACAACATCGTGACGGGCTCGAAGCTCCTGATGGAACTGCTCGGGGCGGATTCCTCCGCCCGGGCGGAGATCGCCGAGCGGATGCGCGCTGCGGAACACGCCGGCGACGACGCCACCCACGCGATCCTCCACCAGCTCAACGCCTCGTTCATCACGCCCTTCGACCGCGAGGACATCTACCGGCTCGCCAGCTCCCTCGACGACGTCATGGACTTCATGGAGGAGGCCGTCGACCTTGTCGTCCTCTACCAGATCGAGGAGCTGCCGCGGGGGGTGGAGCAGCAGATCGAGGTGCTGGCGCGGGCCGCCGAGCTGACCGCGGAGGCGATGCCCAACCTCCGTACGCTCAACCACCTGCCCGAGTTCTGGATCGAGGTCAACCGGCTGGAGAACCAGGCCGACCAGATCCACCGCAGGCTCCTCGCGCACCTCTTCAACGGCAAGTACGACGCCATCGAGGTGCTCAAGCTCAAGCAGATCGTGGACGTCCTGGAAGAGGCCGCCGACGCGTTCGAGAAGGTCGCGAACACCGTGGAAACGATCGCGGTCAAGGAGTCCTGAGCGCTCGTGGACACCTTCGCGCTTGTCGTGACGATCGGGGTCGCGCTCTTCTTCACGTACACCAACGGCTTCCACGACTCCGCCAACGCGATCGCGACCTCCGTCTCCACGCGCGCGCTGACGCCGCGGGCCGCGCTGCTGATGGCCGCGGTGATGAACTTCGCCGGCGCCTTCCTCGGCAGCGGCGTCGCCAAGACGGTCAGCGAGGGGCTGATCGAGACCCCGCACGGCGACCACGGGATGTGGATCCTGTTCGCCGCCCTCGTCGGCGCGATCACGTGGAACATGATCACGTGGTACTTCGGGCTGCCGTCGTCGTCCTCGCACGCGCTCTTCGGCGGCATGGTCGGCGCGGCGCTCGCGGCGTCGTCGACGGTGTACTGGTCCGGGGTGCTGGAGAAGGTCGTCATCCCGATGTTCGTCTCGCCGGTCGTCGGCCTGTGCGTCGGCTACCTGGTGATGTGCGCGATCCTGTGGTTCTCCCGCCGCGCCACCCCGCGGCGCGCGCAGCGCGGCTTCCGCATAGCGCAGACGGTCTCGGCGGCCGGGATGGCGCTCGGGCACGGGCTCCAGGACGCCCAGAAGACGATGGGCATCGTGGTGATGGCGCTGGTCATCGCGGACGTGGAGGACGAGGGCGACGCGATCCCGTGGTGGGTGAAGGTGGCCAGCGCGCTGATGCTGTCGCTCGGTACGTACGCGGGCGGCTGGCGCATCATGCGGACGCTGGGGCGCCGGATCATCGACCTGCAACCGCCGCAGGGGTTCGCGGCGGAGACGACGGCGGCGGGGATCATGTACTCGGCGTCGTTCATGTTCCACGCGCCGATCTCGACCACGCACGTGATCACGTCGGCGATCATGGGCGTCGGGGCGACGAAGCGGGTCAAGGCCGTGCGGTGGGGGGTCGCGAAGAACATCGTGATGGGGTGGTTCATCACGATGCCGGCCGCGGCGGGCGTGGCGGCGGTGGCGTACTGGGTGGTCCACCTGGCCTTCGAGTAGTGCCGAAGCGTTTCTCCCCGTCTCCGTGCCCCGCCCCGGCCCGCTGTCCTCACCCGAAGCGGCCCGAGATGTAGTCCTCGGTGGCCTTCTCGTCGGGATTGGAGAAGATCTTGTCGGTGTCGCCGACCTCCACCAGCCGCCCCGGCTCCCCGACCGCCGACAGGTTGAAGAACGCGGTGCGGTCCGAGACCCGGGCCGCCTGCTGCATGTTGTGGGTCACGATGACGATGGTGAACCTTTGTTTGAGGTCGGCTATGAGGTCCTCGATGGCGAGGGTGGAGATGGGGTCGAGGGCCGAGCAGGGTTCGTCCATGAGGAGGACCTGGGGTTCGACGGCGATGGCGCGGGCGATGCAGAGGCGTTGCTGCTGGCCGCCGGACAGGCCGGAGCCGGGGCGGTTGAGGCGGTCCTTGACCTCGTTCCACAGGTTCGCGCCGCGGAGGGACTTCTCGACCACGTCGTCCAGTTCGGACTTGCGGTAGCGGCCGTTGAGCTTGAGGCCCGCGGCGACGTTCTCGTAGACGCTCATCGTCGGGAACGGGTTGGGCCGCTGGAAGACCATGCCCACCACCCGGCGCACCCCGACCGGGTCGACGCCCGGCCCGTACAGGTCCTCGCCGTCGAGGCGGATCTCGCCCTCGACGCGCGCGCCGGGGGTGACCTCGTGCATGCGGTTGACGGTGCGCAGGAAGGTGGACTTGCCGCAGCCGGACGGGCCGATGAAGGCGGTCACGGACTTCGGCTCGACGTGCATGGAGATGCCGTCGATCGCCTTGAAGTCGCCGTAGTAGGCGCTCAGGTCGGCGATGTCGATGCGCTTGGCCATGGGACTGGTATCTCTTTTCTACGCGGCCGTCAGCGGGTCTTCGGGGCCTTGAAACGGGCGATGAGGCGGGCGATCAGGTTGAGGAGCATGACGAACAGGATGAGCACCAGGGCGGCGGCCCACGCGCGGTCGTAGGAGGCGGCGTTGCCGTTGGCCCACTGCTCGTAGATGTAGAGCGGGAGCGACGCCTGGGCGCCGTCGAAGGGGTTGTCGTTGATGGCGGGGTTGCCGAACACGAGCAGCAGGAGCGGTGCCGTCTCGCCGGTGATGCGGGCCACGGCGAGCATGACGCCGGTGGTGATGCCGCCGATGGAGGTGGGGAGGACGACCTTGAGGATCGTCTTCCACTTCGGCACGCCCAGGGCGTACGACGCCTCCCGCAGCTCGTTCGGCACGAGCTTGAGCATCTCCTCGGTGGAGCGCACCACCACGGGCATCATCAGGATCGCCAGCGCGAAGGAGCCGGCGAGACCGGAGTAGCCGAAGCCCAGACCCATGATCCACACGCTGAGGACGAACAGGCCCGCGACGATCGACGGGATGCCCGTCATGACGTCGACGAAGAACGTCACCGCCTTCGCCAGCCGCCCGCGCCCGTACTCGACGAGGTACACGCCCGTCAGCAGCCCGATCGGGGTGGCGATGAGCGTGGCGATCAGCACCTGCTCGACGGTGCCGAGCAGCGCGTGGTAGATGCCGCCGCCGGGGGCGATGGCGACGACGCCGTTCATGGAGTGCGTCAGGAAGTAGACGTCCAGGACCTTGACGCCCTGCCGTACGGTCTCCCACACCAGCGACGCCAGCGGAACGACGGCCAGCAGGAACGCGCCCCACACGAGCGACGTCGCCAGCCGGTCCCGCGCCGTACGGGCGCCCTCCACGCGCGCGGAGACCGCGTACAGCCCGGCCACGAACAGCAGCGCGGCGATCAGCCCCCACTGCACCCGGCTCGCCAGCCCCGCGCCCAGCCCCACCGCCACCGCCACCGCCGCCGCGGTGACGGCGACGCCGGCGGGCGCCCAGCGGGGCAGCCGCGGCTGGTGGATGCCGAGGGCGTCGGCGCGGTCGGCCCGCGTCACGGCGTGCGTGCCCGGCGCGCTCACGCGTTGGCCCCCGAGTACTCCTTGCGGCGCGCGATGATCAGCCGGGCGGCGCCGTTGACCAGCAGCGTGATGACGAACAGGACCAGGCCGGAGGCGATCAGCGCGTCCCGCCCGAACTCGCCGGCCTCCTTGAACGCCGACGCGATGTTCTGCGCGAACGTCCCGCCCCCGGGCTCCAGGATCCTCGCCGAGAGGATCGCCGACGGCGACAGCACCGTGGCCACCGCCATCGTCTCGCCCAGCGCCCGGCCGAGGCCCAGCATCGAGGCGGAGATGACGCCGGAGCGCCCGAACGGCAGCACCGACATCCGGATGACCTCCCAGCGCGTGGCGCCCAGCGCCAGCGCCGCCTCCTGCTGCGTCTGCGGCACCTGCCGGAAGACCTCGCGGCTGACGTTGGTGATGATCGGCAGGATCATGATCGCCAGCAGGACGCCCGCGGTCATCAGCGACCGCGGGGCGCCGCCGTCGTACGAGAAGACGACGGTCCAGCCGAGCACGTCGTCCAGCCACTCGTACGGGCCGACCAGGTGCGGCACCAGGAACAGGGCGCCCCACAGGCCGTAGACGATGGACGGGACGGCGGCCAGCAGGTCGATGACGTACGCGACCGGGCCGGCCAGCCGGCGGGGCGCGTAGTGGGTGATGAACAGCGCGATGCCGACCGCGACCGGCACCGCGATGACCATCGCGACGACCGACGAGACGACCGTGCCGAAGGCGAGGACCGCGATACCGAACACCGGCGGGTCGGCGTTGGCGTCCCACTCGAAGGTGGTGAGGAAGTTGCCCTCGTTCTTCGCGAGGGCGAGGGCCGCGCGGTACGCCAGGAACGCCGCGATCGCGCCCATGATCACCAGCAGGGTGATCCCGGAGCCCTTCGACAGGCCCGCGAACACGCGGTCGCCGAGGCGGGTGGCCGGACCCCGCCGCCCGCGCCGCCCGCGGCGCGCCGGGGGCGGGGCCCCGGGCGGCGGCGGGGCCGGGGCACGTATGCCGGTCTCGGTGTCGGTACTCACGTTCGATCTCCGGTCTGGGTGGGGCGGCGGCGCGGGGGTGGGCGCCTGCCGTCCCGGCGGCGGTGCACCGGATGGCCGGCCCGGGCCGCCCCGCCCGCCGCGCCGGTCGGCGCGGAGGCGGCGGGAGCGCGGGCCGGGGGTCAGGAGAGGGACTCCACGGTCGTACGGACCTTGCCCGCGACCTCGGCGGGCAGCGGCGCGTAGCCGAGCCGGCCCAGCTTGGACTGGCCGGCCTCGCTGGCCGTGTAGCCGAGGAAGGACTTGACCTTCGCGAGGCTGCCCTTGGCGTTGCCCGTGTCGCAGGCGATCTCGTAGGTGAGCAGGGTCAGGGGATACGCGCCGGCGGCGTCGGTGGTGTAGTCGAGCCGCATCGCCAGATCGCTACCGGTGCCGGTGACCTTGGCGGCGGCGATGGCCTTGGAGGCGTTCTGGCTGGTGGCCTCGACGGGCTCGGCGGCGCCGGTGTCCAGCCTGACGGTGTCGATGTCGTTGGCCGTGGCGTAGGACAGCTCGAAGTACGAGATGGCGCCCTCGGACTGGTTCACCTGCGCGGAGACGCCGGCGGAGCCGTCGGCGGACTGCCCGCCGGGCACGGGCCACTTCTTGCCGGGCTCGTGCGGCCAGGCCCCGGGCGCGGCGTCGGCGAGGTACCGCGTGAAGTTGTCGGTGGTGCCCGACTCGTCCGAGCGGTGCACCGGCTGGATCTTGGTGTCCGGCAGGTCGGCGTCCGGGTTGAGGTCCGCGATGGCCGGGTCGTCCCAGGAGGTGACGTCACCGGTGAAGATCCGGGCGAGCGTGCGGGAGTCGAGGACGAGGTCGTCCACGCCCTCGACGTTGTAGCCGACCGCGATGGGGCCGCCGAGCATCGGGATGTTGATCGCCTCGCCGTCCTTGCAGACCTTCTTCGACGCCTCGACCTCCTCGGGCTTCAGTACCGAGTCTGAACCGGCGAAGCCGGTCTTGCCCTGCAGAAACTCCTGGATACCGGCGCCGGAGCCGGTCGCCTTGTAGTTGACGGTGACGTCCGGGCACGAGCTCTGGTAGTCGCTGACCCACTGGTCCACGGCGTTCTTCTGCGCCGAGGAACCCGACGCCAGCAGCTCGCCGGAACCGGCGCAGTCCACGTCGCCCGGGGCGGCCTGGGCGCCCCCGGTGCCGCCGCCGGTGCCGGTGTTGTCGTCGGACCCGCAGGCGCCGAGGACGAGGGCGCCGGTGAGGGCGAGCGAGCCGGCGGCGACGGCACGCCGCCGGGTGGTGCGGAGGAGCTTCACGGTGGGGGGTCCTTTGCGGTTCTTGCGTGCGGGAGCGAGACCTCTTCCTCAGGTATGCGCGATCGCATCAGTCCCGCCTGCGCTGATTCACCTTTCGTCGCCGAAGTTAGGCAGAACAGGTGAAGCGATCCGCCGTTTGAAGTGAACGAGAAGTGAATCTCCTCCTTCGTCCGAGCGACCGCCCCGCCCCTTCGGCCCGCGGTCCCTTACGGGCCCTCCCGCAGCGGTTCCGGGGGGCCGCGCGCTCCCGCTCGGCCGCGTGGGCACGGTCCCTCTGCCCCCCGCCCGCCCTGCGCTCGCAGTCCGTGGGCCCGCCCCGATCTCCGAGCCGTGGTCCCCTACCGGGGGCTCCCGCAGTGGTTCCGGGGGGCCGCGGGCTCCCGCTCGGCCGCGTGGGCACGGTCCCTCTGCCCTCCACCCGCCCTGCGCCCGCCGTCCGTAGCCCCCGCCCCCGTCTCCGAGCCGTGGTCCCTTACGGGCCCTCCCGCAGCGGTTCCGGGGGGCCGCGCGCTCCCGCTCGGCCGCGTGGGCACGTACGGTGAAGAGATGACGAGCATCGGTGGTGCGGAGATGGTCGACTGGAATCTCGCGGTTGCGACCGCGACGCGGCTCGTGCGGCCGGGTCCCGAGGTGAGCCGCGACGAGGCGCGCGGCATCGTCGGCGAACTGCGGACGCACGCCCGGTCGGCGGAGGAGCACGTACGCGAGTTCTCCCGGATGTATCCCGAGGGCGCGGACCCACGGCACGACACCCCGGTGCTCGTCGTCGACCGGCCCGGCTGGATCCGGGCGAACGTCGCGGGCTTCCGCGCCGTCCTCGCGCCGCTGCTGGAGAAGATGGACAAGCGCCGCTCCGGCATCCCCGGCGGGGCCCTCCTCGGCTCCGTCGGCGGCAAGGTGACGGGCGTCGAGCTGGGGATGCTGCTGTCGTTCCTGTCCTCCCGCGTCCTCGGCCAGTACGAGACCTTCGCCCCCGCCACCCGCGACCTCCCCGGCGGCCCCGCCGCCCATGCCGGCACCGACCGCGGCGGCGCGGGCCAGGGCCGGCTGCTGCTGATCGCGCCGAACATCGTCCACGTCGAGCGCGAGCTGGAGGTCGCCCCGCACGACTTCCGGCTGTGGGTCTGCATCCACGAGGAGACCCACCGCACGCAGTTCACCGCCGTGCCGTGGCTGCGCGACCACCTCCAGGGCGAGATCCAGTCGTTCCTCGGCGAGACGGAGATCGACCCGGCCACCCTGCTGGACCGCGTACGGGAGGCGCTCCAGAGCCTCAGCGGCGGCCGCGAGGAGGGCGGCGAGGAGCGCAGCATCGTCGAGGTCGTCCAGACGCCCGCGCAGCGGGAGATCCTGGGCCGGCTGACCGCGGTGATGTCGCTGCTGGAGGGGCACGCCGACTACGTGATGGACGGCGTCGGGCCCCAGGTGGTGCCGTCGGTCGCGGAGATCCGGGAGAAGTTCACCAAGCGCCGTCAGGCCGGCGCGGGGCGGCTGGACCAGGCGCTGCGCAAGCTGCTGGGCCTGGACGCGAAGCTCCGGCAGTACCGGGACGGCGAGCGCTTCGTCCGGCACGTCGTCGACGAGGTCGGCATGGACGGCTTCAACCGGGTGTGGACCTCGCCCAACACGCTGCCGACGAAGTCGGAGATCGCCAAACCGGCGGACTGGATCGCTCGGGTGCACAGCCGCGCCGAGAGCTGAGCTTCGCTCCCGGCGGTTCCCGTGGCGGCGGTTTCGGTGCGACTTTCACCCGTCCGAGGGAGCGAACCCGGCGTTGCCGCGTGCAATGCTCGGTTCCCCGCTCTCCTCTGTCACCATCGACGCACATACAGTGACGGTGGTTGAGGTGAGCCCGAGCGAGCTCTTTCCGCCGCCAGCGAAAGTGAAGTGAAAGCCATGGGTCCCCATCCAGCGGTCGCCGCGATACGTCTGGCAGTTCGCCGGGTCCTGCACGACGTGCTGACCGAGTACGCGACGGCGCAGGCTCCCCCCACCGCCGGGGCCCACCCGGCCGCCTCTCCGGCCGCCTCCGCGACCGCCCTGCCCGCCGTGCCCGCCCCGGCCGCCCGCGGCCGCCGCGCCGCGGCCCCCGCCCGTACCGGCGCCGCGTCCGCCCCGCCCCCCGCCTCCCCGACCGCCGACGCCCCGGCCCCCGACGCCCCGGCGGCCCCCGCCTCCGGCGACCGCGCCGCCGACGCCCCCCTCGTCCTCGTCGCCTGCTCCGGCGGCGCCGACTCCATGGCGCTGGCCTCCGCCCTCTCCTTCGAGGCCCCCCGCCAGGGCGCCCGCGCCGGCGGCATCACCGTCGACCACGGCCTCCAGGACGGCTCCGACCTGCGCGCCCAGGAGGTCGCCGCGCGGCTCCGCGCCCTCGGCCTGGACCCCGTCGAGTCCGTACGCGTCGACGTCGGCCGCGACGGCGGCCCCGAGGCCGCCGCCCGCGACGCCCGCTACGCGGCGCTGGACGACGCCGCGCAGCGGCTCGGCGCCGCCGCCGTACTCCTCGGCCACACCCGCGACGACCAGGCCGAGACCGTGCTGCTGGCGCTCGCCCGCGGCTCCGGCGTGCGCTCCCTGTCCGGCATGGCCGCCGCCTCCGGGCCCGGCGGCCGCTACCGCCGCCCGTTCCTCCAGATCGACCGCCAGGTCGCCCGCAAGGCGTGCCTGGTCCAGTCCCTGCCCGTCTGGGACGACCCGCACAACGCCGACCCCGCCTACACCCGCTCCCGCGTCCGCCACGAGGCGCTGCCCGTGCTGGAGAAGGCCCTCGGCCGCGGCGTCGTCGAGTCCCTGGCCCGGACCGCCCGGCTCTCCCGCGACGACGCCGACGCCCTCGACGCCTGGGCCGCCGACGCGGAGCGCGGCGTGCGCGACCCCGACGGCGGCCTCGACGTCCGCGGGCTGTACGCGCTCCCGCCCGCCGTCCGCCGCCGCATCCTGCGCCGCGCCGCCCTCGCGGCGGGCTCCCCCGGCGGCTCCCTCTTCAGCGGGCACGTCGAGGAGATGGACAAGCTCATCACCGGCTGGCGCGGCCAGGGCGCTATCAACCTCCCCGGGCGGGTGTCCGCCCGTCGCGAACAGGGCCGGCTGCTGGTCCGGCGCGAGGGCCCGTGAGCCGTACGGGCCGGGGCCGGGGGCCCGGACGTGCGTGGAACGCCGCCGACGCGCTCCTGACCGGCCGGGGAACGGATGGCAGACTGTTCGTCCGGCAGTGGTCGTCGAACGAACGAGAGTGACTCCGGGTGGATGTGAAGGACATGGGCGCGGACCTTGAGAACGTGCTCATCACCAAGGAAGAGATCGACGCCAAGCTCGCCGAGATCTCCGCGAAGATCGACGCGGAGTACGCGGACAAGGACCTCCTGATCGTCGGGGTGCTCAAGGGCGCGGTGATGGTCATGGCGGACCTCGCGCGCACCCTGTCCACCCCGCTGACGATGGACTGGATGGCCGTCTCCTCGTACGGGGCGGGCACCCAGTCCTCCGGCGTCGTACGGATCCTCAAGGACCTCGACACCGACATCCAGGACCGGCACGTGCTGATCGTCGAGGACATCATCGACTCCGGCCTCACGCTCTCCTGGCTGCTGTCGAACCTCGGCTCGCGGCAGCCCGCCTCGCTCCGGGTGTTCACGCTGCTGCGCAAGCCGGAGGCGGCGAAGGTGCCCATCGACGTGGACTGGGTCGGCTTCGACATCCCCAACGAGTTCGTCGTCGGCTACGGCCTCGACTACGCGGAGAAGTACCGGAACCTCCCCTTCGTCGGCACGCTCGCACCGCACGTGTACGGTGGCTGACGCGGTCCGCGGCGACTTCCGCGCGGGCTCGGGGGACCGCCCGCCGCCGCCCTTCGGGCGGCCGGACCCGGGCCGGTGGGCGCCGCCCGGGGAACACCGGGGGGTTTCCCGCCGTTGGAGCATGGGAAAGCCGGTTTGTTAGCCGTCCCCGCCGGGGACGGGTGACAATTCTGGGGTACCGTCCGAACGTCAGTCGTTTCAGTTTGGACCCATACAGGCATACGCACGGCCACGGGCTCGGTCAGGAGCCAGCCGTGCCTCACTGGGCAGGAGGGACGGGGCGTACACCGCCCCGTGTGGATGGACGTGAAGCGCTACTTCCGTGGGCCGGTCATGTGGATCGTGCTGGCCGTCCTCGCCGTGGTCCTGTTGATGCAACTGGTCGGCTCCTCCGAGGGCTACAAGTCCGTGGACACCGCCAAGGTCGTGGCCGCGATCGAGGAGGACCGCGTCAGCTCCGCCGAGCTGACCACCGGCAACAGCGAGACCATCAAGGTCCAGCTCAAAGACGACGCCAAGGAGATCGACGGCAGCGACAAGGTCCAGGCGAACTACATCGACACCCAGGGTGCCGACCTCGCCGACCTGCTGCAGAACAGGTTCGACAAGGGCGAGATCCCCGACGGCTACGCGGTCAAGGAGACGAAGGACAACCCCTTCGTCAGCATCCTGCTCTCCCTGCTGCCGTTCGTCCTGATCGTGCTCGTCTTCCTCTTCCTGATGAACCAGATGCAGGGCGGCGGCTCCCGGGTCATGAACTTCGGGAAGTCCAAGGCCAAGCTCATCACGAAGGACACCCCGAAGACGACGTTCTCCGACGTGGCCGGGGCCGACGAGGCCGTCGAGGAGCTCCACGAGATCAAGGAGTTCCTCCAGGAGCCCGCGAAGTTCCAGGCCGTCGGCGCCAAGATCCCCAAGGGCGTGCTGCTCTACGGTCCGCCCGGCACCGGCAAGACGCTCCTGGCGCGCGCCGTCGCGGGTGAGGCCGGGGTGCCGTTCTACTCCATCTCCGGCTCCGACTTCGTCGAGATGTTCGTCGGCGTCGGCGCCTCCCGCGTCCGCGACCTGTTCGAGCAGGCGAAGGCGAACGCGCCGGCGATCGTCTTCGTCGACGAGATCGACGCCGTCGGCCGCCACCGCGGCGCCGGCATGGGCGGCGGCCACGACGAGCGCGAGCAGACGCTGAACCAGCTGCTCGTCGAGATGGACGGCTTCGACGTCAAGGGCGGCGTCATCCTCATCGCGGCCACCAACCGGCCCGACATCCTCGACCCCGCCCTGCTCCGCCCCGGCCGCTTCGACCGGCAGATCGGCGTGGAGAGCCCGGATATGCAGGGCCGGCTGGAGATCCTCAAGGTCCACCAGAAGGGCAAGCCGGTCGCCCCGGACGTGGACCTGTCCGCCGTGGCCCGGCGCACCCCCGGCTTCACCGGCGCCGACCTCAGCAACGTGCTGAACGAGGCCGCGCTGCTCACCGCCCGCAGCAACAGGAAGCTCATCGACAACGAGATGCTGGACGAGGCCATCGACCGCGTGGTCGCCGGCCCGCAGAAGCGCTCCCGGATCATGTCGGAGAAGGAGAAGAAGATCACCGCGTACCACGAGGGCGGGCACGCCCTGGTCGCGGCGGCCTCTCCCAGCGGCGACCCGGTGCACAAGGTGACGATCCTCTCCCGCGGCCGCGCCCTCGGCTACACGATGGTGCTGCCCGACGAGGACAAGTACTCCACCACGCGCAACGAGATGCTCGACCAGCTCGCGTACATGATGGGCGGCCGGGCCGCCGAGGAACTGGTCTTCCACGACCCGACGACCGGCGCCGCCAACGACATCGAGAAGGCCACCGGCCTCGCCCGCAAGATGGTCACGCAGTACGGCATGACCGAGCGGCTCGGCGCGATCAAGTTCGGCTCCGACCAGTCCGAGCCCTTCCTGGGCCGGGAGCTCTCCCACCAGCGCGACTACTCCGAGGAGGTCGCCGCGCTGGTCGACGAGGAGGTCAAGAAGCTGATCGAGGCCGCGCACAACGAGGCGTGGGAGATCCTCGTCGAGAACCGCGACGTGCTCGACAACCTGGTGCTGGAGCTGCTGGAGAAGGAGACCCTCGGCAAGGAGGAGATCGCCGAGGTCTTCCGCCCGCTGGTCAAGCGCCCGCTGCGGCCGGCGTGGACCGGCTCCGCGCGGCGTACCCCCTCCACCCGGCCGCCGGTCTCCTCCCCCCGGGAGACGAACGGAGCCGCCCCCACCGCCCCGAAGATGCTCGACAAGGCGGACACCCCGCCGGTCGGCGGCGGGCTGCCGGGGCTCCAGGACGGCACGCTGCCGGGCGAGGGCCCGCAGCACCAGCCGTCGCCGAGCGAAGGCGGTCAGCCGTAGCGGATACCGCGGATACTGCTGGAATGTGAGCGGCGCCCCCGAGGTTCTAGCCTTGGGGGCGCGGCCATACGCGCAGGACGCGCAGGTACGAGAGGCACGACGATGACGGATGCGGCTGTCCGGCCGGCTGACGGCCCGGAGTACGGCGAGCGGGGCGGCTACGGCGCCGGCGGGCCGGCCGCCGGCATGCCCGCGTACGGCGACTTCGACGAGAAGCGCGCCGAGAGCGCCGTACGGGAGCTGCTCATCGCCGTGGGCGAGGACCCGGATCGCGAGGGCCTGCTGGACACGCCGGCGCGGGTGGCGCGCGCGTACAAGGAGATATTCGCGGGGCTGCGGCAGCGGCCGGAGGACGTGCTGACGACGACGTTCGACCTGGGCCACGACGAGATGGTGCTGGTCAAGGACATCGAGGTGCTGAGCACGTGCGAGCACCACCTGGTGCCGTTCGTGGGCTCCGCGCACGTGGGGTACATCCCGTCGCACGACGGAAAGATCACGGGGCTGTCGAAGCTGGCGCGGCTGGTGGACGTGTACGCGCGCCGGCCGCAGGTGCAGGAACGGTTGACCACGCAGGTCGCGGACTCGCTGATGGAGATACTGGAGCCGCGGGGCGTGATCGTCGTCCTTGAGTGCGAGCACATGTGCATGACGATGCGCGGGGTCCGGAAGCCGGGCGCGAAGACGCTGACGTCGGCGGTGCGCGGGCAGCTGCGCGACCCGGCGACGCGGGCCGAGGCGATGAGCCTGATCAAGGCGCGCTGATGGCGGACGGCGCGAAGGGCGGGAACGTGGAAGCGGCCGGAGCGGGCGCCGGCGCGGGCCCGGAGTCCGAGCCGGAGTCTGAGCCGGAATCCGGGGCGGAGTCGGTGTCGGGGCCGGGGGAGCCGAAGGCGTGCTGTGCGCCGGGACGCGGCGGCGTAGGCGCGCATGGCGGCCCGGAGGGGCCCGTCGCGCCGGGACGCACACCGGCGCCGCGGGACGCCGCGGCGTCCCCGGCCGAGGCCGCCCCGGGGACGTACGAGCCGCGCGGCGGCTGGCGGAAGCTGCCCGGCGGGGCGTTCCGGATGGGCTACGACGACGGCCCGTACCCGGCGGACGGCGAGGGCCCGGCGCGCGAGGTGACGGTCGACGGGTTCACGGTCGCGGCCACTGCGGTGACGAACGAGGAGTTCGCGGCCTTCGCGGAGGCGACGTCGCACGTCACGGACGCCGAGCGCTTCGGCTGGTCCTTCGTCTTCGCGGGCTTCCTGCCCAAGAACTTCCCGCCCACCGCCTCGCCGCCGCAGACGCCCTGGTGGCGGCAGGTCCACCGGGCCGACTGGCGGCACCCCGAAGGCCCCGGCTCGGGCCTGCGCGGCCGCTGGGACCACCCGGTGGTGCACGTCTCGCACGCCGACGCGCTCGCCTTCTGCGCCTGGGCGGGCGCGCGGCTGCCGACGGAGGCGGAGTGGGAGTACGCGGCCCGCGGCGGGCTGGACGGCGAGCCGTACCCGTGGGGCGCGGAGCGGGAGCCGGAGGGCGCGTACCGGATGAACATCTGGCGCGGCAGCTTCCCCGACCGCAACACGGCGGCCGACGGCTATCGCGGCACCTGCCCGGTCGACGCCTTCGAGCCGAACGCCTACGGGCTGTACAACGCGACGGGGAACGTGTGGGAGTGGTGCGCCGACTGGTTCCACCCGCGGCACCACCGCAAGGCGCCGCGCGACAACCCGCGGGGGCCGCGACTGGGGCAGTCGCGGGTGCTGAAGGGCGGGTCGCACATGTGCCACGAGTCGTACTGCCTGCGCTACCGGACGTCGGCGCGGATGGGGAACACCCCGGACAGCTCCAGCGGCAACACGGGCTTCCGGCCGGTCCGAGCCACCTGAGCAAACCCGGAGCCCGCGGAGTCCGGTGCCTGCGGAGCCAGGAGCCGGAGCCCGGTGCGGTGCCCGCGGCGCCCGGAGTCCGGAGCCCGGTGCGGTGCCCGGTGCCCGAAACTCCCGATCCCCGCACACCCGCCCCAGGGTAGGCCCGCCCCCTGACATCGACCCGGGGCCAGCAAGCCGAGAGCCGCTGGCTGCTCCACGCAGCCGTACGCCGTCGTGCGCAGCCGTAGGCCGCCCCTCGTGCCGTGCGGTTGCCCCTCGCCGCCGTACAGGTGCCCCTCGCTCCGTGCCCCAGGCCCCCGTGCGGCGTCCGCCCCCATGGCCCGCCGTACGCCCCGCCCCATGCCCGCCGTGCGCCTGGCCCCAGGCCGCGCCGTGCGCGCCCGCCCCCAGGCCCTGCCGTACGCCCCGCCCAGGCCCCGCCGCGCGCCCGCCCCAGGTCCCGCTGCGCGCCCCGGCCCCAGGCCCCCCGTGCGCCCGCCGGGCCGCCCCCGGGCCCGTCCCGTGCCGCGCCCCCGGGCGCCCGCCCCGGCGCCCGTCCCACGCCCCCCGCCGCCTCCCCGCCGGGTCCGGTCGCCCCGGAGGCGCCTACGCTGGTGCTATGACCCATGCGCGCAGGGGGCAGGTGGCGGGGCTGCCGGACTTCGGCCGCTGCGCCGTCATGGGCGTCGTCAACGTCACCCCCGACTCCTTCTCCGACGGCGGCCTGTGGTTCGACCCCGCGACCGCCATCAAGCACGGCATCGACCTTGTCGCCACCGGCGCCGACATCGTCGACGTCGGCGGCGAGTCCACCCGCCCCGGCGCGCCCCGCGTGGACGAGGACGAGGAGCTGCGCCGCGTGCTGCCCGTCGTCCGGGGCCTGGCGGCCGAAGGCGTGCTGGTCTCCGTCGACACCATGCGCGCCACCGTCGCCGAGCGGGCGGTCGCCGCCGGCGCCCGGCTCGTCAACGACGTCAGCGGTGGCCTCGCCGACCCCGCGATGGTGCCGGCGGTCGCGGCCGCGGGCGTGCCGTTCGTCGTCATGCACTGGCGCGGACAGTCCATCGACATGAACAACCGCGCTGTCTACGAGGACACCGTCACCGAGGTCGTCGACGAGATGCGCCGCAGCCTGGACCGGGCCGTGGCCGGCGGGATCGCCTTCGAGCGGATCATCGCCGACCCCGGCCTCGGCTTCGCCAAGGGGGCGCCGCACGACCTCGTACTGCTGAACAGCCTCCCGCGGCTGCGCGCGGATCTGGGCCGGCCGCTGCTGGTGGCGGCGTCGCGGAAGCGGTTCCTCGGGCGGGTGCTGGCCGGGCCGGACGGGTCCCCGCCCCCGGCGCGCGAGCGGGACGCCGCGACGGCGGCGGTGTCGGCGATCGCGGCGCGGGAGGGCGCGTGGGCGGTACGGGTCCACGAGGTGCGGCCGACGGCGGACGCGGTACGGGTGGCGTCGGCGCTGGAGGGGCCCGGCGGGGCGTAGCGGGGCGGGAGGGGGCGTAGAACAAGCGCAGGGACCACGCGCGTGCCCTCGCGACCACACCGGCGTACGGACCACGCACCCGCACCCGCCCGCGTACCCCCCACCCGCACGCGCACCCCCGCACCCCCGCGCCCCCGCGCCCCCGCGCCCCCGCGCCCCCCGGCACCCATCGGTCGATGTCAGCGCGGCGGCCTACCCTGGGGCGGGAGTGCGGGTAACGGGTGGCGACCCGTGTACACGGTGTACGGGGGTCGGCCCAGCGGGAATCCGGCGGCGGGACGTCGGCGGGTGTCTCCCAAGACCCGGGTCGCGTTCATAGCCCGTTCGAGTCGACGTCACTCCCCATACGGCTGTCCCGTCGACCCTCCGGGTAGGCGCGGCCGGAGTGGGGGCGGGGGATCGGCCGGTCGCGGCGGCCCCGGTCGTACGGCTTGTCAGCAGCCGCAGGTACATTCGATCGAGGGGCCCGGGGTCGGGGCCGGGCATCGCGGCGGCACGGTGACGGCGTCCGTGGGCCACCAGGCCGCCGAGCCCCCGGCCACCCGTGACCGCGCATCAACCGAACCGAACCGAACAGCGTCAGCCACCGGCACGCAGCCCGCTGCCCGCAGCACGCGCGGCACAGGCTGCGCACCGGACACGACCGGAACGCATACCGCAGGAGGTGAGGCGAGCCATGACCGTAGCCGACCGAGTCGCGCTGCGCGGCCTCAGGGCCCGCGGCCACCACGGCGTCTTCGCGCACGAGCGCGCCGAGGGCCAGCCCTTCGTCGTCGACCTCGTCCTCCACCTCGACACCCGCGGCGCCGCCGCCGACGACGACCTGGCGCAGACCGTCCACTACGGCGTCGTGGCCGAAGAGACCGCCGCCCTCGTCGAGGGCGAGCCGGTGGACCTGATCGAGACGCTCGCCGAGCGGATCGCCGCCCAGTGCCTGACACACCCGCCCGTGCAGCAGGTGGAGGTGACGGTGCACAAGCCGGACGCGCCGATCACCGTGCCGTTCGACGACGTGACCATCACCATCACCCGAAGCAGAGGTTGATCTTGAATCGCAGCGACCCGACCGTGCAGCCAGTGCCGCGTTCCGTGGTCGAGCAGGTCGACGCGGCCGACTCGACCCTGCAGAACCCGAAACGCGCCGTGCTCTCCCTCGGCAGCAACCTCGGCAACCGCCTGGAGACCCTCCAGGGCGCCGTGGACGCGCTCGAAGACACCCCCGGCCTCCGCGTCAAAGCCGTCTCTCCCGTGTACGAGACGGCCCCCTGGGGCGTCGAGGAAGGCAGCCAGCCGACGTTCTTCAACGCCGTCCTCCTCGTCCGGACCACCCTCCCGCCCGCCTCCCTCATGGAGCGCGCACACGCGGTCGAGGAGGCGTTCTCGCGCGTACGGGACACCCGGTGGGGCCCGCGCACGCTGGACGTCGACATCGTGGCGTACCAGGGCGTCGTCTCCGACGACCCCGCCCTGACCCTGCCGCACCCCCGCGCGCACGAGCGCGCCTTCGTCCTCGTCCCGTGGCACGACGTGGACGCCGCGGCCGAGCTGCCCGGGCACGGCCCGGTGGCCCAGCTGCTGGCGCAGGTCGGGCGGCAGGGCGTGCAGGAGCGTACGGATCTCGAACTGCGACTGCCCGACTGAGCGCTTCCGCAGGTCCTTCGGGGCTACGATCTCTGGGAGTTCTGGGAGGAGCGCATTCGGTGAGGCAACTGCGCATCGGGGTGTTGGCCGGCATCTTCGTGGTGGCGGGGGTGCTGTCCTGGGCGGGCTCCCGGCTGTGGAACTCGGTGGGTACGCTCCCGAGCGTCCCCGTCGCCGCCCCGGTGGTGCTGGCCCTGATCGCCACGATCCTCACGGCGACGGCGCTGTCCATCCGCGCCCGGCTCGGCGCGCAGCGCGAGCGCGACCCGCAGGCCAAGGGCGTCGACCCGATGATGGCGGCGCGGGCGGTGGTGCTGGGGCAGGCGAGCGCGCTGGTGTCGGCGCTCGTGGCGGGGCTGTACGCGGGTCTGGGGCTGTTCCTGGTGCTGGACGGGCTGGACTACGGCACGCGCGGCTCGCAGGTGGTGTACGCGGCGCTGGCGGTGGTCGCGGCGGCGCTGGTCGTGGCGGCGGCCTTCTTCCTGGAGCGGGTGTGCAAGCTGCCGGACGACGAGGACGAGGGGGACGGGGCCCCGCCGCGGGCCTAGGGCACGGTCCGTACGGCCACTAGGCTCGGCGCCATGACTGCCGCGCCCACCGGAGCCGCCGACGAGGCCGCCCCCGCCGCCCCCGCCGCACCCGGAGAGGCCGCCCCCGCGGCAGGCACCGCCGCCGCCCCCCTGACGGTCGGCGTCGGCGGCGCCGCCGAGCAGACCGACATGGTCCTCAACATCGGCCCGCAGCACCCCTCCACCCACGGCGTGCTGCGCCTGCGCCTCGTCCTCGACGGCGAGCGCATCGTCACCGCCGAGCCGGTCATCGGCTACATGCACCGCGGCGCCGAGAAGCTCTTCGAAGCCCGCGACTACCGCCAGATCATCGTCCTCGCCAACCGCCACGACTGGCTCTCGGCCTTCTCCAACGAACTCGGCGTGGTCCTGGCGGTCGAACGCATGCTGGGGATGGAGGTGCCGGAGCGGGCGGTGTGGCTGCGTACGCTCCTCGCGGAGCTGAACCGGGTGCTCAATCACCTGATGTTCCTCGGCTCGTACCCCCTCG
Organism: Streptomyces sp. MAR4 CNX-425; assembly: GCF_048656465.1. Lineage (NCBI taxonomy): Bacteria > Bacillati > Actinomycetota > Actinomycetes > Kitasatosporales > Streptomycetaceae > Streptomyces > Streptomyces sp. MAR4 CNX-425. Next base: position 461,195 of record NZ_JBMDLF010000003.1, on the reverse strand, counting down.
AACTCGGCGGCATCACCCCGATCTTCCACGCCTTCCGCGAGCGCGAGGACCTCCAGGCCGTCATGGAGGAGGTCTCCGGCGGCCGGATGCACTACATGTTCAACCGCGTCGGCGGCCTGAAGGAGGAACTGCCCGCCGGCTGGACGGACCGGGCGCGCGCGGCCGTACGCGCGGCACGCGCGCGGATGGACGTCTTCGACCGGCTGGTCCTCGGCAACGAGATCTTCCGCGGCCGTACGCGCGGCGTGGGCGTACTCCCGCCGCAGACCGTCCACGCGTACGGCGTCAGCGGACCCATCGGGCGCGCCTCCGGCGTGGACTTCGACCTGCGCCGCGACGAGCCGTATCTGGCGTACGGGGAACTGGACGGCACCCTGCGCGTCGTGACCCGCGAGGAGGGCGACTGCCTCGCCCGCTTCGAAGTGCTCCTGGCGCAGGCGCACAACTCCCTCGACCTGGCCGACGCCTGCCTGGACCGGCTGGCCGAGCTGCCGCCGGGGCCGGTGAACCAGCGGCTGCCGAAGGTGCTGAAGGCGCCCGAGGGGGAGACGTACGCCTGGACGGAGAACCCGCTGGGGCTGAACGGCTACTACCTGGTGTCGAAGGGCGAGAAGACGCCGTACCGGCTGAAGCTGCGCTCCGCCTCGTACAACAACATCCAGGCGCTGACCGAGCTGCTGCCGGGGACGCTGGTGGCGGACATGGTGGCGATACTCGGGTCGATGTTCTTCGTGGTCGGGGACATCGACAAGTGAGGAGGAACGGGGGCGAATCCCCGTTCAGCTGGCCTGCTCCAGGTCGATGACGCGCCCGACCGGCCCGTGGGGGTCGTCGTCGGGGTCGTCGCCGTCACCCGCCGGAGCGGCGACGGCCCCCTCGTCCGCCCTGGCCTCCGCCTCCGCCTCGGCGAGCACCTCGGGCCCGACGACGTCCGCGAGGTCCGCACCGGCGTCACCGGGCTCCTCGGGCGTACGCCGGTGGCCGCTGCCCGCCGCCGGCCCGCCGGCCGGAGCGCCGCCCGCCGCGGCGGCCCGCTTCGGCCCGTCCCGCGCCGGCTCGCTCCCCCCGGAACGCTGCCCCGGGGGTACGGGCCGCTTGGCCGCGCGCGTGAAGTAGCTGAAGCCGCCCGCGTCGCCGGCGGGCGCCTGCTCGTGGCTCTGCCCGTGGCCCTGGCGGGCGGCGTTGCCCGCGAGGTCGTCGAGGGCCCGGGAGGCGCGCAGGTACGAACTCAGCGAAGGCGGCCGCGCCTGCGGCTGCCCCCCGGCGGGCGGCAGCTCCTTGGCGGGCGTCGCGGCCTCGATGGCCAGCTGCCGCCGCCCTTCGAGCGCGGCGGCCCGCTCGGACTCGGCGGTGGCGTAGCGCGCGAGCAGCGCCGCGTGATCCGTACGCAGCCGCGCGAGGTCGACGTGCCGCGACCCGAGCCGCTTCTCCAACTCCCCCCGGATACGCCGGGCCTCTTCGAGATCGCTCTTCAACTCGGCGACCCGCTCCTCGTGCCGCCGCTCGGCCCGCGCCCGCGCCCCGGTGGCCTCGGCGACCTGCAACGCGGCCATCCGATCCCGCAACCGCCAGAAGGCCGAGGCCCCCACGGCAGCCCCGGCCGCCCCCACGGCGAGCCAGCGCACGGCGGGCCCGTCCCCGGAAACCAGCCACGCCGCGACCGCGCAGCCCAGCGCGACCACGGCGAACGACACGGGCAGCAGGAGCCCGCGCATCGGCGAGGAGAAGCGATGGCGTCCACGAGACATGGCCGCAACTTACCGCGCAGATGCCCCAAATGGGCAGCCCCGAACCGATCGTTTCCCGCCGGTTACGTCCCACCCACCCACCATCCCGGTCCCCCGGCCACCCCGGAGGCCGACCCGGTGGGCCCGGGGCGGACCGGACCGGGAGCCACGGTCAACACGGGAGGAGCGAATGAGAGGAATTGATTGGCCCGGAGCCAGCGCCAAATGAAATTCCATCATTACCGGAAGAGGCAATAGGTGACGGAAATTCGACGCTGGTGCAACTGGATCAACCTTCGATAGCGTCACGACACACAGAGATCCCCCTATCCCCGGAGTCGAAGTGAAGCGCCGCTCTCTCCCCGCCGCCGCGGCGGCCGTTGCCGCACTGAGTCTGCTCCTCGCCGCCTGCGGCGGCAGCGACGACGACAACGCGAACGCCGACGACAAGATCAAGGGCGCCGACTCGGCCACCCCGTCGCCCTCACCGAGCGACTCCGCCGCGGGAAGACCGGAGATCGAACTGCCGGACGACGCGAAGAACGTGTTCGAGGACACCGAGACCGGCGACCCGAAGAAGGACGCGGTCCTGGCGGACAACGCAGACATGGTCAACGCCCTCGACGACGCAATCTTCCGCGGCTCCACTGACACGGACGCCCTCAATTTCTTCCTTGCCGATATCGGCAGGATGAAGGCGACCCAGTTCATCAAGGGCTACCTGGACGACAATCACGCGTGGGCCGGAACCACCCGATACTTCGATCGGCAAGTGAGTTTCCGGGACGATGGTGCGGCAGTCGTTATCTACTGCGCAGACGAGCGCGACGCCTATCTCATCGATGCCAAGACGGGTGAGGCGGACAATGAGACGTCCGCCGGAACAAAGCCGTACGTGCTGTACAACACGCGCCATGAGCAGAACGAACAGGGTGTCTGGCAGACGGTCAACGTCATTTCAGATCGAGGTGCGGCGAAATGCAAGCCGTGAGGCGTTATTTCGTGGCTTTAGGCTCGGCCCTCGCGGTGCTCGGGCTGTTATCCGATCCTGCTGCTGCACAACGAGGGGGAAAGGGTGGCGCCGGAGACTTTGGTGCAGCTCCGGTTGAGGAAGGCCAGGCCGCGGACAACACTATTTCGGCAGCAGCCGGCGGAAAGATCTCATACTCGACCAGTACGGGCTCAGGCGAAAATTCCGGTGGATCGCTGACGCCGATGAGCGATTGGTCGCCACCAGCCTGTTGGTACGCGCCCAAGTGGACGGCGGAGGAGGCAGCGCAAACCCGGCTCGACGGGATGGTCGACCTGAGCCCTCAGCATGACGCGGGCAACGCCGACGCCATGAAGGACAAGTACGTCGACGGTGAGCACGGCGCGTTCAATGTCGAGAAGAACGACAAGGGCTACTGGTGGGGTGCATACACCAACCCCACTGCGGACAGCAGCCAGGCCTCCTCGGACTGTGCCGAGATGCCTTTCTGGGTGGACATGGGTGACGAGCCGCCCGCCGAGATCGAGAACACCATCAACCCCGAGATCCTCGCCCAGCTCGCCTACGAGCAGATCCGCATCCCGGAAGCCACCCCCACGCTGCAACCCGCCGGCGACCGCCAGGTGGTGAACCTCCACACCTGGGTGTCCCTGGACGACGCCGGTTTCCAGCCCGTGTCCGTCACCGCATCCGTCGACGCACTCGGCATCTCCGCCACCACCACCGCCACCCCCGGCAGCCTGCACATCGACCCCGGCACCGATGACGCCGTCACCTTCCCCGAATCCGGCGAATGCCCCCTCAACGACGACGGCACCGTCGGTGAGAAGCGGCCGCCCGGCGCCGAAGAGCCGCCGCCGTGCGGTGTGCAGTACCTCCGATCCACCGAGGCGACCGGGCCGTACGAGTTCGAAGGCTCCGTCACCTGGGTCGTCAGCTGGACCGGGACCAACAACCCCGAACCCACGGAGTTGCCCTCCGGGACGTTCGCCAGCGAGCAGGACGTCACCGTCAGAGAAGTCCAGTCCGTCGTCCGCTGACCGGTCGCGAGAGTAACAAAGGGCCTGTTCTTCGCCGCCAGAGGCGGTGGCTACGCAGCATCGAATACTGAAGTGGGATCGTGTATGAGGCCGATTCTCATCTCTACCCCTATCAACGACGAACTCCGCCTGGTCGCCTACGCCTTCCGCGGTGACCGGGAATCAGCCGAACGGGTCTGGGTGTGCCTGCGCGACGCCGACATCCCGCCGGGAACCGGCTGGCTGGGAAGCTGGAGCAGCAGACCCGAGACCTCGAACGCTGACGAGACCCGCCGGCTGATCCGCGAGCTGACGACCGCCACCTCGAGAACGGCGGGACGCGGCGCATCCGGCGTATGGCTCGGTGAGCACTACTTCTTCGCGGGCTGGGACACCTGGGGCCCGGGCCTGCCCGCCCCGTTGCTGACGTCGGCGCCGCCTGCCGTCGTCGATCAAGCCGTAGAGCATGCCGTTGACGGCATCTTCCGCACAGGCCGTGAGTCGATGACCGATTGCTGAGCCGTCGGTCATCGGCCGCAGCCGCATTGCCCACCGGCTTGCGCTGCCCGGTGCGTCGAACCCGGAAAGGAACGAAATGGCTGACTTAAAGATCAAGGGTGACACTCTAAACGAGCTGCATCACACGTTTGCCACCATCGCCAAACGTATGGACCGCGCCGGCCGGTCCATGAAAGGCGCGGACAGCGAGGTAGTCGGAGCCTGGACGCTGATCAAGCAGGTACAGGACTTCGCCGACGAATGGGATTACGGCATCGAGCAGCTCGGGAAGCACGCTGACGGGGCGGCGCAGATGCTGCGGAAGATAGCCAAGGACTTCGACGGCCTGGAGCGCGAGCTTGAGGCGGCGCTTCAGCCCAAGGGGAAGGGAGGGAGCTGACGTGGGCGACAAGGACTTCCCCACCCTCGGTTTCGACCCGGCGCCCGGCGACGTGTACGGCACGCGGCAGCTGTCCCGGGCCATCGACAAGCTCGCCGACGAACTGGGCACCACCGTACGGGAGCTGGACCGCATCGACGGCGGCCAGTGGAAGGGCAAGGCCGCCGCGGCGTTCACCGACCACGTGGCGGAGGACGTGGCGCCCGACATGAAGCGGGCGCACCAGTCGTTCGACAAGGCCGCGACCGCGCTGCGGCGCTGGGCCGGGGACCTGGACGGCTTCCAGGAGGAGGCGCGGGGGCTGGAGCGTGAGGCGCGGCGGAAGAAGGAGGCTCTTGAGGAGGCCCAGGGCCTCGTGGCCGCCGCGGCGGCGAAGCCGTACCTCGAATCCCCGGTGGAGGAGGGCGGCCGGGGCGGGGGCGGTTCGGACGACCGCGAGGCGGAGCGGGAGAAGAAGCAGCAGGAGAAGCGGGAGGCCGCCGCCGAGGCGGCGGGCGACGCGCTCGAAGAGGTACGGAAGCGGGCGGAGGAGCTGCGGGAGCGCTACTTCCGCTCGGCCGACGCGATCTGCCGGCAACTGGACACCGCGGCGGGCATAGCCCCGGACGAGCCGGGGCTGTTCGACCGGATCGCGAGCGGTGTGTCGGACGTCCTGGGGGACACCCTCGACTGGGTCCAGGACCACGCGGACCTGATCAAAGCGATCGGCGACGTTCTCGGCTACGTCACCGCCGCGCTGACCGTGCTTGCCATCGCCACCGCGCCCTTCCCGCCGATCGGGGCGGCTTTCGCGTCGGCCGCGCTGGTCTACGCCGGTCTGACGCTGCTGACCCACGGAGTGGCCAAGGCGGCGGGGGCGGACGTCAGTTGGGCGACCCTGGGGTTGGAAGCCCTCGGGCTGATCCCGGGTATGGGACTGTTCGCCAAAGGCGTCAAGATCGTGGGCCGCGGCGCGGCGGAAGCGCGCGTCGCCCAACTGGGCGGGCGTTTCGCGATGCGGCGGGTGGGGAGCGTACGCAACATCGTCTCCACCGGAGACCTGGCCGGCACGGTCCAGGGTGGCCTCAAACTCACCATCGCCGGCAAGGGCGTGGCGCTATGGGGGAAGAACCACAACGTCTTCATGGTGGCGGACGACTTCAGCAAGGTGAACACCAAGCTCGCCGCGATCACGGAGCCCACCCGCCGCGGGCGGATGCTCGGCAGCATGGGCCTGGACATCGTCACCGGGGGAAGGGTGGCCGTCGACCCGATGTCCGTGGGCGGGCGGCTCCTGGATACGGGAACCAAGGTGGCCCCGCAATTGGCCGCACCGATTGTCGAGCACCTTCCCGGCGATCCGGTAGGGAGTCTGGGAGACCGTTTGCAGGGTGCGTTCAGCTGACGAAGGGAGGAGTTCCATGGCCTGGTATCCCCGACCGGGTGAGACGTTCCTGTACCGAGGGCCGATGGATTTCGCCACCGGGGTGGCGGCGCCCGTCTCCGGTATGCGGTTTTTCCGTGACACCGAACGCCGGGACATCCAGTACGAGTTACCCGGATGGCCCGAAGGTCCGCGATACGTCGTGCGCGACCGGGCCGGCCGGAGCGCGCGGCGCGCCGGCCGTGGGGCGTCGGTGGGAGTCCATATGGTGGTGAGTTTCGCCCTGAGCGCGGTGACCATGGGCGCGTTCGGCCCCGGACTGCGCGGCCGCCCGGAGGACCCGGCCAACGAGGTCGAGGACTTCCCCGTCATGTGGGCGGCGCCGGGCGCCGTCGCTCGCCGCCTGCCGTGGCAACTCGACCCGCAGCGGCGTGCGAAGAAATACGGCAGCCACGCCATCGCGACGGACCAGCGGCTGGTCCTTGTCGGATTCCCCGACGAGGATCCCTCGCGTGACGAGGTGCTCTGCGAAATCGACCGGGCCGACATCGGGCGCGTGGAAAGACAGCGGTTCAGCAACGAGAAGCGCGACATCCGGGTCGACTTCACCGACGGTTCGTGGTGCCGCCTCCATTCGGACGACGAGAACTCGGTAGAGCAGTTCGTCCGGCATTTTCAGGCCCCACCGCAGCTTGTTCCCGAGGAACAGCTAACCCCCGGGCAACTCGCCGCCATCGCTGAATGCGTGGCGGCTGACGCACGGTACAACGAGCGGGATCCCACCGACTACGACGGCTGGAACGTCACCCGCAGACCGAGCGGAAACTACTTCTTCCAGGCATGGGCGCAGCGGGCTGACGCCATTTCCGGTGCCGTCGGCCCGAGCGCCATCATGGACCGTGACGGCAAACGGGCCTACGACCCCGGTGACTTCGCCTCCGCCGACCCTCAGGGACCCGCCTCATGAACGCGCCCGAAGACCTCACCGCGATCCCGCCCGGGACCGGAATCCCACCGATGTGGTTCACCGTCCCCGACGGCTTCCACGCCCTGCCCATCGCCGCCACGCCCGAGGAGCGCACCGCGCTTGCCGACACCTTCGTACGGGAGCTCTACCCCGAGGGTGACGACGCGCTCTGGGCCGCCTCCGCTCCGTACTACGGCGCCGTGGGGGAGTTCATGGGCCGGAGCGGGCTCTCCTACTCCGCGATGGGGTTCTTCGCGCGTGACGACGGGGGCGTTGTGCACTGCACGCTGACCGCGGCGGGCGTCGAGTCCCGCCACCGGTCGGCGGAGGCGGCGGCCACCGGAATACGGGAGGTGCTGGTCCGGGATCCGATGAACGATGCGAGGTGGGTGGATCTGCCGTGCGGGCCCGCGGTGTCCTGCATTACGTTGCGGGAGTTCACCGTGCCCGAGGAACTCGCGGCCGAGGGGGCGGAGACGAAGCTCCACGCCGCGCAGATCCAGGTTCACGTCCCGTTTCCCACGGGCCCCTATGTCGCCGTCTTCACACTCGACACCACGGCTCTGGACCACTGGGGCGAGTTCTGCGAGATGACCGCGGCAATCATGCAGACCGTCAGTTTCACCACGCCTCCGGAGTGAGAGCAGCGGGCTGTCAGGGCACGGTCGGCGACTCCACGGGAGGAAGGGCAGGGAGGAGGAACCGGAGCGCTTTCGAGTCCGGTCCGTGAGGGGTACCGCTTGGCGGTGGGACGTCGGCGTTCCTTCCGCGCCGCGACCGCAACGACACAGAGGCCGGCCTCCCGGGGCGGCCGGCGGAGGGACCCCTGCCCCGGCGGGGTGAGCCGGCGGGGCAGGGGGGACGGGTGGACGGGGGCGGGTCAGGAGTCGATGAGGTTCTTCTCCTGGAGGTACTCCTTCGCCGCGTCCGCCGGCTTCATGCGCTCCGCGTCGACCTTGCGGTTCAGCTCGATCAGGTCCTCCGTCGTCAGCACCCGGGTCAGCTTGTCCAGCGTGGTTCCGATCTCCTTGTCGGAGGCCGCGTCGGCGTTGAGGACCGGGAGGATGTTGTCCGCGTTCTGGAGGCCCTTGTCGTCCTCCAGCAGCACCAGGTCGAACTGGTCCAGGGTGGCGTCCGTGGTCGTCGTCAGGGCCAGCTGGTTGGTGCCGTCCTGGACCGACTGCTTCCCCGCCGGGGTGCCGACGCCCAGGGGGTCGATCTTCGTGATGTCGATGTCGTACGTCTTCTCCAGGCCCGGTTCGCAGAAGGGGCGCTCCGGGCACTCGTCGCCCGCCGCGAGGCGGATGGGGTCGCCGGTCTTGCCGAGGTCGCTCAGTGTTTTGAGGTCGTTCTCGGCGGCGTAGTCCTTGGAGACGGCGAAGGCGTTCTGGTCGACGGCGTCGCCGGCGTCGAGCACCGTCAGGCCGCGGGGCTCGGCGAGCTTCCGCAGCGCCGCCACCGTCTCGTCGACGTCGTTGGACGCGACCGGGTTCTTGTCGGGCGCCTCGGGGCCGTTCTCCTTCGCGTTGAGGAACTCGGCGAGGGTGGCCGCGTACTCGGGGAAGACGTCGATGCTGCCCTTCTCCAGTTCCGGCTCGTACAGCTCGCGGTTCTCCAGTTTCTTTATCGTGACGTCGTAGCCGGCGTCCGTGAGCAGGGCCGAGTACAGCTCGGCGGTCACCGTGGAGACCGTGAACCCGGCCTGGCCCACGACCAGGGACGACTTGCCGTCGTCCGCGGAGTCCGAGCCGCCCTTCTCCTCCAGGCTGTCGCCGCCGCAGGCCGCGAGCCCCGCGGTCAGGGCGGCGGCGGCCAGCACCGAGGCGGCGGCGCGGGCTCGAACGCGGTTGGTGATCAAGGGATTCTCCGTCCTTAGGGAGTTGATATTCGAGGCGGGCGGTTCGAGGGGCTTCCGGAGGAGAATGCCGGTGTCCTGCGCGCCCGCCGGGGTGCGGCGTGACGTGACGCCGCACCCTACAGCGGCGCCGGCGCCGGCTTTTCTTTCTTCGCCGGTACGTCCGTCTCCTCCGTCCCCGGCGGCTGGGGCGCCCCCGGGGGGCCCGCCGGCGTACGGCGTCCGTGCCCGCGGCGGCCGCCGTTGCGGCCGCGCATCGGGTCGAGGAGCCGCTGGGCGACGACGAGGACGCCCTCCAGCACCAGGGCCAGCACCGCCACCAGGAACGCGCCGGCCACCACCATCGGGGTGTTGTACGTGCGGAAGCCGGCGGTGATGATCCGGCCGAGGCCGCCGCCCCCCGCGATGGCCGCCAGCGTGGCCGTGGCGACGACCTGCACCGTCGCCGACCGGAGGCCGGTCATCACGAGCGGGTAGCCCAGCGGCAGCTCCACCCGGCCCAGCAGCTGCGGCCCGGACATGCCCATGCCCCGCGCCGCCTCCACCACGTCCCGGTCGGCCTCGCGGATGCCCACGTACGCGTTGGTCAGCAGCGGCGGCATCGCGAACAGCACGAGCGCGATGACCGTCGGCCAGTCCCCGTGCATCCGCAGCGGGGTGAGCATGAGCAGCCCGAGGACCGCGAGCGTGGGCACGGCCCGGCCGACGTTCGAGATGTTGATCGCGAGGGTGCCGCCCTTGCCGATGTGGCCCAGCCAGAACGCGACGGGCAGCGCGACGGCGCAGGCTATGGCGAGCGACATGCCGGTCAGGTACAGGTGTTCGCCCAGCCGTACGCCGACGCCGCTCGGCCCCGACCAGTTCGACCCGGTGGTCAGCCACGTCCACGCGTCCGCGATGGTCCCCATCAGGCCGCCTCCTTCTGCCGCCGCCCGGCGGCCGCCCGCGCACGCGCGCGGACCCCGCCGCCGTCACCGCTCCCGCGCCGCCGTGTCCGCGCCCAGGGCGTGAGGAGCCGCTGGAGCCCCAGGAGCAGCAGGTCGGCCAGCACCGCGAGCAGCACGCAGAGGACCGACGCGGTGAGCACCTGGGCCTTGAACAGGCTGCGCATGCCCTCGACGATGAGGTTGCCCAGGCCGCCGTAGCCGATGATGCCGCCGACCGTCGTCATCGCGATCGTCGACACCGTCGCTATCCGCAGCCCGGCCATGACGGCGGGCAGCGCGAGCGGCAGCTCGACGGCGAAGAGCAGGCGCGTCTGCCCGTACCCCATCCCGCGGGCCGCTTCCCGGGTCTCGGCCGGTACGGAGTCGAGTCCCGCCAGGAGGTTGCGGATGAGGATCGTCAGCGAGTAGAGAACGAGACCGGTGACGACGACGGACGCCGAAATACCCATCAGCGGGACCAGCAGCGAGAACATGGCGAGCGACGGAATCGTGTACAGCACCGTCGTCAGGCCGAGCACCGGGCCCGTCAGGACCCGCCAGCGGCGGGCGACCAGCGCCAGCGGGAAGGAGATCAGCAGGCCGATCGCCACGGAGGCCAGCGTGATCCAGACGTGCTGGACCGTGGCGTCCACGAGCTCGTCGCTGCGGCTGCGGACGTACTCCCCGCAGATCCACTCGTTCGCTGCCAGGCAGCTGGAGGCTTTCACGCCACCCCTCCTTCCCGTAGGCAGCTCCATTAGACCCTCCACCGCTGACAGCAGGGCCGGACGGCGGGGCAGAATGAGGAAACATGATCCGATTCGAGCACGTGACCAAGCGGTACCCCGACGGGACCGACGCGGTGAGCGACCTGTCGTTCGACGCCGCCGAGGGCGAGCTGGTGACGCTCGTCGGTCCGTCCGGCTGCGGCAAGACGACCACCCTGAAGATGGTCAACCGGCTCATCGAGCCGACCGCCGGCCGCATCGAGGTCGACGGCGCGGACGTCATGGCCACCGACCCCGTCGAGCTGCGCCGCCACATCGGCTACTGCATCCAGAGCGTCGGCCTCTTCCCGCACAAGACCGTCCTCGACAACACCGCCACCGTGCCCCACCTGCTCGGCTGGCCGCGCGCCAAGCGGCGGGAGCGGGCGGCGGAGCTGCTGGACCTGGTCGGCCTCGACCCGGACGAACACGGCCGCCGCTACCCCGACCAGCTCTCCGGCGGCCAGCGCCAGCGCGTCGGCGTGGCGCGGGCGCTGGCGGCGGATCCGCCGGTGCTGCTGATGGACGAGCCGTTCGGGGCGGTGGACCCGGTGGTGCGGGAGCACCTCCAGAACGAGTTCCTGAAGCTACAGGCGCGGATGCGCAAGACCGTGCTCTTCGTCACGCACGACATCGAGGAGGCGGTCCGGCTCGGCGACCGCATCGCGGTGTTCGGGACGGGGAGCATCGAGCAGTTCGACTCGCCGGCCGCGGTCCTGGGCGCGCCCGCGACCCGTCGCCGCCGACTTCGTCGGCGCCGACCGGGGGCTGAAGCGGCTGTCGGTCACGGAGATCGAGCGCGGCGACCTGGAGGAGCCGCCGGTGGTCCGGCTCGACGACGACGCCCGGGAGGCGTCCGCGGCGCTCCGGGCCCGGGGCGCGCGCTGGGCGGTCGTGCTGGACGAGGCGGGCGATCTGCACGGCTGGGTCGGGGCGGACGAGATCGCCCGGGGCGGCATCGTCTCGGACTACGCGCGGCGGATGGACGCCTGGCTGCCGCTGGGGGCGAGCCTGAAGAAGGCGTTCGCGACGATGTTGCAGTACGACGCGGGGTGGATCGCGGTGCTGGACGACGAGGAGACGGGGCGGTTCGCCGGGGTGCTGACGCCGGCCAGCCTGCACGAGGCGCTGCGGCGGTCGATCGACGCGGACGCGCGGGCGGTGGACCGGGCCGAGGTGGAGCTGGACTCGCTGCCGCAGGGGTGAGATGCGGGCGCGGGCGTACGGGCCGGGCGGTGCCCGCCGCGTCAGGGCAGGACCGGGGCGATGCCGACGTGGTGGGCCAGCCAGGTGAAGCCGCCGAGCCCCGCCGGGTCGAGAAGCTCTGCGGCCTGCCCGGCGGCGGCCAGCCGCCGCAGATAGCCGGCCGGGTCGCTGGAGGCCAGCGCCAGCGGCGGCCGGGTGCCGTCGAGCCCGAGCCCCCGCAGCGCCTCCCGCTGCGACAGCAGCAGCGGCCGCCCGTCCCGCTCCGGCGCGGCCGCCACCGCGTCCAGCGCCACGTGCGCCGTCACGTCGCATTCGCCGTCCGGCCGCGGGGGCACCTCGTGCCCGTCGCGGAAGCCCGTCAGCGTGCCGTACGGGGGCCGGGCAGCCCGGGTGTGGGCGTAGTCCGCGGTGACGGCGAGACCGGCGGTCACCGCGGCGACCGCCGCCGACCACGCCGCGTCGCGCGGGGCGCCGATCTCCGCCCGGCTGCCCGGCGGCGCGCCGTCCAGCGGCCACCAGCGGCGCAGCCACTCCGCGTCGGCGCCGCCGACCTCCGCGCCCAGCCGCTCCGTGCCGTCCGCCGCGACCTCCACGTACCGCGCGACGCCCCGCCCGTCCGTCTCCGCGACGTCCACCGGCACGTTGTCCAGCCACTCGTTGGCGAACAGCAGCCCCCGTATCCCCGCGGTGGGGGTACCGCCCACGCGCGGAGCGCTGTGGGGGAGCTCCGCCCGCCAGGTGATCCGCTCGTCCAGCCCCGCCGGCCGCGGGCCGACCTCCACCGCGTACGCCCGCAGCCGCCCCGGCCCTTCGTACGCCGCCAGCACCCCCGTCAGCAGCTCGCCCCGCCCCGCGCCGACGTCCACCACGTCCAGCTCCGCCGGCCGCCCCAGCGCGACCGCCACCCGCTCCGCCAGCTCCGCCACCGCCGCCGCGAACAGCGGTGACGCGTGCACCGAGGTACGGAAGTGGCCCGCCGCCCCGGCGCCGGGCCCGGGCCGGCGGTAGAAGCCCTCCGGCCCGTACAGCGCCCGCCGCATGGCCTCCCGCCAGCGCAGCGGGCCTCCCGCGCGCGTGGTGCCCGCCTCGCCCGCCCGGCCCGGTTCGGCCCCCGCGTCCCGTCCCCGCGTCCCACCGTTCTCCACAGGCGCATCCTCCACCCTGCGGAGTAGTTGCATCGACCAGGGATCGCCCCGGGGACTGACTCCCGCTTACGCGCGCATGCCTACGCTGGGTGACGTGCAACGTGTCTACGACTTCCTCCGCCGGCATCCGACGCTGGTCGACAGCTTCTGGGCTGTCTGCCTCGTCGTGATGACGGGTGGCTGGCTGGTCACCGTGGACATGACCGAAGAGGGCAACCCGCACGCCCCCGTCACCGACGTCGAGAAGACGGTGGCGCTGGTCATCGGCATCGGCTACGCCGTCGTCGTCGCGCTGCGCCGCCGCAGGCCCGAGCGCATGCTGCTCTTCGCCGGCGCCCTCGGCGTCGCCCAGGTCGCGCTGGACTCGGCCCCGGGCCCGGCGAACTTCGCCATGCTCGTCGTCATCTTCACCGTCGCCGCCGGCGACGTGCCCTGGGCGTCGCGGCTGGCGCTCGTCGGCGCCGCCGCCGCGCCCGCGATCAACGCGCTGCGCTGGCGGGAGACCGAGGAGACCGTCGTCGGGCAGGTCGTCGCCCTCGCCTTTCTGACCGTCCCGTTCCTGCTCGCCTGGGTGCTCGGCGACTCGCTGCGCACCCGCCGCGCCTACTACGCGCAGCTGGAGGAGCGCGCCGCCCGGCTGGAGCGGGAGCGGGAGACGCAGTCGCGGATCGCGGTCGCGGCCGAGCGCGCGCGGATCGCCCGCGAGCTGCACGACGTCGTGGCGCACAATGTGTCGGTCATGGTCGTGCAGGCCGACGGCGCCGCGTACGTGCTGGACAGCGCGCCACAGCAGGCCAAGGAGGCGCTCACCACCATCTCCGGCACCGGCCGGCAGGCGCTGGCGGAGATGCGTCGGCTGCTCGGCGTGCTGCGCACCGGCGACCCGGGCGCGGGCGGCGAGTACGTGCCGCAGCCCGGCGTGGAGCAGCTCGCGGAGCTGGTCGAGCAGGTGCGCGGCGCGGGGCTCACCGTGTCGTTCGAGGTGGCCGGGTCGCCGCGGGAGCTGCCGAGCAGCATCGAGCTGGCGGCGTACCGCATCGTGCAGGAGGCGCTGACCAACACGCGCAAGCACGGCGGGCCGCAGGCGGGCGCGGCGGTGCGGCTGACGTACGGGGACGGCGAGCTGGAGGTGCTGGTCGAGGACGACGGCCGGGGCTCGCTGCCCGAGCTGTACGAGGAGGGTGGCGCCGACGGCCAGGGCCACGGGCTCATCGGCATGCGCGAGCGCGTGGGGATGACCGGCGGCGAGCTGGACGCGGGCCCGCGGCCCGGCGGCGGCTTCCGGGTACGGGCGGTGCTGCCGCTGAAGACGGCCGCCTGACCGACGGCCTACGGCCGGACGCGGGAAGAGGCGGGAACCCAGGGCGGCCCAGGCTGCTCTTCGTAAAGAGAAGGGACGCACGTGACGATCCGGGTCATGCTCGTGGACGACCAGGCGCTGCTGCGCACCGGCTTCCGGATGGTGCTGGCCGCCCAGCCCGACATGGACGTCGTCGCGGAGGCCGGGGACGGCGACGAGGCGCTGCAACTGCTCGGCGTCACGAAGGTGGACGTCGTCCTGATGGACGTGCGCATGCCGCGCCTGGACGGCGTCGAGGCGACGCGGCGCATCTGCGCGGACAAGCCGCCGGAGGCGCCGCCGAAGGTGCTGATACTGACCACCTTCGACCTCGACGAGTACGCCTTCTCCGCGCTCCAGGCCGGGGCGTCGGGCTTCATGCTCAAGGATGTGCCGCCGGGGGACCTGCTGAGCGCCATCCGGGCCGTGCACAGCGGCGACGCGGTCGTCGCGCCGAGCACGACGCGGCGGCTCATCGACCGGTTCACCGCCGTGATGCCCGCGCCCGCGGGCGAGCGGGCGCACCCGGAGCTGCAACGGCTGACGGACCGGGAGCGCGAGGTGCTGCTGCTGATCGCGCAGGGGCTGTCGAACGGGGAGATCGCGGCGCGGCTGGTGCTGTCGGAGGCCACGGTGAAGACGCATGTGGGGCGGATCCTCACGAAGTTGGAGCTGCGGGACAGGGTGCAGGCGGTGGTCCTGGCCTACGAGACGGGTCTGGTACGGGCCGGGGGCTGAGGCGTACGGGCACGCGCGCGGGACCCCCGGCCGCCGGGGCCCCGCGCCGGCGCAGCAGGCCGCACGCGGCAGGCCGTCCGCTCAGCGCAGCAGGCCCTCCAGCAGCGACCCGCCCAGCCGGGCCACCTCGGGCAGCGACAGCTCGTACTGCACGTACCGCCCGCGGCGCCGGGTGACGACCAGGCCCGCCTTCTTCAGCACCGCCAGGTGCCGGGACACCTCCGGCGCCGTCAGCTCGTGCACGGCGGCCAGCTCGCCCGTCGTCGTCGGCGTGCGCGAGATCGTGCGGCACAGCCGGAGCCGCACCGGGTGGGCCAGCGCCTCCAGCCGCAGCTGCAACGTGTCCAGCGCCGGGGCCCGGGGCAGGTCCGGCGCCGGTATCGGGTATTGGACGACCGGGCGCCAGCCCGGCGCGTACACCACCAGCATGTGCGGCCAGCCGAACGCCGTCGGCAGGAACGTCACGCTCTCGCGCGCGACGGCGCGGCCCGTGCTCAGCTTGTCGGCGACGATCCGCACCGAGCCGTCCTCGCCCTCGTCCAGCCGCAGCGCCCCCGACACGTCCGCCAGCGCCGCCTTGAGCCCCTTGCGCCGCAGCAGGTCCGTCTTGTGCCGGGCGTCGGCGGCCAGGGAGTGACGGACGCGCTCCCACGTCTCGTCGAAGAACGCGTCCGCGCAGTCCTCCAGCAGCCGGCGCAGCCAGACCCGCAGCCCGTCGGGGTCGGTGAGCATCCGGTCGACGAACGCCGCCTGCCGCGGGCCGCGCGCGGCCGCGCGCTCGACGGCCGCGCGGCGGGTGGCGGGGTCGGTGAGCGGGGACGGGTTGCCGTGCTGGTACGTCGGGTTGCACACGATCTCGAACGCGGCGGTGACGAACAGGTCGTCCGGTATCCCGTCGAGCGCGTCCAGCTCCTCGGCGAGGGTCGCGCCCGGCGCGGCGGGCAGCAGGATGTCGGCCCGCCCGGCGCTCCACAGGAACTCCGCCTCGCTCAGCCGGTCCGCGAGCCCGGGGTCGAGCCCGGCGGCGGTCGCGGCCGTCCAGCCGGCCGCGCCCGGGTGGTGCGCGGGCGAGGCGAGCGCGTGCAGCGCGGCGCCCAGCTCGGCGAGCGGCGACGGCACGAAGCCGATGCGCTCGGCCGGGAGGCCGGTGATGTCGAGGGTGACGCTCATGCGGCCATGATCCGCTACGGCACCGACATCGCGGGGTCCGCGCCCGCCACCCGCCCGATCAGCGCCGCCGCCTCCGCCGCCACGTCCGCCGCCGTCCACGCCAGCCCCGGTTCCGTCACCGTGACCTCCGTCATCGACAGCCCCGGCGGGTCGCCGGGCTCCGTCCACACCCGGAACAGGCACGTCCCGGTCTCCTCCGCCAGCGCCGTCCCCGCGTCCATCAGCGCCTCCGCCCCGTACGGCAGCCAGACCTGGAACTGGTGCGTGTGCGGCACCCCGGGGTGCACCCGGAAGAACGGCACCCCCGCCGCCGCGAACCCCTCCCGCAGCGCCTCGGCGACCACGCGCGCGTGCGCGACGTACGACGGCAGCCGCGGCAGCTCCAGCTGGAGCCCCTCCAGCGCGGCCAGCGCCGCCGGCCACTGCTGGAACAGC
The DNA here is from genome assembly GCF_048656465.1 of Streptomyces sp. MAR4 CNX-425. Taxonomy (NCBI): domain Bacteria; kingdom Bacillati; phylum Actinomycetota; class Actinomycetes; order Kitasatosporales; family Streptomycetaceae; genus Streptomyces; species Streptomyces sp. MAR4 CNX-425. Next base: position 444,649 of record NZ_JBMDLF010000003.1, on the reverse strand, counting down.
AGCCCGCCGTACCGGTGCCGCCACGCGCGCGCCTCGTCGACGAACCCCGCGGGACCCGCCAGCGCCGCGCCGGACAGCCCGCCCAGCGACTTGTAGTACGAGACGTAGACGCTGTCCGCGAGCCCGGCGATCTCCGCCAGCCCGCGCCCGAAGTGCGTCGTGCACTCCCACAGCCGGGCGCCGTCCACGTGCACGACCGCCTCCCGCTCCCGCGCCGCCGCGACGGTCTCCGCCAGCTCCTCCCACTGAGGCAGCACGAACCCCGGCTCGCGCATCGGCAGCTCCAGCATCAGCGTGCCGAAGGGCTCGTCCAGCGCCCGTACCTCCGCCGCCGTGGCGGTCCGCGGCTCGCGCGTGGGGTGGACGGCGCGCAGCCCGCTGACGACCGCGTACGCCGCGCGCTCGTGCACCTCCAGGTGGGCCAGCGGGTGCGAGGCGACGACGCGGCTGCCGGTGCGCTCCGCCCAGCAGCGCAGCGCGACCTGCTGCGCCATGGTGCCGGTGGGGAAGAACGCCGCGTCCTCGTGGCCGAGCAGCCCGGCCGTGCGCTGCTCCAGCTCGGCGACGATCCCGCCCGCGTAGACGTCGACCGTCCGGTCGAGGTCGACGCCGCCGGGGCGGGCGGTGGCGAGGCGGGACAGGCGCGCGGAGATGGTCGGGAGGGAGGGCGCGAGGGTGCGCTCTGCCGCCGCCCAAGTCGCGCGCCTGCGGGTCATGGGGTCGTCCGCGTCCGTCATGGGCCCCGATCATGCCCGCCGCGGCCGCCGCGGCCCAGCGGTTTACGCGCCGGCCCGGCGGGCGCCGTAGAGCGTGGCCGGACACACACCGGCGGGCGGCGGCGCCGCAAGTACCATGAAGCCGTACGTCCGGTACCCGAAGCGGACTGGAACGGAAGGCGCCGTGAACCCCAGCCCCACCCCCGAGCCGCGGGAGAAGCCCGCCCGGCTCGACGTCGGCGTGGTCGGCGCGGGCCGGGTCGGCCCGCCGCTCGCCGCCGCGCTCGCGCTCGCGGGCCACCGGCCCGTCGCCGTGCACGCCGTCTCCGACGGCGCCCGCCGCCGGGCCGGGGAGATGCTGCCCGACGTGCCCGTCACCGAGCCGGCGGAGGTGCTGGCGCGGGCCGACCTCGTGCTGCTCACCGTGCCGGACGACGTGCTGCCCGGGCTCGTCGAGGGCCTCGCCGGCACGGGTGCCGTACGCCCCGGGCAGCTTCTCGTCCACACGTCGGGCCGGTACGGGGCCGGGGTGCTGGAGGCCGCCACCCGCGCCGGCGGGCTGCCGCTCGCGCTGCACCCCGCGATGACGTTCACCGGCACCGCCGTCGACGTCCAGCGGCTCGCCGGCTGCTCCTTCGGCGTCACCGCGCCGGGCGAGCTTCGGATGGCGGCGGAGGCGCTGGTCGTGGAGATGGGCGGGGAACCGGAGTGGGTGGAGGAATCCGCCCGGCCGCTGTACCACGCGGCGCTGGCCATCGGCGCCAACCATCTGGTCACGCTCGTCGCGCAGTCGATGGAGCTGCTGGACAAGGCGGGCGTCGGCGCCCCCGACCGGATGCTGGGCCCGCTGCTCGGCGCCGCCCTCGACAACGCGCTGCGCAGCGGCGACGCGGCCCTCACCGGGCCGGTCGCGCGCGGCGACGCGGGCACGGTCGCGGCGCACATCGAACAGCTGCGCGCGCACGCGCCGCAGGCCGTGCCCGCGTACGTCGCGATGGCCCGGGCGACGGCGGACCGCGCGCTCGCGGGCGGGCTGCTCAAGCCGGAGCTCGCCGAGGACCTGCTGGGGGTCCTCGCCGACGGAGCACGCTGAAGGACGGCGACGATGACCGCTCTGCTCGTACACGAAGCCGCGCTGCTGCCGGAGCCGCCGGGGGCGCCCGGGGATTCTTCCGGGCGCCCGGCGCGCGCCGTGGTGATGACCATGGGCGCGCTCCACGAGGGGCATGCCGCGCTGGTCCGCGCGGCCCGCGCCGAGGTGGGCCCGTACGGGCAGGTCGTGGTCACCGTCTTCGTCAACCCGCTGCAGTTCGGCCCCGGCGAGGATCTGGACCGCTACCCGCGCACCCTCGACGCCGACGTCCTGCTCGCGGGCAAGGAGGGCGCGGACGTCGTCTTCGCGCCGGCGCGCGACGAGGTCTACCCGGGCGGCGAGCCGCAGGTGCGCGTCAGCGCCGGGCCGATGGGGGAGCGGCTGGAGGGCACCTTCCGCCCCGGGCACTTCGACGGCGTGCTGACCGTCGTCGCGAAGCTCCTGCACCTGACCCGGCCGGACGTGGCGCTGTACGGGCAGAAGGACGCGCAGCAGCTCGCGCTGATCACGCGCATGGTGCGGGACCTCGACTTCCCGGTACGGATCGTCGGCGTGCCGACCGTCCGCGAACCGGACGGGCTCGCGCGGTCCAGCCGCAACGTGTACCTCTCCGCGCCGGAGCGCACCACCGCGCTCGCGCTGTCCCGCGCGCTGTTCGCGGCGCGCGACCGGGCCGGCGCCGCGGCCGGCGGCCCGCGGGCGGCGCTGGCGGCGGCGGAGCGGGTGCTGCACGACGCGGGCGGGGCGACGCCGCCGCTGGAGCTGGACTACGTGGCGCTCGTGGACCCGGCGGACTTCACGCCGGTGGCGGCGGACGGAGCGCCGTACGACGGCGAGGCCGTCCTCGCCGTCGCCGCCCGGGTCGGCGCCACCCGCCTCATCGACAACATCCGCCTCACCTTCGGGAGAACACCGTGACCGCGATACGGCTCGGCGCCCCCGCCTCCGGCTGGGCGCTGCACACCGACGTCGTCGTGGTGGGCTCCGGCGTCGCCGGCCTCACCGCCGCGCTGCGCTGCGCGGAGACGGGCCGGCGGGTCGTCGTCGTCACCAAGGCCAACCTCGACGACGGCTCGACCCGCTGGGCCCAGGGCGGCATCGCCGCCGCCCTCGGCGACGGCGACAGCCCCGAGCAGCACCTCGCCGACACCCTCGTCGCCGGCGCCGGGGTGTGCGACGAGGACGCCGTACGCACCCTCGTCACCGAGGGCCCCGCCGCCGTACGCCGCCTCATCGCGACCGGCGCCGCCTTCGACACCGACCCCGCCAGCGGCGCCATCGAGCTGACCCGCGAGGGCGGCCACCGCCGCCGCCGCATCGCCCACGCGGGCGGCGACGCGACCGGCGCGGAGGTTTCCCGCGCGCTGGTCGAGGCGGTGCGCGCGGCGGGCATCGAGACCGTCGAGCACGCGCTCGTACTCGACCTGATCAAGGACGCGGAAGGGCGCGCGGCCGGCGTCACGCTGCACGTCATGGGCGAGGGCGCGCGCGACGGCGTGGGCGCCGTGCACGCCCCCGCGGTGGTGCTCGCCACCGGCGGCATGGGCCAGGTCTTCTCCGCGACCACCAACCCGCCGGTCTCCACCGCCGACGGCGTCGCGCTCGCGCTGCGCGCCGGGGCGGAGGTGTCGGACCTGGAGTTCGTGCAGTTCCACCCGACGGTGATGTTCCTGGGCCCGGACGCGCAGGGCCAGCAGCCGCTGATCTCCGAGGCGGTACGGGGCGAGGGCGCCCACCTCGTCGACGCGGACGGCGTGCGGTTCATGGTGGGGCAGCACGAGATGGCGGAGCTGGCGCCCCGCGACGTGGTGGCGAAGGGCATCGTGCGGCGCATGGCCGAGCGCGGCGCCGACCACATGTACCTGGACGGACGGCACTTCGGCGCGGAGATGTGGAAGCAGCGCTTCCCGACGATCTTCGCGGCCTGCCGCGCGCACGGCTTCGACCCGGTCCACGAGCCGGTCCCGGTCGCCCCGGCGGCCCACCACGCCTCCGGCGGCGTCGTCACGGACCTGCACGGGCGGACGAGCGTCCCGGGGCTGTACGCCTGCGGCGAGGTCGCCTGCACGGGCGTGCACGGGGCGAACCGGCTGGCGTCCAACTCCCTGCTGGAGGGCCTGGTCTTCGCCGAGCGCATCGCGGCGGACGTCGCCGCCGCGGCCGCACCCGGCGGAGCGGCTCTCCTGACGGAGAAGGACGATCCGCCCCGGGAGACCCCCCTCGTCCCGCCCGGCGCCCGCCCGGAGATCCAGCGCGTGATGACCGTCGGCGCCGGGGTCCTCCGCTCCGCTGCCGGCCTCGCCGGGGCCGCCGCCGAGCTGCGCGCGGTACGCGACACCGCGCGGCCCGCCGCCGCGGCGCCGTGCGTGGAGACCTGGGAGGCCACGAACCTGCTGCTCGTCGCGGAGGTCCTCGTCGAGTGCGCGCGGCGGCGCGCCGAGACCCGCGGCTCGCACTGGCGCGAGGACCACCCCGACCGGGACGACGCCCGCTGGGCCCGCCACTTCCTCGTCACCCTCACCCCCGGTCCCGTACGCCCCGCAGACCCCGCGGCACCCGCAGACCCCGCAGACCCCGCAGCCCTCGCAGACCCCGCACTCGCCGTCCGGACCACCGCCGGCACCGCCTTCCACCGGGAGACCCCGTGAGCAGTACCCCAGAGCCCGACCGACCTCAGCCCGTGGAGCTGACCCTCCTGCCCCTCGGCGGCCCGGACCCGGGCGCCGACGCCGGCGGCGGCTGCGGCGACGCCTGCGGCTGCGGCGCGGGCGGCGCGGACGGCGGCGCCGAGGGGGCGTACGGCCACGACCCCCTGGAGTGCGGCCTCGACCCGGGCCTCGCCCAGCTCCTCGCCGAGGCGGGCCTCGACCCCGTCTACGTCGAGGACGTCGCCCACCTCGCCGTCGAGGAGGACCTCGACCACGGCGTCGACGTGACGACCGTCGCGACCGTCCCCGAGGACGCCGTCGCCACCGGCGACTTCACCGCCCGCGAGGCCGGCGTGGTCGCCGGCCTGCGGGTCGCCGAGGCGGTGCTCTCCGTCGTCTGCACCGACGACATGGAGGTCGAGCGGCACGCCGAGGACGGCGACCGGGTCGCGGCCGGACAGCGGCTGCTGACGGTCCGTACCCGCACCCGCGACCTGCTCACCGCCGAGCGCAGCGCGCTCAACCTCCTGTGCCGCCTCTCCGGCATCGCCACCGCCACCCGCGCCTGGGCCGACGCCCTCGACGGCACCGCGGCGCGGGTCCGCGACACCCGCAAGACGACGCCCGGCCTGCGCGCGCTGGAGAAGTACGCGGTGCGCTGCGGCGGCGGCGTCAACCACCGCATGTCGTTGTCGGACGCGGCGCTGGTCAAGGACAACCACGTGGTCGCGGCGGGCGGTCTGGCGGCGGCGTTCGGCCTGGTGCGGGACGAGTTCCCGGACCTGGACGTGGAGGTGGAGGCGGACACCCTGCACCAGGTCCGCGAGGCCGTCGACGCGGGCGCCGACCTGATCCTGCTGGACAACTTCACGCCCGGCGAGACCGAGGAGGCGGTGGCGCTCGTCGCCGGCCGCGCCCGCCTCGAATCCTCCGGGCGGCTGACGCTCGACAACGCGCGCGTGTACGCCGAGACAGGCGTCGACTACCTCGCCGTAGGGGCGCTCACCCATTCCACCCCCATCCTCGACATCGGCCTCGACCTCCGTGAGGAGGGCGACGGCTAGATGCTCCTCACCATCGACGTCGGCAACACCCACACCGTCCTCGGTCTCTTCGACGGTGAGGAGATCGTCGAGCACTGGCGCATCTCCACCGACCCGCGCCGCACCGCGGACGAGCTGGCGGTGCTGTTGCAGGGCCTGATGGGCATGCACCCGCTGCTCGGCGAGGAGCTGGGCGACGGCATCCACGGCATCGCCGTCTGCTCCACCGTCCCCTCGGTGCTGCACGAGCTGCGCGAGGTCACCCGCCGCTACTACGGCGACGTCCCCTCCGTGCTCGTCGAGCCCGGCGTGAAGACCGGCGTGCCCGTCCTGATGGACAACCCCAAGGAGGTCGGCGCCGACCGGATCATCAACGCCCTGGCGGCGGCCGAGCTGTACGGCGGCCCGGCCGTCGTCGTCGACTTCGGCACGGCCACGACGTTCGACGCGGTCAGCGAGCGCGGCGAGTACGTCGGCGGGGTCATCGCGCCGGGCATCGAGATCTCCACGGAGGCGCTCGGGGTGCGCGGCGCGCAGCTGCGCAAGATCGAACTGGCCCGGCCGCGCGCGGTGATCGGCAAGAACACCGTCGAGGCGATGCAGTCCGGCATCCTCTACGGGTTCGCGGGGCAGGTCGACGGCGTCGTGAACCGCATGGCGGCGGAGCTGGCCGACGACCCGGACGAGGTCACCGTCATCGCCACGGGCGGGCTGGCGCCGATGATGCTGGCCGACTCCTCGGTGATCGACGAGCACGAGCCGTGGCTGACCCTGATCGGCCTCCGCCTGGTCTACGAGCGGAACGTCTCGACCACCTGACCGCGCGCGTACGCCCCGAAAGCCCGCCTCCGTAGCGATGGCCCGTTCCGCGCGCCTTCGCGGCATGAGCACCTTTCAGGGCCTAAAGTCGGATTATGCCTACGCCATACGGTTCCCGAGGCGGTGTGGCGCTCAGCGCCGACGAGCTCCGCGTCGTGCGTGACGCGCTGGCCATCGCCATCGAGTCGAGTTGGGGCCTGCCCAGGCCCGCCAGGGGGGACGGAACGGATCCGGCCGCCGCGCCGGCGGTGCGGCGCGGTGCCGTCGCACGGGACTGCGCGGAGCTGGCCGCGGCGTTGGACGAGACGGCGGCGGAGGCGGACCGGATGCGCCTGTTCCGCAACGCCGACCTCGCCCGCTACCGCGCCGCGCTGCCCGGGAGCGCGTCCGGGTACGCGGAGCTGCTGCACGAGGCGCTCGCCACCGGCTACGTGCCGCGGCAGGCGGACGTCGCCGCGCTGCGCGCCCTGTGCGCGGAGGCGGCGGACCCGGTCGTGGCGGAGCGCCGCCGGCGGCTGCTGCGGCGCTGCGAGGCGCTGACGGCGGCCCAGGTGCCGCCGCGCCGCCGCCCGGCGCCCGCGGGACCCGCGGCACCCGCGCGACCCGCCGGGCCCTCGGCGCCGCCCGTGCCCACCGTGCCGCCGGCGCTGCTGCCGCGGCCCGCGCTGCGGGCGCTGCCCGGCGGCCGGGAGGCACGCGAGACGCGGGAGACACGGCAGGCGAGGGAGACGCGCGGGGCCCGGGGCGTACGGGGATCCGAGGAGTCGGAGCCCGCGCCGGACCGGCGGCCCCGCAAGCCCGGCGGCCAGCCGCAGCGCCCGCCCCGCGAGAACCCCCCGGACCGCGACAGCGACCGCGACCGCGAACCCGCGTCCCCGAACCGGCCGGTGCCCACGCCCGCGGAGGTCTTCCCGCCGCGCCGCCGCCCCGCCCCGCCCGCCGAGCACCTGCTCCGGCCCCCCGCGGCCCGTACCGCCTGACCCCCCGGGCGTACGTCCCCTCCCCTCCCCGGGGGCCTGCCTTCACGCGCGCGTGGTTCACGCGCGGGGCGGACGGCGCCGGGGTGCCGCCCACGCCCCCGGGCGCGGGGGGAGGCCGGTGCGTGCGACCGCGGGGCGGAGAGCCGGACGCGGACGGGGGACGGAAGGCAGGTCCTCACCCACCTCCGCCGCCCGGGCGAGGGCGGGCTACGCTGGAGGCCGCGGCACCTCCGCGGCGCCCGCGCCCAGTAGCCCGCAACGATGGATGGCTCTCATGGATTACCTCTCCGCGCTGCTGCCGTCGACCGTCATGGCCGTCGCCTTCACCGTGATGATCGTGACGATCGTCAAGAACCAGGGCGGCCCGAACAAGGCCAAGGAAGACGCCGTCGTCGACGCCGCGATCGCGCAGGCCGAGGGGCCGGGGCGGAAGTCGGCCGAGTAAGCCCGCCCCACCGGTAAGGGGCGCTCTCCGGCCCCCGAATCGCCACGCCCGCCGCTGCCTTCCCCGTCCCAAACGCCCCATTGTTCACCCTCCCACGGGTATTGTGCTGGCGTGGTCCGGCCATTGGGAGAGCTCGAAGACACGGTCATGACCCGGGTGTGGGAGTGGAACCGCCCGGTCACCGTCCGGGAAGTGCTGGAAGACCTCCGGCAGGAACGCCCTCTCGCGTACACCACCGTCATGACCGTAATGGACAACCTCCACCAGAAGGGCTGGCTGCGGCGTGCTCCCGAAGGCCGCGCCTATCGATATGAAGCGGTGTCGACCCGGGCCGCGTACTCCGCCGCACTCATGAACGAGGCGTGGACCGCCAGCGACAATCCCGCCGCCGCGCTCGTCGCCTTCTTCGGCATGATGTCCCCGGCCCAGCTCGACGCCCTGCGCGACGCGCTACGCGTCGTGTCGCTGGACTCACCCGGTGACACCGAAGCCGGTGACACCGAAGCCGGCGCGTGACGATAGCGTCCTGTCATGTCCAGCGATTCTTACGGGGTCACCGTCCGGCGCGCCCGCACCACGGATGTCCCCGCCATCCGGCGGCTGCTCGACCCCTACGTGCACCGCGACATCCTTCTCGGCAAAGCCACCGTGACCCTTTACGAGGACATCCAGGAGTTCTGGGTGGCGGAGCGGGACGCGGACGCCGCCGTGGTCGGCTGCGGGGCGCTGCACGTGATGTGGGAGGACCTCGCGGAGGTACGCACCCTCGCGGTGGATCCGGCCCGCAAGGGCACCGGCATCGGCCACCAACTCCTTGACAGGTTGCTGCACACCGCCCGCTGGCTCGGTGTCGGCCGCATTTTCTGCCTCACGTTCGAAGTGGACTTCTTCGCGAAGCACGGCTTCGTCGAGATCGGTGAGACTCCGGTGGACCGGGACGTCTACAGCGAGCTGCTGCGCTCGTATGACGAGGGCGTTGCCGAGTTCCTGGACCTGGAGCGGGTGAAGCCCAACACCCTCGGCAACAGCAGGATGCTGCTGCATCTCTGATGGCGCTATGTCCGAATCGCGAAGATATTGTTCAGCAAGTTCTCCGGCAGGGTTTGAGTTTTCCGCTGAAAAGCGGTTTGCTTTCGCCAGCACACATTGTTCCGATGAAAGGGAAGCCCGGTGGCTCAGAAGGTTCATGTCCTTCTCGTCGATGATCTCGATGGCAGCGAGGCAGACGAGACCGTGACGTTCGCTCTCGACGGCAAGTCCTACGAGATCGACCTCACCGCCTCCAACGCGGAAAAGCTGCGCGGCGCGCTTGAGCAGTACGTGAAGAGCGGGCGCAAGACCGGCGGCCGCGCCACGAAGCGTTCTCGCGGCGGGGCGTCCGGCAGCCAGGACACGGCGAAGATCCGCGCGTGGGCGAAGGAGCAGGGTTACGAGGTCAGCGAGCGTGGCCGTGTTCCGGCGAACATCCGCGAGGCATACGAAAAGGCGAACGGCTGACGTTCAGGGCGAGGCGGTGGCAGGCCGTCGCCGCCGCGCTCACCAGCCGTACCAGGTCCGGCCGGTCCGCACCGCGGTGCCGCGCCGGAGCCACGGCGCCGTCCGTCCCGTTCCCGCCGGCTCCGGCGGCGGACCGGGCGACGCCTCCGGCGGCACGGACATCCGTGCCGTCCACTCCATCCCCATCCATTCCATCCCCGTCCACGACTCCGCCCCCGCGGCCGGCGCCCGAACCCACGGGCAGCCGTACCGCGGGGAGCCGTGCCAGCGCGGCCCTGCCCGGCGGCCGCAGCCACAGCGTCGGCGGCCAGGTCCGCAGCGCCGCCGGCGCCGCGCTCAGGTCCAGCGGGATGCCGCCCCACTCCAGCCAGTCCAGCAGCCCCGGCAGCTCGGCGGCGCCGCCCTCGGCGATGAGGAAGCGCATCCGGCCCGCGCCCAGCGCCACCGGCCCGGTGGCGGGCCGCCCGCGCAGCACCGCCCAGCCGGCCTCCGCGGGCATCTCCAGCACGTCGCAGCGCAGCGCCCCGGGCCGGTCCGGACCCGGCTCCGCGGCCGGATCCGCCGCCGGCCCGCTCCGGCCGTGGCCGCCCGCCGGGGCGGGCTCCCCGCGGGGGCCGGTCTGGCGCGGGATCACGGTGCCGGTCACACCCTGAGCAACGGGGTCGAACCCGCGTTGGTTACGACATGTGGCGCCCCGGTCGCATAGCGCGCTTCTTCTTCCCCGCATCGGCTCTCCCAGACGTTCCGCCGTGTTCGCCGTCAGCGCAGTGAAGAGGCCGGAAAATCTGATGGCACCGCCCGTGGCGCGGGTAAGACTTGGCTAGTGGCGCTGGTGGGAGCGGTGGCTTCGGCGGGCCCCGGCGGTCTTCGGCGGCGGCGTTCGCCATGGGCGTAGCGGCATTGAGCGTATTCGCCTGGCCTGCGGGAACATCGTCTCGCACCATCGGGTTGGAGCAGTAGCCGGCTGTTCGGTGCAGGAGACTGAGGGAGTCAGCGTCCGGGTGTCGGCAGTTGGAATGAGCGGTCCCCGCTTGCGGGACTAAGCTGCGGAAGGACAGGGAGGGGAACGTCCCCGATCTGCCTGACCGCTCTGAGGAGCGATTAACGATGTTCGAGAGGTTCACCGACCGCGCGCGGCGGGTTGTCGTCCTGGCTCAGGAAGAAGCCCGGATGCTCAACCACAACTACATCGGCACCGAGCACATCCTCCTGGGCCTGATCCACGAGGGTGAGGGTGTCGCCGCAAAGGCACTGGAGAGCCTCGGGATCTCGCTCGAGGCGGTCCGTCAGCAGGTGGAGGAGATCATCGGCCAGGGCCAGCAGGCCCCCTCCGGCCACATCCCCTTCACCCCCCGGGCGAAGAAGGTCCTGGAGCTGTCGCTCCGCGAGGCCCTTCAGCTCGGGCACAACTACATCGGTACGGAGCACATTCTGCTCGGCCTCATCCGCGAGGGCGAGGGCGTCGCCGCCCAGGTCCTCGTGAAGCTGGGCGCCGATCTGAACCGGGTGCGGCAGCAGGTGATCCAGCTGCTCTCCGGCTACCAGGGCGGCAAGGAGACCGCCACCGCCGGCGGCCCCGCGGAGGGCACGCCGTCGACGTCCCTGGTGCTCGACCAGTTCGGCCGGAACCTCACGCAGGCGGCCCGCGAGTCCAAGCTCGACCCGGTCATCGGGCGCGAGAAGGAGATCGAGCGGGTCATGCAGGTGCTGTCCCGCCGGACGAAGAACAACCCCGTCCTCATCGGCGAGCCCGGCGTCGGCAAGACCGCCGTCGTCGAGGGGCTGGCGCAGGCCATCGTCAAGGGCGAGGTGCCCGAGACGCTGAAGGACAAGCACCTCTACACCCTGGACCTCGGCGCGCTGGTCGCGGGCTCCCGCTACCGCGGCGACTTCGAGGAGCGCCTGAAGAAGGTGCTCAAGGAGATCCGCACCCGCGGCGACATCATCCTGTTCATCGACGAGCTGCACACCCTGGTGGGCGCGGGGGCCGCCGAGGGCGCGATCGACGCGGCGAGCATCCTCAAGCCGATGCTGGCCCGCGGCGAGCTGCAGACCATCGGCGCCACCACGCTCGACGAGTACCGCAAGCACCTGGAGAAGGACGCGGCCCTGGAGCGCCGCTTCCAGCCGATCCAGGTCGCGGAGCCGTCCCTGCAGCACACGATCGAGATCCTCAAGGGTCTGCGCGACCGGTACGAGGCGCACCACCGGGTGTCCATCACGGACGCCGCGCTGGTCGCCGCCGCCCAGCTCGCCGACCGGTACATCTCCGACCGCTTCCTGCCGGACAAGGCGATCGACCTGATCGACGAGGCCGGCTCGCGGATGCGCATCCGCCGGATGACCGCGCCGCCGGACCTGCGGGAGTTCGACGAGAAGATCGCCGACGTGCGGCGCGAGAAGGAGTCCGCGATCGACTCGCAGGACTTCGAGCTGGCCGCCGGGCTGCGCGACAAGGAGAAGCAGCTCCTGGCGCAGAAGGCGCAGCGGGAGAAGGAGTGGAAGGCCGGCGACATGGACGTCGTCGCCGAGGTGGACGAGGAGCTGATCGCCGAGGTCCTGGCCGCCTCCACGGGCATCCCGGTCTTCAAGCTGACCGAGGAGGAGTCCTCGCGGCTGCTGCGCATGGAGGACGAGCTGCACAAGCGCGTCATCGGGCAGGAGGACGCCATCAAGGCGCTCTCCCAGGCCATCCGGCGTACGCGCGCCGGGCTGAAGGACCCGAAGCGCCCCGGCGGTTCGTTCATCTTCGCCGGCCCGTCCGGCGTCGGTAAGACGGAGCTGTCGAAGACGCTGGCGGAGTTCCTCTTCGGCGACGAGGACGCGCTCATCCAGCTCGACATGTCGGAGTTCAGCGAGAAGCACACCGTCTCGCGGCTGTTCGGCTCCCCGCCCGGCTACGTCGGGTACGAGGAGGGCGGCCAGCTGACGGAGAAGGTGCGCCGGAAGCCGTTCTCGGTCGTCCTCTTCGACGAGGTCGAGAAGGCCCACCCGGACATCTTCAACTCGCTGCTGCAGATCCTGGAGGACGGCCGGCTGACCGACTCCCAGGGCCGGGTCGTGGACTTCAAGAACACGATCATCATCATGACGACCAACCTCGGCACGAAGGACATCTCCAAGGGCTTCGGCCTGGGGTTCGCCGCCGGGGGCGACGTCAAGACCGGCTACGAGCGGATGAAGTCCAAGGTCAGCGAGGAGCTGAAGCAGCACTTCCGGCCGGAGTTCCTCAACCGTGTGGACGACATCGTGGTCTTCCACCAGCTGACCCGGGACGACATCATCGAGATCGTCGACCTGCGGCTGTCCGAGCTGGACAACCGGCTCAAGGACCGCGACATGGCCATCGAGCTGTCCACCGAGGCCAAGGACCTGCTGTCCAAGCGGGGCTTCGACCCGGTGCTGGGCGCCCGGCCGCTGCGCCGCGCGATCCAGCGGGAGATCGAGGACGTGCTCTCGGAGAAGATCCTCTTCGGCGAGCTGCGTCCGGGCCACATCGTGGTGGTCGACACCGAGGGCGAGGGTGACGACGCGACGTTCACCTTCCGCGGCGAGGAGAAGTCGGCGCTGCCCGACGCCCCGCCGGTCGACGCCGCCGCCGGCGGCGCGGGCCCGAACCTGAGCAAGGAGGCGTAGGGCGTCGGCCTGCGCCCCGTAGCACGACCGGAGCCGCCCTTGACCGTACGGTCAGGGGCGGCTCTGTCGTGCTTCTCCGGCCCGTACGGGCCGTGCGGGCCCGCGGCCGCCCGTCACCCCCGGGAGGCCGCGGTCACCAGCTCCTGGGCGACCTCCAGGCAGGCGAGCCGCTTCTCCTCCGCGTCGCCCGGGGCGTCGTCGAGGGCGAACATCCCGGCGTGCATGGTGAAGATCGCGGAGATGGAGCGGGCCTGGTCCTTGAGGTCGGCGTCCTTGTCGCGCAGCATCCCGATGAGGTCGCCCATGCGCGCCTTGAAGTTCTCGCCGAGGCTCAGCTCGCGCATGCTGGCCTGGTTCTCCTGCATGAAGCGGAAGAGCGTGCTGCCGCCCGCGAGCAGCGCGCTGTAGCGCGCGAGCAGCTCCAGCCGCGTCTCCAGCGTGGGCGGCTGGTCCCGGCCCCAGGCGATCAGCTCGTCGACCCGTCCGAAGTGGTCCCGGACGATGCTGACGAGGATGTCCTCCTTCGTCTTGAAGTGGTAGTAGAGCGCCGCCTTCGTGACGTCGAGCCGTTCGGCGATCTCGCGCAGGGAGGTCTTGTCGTAGCCCTTGTCGGCGAACAGTTCCAGCGCGACGTCCTGAATGCGCTGGCGGGTGTCGCTCCTGGTCGTACCCATGATCCCTGCTTCCGTCAGTGACTTACTTGACGCCCGGCAAGTTGCGGCGTACCTTCACATGGTACCCACTAGCCGGGCGGCAAGTAAGTAGGGAGAGGGCCATGGCGGAGAAGGACCAGGAGGCGGTTCCGGAGCCCCCGCGCAACATCAGGTTGATCATGCTCGGCCTGATGATCACGATGATGCTGGCGATGCTCGACAACCTGATCGTCGGGACCGCGATGCCCACGATCGTCGGCGAGCTGGGCGGCCTCGACCACCTCGCCTGGGTGGTCACCGCGTACACGCTGGCCATCGCCGTCTCCACCCCGCTGTGGGGCAAGTTCGGCGACCTCTACGGCCGCAAGGGCATCTTCATGTCCTCCATAGTCCTCTTCCTGATCGGCTCCGCGCTCTCCGGCATGGCTCAGGACATGGGCCAGCTCATCGCCTTCCGCGCGGTGCAGGGCCTGGGCGGCGGCGGCCTCATCGTCGGCGTGATGGCGATCATCGGCGACCTCGTGCCGCCCCGCGAGCGCGGCAAGTACCAGGGCATGATGGCGGCCGTCATGGGCATCGCCACCATCGGCGGCCCGCTGGTCGGCGGTACGATCACCGACCACCTCGGCTGGCGCTGGGCCTTCTACATCAACCTCCCGCTGGGCGCCGTCTCGCTCTTCGTCATCTCCGCCGTGCTGCACCTGCCGAAGAAGCGGATCAAGGCCCGGGTGGACTACACGGGCGCGGCCCTGCTCTCCGTCGGGCTGACCGCCCTGGTGCTGGTGACCTCCTGGGGCGGTACGGAGTACGACTGGGCGTCGGCGCAGATCGTCGGCCTGTCGCTGCTCGGCGCCGCCGCGCTGGCGGCCTTCGGGTGGGCCGAGACCCGGGCCGCCGAGCCGATCATCCCGCTGCGCATCTTCCGCAACGGCAACTTCACGCTGATGAACATGATCGGGTTCATCGTCGGCTTCGTGATGTTCGGCGGCGTGACCTTCCTGCCGCTGTTCCAGCAGAGCGTCCAGGGCGCCTCGGCCACCAACTCCGGCCTGCTGCTGCTGCCGATGATGCTGCCCGTCATGGTCGTCTCGCTGTTCGTCGGCCGGGCCGTGACGAAGACCGGGCGGTACAAGGTCTACCCCATCGTCGGCGGCGCCGCCCTGATCATCGGGATGTACCTGCTGTCCACGATGGACACCGGCACCTCCCGGCTGACCTCCGGGCTCTACATGGCGGTGATGGGCGCCGGCCTCGGCTTCATGATCCAGATGTCGATGCTCGTCGGGCAGAACAGCCTGGAGATGCGCGACATGGGCGCCGGCAGCTCGACGATCACCCTGACCCGCACCATCGGCGGCTCCTTCGGCGTCGCGCTGATGGGCGCCCTCTTCAGCAGCCGGGTCGCCGACACCATGGCCGAGGAGGCCGGGCCCGCGGGCGAGCGGGCCGCGGGCGGCGGCGGGCAGCTCACCCCGGAGCGGATCGAGCAGCTGCCCGCGCAGCTCAAGGAGGCGTACCTCAACGCCGTCTCCGACGGCACCCACCAGGTCTTCCTCTGCGGCGCGGCGGTCGCGGTGCTCGCGTTCGCCGCGGCCTGGTTCGTCAAGGAGGTCCCGCTGCGCGGGGCCGGCCCGAAGGACGCCGGACCGGCCGGGGACGCCGGTCCGGACTCCGCGAAAGCGGAGGCGGAGGCCCCGGCGAAGGTCTGAGAGCGAGACCGGACCGGGCTCCGACGACGGGCCGCGAGCCTCCCGCGGTAGCGGGCGGGAGGCACGCGGCCCGTCCGTGCCGGGTACGGGCCCGGGCGGCCCCGGGGCGGGGGCCGCGGGCGGAACCCGGGCCCGGCGGCCCCGGGCCGTTGTCAGTGGCCCGTGCCATGCTCGAAGAGTGCTTCGCCCCGATCTGCGCGCACTTCGCAGCGCCAAGGACGCCATGGACCGCGACTGGGCCGACCCGACCGTCGACCTGGACGCGGTGGCGACGCACGCCGGCTACTCCCGGTACCACTTCCTGCGGGCCTTCAAGGCCGCCTACGGCGAGACCCCCGGCCAGTATCTGACCCGCCGCCGCCTGGAGCGCGCCGAGCACCTGCTGCGCACCTGCAACCTCACCGTCACCGAGGTCTGCCACCTGGTCGGCTTCTCCGCCCTCGGCACGTTCTCCGCCAGCTTCAAGCGCCGTACGGGCCTGTCGCCCAGCGCCTACCGCGACGCGCACGTGGGCCGCGGCACCGCGCTCATACCCGGCTGCTTCGCGCTGCTCTGGGCCGGCGGCTTCGACCCGCGCATCGGGGAGCGCAATTCTGAGGAAGCGGGCGACAGGCCGCCCCGCCTACCGTGATCGCCGTACCGAGTACCGCCCCCACCAGGGAGAACGTCATGATCACCAACCTTGCCATCAGCACCGTGTGGACCACGGACCAGGAGCGCAGCCGGGAGTTCTTCGCCGACAAGCTCGGTTTCGAGATCCGCGACGACATCGAGCTGGGTGAGGGCATGCGCTGGCTCACCGTCGGCGTCCCGGGCCAGCCCGAGGTCATGCTGGCGCTCATGCGCACCACCGGCCCCGGCCTCGACCCGGAGTCGGCCGAGGCGCTGACGAAGCTCGTCAGCAAGGGCGTGCTGGGCGCCGGCGCGTTCCACACCGACGACTGCCGGGCGACGTACGAGCAGCTGCGGGACCGGGGCGTGGACTTCATCCAGGAGCCGCAGGAGCGCCCGTACGGGACCGAGGCGATATTCCGCGACGACAGCGGCAACTGGTACTCGCTGACGCAGCTGCGGGAGGGCGGCCTGGACTACAGCAAGCCCTGGGGCTGACGCGCCCGCCCTCCGGGTGCGCCGGCCCCGGCGCGCCCGGGTCAGCCCTGCGGCAGCCGGTACAGCCCGTCCGCCAGCGGCTCCACCAGCCCGTCCGACACCAGGCTGTCCAGCGCCCGCGCCCGCTGCACCGGCTCGTGCCACACGGCGTCCAGCCGCTGCTGCGGCACCGGCCCGTCCGCGTCCCGCAGCACCGCCAGCAGCCGCCCGCGGACCTGCCGGTCCGTGCCGGCGTACGACTGCGTACGGCGCGGCGGGCCCGCGTGCGCGGGGTGGCCGGCGAGCCGCCAGGCGCAGAGCGCCGCCACCGGGCAGCTGCCGCAGTCGGGCTTGCGGGCCGTGCAGACGAGCGCGCCCAGCTCCATCGTCGCCGCGCCCCAGCGGGCCGCCTCGGCGTCGCCCTCGGGGAGCAGCTCGCGCGCGACGCGCCGCTCCACGGCGGTCGTCGCGCCGGGCGGGAACTCGGTGCCGCCGACCAGCCGGGCGTAGACCCGGCGGACGTTGGTGTCGAGCACGGCGTGCCGCTGCCCGTACGCGAAGGACGCCACGGCCGCCGCGGTGTACTCGCCGATGCCGGGCAGCGCGAGGAGCTGCGCGTGCCGCTTGGGCACGTCGCCGTTGTGCCGCTCCTTTATCGCGGTGGCCGCGGCGTGCAGCCGCAGGGCGCGGCGCGGGTACCCGAGGCGGCCCCAGGCGCGTACGGCCTCGCCGGGCGCCTCGGCGGCCAGGTCGGCGGGGCGGGGCCAGCGCTTGAGCCACTGCGTGTAGACGGGGAGCACGCGGCTCACCGGCGTCTGCTGCAGCATGAACTCGCTGACCATGACGCCCCAGGGACCCGCTTCCGGCCGGCGCCACGGCAGGTCGCGGGCGTGCTCGTGGAACCACTGGAGGACTGGCCCGTGCAGCGCCGCGGGCTCGGGCGCGGGAGCGTGGGCGGGCGCGGCGCCGGCGGTGGGCGGCGCGGATGCGGTACTTGCTGTGGTCGCAGTCATGGCACCCCGATCCTGGCACAGAAAGGGGCGGCGGCCCCGGCAGCGCCCGGGGCGTTGCGTGTTGTGACGCGGGGAGACGCTGAGAGGGTGATACGCGGGGCCCGCGGAGCGGACGGCGGACGGCGCGGGGCTCGGAACTCGGGCTCGGGGCGGGGGCGCGTGCGCGGGCGGGGGCGCGGGGCGTGCCGGAGCTACAGCCAGCCGCGTTCCCGGGCGATCCGGGCCGCCGCGTGGCGGTTCCCGGCGTTCAGCTTCGTCATCGCCGACGACAGGTAGTTCCGTACCGTCCCCGGCGTCAGCGACGCGCGCCGGGCGATGTCCGACACCGGCGCCCCGTCCGCCGCCAGCTCCAGCACCTCCGCCTCCCGCGGCGTCAGCGGCGAGTCCCCGGCCGCGATGGCGTCCGCCGCCAGCTCCGGGTCCACGTACCGGCCGCCCCCGTGCACCGTGCGGATCACCTCCGCCAGCCGCTGCGCCGAGACCGTCTTGGGCACGAAGCCCCGCACCCCCGCGGCCAGCGCCTGCTTCAGCGCGCCCGGCCGCCCGTGGCTGGTGACGATCATCGCCGCGCAGCCGGGCGCCGCCGTACGCAGCGAGGCCGCCACGGAGACGCCGTCGAGCCCCGGCATCTGGAGGTCCAGCACCGCGACATCCGGCCGGTGGGCGCGCGCCATGGCCAGCGCCTCGTCGCCGCCCGCCGCCTCGGCGACGACCGTCAGGTCGTCCTCCAGCGCCAGCAGCGCCGCCAGCGCGCCGCGGATCAGATGCTCGTCGTCGGCGAGCAGTACCCGGATCACGATGCCTCCCGTTCGGTCCGCGGCCGCGGCCCGGGGTCCTCCGGGGCCGCCAGGTCGATCCGCGCCGCCAGCCGGAACCGCCCGCCGGTCCGGCGCTGCGCGCTCAGCGTCCCCCCGACCGCCGCCAGCCGCTCCCGCAGCCCGGCGAGCCCGGCGCCGTCGGCGGGGGTGCCGGGCTCGGCGGGCCCGGCGGCGCCGTCGTTGTCCATGGTCAGCTCGGCGCGGCCGGCCTCGGTCCGCAGCACGATCGTGCACATCCGGGCGTCCGCGTGCCGCAGCACGTTCGTCGTCCCCTCCCGCACCACCCACGCCAGCGCCGACCGCGCCTCCTCCGGGGCCGGCACGTCCGCCTCGTCCACCGCGCAGTCGACGCCGGCCGCGCGCAGCACCGCGCGGGCGCCGGCCAGCTCGGCGTGCAGGTCGGCGGCGCGGTAGCCGCGCACGACCGCGCGGATCTCGCGCTGCGACTCCTGGGCGACGCGCTGCACCTCGGCCATCTGGTCCGCGGCCTCGGGCCGTCCGCGCCGCGCCAGCTGCACCGCCAGCTCGCTCTTGAGCGCCATGACGGACAGGTTCCGGCCGAGTACGTCGTGCAGGTCGCGGCCGAAGCGAAGCCGCTCCTCGGCGACGGCCAGCCGGGCCTGCACGGCGCGGGCCGCGTCCAGCTCGTCGACGAGTTTTACGCCCCACGCGGAGGCGCGGTAGGTGAGCCCCATGAAGGGCGCGCCCAGGGCGCAGGTGAGCGCGGTGATCGCCAGCCACTCCCCGCGCGGCCCGATCACCAGCGCGGCGAGCAGCGTGGCGGCGCACAGGGCGCCGACGACGGCGCCGCCGCGCCGCAGTGGCAGCGCCAGCACGAGGGGCCCGGCGGCGAACATCAGCACCCAGACGAGGAACGGCCCGAGCTGCGTCGGTTCCAGCCGGTCCGCCGCGCGCAGCGCGAGGCCGGCGGCCAGCAGCGCCGAGACGACGGCGAGGTGCAGGGCGAGCAGCCGGCGGGTGGGGCCGGCGGCGCCGAGGTAGGGGGCGGTGAGGGAGAGCTTGATCTGGAGCGTGAGGTGCCCGACGAGCAGCACGGCGACGACGGCGAACGGGCCCGCGCCGACGTCCTCGCGGATGTCGCGCAGCCACACGCTCATCAGCACGGCCTCGAAGACGGCGAGGAAGTACATGGTGGAGACGGTGTAGCGGCGCCAGCGCTCGGGTCCGCTCATGCGCCGGGCGCGCTGCATCCAGCGGATCACGCCGCCTCCTCTCCTCGTCCCCGGCCCGGGGTCCGGCCCCGGCCCGCCCGTCTCCTACGTCCCGCACACCCCGGCCGTACCGTACGCCTCCGGGCTCAGCCCCGCGGCTCCCACCGGAACCACCGCCGCACCGCCCACGCCCCCGCCGCCGTCCACGCCATCGCCACCGCGAACGCCCCGACGGCCCCGCCGCCGCCCAGCTCCCCGGTCCAGCCGCCCCGCACCAGCTCCACCACCGGCGACAGCGGCAGCCGCCGCGCCACCTCCGCGACCGAGTCCGGCAGCACCTCGAACGGCACGAACAGCCCCGACCCGAACATCGACACCAGCAGCAGCGGCATGCTCGTCAGCTGCGCGCTCTCCGCCGACTTCGTCACCGCCGCGGTCGCCGCCGCCAGCACCGTCAGCACCGCCATCCCCGACAGCACCCCCAGCACCGCCAGGTGCGGCGCCCGGGGCGCCGGCGCGCCCATCGCCACGCTCACGGTCACCGCCAGCACCGCGCACTGCGCCAGCGCCACGCACAGCGCGGGCAGCGCGGCGCCGGCGAGCAGCTCGCGGTCGGTGAGCAGCCCGGTGCGCAGCCGCTTGAGGACGAGTTCCTCGCGGCGGGCGACGTAGACGATGACGAGGTTCGCGTAGACGACGAAGACCAGCGCGAAGACGACGGCGCTCGGCAGCACCACGGTGGCCGCGGTGAGCCCCGTGTCGGACAGGTCCATCTCCTCGACGGCCGACCGGGTGGCGAACGCGAAGCCCGCCGGGGTGACGAGCGCGCCGAAGAGCACGAGCTTGCTGCGCCACATCAGCGTCAGCTCGGCGCGGCCGATCGCGGCCAGCCGGGCGAGCGGCCCGGGGACGTCGGCGGCGCGGCCGTCGAGGTGCGGTGGGGGAGCGGTGACGGCGGGGGCGGTCATCGGGTCTTCCTCTCGTCGGTACGGGCCGCGCCGGCGGCGCGGTCGTCGTGCACGGCGCCCGCGATCCTCAGGAACGCCTCCTCCAGCGACGCCGACCTGGCGTCGAGCCCGGCCAGCTCCACCGCGTTGTCCTGGGCCCACAGCAGCAGCCCCGTGAGCGTCCGCTGGAGCGCGGTCGTACGCAGCCGTACGCTTGTCCCCGCCAGCTCGTGCCCGGTCACGCCCAGCGCCGGCAGCGGCGGCAGGTCGCCCGGCAGCCAGCCGGGCGGCAGCCGGAACGAGACGGTCGCCGGGTGGGCGCCGACGATCTCCCCGACGGTGCCGGCCGCGGCGATCCGCCCGCCGGCCATGATCGCCAGCCGGTCCGCCAGCTCCTCCGCCTCTTCCAGGTAGTGCGTGGTGAGCAGCACCGTCGTGCCGTCGGCGCGCAGTTCGCGCACCAGCTCCCACGTCGCGTGCCGCCCCTCGGCGTCCAGCCCGGTCGTCGGCTCGTCGAGGAACAGCACCTCGGGCCGGCCGAGCAGCGCGAGCGCCAGGTCGAGCCGCCGCCGCTCGCCGCCGGACAGGTGCGCGACCCGTACGTCCCGGCGGCCGGCGAGCCCGACCAGCTCCAGCGCCTCCGCCGCGGGCCGCGGCCGCGCCGTGCAGCCGGCCCACATCCGTACCGTCTCGGCGACCGTCAGCTGCGCGGGCATCCCGCCCTCCTGGAGCATCACGCCGGTGTACGGGCGCACCCGCCCGCGCTCGCGGTACGGATCCCGCCCGAGCACCCGCACCTCGCCCCCGCTGGGCGGCGCCAGCCCCTCCAGCAGCTCGACGGTGGAGGTCTTGCCGGCGCCGTTCGTGCCCAGCAGCGCGAACAACTCGCCCCGGCGCACCGCGAAGTCGACGCCGCGCACCGCCTCGAAGTCCCCGTACGCGCGCCGCAGCGCCGTGGCGCTGATCACGTTCTCCTCTGCACTGACCATGTCTTCAGACTTCCGCCGCGGCGGACGCCGGAGCAGTGCACGCTGTCATCGGACGCGATGACATCTGTCATCGGTGTCACCGGCGCCGATGCCAGGAGTACCCGGGGGTACGGAACACGAAAAGAGCCCCGGCCGAAGCCGGGGCTCTCACCGAGCGGACGACGAGATTCGAACTCGCGACCCTCACCTTGGCAAGGTGATGCTCTACCAACTGAGCCACGTCCGCACGCATCCGGACAGCTCTCACCATCCGGCGCTTGCTCCACTCTACCCCATGACGACAGGGCTTCTGTGGCGGAGCGGGTGACAGGAATCGCACACTGCGCCTCCCTCTTGGAAAGAGGGCGCTCTACTACTGAGCTACACCCGCGTGGCCTCGGGGGGTCGCCCCTTGGCGCGTAGCCAGACTCTATCGGATCCCGGGGGGCGGATGGCAAGCCGGGTCGCCGAACGGCCGTACGCGCGACGGCCGGAGACCCGCCGGACCGCCCCCGGGCGGCCGGAAACCGCCCCGCGGGGTCTCAGTGCGCGGCTTCGAACGCCTCGTAGACCTTCTTCGGGATGCGCCCTCTGGCCGGCACCTCCATGCCCTGCGATCCGGCCCAGGCGCGCACGGTGGCGGGGTTGGGCGCGACGTCGGTGCGGGTGAACGTCCGGCCGGTCGCGGCCCGCTTCCGCCCGGCCCGCAGGAAGGGGGCGAGGGAGCTGCGCAGCTTCTTGGCGTTCGAGGCATTGAGATCGATCTCGTACGACTTCCCGTCGAGTCCGAAGTTGACCGTCTCGGTCGCTTCTCCGCCGTCGATGTCGTCGAAGAGGCTGACCACTACGCGCTGCGCCACGAAACGGGTCCTTCCGTCGGTCGCGCCTGCCGCTTTCCCACCGGCCGCGCGACCTGCGCGGCCGGCCGGGGCTGCGGGAGCGCCGGCTCATTTGATCAGTGCGTTGACATTTGTATCGCGACGGCTTTTGATGCGGAAGCCGGGCAATTGGGCCCGCGTGTCACGTCGCAATGCGGACCCTACGTTTAATTGGGTCTTTACCCAAGTGGATATCACGGGCGATGCGGAACCGTAACCGTCCCGACGGATATCTACCCGGGTAGATTTGTCCGCAAGGTACGCTGTCGTCACCGCTTCTTCACAACCCTTACCGGGAGTAGCCAGTGGCCCGCGTCGTAGTCGACGTCATGCTCAAGCCGGAGATCCTCGACCCGCAGGGGCAGGCGGTGCAGCGTGCGCTGCCGCGCCTCGGCTTCGCCGGGATCGCCGACGTCCGCCAGGGCAAGCGCTTCGAGCTCGAAGTGGAGGGCCCGGTCGACGACACCGCCCTCGCGCAGATCAACACGATGGCCGAGACCTTCCTTGCGAACACCGTGATCGAGGACTTCACGGTACGTGTCGAGGAAGTCGCACGCACGGGAGAGCCGAAGTGACCGCTCGTATCGGCGTCGTCACCTTTCCGGGCTCCCTTGACGACCGCGACGCACTGCGCGCCGTCCGGCTGGCGGGCGCCGAGCCGGTTCCGCTCTGGCACCGGGACAAGAACCTGCAGCAGGTGGACGCCGTCGTCCTCCCCGGTGGTTTCAGTTACGGCGACTATCTGCGCGCCGGTGCCATTTCGCGCTTTGCACCCGTGATGGAAACGGTCATCGAGCAGGCCCGGTCCGGTATGCCGGTCCTCGGCATCTGCAACGGCTTCCAGGTGCTCACGGAAACTCATCTGCTGCCCGGCGCGATGTTGCGCAACAACCACCTGCACTTCATCTGCCGGGACCAGAAGCTGCGGGTGGAGAACGCCGGCACCGCCTGGACCGCCGACTACACCGCCGGCCAGGACATCCACATCCCGCTCAAGAACATCGACGGCCGCTACACCGCCGACGAGCCCACGCTCGACGAGTTGGAGGCCACCGGCCGCGTCGTTTTCCGCTACCGGGACGGCAACCCCAACGGCTCGCTGCGCGACATCGCCGGCATCGCCAACGAGGCGGGCAACGTCGTCGGCCTCATGCCCCACCCCGAGCACGCCGTCGAACCCCTCGTCGGCACCGGCCGCACCGACGGCCTCGGCTTCTTCACCTCCATCCTCAAGAGGCTGGTCCACGCATGACGCGCACCCCCCTCGACACCGTCAAGCACGCCTCCGGCACCCCCGGCGCCGAGCAGCCCTGGGCCGAACTCGGCCTGAAGGAGAACGAGTACGACCGGATCCGCGAGATCCTCGGCCGCCGCCCGACCGGCGCCGAACTCGCCATGTACTCCGTCATGTGGTCCGAGCACTGCTCGTACAAGTCCAGCAAGGTGCACCTGAAGCAGTTCGGCGACAAGGCCCCGCCGTCCGACGCCCTCCTCGTCGGCATCGGCGAGCAGGCGGGCGTCGTGGACGTCGGCCAGGGCTACGCCGTCACGTTCAAGGTCGAGTCGCACAACCACCCCTCGTACGTGGAGCCCTACCAGGGCGCCGCCACCGGCATCGGCGGCATCGTGCGCGACATCATCGCCATGGGCGCCCGCCCCGTCGCCGTGATGGACCCGCTGCGCTTCGGCGCCGCCGACCACCCCGACACCAAGCGCGTCCTGCCCGGCGTCGTCGCCGGCATCGGCGGCTACGGCAACTGCCTCGGCCTGCCCAACATCGGCGGCGAGGTCGTCTTCGACCCCTGCTACCAGGGCAACCCGCTGGTCAACGCCCTCTGCGTCGGCGTCATGCGGCACGAGGACATCCACCTCGCCAAGGCCGCCGGCGTCGGCAACAAGGTGATCCTCTACGGGGCCCGCACGGGCGGCGACGGCATCGGCGGCGCGTCCATCCTGGCCTCGGAGACGTTCGACGACGCCAAGCCGAGCAAGCGCCCCAGCGTCCAGGTCGGGGACCCGTTCCAGGAGAAGCTGCTCATCGAGTGCACCCTGGAGGCGTTCGCCGAGGACCTCGTCGTCGGCATCCAGGACCTCGGCGCCGCCGGGCTCTCCTGCGCCACGTCCGAGCTGGCCTCCAACGGCACCGGCGGCATGCGCGTCGAACTCGACGTCGTACCGCTGCGCGACGCGACGCTCTCGCCCGAGGAGATCCTCATGAGCGAGTCGCAGGAGCGCATGTGCGCGGTGGTCGAGCCCGCGAAGGTCGACCGCTTCCTCGCCGTCTGCGAGAAGTGGGACGTCACCGCCACCGTCATCGGCGAGGTCACCGACGGCGACCGGCTGGAGATCTACTGGCACGGCGAGCAGATCGTCGACGTGCCGCCGCGCACCGTCGCCCACGACGGCCCGGTCTACGAGCGCCCGATGGCCCGCCCCGGCTGGCTCGACGCCCTCCGGGCCGACGACGCCGCGAAGCTCCCGCGCCCCGCGGACGGCGCCGGCCTGCGCGCGCAGGTGCTCCAGCTGGCCGGCTCGCCGAACCAGGCGGACAAGTCGTGGATCACCTCGCAGTACGACCGGTTCGTCCTCGGCAACACCGTCCTCGCCCAGCCCGAGGACTCCGGCATGATCCGCATCGACGAGGAGACCGGCCTCGGCGTCGCGCTCGCCACCGACGGCAACGGCCGCTACGCCAAGCTCGACCCGTACGCGGGCGCCCAGCTGGCGCTGGCGGAGTCGTACCGCAACGTCGCCGCCACCGGCGCCCGCCCGCTCGCGGTCACCGACTGCCTCAACTTCCCCTCGCCGGAGGACCCGGCGGGCATGTGGCAGTTCGCCGAGGCGTGCCGCGGGCTGGCCGACGCCTGCCGCGTCCTGGGCACCCCGGTCACCGGCGGCAACGTCTCCCTCTACAACCAGACCGGCGACCAGCCGATCCACCCGACGCCGGTCGTCGGCGTGCTCGGGGTGATCGACGACGTCGCGCGGCGCACGCCGATGGCGTTCGCGACGGAGGGCCAGCTGCTCTACCTCCTCGGCGAGACGAGGGAGGAGCTGGGCGGCTCCGCCTGGTCGCAGGTCGTCCACGAGCACCTGGGCGGGCTGCCGCCGGCGGTCGACCTGGAGCGGGAGCGGCTGCTCGCCGAGATCCTGATCTCCGCCTCGCGCGACGGCATGATCGACGCGGCGCACGACCTGTCGGACGGCGGCCTGGCGCAGGCGGTGGTGGAGTCCTGCCTGAAGGGCGGCCACGGCGCGCGGCTGGTGGTGCCGGAGGGGCTGGAGCCGGCGGTGTTCCTGTTCTCGGAGTCGCAGGGCCGCGCGGTGGTGGCGGTGCCGCGGAGCGAGGAGACGCGGTTCACGGACATGTGCGGCGCGCGGGGGCTGCCGGCGACGCGGATCGGCGTGGTCGACGGGGACGCCGTCGAGCTCCAGGGCGAGTTCACCCTGCCGCTGGCGGAACTCCGGGAGACGTACGAGCGGACGATCCCGCAGCTGTTCTCCTGAGCTGCTCTCCTGAAGAGGTTCACCAACGCGGTACGCGGGTCAGTGGGCCGGCGGCCGGCCGGCCCCGGCCCCGCCCGCGTTCCCGCTCCCGAGGGAGTCCACGGCCCGGTAGATCTCGGCCTTCAGCCCCTCCGGGTCGGGTACGTGCCGGAGCGTCATCACGCCCTGCTCGGACGCGGACTGCACGTTGAGCGTCCCGTAGCGCATGATCCGCTCCCACAGGTTGGCGCGGAACGACACGTCGTTCACGCGCGCGAGGGGGATGCTGCGGCCCGACTTGGACAGGAAGCCGCTGCGCTTGTGCAGCCGCTTGGTGGTCAGGATGTACATCGTGCTGCGCCACCGCAGCAGCGGGATGAGCCAGAAGTAGCAGGCGAAGATCGCCGCCACCGCCAGCACCCCGAACGTCGTGTACTTCCCCCAGTCCTCGTCCGTGGGGAGCCACCACGCGAGCACCCCGGCGGCCACCGCGATCACGCAGAGCGCGAGGAACTCGTTGACCAGCGTGGTCCAGTGCTGGCGGGTCACGTACACCAGCGACTCGTCTTCGGCGAGGTAGCGGTCGGCGATAGGCATGGGCGCATGGTGGCACAGGTCGGCGTTGTCGGACCTCGGTCGTAGGCTCCTGTCATGCCGACCGCCAAGCGCAGCGCCGCCCGCAGGGCGCGCACGTACGACCCGGAGAAGACGTGGACGGCGCTCACGGCGCAGGTCCGCGCGGTGAGCGCCGCGGCGCGCGGGCTCGACGAGGGCGCGCCGGCGCTGCCGTCGGGGCTGCCGGGCTGGGACGTGGGGCTGCTGCTGGCGCACGTCGTCGACCAGATCGAGGCGACGCCGCGGCTGCTCGCCGAGCCGGCGCCGCCCGGGCTCGCGGGGCGGGCGGTGGTCGGCCTGCCGGCGTGGGCGGTGTCGACGGCGGGCATCGCCGACCGGCTGGACGAGCGGGCCCGGCGGGAGGCCGAGCGCATCGCCGCGGAGTACGGGACCGGCCCGGCGGCGTACGCCGCGGCGGTGGACGCGGCGGCGGAGCGGCTGGCGGCGGCCCGTCCCGAGGCCGTACGGACCGACCGCCTCCTGCCGCACCGCTTCGGCCCGATGACCGCGCTCGACATGACGGTCACCCGCCTCGTCGAGCTGGTCGTCCACAGCGACGACCTGACCCGCGCCACCGGCGCCGCCGTCCCCCTGGACCGGGGCGCGACGGCCGCCGTCGTCCGCGTCCTCGCGGACGCCCTGGCGGCGAAGGCCCCGGGGGCGGCGGTGGAGGTGCGGATCCCGCCGTTCGCGGCGGTCCAGTGCATAGCGGGCCCCCGCCACACCCGCGGCACGCCGCCGAACGTCGTGGAGGCGGACCCGCTGACGTGGATCCGGCTGGCGACGGGGCGTATGAGCTGGGAGGCGGCGCGGGAGGAGGGGACGGTGACGGCGAGCGGGGACCGTGCGGACCTGACGGAGGTCCTCCCGGTGCTCGCCTGACGCGGGGCGCGGGGGCAGCGGCGCGGGGGCGCGGTGCGGGGGGCGTGCGGTGCGTACGCGCGGCGGCGCGGTGCCTCCGCGGCGCGTACGCGGCGGCACCCGGCGTTCCGGCCGTCGCCGGGGAGGCCCCGGCGGGGCCGGTGCCGGGGTCAGCGCCCCAGGGCGCGGGTGAAGTCGCCGCGGGCCACCCGCGCCGCCAGCGAGTCGCTCACCAGCGAGCCGTAGCCGGTGGCGGCCCACAGGCTGCGCTCCGCGGGGACCTCGAAGTACGGCAGGTCGCGGCCGTCCACCCGTTCGGTCAGCACCTCCGGGGCCCGCCGGGCCTGGACGGCCGCGGCGCACGCGGCGCAGGCCGAGACGCGGATGTGGTCGCGGCGGCCGAGGGGGCGCCACTTGAGGCGGCGTGTGCCGCGGCCGTGCAGGGGGTTGAAGAAGCACAGGGGCAGGGCGGTACGCGAGTCCTGTAGCGCGTCGCGGCCTTCGAGGACCAGCGCCAGGACGCCCGCCAGGTCGGCGCGGCCGCGGGCGGCGTCGAGCACGGTGCCCGCGGCGGCGTACGCGTCCAGGGCGCTCCGCAGGGCGGCCGGGGCGGTGTCGTGCGGGTGGGCCTGCGCCGCTTCGCCGAGGGCGACGACCTCGGCCTCCGCGCGGCGGCGCAGGTCCGCCTCGTCGGCGGCCGCGGCCGCGGCGAACACCGCCCGGGGAAAGGTGAACGGAGCCGGGCCGGCGGTCCGCCGGCGGCGGCGCGCCGCCAGCAGCCCGGCGAGTACGGCCAGCGCGAGAGCGGCGGCCGCGATCAGCGCCACGGTGCCGGTCCCGACGCCGCCGTCGCCCCCGGCGGCCTCCGCGGACCCGGCATCGGCCGGCGCCCCGGTCTCCGGGGTGGCCGTCGGCGTCGGCGTCGGGGTGCGCAGGTGCTCGGTGGCCCGTTCGTAGACCTCGTCCCCGTTGCCCGCGGCGACGATCTCGACGGCCTTGGCCATCCGGGTGCCGAGGCCGGCGTCCTGCATCTCGTCGAGGTGGTAGACGGCGGCCGCGGCCGACCCGGCCTGGTGCTTGCCGTACGGCCACTCCCAGCCCTCCACGTCGTCGGGGAGCTCACCGGTGGTGAGCAGGACGGCGTCCCGGTTCAGCCGGTCGTGCACCGCACCGGCGAGCTGCCGGGCCTCGCCGCCGAAGGCGTCGCCCTTCGTGAGCGGCACCGCCACCACGTACAGCGGCAGCCCGGTGTCCTCGATCTGCTCGGCCAGCTCCCGCTGCCGGGCGGGCGGGAACGCGGTCTCGTACGCGTCGTCCACGTACACCGGCGACCGGCGCAGCGCGTCGGCGATCTCCTCGGCGGGGCTGGGCTGCGCCGAGGCGGTCCCGGAGCCGGGCAGCACGGCGAGGGCCCCGGCGAGCAGAGCGGCGAGGGCGGCGCCGAGCAGGCGCCCGGCGGAGTCAGTGCGGCACACCGGTGTACTCCCGGACCTGGCGGATGAGTTCGGTGATCCCGGTCGAGGCCGCGGCCAGCGGCCCGGGTACGGCGTCGTACGGGACGGGCCCCTGGTCGGTGGGCAACAGCAGCCGTACCCCGGGCAGCGGCACGGAGGCGTGCCGGCAGCCGGCGCAGAGCGGCGGCCCGGAGCCCGGCGGCCAGCCGGCGGCCTCGGGCCCGTGCAGCGGGTTGGTCCAGCAGCAGCGGTAGTCGCCGACGGCGTGCGGGCCGCCGTCGAGCGCGGTGTGCCCGGCGCGGGCCAGCACCAGGGCGCAGACCAGGGCCGGGGCGGCGGCGTCGCGGTCGACGCGCCCGTCCTGCCGCCCGTCCACCGCGAGCAGCGCGGCATCGAGGCAGTCGGCGGCCCGTACGAGGCCGGCGGCGCCGGCGGCGCCCGCGGCAGCGGCGGCGTCAACGGCGCCGGTCGCCCAGGGACCGCCGGGCCCCCCGGGACCGCCGGGCCCCCCGGGACCGCCGGGCCCCCCGGGACCGCCGGCCCCCACGGGACCGCCGTGCCCGGCGTGGCCGCCCGGCACGCCCTTGCCCCCCGGGCCGTCCGCCACGTCCGCGTACCGCTGGGCGAGCGACCGCAGCGCGTCCTGCGCGGCCCGGTGCAGCACCGCCCGCTCCGGCGCGCGGAAGTCCGCCGCGCCCGGCCCGCCCGGCCATCCCGGCCCTTGGGCGGGCAGCGGAATCCACAGCGCGGCGCGGTGCCGCCGCCGCGTCCGCAGCGGGGTGGTCGCCGCGACCACCAGGCCGAACAGGGCCAGGGCCAGGCCGGCGCCGATGGCCAGGCCGGGCCCGAAGTCCGCGCCGAACACCGACGGCAGCGGCTCCGGCTCGTAGTCCTCCTCGTCCAGCCCGCGGCCCGGCTGGTACGGCGGCTCGCCCGGCGTGCCGGTCGACGGCGCCTGCTCCAGCAGGGTCAGCAGCGTGTCGAGCCCTTCGGGGATCATCGTGTCGCCGACCCCGGAGTCCTCGTCGGGGCTCGGCAGCCGCTCCGGCAGGTCGTAGTGGAGGTAGTCGCTGTCCAGGAGGCTGCCGTGGTTGGCGAGATGGATGCTGCCGGTGAACGCGTCGGCGACGACGTAGACACCGTCCTGGCGGACCTCTCCGTGCAGCCGCCGCATCAGCTCCACGGGGTCGCCACCGGACTCGTCCCCCTGCTGCGTCGGGAGGATCGCGATGAAGACCTTGTGGTCGAGGCCGCGGATCCGGTCGAGCAGCCTGCGGCGCTCCGCGTCGTCCAGCGCCCGCTCGCTCTCCGGGTCTTCGTAGAGCGGTTCCTCGGCGAGGCCCGCGCCGACCCGCTCCACCCGCAGCCGCAGGTCCGCCTTGGTCGGCGTGTGCGCCGCGGTCGGTCCGGACGTGGGCCCGGAGTCGGCCGTGCCCGAGGAGCCGTCTCCGAACCGCAGGGCCGCGAACACCGCGATCAGCACCGCGACCAGCACCGCGGCCAGGACGGCGACGACGATCTCCGGCCGTCCGCGCAGCCACGCGACCATCAGCGCCACCCCCGCGGGCCCGGGTGCGGAAGCCGGCGCAGCCGCCGGACGTACACGCCGATGAGGAGGATGAGCAGCGGCAGCCCCGCCAGCGAGATCCCGGTGAGGAAGCTCTGGTTCTTCCGGTCGGTGATCGACACCTCGTCGTCGTCCTCCGGCGTCTCCCGGGGGGCGTGGTGGAGAGGCTCGGGCGTGGCGGTCGGCTCCTGCCCGTCGGACCCGCCGTACTTCTCCCGCGCGGCCTCCGCCCGCTCGGCGACGTCCTCGTCGTTCAGCGCCTCGACGAAGAGCCGGAACGTCTCGATCGGCCAGGCGTCGAAGGGCAGCTCGAAGGTCGTCACCGCGACGGCGTCCCGTACGGGGACGTCCACCCCGTACGACGTGGCCCTGATCGTGGGCAGGCCGGCGTCGATCAGTACGTACAACCCGTCCTCGCCCACCCGGTCGTGCACGGCGGCGAGCAACTGCTCGCCGTACAGCGGGTCGTTCGGCAGGACGAGCACGTACGTCGGCACGCCGGTCCGCTCCGCCGTCCTCGCGAACTCCGCGGCCGCGGAGCGCGGGACCTCGCGGGGCACCTGATCGGAGATGTAGACGGGGTCGTCGCGCAGCTGCTCGGCGAGATAGGCGGCCTGGGTCTCCCCGTCCGGGGTGTCCCCGTCGGCGGCGGCCTGCCCGGCACCGAACCCCAGGGCCAGCACCAGCCCGGCCACGACCCCCGCCAACCCACGCCTGCGCCCTCGCACGACTCGACCCCTCCCGCCCTCCCCGTGCCCCTCCCCGGCGTTCCGGTACCCGACTGTACTTCGCGGCCCTGACAGCCGCGACGGTTCCGGGCGCGGACCTGATTGCCTGTTCCGGCACCCTTCCGGCACCCTTCCGGCACCCTCCCGGCCCGGCCGGTGCTGAAGACTGGGGGCATGGAGTTCTTCTGCTACCACCGTGACCGGCCCGGGTCCTTCGCGCTGCGGTACGAGCTGCTGGAGGAGCACTGGTCGTACATGGACCGGTACGCGGCCGGGATGATCGCCCGCGGCCCGACCCTGGCCGACGACGGCGAGGTGCCCACCGGCAGCGTGCACATCCTCGACCTCCCGGACGCGGCCGCCGCCCGCGCCTTCGCCTTCGACGAGCCCGGCTACCAGGCGGGCGCGTACCGCGACGTGCTGCTGCGCCGCTGGCACAACTCCCTCGGCCGGACGATGTGGGACTTCCCCGGCGGCCGCACGGGCGGCAGCCGCTACCTCGTCCTGGGCCTCGGCCCGGGCCCCGGCACCGGCGCCGAACCGGCCGTCGACGTCGACCGGCTGCCGGACCTGGACGAGCTGATCGCGTACGGGCCGCTGCTCTCCGACGACGGCTCCGCCTGGCTGGGCACCGCGGCGCTGCTGCGGGCCCCGGACCCGGCGGCGGCGCGGACGGTGCTCACCGCCGAGGAGTACGCGGCCGTCGAGGTGCACCACTGGCAGTTCGGCGGCCGGCCGTCCTGACCCGGGGCCGGGACCGCGACCGGGGCCTCGGGCCCGGGTCCCCGGACCGGGACCCTGACCAGGGGATTCCGCCCGGATGTCAGTCCCGGCCCCGCTGTCTCGTCCCAGGGGGTGAAGCCACCTTCGAGGCAAGGAGCCCACCGTGAGCGAGCACCACCCCCCGCGCGGGATCGCACTGGTCACCGGCGCGAACAAGGGCATCGGCCGCGGCGTCGCCGAACAACTCGCCGCCCTCGGCATGACCGTCCTGCTCGGCGCCCGGGACCCGGGGCGCGGCGCCGAGGCGGCGGCCGCGCGGCGCGCGGCCGGCGGCGACGCGCACCCGGTCGCCCTGGACGTCACCGACCAGACCTCCGTCCGCGCGGCCGCGCAGCACGTCGAGGAGCGCTACGGCCGCCTCGACGTGCTGGTCAACAACGCCGGCATCACCGGCTCGGGCCAGGTCTCGCCCGCCGACGCGCGCGACCAGATCCCCACCACCGTCGACCTGGACATGGTCCGGGCGGTGTTCGAGACCAACGTGTTCGGGGTGATCGCCGTGACCAACGCCATGGTGCCGCTGCTGCGGCGGTCCCCGGCGGCGCGCATCGTCAACGTCAGTACGCATGCCGCCTCCCAGACCCTCTCCAGCGACCCCGAGGGGCCCTTCGCGGCCCTGCTGCCCTCCGCGGCGTACACGCCGTCGAAGAGCGCGCTCACCGCGCTGACCGTGCAGTACGCGAACGAGCTGCGCAAGGACGGCGTTCTCGTCAACGCGGCCGCCCCCGGCTACGTCGACACCGACAGCAACGACCACACCGGCTTCCTCACGGTCGCGGAGGGCGCCGCGGTCGTGGTGCGGCTGGCCACCCTGGGCGACGACGGGCCGACCGCCGGGTTCTTCGCCGCGGAGGGCCCGGTGCCCTGGTGACGGTGGCCCACGAGACGGAGGAGAGCCCGGCGTGACGAGGACCGAGGAGTTCGAGGAGCTGCGGCCGCTGCTGTTCTCGATCGCGTACCGGATCCTCGGCAGCGTGAGCGAGGCCGAGGACGCCGTCCAGGAGTCCTGGCTGCGCTACCAGGCCGCCGGCAGCGAGCCCGAGTCGGCGAAGGCGTTCCTGTCGACCGTGGTCACGCGCATCTCCATCGACGTGCTGCGCTCGGCCCGCGTCCGGCGCGAGGAGTACGCCGGCCCGTGGCTGCCGGAGCCGCTGCTGACCGACCCGTACGAGGACCCGGCGCGCTCGGCGGAGCTGGCGGACTCGCTGTCGACGGCGGCCCTGCTGCTCCTGGAGCGGCTCTCCCCGCTCGAACGGGCGGTCTTCGTGCTCCGCGAGGTGTTCGCCTTCGACTTCCCGGCGATCGCGTCGGCCGTGGGCCGGTCGGAGGCGGCGTGTCACCAGCTGGCGGTACGGGCGCGCCGGCACATGAACGCGGGCCGGACCCGGTTCGAGGCCGGGCGGCGCGAGCGCGAGGAGCTGGCCGAGCGGTTCTTCGGCGCGTTCCGGGAGGGCGACGTCGACGCGCTGACGGAGCTGCTGGCCGCCGACGTGCGGATGATCGGCGACAGCGGCGGCAAGGCCCCCCGGTTCCAGCCCGTCGTCAGCGGCGCCGAGCAGGTGGCAGGGGTGCTCGCGGTGTTCGTCCCGCTGGTCGTCAGGGGGGCGGGGGCCGTGGAGCCGCGGCAGGTGAACGGCCGCCCGGGCGCGGTCTTCCGGGACCGGGAGGGCCAGGTCCTCAGCACGTGGGCGCTGGACGTGCGCGACGGGCGACTCCAGACGATCCACGCGGTGAACAACCCCGACAAGCTCAGGCACATCGGCCCGCCGGCGGACGCCTGGGCGGCGTTGCGCGAGGCGACCGGAGACTGAGCGCGCGCACCCGCGGGGTCAGCCCGGGACCTCCCGCAGCCGGGCCCGCTCCGCGCGGCCGGTCGCGCGGGCGAGGACGAGCATCACGCGCGCGTAGGAGCTTGTCGACGTCCTGGACCACCGGGGGGATCAAGTCCCGCCCGGACGCGGGCCGCGCCCGCGGACCAGCGGCAGGAACACCTCGTCGACGATCTCAGTAAGGATGTCGTCGGACACGGCCGGGAAACCCAGCAGCACGTACTCGTTGCGCAGCAGCGCCAGCGGCGCGGACGCGACCCGGGGGTGCACCGCCCCCGGCGCGGCCTCGCCGCGCTCCACCGCCCGGCCGAGCAGCGCCAGCCACGCCGCCCCCTGCGCGTCCTCCGCCGCCGGGTCGCGCAGCTCGGCCAGCAGCTCCGGAGCGCCGCCGGCCGCGGCGATCAGGCCGCGCAGGATCTCCCCGTACGGCGACGACCAGGTGCTGTTCGCGCGCCGCAGCATCTCCAGCGCGTCGCCGCGCAGCGAGCCGGTGTCCGGCGGCGCGGTCTCCGCGGCGGCCAGCCGGCGGTACGCGGCCACGCCGAGCGCGACGCGGTTCGGCCAGCGCCGGTACAGGGCGTTCTTGTTCGTCCCGGCCCGCCGGGCCACCTCGTCCATCGTGAGGGCCGGGACGCCGGACTCCGTCAGGATCTCGGCGGCGGCGCGCAGGATGGCGTCCTCCAGCACGGCCCCGCGGCGTCGCGGGGCGGGGGGCCGTCTGCTGCCGTCCGGTGCCACGAGCGCATCGTACGTTCCGGCCCTGAAGTCCCGGCTCGGACACCAGCCGCGAACCAGCCGGATGATCACGCGCTCGTCGGCTGATCAGCCGTGGGGCCGCGGGGCGGGCCGGCGCCGGGTGGCGTGGCTGGAACCGAGCAGGCTGAGGGACTGGGCGCTGGGGCTGCCCGGTTCGGCGTGGTAGATGACGAGCTGCTGGCCGGGGGCGTCGCGGACGTCGAAAGCCTGGTAGGTGAGGGTGAGGGGGCCGACGTCCGGGTGGAGGAGGTGTTTGGCGTCCTGGGTCTTGCCGCGCACGGTGTGGGCATTCCAGAGGCGGGTGAAGTCCGCGCTGTGCTCGGTCAGGGTGCGGACGAGTTCGCGCAGCCGTGGGTTGTCCGGGTCGAATCCGGCTGCCTCGCGAAGGTTGGCGACGGTGGCCTGTGCTGCCCGGTCCCAGTCTGCGTAGAAGTTGCGGCCCGCGGCGTCGAGGAAGGTCATGCGGGCCAGGTTGTCCGCCGGCTCGAAGGGGGCGTAGAGGGCGTCGGCCAGGGCGTTGACGGCGAGGAGGTCCAGGGTCCGGCTCATGACGAACGCCGGAGTGTTCGGGTAGCCGTCCATCAGCTGTCGCAGCGAAGGGCTGACCCGCTCGGCGGCGTGGACGGAGGGCTGGCCGTTCGGCGCGGCCCCGGCCAGCCGGTACAGGTGCGCGCGTGCGTCCGCGTCGAGGCGCAGCGCGCGGCTGAGCGCGTCGACCACCTGGGGTGAGGGGTTGCGCTCGCGGCCTTGTTCCAGCCGGGTGTAGTAGTCGGCGTTCACCCCGGCCAGGACGGCGACCTCCTCGCGCCGCAGTCCGGCGACTCTGCGGGCCCCGTAGCTCGCCATGCCGACGTCCTCCGGCCGCAGGCCGGCGCGGCGTGCGCGCAGGAAGTCTCCCAGGTGGTTGTCGTCCATGTGCCCCCAGGCTAGGCGGCGGCGCGGTGTGCTGCCCGGGTGTGCCGCACCCAGGCAGCACGCGTCCTGGTTGATGGCCGCTGACCTGCCCAGACTCGGTGGAGCGGGACGGACCGCACCGTTCGAGGAAAGGAGTCCGCCATGGCCGGGACCGTTGAGGGCGACCGCGTCGACGTGGTCGGGATGTGGGTGACCGCGGATGGTCACATCCGGCAGGAACTGCTGCCGGACGGCCGCTACGACGAAGCCCGCGGCGAGCGGCGCAGCGCGTACACCGGCCGGTACACGGTGACCGGCAGCCACCTGGACTACGTCGACGACACCGGGTTCACCGCCACGGGCGACATCCGGGACGGAGTCCTCTATCACGAGCACCTCGTGCTCTACCGGGAGCAGAAGCCGTCGTAGCGGAGGCCCGGCTACGGCCGCCTCGGCACAGCCAGGCAGCCAGCAAGCAAGCAGCAACGAGAACCAAGGGTCATCTCC
This sequence comes from Streptomyces sp. MAR4 CNX-425, assembly GCF_048656465.1. NCBI lineage: Bacteria > Bacillati > Actinomycetota > Actinomycetes > Kitasatosporales > Streptomycetaceae > Streptomyces > Streptomyces sp. MAR4 CNX-425. The sequence continues at coordinate 409,045 of NZ_JBMDLF010000003.1, read as the reverse complement.
ATGACAGGACAACGGCTTGACGGCAAGGTCGCGCTGATCACGGGCGCGACCGGCGGCCTCGGCACCGCGACCGCCGAACTCTTCGCCCGCGAAGGCGCCCGGCTGGTGATCACCGACATCGCCGAAGGCCCCCTGCGGGACCTGTCCGGCCGGATCGGGGCACGCGGCGCGAACGTCGTCGCTGCCCGCCTCGATGTCTCCTCCGCGCGGGAGTGGGACGAAGTGATCACCGTCGTACGCGACCGGTTCGGAACGCTGGACGTGCTCGTGAACCTCGCCGGCATCCTGGACTGGCCAGGTATCGAGGACACGCGGGAAGAGGCGTGGGACCGCGTCATCGACGTGAACCAGAAGGGCGCATGGCTCGGCATGAAGGCGGCGATGCCGCTCCTGCGCGCGAGCGGCAACGCGTCGGTGATCAATACGTCGTCCGTGCTCGGCCTGGTGGGAAGCGGTGCGGCTGCGGCCTACCAGGCGTCCAAGGGGGCCGTGCGCCTGTTGAGCAAGACCGCCGCGGTCGAGTACGCCCGGCAGGGAGTACGGATCAACTCACTGCACCCCGGGGTGATCGCCACCCCGATGATCCAAGACCTCCTGGACGACCAGGGCGACCAGCAGCCGGACATCCAACGCACCCCCATGCGCCGAGCCGGCCGCGCCGACGAGATCGCACCCGCGATCCTCTTCCTGGCCAGCGACGAATCCTCCTTCATCACCGGCGCGGAGCTGGTGGTCGACGGCGGGCTCACCGCGCACTGAACACCCCGGCGCTACCACGTCCACGTGGGCCTGCCGTGAATGCGAAACAGCGCGGCCCACCGGTGCGGCCCGCTGGGCATCCGCGCCAACCTCGTGGCCGCGGACTTCCTCGACACGATCCGCCCCGACAGCCGCGCCCCTGGGACGTGTGGCGCAGCCCGAGGAGATCGCCGAGGTCCTGTGCTTCCTCGTCTCGCCGCGCTCCCGTTTCGTCACGGGAGCCGTGGTCGCCGCCGACGGCGGTTTCACCGCGATCTAGCGACGCATCAGCCGGCCACCCGGGTCCCGCCCGGCGGCTCAAGGTGCAGCGTGTACTTCGCGATGCCGGTGGCCGGGGCCTTCACCGGACCGGCGACGTACTCCACCGTGACCGGCGGGACCTCCTCCAGCACCTCGGGAAACCGGCCTTCCGGTTTAGGGTACGAGCCGTACCCTAAATGAGGAGCGGCAACGGTGCGCATCTTCGGCATCACCTACGACACCGGCTTTACCACCGCCGGAACCACCACCCGCGAACCCTTCGACCCCGCCGTCGTCCGCCGCGAGATGCAGATCATCCGCGACGACCTGGGCTGCGACGCCGTACGCGTCACCGGCGGCGACCGGGACCGCCTGGAGACCGCCGCGCGCCTCGCGGCCGACGCCCGGCTGGAGGTGTGGTACTCCCCGTTCACCAACGGCCTCACCACCGCCGAGCTCCTCGACTTCCTCACCGACAGCGCCGCACGCGCCGAACGCCTGCGCCGCGGAGGCGCCGAGGTCGTCTTCCTCACCGGCTCGGAGGTCTCCCTCTTCACCACCGGGCTGCTCCCCGGCGACACGCACACGGAACGCGCCGCACTCCTCACCGACCGCGAACGGCTGCGGGCCGCCCTGCCCGCACTCCCCGCGCGGGTCAACGCCCTCCTCGGCGAGGCGGCCACGGCGGTACGCGCCCGGTTCGGCGGCCGGATCGGGTACGCCTCGCTGCCGTTCGAAGGCGTCGACTGGACCCCGTTCGACGTCGTCGCCACCGACGCCGGCTACCCCGAGGCCGGATCCGCCGACAGCCTCGCCGCGGGCCTGCGCGCCCTGACGGCACACGGAAAGCCGGCCGCCGTCACGGAGCTCGGCTGCACCACGTACCGCGGGGCCGCGGCGGCGGGCGGACGCGGCGAGGCGGTCGTCGAGTGGGACGAGCGCGCCCGCCCGGCGCGGTTCACCGGGCACGTCGTACGCGACGAACAGGAGCAGGCGGACCACCTGCGGAGACTCCTCGACGTCTGCGACGCATCCGCCCTGGACGCGGCCTTCGTCAACACCTTCGCCCGCTACGACCTCCCGCACGCGCCCGCCGACGACGACCGCGACTTCGACAAGGCGTCGTACGGGGTGGTCAAGGTCCTGACGGACGGCAGCCCCGGCACGACGTACCCGGGCCTGCCCTGGGAACCGAAGGCCGCCTTCCACGCCCTCGCGCGGTACGGCCACGCCCGCCGCGGCGCGGAAACGCCCCCGGCGGCGCCACAGGGCTGAACTCACCGCGCCCCCGTGCATCGTCCGCCACGTTCGTCTCCCCGGCATGGGGGCAGGCGGGAGGGCAAGTGCTCGTAACCAGGCAATCGACCGGCGCGTTGGGGCGCGCCCTGGCGCGGCTGGGGGAGGCCCGGGAGACGTACGCGGCGGTCGAGCGCGTCCAGTGACCGGCCGCGCGGACGAAGCGGTCGACAGCTCGCGGCGGGTTCGGGAGCATGGCGCCCATGCAGACGTGGACGATCCGGGCCGAGCCCGTCACCGGCCCGGACGTGGACAGCGTGATGCGGCAGTACTTCACCGAGATGGGGCGCCGGGTCCTCGGGCGCTCCGCGACCGAGGCCGAGATGCGGGCCGTCCTCGCGGACGACCCGCACCGGGACCTCGGCCCGCCCCGCGGCGAGTTCCTCGTCGCCCGCGACGCCGGCGGCGGCTTTCTGGGTTGCGCCGGCGTCCGGCTGCTGGGCGGCAGCCCGGCGACCGCGGAGCTGAAGCGGATGTACGTGGACCCCGCCGGACGCGGTGCGGGGTTGGGGCGGGGGCTGCTCGTCGCCGTGGAGGAGGCGGCCAGGAGGCTGGGCGCCACCCGGATCGTGTGTGAGACCAACACCGGGCTCACCGAGGCGCGCGCGCTGTACACGCGGTACGGATACGAGGAGACGGCGCCGTACGAGGGCCACGGCAAAGCGGACCACTGGTACGCCAAGACCCTCGCGTAGCTCCCACAGCAGAACTGCTGACGGAGCGATGAGCTGGAGCCAGAACACGATCTGAAGTGCCCTGGTGAGATGAGCGCCACCGCCCCCGACGTCTACCGGGAGGCGAAGCGGCGCACCGGCGGAGACTCCCCGTCGCCGCCCCTCACGCACGGGCGCCCACTCCGGCGCCGCTCCGCCCACCCCGGCGCCGCGCCACGCGGCCCGCCGGTACCGGCTACACCACCGCGCGAACACCACCGTGCGGCGCAGGTGTCCCCGCCCGGGCCTACCGCGGGTCAGACCCCGCGTCCGCCGCTCTCGATCTCGTACTGCTCCACCAGTTCCTCGAACCGCCCCGCGTCCCCCTCCCGCAGCGATACAGGCCGCCGCCCGCCCGCCAGGGCGCGTACCCGCTCCGTCACCTCCGTGGCCTGCTCGCGGGTCGCGTACACCCCCACGACCAGCGCCGCGGGGTCGTCGTCCAGCGTGATGCTCCAGGGGATCTCGCACGGGGGCGCGTGGTCGGGGTCCGGGCACAGGAGGCGCTCCACCGGCTCCCGCAGGCCCGGTGTCTCCTCGGCCTCGGTGTCCGTGAGGATCCGGATCTCGTACACCCCGCGTTCGGCGGCGGCGGCTTCTGTTTGCGGCACTTCACCCTCCTCGTCCGGCGACCGTAGCCGCCGCGCCCGCGCCGCCGCACCGGGTTATGCCGCCCGGGCCTGCCCCACCGCCCCCGCCCCCGCCGGCGGCCGGGACGTGATTCCCGCCACGTGTGCACCGTTCGGGTGCCCGGGCCGATCTGCCTTAGACTCGAATACGTGCCACGTGGTGACGGACGACTCAGCCACGACCTGCTTCCCGGCGAGAAGGGCCCCCAGGACGCCTGCGGCGTCTTCGGCGTCTGGGCCCCGGGCGAGGAGGTCGCCAAGCTCACCTACTTCGGACTGTACGCACTGCAGCACCGGGGACAGGAGTCCGCGGGCATCGCGGTGAGCAACGGTTCACAGATCCTCGTCTTCAAGGACATGGGCCTGGTCTCGCAGGTCTTCGACGAGACTTCCCTCGGCTCCCTCCAGGGCCATATCGCCGTGGGTCACGCCCGCTACTCGACCACCGGTGCCTCCGTGTGGGAGAACGCGCAGCCCACCTTCCGGGCCACCCCGCACGGCTCGCTCGCGCTCGGCCACAACGGCAACCTCGTCAACACCGCCGAGCTGTCGGAGCTGGCCGCGGACCTGCCCCGGGAGAACGGTTCGCGCGCCCCGCGGCCGGTGGCGACCAACGACACCGACCTCGTCACCGCGCTGCTGGCCGGGCAGGTCGACGACGACGGCAAGCCGCTGACCGTGGAGGACGCCGCGCCGCTGGTGCTGCCGCGGGTCAAGGGCGCGTTCAGCCTGGTGTTCATGGACGAGCAGACGCTCTACGCCGCCCGTGACCCGCAGGGTGTCCGGCCGCTGGTGCTCGGGCGGCTGGACCGGGGCTGGGTGGTGGCGTCGGAGACCGCCGGGCTGGACATCGTGGGGGCGAGCTTCATCCGCGAGGTGGAGCCGGGCGAGATGATCGCGATCGACGAGAACGGGTTGCGGTCCCGTCGTTTTGCCGAAGCAAAGCCCAAGGGGTGTGTCTTCGAGTACGTGTACCTGGCCCGCCCCGACTCCGAGATCGCCGGCCGGAACGTGTACCTCTCCCGCGTCGAGATGGGCCGCCGGCTGGCGGCCGAGGCTCCCGCCGACGCCGACCTCGTCATACCGACGCCCGAGTCCGGCACCCCCGCCGCCATCGGGTACGCGGAGGCCAGCGGCATCCCGTACGGTGCCGGGCTGGTCAAGAACAGCTACGTCGGCCGGACCTTCATCCAGCCGTCCCAGACCATCCGGCAGCTCGGCATCCGGTTGAAGCTGAATCCGCTCAAGGAGGTCATCGGCGGCAAGCGTCTCGTCGTCGTGGACGACTCCATCGTCCGCGGCAACACGCAGCGCGCGCTGGTACGGATGCTCCGCGAGGCCGGCGCCGCCGAGGTGCACGTGCGCATCTCGGCGCCTCCGATCAAGTGGCCGTGCTTCTTCGGCATCGACTTCCCCACCCGCGCGGAGCTGATCGCCAACGGCCTGGCGGTGGAGGAGATCGGGCAGTCGCTGGGTGCGGACTCGCTCGCGTACATCTCCACCGACGGGATGATCGAGTCGACGGGCATCCCGAAGACCAACCTGTGCCGGGCCTGCTTCGACGGCGAGTACCCGATGGAGCTGCCCGACCCCGAGCTGCTGGGCAAGCACCTGCTGGAGACCGAGGTCGCCGGCGGGCGCGACGCCGCCGGACGGGACGCCGCCGACCCCCTGCGCCGCCCGTAGCCGCTCCCGGACGCGTACGACGTACGCGCCCCGAAGCCCGACGCCCTGACGCCCGACGCATCGCATCGCATCGACGCACCGCACACCCGGAGGACCCCAACGCCATGTCTGGTGCCAGCCAGCCCCCCGCCCCGGCCCCCGCCGCCGGCTCCTACGCGGCCGCCGGCGTCGACATCGAGGCCGGCGACCGTGCCGTCGAGCTGATGAAGGAGTGGGTGAAGAAGGCGCGGCGGCCGGAGTCGGTCGGCGCCCTCGGCGGCTTTGCCGGGCTCTTCGACGCCTCCGTCCTCAAGCGCTACGAGCGCCCGCTGCTCGCCTCCGCGACCGACGGCGTGGGCACGAAGGTCGCGGTCGCGCAGCGCATGGACGTGCACGACACCATCGGGCACGACCTGGTCGGCATGGTCGTCGACGACCTGGTCGTCACCGGCGCCGAGCCGCTGTTCATGACGGACTACATCTGCGTCGGCAAGGTGGTGCCGGAGCGGGTGGCGGCGATCGTCAAGGGCATCGCCGAGGGCTGCGTCCTGGCCGGCTGCGCGCTGGTCGGCGGGGAGACGGCGGAGCACCCGGGGCTGCTGGGCCCGGACGAGTACGACGTGGCCGGCGCCGGTACCGGTGTCGTCGAGGCGGACGCCGTGCTGGGCGCCGAATGCGTCCGTTCGGGTGATGTGGTCGTCGCGATGGGGTCCTCCGGCCTTCACTCCAACGGGTACTCGCTCGTACGGCACGTCCTGCTGGACCGCGCCGGCTGGGCGCTGGACCGGGCGGTGCCGGAGTTCGGCCGCACGCTCGGCGAGGAGCTGCTGGAGCCGACGAAGATCTACTCGCTGGACTGCCTGGCGCTGCTGCGCGCCACCGCGGTGCACGCCTTCTCGCACGTCACCGGCGGCGGCCTCGCGGGCAACCTGGCCCGGGTCGTCCCGGAGGGGCTGCGTGCCGTGGTCGACCGCGGGACGTGGGCGCCGGGCGCGGTCTTCGACGTGGTCGGGGAGGTGGGCCGGGTGGAGCGGGCGGAGCTGGAGCGGACGCTGAACATGGGCGTCGGCATGGTGGCCGTGGTGCCGCCGGAGTCGGTCGACGTGGCGCTCGCGCTGCTCGCGGACCGCGGGGTGGACGCCTGGGTCGCCGGCGAGGTGCGTGCCGTGGGCGACGGGCAGGAGGGCCCGGGCTCGGGCTCGGGCTCCGGTGTCGTCGAGCTCACGGGGGACCATGCCCGCTGAGGCCGTCGCCCCGGGGCCCGGTCAGCGACCCGCCGGCCGCCGGTTCCGGGCAGCAAAAAGGGCCCGTCCGGGGGTGTCCCCGAGCCGAGCTCCGATTTGCTGCCTGCGGTTCAGGCGCCGCGTCGCTGCTCCGACGAGCCGGCCGAGTCCTCGCCGTCTTCGTCGTCCTCGTCCTCGTACAGCTCCGCGTAGCGCGAGTACAGGTCGTCGTCGGGCGACTCTTCCTCGACTTGCTGCTGCTGTCCGTTCGACGGCGGCTTCGCCGTCGATGCGCCCAGCTCTTCGGCAAGGCGTGAGAGGTCAGTCCCACCGCTGTTGTACTTCAGCTGGCGGGCGACCTTCGTCTGCTTGGCCTTGGCCCGGCCGCGCCCCATGGGTCGACCCCCTCAAACGACGGGGCTCGGTGGCCCCAGAGTCTGACACGCGTTCATGATCGGAAGCGGACCCTCCTGAGTGAGGGACCGTCCATCGGGGTTCAACGGTACCTGTTTCTGCACCCTGACGGTACGTCGCTGGCAGTACGGGCCCCGCCGCCGATCCCGGTGAGGTCCGCGTCCCCGCTGGTCAGGACCCGATTCTATCGTCTGACGAGGAGCGACCCGCCGCACGGTGGTGACATGCGTTACGCTACGCCGTTCCTTTGCCTTGGTGAATGCTTCCGCGGGCGCGCGAACGGCCTCTTTGCCCGCCCCGGCGCACCCGGGCGGGCAAAGGGGCGTACGGCACTCAGGCGGGGCGCTTGGCGTCCGCCATGCGCTGCTCCGCGATCCGGTCCGCCGCCACCGCCGGCGGTACCCCGTCGGACGCCGCCCGGCGGAATATCTCCCCGGTCGTGTCGAAGATCCCCGCGGCCTTGGCGCGCGCCCGGTCCATGTCGAAGCCGTGCAGCTCGTCGGCGACCTGGATGACGCCGCCGGCGTTCACCACGTAGTCCGGGGCGTAGAGGATGCCGCGGTCGGCCAGGTCCTTCTCCACGCCCGGGTGCGCGAGCTGGTTGTTCGCCGCGCCGCAGACGGCCTTCGCGGCCAGCACCGGCACGGTGTCGTCGTTCAGCGCGCCGCCCAGCGCGCACGGCGCGTACACGTCCAGCGGCTCGCGGATCAGCGCGGCCGTGTCCGCCGCCACCGCCACCTCCGGGTGCGCCGCCCGCACCCGGTCCACGGACGCCGCCCGCACGTCCGTGATCACGACCTCCGCACCGTCCCCGACCAGGTGGTCCACCAGGATGTGCCCCACCTTGCCGACCCCGGCGACGCCGACGCGCCGCCCGCGCAGCGACGGCGTGCCCCACAGGTGCTCGGCCACCGCGCGCATGCCCTGGAAGACGCCGAACGACGTCAGTACGGAGGAGTCGCCGCAGCCGCCGTTCCCGGGGGAGCGGCCGGTGGTCCAGCGGTTCGTACGGGAGACGACGTCCATGTCGTGAACGTACGTGCCGACGTCGCACGCCGTGACGTAGCGCCCGCCGAGCGAGGCGACGAAGCGGCCGTAGGCCAGCAGCAGGTCCTCGGTCTTGTCGGTCTCCGGGTCGCCGATGATGACGGCCTTGCCGCCGCCGTGGCCGAGGCCGGCCATGGCGTTCTTGTACGACATGCCGCGGGAGAGGTTCAGCGCGTCCAGCACCGCGGCCTGCTCGGGGTCGTCCGCCGTGGCGTAGGCGTGGAAGCGGGTGCCGCCCAGGGACGGGCCGAGGGCGGTGGAGTGGATGGCGACGACCGCCTTGAGGCCGGTCTCGCGGTCCTGGCACAGGACCACCTGTTCATGGCCGCCCTGGTCGGAGCGGAAGAGTGTGGAGAGAACGTCGGTCACGGTGGTGACTCCGGTTTGGTCGCGGGCTGCTGCCCTCCAGGGGTGGGGGAGGGCAGGTAGGTGGCACAAGCGTAGAACGGCGCCCGCCTCCGGGGACCCCCGGCGGGGTCTCGGCTCCCGGGAGCGTCCCCCGGGAGGACTCAGCACCATAGTCTGCGGGAGACTCGGATACGTACGTGGGAGAGGGGAGAGGGCGTTGGCCGTGGTGTCGTCACTGGTGATCCCGTACGCGACGTACCTGCGCGTGTACGAACCACTGGCCGCCTTCCCCGAACCGGAACGCACCCACTGGTACCGCTACGCCGCCCGCGAGGCCACCCCCACCAGCCAGGACGAGCTGCTCCGCGCCCTGGCCGGGCTGGCCGGCACCCCGCCGACGGCGGCCCCGGCGCACGAGAGCGGCGACGCCTTCGTGACCGAGGTGGACGGCGTGACGTGCGTGTGCCCCTGGCGCACCCGGCTGCGCAGCTGGATGGCGCTGGACGAGCTGGTCGAGGAGCTGCCCCGGCCGGTGCTGGAGGCGGCGCTGCCCGAGGTCGTACGGGAACAGGCGCTCGCCGACCACGCGCGCTGGCGGGTGGACAACCCGGACGCGCGGCCGTGGATCAGGTCCGCGGTGTGGACGGTGCCGATGCGCTGGTTCGTGCTCTTCGCCGACGAGGAGCGGGAGTACGAGACGGGGCCGCGCACGCTGCTGCGCTACCGCACGCCGATGGTGCAGGCCCGGCGGCGGGTGGCGCGCGGGCTGAAGGCGCTGCGGTCGGCGGTGGGGCAGGCGCCGCTGGTCGAGGGGCTGGTGGACGTGGGGAAGTGGCTGGAGGAGTTCCATCCGCGGTCGCTGGTGGAGCTGGACTACGGCGGGCTCGTGCACGTGCTGCCGCAGGAGCACCTGGCGGAGGACCGGTCGGCGGCGGAGGTCGCGGAGGGCCTGGCGGCGCTGGCGGAGGGGGACGAGGAGCGGGCCGGGCGGGCGTACCAGCGGCTGACGGACCGTTGGGGCGCGGTGCGCGAGCGGCAGTTCGCGAGCTAGCCGCCGAACGCCCCTGGCGCCGGGGCCCGCGGGGCGGGTCCGGAGGCCGGGCGCTGAACAAGCGCTCACTAGTGCGACGAACAAATCCGGACTAGTGTCCCGCCATGCCCCGGCGCGGAAGGGGCCGTTCGGCCCCTGCACCCCGGGACCTCCGTCCCGGACGAAGGTCCCGAACCCGGCTAATTGGTCAACCGTGATGGAAAGCACGTACCCGGGTCTTGCCGTCACCGCGTAGCCTGGGTGACGATATAGGGCAAGGAGTCCAGATGGGGTATGTTCCGTCCAACTTAGGGTGGAATGCCGAGCATTGATCCTCTCGTGGGAGACCTTGTGACCTCTGGTGGTGCTGTGACTGATCGTCACGATGGCGTGACTGTCCGCTATGGCCCGGTCCAGCGGGATCCGTCGAGGTTGAACACCTCAGAGGGCAATTCCATCGGTTTGGCCGACGCCGCTGGACAGATGGTGTAGTTGTAGTGCCGAGGACAAGCCGTTCGTCCTATTACCGACTCGACCCCCGTCGGCCATATCGGTCAACGAGGGTCAAGGTGCAGAATTTAGAGGAAAGAACCGAGAAGGTTCGGTTCTCCCGAGGAGGCCGCTCATGACCGCTCGCACCCCTGACGCCGAGCCGCTGCTGACCCCCGCCGAAGTAGCCACGATGTTCCGCGTTGACCCGAAGACGGTCACGCGCTGGGCGAAGGCCGGCAAGCTCACGTCGATCCGCACGCTCGGCGGGCATCGCCGCTACCGCGAGGCGGAGGTCCGCGCACTGCTGGCGGGCATTCCGCAGCAGCGCAGCGAAGCCTGACCAGCCGCGTCGCCGGGGCGCACGCCGGGACCCCCTAGCCCGGCCCACCGCCTTCGCCACGCGGGACGACGCAGCGTCGTCGATCGCGCTGGACTCCGCCGGGTCCGGCGCGAGGTGATGTACGGCCCCCAGTGACCGCCCTCCCCAGGGCGGTTGCCGGGGGCCGTTCGCGTACGCGGCGACGGCGGGCCGGTGCCCGTCCGGGCACGGGTGCAATGGCACATACAAAATTGACCCGACCTAAGGGGGGTGTAAATCCCCCCGATTCGAAACCGAATCAGTGATCCCCGTCACATGCGCGGTGGCTTGCGGCGTCGGGAATGCTGCGATATTGACCCCCGTCACCTCGTGCCCCGGTCCGGCGGCGCCGCCTCACCGGCCGCGGCCGCCCCCTGCGGGTCGTCCGCACCGTCCGCACCGTCCGTGCGGTCCGCGTGCTCCGCGCCGTTCGCGTCTGCGATCTCCGGCGGCGCCGACTCCATCGCCAGCCGCAGCAGCCGGCTGCAGACGGCGCAGTGGGGGGTGAGGTGCCCGTACGACGACGCGGCGGACAGGTGGGCGCGCAGAAGGGCCTTCGTCTCGTGCCGCACGGTCGTCGTCATAGACCTTGGGTAACGGGTGGCCGGACGCCCGTCAAGGAAACGGGCAGCCGGTCTAGACCGCGTACCAGCGGCGGAGCGACACGGGAGTGACGGAAGGCCTCCGCCGTGACGACGGAGGCCGGTGAGGTCGGACGAGATGCAGGGCGGTCCTGACGGGATTTGAACCCGCGGCCTCCACCTTGACAGGGTGGCGAGCACTCCAAACTGCTCCACAGGACCTTGCGTGCGCGAACGCGCGTGCCCGACTCTACAGCAGCTCAGGTCCCCGGTCGAACCGGTTCCCGCGGCTCACCGGGCCGGCGGCACCAGCGCGTCGACCGCCTTCACGATCCGCTTGTCGGAGATCGGGTACGCCGTCCCCAGCGCGTGCGCGAAGTAGCTGACCCGCAGCTCCTCGATCATCCACCGCACGTCCCGCACCGCCTTCGGCACCGGCCGCCCCGGCGGCTGCTGCTCCAGCAGCCACGCGTACTCGTCCTGCATCTCCTTGACCTTCGCCATCCGCGCCCGGTCCCGCTCCGCGTGCGTGGCGAGCTGCTGGAGCCGGCGGTCCGCCGCGACCAGGTACCGCAGCAGGTCCGGCAGCCGGCCCGCGCCGTGCTCGGTGACGAAGCCCGGCTTCACCAGCCACGCCAGCTGCTCGCGTACGTCCGCCGCGGACTCCGTCAGCACCGGGCTCCGCACGGCCCGCAGCCGCCCCTCGCAGGAGTGCCAGGCCGCCAGCACCTCCTGCACCTGCCGGATGGTCCGCATCGTCGCGTCCACGATGTCGGCCCGTACGGCGTCGAAGAGCTTGCGGAAGCCCTCCTCGTCCCACGCGGGGCCGCCGTGGGCGGCGATCAGCCGGTCGGCGGCGGCGGTGACGCAGTCCTCGAAGAGGGCCTGCACGCTGCCGTGCGGGGTGCGGGAGAGGGCCAGCTTCGCCTGGTTGGAGAGGGTGCCGTTGGCGAACTTCGCGGGGTTGGACGGCAGTTGGAGCAGGATCAGGCGGCGGGTGCCGGCCCACATGGCGGCGGACTGCTCCGCCTCCGTGTCGTACAGCCGGACGGCGACCGTCTCGCCCTCGTCGGCCAGCGCCGGGTACGCCTTGACGGTGTGGCCGCCGCGCCGGGTCTCGAAGGTGCGGGGGAGCGCGCCTACGGTCCAGGAGGTCAGGCCGGTGCGCCGGTTGAAGGCGGGCCCGCCGCCGTCGCCCTCCGCCGCCGCGCCACGGGCCTTCCCGCCGCTCCCGCCGCCCGCCGCCTCGTCGAACGCCTTCGTGATCGCCGCCCGCGTCCGGGGCTTCAGGCGGAGCCGCAGCTCCTCCAGGTCCTTCGACTCCGCCAGCTGCCGCCGCCGTTCGTCGGTCACCCGGAAGGTGATCTTGAGGTGCTCGGGCACCTTCCCCCAGTCGAAGTCCTCCGCCGCGACCGGCACCCCCACCATCCGCTGCAACTCCCGCGCCAGCGCCGTCGTCAGCGGCTCCTGCACCGGCACGGCGCGCTCCAGGAACGCCTTGGCGTAGTTCGGCGCGGGGACGTAGTTGCGCCGGACCGGCTTCGGCAGCGAGCGGATCAGCTCGGTGACCACGTCCTCGCGCAGCCCCGGGATCTGCCAGTCGAAGCCCTCCGGCGCCACCTGGTTGAGGATCTGCAACGGTACGTGCACGGTGACGCCGTCCGCGTCCGTGCCCGGCTCGAACTGGTACGTCACCCGCAGCTTCAGCTTCCCCTGCCGCCACGCGTCGGGGTAGTCGTCCTTGGTGACCCCCTCCGCCCGCTCGTTGATCAGCATCGACTTCTCGAAGTTGAGCAGCTCCGGATCCTCGCGCTGCTTCTTCTTCCACCAGGAGTCGAAGTGCGCCCCGGACACGACGTCCTCGGGGACGCGCTGGTCGTAGAAGTCGAAGAGGGTCTCGTCGTCCACGAGGATGTCGCGGCGGCGGGCCCGGTGCTCCAGCTCCTCGACCTCGGTGAGGAGGCGGCGGTTGGCGGCGAAGAACTTGTGGTGCGTACGCCAGTCGCCCTCGACCAGCGCGTGCCGGATGAACAGGTCGCGGCACGTCTCGGGGTCGATGCGGCCGTAGTTGACCGGGCGCCGGGCCACCAGCGGCACGCCGTAGAGGGTGACGCGCTCGTACGCCATGACGGCGGCCTGGTCCTTCTCCCAGTGGGGCTCGCTGTACGTGCGCTTGACGAGGTGCTGCGCCAGCGGCTCCACCCACTCGGGCTCGACCTTCGCGTTGACCCGGGCCCAGAGGCGGGAGGTCTCGACCAGCTCGGCCGACATGACCCAGCGCGGCGGCTTCTTGAACAGCGCCGAGCCGGGGAAGACGGCGAACTTCGCGCTGCGCGCGCCCAGAAACTCGTTCTTCGCGGCTCCTTCTCTCCCGCCCTCCCCCCCGGCGTTCTTCAGCCCGATGTGGCTGAGCAGCCCGGCGAGCAGCGAGCGGTGGACCAGCTCGGGCGCCGCGTCCTGGTCCGCGGGGTGGATGTCCATGCCGCGGGCGATCGTGCGCAGCTGCGAGTAGATGTCCTGCCACTCCCGTATGCGCAGGTAGTTGAGGAACTCGCGCTTGCACATGCGGCGGAACGCGGACGACGACAGCGCCTTCTGCTGCTCGCGCACGTAGCGCCACAGGTTGAGGAACGTCACGAAGTCGCTGGATTCGTCGCGGAAGCGGGCGTGGTGCTGGTCGGCCTGCTGCTGCTTGTCGGCGGGGCGCTCGCGCGGGTCCTGGATGGACAGGGCGGCGGCGATGACCATGACCTCGCGTACGCAGCCGTTGCGCTCGGCCTCCAGCACCATGCGCGCCAGCCGCGGGTCGACGGGCAGCTGGGCGAGCTTGCGGCCGGTGTCGGTGAGGCGTTTCTTCGGGTCTTTCCGGGCCGTATCGAGCGCGTGCAGCTCTTCGAGGAGCTGGACGCCCGCCTTGATGTTGCGGCTGTCCGGCGGGTCGATGAACGGGAACTTCTCGATGTCGCCGAGGCCGGCGGCGGTCATCTGGAGGATGACGGAGGCGAGGTTCGTCCGGAGGATCTCGGCGTCGGTGAACTCGGGGCGGGCGAGGAAGTCCTCCTCCGAGTACAGCCGGACGCAGATGCCGTCGGCGAGCCGGCCGCAGCGGCCCTTGCGCTGGTTGGCGCTGGCCTGGGAGACGGGCTCGATGGGGAGGCGCTGGACCTTGGTGCGGTGGCTGTAGCGGGAGATGCGCGCGAAGCCGGTGTCGATGACGTACCGGATGCCGGGGACGGTCAGGGAGGTCTCGGCGACGTTCGTGGCGAGGACGACGCGTCTGGTGCCGCCGTGGCGCTGGAAGACGCGGTGCTGCTCGGCGTGCGAGAGACGGGCGTAGAGGGGCAGGACCTCGGTGTTGCGGAGCTTCTGCCGGGCGAGGGCGTCCGCGGTGTCGCGGATCTCGCGCTCGCCGGAGAGGAAGACGAGGATGTCGCCGGAGCCGTCGCCCTCGGCCTGGAGCTCGTCGACGGCGTCGCAGATCGCGGTGGTCTGGTCCCGGTCGGTGTCGCTGTCCTCGCCCTCCTCGACGAGCGGGCGGTAGCGCACCTCGACGGGGTACGTACGCCCGCTGACCTCGACGATCGGCGCGTCGCCGAAGTGCCGGGAGAAGCGCTCCGGGTCGATGGTCGCGGAGGTGATGACGACCTTGAGGTCGGGGCGGCGGGGCAGGAGGCGGGCGAGGTAGCCGAGGAGGAAGTCGATGTTCAGGCTGCGCTCGTGCGCCTCGTCGATGATGATCGTGTCGTACTGGCGCAGCTCCCGGTCCGTCTGGATCTCGGCGAGCAGAATGCCGTCGGTCATGAGCTTGACCAGCGTGTCGCCGCCGACCTGGTCGGTGAACCGCACCTTCCAGCCGACCGCCTCGCCGAGCGGCGTGCCCAGCTCGTCGGCGACGCGCTCGGCGACCGTGCGGGCCGCGATGCGGCGGGGCTGCGTGTGCCCGATCAGGCCGCGGACGCCCCGGCCCAGCTCCAGGCAGATCTTCGGGATCTGGGTCGTCTTGCCGGAGCCGGTCTCGCCCGCGACGATCACGACCTGGTGGTCGCGTATGGCCGCGAGGATGTCGTCCTTCTTCTGGCTGACCGGCAGCTCCGGCGGATACGACACGGGGGGCACCGCGGCGCGGCGGCGCTCGGCGGTCAGCTCCGCGGCGTCGACGGCCGCGGCGATCTCGGCGAGCACGGCGGCCCGCGCCTCCGGCTTGCGGACGCGGCGGGCGCCGTCGAGGCGGCGGCCGAGCCGCTGCTCGTCGCGGAGCGTGAGGGCGGAGAGGCGGGCGCCGAGGTCGGCGAAGCTGGGGGCGGCGGAAGTGGACATACGGAGTCAAGGATCTCACCCGGGTGGGGGCGGGGGCGAACCATTTCGGGTGGGGGACTGAACAGGTCAAAAGCCGTATATCACACTAAGCTGGTCGTCTGTGACCGAGGAGGAGCCGCCGACCCCCCGCCCCGTACCCGAGCGGTTCCGCGCCTTCCGCGCCGGCCCGTTCCTCACCCCGGTCGTGCTGGTCCTGCTCCTCGCCGCCGTCGCGGGGCTCTTCGCCGGTTCGTACACCGCCGCGATGGCCAACCCCACGCCGCACGACCTGCCGGTCGCGGTCGTCGGCGACGTCGACGCCGAGCCCGGCGCCCGGGCGTTCATCAGGGGCCTGGAGGACGCCACGGACGCGTCGGTGGAGCTGCGCCCGTACGACACGTACGCCCGGGCCCGCGACGCGGTCGAGGAACAGCGGGTCTTCGCGGTCCTGCGGGTGACGCCGGACCGGATGCGGGTCGACCTGTCCGGCGCGGCGGGCGCGTCGGTGGCGCGGCTGCTCCAGGAGGAGGCGCCGCGGGTCGCGAAGCGGACCGGCGTGCCGCTGACCGTACGGGACATCAAGCCGATGCAGTCCGGCGACCCGCAGGGGCTCGCGCTCTTCTACATCTCGCTCGCGGCGGTGATCGTCGGCTTCATGGGCGCGATCCAGCTGAGCGTGCACGCGCACGCGCTGAACCCGGCGGAGCGCATCGCGTTCACGGCGGCGTACGCGCTGCTCGGCGGCTTCACGATCTACGCGGTCGTGGACCTGCTGCTGGGGGTGGTGCGGCTGCCGTTCCCGCAGTCGTGGCTGACGCTGGCGCTGACGATGTTCACGTCGGGAATGGTCTTCACCATGTTCAACACCCTGCTGGGGCGGTGGGCGATCCTGCCGACGTGGGTGGTGATGGTGCTGGTCGGCAACCCGTCGTCCGGCGGCGCCGTCTCGTGGCCGCTGCTGCCGTCGCCGCTGGGCGAGATCGGCCGCTGGCTGCCCCCGGGCGCGTCGGTGAACGCGCAGCACACGGCGGTGTACTTCGCCGGGCACCAGCACCCGTTCCCGTACCTGGTGCTGGCGGGGTGGGCGGTCGTGGGCACGGCGGTCTTCTGGACCTGGCGCCACCGCCACCCGGGCGGCCGGGAGGCCGCGCCGGCGGAGGAGGCTTGACCGGAGGGCGCGCCCGTGTCAGCCGCGCTGGATACCGGCGGTGTCGGGCAGCAGCCGGCGCTGACCGGTCGCGGTGCGTACCAGGAGTGCGTCTCCCGCGCTCGCGAGGGCGAGGTGCCATTCGCCGGGTTGGAGTTCCTCCGCCGGGGAGAGCGGAGAGCCATCCTCGTCCACCAGGGTGCGGGGCACCGGAACGGCGAACCAGAAGGGCCGGAAGTCCGGATCGGGGGAGACCGCGTCGCTGTCTCCGATCTGGATGTGCGCCGTGTCGGTGAGGAGCCCGCGGCGGCCGGTGCTGGTCTGTACGAGGAGGGCGTCTCCCGCGCGCGCGACGGCGAGATACCAGACCCCGGGTTTGAGTTCTTCCGGGGGCGAGAGCGCGCGGCCCTCCGCGCTCACCAGCTCACGGGGCACCGGGACGGCGAACCAGAAGGGCCGGAAGTCGGGTTCCGTGGGCGCGTGGCCGGCGGCGCCCGCGTGGCGCGCGGGAGGGACCGGAGCCCTTCCGCCACGGACCGGGTGGGCGGTGTGCGTCCGGCCCCCGCCGGTGCAGGCGGCCAGGACCTCCGCCGGGGTCGGCCGGGCGGCAGGATCGCGATGGAGACAACGGGCGACGAGGGCTCTCATCGGCTCGGGGAGCGCGGAGACGTCCGCGTCCTGGTGCGCCACCCGGTACATCAGCGCCATCGGCGACCCCGTGCCGAAGGCCCGCCCCCCGGCCGCGTACACCAGCACCGCCCCCAGCGCGAACAGATCGCACGCCGGCCCCACACGGCCCCCCGTGACCTGCTCGGGAGCCTGGTACCCGGGGGTGCCGATCACCTGGCCGGTCATCGTCAGCCGGGTCTCCTCCAGGGCCCGCGCGATACCGAAGTCCAGCACCCGCGGCCCGTCCTCGCCCACGATGATGTTGGACGGCTTCAGGTCCCGATGAACCAGACCGCAGGCATGGATGGCCTGCAGAGCCTCCGCCAGCGCCGCCCCCAGCGCCGGCAACGCGCGCTCGCTCAACGGGCCGTCCGCCGTGACCAGCTGATCCAGCGGACGCCCGGAGACAAACGCCGTGACCACCCACGGCGGGTCCGCGTCCGGATCGGCGTCCACCACCTGCGCGGTGTGGAACCCGCCCACCCGCCGGGCCGCCTCGACCTCGCCGCGGAAACGCGCCCGGAACCCGGGATCGGCCGCCAACTCCGCGCGCGCCACCTTCACCGCGACGACGCGCCCCCCGGGCGAACGCCCGCGGTAGACCCGCCCCATGCCGCCGGCGCCGAGCGGGCTCTCGATCAGATAGCCCCCCACCTCACGCGGGTCGTCGGCATCGAGACCGGACACCTGCCGCCCCCCTCGGATGGCCACCGCTGCTCGTCCGAGCGTACCGACCCCGCCGCCCCGGCAGGGCCTGCGCAGGCAGCCCGCCCGACGGGCGGAGCGCTCGCCCTGCCGGCCGGCGTCCCCGGGCACGAAAACGCCCCCTCCGAAGAGGGGGCTTCATGTGGCTGGGGCCGGGGTCGAACCGGCGACCTTCCGCTTTTCAGGCGGACGCTCGTACCAACTGAGCTACCCAGCCCGGTGGCCGGGGACCGGGGTCCCCAGTCGGGTGGCCCCTCAGGCGTGCCTGAGGGTGGCGGTCCTGACGGGATTTGAACCCGCGGCCTCCACCTTGACAGGGTGGCGAGCACTCCAAACTGCTCCACAGGACCAGGCTTGCGCGAGAGCCAGTCTCGCACAGGATGATGCGTGTTCCCTACCGGGATTCTCCGTCGTCGGCTACGGGCCGTGACGTCGCTGGATCAGCGTAGCAGAACCCCGGGCGGGTCCCCTAAACGAAGCGGAGGGGTCCCTACAGCCCGAAGAGGCGGGCCGCGTTGTCGTGGCAGACCGCGCGGAGCCAGTCGTCGCCGAGGTCCTGCGCGGCCAGGGCGGCCAGGGCGTCCGCGTAGGGGTACGGGATGTTCGGGAAGTCCGTGCCGAGCAGGACGCGGTCCCGCAGGGCGGACAGGCGGGGGCGGGCGCGGGGTGGGAAGGGGGCGGCGGACTCGGCGAAGGGGGTGAAGGCCATCGTGGTGTCGAGCATGACGTGGTCGTGGCGTTCGGCGAGGGTCAGGAAGTCCTCGTACTCCGGCATCCCCAGGTGGGCCACGACCAGCCGCAGCCGGGGGTGGCGGCGCAGCAGGGCCGCGATCGGGGCGGGGCCCGTGTGGGGGCCGGGGACCGGGCCGGAGCCGCAGTGGGTGACGACGGGGAGGGCGGCGTCCGCGAGGAGGGACCAGACCTCGTCGAGCGCGGGGGTGTTCGGGTCGTACGCGCCGACCTGGAGGTGGCACTTGAAGACCCGCGCGCCCTGGGCCATCGCCCGCCGTACGTCGTCCGCCGCGCCCGGTTCGGCGAAGAACGTCGCCGTGTGGAGGCAGTCCGACGTGCGGGCGGCGAAGTCGGCGGACCAGTCGTTCAGCCAGCGCGCCATGCCCGGTTTGTGCGGGTACAGCATCGACGTGAAGGCGCGCACCCCGAAGCCGCGCAGCAGCTTCACCCGCTCGGCCTCGTCCTGCCGGTACGTGATCGGCCACGGGCGGCCGACCAGCGGGCCGGCGGCGTCGAAGTACGCCCAGACCTTCGCGAGCACCTGCGGCGGCATGAAGTGGGTGTGCACGTCGATCAGGTGCTCCAGCCCCAGGGAGCGGCGGAACGCCGCCACCCGCTGCTGCTCGGCGTCGATGCTGGTCACAGGGTGCTTCTCCGGTTCGTTCCGCCGTAGTGTCGAAATCGTGCCCCGCCCGATCGTCCAACAGGCGGGGGGTCCGGCAGAAGGGCTCCCGGTGAGGAGAGAACCATGACCCGACCGCACTACATCCCGGACGGCAGCCGGCGCGTCACCGCCTGCCTCGTCATCCGGGGCGCCGCCGAGGCGCTGGACTTCTACGCCGACGTCTTCGGCGCCACCGAGCGCGTGCGCTTCCCCGGTCCCGACGGCGGCGTCGTGCACGCCGAGATCGAGATCGGCGACTCCGCCGTCATGGTCGAGGAGGCGTCGAAGGAGCTGGGGACGCAGGAGCCGCCGTCCGGCGGGCTGGCGGGCTCGCCGGTGTTTCTGTACGTGTACGTCGAGGACGTCGACGCCGTCGTCGCGCGGGCCGTCGAGCGGGGCGCGGAGCTGAAGCGGGCGCCGGAGGACCAGTTCTACGGCGACCGGGACGGGTTCCTGATCGACCCGTTCGGGCACGGGTGGACGGTGGCGACGCACGTCGAGGACGTGGCGCCGGACGAGGCGATGCGGCGGATGGCCGCGATGCAGGGCGGGGCCGGCGAGGGGGAGGGGGGCGCGTCGTGAAGTACGTGCTGCTGTTCGTGGACACGCCCGAGTTCCAGGAGGAGCTGGGCTCGCTGGGCCCGGCCGAGCGGGCGCGGCTGTTCGAGCGCGTGGACGAGTGGTTCGCCGAGCACGCCGGCAAGATGCGCGGCGGGCAGAAGCTGCGGGATCCGGACTCCGCCACGACGGTGCGGCTGGGCGGCGGTGAGCCGGTGGTCGTGGACGGGCCGTTCGTGGAGGGCAAGGAGGTGGTCAGCGGTTACGCGGAGGTCGAGGTGGCGGATCTGGACGAGGCGCTGCGGATGGCCGCCGGCTGGCCCGGGTGCCCGGTGGTGGAGATCCGGCCGGTGGAGGTGCCGGTCCCGGTGGACTCCCGAGGCGCGGCCGACTCCCGGGGCGCGGCGGCCTCCCGGGCTGCGGCGGACGCCGGGGCAGTGGCGGACGCCGGGGCCGCGGCGGACTCCCGCCCGGTGGCCTGACCCGTGGGCGGCGAGCCGGAGCCCTCCGCGGGCGTACGGGCAGCGGCCCCCGGCTCCGCCGCCCACGGCGCCCAAAACGCCCACGGCGCCCTCGACCGGGTCGTACGCGACCACGCCGCCCGCCTCGCCGGCGCCCTCATCCGCCTCACCGGCGACTTCGCCACCGCCGAGGACCTCGTCCAGGACGCCGTCGTCGCAGCCCTCCGCCGCTGGCCCGCCGAGGGCGTCCCCGACCGCCCCGACGCCTGGCTCTACACCGTCGCCCGCAACCGCGGCCTCGACCTGCTGCGCCGCGAGGAGACGTACCGGGAGAAGCTGGCGCAGCTCGTCCGGCAGGAGGACTGGCCGCACGGCCGCGAGGGCCCGGGCGACGACCGGCTCCGGCTCGTCTTCACCTGCTGCCACCCCGCCCTGCCCCGCGAGGCCCGCATCGCCCTGACCCTGCGCGTGGTCTGCGGGCTGACGACCGCGCAGATCGCCCGCGCCTTCCTGGTCCGGGAGGCGACGGTCGCGCAGCGCATCTCGCGGGCCAAGCGGCGGATCACCGAGACAGGCATCCCCTACCGGGTGCCGGCCGCCGACGAGCAGGCCGCCCGGCTCACCGAGGTGCTCGCGGTCATCTACCTGCTCTTCAACGAGGGCTACCTCTCCACCGCCGACCGCGCCCACTCCCGCGACCTCGTCGACGACGCCGAGTGGCTCGCCGCCCTGCTGCACGGCGCGATGCCCGCCGAGCCCGAGCCGGCCGGGCTGCTCGCGCTCATCCGGCTGCACCGCGCCCGCGGCGCCGCGCGCTTCCGGGACGGCGGCCTCGTACGGCTCCGGGATCAGGACCGGTCGCTGTGGGACCGGCGGGAGATCGAGGCGGCCGCCCGGCTGCTCACCCGGGCCGTACGCCGCCGGCGGCCGGGCCCGTACCAGTTGCAGGCGGCGATCGTGGCCTGTCACGCGGAGGCGGACAGCTGGGCGGAGACGGACTGGGAGCAGATCGTGCTGCTGTACGACATGCTGCTGCACCTGGCGCCGTCGCCGGTCACCCGGTTGCACCGGGCCGTCGCGCTGCGCTACACCGCCGGACCGGCCGCCGCCCTGGCCGAGACCGGGGCGCTTGCCGCCGACCTGAGCCGCTACCACCTCTACCACGCCACCCGCGCCGACCTCCTGCGCGCGCTCGGCCGTCCCGCCGAGGCCCGCGCCGCCGACCGGCGGGCGCTGGACCTCACCGCCAACCCCGCCGAGCGGGCGGCCGTCCGCGAGCGGCTGAGCCGGGCGTGACGCCGGGGAGCGAAACGCCGTCCCCGCCACCCTGAAGCATAAAATGTGGACAATGCGTACCGAAGAGGTGCTATCCGGGCTGGGTACGGGCGTCTGGCGCTGGGCGACGCACACCGACGGCGTGGTCCTGGACGAGCAGGCCGCCCGGCTCCTCGGGCTGCCGCCCGCGCGGGTCACCGTCCACGCGTCCGCGGTACGCGCCCGGCTGCACGGCGTGGACTACATCGAACTCGCCGGCATCCTCGACCTCGCCCTCGCCGAGGGCACCCTCGCGGAGGGCCGGCTGCGCGTCGTCGACGCCGAGGGCGACGTCGTACGGGTGGTGCGCTGCCGGATGCGCGCGCTGCCGACGGCGCGGGAGGAGCAGACCGAGATCGTCGGCACCGTCCAGGAGATCGTCGCCCCGCCGCCGCGGCCGCCCGCGGGCGGCGACCGGCCGCTGGGGACGAGCGACTGGCGGCTGTCCCGCGAGGCGTTCCTGCTCTCCGCCGGCCGCGCGCTCGCCGAGGCCCGCTCCACCGACCAGGTGCTGCGGGTGGCGGGGTCGCTGTCGATGCCCGGCTTCTCGCCGGACGCGATGGCGGTCTTCGCGATCGAGGGCGACGACCTGCTCCTCATCGGCCACCACGGCTACCGGCCCGAGGAGACCGAGCCCTACCGGGACCGCCCGCTGAACACCGCGTTCCCCGCGCAGGAGGCGGCGCGCACCGGACGCGCGGTGTACGTCACCGGCCGCGACGAGCTGGCGCGCCGCTACCCCGAGTCGTGGCGGGTCTCCGCCGGCACCCCGCGCCGGTCGTGGGCCTTCCTGCCGCTGGTGGCGGAGGGGCGGACGGTCGGGGCGTGGATGGCGGCGTTCGAGGACGAGGTGCCGTTCACGCCGGACGAGCGGTCGGTGCTGACGACGGTGGCCCGGATGCTGGCGCAGGCGCTGTCGGACGCGCACGTCAACGAGTCGGAGCGGGAGCTGGCCGAGGGGTTGCAGCGCAGCATGATGCCGGCGGTCGCCCGCGTCCCGGGCTTCGAGGTGGCGGCGCGGTACGTCCCGTCCGGCGGCGGGCTGCAGATCGGCGGCGACTGGTACGACGTGTTCGCGCTGCCGTCCGGGCAGACGGCCCTGGTCATCGGGGACGTGCAGGGGCACGACGTGCGGGCCGCAGGGCTGATGAGCCAGCTGCGCATCGCGATCCGCGCGTACGCCTCCGAGGGCCACCGCCCGGACGCCGTGCTGGCCCGCGCCTCCGGCTTCCTCACCCGGCTGGGGGAGCAGCAGTCCGACAACCCCGCCGACGCCCGCTTCGCCACCTGCCTCTACCTCCAGGCCGACCCGCTGACGGGCACGCTGACCGTGGCCCGGGCCGGTCACCTCGACCCCGCGGTGGCGCTGCCGGACGGCGCGATGATCATCCACCCCAGCGAGGGCGGGCTGCCGCTGGGCATCGAGGCGGACCCGGAGTACCCGCTCTCCGAGCACACGCTCGAACCGGACGAGACCATGCTCCTGTGCACCGACGGCCTGGTGGAGACCGGCGGCCACGACCTGTACAGCGGGCAGGCGCGGCTCGGCGCCGCGTTCGGGGCGACGCTCGGCGCGGGGCTGGAGACGGTCGCGGACGCGCTCGTGGACGCGGTGACCGGCCCGGCCTCGTACGCCGACCGCGGGCCGCACTCCGGGCGCAGCCAGGACGACATCGCGTTCGTCCTGCTGCGCACCGCGGGCGCGACCCGGCGGGCGCACCCGGAGTCGGAGCGGCACATGTACCTGCCGGTGCCGCAGGCCGAGCAGCAGCGCATCTCCGACGCCCGGCACCAGCTGCGCAGCCTGCTGCACGACTGGGCGACCGCGGAGCAGATCGACGCGGCGGAGCTGGCGCTCTCGGAGATGATCGCGAACGTCATGATCCACACGGACAGCACCGCCAGCGTCCTGGCCGACGTCACCGGCCCGCCCGGCCGGCGGCTGCTGCGCATGACGGTCGCCGACGCGGACGGCAACCTGCCGCACCGCCGGCACCCGGGCGAGATGGCGTCGTCGGGCCGCGGGGTGCTGCTGCTTCAGGAGCTGGCGGACGGCTGGGGCGTGGAGCCGCGGGGGGACGGCAAGGCGATCTGGGCCGAGTTCCGCGAGCACGAGCCGGGCGAACAGGCCGGCGAGCGCCAGTAGTTGTGGCTGCCGAACAAAACCCCTCGCGGAACAATTCCGCCGGTACGCCCCTGACCAGCGCGTCCGCGGCGCCCGGCCGGAAGGATGGCCGAAACACGGGGAACTGTTCGGCGCCGATCGGCGGATGATGGAGTAAACGGGGGTCGGGGGGCCTACGGGGACTCCTGGCCCCTCCAGGCATCGGGAGGGGTTAGTGCGCACACACATCAAGCGGGCGGGATTCACCGCCTTAGCCGCCGCGGCGTCGGCGGCGCTCACGGCGGGCCTCATGGCCGCACCGCCGGCGTCCGCCGCGCCGGCGGACGGAGCGGCCGGGGGATCCGCGCGGTACGGGAAACAGGGCGGCACCTGGGTGACGTTGATCACCGGTGACCGGGTACGGGTCGGCGCCGGCGGCGACGCCGTGGCGGTCGACCGCGGCCCCGGCCGCGACGGGATACCCGTGCGGACCTTCGAGTCGGAGGGCCACACCTACGTCGTCCCGGGCGACGCCACCGAACTCGTCGGCGACGGCACGCTGGACCGGCGGCTCTTCGACGTCACGCTCCAGGCCCGCCCCGAGTACGTACGCCAGCAGCGCGCGGGCCTGAAGTTCATCGTCGACTACCGCGGCGAGCGCCCCGAGGCGCGGAACCGGTTGCGCGCCGCCGACGGCACCGACGTCGAGCACCGCTTCCCCCGGCTCAACGCCGAGGCCGTCACCACCGCCAAGAGCGACGCCGGCAAGGCGTGGAAGGCGCTGACCCGCGTCCGCGGCGGCGACGCCGCCGCCGAGCCGCTGGCCGCCGAGGCCGGCGTACGGCGCGTCTGGCTGGACGGCGTACGCCGCGCCAGCCTGGACGTCAGCGTGCCGCAGATCGGCGCCCCGGCCGCCTGGGACGCCGGCTACACGGGCGACGGCGTGAAGATCGCCGTGCTCGACACCGGCGTCGACGAAACCCACCGGGACCTCGCCGGCCAGGTTGTCGCCAGCGAGAACTTCACGCCCTCGCCCGACGCCGAGGATCGCTTCGGGCACGGCACCCACGTCGCGTCCATCGCGGCCGGCACGGGCGCGATGTCGGACGGCAGGTTCACCGGCGTCGCCCCCGACGCGAAGCTGCTGGCGGGCAAGGTGCTCGACGACGACGGCTTCGGCGACGACTCCGGCATCCTCGCCGGCTTCGAGTGGGCCGTCGGCCAGGGCGCCGACATCATCAACCTCAGCCTCGGCGGCGGCGACACCCCCGAGGTCGACCCGCTGGAGGAGGCCGTCAACCGGATCTCCGCCGAGGAGGGCGTGCTGTTCGCCGTCGCCGCCGGCAACTCCGGCGCGTCCCACAGCATCGACTCGCCCGGCTCCGCCGACGCCGCGCTGACCGTCGGCGCCGTCGGCCCGAACGGCGGGCTGGCGGGCTTCTCCTCGCGGGGCCCGCGCATCGGCGACGGCGCCGTCAAGCCCGACGTCACCGCCCCCGGCGTGGCGATCACCGCGGCCGCCGCGCCCGGCAGCGTCATCGAGCGGGAGGTCGGCCAGAACCCCACGGGCTACCTGACGATCGACGGTACGTCCATGGCGACCCCGCACGTCGCGGGCGCCGCCGCGCTCCTCGCGCAGCAGCACCCGGACTGGACCGGGCAGCGGCTGAAGGCCGCGCTGTCCGCGTCGGCCAAGCCCGCCGCCAAGCGCGGCGCGTACGGCCAGGGCGCCGGGCTCATCGCCGCGGACCAGGCGATGGGGCAGTCGGTGGTGACCGAGCCGGCGTCGCTGAGCTTCGGCAGGCAGGCGTGGCCGCACGACGACGACGAGCCGGTGACGAAGCGGATCACGTACCGGAACCTGGGCACCGAGGACGTCACGCTGTCGCTGTCGACGTCCACCGTGCAGCCGGGCGGCGGCGCCGCGCCCGAGGGGATGTTCACCCTCGGCGCCGACGAGGTCACCGTCCCGGCCGGCGGCACCGCCGAGGTGCCGGTGACCGCCGACGCCGGCGCCGGGGACACCGACGGCGTGTTCTCGGTGTTCGTCACGGCGGCCGGCGGCGGCCAGCGCGTCGTCACCCCCGGCGGCGTGGAGCGCGAGGTGGAGTCGTACGACGTCACCGTCGAGTTCCTCGGGCGCGACGGGCAGCCGACCGCGGCCGGCTTCGCGCTGCTGACCGGCATGGAGGAGAGCAACGCGGGCGTCTTCGAGTTCTTCGACGGCGAGACCGCCACCGTGCGCGTACCCAAGGGGCGTTACCTGGTCAGCGCCGACATCGCGAAGTTCGAGGGCGAGGAGCTGACCGAGTACGACTGGATCAACCAGCCGCGCCTGGACGTCACCGGGGACTCCACCGTCACCGTGGACGCCCGGACCGCGCGGCCGATCGACGTCACCGTCCCGGACGCGTCCGCCGAGCGGACGGCCGTCGACCTGAGCATGGACGTCTCCACGGCCGACACGGGCATGGGGGTGTTCTCCGCCGTACCGGGCGACACCGACGTGCGCACAGCGCACCTCGGCCCGAAGACCGCGGAGGGCGAGCTGTACCAGCAGGTGCAGGTGTACTTCGCGAAGGGCGAGCGCACCGAGTACCAGACCGTCTACAGCCAGCGCCACCGCACCACCATGTGGAACGGCCTCAACCGGGACACCCCGCAGAGCGAGCTGGCGAAGCTCGACCTCACCCTCGGCTCCTCGGCCGAGGGCCGGCGGGGGCTGCTGTTCGCCACGCCGTTCATCGCCGGCGGCTCGGGCTCCACGGCCGCCGAACGGGGCCTGCCGTACCGGGGCACGCTGTACCTGCGCGGCAGCCCCCTCATCGACTGGGAGCTGGAGTACTGGCAGCTCGGCGCGGAGTGGGAGGACATCGCGTACGGCACGAACGGGCGCAGCTACGCCGGGGGCCGCACGTACAAGGAGACCTTCAACGCCGACGTGGTCGGCCCCGTCCTCGCCGACGGCCTCGGCGCGACCCGCGACGGCAACACGATTGACACCCTGATCCCGGTCTACCTCGACAACCCGAAGCACTGGGGCTACTCGCTGTACGAGAACGCGGACACCTCCCTGTACCGCAACGGCGAGAAGCTGGGGTCGGTGGCCGACCTGCCGATCGGCGCGCAGTTCAAGGTCCCGTCGGGCGCGGCCGACTACCGGCTCACGACCTCCTCGACGCGGCCGGCGACGGTCGCCCGTACCTCCACGAAGGTGACCGCGACCTGGAAGTTCTCGTCCGCCAGGACCGACCGCCCGCGGACGCTGCCGCTGTCCGTCGTGCGCTACTCGCCGAAGCTGTCGCCCGCCAGCACCTCCCCCGCGGGGGAGCGGGTGAAGGTGCCGGTCAAGGTGCTGGGCTCGGCGGCCGGGGACAACCTGAAGTGGCTGTCCGTGTGGGTCTCCACCGACCGGGGTGCGCACTGGAAGAAGCTGACGGTGCGGGACGGCAGGGTGACCGTGGCCAACCCGGCCGCGGGCAGGACCGTGTCGTTCAAGGCGAAGGCGTCGGACAAGCAGGGCAATACCGTTTCGATGCGCATCTTCGACGCCTACCGGACCCGGTGAGGCGTACCTGAACGGGCAGTGAGCGGCCCGAACGGAACCTGCCCCCGGTCCGGTGACGGACCGGGGGCAGCTCCGTCGGCCGGGAGCCCGCTCCCGCGCTCAGGCCGCCGCCGCCCGCACGAGCCTGCGCCGCGGCCCCGCCTCCGCCGCCAGCGTCGTGAACAGCTCCTCCCACCGCGGGTGCACGGCCTCCGGCGCGTACCTCCGCGACCTGGCGAGCGACGCCGTGCCCATGTCCGCGCGCAGCCCCTCGTCGTCCATCAGCTCCCCCAGGGCCACCGCGAACGCGTCGACGTCCCGCGGCGGCACGAGCAGCCCCTCCCGGCCGTCGGTGATGACGTCCGCGGGGCCCGTCGGGCAGTCGTAGCTGACCACCGGCAGCCCGTGCGTCATCGCCTCGATCATCACCATCGGCAGCCCCTCGAAGCGCGAACTGAGCGCGAACACCGACGCCTTGGCCAGCTCGTCGTCGAGGTGCGGCGTGAAGCCCATGAGGAAGGCGCTGTTGTACACGTGGTGCGTCTCGATCAGCCCGCGCAGCTGCGCCTCCTTGTCGCCGGTGCCGAAGATCCGCAGCTGCCAGCCGGGGCGGACGGCGGCCGCCTGGGCGAACGCCGGGATGAGCAGGTCGAAGCCCTTCTGGCTCTTCAGCCGGCCGGCGGCGGCGACGATGCGGTTCGCGTACGACGACTGCCGCTTGCGGCCGGCGTGGACGGCGTTGGGGATGCACACGACGCGGGTGCCGGGGAGCAGGTGCGCGTACTCCTCGCGGTCCCGCTCGGTGAGCACCGCGACCGCGTCGAAGCGCGGGTAGTGGCGGAGGATGGCGGCGCGCACGTCCCGCGGGTGGGTGCCGAGGTTCATGTGCTCCTGGCCGACCCGGAGGACGTCGGTGCTGGCGTGCTGGGCGGCGAGGATGTTGAGCGCGGGGCGGGTGGTGACGAGCGCCCCGCCGCGCAGCCGCTGCATCCAGCGGATCACCCGCGTCTCGACGTCCCGGGTGAAGTGCTCGCGCGCGATCTCGCCCCGCGGCACGTAGCGGGACGGCCGGCCCTGCCCGGCGAACCGGGCGGTCCACGCGGACGGCTCGGGCGCGGGCGGCGAGCCGTAGGTGTCGACGATCGCGGTGACCCGCACCCGGCGGTCCAGCGGGAACCGGGGCGACTTGCGGCGGCGTACGACGCTGACGACCTCGACGTCGTGGCCGGCGGCGGCCATGGAGCCGGCCTGGTTGAAGACCGTGCGGATGGTGCCGCCCTTGCCGTAGGCGTTGAGGAGCAGGTAGCGGATCTTCACGAGAGCCTCCGGGAGAGGTCGTCGCGGAGCCGGCAGGCGATGGAGAGGTTGTCCCGGACCGTGTAGTAGGGCTTGACCTGGACGGTGTCGGTGTCGGACGCGACGGACTGGGCGGGGAAGACCACGATGTTCTTCTTCGGCTCGATGTCTCGGAGGTCCCGGGCTGCCTGGAGCCGTACGCGCCGCACATCCGCGTCCGCGGTGAGGTGGAGGTCCCACTTCGCCGGCAGCGCGATCCCGGAGGGCGCCAGGTCGGCCACGGGAACGCTGACTTCGAAGGTAACGCCGTCGAGCGCCGCGGGGTAGTCGAGGCGGCGTTCGGGGGAGCCGGTGAGGGACACGGCGAGCTGCCAGCGCGGGGCGGGCGGCGCCGCGGCCGTGCCGGTCAGGCGGCCGACGATGCGGATGAGGCCGTCGCGCGGCCAGACCTCGGTGACTTCGGCGCACGGCGCGGCGGCGGCGGCCGCCGCCGGGTCGGCGGGGCCGGCGGGATCAGCGGGGTCGGCGGGATCAGGGGGGCCGGCGGGGTCGGCCGGGTCCGCGGGGCCGGGCAGGTAGCCCCACGCGGCGCTGATCTCGCGCAGCGGCTCCGGCACCTCGTCGGGCGCGGGCAGCGCGCGGCCCCGCTGGACGCGCCCGCTGCGGATCTTCTCCTTCCAGTCGCCCAGCCCCTTCGGCAGCTCGCCCTCCTCCCGCGCCCCGTAGTCGAGCATCTCCGGCTCGTACGGGACGCCGAGGAAGTCGCAGACGCCCGTGAGGACGCCCTCGGGGTCGGCGGTCAGGTCCTCGTAGCGGACCAGGTGGCCGGGGAGTTCCCGGCGGGCGCGCTCGGTGGCGCGCACGTAGTGCAGGGCCTCCAGCGCGGCCTCCTCCGGGGTGCGCCGGGAGGGGTCGGCCTCGTACCAGGACTGCGCGACGGAGGCGGGGTGGCGCAGCAGGAAGACGAACCGGGCGTCGGGCCAGCAGGCGGCGATGCGCCGGTACGCGAAGGCGTTGTTCGGCGTCTTCTCGACCAGGATCTCCTTGCCGGAACGGACCAGTTCGCGGTGGAGCACGCGGTCCCACAGCAGGTGCTCCAGGTCCGCGCGGTGCAGGTCCAGCTCGCGCATCGCCGCGACGGCCAGGTCGGTGCGGGTGCCGACCTCCAGCCGGCGCACGTGCAGTTCGTGCGGCGCGTGCAGGCGGGAGTGGCCGCCGAGCAGCATGCGCAGCAGGGTGGCGCCGGAGCGTACCGGGGTGATGACGAAGACCGGGCGCCGCAGCAGCCGGTCGACCCCCGGGTCGGCCGGCGGGCGGTAGTCGGGCAGGCGGCCGGGCCGGGCGGTCCGGGCGGCGGCCCGGGACTTCTTCCGGCGCGGCGGGGTGGCGGCGCGCTGGAGCCTCAGGCCGGTCAGCCGGCCGAGCGTTCTGTTCAGTTGCCGCAGCATTCTCCACCCGTCCGTGCGAGAGGTGTTCCGGCCCGGAAAACGACGCGGCGGGCCATGGGTTGCGCTCGTCCGGATTTTTCAGATCTGCGTACGGGGGAACGGCCCCGGTGGGACGGGTCCGCCGGAACCGGGGTGTGCGCGAGGGGTTGACAGGGACGCGGGCGTGCCTGACTGTGGGAGCGCTCCCATAGCTTCAAGCCTTGCACGCAGTAAGCACTCTGCACGTCGATCGAGGGCACTCCCCCACGTGCCGCGTACGCACGCAAAGCCCCGGTGGCGGGACGCCTTCCCGCTGCATCCCGCCACCGGTTCCGCTATCCGAGAGGAGCACGAGACCCCGATGACAGCGCGAAGAAGCACCGGCCGAAGAGGCGTCGGCAGCCGGGCGCGTACGAGACTCAGACTCTGGCGCCCCACGGCGGCACTCGCCGCCCTCGCCGTCGGCGCCGCCCTGGCGCTGACCGGCACGGCGGCGCCCGCCGCGGCGGCCGAGCGGGTGGACAACCCCTACGTGGGCGCCACCCCGTACGTGAACCCGCAGTGGTCCGCGCAGGCCGCCGCCGACGGCGGCGAGGCCATCGCCGACCAGCCCACGTTCGTGTGGATGGACCGCCGGGCCGCCATCGGCGGCACCGCCGGGAAGTGGGGCCTGGAGCGGCACCTCGACGAGGCGCTGGCCCAGGGCGCCGACCTCTTCGAGGTCGTCATCTACAACCTGCCCGGCCGCGACTGCGCCGCCCTCGCCTCCAACGGCGAGCTGGAGCCCGAGCAACTCGACGTCTACAAAGACGAGTACATCGACCCGATCGCCGGCATCCTCGCCGATCCCAAGTACGCCGACCTGCGTATCGTCACGCTCATCGAGCCCGATTCGCTGCCCAACATGGTCACCAACGCCGGCGGCACCGACGGCTCCACCGACGCCTGCATCGAGATGAAGGAGCTCGGCAACTACGAGAAGGGCGTCGGCTACGCGCTGAACACGCTGGGCGACATCCCCAACGTCTACAACTACGTCGACGCCGCCCACCACGGCTGGCTCGGCTGGGACACCAACATGGCCCCGGCCGTCGACGAGTTCGCGCTGGCCGCCACCTCCGAGGGCGCCACCGTCGACGACGTGCACGGCTTCATCGTCAACACCGCCAACTACGGCGCCCTGAACGAGCCGTACTACGACGTCACCGACAGCGTCGGCGGCACCACCGTGCGGAACACCGACTGGGTCGACTGGAACCAGTACGTGGACCAGCTGGGCTTTGCGCAGGGGCTGCGCGACCTCCTCGTCTCCCGCGGCGGCTTCGACCCCGGCATCGGCATGCTGATCGACACCTCCCGCAACGGCTGGGGCGGCCCCGACCGGCCCACCGGGCCCGGACCCGAGACCTCCGCGAACGCGTACGTCGACGGCAGCCGCATCGACCGACGTATCCACCCCGGCAACTGGTGCAACCAGTCCGGCGCCGGTATCGGTGAACGGCCCACCACGGCGCCCGAGCCGGGCATCGACGCCTACGTGTGGGCCAAGCCCCCGGGCGAGTCGGACGGCTCCAGCGAGCCGATCGACAACGACGAGGGCAAGGGCTTCGACCGGATGTGCGACCCCACGTACGAGGGGAACGCACGCAACGGGAACAACCCGTCCGGCGCGCTGGCCGACTCGCCGGTGGCCGGCCACTGGTTCTCCGCGCAGTTCCGTGAGCTGGTCGCCAACGCCTACCCGCCGGTCGACGGCGGCGGCCCCGGCCCCGGCGACGACACCGAGGCGCCGACCGTGCCCGCGGACCTCGCGGTCACCGGGACGACCGGCGCGAGCGTCTCGCTGTCGTGGACCGCGTCCACCGACGACACCGGCGTCACCGCGTACGACGTCTACCGCGACGGCGCCCTGGCCGGCTCGACGACCGGGACCACGTACACCGACAGCGGGCTCGCGGCGGAGACGTCGTACGAGTACGCCGTACGCGCCCGGGACGCCGCCGGCAACGCCTCCGAGCGCAGCGCCGCGGTGACCGCCACCACCGGCCCCGATGACGGCGGCGGCGGGGACGGGACGCTGAAG
The DNA here is from genome assembly GCF_048656465.1 of Streptomyces sp. MAR4 CNX-425. Classification (NCBI taxonomy): domain Bacteria; kingdom Bacillati; phylum Actinomycetota; class Actinomycetes; order Kitasatosporales; family Streptomycetaceae; genus Streptomyces; species Streptomyces sp. MAR4 CNX-425. The sequence continues at coordinate 377,247 of NZ_JBMDLF010000003.1, read as the reverse complement.
GCGCAGTACCGGAGCACCGACTCGGCCGAGACCGACAACCAGATCCGGGCGGTCCTCCAGCTCGTCAACACCGGCGACACGGCGGTGGACCTGTCGACCGTCGAGCTCCGCTACTGGTTCAGCGGTGACTCCGGCGCGACGTCGTTCGGCACGTGGTGCGACTGGGCCGTCGTCGGCTGCGGGAACGTCACGCACGGCGTGAGCGCGTCCGGCTCGGCGACGCCGGGCGCGGACCGGTACCTGGAGGTGGGCTTCTCCTCCGGCACGCTGGCACCGGGCGCGTCCACGGGCGACATCCAGCTGCGGCTGGCGAAGACCGACTGGTCGGCCTTCGACGAGTCCGACGACTACAGCCGCGACACGAACACCGCCTGGGCGGACAACCCGCGGGTCGGCGTCTACTCCGCCGGCTCGCTCGTCTGGGGCACCGCCCCCTGACGGGCGGGCGGACCCTCCCCCGCCCGCCCACGCCGGACGCTCCCGTCCGGGCCCGACGCCCCCACCCGGCCCACCACCGGGGTGGGGGCGTCTCGCGTCCCGGGCGCGGGCGCCGGGACGCGCTCCAGGACGCCGCCGGCGAAGACGTCGTAGAGGGGGAGGCTTTCGAGGTGGACGTAGCCGATGTGGCAGTCGCAGACCGCCCGCGGGCAGGCGCGCGGGCGCAGCGCCGCACGGTACGAGCCGTCGTAGAGGTTGCCCAGCTCGGCGGGGACGAAGTGGCAGCGGCGCACCGTGCCGTCCCCGTCGACCGAGACGACCGACTCGCCCGTGCGGCAGGGCAGTCCGCGGCTGGGGTGGGGCCTGCGGCTGTACGGGAAGAGGGGGTCGAGGGCGGTCCAGCCGGCGGCCTCGGCGTCGGTGTAGCCGTGGCCCTCGGCGGCGTTGACCCACAGGTAGACCGGCTCCGGCAGGTCGGCGCGCAGCCGCCGGGCGTCCGGCAGGTGCGCGGGGAGGCCGACGATACCGACGCTGAAGCGGACCCCGCCGTCGTACAGCGCGCGGCACTTGGCGAGAAAGCGCTCGTACGGCACCTGCCCCGGGTGGTAGGTGCACCACAGCGCGAGCGTGTCGCGGTCGGCGTCCGCCGTCCACGCCGTGCGGCAGCTGAGGTTCGTCTGGATCGCGACGCGGCGCACGTGCGGCAGGTGGGACAGCTCCGTGAGCGTACGGCGGTACCAGGACCGCACCAGTCCTTCACCCCAGGGGGTGAACAGCACGGAAAGCCGGTCCTCGGTGTTCGCCGCCGCCCACGCGGAGAAGCGGGCGAGCGCGGCGCGGTCCGCGCGCAGCTGCGCGGGGGTGTCGCGGCGCTTGGCGAACGGGCAGTAGGGGCAGTCGTAGTCGCAGGAGGCGAGCGGGCCGCGGTAGAGCAGCGTCAGGTCCACGTCCGGCCTCCGCGTCAGCGCAGCTCGTACGCGGCCATGTCGGCCCGTACGGCGGGGGAGAAGAGGGCGGGGCCGACGGCGTCGGAGTGCGCCAGGCCGGTCGCGCTGAGCCGCAGCCGGCCGGGCGGCGCGGTGTCGTCGAGCCAGCCGCGGGCGGCGAAGCCGGCGAGTTCGGCGGGGAAGTCGGCGGCGGGGTCGGTGCCGAAGCGGGCGCGGTAGCCGGCGGTGTCGAGGCCGGCGGCCTGGAGCAGGGATTGCAGCAGGTGCCGCCGGCGGGCGTCGCCGGGCGGGATCGCCCGGCCGTACTGGGCGCGGGTGAAGTCCTCCGTGGCGACGTAGGCGTCGATGAGCGCGCGTATCTCGCGGGTGCCCACGGCGTAGTCGAAGGAGTAGTGGAGGCGCGCGGTGTACGAGCGGGCGCCGCAGCCGAGGCCGACCATGCCGTCGGTCTGGCAGGCGTGGTCGTCGGCGGGGGAGGGCGGGATCCCGGCGCGGCGGAACATGCGCATGGAGACCTGCTCGTAGCCGGCGGCGAGGAGGACGTCGCGGCCGTGGCGGTAGAGGCGGAGGCGCTGGCCGTCCCAGGCGCGGCGGTCGTCCGGCGCGGCGTCGGGGGTGTCCCGCGGCGGGCCGCCGAGGCCGGTGCCGGGGCGGACGTACAGCGGGTAGAGGTACAGCTCCTCGGGCCGCCAGGCGAGCGCGGCGTCCAGCGAGCGCTGCCAGGTCGCCTCCGTCTGGCCGTCGATGCCGTAGATCAGGTCGATGTTCAGCACCGGGATCCCGGCCGCGCGGATCCGGCCGAGGGCCGCCTCCACGTCGGCGCGGCGCTGCGGCCGTACGGCGGCGCGGGCCTCGGCGTCGACGAACGTCTGCACGCCGAGGCTGAGGCGCGTCGCGCCGCGGTCGGCGAGGACGGCGAGGCGGTCGGCGGTGGCCGTCGCCGGCGACGCCTCGACGGACAGCGGGACGGCCCGCAGGTCGGCGCCCATCCGCCGCTCGGCGATGTCGCAGAGGCGGTCGAGGCCGGCGGCGGTCAGGTACGTCGGGGTGCCGCCGCCGAAGGCGGCGTTGGCGAAGCGGGGGCCGCCGTCGCCGTCGTCGCCGTCGCCGAGGGCCGCGCGGGTGGCCGCCGCCTGGCGTTCGAGGGCGTCGAGGTAGGCGGTGTCGAGGCCGTCGGGGGCGCCGATGCGGGTGAAGAGGTTGCAGAAGCCGCAGCGGACCTCGCAGAAGGGGATGTGGAAGTAGAGCGCGAGGGCGTCCTTGGGCTCGGCCGCCCAGAGGTCGCGCAGGGCGGGGCGGGGGTCCAGCTCGCGGTAGGCGGTCTTGTGCGGGTAGGCGTAGACGTACGACTCGTACGGGCTCGTCGGCTCGGCGGTGCTGACCTGGGTCATGGGGCGGCCTCAAGGAAGAAGTGGGCGTACGGGACGGTCCACACGGACGCGTGGCCCAGGCGGTGGCCGTGGTGGCCGTCGTCGCCGTAGGCGGTGCCGTGGTCGGAGCAGACGACGGCGAAGCAGCGGCGGCGGGCGGCGGCGGCCGCGAAGAGCCGGTCGACGTGGCGGTCGACGTACTCCAGGGCGGCGGCGTGGCTGGCCCGGGAGTCGCCGGCCGCGCGGGTGGCGCCGGGCAGGTGGAACCAGTTGGGCTGGTGCAGGGCGGCGACGTTCACGAAGAGGAAGAGGCGCTGCGCGCGCGGCAGCCCGGCGACGACCTCCTCGGCGCAGGCCACCTGCGCCTCGAAGGACGTCGGCGAGGCGACGCCGAACTCCGGCCGCCAGTGGCTCTCCTGGAACAGCCCGGGCAGCACGGACGACAGCGCGCCCTCCTTGCTGAAGAAGCCGGTGCCGCCGACGCACACGGTGCGGTAGCCGGCGGCGGCGAGGCCGGAGACGAGGTCGGGGGTGTCGTGGACGTAGGTGCGCGGCGCGGTGGACTCGCTGCCCGCGAAGCGGGCGGCGAACAGGCGCGGGTGCGGCCCGCCGCCGGGCCCGGCGGGGGTGGGCAGGAAGCCGGCGAACATCGCCTGGTGGGAGGCGTACGTGAAGCTGCCGGGCGCGTGCCGCCGCTCCCACCGGCCGCCGGGGAGCCGGCGGGCGAGGCGGGGGGTGCGGCCGGCGGCGGCGAGTTCGGCGGCGACGTCGTAGCGGAGGGTGTCGAGGGTGACGAAGAGGATGTCGTGGCTGCCGACGACGTGGTTCATGTCGGGCTGGGGCGCGGCGCCGGCGGCGTCGGGCGGGGCGTCCGGCGCGGCGACGGGCGGCGCGTCGGACGCGGCGCCGGGCGGGGCGTCAGGCGGGGGCGGGCGCACGGCGGTGCTCCTCGCTTCGTACGGCCGCGTACCTGTCCCGTACGGCCGCGACCTGGGCGGCGTACGTGTCCAGCCCCTCGGCGCCGCCGCCCGGCAGGCCGGTCAGCCCCGGCAGCAGGTCGCCGAAGGCGTTGACCTCGGCGACGGCGAACCGCCGCCAGCCGGGCGCCGCCAGCAGGTCGACGCCGACGCACAGCGTGCCGGGGAAGCACGCCGCGGCCCGTTCGCAGTGCGCGAGGGCGGCGGCCCAGCGCGGCCCGGCCGCGGCGCGCACGGCGCCGAGGTCGCCGCGGGCGCCGCCGAGGTGGAGGTTGGTCATGGGGGAGGCGCCGGTGCGCGCGACCGCGTGCGTCGCCCGGCCCGCCACCACGACGACCCGCAGGTCGCAGGAGCGGCCGCCGAGCTGCGCCTTGGGGAGCCACCGCTCGACGTGCAGCCCGTCGGGCGCGAGCGCGTCGACGATCGCGGCGACCTCCGCCTCGCGGGTGTAGCGCCGGACCTTCAGGGAGTTGTAGAGCCGGCCGTCGGGGGCCGGCTCGACGGAGGTGGTCGCGCGGATCCGGCCGCGGCCGGGGAACTCCAGGGCCAGCACGCCGGCGGCGGAGGAGCCGTGCGCCGGTTTGACGAAGGCGCGGCGCAGACCGTGGGCGGCGAGCAGGTCGCGGAGGCCGTCCCAGCCGTCGAGGGACGGCGCGGCGGCGTACGGACCGGGGGCGTCCGCCGCCGACGTCGGCGACGGCGGCACCGGCACGTCCGCCGCCGCCAGCCGTCCGTGGCAGCGGCGCTTGTCGAACAGGACCGCCAGCTCCTCCGGGTCGTCCAGCACGTCCGCGCCCGCCGCTACGGCGCCGGCGGCCACGTCCCGTACCGCCGCGGTGAACCGGCCGTACCAGCGCGCGCCGCCCTCCACCCGCGCCGGCTCGACGTCACCCCGCAGCAGCCGGTCCACCTCCGCGTCCTCGCCCGGCGAGTCGACACGCAGCACCTCGCCGGGCCGCACCGCGACGCCCCCGCCCGCTCCCGGGCCGGACGCCAGCAGCGCCGACCAGGGCAGCACCCGCGGCCGCGGCAGCCCGGCGGCGCGGGCCGCGGCGGCGAAGAGCGTCACCCGGCGGCTGCCGGGGTTGCCCGCGACCGCGAACCGCGGCCGATACGTCATTCCATCACCGCCGTGTAGTGCCACACCTCTCCGTCGTACGTGTCCGGGGTCAGCTGCTCGGACAGGTCGAGCCCGACCCCCGCGGGCTCCAGGGCGGCGGTCAGCCGCCGCATCATCGCCGTGGTCAGGTAGTGGTGCGCCAGCCGGAGCCGCCGGAGGTGGGTGAGCGGCTGGCCGGTCAGCAGCGCCTCGGCACCGGTGTCGGTCAGCACGCCCATGGAGAGGTCCAGCTCCTCCAGCTGCGCCACCACGGGGGCGGCGGCGACGGCGACGGCTATCTCGTCCTCGATCTCGCTGTTGCACACCGCGAGGCGGCGCAGCGCCGGCAGCCGGCCGCCGGCGAGCAGCGGAGCGAGGTCCGCGACGGTGGCGTCTCCGCCGTACTCCCCGACGCCGAGCCACAGCGTCAGCTCCTCCAGCGCCGGCAACTCGGCGGCCGCGACCGCCCGCACGACCCCGCCGGGCAGCCCGCCGGCCTCGAAGCGCAGGGACTTCAGCGCGTCGTGCCGGACGGCTTCGAGGGAGAGGTCCGTACCGCCGCGGACGGCGAACTCCTCCAGGGCGGGATACGCGCGCAGCACCGGCGTGACGTCGGACTGCTCGATCCAGGAGATCTCCGCCTCCTCCGCCACCAGGTCGCCGAGGAAGACGGCGCGCAGCGCCGTGAACCGGTCGGCCGCGCCGGCCAGCAACTTGACGACCACACGGGAGTCGTTCTCGTACGCCTCGCCCCACGGGCCGATGACCAGCGCGCGGACGGCGCCGGGGTCGACGGCGTCGAGGAACCGCCGGAAGTTCTCCTCGAAGTCGTCGAAGCTGCTGTCCCACGCGTCCGTGGCGAGCCGCCAGGCGACGCTGCCGGGGTCGTCGGGCAGCGGGTCGGGGGAGTCGTCGTCGTGGCGGAAGTTCCGCACGGGCAGGCCGTACAGCTCGGTGACGTGTTCGGCGTACATCTCGCACTCCCCAGGGGTGGTCGGCCGCGCCGCGGCGTCGCGGCGCGCGAATGTTCTATCAACCGCGGCTGACAACGGCCGCGCTGAGGCCGGGCGGCGGTGGAGACCGCAGGTCGGGGGCGTTGTCAGTGCCTCGTCCTAACGTGGAGCACACAAGGCGCCACGTGGCGCTACGTGAGCTGCGGGATGGGGAGACGGCTGTGTACCGACAAGGGGACGTGCTGATCGTGCCGGTTGCCGAGGACGCGCTGCCCGAGCAGGCGGCGCGGCTGCCCGAGGAGCCGCGGGACGGGCGCGGGCGGATGGTCCTCGCGCTGGGCGAGGTCACGGGCCACGCGCACGCGGTCATGGGGCCGGGCCGGCTGCTGCGGGAGCCGGGGCCGTTCGGGACGACGCTGCTGCATCTGCCGGAGGGCGGACGGGTCGTGCACGAGGAACACGGGGCGATACCGCTGCCGAAGGGCTGGTTCCGGGTGATCCGGCAGCGGGAGTACGTGCCGGGCGCGGTCAGGGTGGTGGCGGACTGATGGCGGGAGGTGCGGCGGTGACGGTGGCGCGGCGCGAGCCGGACGGGGCGGTGCGCGAGCAGGACGGGGGAGTGCGCGAGCAGGACGGGGGAGTGCGCGAGCTGGACGGGGCCCTGCGCGGGTCGGCCGGGGCCGGGCGCGGGTCGGACGAACCGTCGTGGCGGGACGCCGCGGTGGCCGCGCGCCCCGCCGACCGGCCCGCCGCGGAGGCGGCGGTGCGGGCGGCGTACCGGGCGGCGGGGCTGGCGGAGCCCGCGCGGATCGTGTGGGCCGGTTCGCCGTGCGAAGGGGCCGCCCTGGTGCGGGGGATGGCGCCGGAGGAGCGGGGCCGGGCGGTGCGGGAGGAGGTGCGTTCCCGGCCGTGGGCCGCGGCGCGGGGGCGGGTCTTCGCGGAGCTGGGCCCGGCGGGCTGGGCGGCGCACTGGGCGCAGACGGGGGCGCCGCTGTGGGAGTCGTCGACGATGCTGGTCGAGCGGATACGTACGGGGGTGGTGGAGCGGCTCGCGGGGACGCCGGAGGGGGAGGTGCCCGAGTCGGAGGTGCCGGAGGGGGAGGTGTCCGAGGCGGAGGCGGCGGTCCGCCAGGTCCTGCTGGACGCGGTGCTGGGGCAGCACGACGCGGCGTGGTTCGCGGCGTTGGGAGCCGCGGGACCGCGCCCGGACGGGCCGGCTGCCGCGGGGTCCTCGACGGACGAGCCCGACCCCGACTGGTCGCGGGCCGCCGCGCCGGAGGACACCGCGCCGGAGGTCGCCGCGCTGGCGGCGGTGGCCCGGGCCGCGGGCTGGTGGTGGCCGTACGAGCACGTGGCCGTGGTGTGCGAGCGCCCCGCCGAGCTGCACCGCGACGAGGCCGGCCGGCTCGACCGCGGCGACGGCCCCGCGCTCGCGTACCCCGACGGCTTCGCGCTGCACGCCTGGCGCGGGATGCCGGTGCCCGCGGAGTTCCTCCGCGAGCTGTCGGACCTCACCCCGGAGCGGATACGGGCCGAGGAGAACGCGGAACTGCGCCGCGTCATGCTGGAGTTCTACGGCTTCGAGCGCTACCTCGACGAGTCCGGCGCCGAGCCGGTGCACCGGGACGGGACCGGCGTGCTGTGGCGCCTGGACGTGGGCGCGGACGACGAGCCGGTGGCGATGGTCCAGGTGGTCAACTCCACCCCGGAGCCCGACGGCACCAGCCGCACGTACTGGCTGCGCGTCCCGCCGCGTACGCGCACGGCGCGGGAGGGCGTGGCCTGGACGTTCGGCGTGCGGGAAGAGGAGTACGTGCCCGTGCGGGAGACCTGACGCGGGGGGCCGCCGCGCCGCCGCGGGGCGTACGGACCGGGCAGGCACCCGGTCCGTACGCCCGCGGGGACGGCCGCGGTCCGGTGCCGCCGCAACCACCTCCCACGCCGCCCCGGCTGGTTCACCCGCAGCCGCTCACGCGCCGGCCACCGCATCGCGTCCGGCGCGGGCCGCCCGGCCGCCGCAGACCTCACAGCGCCCGGGCACGCCGACGACCGCTCCGGCCGGCACGCCATCGACCGGCGGGGATGCGTACGCGCACGGTCCGGCGCTCGTCCTCGACGCCGACACCGAGCGCAACGTGATCGGGCACCGCCGCGCGGTGTTGTCAGGTGCCACGGCGTCGACGAGCATGGCAACAGGCGAAGTTGACATGCCACCGCCACCGCCGTGGAGGGGAGACCCCGTGTCACCGCAACCGCGAGGTACGAACCGGAGAACCGTCCTGGCGGCCGGCGCCGCCGGTGCCGCCGCCACCGCGGCCGCCGGAGCCGCCGCCGCCCCGGCCGCCGCCGCGGCCTCCGGCGACCGGCCCTCCGGCCACGGCGGCGACCGGCCGCCCGCCACCGCCCAGCGCCCCGGCCGCGAACTGCGCGCCCTGCTCGCCGAGGTCGACGCCGACCGCATCGAGGCCGACGTCCGCCGCCTCGCCGCCTTCGGCACCCGGCACACCCTCTCCGCCCAGGACGACCCCGACCGCGGCATCGGCGCCGCCCGCGACTGGATCCACCGCCGCCTGCGCCACCACGCCGCCGCCTCCGGCGGCCGGATGACCGTCGAGCTCCAGTCGTACGTCCAGCAGCCCGCCGGCCGCATCCCCGAACCCACCCGCATCACCAACGTCGTCGCCACCCTGCGCGGCGACACCGACCCCGACCGCGTCTACGTCGTCTCCGGCCACTACGACTCCCGCGCCAGCGACGTCATGGACGCCACCTCCGACGCCCCCGGCGCCGACGACGACGCCTCCGGCGTCGCCGTCGCCATGGAGCTGGCCCGCGTGCTGGCCCGCCGGCGCACCGCCGCGACAATCGTGCTGGCCGCGGTGGCGGGGGAGGAGCAAGGGCTCTACGGGGCCGCGCACCTGGCGGAGCAGCTCCGGCTCCGGGGCGCCCGCGTGCAGGGCATGTTCACCAACGACATCGTCGGCAGCTCCACCGCCGACGACGGCACCCGCGACCCGCGGACGGTGCGGCTCTTCGCCGAGGGCGTCCCCACCGCCGAGACCCCCGACGAGGCCGACGTCCGCCGCGCGGTCGGCGGCGAGAACGACTCCCCGGCGCGCCAGCTCGCCCGCTTCGTCCGCGACGTGGCCGACAACCGCGCCACCGGCATGGACGTCCGCGTGATCTACCGCCGGGACCGCTACCTGCGCGGCGGCGACCACATTCCGTTCCTCGAACGCCGCTTCCCCGCCGCCCGCTTCACCGAGCCCGCCGAGGACTACGCCCACCAGCACCAGGACGTCCGGGTGGAGGACGGCAAGCAGTACGGCGACCTGCCCGAGTTCTGCGACTTCGGCTACATCGCGCGGGTGGCGCGGGTCAACCTCGCCACCGTCTGGACCCTCGCGCAGGCCCCCGGCACGCCGACCGGCGCCGGCATCGACACCTCCGCGTTGACCAACGACACCGAGCTGGTGTGGGACCGCGGTACGGAGCCGGACCTCGCCGGCTACGAGGTGGTGTGGCGGGAGACGACCGAGCCGGAGTGGACGCACGTGGAGCCGGTGGGCGACGTGACCCGGCACACCGTGCGGAAGTCGAAGGACAACCTCTTCTTCGGCGTCCGCGCGGTGAACCGGGAGGGCCACCGCAGCCCGGTGGCCTTCCCGGTGCCGCGCAGGTGAGCGGCCCGGTTCAGCGGACGGTCAGAACGTCACGTCGCTGCGGATGGAGTACGTCCGGTCCAGGTGCGACGCCTTCCGGACCGTGCAGCCGACGTGGTGTCCGCTGCGCCCGGAGACGCTTCCGGGTCGGGGGTCCCCTCCCGGCTCAGTCCAGGTCGGGGACCATCGCGAGCTTGTCGGGGTTGCGCATGATGTCGATCGCGCTGATCCGCCCCGCGTCCACCGTGAACGACATGACAGAAAGCTGCCCGTCGGCCCCGCGGATCGTCAGCCCCGCCGCGCCGTTGACCTCGACCGGGCGGATATCCAGCGGCCCCACGGTGTCGGAGTGCGCCAGGATCATCGGCGCCACCCGCGCCGCCTCCCGCTCGATGTGCTGGAGCGTGGCGACCTTGCCGCCGCCGTCGCCGCGCAGGACGACGTCCGGGTCGAGCAGCGCGATCAGCCCCGGCAGGTCGCCGTCCTGGCACGCCGCCGTGAACGCGTCCACCAGCTCCCGCTGCTCCGCCTCCGTCGCCGGCGTCCGCGGCCGGCCGTCCTCCACCTGCCGCCGCGCCCGCGACGCCAGCTGCCGTACCGCCGCCGCGGAGCGGCCGACGACCTCGGCGATCTCGGGGAACGGCACGCTGAAGACGTCGTGCAGCACGAACGCGGTGCGCTCGGCCGGCGACAGCCGCTCCAGCACCACCAGCAGCGCCATGCTCACCGACTCGTCCAGCGTCACCCGGTCGGCCGGGTCGTGCGAGTCGTCCGCGACCAGCGGCTCGGGCAGCCACGTGCCGACGTACTGCTCCCGCCGCGCCCGCGCGCTGCTCAGCGCGTCCAGCGCCAGCCGGCTGACCGTCGTCGTCAGCCAGGCGGTGAGGTCGCGGACGGTGCCCGGGTCGTCGAGGCGGCGCAGCCGCAGCCAGGCCTCCTGCACGCAGTCCTCGGCCTCCACCAGGGAGCCGGTCATCGTGTACGCCACGCGCAGCAGCCGGGGGCGGTTGGCCTCGAAGGACCGCGCGAGCAGCTCCTCGGTGTCCCGGGCGGTGTCTCGTGGGGTGTTGCGTCCGGTGTCCCGTGCGTCCCGCTTCGTCATTCCCCTGTCCCGTACTGGGCGAAAACCGGTCACGTTGTGACACGGCCCCTATCCGACGAGTGTCCATGTCACACCTCGGAAGGCTACGTCGTCAACAGGCTACGGAAGCCCGGGGCCCACCCCGGGGACGCTTGACGACCCTCCGGGGAAGAGATCATGACGATTACCGAGAACCGAGAACAAAGCTCAGAGCCGCCCCTTCAGAAGGGGGTGTTCGTGCGGGTCGGGGGCTTTGCCCACCGCCGAAAATGGCTCGCCGTGATCCTGTGGGTGGCGGTCCTGGTCGGCGTGTGGGGCATCGCCACCGCCGCGGGTGACGCGTACAAGGACGACACCTCCCTCCCCGGCACCGAGGCGCAGGCCGCCGCCGACGTCCTGGAAGAGCACGGCGCGGGCCACGCCGGGGACACGATCGACATCGTCTTCCAGAACGAGGGCGGGCTCGCCGGCGTCCAGGACCGCGTCGAGCCGATGCTCGCGGAGGTCGCGAAGCTGCCCAACGTCGGCGACGTCCAGAGCGTCTACGACAACCCGACGGCGGTCTCCGAGGACGGCACGATCGGCTACGCCACCGCGCAGCTGGAAGTGCCCTCGGTGGACATGCCGGTCGAGGACACCGAACGCATCCAGGAGGTCGCCCAGGAGATCGAGGGCGAGGGACTCCGGGTCGAACTGGGCGGTGAGGCCGTCCGGCTGCTCGCCGAGGGCGAGACCGGCGTCGGCGAGATGGTGGGTCTGGTCGCCGCGCTGGTGATCCTGGTGATGATGTTCGGCACGTTCATCGCCGCCGGCCTGCCCATCATGATCGCCCTCTTCGCGGTCGGCTCGACGGTCGGCATCATCCTCCTGGCGTCGCACATCTTCACCATCGCGTCCTGGACGCCACCGGTCATGTTCCTCGTCGGCCTCGGCGTCGGCATCGACTACGCGCTGCTGATCTTCGCCCGCTACCGAACCGAACTCGTGCGCGGCGTCGAACCGGAAAAGGCCACCATCACGGCCATGGACGCCGCGGGCCGCTCGGTCTTCTTCGCCGGCTGCACCGTCATCCTCGCGCTGCTCGGCCTCACCGCCCTCGGCCTCGGCTCGATTCAGGGCATGGCGCTGTCGGTGGCGCTGACCGTGCTGATGACGATGATCGCCTCGCTGACCCTGCTGCCCGCGCTGCTCGGCATCTTCGGCAAGCGCTTCGCCCGCCAGTTCCTCGCGCGGGCCGAGAAGCGCAAGGCCAAGGGCAAGCCCGAGGAGGGCGAGGGCTGGCGGAAGCTGGCGACGGCGGTGCAGAAGCGCCCGCTGGCCGCCCTGCTGGCGGCCGCGGTGATCCTCGGCGCCCTCGCCTTCCCGGCGCTGAACATCCGCCTCGGCTTCAACGACGCGGGCAACGACCCGAGCGACTCCACCAGCCGGCAGTCGTACGACCTGCTCACCGAGGCCTTCGGCCCCGGGTTCAACGGCCCGCTGCTGGTCGTGACCGAAGGCGGCGACGGCAACGCCGAGGACGCCGCCGCGGCGGCGGCGCAGACGCTGGGCGAGACCGAGGGCGTGGCGGCGACCGCGCCCCCGATCCCCACGCCGGACGGCGAGGCCGCGATGCTCCTCGTCTACCCCGCCTCCTCGCCGCAGGCCGAGGAGACCACGGAGCTGGTCGGCACCCTGCGCGACGACGTGCTGCCGGGGCTGACGCAGGACAACGGCGCGGAGTACCTCGTCGGCGGGGCCACGGCCGCGTCCGAGGACTACGCCGGCAAGCTCGCCGACCGGATGCCACTCTTCATGATCATCGTGGTGGGTCTCGCGATCATCCTGCTGATGGCGGTGTTCCGGTCCGTCCTCATCCCGCTGAAGGCCGCGTTCCTGAACCTCCTCAGCATCGGCGCCGCGCTCGGCGTGATGAAGCTGGTCTTCCAGGACGGCAGGCTCGGATTCGAGGGCGGACCCATCGAGGCGTACGTGCCGGTGATGGTCTTCGCGATCGTCTTCGGCCTCTCGATGGACTACGAGATCTTCCTGATCTCCCGGATGCACGAGGAATGGGTCAACTCCAAGGACGGCGACCCCTCGCGCGCCGTCCGGGAGGGCCTGGCGCACACCGGCACGGTGATCACGGCGGCGGGCTCGATCATGATCGTGATCTTCGCGGCCTTCGTCCTCAGCCCGACGCGGCTGTTGCAACAGTCGGGATTGGCGTTCGCGGTGGCGATCTTCGTCGACGCGGTCATCCTCAGGTGCATGGTGGTCCCGGCGGCGATGGAGCTGATGGGCCGCCGCGCCTGGTGGCTGCCGGCGCCGCTGGCGAAGATCCTGCCGAAGGTGGAGCTGGAGAAGCACTGAGCGGTGTCCGGCTCGCAGGAGCCGGACAGCGCGCACAACCCGCGAGGGGGCCCCGCCGGCCGTCGAACGACGGCCGCGGGGCCCCTTTTCGTACGGGCACGGATGGTCGTACGCGTACGGAAGGTCACCCGCGGCTGCGCGGCTCCCACAGCGGGAGCATCGCGTGGCGCACCTCCGCCAGCAACTCGCGCATCGCGTTCTCCGCGTCCCGCGGCCGCCCGCCCGCGACCGCGTCCGCGACGGCCTCGTGCAGGTCGAGCGCCTCCGGCTCGGGGTGGTGCGGCATCAGCCCGAGCTGGGTGCGGCCCTGGAGCACGACGGCCACGACGTCCGCCAGCGCGCCGAACATCTCGTTGCCGCTGGCCTGGAGCAGCAGGGTGTGGAAGGCGACGTCCGCCGCCAGGAACCGGTCGAGGTCGCCGGCCTCCCCGAGGGCGCGCAGGTCGGCGGCGATCTCGGTGGCCCGCTCCCGCTCGGCGGCGGAGGCGCTGCGGGCGGCCGCCCCGGCGGCGAGCGGCTCGACGGCGATGCGCAGTTCGGTCAGCGAGCGGAGCTGGGCGTTGCGGCCGGGGCCGGAGAGGCGCCACCAGATGACGCGGGGGTCGTAGACGTTCCACGAGGCGCGGGGCTGGACGGTGATGCCGACGCGGCGGCGGGAGCGGACCAGGCCCATCGACTCCAGGATCCGCATGGTCTCGCGGGCGACGGTGCGGGAGACGCCGAAGCGCTCGCGTATCCGCTCCAGGGTGAGTACGTGGCCCTCGGGGAGCGCGCCGCCGGTGATCTCCTCGCCGAGGGTGTCGAGGACGGAGCTGTGGAGGACGACGGCGTCGGGGGCGGCGGGGGTGCCGGGCGGGGCGGACGGGGCGGCCGGTGTCGACGGGGCGGCAGGGGCGGACCCGGGCACGGCGGTGCCCGCCCGCTCACCTCGGCCGACGTCCCCTAGCTCCACCGCTGAAGGGTATCCCGGGCGCGGCCCTTCCCTTCTCTCCGGCATTGGTGCTACCTTTCCCGGCGATTGGTAACACCATTCTAGGAGGCCGTCATGTCCTCGCCCGAAGTTCACACCGGACTGGTGGTCATGGGCGTGTCCGGGGCCGGCAAGACCACCGTCGCCCGGCTCCTCGCCGACCGGCTCGGCTGGGCGTTCGCGGAGGCCGACGACTTCCACCCCCGCAAGAACATCGAGAAGATGCGCGCCGGCACCCCCCTCACCGACGCCGACCGCCGGCCCTGGCTCCGCGCCATCGCCGCGTGGCTCGCCGCCTGGGCGGACTCCGGCGAGAACGCGATCGTCACCTGCTCGGCGCTCAAACGCGCCTACCGCGACGTCCTCCGCGACGCCGGCCCCCGCATCCGCTTCGTCCACCTGGACGGCGACCGCGACACCCTCACCCGCCGGCTGGGCGGCAGGTCCGGCCACTTCATGCCGCCGGAGCTGCTCGGCTCGCAGCTGGCGGACCTGGAGCCGCTGGCCGCGGACGAGGACGGGGTGGCGGTGGACATCGCGGGGACGCCGGAGGAGGTGGCGACGGAGGCGCTGCGCCGGCTGGGACTGACGGCCCGGACGGTCTAGCCGAGCGGCCCCGGCCGCCCCGTCCCTCCACGAACGCCCCCGCCCCCGCCCCGTACCGGCGACACGCCCGCGACCCAGTCCCCATCTCCCCCCACCCCCGTCTTTGCCCCCATCCCCTCTGTCCCCCGTCCCCCATTTCCCCCCCGTCCCCGTACCCGAGAAGCGATGGAGCTTTTCCGATGACGACGGTGCCCCTGGCCCAAGAGGTCGAGAACTGGAACCAGACGATGGACGCGGGCCCGCTGCTCGCGATAGCCGGCGCGGCCGTCGCCGTGCTCCTCTTCCTGGTGATCTACCTGCGCGTCCACGCCTTCCTCGCGCTGATCACCATCAGCCTGCTCACCGCCTTCGCCGCCGGCATCCCCGCCGAACAGGTGGTCCCCGTGGCGGCCGACGGCTTCGGTTCGACGCTGGCGGAAGTCGCGCTGCTCGTCGGCCTCGGCGCGATGCTGGGCCGGCTGGTGGAGGTCAGCGGCGGCGCGCAGAGCCTCGCGGACGCCATGATCCGGAAGTTCGGCGATGACCGCGCGCCGTTCGCGCTCGGCCTCGCGTCGCTGATCTTCGGCTTCCCGATCTTCTTCGACGCCGGCCTCGTCGTGATGCTGCCGATCGTCTTCACCGTCGCCCGCCGCCTCGGCGGCGGCGTGCTGCGCTACGGGCTGCCGGCCGCCGGCGCGTTCTCCATCATGCACGTCTTCGTGCCGCCGCACCCCGGCCCGGTCGCCGCGACCGAGCTGCTGGGCGCGGACGTCGGGCTCGTCGTGCTGGTCGGCCTGCTCATGGCCGTCCCGATCTGGTACGTCACCAGCTACCTCTACGGCGTGTGGATCGGCGAGAAGATCGTCCTGGCGGTCCCGGACATCCTCACCGGCGGCCCGCAGGAGGAAAAGCAGGACGCCCCGCCCCCCGCGTCCACGGTGATCACGCTGCTCCTGCTCCCGCTGGTGCTCATCTTCGCCAACACGGGCCTCGACACCGCCCGCGCGGCGGGCTGGGTGGAGGACACGGAGTCCTGGTACAACGTCGCCCGCGCCCTCGGCTCCACCCCGGTAGCGCTGCTGGTGACCGCCTTTGTCGCGTCGTACGTCCTGGGCACCCGCCGCGGCCGCGGCCTGGCGACGATCGAGAAGCTCCTCGACTCCGCACTCGGACCGGTCTGCGCGATCATCCTCATCACCGGCGCCGGCGGCATGTTCGGCGGCGTCCTGGAGGCCAGCGGCATCGGCGACGCCCTCGCCGACGCGATGAGCGACCTGGGCCTGCCCGTGATCGTCGTCGCGTACGTCGTCGCCACCGCCCTCCGCGTCGCCCAGGGCTCCGCCACGGTCGCCCTGACCACGGCGGCGGGACTGATCCAGCCGGCCGTCCTGGAGGCGGACTACAACGCGGTCCAGCTCGCCGCGATCGTCCTCGCCACGGCGGCGGGCTCGGTCACGGCCAGCCACGTGAACGACTCGGGCTTCTGGCTGGTGGGCAGGTTCTTCAACATGGACGTGAAGACGACGCTGAAGACCTGGACGGTGATGGAGACGACCATCGGCCTCTCGGCCTTCGGCCTCGCCTCCCTCCTCTTCGTCATCGCCTGATCCCCCTCCCCGTGGCCCGCGCCGCCCCACCGGCGGCGGGCCACGGGGACGCGGGGCCCGGAAGGAATCGTTTTGGCGATCTCACCCGCCATCCCATATCCTGCTGGAGCCCCCGAGCGCGGCTGGTCCAGCCGCCCCCGCGGGGCGGTCGGCCCTCATCGTCTAGTGGCCCAGGACGCCGCCCTTTCAAGGCGGTAGCACGGGTTCGAATCCCGTTGGGGGCACCTCAATCCTGGACACACTCTCGTCAGAGAGTGCTCGTTGCTCTGCACGGCGTCGTTCGTCTGCTGGTCCGATGCAGCCCCCGGGCCCGTCCGTTGCGGACATCACGCAGGTGGGGGTGCCCGCGAGGCGGCTGACCCGCGGAATGCGAGAGCCGTGCGCGCGTGTGTGCACGGCTTTCGGTGTCAGCTGGGGTGGAGGTGTCGGTCAAGTCCGATCCCGAGGGCTGCTCGTGTCCGACTCGGACCGGCCGTCGGGGGTCACGCAGGCTGAGGCCGACGGTGCGGGGTCGCGACGCTCCGCTCCGGCGCTGGTTGATCTTGCAGCTCCGGGCGCCGAGCCTCGCGAGGATGCCGTGTGGCGTACTGAATGGCACCCATCACCTCTCATGAGGGGTACGATTCAATACATGTCAGCCGTGAACAAGCCCCGCATCGCACGACGGCTGGCCGTACTGCCCCCCACCTTCACCACCGCACAGGCCCGCGAGGCCCAGCTCTCCTCCCGCGACCTGTCCTCCCTGGTCGGCGAAGGGGTCCTGGACGACCTCTCCCGCGGGGTCTACCGCAGGGCAGACGCGCCCGAGACCGCCCACGCGGACCTCCTGGCCGTATGCGCCCGGGCGCCCGGCGCAGTCGTGTGCGGCGAATCCGCCCTCGCCCTGCACGAGTTGATCGACGACATCCCCACCGCCGTGCACATCGCCGTACCCCGCGGCAGCCGCCGTCCCACGATCTCCTACCCGCCCACCGTCGTGGCCCAGTACTCCGCGCAGACCTTCGACCTCGGCATCGAGCACTTCGAAGCAGCCCCAGGAGAGACCATCCCCGTGTACAGCGCCGCCCGCAGCGTCGTAGACGCCATGCGCCACCGCCACCGCATCGGCGAGCCCCTGGCCCTGTCGGCACTCGGCCGCTACCTTCGCCGCGACAGCCGCAGAGGCGCTCGCGAGCTCCAGGACGTCGCCCGCGAACTCGGTGCACTCTCCACCATCCGCCCCGCCGTCGAGGCGGTGCTCGCCTGATGCCGGGCCCGACCCGCGAAACCCCCGCCGGGCGCGTCTACAACGATCTGCGCAACCTGGCCCGCCGGACAGGCCGCTCCACCGACGAGATCATGGTCGGATACGTCCTTGAGCGATTCCTCTACCGCCTCGCGGCCTCGCCCCTTGGCCGGGAGCACTTCGTCCTCAAGGGCGGCCTGCTGCTCGCCCACTTCGGTGCCCGCCGCACGACCCGCGACATCGACATCCTCGGCCGGTCCCTCCCCGGCGGGGAGGCCGAGATCGTCCGGCGGATCGCGGCCATCGCCGCCACCGGGACCGAGGCCGACGACGGCGTCGCCTTCGACCCGACGACGCTGAAGACCGTGCCCATCCGCGAGGAGGACGAATACCACGGCCTACGCCTGTCCATGGCGGCCTCCATCGCGCGCGCCCGCCTCAAACTCCAGCTCGACGTCAGCTTCGGCGACCCCGTCACCCCCAGCCCACGCACCATCGACTATCCCCAACAGCTCACGTCGGAGACTTTCCAGATCCTCGGCTACCCCCTCGCCACCGTCATCGCCGAGAAGCTCACCACGGCGCTCTCGCTCGGCGACCTCAACACCCGCGATCGCGACTACGCCGACCTCTACCGCCTGATCACCCTCAACGACCTCGACGGCCGCGAAGTCGCCGCCGCACTGACCGCCACGGCCACGCACCGCGGCATCCCCCTGAGGCCACTCAGCAACGCGATCAACGACCTTGCTGAACGGCGCCAGACCTCCTACTCCGCCTGGCGCCGCCGCCAGGGCCCCGCCGCGAACAGCTACCCGGGATACTTCATTGACGTCGTCCACCAAGTGATCGCCTTCGCGGACCCCCTCCTCACAAGCGGCACCACCACGCGCACATGGAGCGCGGACACCCGCACCTGGACGTGAACAAAGCGCACCATGTCCCGAGCCGGCACGTCGAGGCAGCGCATGCAACCCGTCCGAGGCCCGCACGCACACGTGCGCACGGGCCTCTGAATGAGAAGGATCGAGCGGGATCAGGCAGGATGCAAAGGGGGTGTTCGTCCGAGTCCTCTCGCGGGGTGCCGCGAAGCGAACCGGTTCGGCTCAGCCCAAGGCGTGCGCACGCCTTGGGCTGATCATCCCAGCCACTCCGGGAAGGCCGCGGCGGCGGCCGGGTCTCACCCTGACGATCTCGGAAGCCACGCACGGGGTATGTAATGGGGCGCGGTCATGTCGCACATGGAGAAGCAGATCAACTCGCCATGCCCCGTGGGGCAGTTGGCGCGGAGAGGATTGCGAAGCTAGCTTCGCGGATGTAGCGTTGGCGGTATCGAGGGCCGGGCATGATCCGAGCTTCGTGTGCGATGCCGCAAGGGAAGAGTGTGCCGCCCTCGGTGCGACACCGTGGCAACAGCGTTCGATACATGAACCGCCGCACCACCCCGCATGGTTTCCAGGCCCGGCGGGGGATGCGGCTCAACCACCCGCGCACAGTGTGCGAAGAGTGAAGGGAAACCCTCGTGAGGATTATCGATACCCATCATGCACGTTCCCTCCCGCCTCGGGCCAGAGCGGGCGTGGTACCGCTCGTAGTGATCATCGTCGTGGCTGTGCTCGCTGCCTCCTTCGTGGGGCATGGCATGGCGGCGCTGATCGTGGTCTTCACGGCTCTGCTGGCTGCCGCCGTGGCGGAGCTGGTGCGGGCAGTGATGCGGTACTGGATGCGCGTAGCCTGACGGGCGTGCGGCGGGCGCGGCGTACGCGTCCCGTCCGCCGCCGGCAGGCAGGAGCATGGCGAAGCGTGAGTGCCCGGCGGACAGCCGGAGGGACTGCACACGGAGAGGACGCGTCCATGACCTGGGACCAAGTCCCACTCAGAAGCATTTGTGAGGTGACGGCCGGTCCGTCTGGGTCCTTGCTGGAAAGCCTGCACGACAGCCCTGACGGGGTACCGGTGATCTCACCGTCGGATCTCACCGATCACCACACTGTGGACACCCGGCGGATCCGCCGGGTGCCGCAGGGCGAGGCTGAGCGGCTCTCCCGGTTCGCGCTACGGGAGGGTGACCTCCTCACTGTGCGTCAGGGGGCCCTCGGTCGGCTGGCGCTGATCGGGCCAGAACAAGTTACGTGGTTCTACGGCTCGTCCTGTCTGCGTATCAGGCCCCGGAGTGAACTTGTCCTCCCCACCTACCTCGTGTCGTATCTGTCCTATCCACCCGTGCAACGGGCTCTGCTGGGACAATCCATCCCGGGAACGGTCCCTTCGCTCAACTCGGCGATGCTCAACGAGTTGCCGGTCACCCTGCCACCCCTTGACCGGCAGCAATCGGCAGTCGAAGCCCTGGCCGATGTCGACGCGCGAATCAGGAGCCTGCGGCAGATGGCCGATCGCCTTGAGGCGCTGCGGCCTGCCATGTTCGGAGAGCTGATGGGAGGAACGAGGTGCACATGACCCCCTTCACTGCCGCCCAGTTGGCGCGCTCCCTCTTTGGCGCCGCCGACATCCTGCGCGGCAGGATGGATGCATCGCAGTACCGTGATGTCATTTCCGCAATGCTGCTCCTCAAGCGGGCCTCAGACCAGCCCGGCGTTCTTCGCGTACCTGAGCGTGCCCGTTGGCCCCACATCGCTGGGTATGAGGGCAAGGCGCTGGGCGACGTACTCAACAAGGCCCTGTGGGAACTCGAGCAGAGCAACCTTGAGGTACTGGAGGGGGTGTTCGAAGCCCTCGACTTCGACAGGAGGCTTGGCCGTACCGAGTTGAAGGCACTGGTCGATCACTTCGACCACCTTCCATTGAAGGACGACGATCTGGAATTCGGCGATGTGGCTGGTTCTGCCTACGACCAGATCCTCAGTGCGTTCGCTGACAGCGCCGGCAAACGGGGTGGGGAGTTCTTCACGCCCCGTTCTGTGGTCCGACTGATGGTGCGCCTAGTCCGGCCTCAGCAGGGACAGTCTGTCTACGATCCGTTCGCCGGCTCGGGAGGCATGCTCATCGAGGCCAGGCGGTACGTCGATGAGCACTGCGGGGAGGGTGCGGACCTCGCCCTCTTCGGGCAGGAGGTGAACGGCGCGACGTGCTCCACGGCCCGGCTGAATCTCCTGCTGCACGGCATCACGGACGGGTCAGTACTCCGCGGCGACACCCTGGCCGACCCACTCCACTCACTGCAGGGCGGACATCTCAGGCGCTTCGACCGTGTACTCACCAATCCTCCCTTCTCGATGAACTACTCCGAGAAGGAGGTTAGGCATCCCGAGAGGATGAAGTACGGCTGGACGCCGCGAGCCAAGGCCGATCTGATGAACGTCCAGCATGTGCTGGCCACACTCCACCCGGACGGGATCGGAGCGGTGGTCACTCCACATGGTGTGCTGTTTCGCGGTGGGGCTGAGGAGGAGATCCGCCGCGGGATCGTGGAGGGCGCCCGGCTCGAAGCGGTAATCGGTATTGGACCGAATGTCTTTCACGGTACGGCCATCCCTGCCTGCATATTGGTGCTGCGGGGCACGAACGGGCCACCGGCAGATCGGCGCGGCCGGGTGCTGTTCATCAATGCCGAGCGCGAAGTAGTAACAGGGCGGTCTCAGAACCACCTGGAGCCGCAGAATGTAGAGAAGATCGTGGGGGCATTCCGCGAGTGGGCGGACATCCCCGGATTCTCCCGAGTGGTCACGCTGGACGAAATCGCGTACAACGACTTCAACCTAAACATCCGGCGCTATGTCGATGCCAGTCCACTTGCTGAGCCGCAGCTGGATGTCCGTGCGGCGCTTTTCGGCGGGGTACCAAGAAGCGAAGTTGATGCGGAAATGGGGCATTTCGGTGCCTTCGGTATCCACCTCGATGACCTGTTCATGCCGAAGAGTTCCGACTATCTCGACTTCCTGCCTGACGGCTGCGAGGCGACCGCAGCGCGCATCCCGGCCCTCGCTGCTGTCCGGGAGGAGGAATTCCTCCACCGCTGCCATTCGTGGTGGGAGGAAGCGTCATCACATATTGCCGAACACGCTGGAACAGCAAGGTTGTTGATGTTGCGTCCCGAGCTCATGGCTTCCTTCCGTGAGGAACTCCTCCCGGCGGGGATTCTAGACAGGTACCAGCTGACCGGCGCCTTCGCGGCCTGGTGGTCAGACCGGCACGACGACCTCAGAAGCCTGGACCTCCGAGGTCTTTCCGGGGTTATCGACCGATGGGCTACCGCCAGCGATGTCCGGTCTTCGCGCCTCCCCCAGGACCTGACAGGCGAACGAGTGTTCGATGCTCTTGGTAGGGAACTCCGCTCTCGCGTGGAGAAGCTCGTCGCCGCGGAGCGGCAGACGCTCGTCGATATCTACCGCTCATGGGGCGACCGATATGAAACTTCACTCACGGACTTGGAGAGGCAAAGCGAGGCAACTGGGGTACGGCTTGCAGCCCGCTTGGAGCAGCTTGGGTACACCTGACCGGCCCACCGACCTGACGCCGCAATCTCGGGTACTCCCCAGGTCGCTGTCATCGCAGCCCGGCCTGGCTGTGGGCGGGGCCTGACCCTCTGCCGGCGCGGGGTGAAGCTGACCCACCCGGTGCTGCCGCCCCGGCGGCGCATGATGCGTGTGGATGGTGTCCCGTCGGGTGGGCGGCGTTGCTCCCGCAACGGCATACACCGCCGTGCGCACGTGTGCGTACGCGGCCGGGAGTCACCGGGATCGAGCAGGATCGAGAGGGATCGAAACGGGCTGCCTTGTTCGGGTTGATAGCAACGTCGCAGGTCAGAGAGGTAACGATCTCGGGTTCGAGTCCCGTTGGGAGCACTATGAATCTGAACAAGTGCGGACATTAATTCTATGGAGCGTGAGTTTCTCTCAACTCAGAGTGACATTGGGTTGGCTGCGGAACTGCAGCTCCACGGCCCTTCCGCTGGGGCCTGAAACATCGGCGGCGGCGGTTGCCGTCCCCACCGTTCACGATCCGGTGTAGATAGCCATCATCGTGCCGCCCCTGGGCGCACCAGAAGGTGCGCAGCAGGAACCGCTGACCGGTCTCGGGTGCCGCCGTCCCGCAGCTGCCGCAGCGCACTCGCAGACTCTCCCCGCGCAGCGCTTCGACCTCGTCGAAGAACAACACCAGCGGACGCGGACAGCCCCGTGCCCACTGAGCCAGCCCTCGTTTGAGCCGGGCTCCGGGCAGATGCGAGTCCGGGCAGAGTCATCGCCTCGGTGAAGCCGTCGGCCAGCTCCCGCACCCGGGCCGCCAGGCGGGCCTGCCGCTTGGCGTTCAGCCGACCCTTCTCGCGGGTGTGGTCGACGAGGGGATCGGCAAACCCGAGCCGCTGCGGAACGACCTCTCCGGCTACTGGTCGCGGCGCATCAACTCCGAACACCGACTGGTGTACCGCATCGACGAGGACGACGTCATCCACGTCGTGGCATGCCGCTTCCACTACGAGAGGTGAGGTCCCGTGGGCATCGGTCAGGTTTCTCCAGTCAGTGCGGCATGTCCGGCCCGATCCTGACGGTCCACAGGTGCCCGCCCGCGGCGCGGCTGTACATGAGAATGTATAGCCGGTGCCACGAGACCGCCGAAGCTCTCTGATCGGCGTCGGGCCCGCCTCGCATCCGGTGTCGGGCGTGCTCTCCGGCCCGCCGTCGAGATGGCGCAGTTTGCGCGAACAGGCTGGGCGGCGGTTCTCGATCCGCATGCCGGAGCGGTCGTTCGTCCGGGCGAGTTGCTGGTGCAACGCATGGTGGCGGTGTGCGCACGGGACCGGGATGGAGCAGGATCCAGGGGGATCGAGCTGGCGCGAAAAGGGCTCTCCCGTGCGGGTTGGTAGCATCGTCGCAGGTCAGCGAGGTGACGATCTCGGGTTCGAATCCCGTTGGGGGCACCTGAATCCTGGACACACTCTCGTCAGAGAGTGCTCGTTGCTCTGCACGGCGTCGTTCGTCTGCTGGTCCGACGAGTCCGGCCCCGAGGGCTGCTCATGTCCGGCTCGGACCGGCCGTGGGGGTTCACGCGGTCCGAGGCCGACGGTGCGGGGGCGCGGCGCTCCGGCGCTGGTTGATCTTGCAGCTCCACCCGTGCAGTTCGCGTTGGTTGTCGGCCGGGCGGCGGGCTCCTGCCCCGCCGTCAGGCGCGCAGCAGCGTGACGGTGCGCCCGGAGGGCGTACTCTCCTGGGAGAAGGCGGTGCGCTCGTGGACCGGGGCGGCCTGAGGGCGGGTGTCGAAGACGACGAGGGTGCCCGTGGACAGCTCCATGCGGTCCAGGTAGTCGTCCAGCTGCGCCAGCCCCTCGGACAGCGGGTCGGGGCGGCCCTGGCGCCACACCTTCAGCTCCAGCGCCTCGCGCTGCACCGCCCGCGAACCGTCAGCGGCGCTGTACGGCTGGCGAATCAGCAGGTCGACCCGGCGGCGGCCGACCCCGTACTCCCGGTCGATGAAGCCCGCCCCGTTCACGATGCGGTGCAGATAGGCCATCATCACCAGCTGTGCCGCCGCCTCGGGATAGGTCGAGGTGGTGGCCAGGATCTCCCCGTTCTCCCGCCAGAACTCGGCGAAGGAACGCAGCAGCTTGTCCATGTCGATCCGGCCGTCCGGCAGCCGGAAGCTGCCCGGGGCCGCGGTGATCACCGATTCGGTCCTGGTGCCCAGGACGCGGACGATGACCTCTTTGTAGATCGGGTTGGCCACCCGCACCGGTGAATCCGTAGCGATCAGGCCCAGGTCGCGCACGTAGGCCAGATCGTCGTCGTAGGTGCTCGCCTCCTGCGGCAGCTCGCCCGCGATCAGAGGCTGGATCACCCGCCGCACCCGGTCCTCGCCCAGGCGCGCGGCCAGCGAGTCCAGATGCGTCGCGCGCTCAAGGATCAGCCGCTCTTTCGCCTCGTCCACGTGCTCGGCCGTGATCGGCTCGGACCGCGGGACCCGCATCCGCCTGGTGATCTCATAGGCCAGCGCGTTGACCAGCCAGGGCTGGCCCTGGGTGCACCCGAACGCGCGCCGCACCGCGTCCGGGGTGAACTCCTGGCCGGTCTCCGCGGTGTGCTGCGTGTACAGCTCGGCGACGTCGGCCTCGGAGAAGTCGCCCATCCGCAGCGACGCGATCTTGATGTTGAACGGGCTCGACGTCCCAAGGCTCCCCGGATCGCCGCCCGAGGCCGCCTTGTAGTCACGCACATCACGCAGCCCGCACAACACCACCGAGTGCGGGAACAGATCGCGCACATCGGTGTACCCGTCCCGCAGCTGACGCAGCACACTGCGCAGACTCTGCCCCTGCAGCGCGTCGATCTCGTCGAAGACAAGGACCAGCGGACGCGGACAACTCCGCACCCACTCCATCAGCCCTCGCGCGAGCCGGGCCCCGGGCTCGTCGTCCGGCCACGGGCTCGGAGGAGCCAGCTCGTCCGGCAGCTGGGCCGCCTCGGCGGACCGCCGGATCGCACTGAGTACCAGCAGCTCCGCCCGCTCGATGTCTTCCCCCGCCGCCTCGGCCGTCTCGCAGGAGAAGCGCAGCGCCGCGTACCCGCCCGAAGCCGTCAGATCCCGGGCCATCGCCGCCAGCGCCGTCGTCTTCCCCGTCTGCCGAGGCGCGTGGACCACGAAGTACTGGCCTTCGTCCACGATCTCGCGGGCCTTCGGCAGCCGTTCCTGCGACGGCAGCATGTAGTGACGCTTGGGGGAGCACGGCCCTGCCGTGTTGAAGTAGCGCACGCCACAAACGCTATCCGACCCCACCGACAACGGGAGGCGACCGCGGACCCGGTCCACCGGGCGTCCCCGGCCCGGCCCTCGGCCGGGCCGCGGGTCAGCGGGGGGTGAGGTCCATGCGGATGTCTTCCGCGGCCCACAGCACGAAGCGCTCTACCGGCGTGACCGTCTGGTCGGGGGGCGCCTCGAAGCGGAACCGCTTCAGCAGGACCGCCAGGACGAGCTTCGCCTCGACCATCGCGAGCGCCGCGCCCTCGCAGCTCCGCGGGCCGATGCCGAACGGGATGTACGCGAGCCGGTGGCGTGCCGCGGTGGCCTCCGGGGTGAAGCGGCCGGGGTCGAACGTCTCCGGATCCGGCCAGTGCGCGGGGTTCATGTGGACGGCCCAGAACGGGTAGAAGACGGTCGTGCCGGCGGGGACGGTGTAGTCGCCGAGGCGGAGGTCCTCGGTGGCCTCGCGGGCGCCGTACGGGCCCGGCGGGTACAGGCGCATCGACTCCCGGAGCACCATGTCCAGGTACGGGAGGTTTCTGAGGTCGCCGTAGTCGGGGGTGGTGCGGTCGCCGAGGACCCGGTCGAGTTCGGCGGCGGTGCGGTCGGCCTCCCGTGGGTGGCGGGACAGCAGGTGGAGCGCCCAGGAGATGGCCACGCCGGTGGTGTGGTGGGCGGCCATCATCGTCATCAGGACCGTGTCGCGGATCCGCGCCGGCGCCTCGCCCGCGGCGGCCAGGGCCGCGATCAGGTCGCTGCCGTCGGCCCGCTCGGCCCGCTCAGCCCGCTCGGCCCCTTCGGCGGCGCCGCGCGCCCGGTGGGCGGCGAGCACCTCGTCGACGGTGCCGCGCAGGTACGCCAGGGCCTCGTCGGCGCGGGTGCGGCGCTCCTCCTCCGTACCGGCCACGTCCACCTGGTAGAGCCGCGCCAGCTGGTCGGTGAGCACGTCCTCGAACGCCGCCACCACCCGCGCGGCGGACTCCTCGGACGCCAGCTCGCTGCCCAGCGCGAACTCGCAGACCATCTGCAACGACAGCTTGCTCAGGTCCTTCTGGAGCTCGACGGGCCCGCCGCCGCGCCCCGCGTCCGCCGCCCACCGGTCGGCCATCGCCGTCGTCAGCGCGGCGAACCGGGCGAAGTGCGCCTCGTGCGCGGGGCGTCCGGCCAGCACCGACAGCATCACGCGTCGCCACGGCGTGTGTTCGGCGGCCGGGAGCGTCTGCATGTTGCCCGACTCCTGGAGGGGCTCCAGGAACGCGAACAGCTGCTCCGGCCGCTTGTTGATCTTCGCGGTGGCCTCCAGCAGCACCGGGTCGGCGACCGACACCGCCACGTCCGCGCCCGGCAGCGGGAACCGCACCACCGGGCCGTACTCCGCGTGCAGCTCCAGCTGGTAGTTGTGCAGCCCTCCCGCCGCCGCGATGGCACCGGCGCCGTCGCCGTCCGCGGGCGGGCCGGGTATGCGGTCGATGCCGTCGTCCGGCATGGCGCTCCTTCCGTGGGTCCGGGTCACGTTCCGGTTGGGCCGTATGCTTCCACGAATTCCGCGCCGGGCGACTACTGTTGAGGGTCGTCGAGAGGAGCGCGGCGTGACGCCGGAGGGCATCCGCTACGAGGAGATAGACGTCAGCAAGCCGCACCCGGCGCGGATCTACGACTACCTGCTGGGCGGCAAGGACAACTACGAGGCCGACCGCCGGGCCGGCGAGGAGCTCGTCGCCGCCGCCCCCGAGGCGCGGATCGGCCTCCGGGCCAACCGGGCCTTCCTCCAGCGCGCGGTACGGCACGTGGTCGGCGCCGGCGTCCGTCAGGTCCTGGACCTCGGCACCGGCCTGCCGACGTCGCCGAACGTGCACGAGACGGCCCGGGAGACGGCGCCGGACACGCGCGTCGTCTACGTCGACAACGACCCGATCGTACGGGCCCACGCGGACGCGCTCCTCAGCGACTCGGGCGGGACCCGCATCGTGCTCGCCGACGTGCGGGACGTGCAGGGCATCCTCGACCACCCCGACGTCCGCGGCGTGCTCGACTTCGACCGGCCCGTCGCGGTGTTCCTGGTGGCGGTCCTGCACTTCCTCACCGACGCGGACGAGCCGGGGCGGATCGCGGCCACGCTGCGCGACGCCCTGCCCGCGGGCAGCTATCTGGTGCTCTCGCACGCCACCGGCGACTTCGCCGACCGCACGGACGCCCAGGCCGTCTACAAGAAGGCGACGGCCGGTTTGAACCTGCGGACGTACGCGGAGGTCGAGGCGTTCTTCGACGGGTTCGGCCTGGTGGAACCGGGGCTGGTGCAGGTCCCGTTCTGGCGGCCGGACACGGAGCCGCCGGCGCCGTACCGGGAGGTCGGCATCTACGGGGGCGTGGGGCGGAAGGACTGACGCGGCCCGCGGAGCGCGGCCGGGGCGCGGGCTGGAGGGCTGGAGCGCGGGACAGGGCGCGGGACGGGGCACTGTCGTACCCCTGGCCTATGTTGGCCGCATGCACGCACACGCCCCCCGCGTCGACCGCCCGGCGGACCTCGACACCGTCCGCGACTCCTATGACCAGGTCGCCGACAACTACG
This sequence comes from Streptomyces sp. MAR4 CNX-425, assembly GCF_048656465.1. Classification (NCBI taxonomy): domain Bacteria; kingdom Bacillati; phylum Actinomycetota; class Actinomycetes; order Kitasatosporales; family Streptomycetaceae; genus Streptomyces; species Streptomyces sp. MAR4 CNX-425. The sequence goes on along the minus strand of NZ_JBMDLF010000003.1, from coordinate 349,723 downwards.
TCCACCTGTTGCAGTCCACGGGTATGGGCGACATCCGGCGGTACCCGTGGCTGCGGGCCGCGGTCGACGTCTTCGCCGAGGCCGTGGGCGGCTCCGGCCCGGTCCTCGACGTGGGTTGCGGCCCGGGCACGGTGACGGCGTACCTCGCCGAACGCGGCCTCGACGTGTCCGGCGTGGACCTGTCGCCGCGCATGGTCGAGAACGCCCGCCGGCTGCATCCGCGGTGCCGCTTCACCGTCTCCTCCGCGACCGACCTCGACCTCGCCGACGGGTCGCTGGGCGGGGTGCTCGGCTGGTGGTCGCTGTTCAACCTCCCGCGTGCCGTGCTGCCGCAGGTGCTGGACCTGTTCGTCTGCGCCCTGAAGCCGGGCGGGCACTTCCTGACGGGGACGCATGTGGCGGCGGAGGACAAGGACGTGGTGCGTACGGAGGCGTACGGGACCGCGGGCATCCGCTGGACGACGCATCGGTGGCGGCCCGAGGCGTACGTGGCCCTGATCGAGCGGGCTGGGCTGCGGCCGGTGGCGGAGCTGCGGCTGCCGGGGGACGGGCAGACGGGTCCGGGGGTGGTGGTGATGGCGCAGAAGCCGGAGGCGTGACCCCGGCGGCGTGACCCGGGTGGCGTGACCCCGGCGGGGTGACCCCGGTGGCCTAGCCCCGGCGCGTGGCCCCGGCCCCGCGCCTCCCGGCGGACTCCCGGTGAAAACCCGGCGACAGCCCGCCGCCGCGGGCGCTAGCGTCCGCGGCATGTCGCATATCTTCCAGCGCCCGCCGCTGCTCGCCGACGAACGCGCCGCCCTCACCGGCTGGCTGGAACTTCAGCGCAAGATCCTCCGCTGGAAGTGCGAGGGCGTGAGCGACGAGGACGCCCGCCGCTCCGTCATCCCCACCTCGCCGCTGATGACCCTGGCCGGGCTCGTCGCCCACATGCGCTGGACCGAGCACACCTGGCTCGACGTCATCTTCCTCGGCGGGGACAGCAGCCGGAACCCCGCCTTCGACGAGTCCGCCGACGAGGACGCCGACTGGTTCACCGAGGGCGCCACCCTGGCGCAGCTGCTCGCGGACTACGAGGCCCAGTGCGCGCGGAGCGACGAGATCGTCGCTGCCGCCTCCCTGGACGACGTCGCGCGCCACCCCCGGCAGCAGGCCAGCCTCCGCTGGATCCTCCTCCACCTCATCGAGGAGACCGGGCGGCACGCGGGGCACGCGGACCTCGTCCGGGAGCTCGTCGACGGCACGAAGGGCTACTACTAGGAGTTGCGCACGCCCCCGGGCCGCCGCCCCCGCGCGGAGGCGGCGGCCCGGAGCCCGCGTCAGCGGTCGCGGTACGCGACCTGCATCGCCATCTCGCCCAGCCGCTCCCGCCAGCCCGGCGCCAGCGGGGCCTTCTCCAGCGCCTTGTGCGCCGTCTCCACCAGCTCGTCGATCCGCTTCTCCACTTCCTCCCGCACGCCCGACGCCAGCATCGCCGCGCGGAGCCGCTCGGCGTCCCAGTTCTGGCCGTCGGCCACCAGCCGCGCCACCTCCGGGTCCTTCGTCGCGGCCAGCGCCAGCAGCAGGTTCATCTTGTGCTCGCTGAGGTCGAGGCCCGCCGGCTTGCCCGTGACCTCCGGGTCGCCGAAGGCGTCGAGGAGGTCGTCGCGGAGCTGGAACGCCTCGCCCGCCGCCACGCCGTACGTCTCGAAGGCCGCGTGCAGGTCGTCGCGGCCGGCGATCGTCGCGCCGAGCGCGAGGGGGCGGTGGATGGTGTACTGGCCGGACTTGCAGACCGCGACGTAGCGGGCCATGTCCGGGTCCGGGGCGAGTTCGGCGGCCAGGGCCATGTCGAGCTGCTGGCCGACGATCATCTCCGTACCGAGGTGGTTCCACACCTTCCGCGCCGGGCCCGGCAGGTCCTCGGTGACGGTGTGGGCGTAGCCGAACGCCAGGTCGCCGGCGATGACCGCCACGCCCTCGCCGTACCGGCGGGACTCGCCCGCCCAGCCCTGTTCCGCGTGGATGCCGGCGTGCTGCATGTGGGCGGTGGGGCGGCCGCGGCGGGTGGGGGAGTTGTCCATCACGTCGTCGTGGATCAGGGCGAAGGCGTGCAGCAGCTCCAGGGCGGCGCCCGCGGAGACGACCGCGTCCTCCGCCTCCGAGCCGTCGGCGCCGCCGCCGGCGGCGAGGTAGCCGCTGATGCAGAACGTCGGCCGCAGCCGCTTGCCGCCCGCGGAGACGAGCTGCGCGATCGCGTCGATCGGCTGCGTCATCCGGGAGTCGACGTCGCCCCACTGCTTGCGCTCCGCCGCCAGCAGGTCCTCGATCCGGGCGGTGACCCGGGTGAGGAGGCCCTTCGTGGTCCCGCTCAGGTCCCGCCCGGACGTCCCGCCGGACGTCGCGCCGGAGGTTCCGCCGGACGCCCCGCCGGACCTCTCGCCCTTCGAGCGCTCCAGCCCCGCCGGCGGGCGGAACACCACGTTCTCCTCCGCGGTCACGACCGAGTCGACCTCCCCGTAGCCCAGTTCCGCCAGCCGTGCGACGACCTGCTCCACCAGCTCCTCCGGCGCGCTCGCGCCCGAGCTGACGCCCACCGTCTCCACGCCCTCCAGCCAGCCCGGGTCGAGCTGCTCGACGGACGGCAGCAGCCGGCCGGGCGTCCCGAGGGCCTCGGCGACCTCGACCATCCGCACGCTGTTGCTGGAGTTCGTCGAGCCGATGACCAGCACGAAGTCGCTCTCCACCGCGATGGCCTTGATGGCGTTCTGCCGGTTCTGGCTGGCGTAGCAGATGTCCTCGCTGCCCGCGCCCACGATCCCGGGGAACCGTTCCCGCAGAATATTGACGATCTCCGAGGTGTCGTCGACCGACAGCGTCGTCTGCGTCAGGAACGCCGCCTGCGTGCCCTCCGGCAGCTCCACGCGCCGCGCCTGGTCCGCGTCCTCCACGATCACGGTACGGTCCGGCGCCTCGCCGTACGTGCCCTCGATCTCCTCGTGGTCCGCGTGCCCGATCAGCAGCAGCGTCCGCTCGTCCCGGGCGAAGCGGATGGCCTCCTGGTGCACCTTCGACACCAGCGGGCAGGTCGCGTCGATCACGTTCAGCTGCCGGCCGGCGGCGTTGCTGCGGACCTGGGGCGAGACCCCGTGCGCCGAGAAGATGCACACCGCGCCCTCGGGCACCTCCGTCTCGGAGTCGACGAAGATCGCGCCGCGCTCCTCCAGGTCACGTACCACGTGCTCGTTGTGCACGATCTGCTTGCGCACGTACACCGGCGCGCCGTGGATCTCCAGCGCGCGTTCCACGATCTCGATCGCCCTGTCGACTCCGGCGCAGAAGCCGCGGGGCGCGGCCAGGAGGACTCTGCCTCGGGGAGTTGGCATGTTTGCCTCTCAATATCCTTAGTACGGAACATCTTCGCGGCCGACGCGGATCGGATCGGTTGCGGGACGGTCCCGTCCGTTCGGGCTGCGCATGGCTCGTCGACATCCACATCGACGGTCTTCGAATCGGGTACGCACCCGCACCCCCGGGGGGCGGGAGGACGCTCGGGTACGGACCGGTGGTCACCGACGACGACGGCGTCGCGGCGGCGGGCCGCCCGGCGCGGTCCGCGGGGTCACGAACCGGGGCTGAGGAGGAGGGGGCGGGCGCGGATCTCCGGCCGGGGTGGGGGCGGCCGGTCGGGTAAGCCCGCGGCGCGGCTGAAGGGGAATGCGCGTGCCCCGGCGGTGCGGATCGCGCATCGCGTGACGTGCCGTGTGGATTCCGGTGCGGTTTCCGGCGTGCCCGCCGCAGCAACCCTCACGTATCGCCCCTTCCCCCTGCCGGAACGAAGCTCTCGGACGAACCCGTGGACAAGCCGGCGGCGCGTCGGCGTGCGCCCGGCACCCGATCAGCATCGGCCAGGGGACTTGTGCGGCACTGAGGATTGAATTGGCGCCGACTTGGGTCTCCCCCCGGGGCGGCGGCCGGTACATAATGCCAGGCCGAAGCCGTGCCGCGGGCCGTCGTCGCCGCTCACGCCCGCCGCCAAGCCGGCGCCAAGCGGTCGTACAGTCGCGCGCAAGCCGGACCGCCGATACTCGGGCAAGTGGAGCAGCAGGTAGCGGCCACGGTCGGTGACGCTCCCGGGGCGCCCACGCCACGCAACCTTTCGAGGCGCCGACGAATTCTGACCTGGCCCCCACATACTCGCTCGTGATCGACAAGCGGAGGATTCCATGTCCGGGGCTAACGACGTCGAACGTGTCTATTCCGCGATGGAGGAAGCGGCCGGGCTGCTGAACGTGCCGGTCGCGCGCGACAAGATCTGGCCGGTGCTGACCGCCTATCAGGACGCGCTCGCGGACGCCGTCGTCGTCTTCTCCATGGCCGGCGGCCGGCGCGCGACGGAGCTCGACTTCAGCATCTCGGTGCCCACGGACCACGGCGACCCGTTCACGACCGCGCTGGAGCGCGGCCTCACCGAGAAGACGAACCACCCCGTCGACAACCTCCTCGCCGACCTGCGCGACGGATTCCCGCTCGGCATGTACGCCATCGACGGCATGGTCACCACCGGCTTCAAGAAGACCTACGCCTCGTTCCCCACGAACGAGCCGCAGCCGCTCAGCGCCCTGCTCGACGTGCCGTCGATGCCGGAGAGCGCGCGGGCGAACGCCGAACTCTTCGCCCGCTACGGCCTGGACAAGGTCCAGATGGTCTCGGTGGACTACCCGAAGAAGCAGGTCAACCTGTACTTCAGCGAGCTGGACATGGACTACCTCAAGCCGGAGCACGTCACGTCGCTCTCGCGCGAGACGGGCCTGGTGGAGCCGACCGACATGGCGCTGGACTTCGCCAGCGGCTCGTTCGCCGTGTACCCGACGCTGGGCTACGACTCCGACGTCGTCGACCGCATCACGTACGCCGTCATCAGCGTCGACCCGACGCTGGCGCCGACGACGTCGGAGCCGGAGGTCTCGCAGCTCGCGCGGTACGCGACCTCCGCCCCGTACGCCTACGCGGGGGAGAACCGCACCCTCGTCTACGGCGTCACGCTGACGTCCAAGGAGGAGTACTACAAGCTCGGTTCGTACTACCAGATCACGGACCTCCAGCGGACGCTGGTCAAGGCCTTCGAGGCCCTGGACTGACCCCGTCCGCCCGCCTGCTCCCCCGCCGCCCCGGGAACGTCCGTGGGCGGCGGGGGCGTTCGGCATGTGCCGCCACATGCCGCGACCGCCGGGTTCTGCCCCCCCACCGAGGAGAGAGATGACCAAGAAGCTCCACGCCGCCCTCGTCACTGCCGCCGCGGCCGCCGCCGCCCTGCTGGCCGCGCCGGGCGCGTCCGCCTCGACGGCGGCCGACGGCTACGACCGCTGTCCGGCCGACCACTACTGCCTGTTCTCCGGCCTGGACGGCACGGGCGACATGGTCGCGCTCCGGGACGACACCCCGGACCTGGCCGCCGTCGGCATGGACGACCGCGCCAAGTCGGACTGGAACCGGACGGACCACTGGATCAACCTCTGGTCGGACGCCGGCTACTCCGGCTGCATGGCCGTGACCAGCCCCGGCGGCAAGGGCAACTTCTTCTCGTCCTTCCGGGACTTCTTCAGCTCGGTCGAGGTCGACGAGCCCAACGGCATGTCCTGCTGAGGAAGTCAGCCCGCGCCGGGTCCCCTCCCGGCGCGGGCGCGCTAGCGTCGCCGCATGGCGTTCTGGGCGCGTAACCGCAGGCGTACGGGGACGACCGGGGGCGGCGGCGGAGTCTCGATGGACGTGCTCGACCCCCGGCGGCAGGTGCCGGTCGACCGGCCCGGGCTGCTCCTCGGCGAGCGCCGGCTGCCGCGCATCACCGGCTCCAGCTTCACCGACCTGCTCGCGGCGCACACCCGCGCCCGCCACGCGCCCGGCACCGGCCCGGTGGCCGTGGTCGTGCGGCACGGCCTCTTCGCCGAGGACGGCGGCGTGGTCTTCATGGGCCTCGCCGGCCGGGCCGCGATCGTCGTCCGCCTCACCCCGCAGCTGCGCGCCGACCTGCACGGCCTGGGCGAGGCGATCGTCGCCGACGGCGCGGAGCTGTACCTCGACGCGCACGAGGGCTTCCTGCGCGCCTCGCTCCTGCTGCCCGCACTGTCCGTCGACCTGGACGTGGGGATGCTCCTGCGGGAGGGCAACGTGCAGGAGTTCCTGCGGGCCGCGTACGACACGGAGACCGTCGAGCTGCACATCGAGCACACCACCCACGACCGGGTGCTGCCCTACGTGTGCGAGGCGCCGGGGGTGCGCGCGGTGCTCGACGAGGGCTTCGACTACTACACGCAGTCGCCGCCGGCCGACCTGCGGGCGAGCCTGCTGGCGGTCGACGACAGCCTGAACCCGGCGATGCGGGTGCCGCTGCGGTTCGCCGGGAAGGCGGAACCCGGCATCTCGTACGACGTCGAGGTCTGACGGCGCCGCCGCGACCCGGCCGCCGCGACCCGGCGGCGGCGCCGGGTCAGTCCGGCCCGTAGCGGATGACGTGCGTGGGCAGCACCGTCAGGCGCGGCGGCCCGGCGGCGGCGGGGCCGCCGCCGACGCGCTCGACGAGCAGGCGGGCGGCCTGCCGGCCCATTTCGTCGGCGTCGTACGACACGATGGTCAGCGGCATCCCGAGGATGTCGGCGAGGTCGAAGTCGTCGAACCCGGCGAGCGCGACGGGCGGGCCGAGGGCGCGGACGGCGCGGATCGCGCCCTGGGTGAGGCGGTTGTTGGTGCAGAAGAGCGCGGTGGGCGCGCCGTCCGGCGGGTCCGGGGCGCCGTCCGGCGGGTCCGGGGTCAGCAGGTCCCGCGCCGCCCGCTCCGCCGTCGCCACGTCCGTCAGCCCGCGCCGCACCAGCCGCTCGTCCGGCGTCAGCCCGGCCGCCTCGTGGGCCGCGCGGTAGCCCCGGTAGCGCTCGGCGCCGGTGTGGATGGCCGGCGGGTTGCCGAGGAAGCCGATCCTGCGGTGGCCGCGGGCGATCAGCTCGGCGGTGGCGTCCCGGGCGCCGCCGAAGTCGTCGACGAGGACGTGGTCCGCCGCCCACCCCGCCGGCGGCCGGGACGCCAGCACCACCGGCGTGTCGCGCAGCGCCGCGGGCGTGAGGTGGCTCTGGCCGCCGCCCGCCGGCACCACGATCATGCCCGCGACCTGGCGCGACGCCAGGTCCTCCACCAGCCCCCGCTCCCGCTGGAGCTGCTCGCCGGTGTTGCTCAGCAGCACGCTGAGCCCGTGCTGCGAGGCGACCTCCTGCACGCCGAGCGCGAGTCGCGAGTAGAAGGGGTTGGCGAGGTTGGTGACGATCAGCCCGATCATGCCGCTGCCGCCGAGGCGCAGGCTGCGCGCGGTCGCGTTGAGCCGGTAGCCGAGGGCGTCGACGGCGGCCAGGACGCGCCGCCGGGTGGCGTCGCTGACGCGGGCGTCGTCCTTCAGCACCCGCGAGACCGTCATGGTGCTGACCCCGGCGCGGCCGGCGACGTCACGCATCGTCGGCGCCCCGGTGTCCCCCGGCCGCTGCCGCGCCATGCCGCTCCCTCCGCTCCCCCGTCCGCCCGCCGCCCTTGCGGCCGATTCTAGGTTCGTACCGGACGGGTACGGACACCGCGTGGCCGGGCGGGGACGCGCGGTGGGATCCGATGAGCGGGAGATGAACTCTTCGTGTCGGGCCGCTGCGGACCCCGGCTCGCCCCTGTCCCGCCCGCCGCGCGTCTGATGGGGTGCCGGGTATGCCGAACTCCCGCCCTCTCCAACCCCTGGGACGCCGCCTCGGGCGCGCGGCCCGCAGGCCCGCCACCGCCGACGGCGAACTCCACGCGCGCGTGAACGCGCTGGAGAAGGAGCTCCGGGACGCCCGCGTCGCCCGGTACACGCTTGAGCTGCTCTTCGACAGCGGACACGACGGCCGCAAGGGGCGGATGCCGACGAAGGGGTCGGTCGACACCCTGGTCGCGCAGGTCGAGGCGGCGACGGGGGAGCGGGACGCCCGCCCGCACGTCGTCGCCGCGTTCCGCACGCTGGTGGAGGTGGAGCTGCGCGGCGTCGGCCGCATCGCCGGCGGCACGCCGAACATCCTCGGCAAGCTCACCGTCCCGCCGCTCCTCGACCCGCCGAACGACGACGTGCTGGAGATCGGCACCCTCTACGGTCTGTTCTCCGCCGCGCTCACCCGCCAGTTCGCGCGCGCCGGGCGGCGGTCCTCGCTGACGATCGTGGACCCGCTGGCCGACGTGCAGCTCCAGCCGGGCACCGCCAACACCGCGGACCCCTCGGGCACGCCGGTCAGCGAGGCCGTCGTACGGACGAACCTGGAGCTGGCCGGCGTGCCGGCCGACCGGGTGCGGCTGCACCGCGGGTTCTCCGGCGACCCCGCCATCCGCCGCGCGGTGTCCGACCGTCCGTACGGCACGGTGATCGTGGACGGCGACCACTCCGCGGAGGGGGTGCGCGCGGACCTGGAGTGGGTCGAAGAGGTCGTCGCGCCGGGCGGGGTGGTGGTCGTGGACGACTACGGGGACCGCACCTGGCCGGGGGTGCAGGAGGCGGCGGACGCCCACCTGGCCGGGGACACCGCGTTCGAGCTGGTGGGGGTGGCCTCGACGAGCGCGTTCCTGCGGAGGCGATAGTGGGGCGGTGAATCGTGTACGAGTGCGCCGGGTCCTCGCGGTCCTCGCCGGTGCCGCCGCCGTGGCCGCCGTCCTGCTCCTCGCGCCGTGGCGGGACGGAGACGGGGGCGGGGACGGCGACGGGGACGGGACCCCGGGGCCGCGGCTGCCGCCGGCGGGCGCCGGGTTCGACTACCAGATCGGCGGCGCCTACGACCCGCCCCCCGGCGTCCGCGTCGTCGTCCGCGACCGCGGCGACGCCCCCGCCCCCGGCGCGTACAACGTCTGCTACGTCAACGCCTTCCAGGCCCAGCCGGGCGCCGAGGACGAGTGGGACCCCGACCTGCTGCTGCGCGACGCCGACGGCAACGTCGTCTACGACGAGGACTGGGGCGAGGCCGTGCTCGACCTGCGCACCGCGGCGAAGCGGGAGCGCATCGCGGCGCGGGTGGGCCGCTGGATCGACGGCTGCGCCGAGCGCGGCTACCAGGCCGTCGAGCCCGACAACCTGGACACGTACACCCGCTTCCCCCGCCTCCTCACCGCCGCGCACGCCCGGGCGTACGCCGCCCTCCTCAGCGACCGCGCCCACGCCCGCGGCCTGGCCGTGGCGCAGAAGAACACCGTGGAGCTGGCGCCCGACCGGGCCCGCACGGGGATGGACTTCGCGGTCGCGGAGGAGTGCGGCGAGTACGGCGAGTGCGCCGCCTACGCCGCGGCGTTCGACGACCGGGTGCTGGTCGTCGAGTACACGCGCGGCGGGCTCGCGGCGGCGTGCGGCCGGTGGGCGGACCGGCTGAGCGTCGTCCGCCGGGACCGCGCGGTGGCGCCGCAGGGCGCGGCGGGATACGTACGCGAGACCTGCTGAGCGATGCCCGCCCGCTGGGCGGCCTCTGCCGTCGGCGTAGCGGTGCTGCGCCGGGGCGGGATCGGTGCTTGGGTGCGGGGATGGACATTCTCGTGCTGGGCGGTACGGCCTGGGTGGGCCGGGAGGTGGCGCGGCTGGCGCTCGCGCGGGGGCACCGGGTGACGTGCCTCGCGCGCGGCGAGAGCGGCGGCGTGGCGGACGGCGCGGAGCTGGTGGCCGCGGACCGCCGGGATCCCGGTGCGTACGGCGCGCTGCCGCCCCGTACCGCGGAACGCCCCTGGGACGCCGTCGTCGAGGTCTCGTGGCAGCCCGGCTTCGTCCGCGGCGCCCTCGCCGCCCTCGCCGACCGGGCCCGGCACTGGACGTACGTCTCCTCCGGCAACGTCTACGCCGCCCACGACCGGCCCGGCACCGACGAGTCCGCGCCGCTGCTGGAGCCGACCGAGCGGGACGAGGTCGGCCGCGAGCTGTACGGCGAGGCCAAGTCGGCCTGCGAGCAGGCCACCCGGGAGGCGGTCGGCGACCGGCTCGTCATCGCCCGCGCCGGCCTCATCGGCGGCCCCGGCGACCACTCCGGCCGCACCGGCTACTGGGTCGCCCGCGCCGCGCGCGACCCCGAGGGCCCCCTGCTCGTCCCGCACGGGGCGCACCTGCCGACGCAGGTCGTGGACGTACGCGACCTGACCGCCTGGCTGCTCGACAGCGCGGAGTCCGGCGCCACCGGCACGTACAACGCGGTCGGCCCGGTGCTCTCGCTGGACGCGTGGATCCGGCTGTCCCGGGAGGTCGGCGGGCACACCGGGCCGGTGGCGGCGGCTGGTTCGGCGTGGCTGCGCGGGCAGGGCGTGGAGCCGTTCATGGGGCCGGAGTCGCTGGCGATGTGGCTGGACGAGCCCGGCTGGGAGGGCTTCGCGGCGCGCAGCGGCGCGGCGGCGGAGGCGGCGGGCCTGCGGCACCGGCCGCGCGCGGAGATGCTGGCGGACACGCTGGCGTGGGAGCGGGAGCAGGGCCTCGACCGCCCCCGGCGCGCGGGGCTGAGCCCCGAGCGGGAGCGGGAACTGCTGGCGGCGCTGGCGGCGGCGGAATGAGGCCCGCGGCCGGGCTACAGGGCGGCTAGCCGCCCCGCCCCGCGCAGGCGCGGGGTGAACGCGGCGTGGAAGATCGTCGAGGCGGCGCCCACCGCGGCCGCCTCCGGGCCGAGCACCGACCGCTCCACGTCGACGTGCCGCAGCCGGCGCGCGGTGGGGAAGTCGTTGACCATCTCGCCGATGTGGGACAGGTACAGCGGGGCGGCCGCGTCGGTGAAGAACGGGCCGCCGAGGACGACGAGGTCGATGTCGAGCAGGTCCACCAGGCTCGTGGTGCCCTGTCCGACGGCCCGCGCCAGGTCCCGTACGGCGGCGGTGGCGGCCGGGCGGCCGGCGGCGGCGGCCTCGGTGACGGCGCGGTAGCCGGCGGCGGTGCCGGCGAGGGCGGCGTCGAGCGGGTGGCCGTGCCGGGCGGCGAGGCGGGCCAGGCCGAGCGGCGGGTTGCACTCGGGCAGCACCTCCGGCCGGCCGCCGGGCCCGGTGCGGCCGAGGGCGACGGCGCACAGCTGCCCGAACTCGCCCGCGTTCGCGCTGGTGCCGCGGTGCAGGTCGCCGTTGAGGTACAGGCCGGAGCCCACGCCCGTACCGAGGTAGACGTACGCGAAGTCGCGGGCGCGCCGGTCGCGGCCGATCCACCGCTCGCCCGCCGCCGCGGCGGTCGCGTCCTTCTCGATGATCAGCGGGCACCGGAAGTGGTCCCCGAGGAGGTACAGCAGCGGCAGGTCCGTCCACACGGACATCAGCGGCGGGTCGAGCACCGTGCCCGAGGCGGTGTCCACCGGCCCCGGGACGGCCACGCCGATGCCGAGGAAGCCCCCGGGCCGTACCGCGCCGCGGGCGTCGGCGAGCACGCCGCGGCCGAGCCGGACCACCTGCCGGACCAGCACGTCGGGGTCGGACGTCGGGGGTACGGGCCGCGTGCGTTCGGCGACGATCGCGCCGTCGAGGTCGATGACGACGGCGGTGCAGACCTCCGGGTCGATGTGGATGCCGACCGCGTGCGCGGCCTCCCCGCGCAGCCGCACGGGCGTGCGCGGCTTGCCGGAGGAGGCCGCCTGCCGGCGGTGCTCCTCGACGAGGATGCCGCGGGCCAGCAGCGAGCGGGCGATCCGGGAGACGGACTGCTGGGTGAGGCCGGTGCGCTGGGCGATCTCGCCGCGGGTGACGGTGCCGGCGAGGCGTACGGCCTCGATGACGACGCACTCGTTGAACGAGCCCAGGTCGATGTGGTTCGCGCCGCCCCCCGGGCCGCCGCCGGCGCCGCCGGGGCGGGCCCGGGGGAGGGAGCGGGGTGGGGCGGCGTGGCTGGCGATCGACTCGCGGAGCCACCGCAGCGGCTCGCCGGACGGGCACCGGGCGTACGCCTCGACGGCGGCGGCGAGGTCGAGGTAGACGCGCCGGGACGACTCCGGGTGGCGGCCGGCGTCGAGGGCGACGAGGGCGCGGAGGTAGTTGCGCCAGGTGCAGGTGGCGGGGATGCGGTGGAGGGTGGCGGGGGGCGAGGACTCGGGGCGGATGGCGGGGTGGGGCTGCGCGTGGCCGGGTGCGGGCAAAGGACCGGGCGCGGGCGCTGGACCGGGAGCTGGACCAGGCGCACGCGCGGAGCCGGGCGCAGGTGCGGGACCGGGCGCGGGCGCGGGGCCGGGCGCTGGACCGGACGCACGCGCGGAGCCGGGCGCGGGCGCGGGGCCGGGCGCGGGCGCGGGGCCGGGCGCGGGCGCGGGGCCGGGCGCAGGTGCGGGACCGGGTGCGGGGACAGGGCCGGGCGCAGGCGCGGGGCCGGGCGCGGGCACAGCCCCGGGTGCGGGCACAGGGCCGGGCGCTGGACCGGGCCCGGGGGCCGGGGTGGCGTCTGCGGTCCAGAGGGTGAGCGCGTACAGCTCGATCCGCGGATGCCGCCGCCGCGCCTCGGCCAGGAACGCCGCCAGCGCCCGCTGCGGCGCCGGCGGGCGGCTGTCCGCGACGGCGCCCGGCAGGACGTCGCAGGCCCGGTCGAGCCGGGCGAGCACGTCGGCGCCGACCGCGCCGCCGGCGCCGGCGGGGCGCCGCGGCCGTGCGGCGGCGCCGGTACGGGCCCCGGCGAGCAGTACCGCGCCGTGGGCGTCGGCGTAGAGCCCGACGACCCAGATGTCGGAGCCGGGCAGCGGCGGCTCCGCGGGCGGGTGGTCGGACCAGCGGCGCCGGATGGCGGCGACGGTGGCGTGGGACAGGCCCAGTTCGCGGCCGACGGCCCGGGAGGCGGCGCCGTCGCCGGCGAGGAGCGTACGGGAGATGACCTCCGCCTCGTCGACGGTGGCCGGGCGGCCGGGGCGGGCCCGGTGGCGCAGCCCGGCGATGCCCTCGTCCGCCCACCGGTGCCGCCACGTGCCCACGGTCTGCCGGGAGACGCCGAGCCGCCGGGCGATGTCGGTGTCCCGCATGCCCTGCCCGGCCAGCAGCACGATCCGCGCCCGCAGTTCGAGTGTCCCGCCCTCCGCCGCCCAGCGGCGCAGCAGTCCGGCGTCCTCGGGGGAGGGCCGGGGCGGCCGGGCGGCGGCGGGACCGGTCACGGTCGCCGGCTGGTGGGGGTTCATACGTGGCCTTCCTGTCCGGCCTTTCCGGCTCGTGCCGGACATGCAAAACCACGTGTGTTATCAAGTCAACGCCCCGAATACCTCTTTCACTTGCTGGTCGCCAAGGGCGCTGGTGAATTGTCAGGCGGAGGGAGGGGACGGCGGGCGCCGTTGTGGAAAACAACCGCCTGACAGCCGTCCCCCTCGTGTGCGGCGGGCCGGGAGGCGGGCGGTCAGCCCTGCGGCGGGGTGGGCCGGTCGGGGGTCAGGGCCAGCTCTCCCTTGAGCATCCGGCCGCCGTCCGCGGTCAGCCGCAGGTAGTAGTCCGGGGAGCACGCCGTGCCGTCCTCGTCCAGCGCGCGGAGACCCGAGCCGGCGGGCACGTCGGCCGCGGTCGCCGCGGTCTTGGCGATCTGGTTGGCCTCGTTGTACTCGTCGAACATCGAGATGTAGAGGCCCGCGACCTCCAGCCGGCAGTGGTTGTAGAACTGCCGCCACATCAGGTCGCCGTGCGCGCGGTGTCCGCTCTGCAGGTCGCCGGGGATGACGCAGGGCTGGTAGTCGATGCCGTGCGCGTCGCAGTCCGCCTTGTCCGGGCCGTTGACGTGGGTGGAGAAGTGGTCGGCGCCGGCGACGTCGGAGATGCGGCCCACCATCCACGGCGAGAGCATGTGGAAGGCGTGGTAGACGTCCAGGAACCCCGGTCGGGAGTCGGAGTCGCCGTTGCGCCAGTGCGTCGGCACGCCGCCGATGACGTAACAGCCCCGGTCCTTGAACCAGTTGACGACGTCGAGGCACGGCCCGGGCTCGAAGGGGCGGCCGTCGTCGTTGAAGCCGAATCCCCAGATGCACACGACCGGTTTGCCGTTCTGCATCGCGTACGCGCTGGACGACGTGTACGCGCTCATCTTCGCCGTCCAGTCCTCCTTGATCTGGGACTGCATCTCGGTCCAGGAGGTGACGTCGTACATGATGTAGAACTTGCGGCCGTGCCTCTCGGCCGCGGCGCGCACCTTCGCGGCCATGCCGTCGCGGGTCGGGCCCTCCGCGCCGAAGGGGTTGAAGCGTTGCAGGGCGGCGGTGTCGCAGCCGTTCTCGGCCATCCAGCGGAAGTGCGTGTCGACCGTCTGGTCGTCCCAGGAGGAGAACAGGGTGGCCGGCCCGCCGCCGTTCAGGTCCCGGTAGTCGGTGGGGTACGTGTGCTCGTACTCGCTCATGTCCGGCCACGACAGGATGGTCGTGTTGTCGGGGGACGGGGGGCGGCTCCGGTCGCGGCTCCAGTGCCACCAGCCGCCGATGGGCGCGCCGTCGCCGGGGCAGGCGAACCAGCCCTGGTAGCCGACGGTGACCTTGCCGACCACGTCGCCGACGGGGCCGGCGGCCGCCTGCGCGGGCTCCTCGGCGGCGCCGGCGAGCCGGGTGGAGAACACGCCGCCGGCGGCGGCCGCGGCGGAGGCGGCGGCGCCGGAGACCATGAGCTTGCGCCTTGAGATCGTCACGGAGGATTTCCTTACGCTCGGTCCTGCGGTGGGGGTATTCCCGGCGGCGGCGAAAGGCGCCGCGCCAAGGGACGCGAGCCGTAACGTAGCCGGGCCGCGGGCGCCTGGCAATGGATCCGGGTGAGGGAATTCGATTTCCTAACTCCGGTTTTTGTCAGGCCATTTATTTGACGAAAAGGGGCCCGCCGAAATTCGCCCGCCGGCGTCAGTCGACGACCTTGATCTTCTTCATGGTGGGCTGCGAGATGACCCGGGCGACCCCGGGGATGCCGATGATCTTGTCGGTCTGGAACCGCTCGTACGCCGCGTAGTCCGCGACCAGCACCCGCAGGAAGTAGTCCGGGGTGCCGAACACCCGCCGGAACTCCACCACCTCGTCGTACGCCCCGATCGCCGACTCCAGGCCGGAGAGCGTCTCCAGGTCGCTCACCGACACCTCGATGGACACGATCACCTCGAGGCCGCGCCCGGCCAGCTCCTCGTCCACCCGCGCCCGGTAGCCGGTGATGACCCCGGCGTCCTCCAGCCGCTTCACCCGCCGCAGGCACGGCGGCGGCGTCAGGCCGACCCGGCGCGCCAGCTCGACGTTCGACATCCGGCCGTTCCGCTGCAACTGACGCAGAATTTCACGATCGATCTCATCGACTTTGACTTCATTGCTCATCAGGTCACTCTAGCGCCATAATCGGCAACCATATGAGGCGCGGATCTTTCTAGAATCGACCCATGGATACGGAGCACGCGGGGCGCCGGCTGCGCTCCGACCTCTCCCGGGCGCTCGCCGACTCCGGGTCGGTCGGACTCGGCGCCTTCCCGATGGGCGTGGCCTTCGGCGTCCTCGTCGTCCACTCGGGCCTCGACTGGTGGTGGGCGAGCGTCTTCTCCGGCCTGATCTACGCCGGTTCGCTGGAGTTCCTGCTGCTCGGGCTGGTGCTGGCCGGGGCGCCGCTCGGGCAGGTCGCGCTGACCGCGTTCACCGTGAACTTCCGGCACGTCTTCTACGCCCTGTCCTTCCCGCTGCACCGCGTCCGCGGCCGCGCGGCCCGGGCGTACAGCACCTTCGCGCTCTCCGACGAGGCGTACGCCGTCACCGCCGGCCCCGCCGCGCGGTCCTACCCGGGCCGCCGCGTGCTGTGGCTCCAGGTCTTCATCCACCTGTACTGGGCCGGCGGCGCCACCGCCGGCGCGCTGCTCGGCGCCGCCGTCCCGGCCGGCGTCGAGGGCCTGGACTTCGCCGTCACCGCGCTCTTCGCCGTGCTCGCCCTGGACGCCTTCCGCGCCCGGCCGGCGCCCGCCGTGCCCGCGCTGGCGCTGGGCTGCGCGCTCGCCGCCCGGCTCGCGGTGCCGGGCGGGCAGCTTTTCGTGGCGTTCCTGCTGTTCGCGGCGGGGCTCCTCGGCCACTACGCCGTCGTACGCAACCGGCCCCGGCCCCGGCGCCGGCGCGGTAAGGAGGCCACCCGTGTCTGACGCCCCCGCCACCGGCTATCTGCTCGCCGCCGTCGCGGTCGCCGTCGCCGTCACCTGGGCGCTGCGCGCCCTGCCGTTCGCCGCGCTGGCGCCGCTGCGCGCCAGTCGGCTCGTGGCGTACCTGGGCGCGGCGATGCCCGTCGGCGTCATGGTGATCCTCGCCGCCTACACCCTGCGCCACCTCACCCCGCGCGATCCGGCCGCCGCGTGGCCGACGCTGCTGGCGCTGGCCGCCACCGTGGCCGTACACCTGTGGCGGCGCAACGTGCTGGTGTCGATACTCGGCGGCACGGCGGTGCACGTGGTGCTCGCCAGCGCGGTCGTTCCCTCCTGAACCCCCGTGTGCGGCGAGGGGATTCGCCGTACGGCGACGCCGGTGCGGGGCCGTACGCGGCCCGCGCTCACCCGCGCCCTTCGGCGGTGAGCAGCACGACCTGCCCGGCGCCGGCGGGCGGTGCGGACGCGGTCGTGACCGGCACCAGCCGCCCGGTGGCGGTCACGTGGAACAGCACGAGGTCACCGGCGTCCCCCGCCCCCACCGGCGCCTCCGCCGCCGCCTCCGCCGCACCCGCCGCACCCGCCGCACCCGCCGGAGCCTCCGCCTCCGCGCCTACCGGAGCCCCCGCCGCCGCGCCCGCCGCCGATTTCACCGCCGCCCCCGCCGGCGCCTCCGTTCCCGGTGCCGCGCGCAGCGCGAACCGCGCGCCCGCGGCGTGCCGCCGCGCCACCTCCGCGCCCGTCAGGCCCGTCGCGAACAGCGACTCGCCCGCCATGAACGGCGCCACCACGCCCTCGCCCCCCGCCGGCGGCTGCGGCCGGTACACCGGCACCCCCCGGTCCCCGCCCGCGAGCAGCGCCCCCGCCAGCGCGTTGAAGTCGTCCTCCGCGGTCAGCAGGTACACCTCCGTGATGCCCTCCAGCTCCGCCCCCGTGCCCGCCGCCGAGGCGAGCAGTTCGCCGGGGGCCAGCGCCAGCCCCGCCCGCGCGATGCGCTCCCGCTCCGCCGCCCCGCCCGCCCACATCAGCACGTCGGGTCCCGCCGCCCGCAGCGTCACGGCCAGGTCGACGACCCACGGCTCCCCGCCGACGAGCAGCGGCCGGGAGCGGGCGGGGCGGGTCACGCCGAGGCGGCGGGCCAGCGGCACGGCGCTCAGCCCGTACAGCAGCACCGTCGCGACGATGACGACGAACGTGGCCGGCAGGATCTTCCGCGCGCCGTCGACCCCGTCGGCGACCAGGCCCGCGGAGAACGTCGAGGCGGTCGAGGCCGCGACGATGCCGCGCGGCGCCAGCGCGCCGAGGAACGCCCGCTCGGCGCGCGGCAGGCTGGTGCGTACCGTGGCGAGCGCGGCCACCAGCGGCCGGGCGACCAGCACGAGGACCGCGACCAGCACCAGTGCCGGCAGCACCACGTGCCGCAGCGAGGCGGGCGTGACCGTCGCCGACAGGGAGACGAAGAGCAGTCCCACGGTCAGCGACACCAGCGTCTCGAAGAACGGGCGGAGCGCCGGCACGTCGAACTCCGGGCGGGTGGCGACCGCGATCCCCATGGTGATGGCCGCGATCAGCCCGGTGTCCTCCCGTACCGCGTCGCACCCCGCCGCCACCCCGACGACCACGGCCAGCTGCGCGGCGGCGGCCAGCACCTCGTCGAGCCGCATCCGGTGCAGCAGCAGCCACAGCAGCGCGGCGCCCGCGGCGCCGCCGGCGAGGCCGACGCCGGTGCCGGCGAGGAGGCCGAGGACGGCGCGTACGGGGCCGTGGTGGGTGTCCGTGGTGACGGCGTGGAAGAGGAGCGCGCCGAGGATGCCGCCGACCGCGTCGATGACGGAGCCTTCCCAGACCAGGATGCGCTGCAGCCGCTCGTTGGGCCGGACGAAGGCGAGGAGGGGGCCGACGACGGTGGGCCCGGAGACGACGAGCACGACGCCGAGCACGGCCGCCGCGGCGGCGGACATCCCCAGCAGCGGGGCGGCGGCGAGCCCGGCGAGCACCGGGGTGAGCAGGGCGCCGAGCCAGATGAGCCGGATCACCGCCCGGCGGGTGTCGCCGGTCAGCCGGCGCAGGTCCAGGCCGAGACCGGCCTCGTAGAGGATGACGGCGACCGCCAGCGACACCAGCGGCGGGAACGCGGGGCCGAGCAGCCGCCCGGGGTCGACGTCGTCGGTGAGGGCGCCGGCGGCGAAGCCGGCGGGCAGCAGCAGGACGATCGCCGGGAGGCGCAGCCGGGACGCCGCGATCTGCGCCCCGACCGCGAGCACGGCGATCAGCCCGACGCCGGTCAGGATCTCCTCGGACGTCATGAGCGCAGCGGGCCTCCTCGTCGTACCGGCCGCGTCTCATTCAACCCCCATGTGCGTGCGCGAGCCCGGAGGCCGATCCCCGGCGCGTACGCACGGGAAGACGGACGAGCGCCGCGGCCCTTGGCCGGACCGCGGCGCTCGTTCCGTGCCGGACGCGCGTCAGGCGCAGGACACCTTCGCGTCCGCCCAGTCGGCGTGGTCGTAGCTGATGCCGTCGCCGCCGTCCGTCACCTCCAGGGTGAGGAGGTCGACTCCGGCCACGTCCGCCGTCACCGGCTCCGCGGCGTCCGCGCCGCGCAGGGTGCCGGTCGCCGCCAGCTCCGCGCCGTCGCCGAGGACGCGGAAGCCGACCGTGCCGCGGTCGCCGACCTCGTCGTCCACGCCGGCCTGCGCGGCGAAGGAGGTGCACGCGCCGCCGAGGTAGACGGTCACCCGGGACGGCGCGTGGGCGCCGAGGCCCTTGTCGTACGTCGTGCCGCCGATGGTCAGCGGCGCGCCGTCGCCGGCGCCGTCGTCGCCGACGCTGGTGTCGATCTCCACCGGGCCCCAGCCGTTCGTGGCCGTCAGCAGGTGCAGGTCGCCGACGTACGCCTCGCCCCGCGGCACCGGCGGCGCGACCAGGACCCGTACCGCCTGCTCGACGTGCACCGGCGGCTGCGACCGCCCGGCGCCCGGCGCGCGGTACTCGGCGACGACGGGCACGTCCACGTACCCCGGCGCCGCGTCCGGCGGCACCGTCACCGTCCAGCTGCCCGACAGCGCCTGCCCCGGCCGCAGCACCGGCCGCGCCACGTCGTCGCCCGACGCCGTCCAGCCGGCCCGCGGCCGGGCGCCGAGGGTGACGTTCCGCAGCGTCGCGGACTCGTCGCCGGCGGCGGCGAAGCGGCCGGTGACCCCGATCTCGTCGCCGGGCTGCGCGACGGCCGACTCCGGGGTGACGTCGAGCGCGGTCGCCGGCGTCGTACGCACCGGCTCGTCGCACGTCGTACGGCCGTCCCCGGCGGGGCAGACCAGCGCCACGAACCCGCCGTTCTCCGCCACCGGCACCGTCAGCCGCGCGTCGCCGCCGACCGTGCGGGTCTCCCGGGCCAGCCCGTCCGCGCCGTCCGTCACCAGCTCCACCAGCAGCCGCTCGCCGTCGTCCGCGCCGAGCCGGCCGAGGTCCACCTCGGCCCGGCCGGCCGCGCCCGCGTGGATGCCGCCGACGAACCACCGCTCGCCGGCGCGCCGCGCCAGCACCGCGTCGTCGCCGGGCCGCCCGCCGAGGTAGCGGGTCTCGTCCCACACCGTCGGCAGCTGGTCGAGGACGCGCTCGGCCTCCGGCAGCCCGGCGTACGTCTCCGGGCTGTCCGCCGGGTGCTGGAGCCCCGACTCGTACACGACGGGCAGCGCCAGCTCGTGCGCGTCGGTGTGCGCCCTGTTGGTCATGGAGAAGGTCCCGGGCGTGACGTCGGCGGAGCCGACGACGTTCCGGGTGAACGGCAGCATCGTGTTGTACGTGGGCGTGAGCGGCTGGTCGAAGGAGTAGTACTCGTGCCCGCGCACCGCCTCGTACGTCATCAGGTGCGGCCAGGTGCGCTGGAGGCCCTTCGGCAGCGTCGCGCCGTGGAAGTTGACGAGCAGCTCGTGCTCGGCGGTGGCGGCGAGCACGTCCTCGTACCAGGCGTGCCGGCCGACGCCCTCGGGCTCGCCGCCGCCGTTGTTCATGAAGTCGACCTTGACGCCCTTGACGCCCCAGTCGTTCAGCTCGCCGAAGACGGTGTCCATCTCCTCGGGCGTGTCGACCTCCCACCAGCGGAACCACAGCAGGATGTCGACGCCCTTCGCGCGCGCGTACCGCGTCAGCTCCGGCACCCACTCGCGGCTCCAGCCCTCGTCGACGAGCGTGTACTCCCAGCCGTGCGCGGCGGCGTAGTCGACGTAGTCCTTCTGCCGCTCGAAGTCCCGCGGGCTGTCGTGCTCCACCAGCCAGGACCAGGACACGGTGCCGGGCCGGACCCAGGAGGTGTCGGCGAACTCCGCGTCCGGCGCGAGGTCGCTGACGAGCGTCGATTCGGTGACCGTCGCCAGGTCGCCGACGATCGCGGTGCGCCACGGCGTGCTCAGGTCGCCGGGCGAGACGACCTCGGCCTCGGCGAGGGCGACGTCGTACGCGCCGCTCCCGGCCGGGTGCGCGAGCTTGCTCCCGGGGTACGTGGAGTCCATGCCGGACTCGGTGAGCAGCACGTACTCGTCGGTGGCGGTCTCGAAGAGCGCGGGGTAGCCGTAGTCGCCGGCGGGGGCGGCGCCGGCGGTGGTCTCCGTACGCACCTCCTCGTACCAGGAGGTGTGCGGCAGCAGCCAGGCGGGCGCGGCGGTGGGCAGGCGGTAGCCGCTGGCCTCGCCGGTGACGACGGTGCCCGCCGAGTCGGGCAGCTCGTAGCGGAACGCGACGCCGTCGCGGGCGACGCGGACGACGAGGTCCATCCGGACACCGCCCTCGCCGCGCAGCGCGAAGCGGGACTCCGTCATGGGGGAGGTGATCCGGCGCTGCTTGCCGGTGGTCATCTCGTAGCGCTCCACGACCCGGCGGTCGTCGCGGCCGAGGACGTCGAGCCCGCGGGTCAGGTCGGCGTCCTCGGTGACGAGGCCGAGGGGGGAGTCGGGGAGGACCTCGTCGCCGCCGCGGCGGACGGTGAGGGTGAGGGCGCCGGTGGAGTCGTCGCGTACGACGTCGGCGGTGAGTTGATCTTTGTTGGCTTGTGGTGCGGCCACGCGCCAGCCATCGGAGGTGTCGGCGATGGCGGCCGCGGGGTTGGGGGAGTCAGGGGCGGGTGTCGCCGCGGCGGGCGACAGCCAGGCGGTGACCAGGACAGCGAATGCGGTCAGCAGGATGCCGGCCGGCCGCCGTCCCAGCGGGCCGAAGAGGGCCACGGGTGCTCCTTACACATCGGATGAGCAGGAGAAAGCCGTTGAACTGACGTGTTGCACTCTGTTGGTTCACGTCTGGTTGAGTTAATTCTTGTGACCGAGACCTGTCAAGAGTCCGCGCCGGGCGCGGGCGGCGCGTCCGCCCCTTCGGCGCCGTCCGTTGAGACGCGCGGGGGAGGCGGCAAAAGGCACTTCGCGGGCCATTCACCTCGTACGCCCGGCGCGACCCGCCGGTATGCGGCGGCCTGCCGCAGAATGGGCCATGTGCTGGACATGTCGAACGAGGAGTTCGAGGAACTGGTCGCGCAGGCCCTCGACCGGATCCCGGCCGAGCTGACCCGGCTGATGGACAACGTCGCGGTCTTCGTCGAACCGGAGCCGCCGCCGGACGACCCCGGGCTGCTCGGGCTGTACGAGGGCACGCCGCTGACCGAGCGCGGCGAGTGGTACGCGGGGGTGCTGCCGGACCGGATCACGGTCTACCGCGGGCCGACGCTCCGGCTGTGCGAGTCGCGCGAGGACGTGGTGGCGGAGACGGAGATCACGGTGGTGCACGAGATCGCGCACCACTTCGGGATCGACGACGAGCGGCTGCACGCGCTGGGTTACGGCTGAGGCGGCAGCCGGGCGCGGGGGCGTACGACGTGCGCCGCCCGTCAGCCAGGGCCGGCGGGCGGAGGCGCCTGGCCCGCGCGCGTCCCCCGGGCGGGGCGGCGGGTCCCGGCCGCGGCGGGCTCGTCGGATGCGGGCTCGTCGCATGCGGGCCCTTCGGGGGCGGGCCCCTCGGAGACGGGCTCTTCGGGGACGGCGTGCGCGAGGGCCAGCTTGACCAGCAGAACGGCGGGCAGCCAGGCGAAGCCGGCGGGGCCGTCCAGGGCGGGCGCGAGCATCAGCCCGGTGAGCACGGCGAACAGCCCGACGGGGCGCGCCAGGCGGCGCGGTGAGCGGCTGACCGCGACGACCCCGGCCAGCGCCCAGGCGTACCAGAGCGGCCCCCACCACCAGGGCCCGCCGAAGACCAGCCCGACGACGACCGGCTGGAGGTGGACGGCCGCGAAGCCGACCTCGTGGTGCAGGAAGCGGTTCAGGCGGGTGGGCGGCAGCGGCAGCGGGCCGTGGTAGAAGCGCTTGGCGGCGTCCAGGCCGTTGGCGACGACCCCGCCCGCCAGGTCGAACGCCACCACCGCGCCGATCGCGTACTTCCACCACGGCCACGCCGGGTCCCCGGCGGTGGTCAGCAGCGCGACGACGCCGAAGAGCCCGGCGAGGTTGGCCGTCCGGCGTTCGGCGCCGGTGGAGCCGAGGCCGTAGAACCAGCTCCCCCCAAGTCCTGTCCGATCGACTGAACGCATGTTCTGCATGCTAAACAAGTGTTCAGGATGCGAGCAAGGGTACTGGCCAGGCCCGGGTCGGGCGGAGGCCGAGGGGAGGAGCGGGCGACGCCGCCGGGGTCAGGCGGAGGGCGGCAGGGGGGAGGCACCCCCGGCGCCCCCGGCGCCCCCGCCCGCCGTGTCGCCGGTGGGTGTCGCGGTCGGGGTGGGCGTGGGGGTCGGGGAGGGCGCCGTGGGCGTCGGCGACGGGCTCGTCGGGCGGGGGTGGGGTGCGGTCGGCCCCGGGGGGTCCGGGGTGGCGTCGGCGCCGCCCGCGCCGGAGCCCGTACCGGGGGACGGGGACGCGGATCCGGCGGTGCCGCCGCCCGGCCCGCCGCTGGCGGAGGGGTCCCCCGCGTCGCCGCCCCGCGCGTCCCCGGCGCCGCCGTCCGCCCGGCCGGAGGCGGCGCCGGGCCCGTCGACGGCGCCGGTGTCCGCGCCGCCGGCCGCGGCGGACGGCAGCTCGTTGACCCGTACGCCGCCGTCGGGCTCGGTGCCGCTGCGGTCGGAGCCGGTCCCGTGCGGCCCGCCGGGGCGGCCGCCCGTACCGGAGACCGTCATGCACCCGCCGAGCGCCAGCACCGCCATCGTGGCGGCGGAGATCCTCAGGGCGGCACGGGCTGTCGGCTCAGGCATGGGGAGCCCCTTTCCGGACGTGTCGTACGCTCAACTCCCCGGCGCCCGCGGAGGACACGGGGCGCGCCACGAGGCGCGCGGACCGGCGCGTACCCGCCACGCGCGCCCTCGGGCACCCCTCCCCGGGCCGGGCCCGCGGAACTGATTTGCCAGCCGCCCCACCGGGTGCGTACTCTGGTAGATCGTTTGATCCCATTTGCCCGGCGCCCCACCGAAGCGCGCCGTGTGTGGCGCGTTCCCTTCCCTGCCGTGGCAGACCGCAAGAGGCGGTCGGCGTACATCCGCCGCGGAGTCGTGGCGCGTGCCGACGACTGCGGAAGGCTTTAGCTCGTTCATGTCTGAAACCCCTGTGCTCGACCCTGCCCTCGACGAGGCGGAGACGTCCGGGAGGACGCCCGCCCCCGAGACCCCCGACACCCCCGACACCCCCGCCGAGCCGACGTTCGGCGACCTCGGCCTGCCCCGCGGCGTCGTGGCCAAGCTCGCCGACTACGGCGTCACCACCCCGTTCCCGATCCAGGCCGCCACCATCCCCGACGCCCTCGCCGGCCGCGACGTCCTCGGCCGCGGCCGCACCGGCTCCGGCAAGACCCTGTCCTTCGGCCTCCCGCTGCTCGCGACCCTCGCCGGCGGCCACACCGACCCCAAGCGCCCCCGCGGCCTGATCCTCACCCCGACGCGCGAGCTGGCCATGCAGGTCGCCGACGCGCTCCAGCCGTACGGCGACGTGCTGCGGCTGTCGATGAAGGTCGTCTGCGGCGGTACGTCCATGGGCCGCCAGATCGGCGCGCTGGAGCGCGGCGTCGACGTGCTCGTCGCCACCCCCGGCCGGCTGCGCGACGTCATCGACCGCGGCGCCTGCTCCCTGGACCGGGTGCAGATCGCCGTGCTCGACGAGGCCGACCAGATGGCCGACCTGGGCTTCCTGCCCGAGGTCACCGAGCTGCTCGACCAGGTGCCGCCGGGCGGGCAGCGGATGCTGTTCTCCGCCACCCTGGACAAGGGCGTCGGCACCCTCGTCGACAGCTACCTCGTCGACCCGGTCAGCCACGAGGTCGACCCCTCGGCGGGCGCGGTGACGACGATGAGCCACCACGTGCTCGTCGTGAAGCCGCGGGACAAGGCGCCCGTCACGGCCGCCATCGCGGCGCGCAAGGGCCGCACCATCGTCTTCGTACGCACCCAGCTGGGCGCCGACCGCGTCGCCGACCAGCTGCGCGAGACCGGCGTGCGCGCCGCGGCGCTGCACGGCGGCATGACACAGGGCGCGCGGACGCACACGCTCGCCGACTTCAAGGACGGCCGGGTGCACGCCCTGGTGGCGACGGACGTCGCCGCGCGCGGCATCCACGTCGACGGCATCGACCTGGTGCTGAACGTCGACCCGGCCGGCGACCACAAGGACTACCTGCACCGCGCGGGCCGCACCGCCCGCGCCGGCGAATCCGGCACCGTCGTCTCCCTCGCCCTGCCCCACCAGCGCCGGACCGTCTTCCGGCTGCTGGAGGACGCGGCGGTCGACGCCGCGCGGCACATCATCAGCGGGCGCGGCGCGTTCGACCCGGACGTGGCGCGGATCACCGGCGCCCGGTCCATCGACGAGGTCCAGGCCGACTCGGCGGCCCAGGCGGCGACGGCGGCGGAGCGGGACGTGGTCCAGCTGGAGGCCCAGCTGGAGCGAGCCCGCAAGCACGCGACGGAGCTGCGCGCGGAGGCCACGCGACTCGCCACCCGCGCGGGCGTGACACCGGAGCCGCCGGCGGCGGCGGAGCCGGGCGGGCAGGACACCGACGCCGCCCCGGCGCCGCCGGAGCCCCGGTCGGAGGACCGCCCGTACGGCGCCCGCACGGCCCGCGACGACGGCGACGACCGCCCGTACAACCGCGGGGCGACGCGGCACGACCGCAGGGAGCAGCGCTTCCGGTCGTTCGACCGGTCCGGCGACCAGCGCCGCAACGACCGCGGCGATTCCCCCCGCCGCGACGGCCGCGACGGCCGCGAGACCCGCGACTACCGGACCGACCGCCGCGACGACCGCGCCTACGGCACCCGGGAGCCCCGCTCGTACGACCGCCGCGACACCCCCCGCCGCGACGACCGCGGCACCCGCCCGTACGACCGCGGCACCCGCCAGTACCCCCGCCGCGACGACCGCGGCAGCGCCCGCCCGTACGACCGCGACAACCGCCGCCCGTACGAGCGCCGCGACACCGACCGCACCCGCTTCGGCGGCGACCGCCCCGCCGGCCGCGACCGCCGCGACGGCCGCCCGTACGGCCACGACCGCCGCACCTCCGACGACCGCCGCGCCGACAAGCCCCGCTGGAAGCGCCAGGACCGCAACAACCGCAAGAGCTGACCCGCACGAACCCCACCGGGCCCCCTCCACGCACCACCGGAGGGGGCCCACGCGCATCCCCGGGCCCCCGTACCGGAACAACCCGTAGGTGAGATGTCACCGTGGGTTGTTACTCTGGATGACCAGAGTGCCTTGAGGGGCCCCACACCCTCCGTCCGGAGAAAACCCGTCGGTTCTCACCAAGGAGGGTCACGTTGGCCCGTCGTGCCTGTGTCCGTACCGCCCTCGTCAGCGCGGCGCTGTCCGCCACGCTGGCGGCGACGCCCCTCGCGGCGGCCGCCGCCGAGAACGCCCCGCCCGACCGGCCGGCCACCGCCGACCTCAGCACGGAGTCCAAGCCCTGCGCCGCGGGCGCGGACCGACCGTACGTCCGTTATGCGCCGGCCCTCCGCGCCGTCCTGCACGACCCGGACGGCGACCCGGTCGCGGCGCAGTTCGAGCTGAGCTGGCAGGACCCGTCCGGTGAGCCGCAGACCCGCCGGCCGACGACGACCTCGAAGCGCAGCGGCTCCGCGTTCTCCTGGCATCTGGAGGAGGACATCCCCGAGGACACCGTGCTGCGGTGGCGGGTGCGGGGCTGGGACGGCACGGCGTGGGGCCCGTGGAGCTCCGGAGGAGGCGCCGGGCACTGCGAGTTCGTGTACGACCCCACGGTGCCCGCGCCGCCCGTGATCTCCTCGCCGGACTATCCGGAGGACCCCGAAGGCTGGACCGACGGCGTCGGTGTGCCCGGCCGTTTCACCTTCGACGCGCCGGCCGAGGAGGCGGTCGCGTACCGCTACTCCTTCGACGGCTCGACGTTCCACGTCATCGACCTCCCCGCCCCGGGCGAGCCCGCGACCGTCACCTGGATGCCCGAGCGGTCGGGGGTGTACATCGTGTCGGCGCAGTCCGTGAGCAGGTCCGGCGCCGTGTCCGAGCCCACCAGGTACACCATCCGCGTCAGTGAGGGCCGCTCCCCGGTGGCGGGCTGGGCGCTCGGCGACGCCGCGGGCGCGGGCGAGGCGGCGCCCACGAACGGCGCGACGCCGGCCACGGCTGCCGCCGGCGTCACCTTCGGCGCCGCCGGCCCGGAGGGCACGGCGTACGGAACGGCCGCCGCCCTCGACGGCACCCCGGACGCCTACCTCACCCCGCAGACCGCCGTCGTGGACACCCCGGGGTCCTTCGCGGTCGCCGCCTGGGCGCGGCCGGAGAACGCGGCCGGTGACGACATGACCGTGCTCAGCCAGGACGGCGGCGCCATACCCGCGTCGTTCGCGCTGGGCGTACACGACGGCCGCTGGTCCTTCGCCGTCGCGGACGAGGCCGACGGACTCGTCCGGGCGACGGGCGGCCCCGCCGCGACCGGCAAGTGGGCCCACCTCACGGCCGTGTACGACACCCACGCCCGGACCGCCCGCCTCTACGTCGACGGCCGCCCCGCCGCCACCGCGGAGGGCGTCACCCCCGGACCCGCCGGCGGCGACCTGCAACTGGGCCGGGTACGCACGGCCGCCGGCCACACGGGCAACTGGCAGGGCCGGCTGGCGGACGTCCGCGTCTGGGACCGCGTCGTCGTCGCCGACGAAGCGACGGCACTGGCGGCCCGCACGGCCCAGCGCACCGGCTACTGGCAGCTCAACGAAGCCCCGGCCGGCGCCAGCCCCGAGTACACCGGCGGCCAGCCGCTCACCCTGCTCGACGGCGCGGCGATCACGGACACCGACCCGATCGCCGGCACCGGCCACCTCGACCTCACCGGCAACGGCGGCTACGCCGCCACGGCCACCCCGCCCGTCGACACCCGCGGCAGCTACACGGTCGCCGCCCACGTCCGCTTCGGCAACGACCTGCCCACCCGGGACATGACCCTGCTGTCCCTCCCCGGCGACCACGCCAACGCCATCGAACTCCGCTACGAAGCGGACACCACCATGTGGGAACTCGTCGTCGCGGACGCCGACACCCCGACCGCGACGCACACGGTGACCGAGGCGTACGCGAACCCCTGGGGCCAGCACCTCGCCGTCGTCCACGACGACCCCGCCGACCGCATCCGCCTCTACACCGACGGCACCCAGGCCGCCGAACTCCCCCTCCCCGACTCCGCCGCCTGGCCCGCCACCACCGGCCTCCAACTGGGCCGCGCCCGAACCCCCACCGGTTGGACCACCCCCGCCACCGCCGCCGTCGACGAACTCCGCACCTACACCGGAGCCCTCCCCGACGACCGCCTGACCTTCATCAGCTTCCCCTGGGAGAACCCGGACCTCTGACACACCCACCCGTGGCCCCTCCCACCCGGGAGGGGCCACGCCCCGGCCGATATCCGCTCAGGAGCACCGGGAGGTCCGGGCTATGCTGGCCGGGCGGGCCGCTAGCTCAATTGGCAGAGCACCGGACTTTTAATCCGTTGGTTGTGGGTTCGAGTCCCACGCGGCCTACTCTTCCGGGCCAGGTCAGAACGCATCTGACCTGGCCCCGACCCGTTTTTTTTTGGGCAGGTGGAGATCGATAGTTCGGCCAGTGCTCGGCCGAACTGCGGCCGATCATGCCCGGACGGCCGCGCGCACGGAACGGCCCCGGGAGCGGATCCACGCACGCTCCCGGGGCCGCCCTCTGCCCGCGGTCAGGGCCGCTCGCGCAGCTCCTCCAGCCGGCGGCGGTACAGCGGGCCTGCGGCGTGCGCCGCGTGCTCCTCGCTCGGCGCCGAGGTCTCGATCAGGTGGTGCGCCCGCGCCTTCAACTCGGCAGCCCAGGCGAGCACGTGCTGCTGCGCGGGCCGCCCGCACTCCTTCGGCTCCCCGGGGAGGCACACCGGCAGGTCGTCGCCGAGCTTGTTGGCCGCGTGGCGGACGTAGCCGGCGATGAGCGCCCACTGCTCGTCGGTCCGCTGCACCGGTCCGTTGGCGTCGGCCTCGGTCCAGGCGCCGAAGTCGTCCCCGTGGTCGTCCATGTCCGCTCCCTGGTGTCAGTCGGGCCCGTCGATGCTATCCGCGTGCCTGCCCGCCTGTGGGGCGCACGGCTGGCACGGCCCGCACCACGGGAGGCACTGCGGCGGCGTGCACGACTGGGCGCCGGGCGGCCCGTGCACGTCCCGTATCGCGGCGGCGACCTCGGCCATGCGCGCGCCGTGCCAGATGTCCGCGAGGGGGGTGTGCAGGACGTTCCCGGCGTACAGGAAGCGGCCCATGGCGCACGGCCACACGTAGCCGTCCGGGCCGATGGCGCACTGTTCGTGGGCGCACTGTCCGCACAGCGCGTCGACCGTCTGCCCGCCTGCGCGGCCCGCCCGTCCGAGTGACCGGGTCCGGTCGGTGGTGACCTGGGTGACGCCGAGCGTGCGCAGGTCGTCGGCGGCGTTCTGTACGCGCTGGCTGGTGTGCACGCCGATGACGCCTGCGCGTACCGGGATGCCCAGTCCTTTCGCGCGCTGGATGTTGACGCGGGTGCGACGGTGGGAGCCGGGCAGGCGTGTGATCCGGTCGTGCTGGCGCGGGTTGTCGCTCAGGTAGGTGGTCGCCAGGCGCACGCCGCAGGTGCGGAAGATGCCCCACAGCTCGTCGCGGACGTGGACGAGGTTGGAGAACACCTCGACGTCGAGGCCGGTGTCGTGGGCGTAGGCGATGAGGCGGCCGAGGTAGGGGTGCAGGGTGGGCTCGCCGCCGATGAACTGCACGGTGCGCGTGCCCAGCTCGGCGAGCTGCCGGATCGTGCGCTCCCAGTCGGGCAGCCGCATGGTGCCGTGGGTGCCCTTCGGGCTGCTGTCGGCGTAGCAGAAGAAACACGTCTGCTGACAGCGCCCGGTGATCTCTAACGCGGCGAACGCCAGCGGCGGGGAGCCCATCACACGGCCCTCATCTCGGCGGCGACGAGCAGCGCCAGGACGGCGAGGACGGACAGCACGAGGAACACCGCCGCCGCGGCGGCGGCGACTTCGCTGGCGCTGACCGTGGGCGTGCTCCTGGGGGTTCTGCGGCGCATCGGCCTGTCTCCTCTCGGGGGCCGTCCCGGACCGCCCGGGGCGGTGGTGCGACGCCCCGCCCGCCAGGTTGACGTCTGCGGACGGCCGGCGGGCGGGCGGGGCTGCTCTGGGGCCCCGGCCGCGTCGGGGGAGAGCACGGCCGGGGCTGCGTAGGTGCCCCGCCCGCCGAAGCCGGCCTCACGGCGGGCAGGGCCTTCCCCGGGCGGCCGGGGAACCGGTCGGCCGTCCGGGGGCCCGTCCCCTGGCTCGACGTGTCCGAGGCGGCCAGGGGACGGAGTTCAGCGCCCGGGGTGCAGGTGGGCGGGGGAGCCCACGGGCGGTGAGGGGGAGGTGCGGTGGCCGGGCGCCCGCGGCGCATTGGTGGTCACGGTCACCCCTTCCCGCGGTGGCGGGGGCACTGGCAGGGCGGGTAGGTGCCGTAGAGGAGAGGGGGGTTGCAGTCGCGGTCATAGAAGCGCCGCACCGGCCCCCACGTCCTGCCGCTGTCGCGGGATACGCGCAACGTGAGAAGCGGGCGGGCGGGCTTCTCCCCGACCCCGGGCCCAGTAGACTCGCGCATGTCGACGCTCCTTCGTAGCGTTGCCCACGCCCCCGGACCGTTCGCGCGGTCGCGGGGGTCTTGCCGTTCATCGAATCGGTGCCTCCGTTCGTGGGGAGGAGCCACACAGGGGGCTAGGGAGGGGCCAGACTGAGAGAGGGAGGGGCCAGCGTGAGCACAGAGCGGAAGCGGCAGTTCGGCGCCTACGTGGCGCGGCTGCGCCATGCCGCCCGCCTGAGCCAGCGGCAGGTCGCCGCGCAGCTGTGTCTCGCCGCGGGGGTCTCTTCCGTGACCCGGAACGAGGTCTCACGCTGGGAGCGCGGCGGGCGCGTACCGGATGCGTGGCTGGCGCCGCTGGCGCAGACCCTCGGCGTGCCTCTGGACGAACTGGAGCGGAAAGCTGCGCAAGCTCGGGGGGAAGCTGAGCTGCCGGACCGCACCGACCAGGAGCCCGACACCTACGTACAAGACGCCGTGGGGTGGCTGCTCGCCCACGACAACCGCCACGGCGGGGACCACGTGGCGGACGCCGCCGTACAGGTGTGGCAGGCGGAACGCGGTCGGATCACCGGCGAGACCAAGAAGCAACTCGCCCAGGTGGCGGAGATCGGGGAGGTAGCAGGGTGGCTGCTCCACGACGCCGCCCGGTTCCGTGAGGCGCGGACCACGCTCGCGGAGGCGCACACCCTGGCCCGCCTCGCCGGAGACAGCCCGCTGGAGTGGTTCGTCCTGGATCTGATCGCCATGATCGACGTGCACACCAGCCGCGCTGGTGAAGCTATGGTGATCACAGACGAGATGCTGGCAGGACGGGAGGTGCCCGGCCGGGTGGCCCTGATGGCCCGCGTGCGACGCGCGCGCAGCCTTGCGCAGGCGGGAGACCGGACGCGCGCCCTGGACGCCCTGGAGCGGGCCACTGGAGCGCTTCAGGACTCGATACACGCCAACGACCCGGCATTCACCTGGTGGATCGACACCACCGAAGTCGAACTGCACACGGGCGAGGCGCTGCTGAGCCTCGGAGACCCGCACGCGGCGCTGCCGCACCTTCAGCGCAGTTCGGAAGCCGCCAGAGGCGGCGGCGAACGCCGGGAGTTCGGCAACGTGCTCGCGGAGCTGACCGCCTTGGTGCGACTCGGTTCGTGGCGGGAAGCCGAAGCCCCGCTGCTCCGACTCGAACCGATCCTGCGCACGGTCACCTCGTCACGGACCCGCGTCCGTCTCCGCTCCACCCTCCGCGCCATCGACCGGGACGCCCCATCCTGGCTCGCGGACACCGCACGCGAGGTCGCAGGAACCGGGTGACACCCGCGTGTTCGCCCTACAGACACACGAAAGCGCCCCCTGCCCCGGCCGTGTGGCCAGGGCAGGGGGCGCTCTGTGCGCTGTTACGGCGCGGGCTCGTACTCGACTTCGAGACCCGGGCACTGCCCGGCGCGGTCGACGAGCGCGGCCCGCTCAGCCTCGTCGATGGCCAGGGCCCACCGGCTCTTCGTCGCGACCCAGTCAGACAGGTACTGGCAGGCCGCCGACTCCGCCTGAGCCGCGTCTTCCGGCAGCTCTCCGACAAGGCCGGGTTGCCGCCCATCAATTTGCGGGACCTACGGCACGTGGCGGCGACCGTGCAGCACGCGGCCGGCGCGGATCTCCACGCGATCAAGGAGATGCTGGGCACTCCACGATCACCCTGACGTCCGACACCTACACGTCGTTGCTGCCGCAGGTGGACCGGGATATCGCGGAGCGCGCCGCCGCGGTGGTGCCCCGGGCGCGAAGGCGTCCCCCCTCGACTCCTGCCCTCCCTTAGCAGTGCGTCAGGTCCCCTACTCGTCGATGTTCGTCAGCATGTTCGACAGTAGCCACGCCGACCCGTTGGCTTGCTCTCCATCGCCGTGCGCGGCTTCGACGAGCGCGAGCAGGGCGGATCCCCGAGAGCCATCGAGGCGGTACACGAGCACCATCCGGTCTTGGCGCTTTGGAATGTTGAAGGGAACGTGCCCGTAGCCTCCAGCCCGGAGGCCCGCGGAGATCTGCTGAACAACGTTGCTCTTGGCGCGCTGGGCACCGAAAGCGTCCCTGAGCGTCTTCACCGAGATGGCGGCATACCCGCTGCCAGCCTCGACGGCCTGCTCGACCTCAGTAAGGTCCACGAGCCCCCCTTGCTCCTCTGTCCTGTTAGGTGGACAGACGATATTGCCGCAACGAGGTTGTGCAGCATCCCGTGTTGACGATTCACCCGATCAGGTGACATGGCCGCAGCCATGCCTGGACGATAGAGTGACAGCACCTTCAACAGGCCCTCATCACCCCAGGTGGCGAGGGCCTTTCTGCTCGGCCAATGCTCGGCCGAACGTCTCGGAAGTAGCCGGAACTACCCGGCACGAGACAGGCGCTCACGGCATGCCGGTCGGTACGCTGACCAGCGGGAAGCGGCAGTATCCGGCATCCGACGGAACGCCGCGGGAGTCGTCGGAACATGGTGGTCTGGCAGCCTCGGAGACTTTTAATCCGTTGGTTGTGGGTTCGAGTAATCCGTTGGTTGTGGGTTCGAGTCCCACGCGGCCTACCGGTTGTACCGGCATCCGAACACCCGCTGACCTGCACCTGCGGGGGTTCCGTCGATTCCGGCGCGATCTCGTCCGGCGAATCTGTAGGCGAGGTGGTCACAGAGCGGTCACGCTCGCCATCGGTCGGTGCAGAGGACGCGGCGCGACGGCGACGCGGTACGAGGGCCGAGGCGCGGTCCGCAGCGTCTCGGCCAACGCCGCCGAGCAGGTGCGAGTATGTGTCCGACGTGATCGAAATGGAGGAGTGGCCAAGTCGCTTCGAGACGGTGGCCATGTCGACGCCGGCGGCGAGCATGAGCGACGCCTGCCCGTGGCGCAGGTCGTGAAGCCGTACGCGACGCAGGCGCCGGCGCTCCTCGTCAGGCAGGTGCGCGTCGTCGTCGAAACGCACCTCGTCGACCAGGTCGGCGAACAGCTTGCTGACATCGTCGGGGCGCAGCGGGTTGCCGTCCTCGCGGGGGAACTTCACGACGCCCTCGCGGGCACGTACTACCGGCGGCCGGCATGGCAGCCTATAGCGCCGTAACCGGCTGGCTGCACGATTTGACCGGCTCCGACTACGCCAGCCTCGTCGACGAGACGGCGCGAGTCCCGGAGGGCGCCGGGGGTCTGTCAATGGGGTTCCCGTACTTCGTCGGCAAACACTCCCCTCTTCGAGGTATGGGGAGTATGGTGAGAAGTATGGCGACGAGGAAAGTCACGGTCACGATCCCCGAGGAGCTGTTGGACGACATCCGGGCCGAGGCCGCGGAACGCGGCCTGTCAGCGTATGTCGCGGAGGCGCTGCGGGCCCAGCGCGATCGGGACCGGCTGCGTGAGCTGGTCGACTGGCTGCAGGAGGAACACGGCCCGGTCACCGACGACGAGCGGGCCGACGCCCTTGCGGAGCTAGACGAGCTGGACGCGGAGCACGGTCGACGGCATGATGCGCGCAAAGGGCACCCGGGAGAGGCCGCGTGACGAAGAAGCGCTCCGCCGCCGGCGATGTTCGGCCGCTGCGGGTCTTCGTGCTCGACTGCGAGGCGCTGTCGCTGGCCGTACGCGGCGACAGGCGAATGATCGCCCGTCTGGAGCTGGCCTCCCGAGGTGAGGCCGATGTGGTGACCTCTCCGATGACGCTGGTGGAGGCGTACGACGGGCGGACCACGGAGCGCCGCTGGGACTGGGTCCTCTCGCGAATGAAGGTCGCCGACGTGGGCAAGGACACCGCTCGACAGGCTCGGCGCCTGCTGGCCGATGCCAAGATGCACGGCCACAAGCATGCGATCGATGCCGTGCTCGCGGTCATTGCGCGGGAACAGCCCGGCCAGGTCACCGTCTTCACCTCGGATGTCGACGATCTGGAACGGCTGGTACCCAGCACGATCCTGGTCAAGAAGGTCTGACCGTCGGCACCACCTCGGCGATGTGCAGTTGCCGAGATCCGGCAGTTCGGCACTTGTGGAGTCTCGACTACGGGCGAATCGGCGTCTCCGACGGCCCCCGCCGCCGGGGGCGACCTCAGGGGAGCGCAAGGGGAGCGCGGACGCCTTGGGACGAGCCGGTATCGGATAACACCCAGCAGCATGGGGCAACACCGCTGACCAGCACAGACAGTACAAGACCGGGCGAACTGGCACCGGATATCACGTCAGGACTTGGCCTTTTAGTCCGTTGGTTGTGGGTTCGAGTCCGAACGCATCTGATCTGGCCCCAACTTGTTCCCGAAGCCCGTGGAGATCGACAGTTCGGCCGATGCTCGGCCGAACTGCAGGCGATCACGCCCGCACGTCACCCACCGCGCGCACGGAACGGCCCCGGGAGCGTGCATCCGCTCCCGGGGCCGTCCTCTGCCCGCGCACGTCCTTCCGTAGACGGGAGGCGCGCAGCCGCCGCCACGGCGCCATACGCGGGCGTTCAGGGCGCCAGGGCGGCGCGGGCGATGAGGGTGCCGATGTGGTCCCGCTTTGGTGCCTGGAGCACGTCGACGGTGATGTCGGTGAAGCCGGCGCGCTCCAGCAGGATCCGCCACTTCCGCGGGGTGTAGCTGTAGCGGTAGGTGTACAGGGCCTTCCCGGCGAAGCCGCCCTTGTACATGCCCTGCGGTCCGTACGCCCCGGGGATGGGCGGCGGCTGGGAGAAGGCGAAGACGCCGCCGGGGGCCAGGCGCTGGGCGACGAGCGGGAGCAGCTTGACAGGGTCGGTGAACCAGCCGGCGCCGAAGATGGAGTACACCGATTCCCACGTGCGGCCGGTGCCCGTGAGGTAGTCCAGCACCTCGCCGCAGACGAACTCCGGTACGCGGCGGCCGGCCCAGTGCGCGGTGATCTGCTTGACCATGACCGGGGACAGGTCCAGGCCGGTGACCTCGACGCCGCGGGAGGCGAGGTGGACGGCGGCGCGGCCGGTGCCGCAGCCGATTTCCAGCGCCGTCTTCGGGTCGCCGAGGAGTTCGGGGCCGGGGCCGTGGCCGGCGTACTGCGTCCAGTTCAGGACGGGCTCGGTGATGTCCTTGGTGACGCTCTCGGCGTAGGCGTCCCACAGTTCGGTCTCGTGGGCGAGGTTGTGACGGGCGGGCAACCGGGCCTCCTTGGGCGCTCGGGGAAGGGACGGCCCCGCCCCTCGGGGGTGTGGGGCGGGGCCAGCGTAGGGGTGGTCAGTGGCTGTCGGGGGCCTTGTTGTCGCACGGCGAGCACTCCGCGCCGTCCATCGCCCACAACTCCTCGTCCGAGGCGAAGCCGCAGCCGCGGATGAAGTCGGCGGTGCGCAGCACGGTGCCGTCACGGTGGCGGTCGATGAGCGGGGCGTGGTGCTTGTACCGGCCGCCGTTGTACGCCTCGCAGAACGCGAAGTACACGGGGGTGTCGAGGATGATCTGGTGCACGCCGATGTCGACGGTCTTCCCAACGCCGAGGTGGACCTCGGGGTGCTCCATGGCGGTGACGAGGCACATGATCGCGTTGTCGAGGATCGGCTCGGCCATCTTGCGGACCATGGTCCCGTCGCGCATGAGGAGCTTGATCTCCCGCTCCCACAGCGTGACCTGCTCGGAGCCCGGGGACTCCAGCACGTTGTACGTCAGCATCCTTGATGCGCGGTCGGACCGCGTCCAGCAGTGCCCGCGGGTCGCGATGGGTGGTCGCGGTGCGGACGGGTTCCAGTGCTGTGCTCATGTGCTCCTCCGTGATCCGTTGGTGTGGATGCGGTGGTGCGGTGCCCCGCCCGCCGGGTGGGCGGCAGGCGGGGCGCCCCGTGTCCAGGCCGGGAGCAGCCGGACCCGGCTCCGGGGCCCCGTCCCTGGCCGGACGGATGGCGGCCCAAGGCGTCAGGGGCGCCTGAACGTCCCCTGCTGACCCTGCGCGTGTCGCGGGCCGGGTGTGGCGACGGGCCGCCGCGGCGGCGGACGTCGGGGCGGGGCGGGTCTGCCGGGGGTGTGAGTACGCGTACTCATGCGGGCCGCTGTGGCGGGGAGGACACTTCCCGTATGGGACTGCTGCACCTGCTCCTTGACGTCGGCCTGGCGGTGGTCCTGGTGAAGTGGACGCCGATCCCCCTGGTGTTATCCCTCAACTTTCTGTTGGACATCGGGTGGAGTCACAAGTCCCATCCTCCGCCAGGTCGAACAAAGCTCCTGGGCTGGTGGGTTGGCCTGGTTCTCGCCGCCACCGCGCTGCTGGCGACGCCGCCGCTGGTCCTGTGGTTCGGGGTGACTCACGGCCTCTGGGTCACCGTGACCGTGCAGGCGGCGCTGTGTGCCGTACCGCTGGTCCTCCTCCTCGCGCACGGTGTGCGGAGCCGTCTCCGCCGGAGGAAACCCGGACCCGGGGTGCACCGGACCGGGCCGGCGCGGGGGGCGGACGGGCCGGAACCCCCGGCGTCGGCCCCGAAGGACACTCCGCCTGCGTGAAGCGCTCCCCGGCCCCGGGCCGGAGCGCCCCACCGGCCGGGCATTTGCACGTAGATGGGCGAAAGTCGCGGCGGGTGGGGGATTTGCGGGGTTTTGCGGGGAGTGTTGCCGCGAGTTCGTTGCTCTCACGTGCACCCGGCCGGTCGGGCGGCGACCCACGTCCCGCGGCGGCTTCGGGTGAGTGACTCGTCCGCTCGGGCCGTAGCGGTGCGAGGCCCCCGCCCGGGTGCCGGGCCCCCGCTCGAAGGGGGCCCGGCCGGTACGGCGGGAGGCGTCAGGTGGTCCGGCCCGTGACCTGGTAGCCCGCCTCGTGGATCGCCTTGGAGACCTCGGTGTCGTCGGGCTCGCCGTCGGTGGTGACGCTGACGCGGCCCGACGCGACGTCGACGTTCACGCCCAGGACGCCGTCGAGGCCGCCGACCGCCTGGGTGACGCTGCTCTCGCAGTGGCTGCACGTCATCCCGGTGACCTCGTAGACCGTGGTGAGCGCGGCTGCCGCGTCGGTCGTGGCGCCCGCCGCGCTCGTCGAGCAACTTCCGTCGGGCGTACAGCAGTTGGACATGAGATCCTCCCGGGTGAGCTCTGTGCGCGATACCCCTGGTGGGTATCGATGAGTCGATTCTCTCTTATACCCCCTGGCGGTATTTGCCGCAAGCGGGGCGGTTCTCTGCCCGCGGGCGGGCTCAGACGGCGTCCGCGCCGGCGCTCGGCTCCTTGACCGGCTGCGGCTCCGCCGCGGGCGCGGTCCGCAGCGTGACCAGCGAGGCGAGGGCGCCCGCGGCGGCCAGTCCGGCGGCGCCCAGGAACGCGGCGGAGAACCCGTTCGTGAGGGCGACGGGGTTGCCGAGTTCGCGGGAGCCGTGCGCGGCGGCCACGGCCGTCATGACGGCGAGGCCGAGTGCGGAGCCGACCTGGTAGCTGGTGTTGACGATGCCCGAGGCCAGGCCGCCCTCCTCCGGGCGGGCGCTCGACAGGGCGGTGCCCAGCGAGGGGATGAACGCCAGCGACATGCCGACCGCGGCCAGCAGGGAGGCGGGCAGGACGTCGGCGGCGAAGGTCCCGTCGGCGCGGGCGAACGACAGCCACAGCATGCCGCCCGCGAGCGCCAGCAGACCCGTGACGATCAGGGGCTTGGGTCCGAACCGGGCGATCAGGCGGGGCGCCAGGACGATCATCATGATCATGATCGCCACCGTCATGGGCAGCAGGGCCGCCCCGGACTCGAACGCGCCCAGCCCCAGCACCTGCTGCAAGTACAGGTTGAGGAAGAACCACATCGGAATCCACGCGGCGGCCATCAGCAACTGCGCGATGTTCGCCCCGGCCAGGTTGGGGGCCCGCCAGATGCCCAGGCGCATCAGGGGTTCGCGGCGCCTGGCCTGGATGGCGACGAACGCGGCGAGCAGCACCACGCCGCCCAGGAGCGTGAGCCAGGTCTCGCCGGAGTCCCAGCCGACCTCGGGGGCCCGGACGATGGCGAAGACGCTGACGGCCAGGCCCGCGGTGACGGTGATCGCGCCGCCGAAGTCGACGGAGCCCCGGCGGGCGGGGGCCGAGGGCATGACGGCCGGGGTGGCCGCCAGCACGATCGCCGCGATGGGGATGTTGATGTAGAAGACCCAGGGCCAGCTGGCGTACTCGGTGATGACGCCGCCGAGGAAGACGCCGGCGGTGCCGCCGGCCGGCGCCGCGGCGCCGTACAGGGCGAGGGCCTTGGTCAGCTCCTTCGGGCGGGCGCCGAAGAGCATCATCAGCAGCGTGAGCGCGGAGGGGGCGATCAGCGCGGCGCCCACGCCCTGCGCGGCGCGGCCGGTCAGCTCGACCCAGACCTCGCCGGCGAGGCCGGCGGTGAGGGACCCTCCGGCCAGCACGATCCAGCCGAGGACGAAGATCCGCTTGGCGCCGAAGAGGTCGGAGAGGCGTCCGCCGAGGAGGAGCAGGCCGCCGAAGGCGATGACGTACGCGTTGAAGACCCACGACAGGTTCTCCTGAGAGAAGCCCAGGTCGACCTGCATCTCGGGGAGCGCTACGCCGATGACCGAGGTGTCCATGATCACCATGAACTGCGCCAGGGCGATGAGCGCGAGCGCTGTCCAGCGCCGCGGGTTGGGAGCTGCTTCGGGCGTTGACATGGCGGTCTCCTATACCTCTGGGGGGTATGTTGTGGTGGAGAGTGTAAGATACCCCCTGGAGGTATCCAAGGCCAGTCCGGGGCGGAGGGCGGTGGGAGCGGCCGGGGCGGGCGCCGCCGCGGGGACGCCAGGCGGCGACGGAGACGCCTTCGGACCGGCCTCGCCGGTTCGCTAGCATCGCCTCGCATGCGGAGACGGAAGTTACGGCTGGCGGCCGTGTCGGGGACGGCGGTGCTGGCCGCGGTCTGCGCCTCCGGCTCCGAGTTCGCGGGCGCCGGGTCGGTGCCGGACCCCGGGCCGCTCCCGGCCGAGCGCTACGAGACCACGGCGGAGGACCACCAACGCAGCCAGCGGGCGACGGCGCTGCTGGTGCGGCGGTGCATGGCGGACCGCGGCCACCCGGACTTCCCGCTCGACCCCCGCTACCCCGACGACCCCGTCGTCGGCGCCGCGGTGGTGGTCACCGGCTCCGGCGCCGTCGACCTCGACGACGCCCGGCGCTGGGGCTACGGCTGGGACCCGGAGCAGTCGCCGGCCGTCCGGCCGCAGGGCCGCCGCATGACCGCCGCCGAGTACGCGGACTACCCGGCCTGTAGCGCCGCGGCCGGCCGGCGGCTGATGCGCGGGATCGACGTCGAGCGGGACTGGGCCTACCCGAGCCGGCGGTCGATCGCCGTCGACAAGGCGGTCGAGCGGGACCCGCGGGCCCGCGCGGCCTGGGCCGCGTGGTCCCGCTGCATGGGCGAGCAGGGATTCGAGCGCTACCCCACGCCGGTCGCGGCGTACACGGACGACGCCTGGCGGCGGGGCGACGACGGAAACACCCGGCACACGCGGCGCGAGCGGGCCACCGCCGTGGCCGACGTCACCTGCAAGCTCCGCCACCGCACGACCGAGATCGTGCACGCCGTCGAGGCCGGGAAGCAGGCCGCCGACATCGCCCGGCACCCCGGCCGCTACGCGGCGGCGCTGCGGTCGCTGGAGACGTACCGGGACAACATCGCCGACGTGCTGCGGAAGCTCGGCTAGCGGCCCGGCCGGAGGGCACGTACAACTACCTGGACGCCGAGCAGCGCTGCCCCCGCTGCGGTGAGCCGCGCGCCGCGGAGATCGAGTTCCGGTTCGGCGTGTTCGACCTCCGCCGCGACGGCCGCGTCGGCCGGGTGGCGGTTCCGGGTCCCGCCGCCGGCCGCGGGCGGCCTCACCTCGGGGTGATCACCACCGTCACCGTGCGGTTCTTCGCGTCCTCCGCGTACGGCGCCTCCCGCTGGTCCGCGCTCGCCGTCGTGAACGCCGTCAGCGGCTTGCCGCTCGCCGCGCTCAGCTCGCGGGCCGCGACCAGCGCGCGCCACAGCGCGACCACCGACCCGCCGCGGCGCGGGGCGCCGGGGACGGTCGCGGCGTGGCCGTGGACGGCGATGCCCGCGTCGAGGGCGGTCAGGTCGGCGCCGAGGGCGGCCAGCCGGGCGGTGCCCGCGGGTGTCAGTTCGGCGCCCGTCGAGAAGACCCCGTCGGTGAAGGCCACTTCCACGGCGGCGTCCCGGGCGCGCGCCCGTACGCCGGGGGAGCGGAGCGTACGGGCCAGGTCCCGGGCCGCCTCCGCGCGGCGGGCGGCCTCCCGGGTGCGGGCGGACTCGGCGGCGTCCGCCAGCTCCTTCCGTACCCGCTCCTCGATCTGCCCGGCCGCCGGGGCCGCGGCCGCCGCGGGCCCGGCGGCCGGGTCCCCGTCGTCGACCAGCGCCACCGCCCCCACCGCGCCCGTCGCCAGGGCCGCCGCCGCGCACACCGCCGCCACCGCCGCCGTACGGGTCCGGTGGCGGGCCAGCGACGCGCGGGGGCCGCGGCGGTTGAGCCGGTCGAGGCGTGCCAGGCCCGCCGCCGCGGCCGGGTCGTCGGGGTGGCGGGTCCGGACGCGGCGCCAGTACGAGGCGGCCGCGTCCAGTTCGCCGCGCTGGGCGTGCACGCGGGCGAACAGGTCCAGCAGGTCGCGGCGTTCCGCCACGTCCCGGGCGTCCGCCGCGCGCAGGAGCCGCAGCGCCTCGTCCAGTTCGCCCGCGCGCACCGCCGTGCGGACGCGCGCGACCAGCAGGGCCGTACGCAGCGTGCGCGCCGCCGACGCGCCGGAGTCCCGGCCGGAGTCCCCGCCGGAGTCCCGGCCGGAGCCCGCGCCGGGCTCCCCGCCGGGCTCCCCGCCCCCGTCCCCGCCCGCCGCGGCGTCCGGCGCCGGCCCGGTGCGTACCACCGGCTCCTCCTCCCGCGTGCTCACTTCAGCCCGCCGGGGATCCGCTCCGCCACGTCCGCGACGTCCGGCGGCAGCAGCCGCCGCAGCCGCTCGTTCACGCCCCCGAGGGCCTCGATGTCGCCCATGGCCACCGCCTGCCGGCCGTCGCGGACCGCCGCGTCCGCCAGGTGCCGCGGGTACATCTGGTCGCGCATCTCGACCAGCGCGTTGAACACCAGGTACGCCCACTGGTCGGTACGCCGCAGCAGCTCCACCTGGAACTCCCCGGCCCGCTTCGACAGCCGCCGCAGGTCAGCCGGCGTCGCGTCCTTCCCGAGCGCGCTCGCCCGCGCCCGCAGGCTCTCCAGCTCCCGCCGGTCGGAGGGGCTGCCGCCGACCTGCTGGATGATGTCCTCGCAGCCGCTCAGCTGGTCCCACAGCTGCCGTTCGAGACCGGGGATCTCGATGGCGTCCTCGACGTCGTCGAGCTGCGCCTCCAGGTCGCGGATCCGGCGGTCGCTGGTCACCGCCGCGCCCGTGTCGACGGCCGCGGCGTCCACCTCGCGGCGCAGCTGGGCGAGCGGCCGGTGCTCGGCCAGGTTCTCCAGCTTCGCCCGCGCCTGCTCCGCGTACGCGTCGTCCGCCCGCTCCGTCAGGGTGTGGACGCGCTGCTCCAGCCCGTGCAGCCGGTCGACCAGCTCCGGGTGCTCCGGCGCGAGCAGCTCGGTGCGGTTGACCGTCGCCTCGAACTGCTGCTGGACCAGCGGGATGTGGGCGGTCACGACGGCCTCGCGGCTGCTCGCCTCGATCTCGAACGTCACCTCGACCTCGCTCTCCGCCGGCAGGTCGATACGGACGTCGCGCGGCCGGATCTCCAGCAGCCCCACCCGCGTGTTCCGCTCCGCGCGCCCCCGCTCGCCCTCCAGCAGCGGGATGCGGATCACCGCGTCCGGCTCCGAGCGGTGCAGCGCGATGGTGGTGCGGTAGACCTTCGTCACCATGGCGGGCAGGGTCGTGCCCTTGCGGAGCAGCGGGTCGAACGTGCCGTCGGCGCGGCCGATGCCGAGGGTGCCGGTCAGCACGGCCTCGCCGGGGACGACCTTCGCGTGGGTGATCGACAGGGTGTCGCCGGCGAGCCGCTGCCGGGTGCCGGTGTCGTCGGTCAGCTCCACGGTGAAGCGGGAGGTGGTGCCGGCGGTGAGGGCGACCTCGGTGTAGAAGGTGCCCTCCGGGGTGAGCGCTGTACGCGGCCCGCGGAACGGCGGCTTCCCGTCGGGGTTGCCGAGCACGACCGCGTACCGCGTCCAGTCCACCGTGGTGCTGCCGCCGCTCAGCTTGCCGGAGACCGGGATCTCGGTGGTGTCGACGGTCTGGACGGGGTAGTTCAGCTCGGCCGCGAACTCCCCCGGCGCCGCCGTCACCGCCTTCCGCGGCCGCCGTACGGTACGGGCGAACGCCGCCGCGCCGCGGGCCACCACCGTGGTGGGGTCCTGGCTGTGGTCCACGGCGATGCCGAGCCCCGTGTCCGGGCCGGCGAGCAGCTCGCGCAGCCCGGGGCTGAG
Organism: Streptomyces sp. MAR4 CNX-425; assembly: GCF_048656465.1. NCBI lineage: Bacteria > Bacillati > Actinomycetota > Actinomycetes > Kitasatosporales > Streptomycetaceae > Streptomyces > Streptomyces sp. MAR4 CNX-425. Next base: position 307,212 of record NZ_JBMDLF010000003.1, on the reverse strand, counting down.
CGTCGAGCCGCCGGCCAGGAGCAGCCCGTCGATGTGGTCGGGGCGCAGCCCGCTCTCGGCGAGCGCCTCCCGGCAGAGCGTGACCGCCCGGGTGTAGAAGGGCAGCGCGAGGTCGTCGAGCGCGCCCCTGGTCAGGGTGTACTCGAAGGGCGTGGAGCCGCCGTCGCCGTCGGCGAGGTCGACGATGAGGTCGACCTTTTCCGCCCGGGACAGCTCGATCTTCGCGTTCTCGGCCTCGATCTTGAGCTTGGCGAAGTTCCCCACCCACCGGCGGTTGCTCCGGGTGAAGTCCGGCAGCCCCAGGTCCCGCCGGATCGCGGGCGCCAGCAGGTCGTCGACGATGGCCCAGTCGATGAGCTTCCCGCCGAGATAGGGGTCGCCGGCGTGCTGGATCAGTTGCAGCTCGCCGTCGCGCTTGCTCATCACGGCGGCGTCGAACGTGCCGCCGCCGAGGTCGAAGACCATCCAGTGGGCGGAGTCCGAGGTGTCCTGCACGCCGTACGCGATGGCCGCGGCGGTCGGCTCCTGCACCAGCGGGCAGTGCTCGCTGAGCCCGGCGAGGGCGGCGGCGTCCGAGGTGGCGTTGTTCTGGTTGAGGGCGAAGGCCGCGGGCACGGTGATCACCGCGGCCTCCGGCTGGAACCCCGACTCCTGCGCCGCGTCCTGCCGCAGCGACCTCAGCACCTCGGCGGACAGCTGCTCGGGCGTCAGGGACAGCCCGGCGCGTTCGAACCGGCGCGTGGCACCCGCCACCCCCATCTCCAGCTTGAACTCGGCGTGCGCGTTGGCCGGGTCGGACTCCGTGCGCTCCCTGGCCCGCCTGCCCACGTACACGGCGTCCTTCTTGGGGATCCACACCGCCGACGGGGTGGTGTCCGCGCCGTCGTTGTTCTTCAGGACGCGCACGCCGCCGTCCTCGGCCACCGCGATCGCGCTGTTGGTGGTGCCGAGGTCGATGCCGTAGTCGATGGTCTCGCTCACGCGGGGCTCTCCTTGGTCGTCTCTTCGTCGGGGGTCTGCGGGGGCACGGGCCGGCCGACGATGACCTGGCCCATCTGGATGCGGCTGCCGCGGAAGTAGACGGTGGGCCGTACGGTCTCCAGCACCACCTCGCGGGTCAGCTCCGGCTCGTCCTGGAAGACCAGCGCCTCCAGGGAGAGGCTGGGATCGAACGGCTCGCCGTCGTGGTCCTGGATCTCCAGCCCGTCGTCGGCGAGCGCCTGCCGGCTGGCGCGCACCTGGATACGGACCTGCCGCAGGTCGGCGGCGGAGAGGGAGCCGACGTCCCGGTCGAGCTTGCGCAGCGCGCGCCACAGGCCGGTGGCCGCGCCCACGAGGGCGCGGGCGCCGGCGCCCGTACCGACGCGCTTCGCCGCCGCCTCGGCGGCCGCGGCGGACTCCGAGGCCGCGGCCACCGCGGCGCCCTCGACGGCGGCCGCGGCCTCCGCGAGGGCCTGCCCCGCCAGCGCCTCCGCCGCCTCGACCTCCGCCAGCACGCCCGCGACCCAGGCCGCCTGGCCGGGGCCGAAGGCCGGCGGCGGGACGCGGAACTCGGGCGGCTGGCGCCACTGTCCGAGCGCGGCGCGGACGCGCCCCCTCGACCGCCGGTGGCGGGTGCGCGGTGTCATCGGGGTCCTCCCCTGTCCGTGGTGTGCGTTCATGACGAGAACACGCCCATGAGGACGAACCCGCCGATGATGATGCCGACCGCCCAGCTCCAGCCCGCCGTCGCACCCGCGATGACGCCGCCGATGAGCGCCGCCATCCCGAACATGCACCCGGCGCACTCGGCGGTCCTCATCTCCCCGCCCGGGTTCTGCCGCGCTCCGGTGCTTCCGGTCGCGCCGTGCTCGTAGAGGGCCAGGAGGTTTTGGTGGATGAGGTCCTCGTCGCGCTCCGGGGCGATCTCGTAGGCGGTCTCCAGCAGATCGACCGCCTTGTCCTTCTGGCCCCGTGAGGGCCGGCTGTCGTCGCAGATCGACAGCGCGACGTTGTTCACCGCCACGGCGACCGTGTGCGCCAGCTCCTCGTACTGCGACTCGGACGCGAACGGCTTGAGGGGCTCCAGCTCCCCGAAGGCGGGCAGCACCCGGTCCCCGAGGAGTTGCAGGGCGTCCCAGTTCCGGTCCGCGTGGTGCTCCTCGGCGGCCAGCCGCAGCCCCTGGCCGACCCGTTCGACCGCCTCCGTCACCGGCTCCTCGAACGTGTCGTGGAGCGCCGCCGCGAAGGCCGGGCACGTCATCCAGGGGTCGCAGGCCGCCGCCAGGCGCGGCCGGACGGCCCGGTCGCCGGCGAGTTCGGCGAACGGGGAGACCAGCAGCCGGGGGAAGCCGGGCAGGAAGTCGTCGGAGGAGTAGCCGTCGAGCCGGGGGTCGGCCAGGTCGGTGAGGCGCCGGGCGATGTGGGCGCGGAGGTCGGGGGAGTCCAGCAGGTCCTCCCAGCAGGCGGCGGCCTCGTCCCAGAGCCCGGTGCGCTCCGCCTCGGTGAGGTCGATCGCGCCCGTCTCCGCCTCGATCGCCCGGCTGTGACGCTCCACGGCGTCGTCGTGGCGCAGGTGCGTGACGGGGTCGCAGCCGCAGCCGAGGTCGGCGTCCCGCCAGTACCACAGCAGCTCGTCCACGAGCCGGCCGCGGGGGTCCTGGAACTCCTCGAACGCCAGCCGGACCTCCTCCTTGCGGTACCCGTCCGGGGCGGGCGTGCCGTCGTCCCCCGGCCAGGTCTCCTCGACCGCCAGCCGGGCGTCGAGGCGCGCCCGCTGCCGCCGTACGGCACGGCCCTGGGCGTCCACGGGCAGCCCGGTGACGGCGAAGATGTTCCTGCGGTACAGCCGCGTCCCCGCCAGGTCGGCGAAGCGGGCCGGAGAATCCTTCACGCGACTACTCCTCTGCGCCAGGTGTCGAGCCGGGTCAGGTGCCGCTCCCGCAGGCGGGGGTGGCGGCCGAGGACTTCTTCGAGCTGGTCGGCCGCGTCCGCGAGGCGGCCGGGGACGCGGGAGAGGGCCATGGCGGCCCGGACGAGTTCGTCCGGCGGCTCCGGCTCGGGCTCCGCGGGTGCCGCGGGTTCAGCGGGTGCCGGGGGTGCCGGGTGCGGGGGGTCCGTCGCGTACGGGGCGCGTGCGGCGACCTCGCGCATCGGCGGGCGCGCGGCCGGGTCGACGCGCAGCATGTCCGCGACGAGCCGGTCCAGCTCCGGGCCCACGCCGTCGTTGAACGCGCTCGGCGGCCGCAGCGGGTCCTCGAACCGCGCCGCCGAGAAGGACCGCGCCGGGTCGCCGGCGCCGTACGGGTAGGCGTTGGTGAGCAGGCAGTAGACGATCGTGCCCAGGGCCCACACGTCGCCGGCGCTGGAGTAGTCCCGGCCGCGGATCAGCACCTCCGGCGGCATGTACGCGACCGTGCCCTGGGCGCTGGCCGCCCGGGTCGCCGGGTCCGTCTCCTTGGCGAGCCCGAAGTCGCTCACCTTGACCCGCGGCCCGGACTCGTCGTACGCGAGGAGCACGTTGGCCAGTGACAGGTCGCGGTGCACCACCGGCGGCCGCCGCCCGTGGGCGACGGCGAGGCCGTCGGCGGCCTGCCGCAGCACGGCGGCGACCCGGTCGACGGGGACGGCGCCGGCGTGCGACTCGACCAGCCGCTCCAGGCTGCCCCCGGCGACGTACTCCATGGTGAAGTAGCCGCGCACGCCCTCGGCGGTGTCCACGGTGCCGGCGTCGAACACCCGGATGATGCTGGGGTGCCCGAGGGTGGAGAGGATGCGTGCCTCGTCGAGCCTTGAGAAGGTGGCGCCGAGCGAGGCCACGTTCTTGAAGAGCTTGAGCGCCTGCCAGCCGAGGACGTGGTGGCGGACGCGGTACACCTCCGCGAACGCGCCCTCGCCGAGCCGGCGGTCGACCACCAGGCCGTCGTGGACCCGCCGGCCGGGGGCCAGCAGCGGCCCCGGCGCACCGGCCGCGCCCGCCGCGCCGCCCCCCGCCGTCCGGTGTGCCGCCATCCCGCGCCCCCTTCCCGGCTTCCCGGCCGCCGGCTCTCCGCGTCCTGGCCCTCCGCCTTTCGCCTTTCGCAACGGTTGTACCGCCGCCGTCCCGGGACCCCTCCCGCGCCGGCCGCGCCGCCCGCGCCGGGGCCTCGCGGCCGCCGTCCGGGGGCAGGCGTCCGGGAGCTGTCGTTCCGTGGGCGCGCGGTGGGCGGTCGATTGGCGCGCGGTTGGCGGCGGTCCCGCTTCGGGGGGATCTGGCCGCAAGCTGCGCCCCGCGGTGCAGCTTCATGACAGCTCCGGGCCTGCCAGGGCGCTGTTTCCGTGGGTAGCGTCGCCCGCGTCCTTCCGATCCCGCACAGGACACAGGTGGCCCGCATGACGACCCGGATCACACCTCCCACCCCGCCGTCCCGTCCCGTTCGCGTCCCCGCAGAACCCCGGACCCGCGGGTGAGCCCGGTGCGGTTCCAGCTGCTCGGGCCGCTCAGCATCAGCGACGGCGGCGAGACCGTCGTGCTGCACCCCTCCAAGCCGGCCAACCTGCTCGCCGCGCTGCTCCTCAACGCGGGCGCCATCGTCTCCGTCGACTACCTGCAACGCATGGTCTGGGGCGACGAGCAGCCGGCGACCGCGCGGGCCGCGCTCCAGACGTGCGTGCTGCGGCTGCGGCGGCTCTTCGCCAAGCACGAGGTGGCCGGCACCCCCATCGAGGCGGTGCCCGGCGGCTACCGGATCAGCGCGGACGCCCGCTCCCTGGACCTCGTGGAGTTCCGCGAGCGGGTACGGGCCACGCAGGAGCCGGGGCTGTCGGCCGGGGCGGCGCTGGCGGCGCTCCAGGGGGCGCTGGGGCTGTGGCAGACCGGGGTGCTGGCCAACGTGCGGTCGGAGGTCATCCACCGCGACGAGGTGCCGCGGCTGCTGGAGGAGCGGCTGCGGGTCGTGGAGCAGCTCTGCGACCTGCGGCTGCGGCTGGGGCAGTGCGGTCCGGCGCTGGTGGACCTGTGGAGCGTGACCCGTGCGCACCCCGACCACGGCCGGTTCCGGGAGCAGCTGATCGAGGCGCTGTACCGGACCGGGCGGCAGACGGAGGCGCTGGCGGAGTACCGCAGGTTCAAGGCGTACCTCGCGGACGGCCTCGGCGTCGGGCCCTCGGCCGCGCTGCAACGGCTGGAGCTGTCGATCCTGCGCGGCGAAGACCTGGGCCCGGCGACCGAGACGCCCGACCGGGCGGCGCTCACGGCGGCCGCCGCCGCCGCGCCCGCGGCCTCGGCGCCGGAGCCCACCCCCGCCCCGCCGCCCGCGCTGTCGCCGGTGCCGTGGTTCACCGGCCGCGCGGAGGCGGTGGCCACGCTGCGGCGGCGGCTGACCGCCGCGCCCGACGGCTCGGGCACGCCGGTGGCCGAACTGGTCTGCGGCGGGCCCGGGATCGGCAAGACCGCGCTCGCCCGGCAGGTGGCGCACCTCGTACGTGACGACTTCCCCGGCGGCCAGGCGCTGGCCCCCATGGCGGCGCCGGACGGCTCCCCCCGTGGTGCCGCCGAGGTGGTCGAGGAGCTGGCAGCGCGCGTCGCTCCGGGGGAACGCGCGCTGCTGCTCCTCGACGATGTGGTCGACGCGGCGCAGGCGCGCGACGTGCTGTCCGCGCTGCCCGGGCACGGGGTGCTGATCACCAGCCGGCTGGGGCTCGCCGGGCTGGTCGCCGCCCACGGCGTACGGGCCCACCGCCTCGGCGCCCTCCCCGCGGCCGAGGCGCGGGAGTTGCTGACGGCGGTGCTCGGCGCGGAGCGGGTGGCGGACGAGCCGGGCGGCGCGGAGGAGCTGACCGAGGTGTGCGCGGGTCATCCGCTGGCGCTGGTGATCGCCGCCGCGCGGCTCGGCACCCGGCCGGCGCTGCGGCTCGGCGACTGCGCCCGCTGGCTGGCCGACGACCCGCTGGGCCGGCTGTCGCTCAACGGCCACCCGCGGATGTCGGTGGCGGAGCTGTTCGACGCCGCCCTGGACCGGCTCGACCCCGAACTCGCCGAGGCGTACGCCGCGCTCGGCGCGCTGCCGGCGCCCGGCTGGGACGCCGCGGACTGCGCCGCCGTGCTCGGGCGGGCCCCCGCGGAGTGCGAGGCGGTGCTCGACCGGCTCGCCGACGCGGGCCTGCTGGAGGACGGGCCGCCGGGCCCGTACCACCCGCATCCGCTGCTGCGCCTGCACGCGCGGCGCAGCGCGCGGCCGCGGGGGCGCCGCCCGGGCGCGCCCGGGGCGCCCGGGGCGCCCGGGGCGCCGACCCGGCAGAACCGGACCAGCCAGCCGAAACAGAAGGTGTGAGAGGGATGCCACGAGCGTTCGACGACCTCGCCGCGATGCGGCCCAGGCTGCGCCGGGACGTGCTGTTCACCCAGACCCCCGGGGGCGTGCTGTTCCACAACGCGGACGGCGGCTTCCACCTGACGGGGCGTACGGCCTACCGCTTCGCCTCCCTGATCGTCCCGCACCTCGACGGCAGCCGCCCCCTCACCGACATCTGCGCCGGACTCGGCGCGCCGCAGCGGGCGATGGTCGCCGAGCTGGTCGGCTCGCTGGTGGAGCGGGACTTCGCCCGCGACGCCGCGCCGGCCGCGGCGCCCGGCCCGCCGGCGGCGGTCGCGGAGCGCTTCGCCGCGCAGATCGCGTACGTCGACCACTACGTGGACGAGGCCGCCGCCCGCTTCGCCCGCTTCCGCGAGACCCGGGTGGCGGTGCTGGGCACGGGCGAGGCGGCGCGGTGGTGCGTGCTGGGGCTGATACGCAACGGGCTGGCCGAAGTCGCCGCCGAGGAGCGGCCGGAGCCCGCGGTCGCCGAGGCCGACGAGCTGACCGCCGCCGGGTCCCCGGCCGTGCTCAGCACCGTCGACGCGGGCGCGCTCTGCTCGTACCAGATCCTCGTCGTGACCGGCGCCGACGCGCCCGCCCGCACCCACGCCCTGCTGCGGGACGGCCTCGCCGAGGGCCAGCTCCTCATCCCCGCCTGGACGTTCGGCGACCGCGTCGTCGTCGGCCCCCGCTCCGGCGGGCTGACCTCCGGCTGCCTCGGCTGCGCCCTGCTGCGGCTCGGCGGCGGCGTCGACCCCGCGGGCGCGGCGGCGCTGCTCGCGGAGCTGGCGGGGGTGGCCGAGCCGGCGGCGGCGCCGGCGGGCGGGGCGCTGACCGGGCCGGTGGCGGCGATGGTCGGCAACCTCCTCGCGTACGAGGTCTTCCGCACCGTCACCGGGGCGCTGCCCGCCGAGACCGAGGGGCAGGTGCTCGTCCAGGACCTCGACTCCCTGGACGTCGTCGCCGAGCCGCTGCACCCGCACCCGCGCTGCGCGCGGTGCGCGGCGGGGGCGGAGGCGGAGGGCCCGGAGCCGCGGCCGGAGGAGCTGACGGCGGCCGAGACGGTGACCGTGGAGACGGCGCGGGAGGCGGAGGAGCTGGTCAACCGGCTCAACCGGCTCGGCGACGCGCTGATCCGGCCGCACGTGGGCGTCTTCACGCGCTACCGGGACGAGGAGCTGACGCAGACCCCGCTGAAGGTGAGCCGGATCGAGGTGCCGCTGGGCGCGGGCGGCCCGCGGTCGGTCGCGGCGTTCGACGTGCACCACCTCGCCGGCGCCCGCCAGCGCGGGCTGCGCACGGCGGCGGCGCTGTACGCCGAGCACGCCGCGCCGGTACGGCCGCAGCCCGGACTCCCCGCGCGGATACGGCGGCTGGGGCCGGAGGCGCTGGTCGCGGACGGCGGCACGGGCGTCACGGCGGACGGCGTGGCGGCGTGGGCCCGGACGACGTCGCTGCTGACGAAGGAGGAGGTCGCCGTGCCCGCGGCGGCGCTGAACCCGGCGGGGGCGGCCAACCGCGACGGGCTGGTGCTGCGCGGTGCCTGGGGCACGGGCGCGGGGGAGAGCGCGGGCGAGGCGGCGGGGCACGCCCTGCTGTCGGCGCTGGCGCACGAAGGGTTGCTGCGCGCGGTTCGGGGTGGTCACGGGGCTATCCCGCACCGCGCGCAGCCAACGGGGGACGACCCCGAGTGGCTGTTCCTGACCCGCTCGGCGGAGACGCTGGGCGTGGGCGTGGAGCTGCTCGACCTCGGCGAGTCGGAGCACAGCGGGGTGTCGGTGGCGCTGGCCCGGGAGCCCGGGGTGGCGGCGCGCTGGGCGGTGGGCGCGGCGCTCACGCCGGCGGGCGCGGCGGTGGCCGCGCTGCGGGACCTGCTGGGGCAGGTGCAGCTGGCCGCGGAGACCGGCGAGGCGCCGGACGTGGGCGACGAGCTGCTGCCGGACCTGGCGCCGGGGGCGGTCCAGGTCTCCGGGGACGCGGACGGGGACGGCGGCGCCGCGGCGGAGGTGACGTTCCCGGCGGTGCTGGAGCGGCTGCGCGCCGCGGGCCGCGACGTGCTGTGGTGCGACACGACGCCGGTCGACCTGCGGTCGGCGGGGCTGTACACGGCGCGGGTGCTGCTGACGAGGGAGGGCAGCGGTGGCGATCGCTGACCCCGAGGCCCCGCCGGCGGGTCCGCCTGCGGCCGGCCCGTGGGGCGAGGCGTGCGCGGCGCTGGCGGCGGAGCTGAGAACCCGCCTGGCGGCACTGCTGGCCACGCCCCCGCGGGTGGAGGTGGCCCCGCTGGGCCTGACCAACGCGTTCGCCCCGCCGGCGGCCCGTACGGGTGCGGCGCCGGGCGCGCTGGCGCTTGCGGCGCGCGGGGCTGTTGTCCCGGCGGAGCCCGGCGAAGCCGGTGGAGTGCCGGATGGAAGCGTGTTCGCCCAGGCGGCGGGTACGGATGCGGCGTCCGCCGATGACGCCGCTCCGGCGGACGCCGGCGTGCCGCCGGGCGCTGCCGGCCGGCGGCACGGCCGTACGGGTGCCGCATCCGCGGCGCCTGCGGCCGCCGTCCCGGCGGAGCCGGGGGGCGACGCCGGTGTGCCGGGCGCACGCTCCGCCGCGCCGCACGCGGACGCCGCTTCCGCGGCGCCTGCGGCGCGGACTTCCGCCGTCCCGCAGGGACAGGGCCCGGCTGCCGACGACCGCGGTGCACCGGCCGGGGCTGCGGCCGACGTGCCCGGCGGCGCCGCGGGCGCCCCCGCGGAGGCGGTTCCCGTTCGCCTCTACGGGCGGCACGCCGTCGTCGGGCCCGTTCCGGGGGGCGGCGCCGGGGCTCGCGGGTGCGTGTGGTGTCTGGAGCGGCGGTGGCAGGCCGCGCGGTCGACGGCGTTGCGGGAGGCCCTCGAACTGGGCGCCGGGACCGCCGCCGCGGGGGTGCCGCCGCAGTGGACGCCGTTCGCCGCCGGGGCGCTCGCCGCCGTCGTCGCCGGTGCCGTCTCCGCCGCCGGGCGCCGCGACTCCGGAGCGAACGACGCCATCGTGGCCACCTCGACCGGATCGACCTCCTCCGCCGCCGCCCCGGCGGCTTCCGGCGCTGGCGCCTCCGGCGCGAGTGCCACCACCGCGGCAACTGCGGCCACCGCCGTCTCCACCACGGCCTCCGGCTCCGCCGCTACCCCTTTCCCCCTCGTCTACCAACTCGACCTCGCCGACCTCACCGTCCGCCGCTACCCCCTCGTCCCCGACCCCGAGTGCCCCGCCTGCGGCCCCCGCGAGTGCGACTCCGCCGACGCCGCCGTCCTCGCCCTCGACCCCTCGCCCAAGCACCGCCCCGGCTCCTTCCGGACCCGCGCGCTCGCCGACTACGACCTCCCCACCGCGGCCTTCGCCAACCCCGTCTGCGGCGCCCTCGGCCCCACCGTCGTCCTCGACGTCTCCTCCACCTCCACCTCCGCCACCATCGGCTGCTTCTCGCTCCGCTCCGGCGACTACCTCCGCGAGACCTTCTGGGGCGGCCACGCCGACACCTTCCGCGACAGCCTCCGCATCGGCGTCCTGGAGGGCCTGGAGCGCTACGCCGGCATGCGCCCCCGCGCCCGCGCGACCACCGTCCGCGCCAGCCTCGACCAGCTCACCGCCGCCGGCCGCCCCGCCCTCGACCCCCGCCGCTGCGGCCTCTACGCCCCGGAGTTCCACGCGGCGACGGGCATCCCCCCGTTCACACCCGGGCGCGAGGTCTCCTGGGTCTGGGGCTATTCCCTCACCGGCCACCGCCCCCTCCTCGTGCCCGAGGTGCTGACCTACTACCACACCCCCGGGCTCGCCGACCGGTTCGTCCAGGAGAGCTCCAACGGCTGCGCCTCCGGCGGCTCCGCCGCCGAGGCCGTCTACTACGGCCTCATGGAGGTCGTCGAGCGCGACGCCTTCCTCCTGGCCTGGTACGGGCAGCAGCCCCTCCCCGAGCTGGACCCCGCCTCCGCCGTCCGCCCGGCCACCCGGCAGATGGTCGCGCGGCTGGAGATGTACGGGTACCGGGCCCGGTTCTTCGACGCCTCCCTGACCTTCCCCATCCCCGTCGTCACCGGCGTCGCCGAGCGGTACGACGGCGGCCCCGGCCGCATGTGCTTCGGCGCCGGCGCCGGCCTCGACCCCGAGGCGGCGCTCGCGTCCGCGCTCGACGAGATCGCCACCGACGCCGTCAACCTCACCGGCCGTACGGAGCGCGAGGAGGCCCGGCTGCGGGCCATGGCCGCGGACTTCGGGAAGGTCGCCGCCCTCCACGACCACCCCCTCGTCTACGGGCTCCCGGAGATGGCCCCGTACGCCGACTTCCTGCTCAAGCCGCGCCGGCGGCCCGTACCCCTGCGCGAGCGCTACGGCGCCCCGCGCACCCTGCCCGCCGCCGACGACCTCGCCGACGACGCCGCCGCGTGCGTCGCGGCGGTCGGCGAGGCCGGGTTCGAGGTGATCGTCGTCGACCAGACCCTTCCCGAGCAGCGCGAACGCGGGCTGTGGACGGTCAGCGTGCTCGTACCGGGGCTGCTGCCCATCGACTTCGGCTGGACCCGGCAGCGCGCGCTCGGCATGCCCCGGCTGCGTACCGGCCTGCGCGAGGCCGGGCTGCGCGACCGCGACCTCACCGACGCCGACCTGAACCCCGCACCGCACCCGTTCCCCTGACACCGGCCAAGGAGCAGACGATGGGATACGCCCACGGATACGCGACCGCGATCATGCATCGCGGCCGGGTGCCGATGGAGCCGGTGGACTTCGTACCCGACTGGGGGGACGGTCCCCGCAAGACCAAGCACTACCCCGGCACGGACCGGCTGCCGCTGCCCGCCGGCCCCGCCTACCCGGCGTACGCCACCGTCGAGCGCGGGCTGCGGGGCCCGGCGGGCGGCGGCGGGCCCGCGTTCGACCTCGGGCTCCTCGGCGGGCTGCTGCGGGACTCGTACGGGCTGGTGGGCCGGCGCCTCGGCGTGCAGGCCAACACCGACCTGGGCGCCCTGCCGTTCTACCCGCTCGCCAACTGGTCCCGCGGCACCGCCTCCGGCGGCGGCCTCTACCCCGTCTCCGTGTACTGGGTCAGCGGCCCGTCCGCGCCCGTACCGCCCGGCGTGCACTACTACTCCGCCCGCCACCACGCCCTGCGCCGGCTGCTGACCGGGGACGTGTCGGGGACGGTGCGGGAGGCGCTGGGGGAGGGGGCGCCGGGGCCGGAGACGGACCAGTACCTGGTGCTGGGCGTGAAGTACTGGCAGAACTCCTTCAAGTACAACAGCTTCTCCTTCCACGCGGTGAGCATGGACGTGGGCGCGCTGCTGGGCACCTGGCGGATGTGGGCCGGGGCGCGGGGGACGGCGCTGGAGCCGGCGCTGTGGTTCGACGAGGAGCGGCTGGCGCGGCTGCTGGGGGTCGCGGGCGAGGAGGAGGGGATCTTCGCGGTCGTGCCGCTGCCCTGGGCGGGGAACGCCACCGCGGCCGGCGCCCGCGCCGGTGCGGACACGGCACCCGCGCCCGCCGCGCCCGCCGAGGTCTCCGTACGCCACCGGGACCTCGAACGCTCCCGCACCGTCCGCACCTTCGACGCCCTCACCGCCATGCAGCACGCCACCGCCGCCGACGCCGCCGTCCGCCCCGCCCCCGGCGCGCTGGCCGCCGCGGCCCCGGCGGCCCCGGCGTCCGCGGCGCCGCGGCGGCCGGAGACGCCGCTGCCGGAGCGGGCGCCGCTGGCCCGGGACGTACGGGGGGCGCTGCGCGCGCGGCGCAGCAGCTTCGGCCGCTTAGCGGCCGAACGGCCGCTGGACGGCCCGCACCTGACGGCCTGTCTGGCCGCCGCCGCGGGCGGCGCGCGGCTCGGCGGGGACGCGGCGGCGGCCGGCGCGGACGGGCTGGTGACGCTGTACGCGCTGGTCAACCACGTGGCGGGGGTGGAGCCCGGCACCTACGAGTACGTGCCGGACGGCGGCCCCGGCACGCTGCGGCTGGTCTCGGCGGAGCCGCCGGGCGAGTTCCTTCAGGAGAACTACTTCCTCGCCAACTACAACCTGGAGCAGGCCGGCGCGGTCCTGGTGCCCACGGTCCGCACGCACAGCGTGCTGGACGCGGTCGGCGACCGCGGCTACCGCCTGGTCAACGCGCTGATCGGCGGCGTCGCCCAGGCCACGTACACCGCCGCGGCCGCGCTCGGCGTCGGCTGCGGGGTGGCGCTGGGCTTCGACAACATCGCGTACCGGGAGCGGTTCGAGCTGACCGGGACGGACGAGATGCCGCTGCTGATCATGATGCTGGGCCACGAGCGGCGCGGCGCGTCCGACTTCCGCTTCGAGATCGCCTGAGGGGCCGGGATGACGGGGACGACGGGGACGACGGGAAGGGCGGGGATGACCGGGAAGCAGACGGAGACGGCGCCCGTCGCCGCGGGCGTACGCGCGGACGCGGCACGGCCGGACGGGGCCGGGACCGGCGCTCCGCCGCCCGGCGGAGCGGAGCCCGGGGGCACCCCGCCCGGGCCCGCGCGGCGGCCGGAGGACGACCACCCCGCCGACGCCCCGCCCGCCGCGGGCGGCGGCCTCGGGCCGCGCTTTCTCGCCCGGATCGCCGGCATGCCCGCCGACTCCGTACGGGCCCTGCGCTCCACCGCCGTGCGCGACTGGGCCGACGGCGTGCTCGCCGCCGAGGCCCGGCTCACCGCGCTCGGCGGGCCGCTCGGCGACCGGCTGCACGACCTCGTCGCCGGCCGCGCCGACGAGCGGACCCGGCGCGACCTGCTGCGGCTGCGCCGGGAGGTGTTCAACGGGCGCCGCCCCGCCGACCCCGCCGCCGCGCTCGCGCTCGTCGCGGGCCTAGCGCCGCAGGTGGCCGAGCCGCTGCGCGGCTGGCTGGAGCTGCGCGGGCAGTTGGACGACGACCTGGCGGCCGGCGAGGAGCTGCTCGCCGCCGAACTCCGCCGCACCCGCGGCGCGCTGCGCGCGGTGCTGGACGAGGACCGGCTGCGCGGCGGCGTGCTGCTGGCCTCGCCCGTGCTGGACGCGCAGCTGGACGCCTTCGCCGCCTCGGACCCGGCGCGGGCCGACAAGCGGACGCGGAAGGTGGAGCGTTCGCTGCTCGCGTACCTCTACCGCACGGCGTGCAAGACGAGCCCGTTCGCCGCCTTCACGTCCGTCGCCCTGGGCCGGCTGACGGACGAGGCGCCGGCGGACCCGGGCGACCCCGCCGCCCTGCGCCTCACCGGCCCGTACACCCCCCGCAGCCACCCCCGCCTCAACGTCCTCGCCGTCGGCCGCCTCGCCGCCGCCGTCCTCGCCGACCCGCGCCGCCGCGCCGACCTCCCCGTCGCGCCCGCGCCCGGCTGGGGCCGCGACGAGGACCGGGTGCGCTACGTGCGCCGCTGGGTGACCGCGGGCGACGACGACACCGCCGTCACCTTCGACACCGTCAAGGACCAGCTGTTCTTCCTGCGCCGCAGCGGCGTGCTGGAGCGGATGCTCGCGCTGCTGGAGAAGCAGGAGACCGTCCGCTACGGGGAGCTGGCCGACTGGCTCCGCGCCGACCTGGACGCCGAGCCCGAGGCGGTCGAGAAGTACCTGTCCGCGCTGCTCGACGTCGGCATGGTCCGGGTGCCCTGCCTCGACCTCGGCGCCCACGACACCGACCCGCTGCGCGCCTTCCAGCGCGCGCTGCGCGCGCTGGACCGGCCCTGGGCGGACGACGTCGCCGCCGCGCTGACGGCCCCGCTGGACCTGCTCGCCCGCTACCCCGCCGCCCCGCCCGCGGAGCGGCGCGAGCTGCTCGGCGGGCTGCGCCGGGGGCTGGCGGACGTGCAGCGGGAGCTGGGCGTGGCGCAGCCGCGGGTGCCGCGGACGGTGCTGTACGAGGACACGACGGCGCCGGAGGTGACCGCCCCCCGCGCCGCGCCGGCGGGCGCGGCCGCCCCCGCCGGGCTGGTGGACGCGCTGGCCGGGCCGCTGGCGGCCGTCGAGCGCGTCCTGCCCGCGTTCGACCTGACGCTGCCGCAGCGGCTCACGCTGCGCGGGTTCTTCCTCGCCCGCTACGGCACCGGCGGGCGCTGCACGGACCTGGTGAAGCTCATCCACGACTTCCACGAGGACTTCTTCGACCAGTACCTGTCCTTCACCGCGCGCCGCACCCCGTTCGACGACAAGGGGGAGTACGTACCGGAGGAGAACTGGCTCGGGCTGCCGCAGCTGCGCACGCTGGACGCGGCGCGGCGGGCGTTCCACACCGGGGTACGGGACCGCTGGGCGGCCCACGAAGACGCCGGCGCCGAACTCGTCCTCGGCGACGGCCTCTTCGACGCCGTCGCCGCCGAGCTGGCCGCGCTGCCGGCGGAGCCGGCGCTGCACAGCCACCACGTGCAGCTCGCCGGGTCCGAGCCGCTGGTGGTGCTCAACCGCTCGTACGGCGGGCTGCACTTCCCGTTCAGCCGCTTCACCCACTGCTTCGACGGCACCCCCGGCGCGCCCGCCGCCGACGGCGGCCTCTCCGCCGAGCTGCGCGCCCGCGCCCGCGAACTCCAGCCCCCCGGCGCCGTGTTCGCCGAGGTCACCGGCGGCCCCGTGACCAGCAACCTCAACCTGCACGGCCGCCTGACCGACTACGAGATCGTCTGCCCCGGCGAGACCAGCTCCGCCCCGCCGCAGAACCGCATCGCCCTCGACGACCTCAGCCTCGCGCACGACCCCGCGACCGACCGGCTGGTGCTGCGCTCCGCGCGGCTCGGCCGCGAGGTGGTGCCGGTCTACCTCGGCTACCTCGTCCCGCTGGCGCTCCCCGAGATCCCCCGCACCCTGCTCCTGCTCTCCCCGACCTCCATGTCCCCGGTCGACGTCTGGGCCGGCGTCCCCGAGGGCGAGCCGGACGACGGCGTCACCCACCGCCCGCGGGTGCGCCACGGCCGCCTCGTGCTCGCCCGCCGCTCCTGGCGCGCCCCCGCGACCGCCCTCCCGCCCCGCGCCACCGGCACCGGGGACGGCGGCTGGCTGCTGGCCTGGCACCGCTGGCGCCGCCGGCACGGGCTGCCGGCGCGGGCGTACGCCATGGTCAAGGACGACGCGGCGCGCGGCGCGACCGGCGCCAAGCCGCAGTACGTGGACTTCGACAGCCCGCTGTCGCTGCTGGCCTTCGAGGGCCTGCTGCGCAGCGACGCGGCGCGCGTGACGTTCCGCGAGGCGCTGCCCGACGAGGACGGCCCGTACCTGACGACCGAACACGGCGGCCACGTCGTGGAACTCGCCGTGGAGACGGCCCCCGCGGCCGGCACCGCAGAAGGGGAGACCCCGTGACCGACCAGCCCGCGCCCGCCGCGTCCGCCGCCGGGGCGGCCCCCGGCGCCTGGCAGGCCCTCCACGTCTACTACGCCGCCAACCCCGTCCCGCTGCTCCTCCAGTGCGTCCGCCCGCTCGTCCGGCAACTGGAACAGGACGGCCTGCTGGCCGGCTGGTTCTTCATCAACTACTGGCTCGAAGGCCCCCACGTCCGCCTCCGTCTCCGCCCCGCCTCCCCGGGGGCGGAGGCGGAGGTACGGACCCGCGCCGAGTGCGCCGTCGACGCCTTCCTCGCCGAGCGCCCCGCGCTCTACCAGGTCGACTCCGGCTTCCTCAACGAGTTCTACAACCAGCTCTTCGACATCGAGTTCCGGCCGGAGGACCGCGCCGGGTTCACCGACGCCGAGGGCCGCATGAACCTGCGGCCGAACAACTCCCGGGCCTGGCTGCCGTACGAGCCCGAGTACGGCAAGTACGGCGGCCCGGCCGGCATCGCGCTCGCCGAGTGGCACTTCGCCCGCTCCTCCGAGCTGGTGTGCGACGCGCTGCGCGGCAAGAACCTGCACCTGCGCACCGTGCTGCTCGGCACGTCCGCGCAGCTGATGCTGATCATGTCCACCGCCTTCCTCCCCGACGACGGCCGGCTCGCGGACTTCCTCGACCGCTACTACACCTTCTGGCACCGCGCGTTCCCCGACACCGGCTTCATCGGCAGCGCCGAGTACGAGCGCAAGGCCGACGAGGTCGCCCCCGGCCTGCTCACCTGGCACGGCCGCATCCGCGCCGCCGCGGCCGGCGAGGGCACCCTGCCCGCGCTGCTCGCCCGCTGGGCGGAGCACTGCCGGGAGCTGCGCGACCGGGTGGTGGCGCTGGCCGAGCGGGGCGACCTGGTCTTCCGGTCCTGGGACGGCACGAAGGACGAGCCGGTCGACGACCCCGACGAGGCGCTGGAGCGGCTGCTGTCCCCGTACATGCACATGACCAACAACCGGCTGCACGTGACGATCCAGGACGAGGCGTACCTTTCGCACGTGCTCGCCCGGGCGCTGCACGCGCGCGCCGCCGGCCCCGCGCCGGTCCCCGGGAGCGCGCGGTGAGCGGCACCCGGGAGTCGCTCGCCGTCCACCGCCCCCGGCTGCGGCCCGGGGTGCTGGTCAGCGACGCGCTGCTGCACGGGCCCCGCACCGTGCACCTGGTGAAGGACACCGACAGCGGGCAGTCCTTCGAGGTGGGGCCGCGGGAGCGGTTCCTGATGGTACGGATGGACGGCTCCCGCACGGTCGCGGAGCTGGGCGGCGAGTACGCCGCCGCCTTCGGCAAGCGGCTCGGCGAGGCGCACTGGGGCCGGCTCTTCCAGCTCCTCGGCGGCAAGGGCCTGCTGGACGGCGCCCCGCGCCCGGACCGCCCGGCCGCCGACTCCGACCCCGGCGCCGGCCCGGCGCCGGGGTCCGCGGACCGGCCCGCGCGGAGCCTCCTCGCCGGCAGCGTGCGGCTCGTCGCCGACGCCCACGCCACCGCCGGCCGGCTGCACCGCGCCACCGGCTTCCTCCTCGGCCGCGTCTGCGGCACCGTGCTGCTGGCGGCCCTCGGCGCGATGCTGCTCGTCCTCGCCCTGCACCCGGGCGAGCTGGCCGACGGCGCCGCCGCTGTGTTCACCCGGCCCGTGCTGCTGGTGGCCGTGGCCACCGCGCTGTGGCTGTCCACCGCGCTGCACGAGCTGGCGCACGGCGTCGCCGCGCGGCACTACGGCGGCCGGGTCGGCGAGATCGGGCTGCGCTGGCGGCTGCCCGTGGTGATCATGTACTGCACGGTCGAGGACTACCCGTACCTCCCCGGCCGCGGGGCCCGCATCGTCGTCGCCGCCGCCGGGGCCGTCGCCAACCTGCTGTTCCTGCTGCCGTTCTGGTTCTGGTGGCTGCTCGCCCCCGAGGGCGCGACCCGCGACGGCCTCGCCGGGCTGCTGTTCCTCGGCGTGCTCCAGGCCGCGGCGATGCTGGTGCCGCTGCCGCCGCTCGACGGCTACACCATCGCCGGCCAGCTCCTCGGCGGCCTGAAGCTCGCCGAGTCCAGCCGTACGTACCTTGCCCTCGCGCTGCGCCGCTCACCCGACGCCGCCGCCTACCCGCGCCGCGCCCGCGCCGTCTACACCGGCTACGCGGCGGGCGCGCTGCTGACGGTGGCGGCGCTGGCGGTGGCGCTGGTGCTGCTCGTACGCGCCGTGGTGCTGGCGGCGTAGGCCCATGACCCGAGCCCGAGTCCCGCATGCCGAATCTCCTGAGGAGAACGCCGTGACGACCGACACCGACGACCGCGCCGGAGCGCCGCCGGCCGTCCGCCTTACGGCGGTGCGCAAGAGCTACGGCGACGTGCGGGCGGTGGACGAGGTCTCGTTCACGGTCCGGCGCGGCGAGTTCTTCGGCCTCCTCGGACCCAACGGCGCGGGCAAGACCACGCTGATCGAGATCATGGAGGGGCTCCGCGCGGCCGACGGCGGCGCGGTCGAGGTGCTGGGCCGGCGGCCCTGGCCCCGGGACAAGGAGCTGCTGCCGCGGCTGGGCGTGCAGACGCAGAGCTCGGCGTTCTTCGTCCGGCTCACCGCGTACGAGCACCTGAAGACCATGGCCGCGCTGTACGGGGCCGAACGCGCCGCCGCCGACCGCACGCTGGCCCTCGTCGGCCTCACCGGGCAGGCGGACGTGCGGGTCGAGAACCTCTCCGGCGGGCAGCGGCAGCGCCTCGCGATCGCCTCCGCGCTCGTGCACGGACCGGAGCTGATCTTCCTGGACGAGCCGACCGCCGCGCTCGACCCGCAGGCCCGGCGCGCCCTGTGGGAGGTGCTGCGGGAGCTGAAGCGGGCCGGCCGCACCATCGTCTACACCACCCACCACCTCGACGAGGCCGAGGCGCTGTGCGACCGCGTCGCGATCGTCAACCACGGCCGCGTCACCGCCCTGGACACCCCCGGAAAGCTGGTCGCGCGCGGCGGCTCCGCCGTGTGGCTGCTGGTGCCCGCCGAGCGGCTGAGCGAGGCGGACGCCCGGGTGCTGCCCGGCGTCACCGAGGTCACCCGCGAGTCCGACGCCCTGGTGCTGCGCACCGAGGACGCCGGGCCGGTGCTGGCGGCGGTCGAGAAGGTCGCCGGGCTGCACGGGGTGCGTACCCGCACGGCCAGCCTGGAGGACGTCTACCTCCAGCTCACGGGACAGGAGTGACATGAGCGCCTATTCCGCGCTGGCGGAGGCCGGCTACCGGGCGTACACCCGGGACAAGACCACGCTCTTCTTCACCTTCGCCTTCCCGCTGCTCTTCCTCGTCGTCTTCGGGCTGATCTTCCACGGCCAGGACGTCGAGGAGAGCGGCCGGCCCTACATCGCGTACATCGCCCCCGGGGTGCTGTCCTGGGGCGTCGGCAACGCGGCCGTCTTCGGCGTCGGGTTCGTGCTGATGCAGTGGCGCCGCGACGACATCCTGCGGGTCATCCGCATGACGCCGACGCCGCTGTCCGCCGTGCTGGGCTCGCGCTACGTGCTGGCCGTGGGCATCGGGCTGGTGCAGGCGGTGCTGTTCGTGGCGGTGGCGCTGCTGCCGGTGCTGGGGCTGGAGCTGGCGGCCGGCTGGCCGCTGGCGGTGCCGGTGCTGGTGCTGGGCGTCACCGCGTTCCTGGCGCTGGGCGCGATCGTCGGCTCCTACGCCCGTACGCCGGAGGCGGTGGCGGCGGTCGCCAACTTCCTGATGGTGCCGATGGCGTTCCTGTCCGGCTCGTTCTACCCGCTGGACGCCATGCCGTCGTGGATGCAGACGATGAGCTGGGTGCTGCCGCTGCGGCACCTCAACGACGGGGTGTCGGCGGCGCTCACCGACGCGGGCGGCGGCGCGGACATCGCGGTGGCGTGCGGCGGCCTGGCGGCGTTCGCGGCGGTGTTCGGGGCCGTGGCGTTCCGCGTCTTCCGCTGGAGCGACCGGACATGACGGCGACGACGGCCGAAGAGTCGGCACCGGAGCGGACCCCGGCGGTACGGAACGAGCCCACCGCCCCCTTCGAGGCGGCCCGCGCCTGGCTGGCGGAGGCGCTGCGCGCCCGCTGGGCGGCCGGCGAGGGCGTCACCGCGCGCCCCGGCGACGTCTCCGCCCCCCGCGATCGGAACCTCCCCGAACCCCCCGTCGTCGTGCCCCTCGGCGCGGCCGACGCCCTGCACCCCGGCCGCGACCCGTGGCCGGACGCGCGCCCCGGCGCCACCGTGCACCTCAGCTCCCGCGCGGTGCTCGTCGGCCCCTGGGGCGCCGAAGGGGAACCGGCGGCAGGCGGGCCGCCCGCACCGCGGCCCGCCTGCGGCCGGTGCCTGGCGATGCGCTGGCAGCGGCTCCGTACCCGCTCCGAACGGGAGGCGCTGGAGGGTGGCTTCGCGCCCGCCGGCGGCGCGGCGTGGCCGGTGCTCACCGACCACGCCGCCGACGCCGTGTGGGCCGTGTGCCGCGCGGCCGCCGGCCGCCGCTCGCCCGACGGGCTCGCCCGCGTCACCCGCGTCGACCTCGGCACCCTCGCGCTGGCCACGTTCCCCCTCCTGCCCGAGCCGCTCTGCCCGTCCTGCGTGACCCCCGGCGACGACGCGCCCGAGCACGGCCGCATGTACCTCGCCCCCACCCCGAAGCCGGCCACCGACGTCTACCGCGTCACCCCGCTGACGGCCCTCGACCTCCCCGAGGCCGCCCTCGCCAACCCCGTCTGCGGCGCCCTCGGCTCCACCACCCACCTCAACCCCGCCTCCACCACCACCGCGCCGATCTCCGGCAGCGCCTTCGTCCGCGGCTACGCCGGCCTCAACGACGTCACGTTCTCCGGCCAGGCCGACGCGTACGCCACCAGCCGCACCCTCGCGTACCTGGAGGGCCTGGAGCGCTACGCCGGCACCCACCCCCGCCGCGGCCTGCGCCCCGTGACCGCCTCCCGCGACGAACTCGCCGCCGAGTGGGGCGAGAACTCCGTCGTCGACCCGCGGCGCACCGGGCTCTACGCCCCGGAGACGTACCGCGACGACCCGATGGTCGCCCCCTTCGACCCGGCCCGCCCGATCCCCTGGATCTGGGGCCACTGCCTGCGCGACGACCACCCCGTGCTCGTACCGGCGCGGCTGGTGCACTACAGCGCCGGACTGCCGTCCGACAACTTCGTCTTCGAGTGCTCCAACGGCTGCGCCACCGGCGGCTCCCTCGCGGAGGCCGCGCTGTACGGGCTGCTGGAGCTGATCGAGCGCGACGCCTTCCTTCTCACCTGGTACGGCCGCGGCCCGCGCACCCGCGTCGACCCGCGCTCGACGGGCGACCCGCGGGTGCGCGGCATGCTGGACCGGGCGGCGCTCCTCGGCTACGACGTGCGGGCCTTCGACACCCGCGGCGACAACGGCGTCCCGGTGATCACCGCGGTGGCGGTACGGGAGGACGGCGGCCCCGGGCTGCTGTCCTTCGGCGCCGCGGCCGGGCTGGACCCGGCGGGCGCGCTGACCGGCGCGCTCAGCGAGGTGCTGACGTACATCCCGCACCTGGCGTACCAGGTGACCGAGCGGCGCGCCGAACTGGAGGCAATGGCCGCGGACTTCGGGCGGGTACGGCAGCTGAAGGACCACGCGCAGCTCTACGGGCTGCCGCACATGGCCGGGCACGCGCGGGACTTCCTGACGGACGAGCCGGCGCTGCCGCTGGCCGAGGTGTACGCGGACTGGGCGCAGGTGCGCCCCGCGACGCTGGACCTCCGGGACGACCTGCGGCTGCTCGTCGACGCGCTGGCGGTGCACGGCTACGACGCCGTGGCCGTCGACCAGACGACGCCGGAGCAGCGGGCGGTGGGCCTGCGCACGGTCGCGACGCTGGCGCCGGGGCTGCTGCCGCTGGACTTCGGCTGGCACCGGCAGCGGGCGCTGCGGATGCCGCGGCTGCTGGCGGCCGTCGAGTCCGCCGCGGCCGCCGGCCGGGGCGGGGCCGGGGGCGGGCCGCGCGCGGTGCCGCACCCGTTCCCGTAGCGCGGTGGGCGCCCCGGACGTGCCGCAGCCCTCCCGGGAGAACGGATCCGTCCCGGGAGGGCTGCCCTTGGCGCGGCGCTACCGACGGTGCGTCAGGCGCTGCACGAGGTGGTGCTCGTGGTGCTGGAGCACGTCGAGGTGGAGGAGCAGGAGGTCGAACCGGCCAGGACGACCTCGGCCTGGTCCGAGTAGTCCGAGATCTCGAAGGTCTCCGACTCCAGCTCCAGGATCTCGTCGGCGAGGGTGGAGAGCGCCTTGTCAGCCATGGGAACTCCTTCTTGCGTATCGAGGGCGGGTTCGCCGCCCGTACGACCGGCGGAACCGGTTCTTGACCCGAACATTGAATCGACCGGCGCTGCCACCCCCGGCCCCGTTTCGCTGTCACCTCGCTGACACCGGGCGACAGCGGGCTGAGTCCGCGCTGATCACGGCGTCGGGCAGGCTGGGAGGGCTCGGGGGCCCCAGCACGAGGAGCGTGGCGCGCATGGCCGTACCCGCGGATATCCTCCGGTCCGCCGTCGAGTGCTGCCTCGACGTCCACCTCCACCCCGAACTCGCCGGCGCCGAGGAACGCACCGCCGGCGTGCTCGCCGGCCGGCTCGCCGCCGACGGCTACGCCGTCACCCGCGGCGTCGGCGGCCACGGCGTCGTCGGCCTGCTGCGCCGCGGCGACGGGCCGACCGTGCTGCTGCGCGCCGAACTCGACGCGCTGCCGGTGCCGGAGGACAGCGGCCTCGCCTACGCCAGCGCCGTCCCCGGCGTCGCCCACGCCTGCGGCCACGACCTGCACCTCGCCGCGCTCGCCGGCGCCGCCCGGCTGCTCGCGCGCGACACCGCGGGCTGGCGCGGCACGGTGGCGGTCGTCGGCCAGCCGGCCGAGGAGACCCTCGACGGCGCCCTGGCGATGCTGCGCGGCGGGCTCTATGACCTCACCGGCCCGCCCGACGCCGTCCTCGCCCAGCACACCGCGCCGCTGCCCGCCGGCACCGTCGCCCACCCCGACGGCGGCCCGCTGCTGGCCGGCACGGCGACGGTCGACGCGGTGCTGCACGGCACCGGCGGGCACGCCGGGGCGCCGCACCTGACGGTGGACCCGGTGGTGTCGGCGGCGGCGGCCGTGCTGCGGATGCAGACCCTCGTCGCCCGCGAACGGGCGCCCGCGGAGCAGGCGGTGCTCACCGTCGGCCGGCTCGCGGCCGGCGCCGAGGCCAACGTCATCCCCGACCGCGCGGAACTGGGCATCAGCCTGCGGGCGTTCGACGAGGGCACCCTGGACCGGCTGCTGGCGGGCGTACGCCGGGTGCTGGCCGGCGAGGCGGCGGCGGCCGGCGCCCCGCGGCCCCCGGAGGTGACGGTACGGGCCCGCTCGCGGGCGCTGCTGCCGGACGCCGACCTGGCGGCCGGTTTACGGTCCGCGCACGTCGCGGCGCTGTCCCCGGCGCGGGTGCTGCGCTGGCAACCGGCCACCGCGGCGGAGGACTTCGCCTGGTTCGGCCCCGCGGGCGCGGAGGTGCACGGCGCCCCCGGCGTCCGGCTCGGCTACTGGATGCTGGGCACGGTGTCCGCGTCGGCCCGCCGCGAAGCGGCGCGCACCGGGCGGGCGGTGCCGGGGAACCACTCGCCGCGGTTCGCGCCGGATCTGCGGACGGCGCTGCCGACCGGGATCGAGGCGCTGGCGGCGGCGGCGCGGCGGGCGCTGGGCGAGGACGGCGGCACCGGTGCCGGCGGGGCGGGTCGATGAGCGGCGGGGGCGGGACGTACGAGGTGGCCTTCGTACGGCAGCACTACGACGCCCCGCCCGCGGAGACGACGGCGGTCCGGCTGCTGTGGCTGCTGCGGGCCCACCTGCCGCACGAACTGCGGGTGGAGTCGGAGCGGATCCGGCTCACGCTCGCGGCGCCGGCGGACGGCGCGCCGGCCGGGCCGGAGCGGGCGATGGGGGACATCCTGTCGCATCGCGCGTGCACGGGCTGGACCGTGGAGTGCTGACCGCCCGGCCGCCCGCCCCCGGGGCCGCCCGCCCCCGGACGGCTCCTCAGACCCACCCGCGCTCACGGGCGAGCAGCGCGGCCTGCGCGCGCGTGGAGGCGCCGAGGCGGCGCAGCACGTCGGCGATGTGCCGCCGGTACGTACGCACCGAGACCCCCAGGTCCCGGGCGCCGGTCTCGTCCTTGCCCACCTCGCACATCATCCGCAGCACCCGCAGCTCCGCCTCCGACAGCTCCGTCTCCGGCTCCTCGCCCGGCTCGCGCAGCTCGACGGAGACGTCCTCGGCCTGCTCCCACACCTTCTCGAACAGCCCGGACAGCGTGCTGACCAGCCCCCGCCCCCGCACCATCAGCGCGCCGTGGTCGCTGTTCTTCGGGTCCTTGGGCATGAGGGCCACCCGCCCGTCGTACACGGCGAGCTGGTCCGTGATCTCCTCGACCACCCGCACCTCCCCGCCGCGGGCGAGCAACTCCCGTACGTGCCCGGCGACCCGCGGGTGCTGGAGCGTGTCCGCGGGCAGCACCAGCCGCCGCCGCACCCCGCGCTTCAGCGCCCGCCACTCGACCGTGCGCCGCTTGAGCACCGCCTCGGACATCAGGTGCACGCCGGGCTCGACGGACGCGATCTCCTCCCGGGCGAAGAAGACCAGCTCCTCCATGCGGTTGCTCAGGTCCTGCCGGTCGTCGATCTCCTCCACCCCGTGCTCGCCGCCGTACGCGCCGCCACGGCCGCTCTCCGCCGCGGCCGCGGACGCCGCCGCGGAGGCCATGGCCTCCGCGCGCAGCGTGGCCAGCACGTGCCGGCTCTGGGTGATCCGCTGGATCTCCTGGTACATCTCGCGCAGCCGCAGCTCGGTCAGCCGCGCCACCACCTGCTCCGGATCGACGGGGAGGAAGCAGCCCGGCCGATCCCCGGGTCTCAGCAGCCGCAGCCGGACCAGGCGGGTCATGGCCTGTTCCATTTCGTGCCGGGGTATGCCGAGCTTCACGTGCAGGCCCTCGGAAGGGGAGTCGGGCTGCCGGAGGAAGTGCCGGTACAGGTGCTCCTCCGCCGGGGAGATCCCGAAAACTCCCATTTCGTTGGTATGCACGGCGAGCCTCCTGCATTGAGCGGATCTACGGATCTGCCGCGAGGCGGCGTCGGCCTCAAAGGCCCATGGTTCCGCGCCGTCGCCACGTCGGGGTGAACTTCGGCGTAACGACAATTTGTCACGCCGGAGTGCGCTGCGTGAGGTATATCGCGGGCAAAGACGTGGAAGGGAGGGCGGAGCTTTCGAGCCAACGCGGGTACGCGCCGCGCGTTCCGCCCGGCGTTTATCCGGTCGCCTCCGCCGATCACCTTTGCGACGATCACCTCCATGGACACGACCCCCGGCCTCGACCGCCTCCTGGACGAAGCCGCCGCCGCCCCGGTGGACGGCTGGGACTTCTCGTGGTTCGAGGGCCGCGCCACCGAGGAGCGGCCCTCGTGGGGATACCAGCGGCTGATGGGCGAGCGGATGGCCGCGGCCGAGGCGTCGCTGGACATCCAGACCGGCGGCGGCGAGGTGCTCGCCGGCGTGCCCGCGCGGCCCGCGCTGTCCGTCGCCACCGAGGCGTGGCCGCCGAACGCCGCCCGGGCCACGGCCCTGCTGCACCCCCTCGGCACGGTGGTCGTCGCCGCTCCGGACGAGCCGCCGCTGCCGTTCGCGGACGGCGCGTTCGACCTGGTGGTGAGCCGGCACCCGGTCGAGCCGTACTTCGGCGAGATCGCCCGCGTCCTGCGGCCCGGCGGAACGTACTTCGCGCAGCACGTCGGGCCGGCCAGCGCCTTCGAGGTCGTCGAGTTCTTCCTCGGGCCGCAGCCGGAGGACGCGCGCGGCGCCCGCGACCCGGAGGGGGAGCGGGCGGCGGCCGAGGCGGCGGGGCTGGAGGTCGTGCGGCTGCGGACGGAGCGGCTGCGGATGGAGTTCCACGACGTCGGGGCGGTCGCGTACTTCCTGCGGAAGGTGGTGTGGATGGTGCCGGGCTTCACGGTGGCCGCGTACCGGCCGCGGCTGCGGGAGATGCACGAACGCATCCGGTCCGAGGGCCCGTTCGTGGCGCACAGCGCGCGCACGCTGTTCGAGGCGCGGAAGCCGCCGGCCTGAGGGGGACCGGGCCCGCGGGCCCGGCCCCCCCCACGCGGGTCAGATCCCGAACGCCGCCGGCCAGCGGATGAGCCCGCCGGGCAGCGGGTGGGCGGCCTCGTCGAGCGCGAGGGCCATCACGGCGTCGTCCGGAGCGTCGACGCTGATGCTGATGCCGTACGCGGACGCCCGCGTGAAGCCGAACCGCGGGTAGTACTCCGGGTGTCCGACCAGGACGACGTAGCGCTCGCCGTGCGCCGCGGCGGCGGCCAGGGCCGCCCGTACGGCCGCGGAGCCGACGCCGTCGCGCTGCCGCTCGGGCCGTACGGAGACGGGGCCCAGGCAGAGCGCCGGGGTGTCGCCGATGTGGCCGCGGGTGAGCAGGATGTGCCCGACGGGGTGGCCGGTGTCGTCGGCCTCGTCCGTGACGACGAGGGACAGGCCCGCGAGCCAGGCGCTCGGGTCCGCGCGCAGCGCTTCGACGATGTCGGCCTCGTGGGGCCGGCCGAAGGCGGCGAGGGTGATCTCGCGGATGGCGGGGATGTCGGCGCGCGTCTCGGCGCGGGTGATCCAGGTGTTGCCCATGGCAGAGGGTGATCCGTTTCGGTGGTCGTGTTCGCTGGGAGAGGCGAGGGTCAGGCCACGGCCCGGGACGTGGACGCGAGGGCGACCTGAACGCCGGGCGCGGTGCCCGTGAGCGCGGTCATCAACCTCACCTCCCCGGTGGCTTCTCCCGTAGCGGAAACGACGGGTACACCCTACCCCGGTCGGTCGCCGGCGCGTAGGACGGGGGCGACGACCGCGGTGACGGCCTTCCGCACCGCCTCGGGTGCGGGCGGGGCGGCGGCGCGGTCGGCGAAGAGGAGGTGGGCGGCGCCGACGAGGGTGGGGGCGAGGACGGGGATGTCCGCGTCGGGGGCGAGGCGGCCGCGGTCGCGCTCGGCGGTGAGGTACCCGGCGAGCACGTCCGCGGCGTCGGTGAGCAGCGGCACCCCGGTGGGCCGGGTGCGGCGCAGGCGGGCGCGGAGGTCGTCGCGGGAGACGACGAGGCCGACGACGGCGACGGCGACGGACTCGAAGAGCGCGGTCAGCGCGTCGGTGAGGTTGCCGGCGACGGTGCCGCGGCCGGCGTCGGCGGCGGCGCGGAGGTCGGCGGCCTGGTCGTCGAGGCGGGCGATGCGGTCGAGGACGAGGGCGGCGAGGAAGTCGTCGAAGTCGGCGAAGTGCCGGTGCAGGACGCCCTTGGCGCAGCCCGCCTCGTCGGTGACGGCGCGGCTGGTCAGCGCGGTGGGACCGGAGCGGAGGAGGACGCGCTCGGCGGCGGCGAAGAGCTGCCGGCGGGGGTCGCGGATGGCGGTGCCGGTGGGCATGGGGCGGGGGTCCTCCGCGGTGCGGGTGGCTTGAGTGGGCAGGTGCCCACTAGAGTGGGCGCATGCCCACTCTAGCGTCCGGGAAAGAGCCGGAGCCCCACCGCGCCCGGGACATGGCCGAGTCGTTCGGCACCGACCCCGACCGCTACGACCGGACACGCCCCCGCTATCCGGCCGAGCTGATCGCCCGCATCGCGGCGGGCCCCGGGGCCGTCCGCGGCCCCGACGGCCCCGACGGCTCCCGTGGCGCCGTGCTCGACGTCGGCACCGGCACCGGCATCGTCGCCCGCCAGCTCCGCGCCGCCGGCTGCCGCGTCCTGGGCCTGGACGTCGACGCCCGCATGGCCGCGTACGCCCGCCGCCACGGCCTCGACGTCGAGGTCGCCCCGTTCGAGGACTGGGACCCGGCCGGCCGCCGCTTCGACGCCGTCGCCGCCGGCCAGACCTGGCACTGGATCGACCCCGTCGCGGGCGCCGCGAAGGCCGCCGAGGTGCTGCGCCCCGGCGGCCGGCTCGCCGTCTTCTGGAACGTCTCCCAGCCCGCCCCCGACGTCGCCGAGGCCCTGGCCGCCGCGTACCGCACCGCCCTGCCCGGCGCGCCCCTCAACCCCTGGAGCCGCGCCGCCCTCGGCGGGCACACGGCGATCGTCGACAGGACGGCCGACGGCATCCGCCGCGCGGGCTCCTTCGGCGAGCCGGAGGAGTGGCGCCACGGGTGGGAGCGCACGTACACCCGCGAGGAGTGGGTGGACCAGCTCCCCACCGGCGGCGGCATGGCCCGTATCGCCCCCGACCGGCGGACGGCCCTGCTCGACGCGACGGCCGCGGCGGTGGACGCCCTGGGCGGGTCGTTCACGATGCGGTACACGGCCCTGACCGTCACGGCGAGGGCGACGCGGGCCCCGCGGTGAGGCCCGGCGGGTGATCGGCCCCCGCCCGCTGCCGCAGCGGCCCTCTCCAAGCGGAATCCTCACCGGCTGCCGCACCCTCCGTACGGGCGTATCGTCCGTATATGGGCCACCTCTCGCGAACCGCCGGCGAACCGCGGCGGCCCGCCGACCGCGGCGACACGGGCGGCCTCGGATGGCTGGAGGCCGCCTTCGGACGGCTCATGCGCTCCACCGGCGCCTCCATCGGCCTGCTGTACGTGCTGCCGCAGAACGAGCGGGTGCTCCAGCTCGCGCTCGTCTCCGGGGCCTCCCGCAAGCTCGCCGCGCCCTGGACGCGCATCCCCCTCGACGCCCCGATCCCCGTCGCGCACGCCGTGCGCGAGCGGCGGCTCGTCTGGCTCGTCGGGCAGGAGGAGATGGCCCGCCGCTTCCCGCGCGTCGGCTACATCCTGCCGTACGACTTCGCCCTCGCGGCCCGCCCGATCGCCGGCGACGCCACCACCGGCGTGTGGGGCGGCCTCGTCATGCTCTGGCCGATCTGGCACCCCGCCCGCCTCAGCCCGTCCGAGCACGCCGCCCTCGGCACCTTCAGCCGCCGCTGCGCCCTGTGGCTCAAGCACGCCGCCGAACGCGGCGAGCCCCTCCTCCCCGCCGAGGAGCCCCGCGTGCTGGAGCCCGTACGGCCCCGGACGCCGCAGCGCGCCGAGGCGCAGGCGGTGGTGGAGTTCGTGGAGCGGCTGCCCCTGGGGTGCTGTGCCCTGGACCTGGAGGGGCGGATCACGTTCTGCAACACCGCCGGCTCCGAACTCCTCGGCGTCGAGATCGGGGACCTCCTCGGCGCCCGCCCCTGGGAGACGGCCGGGTGGCTGCGCGACCCCGTCTGCGAGGAGCGCTACCGGGCCGCGGTCATCTCCCGGCGGCCCACCTCCTTCACCGTCGTACGGCCGCCGGACCGCCGGCTGTACTTCGAGCTGTACCCCGACGCCAGCGGCCTCAGCGTGCACATCACCCCCGTCCCCACCGGCCCGACCACCGCCGCCACCCCCGGCCGCCCGCGCTCCGCCGACCCCGACCCCGTCGGCGCATCCGCGCTCTATCACCTGATGGACGTGGCCGCCGCGCTGACCGAGGCGGTCGGGCTGCGCGAGGTGGCCGACCTGGTCACCGACCTCGTCGTGCCCGCGTTCGGCCCGCAGGCGATGCTCCTGATGGCCGCCGAGGAGGGCCGGCTGCGCACCATCGGCCACCGCGGCCACACCGCCGGTTTCCTCGCCGACGCCGGCACCCGGGAGCTGACCGCCGACGACCCCGCCGCGCACGCCCTGGCCACCGGCCAGCCCCACTTCTTCAGCACCGTCGCCGAGCTGCGCCGCTCCTACCCCGCCGTGGCCTGCCAGGAGGACATGGCCGCCGCCGCCTTCCTGCCGATGATCGCCTCCGGCCGGATGGTGGGCACCCTCGCCCTGTCGTACCGGCGCAAGCGCGCCTTCCCGCCCGCCGAGCGCGCCGTGCTCACCTCGCTGGCCGGGCTCATCGGGCAGGCGCTGGACCGGGCGCGGCTGTACGACACGAAGCTGGAGCTGGCCCGCAGCCTCCAGGCCAGCCTGCTGCCGCGCAGCCTGCCGCCCATCGCGGGCCTGGAGGTCGCCGCCCGCTACCTGCCCGCCGGCCGCGGCATGGACATCGGCGGCGACTTCTACGACCTCATCCGCTACGACGGGACGTCGGCCGCCGCCGCCATCGGCGACGTGCAGGGGCACAACGTCGGCGCCGCCGCGCTCATGGGCCAGGTCCGTACCGCCGTCCACGCGCACGCCACCGCCGGCACCCCGCCCGGCGACGTGCTCGCCCGCACCAACCGGCTGCTCACCGACCTCGACACCGACCTCTTCACCAGTTGCCTCTACGCCCACCTCGACCTGCGCCGCCACTGCGCCCACCTCGCCACCGCCGGCCACCCGCCGCCCCTCCTGCGCCACCCCGACGGGCGCACCGAGGCGCTCCCGCTGCCCCCGGGCCTGCTGCTGGGCATCGACCCCGACGCCCGGTACCCCACCACCGAGGTGCCGCTGCCGCCCGGCACGGTGCTGGCGCTCTACACCGACGGGCTCGTGGAGACCCCGGGCGAGGACATCGGCGGCACGACGGCGAAGGTCGCGGAGAAGGTGGCGCGGGCGGGGGAGGGGCCGATGGACGACCTGGCGGACGAGCTGATGGGGCGGGCCGAGCGGATGAGCACGCGGCACGACGACATCGCGCTGATGCTGATACGGGCGCTGCGTTAGCGCGCGGAGCGCGCCGGTGGGGTGCGCGCGTACGGACCGGGTGCCCGTACGCGCGCGTCACCGTACGAACCGGGTACGCCGGCGACCGGGGCGGCGTCACCGCGCCCGCCCGACCCGCCGCTGCCCGGCGCCGACCCGCGCTACCCGGCGTCGCCGCCCGCCGCGCTCCGCTCCCTGAGCTCCTCCAGGAACCGCCCCCGCTCGTTGCTCCGCGGAAACGGCTCGTCCGGCACGGGCACGCCCAGGAACTCGCACAGCGGCCCCCACCCCTCGCCCACCCGGTACACCAGCAGCCGGTCCGGGTCGATCCCCCGCCGCACCGCCGCGTCGTGCTCGGCGACCACCCGCAGCGCGTGCTCCTTGTCCGTGAACCGGCCGTCGAAGACGCCGTCCCAGACCACCTCCACCGCCATGTCGCGCAGCCGTAAGTACTCCTCCTCCGCGTCCGCGGGCGGCGGGGCGACCGCCGCGGCGTGGATGCTGGCCGCCGCGCTCGCGTACCAGCTCTCCGGGTCCCGTACGGTCAGCACCACCTTCGCCGCCGGGAACGCCGCGGCGATCTCCCGCCAGAACCGGGCGCCCGGCCAGTCCACCGTCGCGCGGTACCGCGCGTACACCCGCGCCCAGTCCACGGGCTCGCCGCGGGCCGCCGCCCGCCACATCGGGATCTGCCCGGGGTCCCCGAAGAGGCCCAGCATGTGGTGGCACGGGCCGAACCCGAGCCGTTCCAGCGCCGTCTTGAGCGACAGCGTTCCGGTGCGTCCGACTCCCGCTCCGATGACTTCCAGCATCCGCTTCTCCTCCGCTTTTCCTTCGGCCGTTTCTTGTCACAGGTGTGCTGCAAACGGTCTTCTGGGCGTGCTGGTGTGGTGCGGAAACTCCTTATAGT
The DNA here is from genome assembly GCF_048656465.1 of Streptomyces sp. MAR4 CNX-425. Taxonomy (NCBI): domain Bacteria; kingdom Bacillati; phylum Actinomycetota; class Actinomycetes; order Kitasatosporales; family Streptomycetaceae; genus Streptomyces; species Streptomyces sp. MAR4 CNX-425. Next base: position 276,082 of record NZ_JBMDLF010000003.1, on the reverse strand, counting down.
GTCGGCGACTTGAGCACCCGTGTGCAGATTGCTCGACCGGCGCACACACCCGACCTGCACACCCGACCTGTGGGACAGGCCACCTGCCCGGAGGAGCCCGTCGATGACCGCGCACCAGGACGCAGCCGCCCCCGCCCGGGCCCCGCGTTCCCGACTGCCCGCCGCCCTGCGGGCCCTGTTCGTCACCGCACCCGCGACCGCGGCCGCGGTGCTCGCGGCGGCGGTCGCGGGACCCGAGGACCACACCCGGCAGATCGTCTACGGCGGCGGCGCCGCGGCCGTCCTGCTGTGCGCGGCCGTCGCCGCCGCGGCCGGCTACCGCGCGAAGGCCGCCCGCGCCGACGAGCGCGCCGCCGCGGCCGCCGGCGCCGCCGCGGTCTTCGCCGACCGCGTCGTCCCCGAGGTGCTGTCGAAGATCGCCGCCGGCGCGCCCGTGGACGAAGCGCTCGCCGCCGCCCCGCAACTGGACAACCAGGCGTACCGGCGCGCCCTGACGCAGGTCGCCGACGAGGCGCGGCGCAGCGAGAACCGGCGCGCCGCCGCCATGGCCTCCTGCGCCAACGCCGCCGGCCGGATGCAGGCGATCACCACGAGCATGCTCGCCGACCTGCGCGAGATGGAACACCGGCACGGCGACGCCGACGTCCTCGGCGACCTCCTCCACCTCGACCACCGCACCGCGCAGGCCGGGCGCGTCGCCGACAGCGTCGCGGTGCTGAGCGGCGCCCGTTCGGGCCGCCGCTGGGCGAAGCCGATCGCGATGGAGTCCATCCTGCGCGGCGCCATGGGCCGGATCGCCGGCTACCAGCGGGTCCGGCTGCGGGCCGTCTCCGAGGCCGCGGTCGCCGGCCACGCCGCCGAGGGCGTCATGCACGCCCTCGCCGAACTCCTCGACAACGCCTGCAACTTCTCGCCGCCCACCACCGAGGTGCACGTCTACGTCTCCGAGGTGCCGGCCGGCGCCGTCGTCACCATCGAGGACAGCGGGCTGATGATGAGCGAGGCCGCGCAGCGGCGCGCCGAGCGCGCCGTCTCGGGCACCGCCACCGACCTGTCCACGCTCACCGGCACCCGGCTCGGCCTGCCCGTCGTCGGGCACCTGGCGCAGAAGCACGGGCTCACCGTCTCGTTCCGGCCCTCCGCCATCGGGGGCACGGGCGTGGTGCTGATGATCCCGCAGGAGCTGATCTCGCGCGCCCGGCCGGGTGATCCGGTACGGCGGCCGGGCCTGCCGATGCCCACGGAGGACACCGGCAGCACGCCGCTGCCGGTCCCGCGGCAGCGCGACGTCGCGGCCGGCGAGGACGCGGACCGGCGGGCGGACCTGCCGGCCGACGACGCCGGGCACGACCCGTTCGCGCTGGCCGCGCTGCCGCGGCGGCGGCGCGGGCGCACCCTGGCGGGGGCGCACCCGGGCGGCGTGCCGGAGGCGGGCGCGGGTACGGGCGACGGCGGCGGCGGCGACGACGGCGCGGGTGAGGGCGCGGGCGACGGGGACACCGGTTCGTACCGCAAGCTCGAACCCGCGGGCTCCGCCGCCCGGTTCGGCGCCTTCCGGCGCGCGGTGACCGGGCGGGAGCGGGACGCCGCCGACGCGGCCCCGCGCGACGACACGGCCACGTCCGGCGACGCCGCCACGTCCGACGACACGGCCACGCGCGACGACGCCGCCACGTCCGGCGACGCCCCCGACTCCTCCGCCGCACCCCCCGCACGCAACGCCGCTTCACCTTCGGAGGACAACCGATGACCGAATCCCCCGCCGAGGCCACCGGACTGACCTGGCTGCTGGAGGGGTTGCTGAAGCGCACGCCCGGCGCCCGGCACGCCCTGGTCCTCTCCCGCGACGGGCTCAAGCTCTGCCACACCCCCGAGCTGTCGGAGGACAGCGCCGACCAGCTCGCCGCCATCTCGGCCGGCATCCAGAGCCTGTCGCACGGCGCCTCCGTCGAGTTCGGCGACGGCAGCGGCGGCGTACGGCAGTCGATGACCGAGTTCTACGGCGGCATCCTCTTCATCGCCGAGGCCGGCTCCGGCAGCCACGTCGCCGTCATCGCCGCGGAGACCGCAGACCCCGGGCTCGTCGGGCACAACATGCTGGAGCTCGTCGAGCAGCTCGGCGACCACCTCAGCGCGCCGCCCCGCGGGCCCGTGCCCGCGGCCGAGGGGGTCGCGGCGGAATGACCCGCGCCGGCCGGGACGACGATCCGGACCGGCTGTACACCCTGACAGGGGGGCGCAGCCGGCCCGCCAGCGACGAGTTCGACCTCGTCACCCTGGTGGTCGCCGAGTGCGAGCCGAGGCCGGGCATGCAGTCCGAGCATGCGGCCATCCTGCGCATCTGCCGGACCCCGACCGCGGTCGTCGAGCTGTCCGCCGACCTCGGCCTGCCCGTCGGCATCACCAAGATCCTGCTGTCCGACCTGCTGGCCGCCGAGCGGATCACCGCGCGCCATCCGCGGTACGCGCCCCCGCGCATCCCCGGCGGCGTGCGGTTCGCCGATCCCGAGACTCTGGAGAAGGTGCTCGTTGGACTCCGCGACCTCTGACGCGCGCGCCCCGCTGGCCCGTACGGCGGACAACGGGCTGAAGATCGTCATCGTCGGCGGCTTCGGCGTCGGCAAGACCACCATGGTCCGCTCCGTCAGCGACATCCGGCCGCTGAACACCGAGGAGACGATGACCCTCGCCGGCCGCGGCATCGACGACCGCAGCGCCGTGCCCGGCAAGACGGCCACGACCGTCGCGTTCGACTTCGGGCGCATCAGCCTCGACGAGCGCACCGTGCTCTACCTCTTCGGGGCCCCGGGCCAGGAGCGGTTCTGGTTCCTGTGGGACCGGCTGTTCTCCGGGTCGCTCGGCGCCATCGTGCTCGTCGACCACCGCCGGCTCGCCGACTCGTGGTACTCCATCGACCGGCTGGAGCACCACGGCACGCCGTTCATCGTCGCCCGCAACGACTTCGGCGGGCCGCCGTACACCCGCGCCGAGGTGCGCGAGGCGCTCGACCTCGACCCGCACGTCCCGCTGGTCGACTGCGACGCGCGGTCCCGCGAGTCCAGCAAGGGCGTCCTCATCGCCCTGGTCGAGCACCTGCAACGCCTCGCCGCCGCCACCGTCCCCACCCCACCGGAGACCGCGACATGACCCCGACCCCCGAGGACCAGGCCGCACGCGAGGGGAGCGACGCCCCGGGGACACCGGCCGGGGCGTCCCCGGCCGGGCGCGGTGCCGCACCGGACACCCCGGCCGAGGCCGGCGCACCCGGCGCCGCGCCGGCCGGGCCCCCCGCCGCGTGCCCGGCGCACGCCGGCTCCGTACCCCTCAGCGGCGACCGCTTCCACACCGACCCGCGCGACCTCTACCGCGAGATGCGCCGCGACCACGGCCCCGTCGTCCCCGTCGAGCTGCCCGGCGACATCCCCGCCTGGCTCGTCATCGGCTACCGCGAACTGCACCAGGTCACCTCCGACCCCGACCTGTTCACCCGGGACCGCGGGCTGTGGAACCAGTGGGAGAAGATCCCGCCCGACTGGCCGCTGCTGCCGATGGTCGGCCAGGTCATGCCGTCCATCCACTTCACCGCCTCCGCCGCCGACCACCGCCGGCACGCCGTCATGGTCGGCGCCGCGCTGGAGGGCGTCGACCCCTTCGACCTGCGCCGGCACTGCGAGCAGCTCGCGGACCGGCTCATCGACTCGTTCTGCTCCCGCGGCAGCGCCGAACTCGTCGGCGACTACGCCGTGCCGCTGCCCGTCCTCGTCCTCGCCCGGCTCATCGGCTTCCCCGACGCCGAGGGGCGGCAGCTCGCGCAGGTGCTCAACGAGCTGGCGGACGGCGGGCCCGGGGCGCTCAAGGCGTACGAGACCTTCGTCGGGCACATGACCCGGCTGGTCGCCGCGAAGCGGCTCGCGCCCGGCCAGGACGTCGCCTCGCGCATGCTGGCCGACCCCATGCACTTCACCGACGAGGAGGTCATGCTCGACCTCAAGGACACCACCGCCGCCGGCTTCCTGCCCACCGCCGACTGGATCGGCAACTCCATCCGCCTCATGCTCACCGACGACCGCTTCGCCGCCGCCCTCGGCGGCGGGCGGCACAGCGTCGGCCAGGCCATGAACGAGGTGCTGTGGGAGGACACCCCGACGCAGATCCTCGTCGGCCGCTGGGCCGCGCGCGACACCCAGCTCGGCGGATGCCCCGTCGGCGCCGGCGACCTGCTGCTCCTCGGCCTCGCCGCCGCCAACGACGACCCGCAGATCCAGCAGGCCCTCGTCGGCACGGGCGGGGGCCACGGCGGCGGGTACGGGGGCGGGTACGGAGGCAGCGGCGCGGGGGCGCAGGCCGGCAACAGCGCCCACTTCGCCTTCGGCTACGGCGACTTCCGGTGCCCCTTCCCGGCCCAGGAGATCGCTGAGATCATCGCCCGTACGGGCCTTGAGGTGCTCCTCGACCGGCTGCCCGACCTGGACCTGTCCGTACCGGCCCGGACGCTGGTGCGGCGGCCGTCCCCGTTCCTGCGCGGGATGACCGCCCTGCCGGTCACCTTCACCCCCGTACGCGCCGCAGGAGGCCACCCGTGAACTGCCCGCACGCCGCCGGCGCCGACACGGCCCCGCTGGCCATCGACCCCCTCGTACGCGACCTCGCGGGCGAGACCGCGCGGCTGTCCGCCGCCGCCCCGCTCACCCGCATCGAGCTGCTCGGCGTGCCCGCGTGGACCGTCACGCGGCACGCGGAGGCGCGGCAACTGCTCACCGACGCCCGGCTGGTCAAGGACATCGGCGCCTGGCGGCTGTGGCAGACCGGCGCGGTCACCGCCGAGTGGCCGCTGATCGGGATGGTCGACCCGGGCCGGTCGATGTTCACCGTCGACGGCGCCGAGCACCGGCGGCTGCGTACCAAGACGGCCCAGGCCATCACGCCGCGGCGGCTCGACGCGCTGCGGCCGGTGGTCGAGCGGGTGACGGCGGAGCTGCTCGACGCGCTGGAGTCGGCGGCGGCCGCGGGCGACGGCGTGGTGGACCTCAAGGAGGTCTTCGCGCAGCCGCTGCCGATGCGGGTGGTGTGCGCGCTGATGGGCGTCGCCGAATCGGAGATACCGCGGCAGATGCGGCTGTGGAAGGCGTTCTTCTCCATGCTCACCCCGCAGGACGAGCGGCTCGCGGTGATGGCGGAGCTGGACCGCGTGTTCACGGACATGGTGCGGCAGAAGGCCGCCGAGCCCGTCGACGACCTGACGAGCGCGCTGATCCTCGCCGACGAGGGCGGCGAGCCGCTGACCGAGGAGGAGGTCGTCGGCAACCTGAAGTCGATGATCGCGGCCGGGCATGAGACCACGATCTCGCTCCTCCTCACCACCGTGCGCGGGCTGCTGACGCACCCCGGGCAGCTCGACCTGGTCCGCGAGGGCACGGTGACGTGGGAAACGGCGATCGAGGAGGCGCTGCGCTACGACCCGCCGGTGACCCACCTGCTGATGCGGTTCGCGACGGACGACATCGAGATCGCCGGCACGGTGATCGAGAAGGGCGAGGGAGTCGTCATCTCGTACCGCGCGATCGGGCGGGACGCCGGGCACCACGGGACGGACGCGGATGCCTTCGACGTGACGCGGCCGACGCCGATCCGGCACATGACGTTCGGGCACGGCCCGCACATCTGCCCGGGCGCGGCGCTGTCGCGGCTGGAGGCGGGGGTGGCGCTGCCGGCGCTCTTCGCGCGGTTCCCGGGGCTGCGGGCGGCGGTGCCGGTGGAGGAGATCCGGAACCTGCCGGTGCTGACCCAGAACGACCTGGCGTCCTTCCCGGTCCGTCTCGCCTGACGGCGGCGGGGCGGCGGGCGGGGCGGGGCGGCGGGCGCGGCCCCGGCGGGGCGTGCCCGGGGCGGCGGCATCCCGGCCCGCGCCCTGAGCCGACCCGCCCGTCGGGCGGGAGGCGCTGCCCGCGGATGCCGGGTGCGCCCGCCGCTGCCGGGTGCGCCCGCGCGTGCGGCGCGTACGGCGTCTGCCGCGCGTGCTGCGCCTGCACGCCCACGGGCCCACGGCCCCGGTAGCCGACCCCTGCCCGCTGCCCACCGCCCGCCGCCCACCTCCCGCCGCCCGCCTCCCGCCTCCCCGGGTCCCGCCGTCACCCGCCCGGCCTCGTGCGGTCGCCCCGCCGCCCGGCACCCGGGAGTCTGGGAACGACGGCGAGGCCCGCATGCCGGCCGTGCAGGAGGGACAGCGCTGGAGAGGGCAGGTGCCGCCGGTGCGGGATGATGCGGGAGAGCAGGGCGGCAGCGCGCGGGGCCCGGGGAGGGGCGGCCGGCCGGACCGCCGCGGCGGTCCTCGTACGGCCCGGAACCGGTGGTCCGGGCCGTACAAGGACGGCCGCGGCTACCGGGTCGGCAGCAGCGCCCCGGCGCGCGACACCCGGCCGCGGATCGACGAGGTGACCGGCACCGCCGAGCGGCGCGTCGGGCCGGTGCTGCGCTGGCTGCCGGCCGGGCTCATCGTCGCCGCCGCGGTGTTCTACGGGTTCACGCCGGAGGGTTTGCGGGCGTCACCGGTCTTCGAGAGCATCCCGATGGTCGCCGCCGTGCTGCTCACCCTGCGCGGCACCGTGACGGTCGCGGTCACCGCGCTGTTCGTGTTCGTCATGCTGGAGGTCCTCAACGGCACCGTCACGCACTCCGGGTCGGTCATCCAGATGGTGTCGCAGCTCGTGCTCAGCGTCGTGGCGATCGGCATGAACGTGCTCATCCAGCGCAACTACCGCCGGTTCACCTCCGCCCGCCACGTTGCCGTCGCCGCGCAGCGCGCGCTGCTGCCGAACCCGCCGGACGGCTTCGGCGGCCTGCGGATCGCCGCCCGCTACCAGGCTGCCGACGTCGACGCCCGGATCGGCGGCGACCTCTACGCCGTCCAGGAGGGCCCGTACGGCGTGCGCTGCATCGTCGGGGACGTACGCGGCAAGGGGCTGGAGGCGGTGGAGTCCGTCGCCGTGGTCGTCGGCTGCTTCCGGGAGGCGGCCGAGCAGGAGGCGCGGCTCGACGGGGTCGCGCGGCGGCTGGAGCGGGCGCTTCAGCGTGAGGAGACGGGGCGCAGCGGGGTGGACCGGGTGGAGGGGTTCACGACGGCGGTGCTGGCGGAGGCGGACCGCGACGGCGGCGCGCTGCGGCTGCTCAACCGCGGCCACCCGGCGCCCCTGCTGCTGGGCTCGGACGGCGCGGCGCGGCTGCTCCAGCCGCGGGAGCACGCGCTGCCGCTCGGCATGGGCGACCTGGGCACGTGGCCGGACGAGCTGCTGGAGGTGGCGTTCCCGCCGGGCGCGTCGCTCCTGCTGTACACGGACGGCGTGACGGAGGCCCGGGACGCCGCCGGTGTCTTCTACGACCCGCTGGCGCGGATGGACGGCCGCGTCTTCGACGGTCCGCACGCGCTGCTGGACACGCTCCTGGACGACGTGACCCGCTACACCGGCGGGCGCGTCGCGGACGACATGGCGCTGTTCGCCCTCTCCCGCTCCCGCTCGGGCACCTCCTTCCGCCGGCTTCCGGCCGCCCCTCCCGATGCACACGCTCCGTAATGAAACAGCGCCACTCCGCATAACAACTGATGCACGATCAGCTAACGACCGGACCTCTCCCCGCGTAGCCGTCGCGTCAACTTGTCCGATTCCGCTGGTACATGCCCGTATCGTCCGCGGCAAAGCACAACTGAATAACGGGAACGACTTGGAATCGAACGCCGACGTCCGCTAGCGTGCGGTAACGCAGCGCGGTCGTCACTGCCGCCGCAAGAGGCGGCTCCGTGCGCCGTCGCCGAATCCCGCACGTGGAACAACTGCAGCAACGGAAACACCGAGGGAACCGGGGAACCACCACCTTGGGGTGAATCGGGCCAACCTCCCACAGGGGGCGACCCGTAGGAGACCTTCCTGCTCCGAACCCGTCAGCTAACCCGGTAGGCGAGAAGGAAGGAAAGGAGTACGCCTTCGTGGCGTCCTACAGGCCTGGGCCTGGCTACGGCCATGGCTATGACGATTACGGCTACGACGGCTATGCGTCGGGCGGCACCGCCCCCGACGGATATGCGCCCCCGGGCTACGCCGCCGAAGAGCCGGTCGACGAAGTCTTTCCCGAGGACGACCTTCCCTCCCGCGGCCGCCGGCGTCTCGCCAAGCAGCGCGGCGGCAGCATGGCGCGCAGCGGCGCCGTCCTGGGCGTGGGCGTCTTCGCCGCCGTCGGCGCGGGCAGCGTGGCCACGGCGCAGGAGAAGCCGCCGGTCGCGATATCCATGCCCGACCAGGTCGACGCCGTCGCGAACGAGATAAGCGCGCAACTGCCGGACGCCGAGAGCCTGCCGGGCGTCGGCGAACTGATGCCCACCGAGGAAGAGCCCGCCACCGACGACGCCGTCGTCACCACGGCGCCGCTCACCCAGGTGAGCTACGCCGCCACCTCCGGCTCGGACACCGCCACCCCGGCCGCCGACTCCGGCGAGGCCCTGCGGGCCCGCATCCTGGAGCAGGCCGACCAGCAGCAGGCCCAGGCCGACGCCTCGGCCCGCGCGGCGGCGGAGGCCGAGGCCGCCCAGCAGGCGGCCGAGGAGGCCGCCGAGGCGAAGGCGGCGGAGGAGGAGCGGCAGCGTCGCCTGGAGGAGGAGCGCCGCCGCAAGGCCGAGGAGGAGGCCCGCCGCAAGGCGGAGGCCGAGCGCCTCGCGAAGCTCGCCGCCAGCTACGTCTCCCCGCTCGACAGCTACACCCTCACCTCGACCTTCGGCGAGTCCGGCGACATGTGGGCCGCGGGCCACACCGGGCAGGACTTCGCCGCCTCCACCGGCACCCCGGTCAAGGCCGTGCACGGCGGCACCATCACCGAGGCCGGCTGGGCCGGCTCGTACGGCTACCGCATCGTCCTCACGCTCGAAGACGGCACCGAGATCTGGTACTGCCATCTGTCCTCCATCATCCAGTCCTCCGGCGAGGTGACGACCGCCGACGTCATCGGGCGCGTAGGCGCCACCGGCAACGTCACCGGCCCGCACCTGCACCTCGAAGTACGACCCGGCGGCGGGGACGCGATAGACCCGCTGGCCTGGCTGCGCAACAACGGCGCCCCGGTCTGACGCCGGCGGGACCCCCGGCCGCCACCGGCCGGGACGGAACCCCCCGCCGCCCGACGGACCGCAAGCCCCCATAAGCCCACCTCCCACGTCTCCGGCGTGCCCGTACGCACCTTCCCCCGTGGCGTCCGGGCGCGCGCGCCGAGACCGCCGGCGGCCCTGGTGGCCGACCCCCCGACACCAGGGCCGTCGGCCTTTTCCACCCCGCGAGGACCGCACTCCCGCCCCCGGGGAGGCGGATCCCTCCCCGGGCCCGCTCCGTGCCCGGAGAGGAAGACCGGCCCACTCCCGGGAGAGGCGGGGGCGGGATTACTCCCCGGGCCCGCAGAGGCAGAACGGATGCCCCGCCGGATCCGCGAACACCGGGCAGCTGCCCCCTTCCTCGGAGAGCCGCGTGGCGCCGAGCCGCAGCGCCAGCTCGCCGGCGGCGGCGGAGTCGTCGACGCCGAAGCAGAGGTGCATCTGCTGGGGGTACGCGCGGTCGAGGTCGGGCCAGAGCGGCGGGCGGTAGCCCGGCACCTCCTCGAACGCCAGCCGTGGAAAGCTGTCCTCGTCCTTGGCGATCACCATCCAGTCCTCGCGGATGATCCGCATACCGAGCAGCCGGGTGTAGAAGTCGGCGAGCTCGCGGGCGTCCGCGCAGTCGAGCACGATGTTGCGGATATAGGCGTCCATGCGGTCACGGTGCCACGGCCGACCGACACCCGGAGCCCGGGAGACCGCAGGACGCGGACAACCGGGGGAGCGACCCCCGCCCGTTCAAGCGGCCGCGGTGATGTCCCCGGCGGCGGAAGGCTCGGGAACCATCCCCACCCCCACGTTCTCCCCGTCGGCGATCTCGCCGAGGACGGCCTGGATGGTGTGCAGCATCCGCTGGGGCCGCTTGAAGACGTCGACGGCGGTGAACCGCAGTATGCGCCGCACGTCGGGGCAGCTCCCGAGGTCGTTGAAGCGCTCGATGTCGGCCAGGGGCGCCGCCCGGCCGCCGTGGAAGCCGTACCCCTCGATCTCCACGACCAGCCCCGCCGCCGGGAAGAAGAAGTCCACCCGTATCCGCCGCCCGCCCGGCGCGGTGAACGGCGCTTGAGTGAGCGGCCGCAGCCCGGCGTCGTACATCCGCAGCCGCGCGATCGTCTCCGCGGGCGACCCGGAGCGGGGATCGACCAGCGCCAGCCGCTCCCGCGCCTGAACCACCCCCCGCCGCTGCCCGGTGCCGGCGAGGGCCTCGGAGACCGCGTGCAGATCGGTCACCTGCTCCCGCCACCGCCGCGGCTCCCCCTCCCCGAACACCAACGGCCGCCGCGTCAGCGCCGATTCCACCGCCACCATCGCCGCGTCCCGCTCGGCGGTGAGCAGCAGGTCGACCAGGGTCCGGTGAACGGTCGTCACCCGCAGCCCGGCGACGCTCGTGATCTCGCCCTCACCCACCGGGGTCCGGTGCAGCACAGCCCCCTCAGGCGCCCGCCCGCGCCCCCGCACGTGGGTGAACTCGGGCCGCACGGCCGGCAGCTCGATCCCGAACAGATAGGCGGCCGCACTGTGGCTCACGACCAACTCCGCCCGCCCCGCCTGCGCCAACCGCAACCGCAGCCGCAGATCATCCCCCCGCCCGGGCTCCACCCACACCCCGGCCCGCACCTTCCGCCACCCCGCGCCCCGCAACCTCCGCCGCAACGCCTCAGCCGGCCACCCCGCCGCCACCGCCTCGGCACACACCAACACGCCACCGTTCCGCGCCGCCAACTCACCCAGCGGCCTCCGTTCCCCCGTCATGCCCCCACCCTCTCGCGGATCCCCCACCTCCGCTTCCCCCTGTGGATAACTCTCACCCCCACGAGCTACCCACCAGGTCAGCCCGCGCTCAGAGGACTCCTCGCCGGGCCTTGCTATCCCACACGGAAACGCCCCGTCGTCGGCCGCGCCCGTGGCCGCCGCCTTCCGTCGCAACGGCCAGAGGCGGGAGTTCAGGATCGGAGCCGGCCGACCTGGCCGGGCTCGACGACGGTGCAGCCGCGCAGCTCCCGCGTCAGGTGGGCCGCCAGGACCCAGGGCATCGCGTGATCGTCGTACGCCAGGGTCACCGCCCCGGCCGGCACCGCGAGCGGCCCGCCCGGGCGGTAGCGCAGGCCGTGCACCCCGTCGATGTCCGGGTACCGCACCTGGACCAGGACCGCGCCCGTGCCGCGCAGGTGCGGGCACCACTGCGGTGACTTCGCGGCGCAGCGGACGCACACCGGAGGGTGGACGGTCACCGCGCCCTCTGGCCAGCCGGGCACGTCTGCTCGGTGGTCTTCCAGGAGCCACAGCGTGCCAAGCTCGTCCTCGTACGACGGCAGGCCGCAGACCTGGCAGAGCAGCTGAAGCATCGCGCGGCGCTGCCGCTGGGGGTGGACATGGCCGAATCGGGGACGGCCGATCCCCGGACGCAGCGGCCGACGGGACCACAGCACGCCCATCGTGTCGCGGTCGTGGGGGTGCTCGTGCGGGTAGGCGATTCCGCGCGCGGTGCGGATCACGACGGGGTCGGCAGGCCGGTTCTCACCGGTCCAGGCGGTCACGTACGGCACCGGCGGCCTGACGGCGGTCACCGCTGCCCCCTGAGCGCCAGCGGGGCGGCGGCGCTGGCCTGCCCGTAGCCCACGTCGACGTCCTCCTCCCCGGCGGTGGTGACGCAATACCCGCCGGCCTGGTGGACGGCCATGCGCAGCATCGCCGACGCGTCGCGTTCCCGGCTGATGCGGTCCCACGTGTCGATGAGGCACACGGGGCGGGCGGCGGCCTGCCGCATGGCGTAGGTGAGGGCCTCCCACTGCGGCCGCGGCCTCGTGAGCGCGTGATCCCCACGGTCCACCCACTCTCCAGCGACCACCCATCCGTGCTCAACGGCGTACCGGCGGCACCGCTGTATACGCTCGCCGAGGGCGACGGTGGTGACGGTGACGTGCCGGTCGTAGATGAACGCCAGCGTGGGCCGGGTGAGGCCGCGGGGGCGGGAGTGTCCATGACGCTTCCCAAATGGTCGGTGATCGGGTCGTCACTGACCGTAAGTGAGCGGCATGGGGGAAACAGGTACGGAACGTAGCCTTCACGGGACGCGGCAGGTGTGTGGGCTACGTTCCGTCGACCTAGGCGACGCCGAAGAACGTCGCCAAGTCCCGTTGCTGACGGGTCAGCCGACGCCCGCCGATCTTGAGCACGTCACGGAATGTCTCGCCCGCCATGCGCTGATGCCGCAGCCACTCAGGGGTGTCCGAGAGCAGCCTGCCGAGAATGGCCGTTGCCTCGCTCGGCTGTTTCAGCATGGCGTGTGCCTGTGCGACGTCCAGCAGATGGCGCCGTTCGAACGACCGGTCCTCCGGCGTCGGCATCCGCTCCGACAGGCGCAGCACACGGTGCGGGTGCTCGGCTACGAGATGGTTCTCGATGCCCTGGTAGGCGACGGTGCGCCAGTCGAAGCGGCCCCAGCTCGACATCTCCACCGCAGTCGTGCCACCGAGCGCAGTGCCAGCGGTACGGGCCATGCGCAGCATCTCGCGCGCCTCAAGGGGCCTGTTGTTGCGCGCCGCGGCGGCGCTGGAGTGCACCAGCAACTTGCCCCACGCGCCGAGGCCGGCCGAGGTGGCGCGGGAGATCCGCGGTTCGATCTCCTCCGCAGTGCTCACGCTGACCTGCTCGGCTTCGTCCAAGCGACCTTGCCGCATAAGGAGCCAGCCCTGCTGGTACACGGCGCCGGCGACCACGTCGCGAGCGCCGGCAGCCCGTGCGTCGTCGACCGCGTCGCGCAGTGCCAGATGCGCGAGGTCATATGCGCGCACCTGAGTCAGGTACCGGCCGACCATCTGCAGCACGTTCGCGCGCACCCGGAGTGCGGCGGTGTGTTCGGGACCGTTGTCGAAGAAGCTGACCGCGGTGTGCGCGGCGTGGACCATGCCAGGCAGCAGTTCGGCGACCTCGTCGTAGTCGTCGCGGTGGTAAGCCACGGCAAGACGCTGCTCACCCGCGCGAAGGTCTTCAAGGTCCGGCACGTCGGCCGCTGCCGGCGCTTCCAGCCGACCGGTGAAGGTGGCTGGCGGGGCAAGAGCCTGCCGGAGCGGCATGAGGTCGATGTTGTCGTCGTCGTCACGGCGTCGCTGGTGGGGCCCGGCAGAGTCGAAGAGGGCAGATGTCGTCACCCGCAAGGCACGCGCCAGGGAGTGGTAGGTGGACAGGCGGGCGCCTCCACCGCGTTCGACCTTCTTCACTACGGCGAGGCTCAGTTGGGCGCGTTCGGCGAGCGCTTCTTGGGTGAGTCCTCGGGCCCGGCGGAGTTCGCGAAGGCGGTCGCCGGGGAGGGCAGAGTCTGGCATGGGAACCCCGTCCCTGCTGTGGGTCGTCAACGCCCAGCATAGGGCGCAGATTTCGCGCATGGAGTGGCGCGAGCCTCCCGCGCGAACCCGAACATCTACGTCCGTCGAAGCCCCGCCGTGGCGCCGGAGCGAGGCCGGCCGCCGCGGGCGGCCACGTCCCCGGAAGCGGGGGCAAAACCCACCACCACTTTCGCCAAGAGGGTCTCCCACAACCAGCCACCGGGTATCTTTAGCGCGGCTGACGACCGATGTTGCAGGTGAGGAGCCTGGACTCAGCACTGACAGGAGCATATGTGGGCGACTTCGAGATCATCGACCTGTTCGCCGGGCCTGGCGGACTCGATGTTGCCGCGCACAGTCTGGGGATACCCGTCACCGGCATTGAGCTGGACGCGGACGCCTGCCGAACCCGACGCGCCTACGAGAAGACGCTGGCCGAGGATGCCGCGCCCCTGGCGACAGAAGAGGGTGATGTGAGGGACTTCGAACCTGAAAAGTTCCCCTCCGCCAATGTCCTTGCGGCAGGCCCACCGTGCCAGACCTTCAGCGTCGCGGGCTCCGGCGCAGGTCGCAGAAACCTGGACCAGGTCAAGACCTTCATTCACCGAATGGCCGAGGGCGACGACGTCCGCAACGACCTAAGTTGCCTCTCCGACCCACGTACCGGCCTGGTGTTGGAGCCGCTCCGCTGGGCACTGGCCAGGCGGGAGCCCTACGAAGCGATCGTCCTGGAACAAGTGGTGGCCGTCCGCCCCGTCTGGGAGGAGGTTGCCGCTGTGCTGCGCAAACGTGGCTACGATGTTGCTGTCGACGTACTGAACACGGAGGAGTACGGCGTTCCCCAGACGCGTAGGCGCGCCATCCTCATCGCCCGCCTGGGTCAGGAAGCCGCCCTCCCTGTGCCCACTCACCAGCGCTACCGCAAGGGACGCGGCCGGGTGTCCAGGAAGGAGCATCCGGAGCAGCTGAAGCCGTGGCGCTCCATGGGAAGTGTACTGAGCCACAGAAGCCTCAAGGACTTCACGGTGATCTCCAACTACGGCACCGCCGGCGTCCCGCATGACCGGGGCCAACGGGCCCACAACGAACCAGCGTTCACTGTCACCAGCAGATTTGACCGCAACCGCCTGTTCGACAGCGCTGGCTTCTATATTGATCATGTCACACCGCAACAGGCCGCCCTTCTCCAGACATTTCCTCGCAACTACCCTTGGCAGGGGCATGGGACCTCGGTCGGTGTCCAGATCGGCAACGCCATCCCTCCGCTCCTCGCCGCCCACATCCTGACAGCAGCCCTGGGGCTCCATCCGGGCGACGATGTCCGCCTGGGCTACGGCGGGTTCTGAGTCGCCCGATCGATGGCGAACCATGCGTCCGGACTGTCGCCGAACGGGGTGATCGCCGTACATAATCCCCGTAGACTCCCCTCCGGGAGCGCGGTGTAGAGCCGCGGGCCGGGTCAGGTGGGGATGCGGATGGCGAGTGCGTGGACCGACTGGGTCCCCGATGCGGGGTTGGCCAGCGAGGTTGATGGGATCACCGGGCGGACACTGAAGGCGTACCGCGAGGATCCGAACCTGATCACCGAACACGCCAACCACGAGGAGTCCATCCGTGTCGGCGGCTACGCGAACCGCACACTGCTCGAGCTCGTGCAGAATGCGGCCGACGCCATGGCCGGAGTCGAGGGGAACGACGAAGGCGTCGGGCGGGTCGAGATCGTGCTCGACGTCGACCGGCAGACCCTGTACTGCGCCAACGCAGGCCGCCCCTTTTCACGAAACGGCCTAAATGCCCTGGCCCATGCCTACCTGAGCGGTAAACGGGGGATGAAATCGGGCGGTTCGGGCTTGGATTCAAGTCGGTACTCGCCGTCACCGAGGCCCCGCAAGTCTTCAGCCAGTCGATCTCTTTCGAATTCAACTCGCCGCAGGCAAAGACGGCGCTTGCAACAATCGAGGCACGGGCGAAGCGGTTTCCGGTGCTGCGTACACCGACACGTGTTGACGCTGACGTTGAGTTCGAGAGAGATGTGACTCTGGCCGAACTGGCGCAATGGGCGGTGACGGTTGTCAAGTTGCCGCAGGTGCGGAGATTTGAACACCTAAAGCGGAGGATCGAGGAGTTCCGCTCGGAATTCCTGCTGTTTGCGAACGCAGTTCGGGAGATCCGGCTCCGTGTGGTGGGGGAGGGCGAGCGGTTCGAGACCCGGCATGTATCCCGAGATCTCGGCGAGGGCAGGTTCCGTCTAGAGCGCCCGGACGGTGACAACGAAGAATGGTACGTCGCGGATCGGATGCACCCTCCGAGCGCCGAGGCGAGGGCCGAGGTCGGGGAAGCGGTGGCACGAGACTCGGTGAAGGTCACGGCCGCGGTGCCGGTTCGTTTCGGGCGGCTGAAGACCGGTGAGTTCTGGTCGTACTTCCCACTGCAGGACAGGACTTCCGCTTCTGCCCTCTTCAACGCTCCTTGGAGCATGAACGACGACCGCACGACCCTGCTGGAGAACACTTACAACCGTGAGATACTCGTCACTCTCTCGGAGATGTTCGTCGAGATACTGCCCAAGCTCTCGACCGTCGACGACCCGGCAGGGCACCTGGACTATATGCCGGCCCGTGGTCGCGAGGCGCACTCCTTCGGCGACGAGATCCTTTGCTCCCATGTTCCCCGACGCGCCTCCACGTCAGAACTGATTCCTAATGCGACCGGCCAGCTCTGCATGCCGACGGAGTTGCGCCCCCTTGACCTCGCTGTCACCACTGCCTCAGAGCGTGACTACGAGGAGTGGAGCAGGTCGCCAAACACAGGCGATGATGTTCCGCACTCGCGTTGTTATGCCAACGCCCAGCGCATCGCGCGGCTACGGCAGCTCTACGTCCACCGGTATTCACAATTCGCCCTGGATCAGCGGGGCCGGGATGAAATGAGGGCCCTGGCGCGGATGCCCAAGCGAGGCGTCCAATCGTGGCTGCGGGAGTGGGCGGAAGGGGATGATCTGACCTCGGCCGTGAGCGCGCTCGACTTCGTCCTGAACAATCCGAGGGTAGAAGGCATCAGGTCGGCGAAGGTCGTACCGACCACTGACGGGATGCGGGCTGTAAGGGACAAGACCGACGTCTACCTGCAACGTGTGGACGACGTCGTCCTCGAAAGGGGAAGTTTTGTCCGCCCGGGCTTTCTGGCGATACCGGGGGTGGAGCGGAAGCTCCGTGAACTCGGCTTCCGGGACCTTGACCCGCTCGCCATCCTCCGAGCCCGGCTGGACAAGCTGACACCCGCAGCCGAAGCCACTGAGTTGGAAAGCTTCTGGGATGCGGTCCTTGGGGTGCCCGTGGTGCAGGCGCAGACGGAGGTTGCCCGGGCCGCCTCCGACGGTCGGGTCAAGGTGCCGACGCTCGACGGCGGCTGGTCGCTGCCCGGTCATGTCCTGGATATCGAGGGGATCGGAAACCGCTCTCCGGAGCGGCTCTTGGACAGGAACAGGTGCTTTCCGCAGGTGGCGTACGCGGCTGGAGTCGTACATGCGCCTGTCTCCTCGTATTCCATCGAGGACGAGGTCTACTTCGCGGACTACTGCCAAGAGGTGAAGGAGGACCTTAACCGGAGGCTCGGCCCTGGAGAGCGTCCCATTGATCGGATCGAGCTGGACCGTGGCGAGGGACCCGGACCGTTCTCGGTGCTCCTCATGCTGGAGGAGGCCGGGGCACCTGACCAAGTGCGGGAGACGTGGACGAACGAGCTCCTTCAGCGAGACCAGACCGCCTATTGGACCTGTGAGGATCTCGACACCGGCCAGACCCAGCGGGTTATGTCCCCGGTGCGGTGGGCCGTGCAGCGAGCAGGTCGGTTGAGGACGAACCGCGGATATCGAAAGCCGGAGCAGGTCGTCTCCGCGGCCCTCGTCGAGTACGCCGCTCTACTGCCGCTCTTCAGCGGACCCCGCCCGGTGGAAGCTGCGCTGTCCCTGCCCAAGGATCTGGAGAAGGTACCTGCTACGGTGTTGCGCGAAGCACTCGAGGCGGCAGCCTTCCCGCAGCCGGTCAAGGGCGCTGTGTTGACAACGTTCGTCGTCACCGCCGCACGCGTTGCGTTTCCACAGGGACATCCGAGATCGATTCCGGCATGGGTGGGGCGGACTGTCGAGAGCAAGCGGCCGGACACGGTATATGTGGCGACGACCGACGAACAGGAATCCTTCCTTAGAGGACGGCAAAAGCCCTACCTCCGAGCGGATCCGCAGCAGGTTAGTCCCCTTGTCGACGCAGTCGGGTGTCGGCGCTTCGAGGACAGCTTCTCCTTCTCCCTGCTGGTCGAGGGCCGTCATGACGAAGAGCGCGTTATCGATTGGTACACCGGCCTTCGCAGCACGTTCGCAGCGGACAAGGTGACGAACGCGACAGTGGTGAGAGCCGTTCGTATCGTCAAGCGGGTGACCACCGAAGACGGCGTCGAGGACCAGTCGCTTGAATCGCATCCGGACGGGCTGACGCTTGTAGTTCGTGCCGACCTCGACGATCGGCGCATTCTCTCGGAGCTTAACGAGGCGTTTCAGCTCCGATTGTCAAACGCTGATTTGAAAAGGATTCTACAGGAAGGGTATGACCAACGACTGGAAGGTCAACGCCAGGCGGCCCGTGCGGCGGCTACCGATGCCGAGCGTCTGGAAGTTTTCTTCGGGCCAGATACCCTCAGGGAGAACCTGCCGAAAGGGCTCTGGGAGGCGCTCGAAGCCCAGGAGTTGGTGGACGGATCCACCTCTGTCGCGGAGCTGTTCCTGACCGTCTACGGCAGTGATTCAATCAGATTCCTAGCTGGCGAATTCAAAGCCGAGGGGTACACGGACGTTCCCGAAGAATGGGCGGGCCGAACGCCGACGATCGACTGGTTGAGGAAGATGGGTTTCGGTGTCAAGTACGCGGGACGGCGTAACCAACGGCAGGACAATGAGTTCGTGGTTCCCGGTGCCGTAAAGCTCAATCCTTTGCATGACTTCCAGAAACACATCTCCCGCCAGCTTGAGGACGTGTTGACGCTTCAGGAGCCCAACGGTCGTGCGCTCAAAGGGCTGGTCGAACTGCCGACTGGGGCCGGGAAGACGCGTGTGGCCACCCAGACCGTGCTGCGACTTTTCACCGAGGGGCGAATGAGCGGAACGGTACTGTGGATCGCGCAGTCGGCCGAGTTGTGTGAACAGGCAGTGCAGACCTTCAAGACTGTCTGGCGCGGCCTCAGCGACGAGCGTCCGTTGACGATCGGCAGACTCTGGGACAACAGCACCGTGCACGAGCCCGATACTCAATTCAGCGTAATCGTAGCCACCGATGCGAAGCTCGACGAGAGCGTGGTCGACTCCCCGCGTACACTTGGCTTCGGCAGGCCGCGGCCATCTTTGTCGACGAGGCGCACCGTGCTGGCGGATCACCTCGATATACCCGCATTCTGCGATGGCTCGGGGTGGACGGCCGCAGCTGGGAACGGCCGCTTGTTGGCCTGTCGGCAACGCCTTTCAAGGGAAACGTCGCGCAAGGCGAACAAACAAGGGAACTAGCTGCTCGGTTCGGCTCCAGGATGATCAAAGCTTTCGAGGGGAACGCATACGAGGAACTGTCGAGGCTCGGCATCCTCTCCAGGGTCCGGCACGAGGTACTGCCGGGCACGGATGTCGCCTTGAACCCGGCCGAACTGGCCAAGGTCAAATCCCAGCGCAAACTCGAGCCTAAAGTGCTCGACCGTATCGGCGGCGACCAATCCCGCTTGCAATCGCTCGTACAGCATATCTTGGCCCAGGATCCAACCTGGCCCATTCTCGTCTTCACCCCGAACGTCCTCTCCGCCCAAGTCCTCGCCGCAACACTGCGTTACCGCAATGTGGAGGCTGCCGCGGTCAGTGGACAGACCGGGCGGCAGCAGCGCCGAGACGACATCGAGCGTTTCAAGAAGGGCGAGGTCAGAGTACTGGCGAACTGCGACCTGCTGATCCAGGGCTTTGATGCACCAGGGGTCCGGGCCCTGTACATCGCCCGGCCGACGTTCAGCCCGAGTGCGTACATCCAAATGGCTGGCCGTGGCCTGCGCGGTCCTCAGAACGGTGGCAGTGAGGAGTGCCTGATCGTCGACGTCGCCGACAACTTCGGTGCGGGCAACGACTTCCTTGGCTACCGTGAGTACGAGCACCTGTGGTTGGAGCAGCGAGCGTGATCCTCATTCCGGACCTGCCCGATATCGAGGCGTCAACCAACAGTGAGGCCGAGCGCAGGGTGGCGCGTCTGCTCGACAAGGTAGATGGCCCACGGGACGCTGTCGCCTTTCACTCCGTCAAGCTGCGAAGCCACTCAGTCAAACAGCAAGCGGAGACGGACTTCCTGGTGCTGTGGGATGGTGTGGTGATTGTAGTGGAGGTGAAAGGAGGCGGCGTCACCAAGCATGAGGGCCGCTGGTACAGCATCAACCGCAGAGACGACTGGAAGAAGCTACGCGAGTCTCCGATGGAGCAGGCCCAATCGGCGATGTATGCGTTGCAGAAGATTATGCGTCAAGACGGCGTGGGTTGGTTTGCGACGGAGGCCGTCGTCATCACCCCGGACATCGAGGCCCCGCCGCCCGCTGTTGAGTGGAAGAACAGCCACTGGTGGGCCAGGGAGCACATGAGCATCGCCGGGATGACCAAGTCCCTTGCGCGGATCGCCGCCAGCGCGATCAGACCAGCGAGTCAGAAGAAACTGCGGGATCACCTGTTTGGTGAGTTCTCACGAATGCCGGTGATCGACGCGCAGCGCGGTGCTGTCGTAGAGGAGCAGAATCTGGCGACAGCCGGCCAGGCACGGATTCTGGCGGGCCTCTCCCGTGTGCAGCGGATGCTGATCTCCGGCGGAGCTGGCACCGGTAAGTCGCTGGTGCTTTCGGAAGGTGCGAAGCAGGAGGCGGGCGAGGGGAAGTCGGTTCTGATCACGTTTCACTCCCCGTCACTGGTTGACTTCTTCCGCCCGCGGATTACCGGACGGGGCATCGATCTCTCCTGCCTTTCGCGGACCTGGCCCAGGGCGGCGGTACGACGTGGTCTTTGTTGACGAGGCACAGGACCTAATGAACGCGGCTGGTATGGACACTCTGGACGCAGTGATCCGTGGGGGCCGCGAGGCTGGTCGCTGGCGGATGTTCCTGGACCGCAACAACCAGGCGCGCGTGGACGGCGACTTTGATCCCGACGTTTGTGAACTGATCGAACAGGAGGCGATTTCATACGACCTCGACCGGAACGTCCGCAATACCAGGGCGATTGTCCATGTGGTGCAGGAGTACCTCGGCGCCGATGTGGGCGACCCGGGTATCGTGCACGGTGACAGGGTCGAATGGTGCTGGCGACCGAAGGCGGACATCTCCGCGGCGGAGGCTGTGGCGCGCGAACTAGTAGAGAACGGAGCTCGTCGGCCGGATATCTGGATTATCACCACCGCCGCAGACGTCGTTCCATACCAAACCGATGCGGGCTTCCTGGTCACCAGCCCACGATTCGCCAAAGGGCTGGAAGCGGAGCACGTCGTCGTCTGCGATCTGCCACAGCAGTATGACGATCGCGGCCTGGCCGCATTCTACGTGGCCGTTACGCGAGCTCGGGTCACGCTGCATGTGGTCGCTTCACGCGATGACAAGAAACGGTTGCAAGAGCTGATCCTAAAGCAGGTGGGCATGTGAACCTCACCGCGGCCCAGCTGCAGACCCTACATCACCTCAGGGCGTCCTATGTCGGCCCTGAGCAGGGGGATGAGGAGGTCACGGCGAACCAGCCGCACCGGCAATACTCCGTCGGCATGCTGTTCCCGCATGATTCTGCGGGTGCCGGCCGGGACAAGAGCGACGACGTCTCCGCCGATGTCCCTGACGGTGATGTGGAAGAAGGCGGCGCCGGTGTCCCGCTCGCCGAGGATTGGCGGCCATCGTCCGCTGCGATCTCGTTCGTCACCGACGGCAACTCAATCGAAGTCGACTTCTCGTGCGCCACATACGTCCTCGTCGACGGGGACGGACCACCGAGGTGGCGGCGCAGCCCGTCTCTGTCGACCGCCTGGCGATGCGGCGAGGCGAGGGCCCGGTGAGACTGATCGTGGGCGATGTGGATGTCGAAATCGGATCCCGATGGCGTCACTACAAGGGCGATGCGCTGGTCACGGTACATGTCAGAGTCCTGACAGACTCCACCGGGGACGACAGGAACGACATCCCCGGAATGCTGTTCCAAGTAAAGCTTGCTGTCGTACCGGCTCCCCACGCGCAGATCCTCGAGTACGACACGACCCGCACCTTCGATGTAGACCCGGACACTGCAGAGTTGCGCCTGCGGTACCGCAACCGGAAGGTGTACGCAGTTGGGCACGGCATGGCCGCGGACTGGGAATTCACCGAAGGTCGCTGCACCAAGGCTTACCTGGACCCGGTTCCAGCCTTCGTTGTACCCACGATCGAGACCACCGGATTCAATAAGGGATCCGCTGAGGCGCGCTCTTTGACACTACAGCACCTTCAGCAGATCGACACGCACCCCGACGCCTACTCCACTCCCTGGACGCCTTCGTCGATGCCTTTGGCGCCTGGGTCACTGACCAGTTGGAACAGGCCGAAACCTTCGGCTCCGACCGCGCCGTGGCGATCCGCATCGCCGAACGTTCCCGGGAGGCGGCTGATCGGATGAGGGAGGGCGTGAACCTGCTTCGCGCGCCGGAACAGCAGCGTCTTCGCACAGCCTTCGCGCTCGGGATGGCCGCCATGCGACTACAGATGCAGCAGGGAGAGATAAACAAGGGGACACGTGCGGAGCAGGTCGCCGAACCGCGGTGGCGTCCCTTCCAACTCGGCTTTTTGTTGATCTCGCTGGCGTCCACGGTGGACGGGGACACAAGCACCGAGACTGCGTTGACCTCATCTGGTTTCCCACTGGCGGGGGCAAGACCGAGGCGTATCTCGGCCTTGCAGCGATCGAGATCTTTCGTCGCAGGCTCGTCCACGGAGTTTCCGGTGCTGGTACCGCCGTAGTGACTCGCTACACCTTGCGACTGTTGACCACCCAGCAGTTTCAGCGGGCCGCTGCCCTGGTGTGTGCCATGGAACGGCTGCGTCTCACCGACGAGCGGGCGAAGGGTATGGCCCCGTTCTCAATCGGTTTGTGGGTGGGTAACGAAGTCACTCCGGGCACTCGCTCGGATGCCCGATTCGCACTGGAGCGCCTTCAGAAAGCCGCACGCCCGCGAGAGGCGAACCAGTTCCAAGTGGAGAGCTGCCCGTGGTGCCTGGGTTCGCTGGTTCCAGAGTCCAAGAGCCACCGCCCACAGGACTACGGCATGAAGCTTGCCGGACACGACGTCGTTTTCTATTGCCTTGATGCGTCCTGCCCGTTCAATGAGGAGCTCCCGCTGGCCGTTGTGGACCAGGTGTTGTACGAGGAGCCGCCCACGATCCTGCTGGCTACGGTCGACAAGTTTGCGCGGCTGCAATTCCGCCCCGAGGCCGGCAGGCTACTCGGGATCGGGACTATGTTTGAGCAGCCATCCATGATCATCCAGGATGAGCTGCATCTCCTCTCCGGTCCGCTCGGCACCACCGCCGCTCTCTTCGACGCCGTCGTCCAACTTCTGTTGAGCCGCTCCGGTACCAGCCCCAAGATCGTTGCGTCAACGGCAACGATCCGCGCCTCTGAAGAACAAGTGGCGGGGCTCTATGGGCGTGAGGTCGCACTTTACCCGCCGTCGGGACTTGACGGTGACCGCACCTTCTTCTCCCGACCCGTGGAGAGCGGCGAGGGTCGGCTGTATGTCGGCATCATGCCTCAATCCGTCTCGCAGCCCTCCGCCGTCATCTCTGCAGCAACACCGTTGTTGGAGCTGCCGCAGGTGCTCCTCAATACGTCACGGGACGCCTACTGGACGTTGGTCATGTACCACAACAGCCTTCGTGAGCTGGGTCGTAGCGGGACACTGGTCGTCGACGACGTTAACGGCCGGCTGGAGACGCGCGCCGACCGGCTTGGTCTGCCGATGCGCCCCGTGAGAGCCGGCCAAGTCTTGGAGTTGACCAGCCGCCGTGGCGCGGAAGAGCTGCCGAACGACCTACGCGCGCTGCGCACCCGAGTCGACAAGGGCGAGGACGCCGTCGACGTCGTGCTCTCGTCGAACATGCTCTCCGTCGGCATCGACATCCCGCGGCTCGCCCTGATGCTCATGGTGGGACAGCCGAAAACCACGGCCGAATACATTCAGGCAACGAGCCGAGTCGGGCGATCCGAGACCAAGGGTGTGATTGTAGCGCTCTTCCGGTCGAGTAGGGCCCGCGACCGGTCGCACTTCGAGACATTCCGTGGCTACCACGAAGCCCTCTACCGCAGTGTTGAGCCCACAAGTGTCACTCCATGGTCGCTGTCCTCCCGGGATCGCTCACTTGCGGGTGCCCTCGTCGCCCTAATGAGACAGTCGTTTTCGCCGCTGGCGGCCTACGACGCGGCGGGATGTTTCGACCTGGACGACGACCGGCTTCGCGAGGCCGTCGACAGGGTCGTCGAGAAGTTCCTTGGCTATGTGACCCGCGCAGACCCCGTAGAGGCTGAGGAGACCCGCGAAGCCATTCGGCACCTGCTGGGCGAGTGGGACCATCGGGCGGCGCTGGCACGTGAAGCGGGGGAACCGTTGTACTACGAGAGAAGGCCGGGAAAGGACCAGAGGGCACTGTTGAAGAAATTCGGCCAGCCTGGGGAAGGCTGGCTCGTCGCGGATTCCATGCGATCCGTTGAGCCCAACGTGGCTGTCGAGGTCCAGGAGCCGTTGGAGGAGGTGCACCGTGGATAAGATCAAGCATGACCTGCGCCTCTCGAGACGATTTCGCCCTTCGGTGTCGGCGCAATCACCGATGTGCTGGGCGAATCCCTCATGGCCGCGGATACGTCCTGGTGGGATAAGAAGTACGCCCATGCGCTTAGCTGTGACCGGCTGATGGATCGATTGGGCGCTGGTTCGCTGCGTCAGCCGCCGACACACGCGAATCGAGCCGCAGTGAAACCCCTGCCCTGCTGTACTGGCGCTTCCCTCAGTGGCGATTCTGTGAGCGCTGCGACAAGCTCTCGATGCTTACCGGCACGAAGCGGGGCAAGTTCACCAACAGGTGCGACTGCGCAGGGTTGTTGGTGCCGATGCGGTTCGTTGCCATCTGCGAGGGAGGCAGCCACATCCAGGACATCCACTGGTTCCAGTGGGCGCATCGTGGGCGAGAGGCGGCGCTGAGTGATACGATCCGCTTCTGCCGCGACTACAAGGGGCTCCGGTTCCGGAAGAAGTCCAATCGTGGGGAGGGCCTTGTATCCCTGGTGGTCACGTGCCACGGCTGCGGGCACTCGCGCCCCCTCAACGAGCTTGTAGAAAAGCGGGCGCTAAGGCGTGACGGGATGAAGTGCGCGAGTCGGCAGCCATGGCAGTCAGAGGATTCGGTCAAGAAGTCCTGTCCACACCCCTTGATCGCGGTGCAGCGTGGGGCCACTGGGAACTACATCGCCGAGAAGATCTCAGCACTCGATATCCCAGAGGAGCGTCCACAATCCGTGGAGCGGCCGACAAGATCCGTGATCACGTACACTTTCAAACGGTCGTGGCCGATAACGGCGGCCCCCTGGCCGAGATGGCCGCTGAGCACATTGCGAACGAACTCGGTGTAACATTGGAGGTGGTCCTCGCCGTTGCTGCCAGCTCTATGCCTTCCGTAGGGGAAATGCTACTCGATCTCAAGGACGGTGAGTGGGCGGCGTTCGTGAAGAAGCTTGATGGTGGTCGGGATCGTACGGTGGGCGATTTTGTCGTCGATGGACGCATCGTGGCGGATGTCCCAGGCCCGCAGAGTCTGCATGACAAGATCAGCGGAATCGGACAGGTGCGTCGCGTCCGCGAGGTCCGTGCCCTACGCGGCTTCCGGCGGCATCATGCCGAAGCCGTCATGATCGATGCCGATCTTGGTCCTGACCGGCGGCGTTGGCCTACCTACCCGGCGATCGAATTGTTCGGCGAGGGAGTATTCCTGAGATTCGACGAGGAGCATCTTGCCGCATGGGAAGGGCAACCGCAGGTACGAGCGCGGGCCGGAATTCTCAGGCAGCGGAGATCCGACTCTTCCTGGGCCGACCGCCTCGACGTGCCGGAGCCGAGGTTCGTGGCTCTTCATACAATTGCCCACCTGCTCATCCGTCGACTGGCGTTCGCAAGCGGCTACGCGTCGGCCGCACTACAGGAGCGGATCTATGCGAACTCGGACCGCGCGGACAAGACAGCCGGGATTCTGATCTACACCGCAGCGGGCGACGCACAGGGGACCCTGGGCGGCCTCGTCAGACTCGGGGCTCCTGACAAGATGATCCCCCTCCTGGTTGCAGCCCTGGACGACGCGGACTTCTGCTCCAACGACCCCGTGTGTATCGAGAGTGACCGACAAGGCTCCTCACAGCTGAACCTCTCGGCTTGTCACGGATGCTGCCTGGTGAGCGAGACCTCCTGCGAGACGGGAAACCGACTGTTGGATCGGCAGCTGGTCCTTGGCGGAAGCGACGTACCGGGCCTGGGTTTGCTGGATGAGGTGTTGATGGAGGTCCGACAGGCCGGTTAAAACCGTAAGCGGTCGTTCCCTGCCACTGTCACCTGGACCGCCGCGGTCTTCGGGTCTCCACGGCATCACGGACGATGGGGACGCATTTCTCCGGCGCCTCGTGCTCCCAGAATCGCAGCACGAGCCAGCCTGCCTCTCTCAACCTGGCATCTGTCTCCCGGTCTCGTTCGACAGTACGCTCGACCTTCTTGTGCCACTCCGCTGCATTCGTCTTCGGTGCGGTGTAGTGCAGCGGACAGCGGTGCCAGTAACAACCGTCGACGAAGACCGCGACCCGCGAGGGGCCGAACACAAGGTCCGCAGTACGCCGAAGCCCACGCACTGGGGCCTTGGACACCCTGTAGCCGCGAATCCCTGACGCCCACAACAGAGAGCGAAGGGCCCGCTCCGGGGAGGTGTCCCGACCACGGTTGGCACGCATGCTGCGCAGGTTCCCCAGGGATGAGGCTCGCGAACCTACGGGCGGGGTCCAGTGCTCGGGGCTGCGTCGGGATGTGCTCATTGTCTCTGGAGTCTAGCGACGCCGATTTCCCTGCTGGGATTGGGCCAGGCCCGCGCGAAGGCGACGGGTCGCGGTCAGGTGGCCGAAGGGGGCGTGGGGTGGCGGCAGCACGACGACCCAAACGATCGGCACCACCAGCTGCTCTCCGACCGCCCGCGCGGACGACCAGCATGGTCCTGTTAAGGACAGTGTTCCAGACTTGGAGTACTTCCTGGGCGCAGCCCTGACCGGCATCCTTCCGGGTCTTCGATGTCTCCATCAAAGCCGGGGCGGTTGATGTGGCGGGTGGGGCGGGGGCCAGGGGTGGGGGCGGGGTGGGTTGGTGGTGTAGGCGGCTCTGGTGAGGGCGGGTTGGGCCACCGCCTTGTGGGTCCACATCGTGGTGAGCAGGGCGCGTTCGCGGGTGGCGAAGTCCGGGGCCGGGCGGCCGCGGGCGGCCTGGGCGCGGAGGAGGGCCAGGGACGTCGCCGAGCGCTCGTACGCGGCGACCGCGCGGCGGGCGTCGTCGCCGTGGGCGTGGGCCGCGAGGGTGCGGGCTATCTTGCGGGCGCGCAGGGACGAGAGGGCCACCGGTTCGGCGGGGACCAGCCAGCCGGCGTGGGCGTAGGCGGGGAGGTGGGTCCGTACGGTGCGGAGCTTGCCGCCGCGGGACCAGACCGCCAGCCAGACCAGCAGCCCGAACACCGGGACCATCACGAAGGTGTACGCGCCCAGGAAGGCGTAGCCGTTCATCACCGCCGAGCCGTTCCACAGCCCGTGCATCACGATCGCCATGAGCAGCCCGGCCACCGGGAGGAGCACGCGGCGTATTCGCTGGTGGGGGTAGGTCAGCGCGGCCAGGGCGATGCCTATGCCGGCCATCGCCGTGAACAGCGGGTGCGCGAAGGGGGAGAAGACGACGCGGGCCACGAACGTGACGGTCACCGTGGCCAGCGGTCCGGAGTCGCCGAACGCCTGCTCCTCGTCGTACGCCCGGCCCAGGTACAGGATGTTCTCGGTGAACGCGAAGCCCGTGGCGGTGATCCCCGCCAGCACCAGGCCGTCGACCAGGCCGGAGAAGTAGTGTCTGCGGAAGAGGAACAGCAGCAGGATCGCGGCCGCCTTCGCCGACTCCTCCACCACCGGCGCCACGACCGCCATCCCCCACAGGTCCGCCTCGCGCGACGACGAGGTCGGCAGGCCGGTGGCGATCCAGCGGGCGGCGAAGGTGTTCGCCAGCATGGCGACGAGCGTGGAGACGAAGGCGCCCCAGGAGAAGGCGAAGATCCGGTAGCGCCAGGGGCCGGGCGCCACCCGGTCCAGCCACAGGAAGCCGGCGATCAGCAGCGGCACCGGCAGCAGCGCCAGCCCGCCGCCGACGAGCATCCCGTGCGTCCCCGTCTCCCACCACACCAGCGCCAGGATCGCCACGCCCGCCAGCGTCAGCACCGTCGCCACCGCGCCCAGGCGCAGCCCTCTCCGGCGCCAGAAGCGCGGGCGGGCGGGGGGCGGCGCTGCGGGCTCGACGGGCTCGGCGGGCCGCGTGCGCGCGTCGTCGTACACCGGGCGCGGACCGAACCCCTCGGGCTCCCGCGGCCGGGACATCAGCTGCCCGCCGTCTTCCTCCACGCCTCGACCTTAACCACTCCCGCCGACATCGCGGACGCGGCGGAAGAGCAGATCGTTCACGACGTGGCCTTTTCCGAGGCCCTGGCCTTCGAAGCGGGTACGCGGGCGGAAGTCGGGCCGGGGCGCGTAGCCGCCGCCGGGGTGGGCGTTCTCGTAGTACGGCGACGCCTCCAGCGCCTCCAGCATCCACTCCGCGTACGGCTCCCAGTCCGTCGCGCAGTGCAGCACCGCGCCCGGCGCCAGCCGCGACGCGGCCAGCGCCAGGAACTCCGGCTGGATGAGCCGGCGCTTGTGGTGCCGCTTCTTCGGCCACGGGTCCGGGAAGTAGACCCGCATCCCCGCGAGCGCGGCCGGGGGGAGCATCTCGCGGAGCAGGATGACGGCGTCGCCGTTTCCGATGCGTACGTTCGTCAGCCCCCGCTGTTCGATGAGCCGCAGCAGGTTGCCGTGGCCGGGGGTGTGGACGTCGACGGCGAGGATGCCGGTGGCGGGGTCGGCCGCGGCCATCTCGGCGGTCGCCTCGCCCATGCCGAAGCCGATCTCCACCACGACCGGGCGGTCGCCGAAGAGCTCGTCGAGGTCGAGGACGCGCTTGCCGTCGATGTCGAAGCCCCACTTCGGCCAGAGCCGTTCCAGGGCCGCGCCCTGCGCGAGGGTCACGCGGCTGCGGCGCGGGACGAAGGAGCGGATGCGCCGCTCGTGGTGCGGCCCGGCGGGCGCGGGGGCGGGGCCGTCGGGGAACCTGGGCTGGGGACGATCGTGCTGATCGGAATGGTCGGACACAGTGTCCTTATTTTACTGAGGACGCGTCCCGCGCCGTCACAGGAGGTCCAGCGCTCTGCGGGCGATCTCCCTGCCGATCGGCAGGGACGCGGTCGCCGCCGGGGACGGCGCGTTCAGCACGTGGACCGTCCGCGGTCCGGTGGCGATGCGGAAGTCGTCGGCCAGTGAGCCGTCCGGCAGCACCGCCTGCGCCCGCACCCCCGCCGCGGCCGGGCGCAGGTCCTGCTCGTCGACCGCGGGCAGCAGCCGCCGTACGGCCTCGGTGAACGCCCGGCGGGAGAACGAGCGGTGCAGCTCACCGGCGCCGTAGCGCCAGTGGCGGCGGGCTATGCGCCAGCTGCCGGGGTACGCGACCGTGGCCGCGGCGTCGCGGGGGCTGAGGCTCGTACGGGAGTAGCCCTCGCGGGCGAGGGCGGGGACGGCGTTGGGGCCGAGGTGGACGGCGCCGTCGATGCCGCGGGTGAGGTGGACGCCGAGGAAGGGGAACGCGGGGTCGGGGACGGGGTAGACGAGGCCGCGGACGAGGTCGGCGGCGTGCGGGGCGAGTTCGTAGTACTCGCCGCGGAAGGGGACGATGCGCAGGCCGGGGCGGTCGCCGGCGAGGCGGGCGACGCGGTCGGAGTGCAGGCCGGCGCAGTTGACGAGGGCGCGGGCGCGGACGACGTCCCCGGCGGCGGTGCGGACGGCGATGCCGGGGCCGGGGGCGGCGGGTGCCGCCGGTGCGGGGCGGGCGGCCGCGGGGGCGGGGCGGGTCGTGCGCGCCGGGGGCGTGCGGGGCGTGCGGGGCGCGCGGGGCGCACGGTTCGTACGAGCTGTACGAGCGGTACGAGCCGTACGGCCCGGGCCGCGCGCGATCGCCCGCACCTCCGTCCCGTACCGCACCTCCGCGCCCGCCTCCCGCGCCAGCTCCGCCAGCGTCCGCGCCACGGCCCGGAAGTCGCACACGCCCGTCGTCGCCACGTGCAGCGCCGCGAGCCCGCGCACGTGCGGCTCGTACCCGGTGATCTGCGCCGGTCCCAGCTCGCGCACCGGAATGCCGTTCTCGCGCCCGCGCTGCGCGAGCGCGTGCAGGCGCGGCAGCTCGTCCCGCTCCGTGGCCACGACGATCTTGCCGGTGACGGCGTGCGGCAGCCCGTGCGCCGCGCAGAACTCGACCATCTCGGCGGCGCCCTGCACCGCGAACCGCGCCTTGAGCGAGCCCGGCCGGTAGTACAGCCCGCTGTGGATCACGCCGCTGTTGCGCCCGGTCTGGTGGTGCGCCGGGCCGGGTTCCTTCTCCATGACGAGGACGCGGGTGCCGGGGGCGGCACGGGTGAGGGCGTACGCCGTGGAGAGGCCGACGATGCCGGCTCCGATCACGAGGACGTCGCAGTCGTCGGCCATGGCACCTCCGGCAGGGAAGCCCCCATCATCCCCCGCGCGGCCCGGAGACCGCCAAATCAGGGCACCGCCAGACCCCGGAGACCGCCAGACGAGGGCACCGCCCACCGGGGCCCGCCCGGCGCTACAGCGGCAGCCGCGGCGGCACCCCGCCCGCCACCGCCCGCTGCCGCGGCGCCGCGTCGCCCGTCCATACCGACCCGCGCCGCAGCATCAGCCGCTGGAGCCACAGCTCCGCCGACACCAGCTCCGCCAGCCCGGCCAGCGGCAGCGCCGCGCCGTCCGCCGCCGCCCGCAGCGCCTTGCGCACCACCCGGCCCTCCACCAGCCCCGCGTCCGCCAGCAGCGGCCGGTGGAAGAGGTCGGCCAGCTCCGGTGCCGCGCGCCGCAGGCCGATCCGCTCCGCCGACGCCGCGGCGGCCGCGGCGGCCGTGGTCGCGCCCCAGCCCGGCGGCAGCCCGCGGATGCCGGCGCCGTCCAGCACGGCGCCCAGCACCGCGGCGCGCGCCCCCGGCTGGACGCGCAGCGCCTCGGGGAGTGCGCGGCAGGCCCGTACGACCTGGTTGTCGAGGAACGGGGCGTGCAGCCGCTGGAAGCGGACCTCCGCGGCCTGCTCGAAGACCCGGTAGTCGGCGCCGGACTGCGCCAGCGCGGCGGCGGCGCGGCGCTCGCCGGGGCGGCCGGTGCCGTCGCCGTTGGCGGTGCCCGCGGAGCCGCGCAGCCGCACCGCCACCTCGGCGAGCGCCTCGCCGGTCAGCCAGCGCGCCGCGGGCCCGGGCCGGCACCAGCTCAGCGCGGCCAGGGAGGCGTCCAGCGCGCCCCGCCCGCCCCGGTGCGCCCCGTCTGCGCCGAGGCCGCCCGCGGGGTCGTCGAGGAGCGCCTCGGCGCCCTCGGCGATGCCCGCGGGGTAGGGCGTACGGGCCAGCCGCCGGGCCGCGCGGTAGACGGTCAGCGGCGTCCGTACCGACCCCTCCGCGCGCGCCAGCGCCGTCACGGGCCGGAACAGCGAGCGCCGCCGCCGGTCCAGCAGCAGGTCCGCGAGCCGGGCCGGGTGGGCGTCGAGGACCTCGCGGGCGCCGACGCCCACCAGGTGATCGGCGCCGCCGGCGGTCAGCCGGCGGCGGTGCCGGGCGGCGGCGACGAGCGAGGGGCCGGGCTCGTCGGTCAGCGGCATGCTCTCCAGGTCCGCGTACGGCAGCGCCGACTCGCCGGCGGCGACCACCACGTGGTGCAGCCGCGGGTTGGCGGCGATGGTGCGGGCCCGCTCCAGCTCGGCCTCGTCGGCGCGCGCCGTCAGGTCGTTGAACGTCACCGCGAGCAGCCGCTCGCCCTGTCCGGGGCCCAGCCCCGGCGGCGTGCCGGGCGCTCCGGGCAGCCCGGCGGCCAGCAGCGCGAGGGTGCCGGAGGCGATGCCGCCGGAGAGGTCGGCGCCGATGCCGGGCGCCGGGCCGCGGGCGGCGCGCCGGTCGGCGGGGCCCATGCCGGGTACGGGGCCGGGGTCGAGGCCGCCGAAGCCGGGTTCGGGCGCGTGCCGCGGGGCGGCCAGGCGGGCGCGTACGGACTCCACCAGCGCGTCGCGTACGCCCTCCACCGCCGGTTCGGTGTCCAGGGACGGCGCGGCGACGGCGAGGGAGGCGCGCGGTTCGTAGCCGGTGATCTCCTTCGCGCCCTCGCGGAGGGTGAGCGCGTGGCCGGGCGGCACCCGGTGCACGCCGGCGTACGGCGTGCCGTCGCCGAGGGCCTCCGGCACGTCGGGGCAGGCGAGTTGGGCGGCGAGGTGGGGAACGTCCAGCTCGGCTTCGACGAGGTCGGCGAGGGGGAGCGCGGCGGTGGCGTACGCGGTGCCGCCGTCCCAGGCGGTGTGGAAGACGGGGCGGGCGCCGGCGAGGTCGCCGAGGACGGTGGTGCGGCGGCCGACCTGGGCGACCGCGGTGTACCCGCCGGACCAGGCGGTCAGGTGCCGTACGGCGCCGCCGCGGGCGGCGAGCAGGCCCACCCGCAACTGCTCGTCGCCGGCGCCGCAGACGCCGAAGACCGCGAGCCGGATCAGCGGGGCGACGCCGACGACCCGGATCTCGTCCGGCCGCCAGTCGCCGACCGCCCACAGCGGGTCGGGGCCGCCCCAGACGAGCTGGGCGCCGACGGGGTGGAGGTCGTAGTCGTCGGCCGTCTGGGCGCCGTCGAGGAACGACGGCGCGGCGGCGGAACTGCTCCACCCCACCAACCACCGCATGCGCGCCTCCTCGTGGGCAACAGGGGACGTACCGGCATATGCCAAGCCGAGCCGGGCGAGCCGGGCGAGCCGGGCGGAGCCGGGCGATCGGCGTCAACTCCGCCACGCACAGGGCGTACTGCCGCTTCGTCAGGACCATGCTGCCACGAGAGGGGCGCGTGTGAGTGGATGCGGGAGCGCAGGAGTCCGCGCGGGCACGGCCGCGGACGGGCCGCACGGGCCGGGCCGATGGGGCGCCGGCCGGCGTCCGGAACCCGGCCCGGGCGCCCGGACTCCGGGGCAACCGCCCCGTACGCCCGGATCTACGCCCGTAGCAAGGGGCGTCATTCAGCCATTCTCGACGGGCCCGATCCCGGCCGATTTCGGGCCCTCGGGGGCCCTTGTGCGGTCCGGGAAGCGTCCCGCGCTCCCCGGACCGTAGGCCGCCGCCCGCGGGGATGAATGACGGCGGAGTTCCCCAGGCCCGCCGGTTTCCCACGCGCGGCGAGCCGACCCACGGACAACCAGCCAAGCGTGCGGGGCCCTTCGCGGGCAGAGCGCACGTACGGCGCACCGCCACACGACCCCGGAGCACGCGCGCTGTAATCCCGCCATCCGGAAACATTCCCCTTAACGGTCGGGATCCAGCGAACTACGCTGGGTGCATATGCGACCCGGCCGGATCCCCACCTGCCGGACGGGAGCCGTCGGTGGTCGAGGGGTGTGCATGTCCAGGACGCCACGCGGGCCGAACGAGAAGCTGGGCCACATGCTCGCGCTCGCCGGGATCAGCAACGCCGGACTCGCCCGCCGGGTCAACGACCTAGGCGCGCAGCGAGGGATGACCCTCCGGTACGACAAGACGTCCGTCGCCCGCTGGGTGACGAAGGGGATGGTGCCGCAGGGCGCCGCGCCCCACCTGATCGCGACCGCCATCGCGGGCAAGCTCGGCCGCCCCGTGCCGCTGCACGAGATAGGTCTCGCCGACACCGACCCGGCGCCCGAGGTCGGCCTCGCCTTCCCGCGCGACGTGGGCGAGGCGGTGCGCTCGGCCACCGAGCTGTACCGGCTCGACCTCGCCGGGCGGCGGGCCGGCAGCGGCGGCATCTGGCAGAGCCTCGCCGGGTCCTTCGCCGTCAGCGCGTACGCCACGCCCGCCTCCCGGTGGCTGATCACGCCGGCCGACGGCTCGGTCGCCCGTGGGCTCGACGGCGTCGGCGCGGCCGGCGGGCTCGACGGCCTCGACGCCGCCGACCCGCAGCACGCGCTCGCCGCCGCGGCCGACGACGCCTCCGGGCCCCGCCGGGTGGGGCACAGCGACGTCGCCAAGCTGCGCGACGCGGCGGAGGAGGCGCGGCGCTGGGACTCCAAGTACGGGGGCGGCGACTGGCGGGCGTCGATGGTGCCGGAGTGCCTGCGCGTGGACGCGACGCCGCTGCTGCTCGGCGCGTACACCGACGAGGTGGGGCGCTCGCTCTTCGGCGCCACCGCCGAACTGACGCGGCTCGCCGGCTGGATGGCCTTCGACACCGGCCAGCAGGAGGCCGCCCAGCGGTACTACATCCAGGCGCTGCGGCTCGCGCGGGCCGCGGCGGACGTGCCGCTCGGGGGGTACGTGCTGGCGTCGATGTCGTTGCAGGCCACGTACCGCGGCTTCGCCGACGAGGGCGTGGACCTCGCCCAGGCCGCGATCGAGCGCAACAGGGGGCTCGCGACGGCGCGCACGATGAGTTTCTTCCACCTCGTCGAGGCGCGGTCGCACGCCCGCGCGCAGGACGAGGCGTCGTGCGGGACGGCGCTGGCGGCGGCGGAGAGCTGGCTGGAGCGGGCGCGCGCGGGCGACCCGGACCCGGCCTGGCTCGGCTTCTACGCGTACGACCGGCTCGCCGCCGACGCCGCCGAGTGCTACCGCGACCTGCGGGTGCCGCGGCAGGTGCGGCGGTTCACGGAGCAGGCGCTCGCGCGGCCGACGGAGGAGTTCGTACGGTCGCACGGGCTGCGGCTGATCGTGGCGGCGGTCGCGGAGCTGGAGTCGGGGAACCTGGACGCGGCGTGCGCCCAGGGGACGCGGGCGGTGGAGGTCGCGGGGCGGATCTCGTCGGCGCGGACGACGGAGTACGTGAAGGACCTGCTGGCGCGGCTGGAGCCGTACGGGGACGAGCCGATGGTGGCGGAGCTGCGGGAGCGGGCGCGGCCGCTGCTGGTCGCGCCCGCGTGACGCGCTCCGGGGACGGGTCGGGGGCGGTACGGGACCGGGACGGTGCGGGACCGGGACGGTGCGGGTCCGGGGCGGGACGGGTCCGGGGCGGGGTCAGCGGGTGGTGAAGGCGCCTCCGTTGACGTGCACGGTCTGGCCGGTGAGGTGCCGGGCGCCCGGGGACGCGAGGAAGTACGCCGTCTCGGCGATGTCCTCGACCGCGCCCGGCCGCTTGTTGTGCGTCTCCTCCACGAGCGCGTCGTGGCGCGCGTCGGTCATCCCGCCGCGGAAGAAGCCGGTGCCGGCGACGTAGCCCGCGGAGATGACGTTGCTGGTGATGCCGTGCGGGCCGAGTTCACCGGACAGCGCGGCGCTCCAGGCGGCCAGGGCCGCCTTCGCCGCGCCGTACGAGCCGCCGCGGCGCTCGGCGCCGATCGACCCGATGCTGATGACGGATCCGCCCGGGGCGAGCCTGTCCCGTACCGAGGCGGTGGTCAGGACCGCGCCGAGCAGGTTCTGGGCGAGGCTGTCGTGCCACTGGGCCAGCACGGCCTCCAGGGGCGGTACGCCGTCGGGCGCCGGCGCGGGCAGGCCGCCGGCGGCGTTGACCAGGACGTCGAGTGCGGTGACCTCGGCGGCGAGTGCGGCGACCTGGCCGGGGTCGGTCGCGTCGCAGGCCACGCCCCGCACGCCCAGCTCCGCGGCGGCCTCGCCGACGGTGCCGGGACGGCGTCCGGTGATGAGGACGTCGGCCCGGTCGGCGGCGAAGCGGGCGGCGATGGCGCGGCCTATGCCGCTGGTTCCTCCGGTGACGAGCACGGTGCGGGGCAAGGGTCCTCCTCCTGCTACGTTTAGGTCTAAACGTACTCCATCGCAGGGGGACCGCGCCATGACCGACGACACCGCCGCGGCCAGGGACACCGCGGCCGGGGACGCCCCGCCCTCGTATCCGGCCGCGGAGATCGCCGCGGCCTGGCGGCGCGAACGCCCCGGCACCCCCACCGAGTCCATCGAGATCGTCACGCCCATCTGGCGGCTGGCGAAGCTGTTCGCCGACGACCGCGCCCGGGTGCTGCGCGAGGCGGGGATCGACGCGGCCACCCTCGACCTGCTGGCCGTCATCCGCCGCTCCGGGCCGCCGTACCGGCTCAGCACCCGGGAGATCACCGCGCGCACCCTGGTGACCGCCGGAGCGATCTCCCAGCGCGTCGCCCGGGCCGAACGCGAGGGCCTCGTCCGCCGCGCCCGCGGGGACACCGGCCGCCGGACGGTGGAGGTGGCGCTGACCGCCGACGGGCACGCGCTCATCGAGCGGTCCGTCGACGCCGTCCTCGGCCGCGAGGCCGCCCTCGTCGGCGACCTGCCGGCGGGCGAACGCGACGTGCTCATCGCGCTGCTGGAGAAGCTGACGACCGGCGTACGGCTGCGTATCCGTGACGAGCGGCCCCGCGACTAGCGGCAGTTGATGACCGAGTCCGCCCAGTCCGTCAGCATCGCGGTGTACATGGGGTGCTCCGGCTCGGCCACGAGCCGGATCGTCTCGGTGCCGTCCGGCAGGCCCACGTCGACCACGGCCGCCTCCTCGCCCGCGCGGACCCAGTCCGAGCGCCACAGCCGGGTGCCGTCGCCGTAGACGCTGAACCTGGCCGCGCCCAGCCGGCGCATCGTGTCGTCGATCCCGGCCGCCGCCCGGTAGTGCGTGCAGGATCGGTTCAGCTCGATCAGCAGCGACGACTTCGCGTGCACCGTCACGCCGTGGCCGTACGTCCGGCCGCCGATGGACAGCCCGTCGCGCTGCCACCACCAGCCGCTGCGGTTTATCACGATCTCCGGGTCCGTGCCGTCGCCGAAGGCGTCCGCGTCGAGGCCGGCCACGCGGTACGGCTCGGGGGCGGGCGGCGGAGGCGGCGGGGTGGGCGTCGGGGTCGGGGTCGGTGTCGGGGTGGGGGAGGGCTCCTCGGGCGTCGGGCTGGGCGTGGGTGCCGGGGTCGGGGTGGGCGTGGGTTCCGGCGGCTCCGGGGCCGGCGGCGGGGGAGCCGGCTCGGGCTCCTCGGGGGGCGGCGACGACTCCGGCGGCGGCGCCGGGGCCGCGGTGGCGGGCGGCTTGGCGACCGGCTCCTTCTCACCGCCGCCGCCGGACAGCGCCAGCGCCAGGGCGGCGGCCGCCGCCGCTACGACGATGCCCGCCGCCGCCGCGATCTTGACCGGCGCCCCGACGCCCTCGCCCGCCGCACCGGCCGCGCCGCCCGCCGCGCCGGACCCTGTGCCGATTCCCGCGCCGCCCGCCGCCGCCGCGGCCCCCGCGCCGGCGGCACCCGCCGCGCCCGCACCCGCGCCCACGCCCGCGAACCCCGCGGCCTTCGCCGCCGCCGCCGAGGCGAACCAGCCGACGACCGCGACCGGGAGCAGCGTGCTGAGCTGCGAGTTGACGTCCGCGACCTCCACGGCCGCCATCCGGCACCGCACGCAGTCGTCGAGGTGCTTGCGCAGCCCTCGCTCGGCGCGCATCCGCAGCCCGCCGCGCGCGTACGCGCCGAGCCGGTCCGCGTAGCGGGCGCAGTCGCCGCCGGCGGTGAGCGCGGTGGACACGTGCGCCTGGAGGTACGCCTGCTTGAGCCCCTCGCGGGCGCGGTGGGCGAGCACGGCGGTGGCGTTGGCGGTGAGCCCGAGCAGCGGCGCGACCTCGCTGGGCGACTCGTCCTCCACCGTCGTGTGCCACAGCACCGTCTGCCAGCGCTCGGGCAGACTGCGGAACGCCTGCACCGCCATCGACTGCTCGGCCTCGTGCATGGCCCGTACGTCGGCGCCGAGGTCGAGGGTGTCGTCGTCGGAGGCGGGCCGGGCCGCCTGGGTGGCGAAGACGGCGAAGTCGTCGACGAGCTGCTCGCGCTTGGCGGTCTTCGTCCAGGCGGCGGCGACCCGCCGCACGGTGGTCAGCAGGTACGCCCGTACGGCCGTCTCCGGCCCGGCGCCGCCGCGGACCGCCTGCAGCGTGCGGGCGAAGACCTCGGCGGTGAGGTCGTCGGCGGTGTGCGAGTCGCGGCAGCAGGTGCGGGCGTACCGGCGGACCGCCGGGGCGTGCCGCTCGTACAGCTCCTCGTACGCGCTGTCGTCGCCGGTACGCATCCGGGAGACGAGCTCGGTGTCGGAGGGCAGCGCGCCGGTGACGCCCTCGTCCCGCCGTTCGCGCTGCCTCGGGATGGCGCCCACGGCCTCGTCGGCACCGCCGGCACCGCCGGCACCGTCGGCGTCGCCGCCGGGAGGCCCCGCCGGGGGCGGCGAGTCGCCGGAGGTCCCGTCGTCCATGGCGCGCCCGCGATCGTCTTGATCGTCAACTGCCATGCCGCAAGCTCCCGTTAGACACTCGTCCGCCCCGTTGTCCGGGTGAGCGTGCCACAGCGGGACCGGCCCGCCGTCTGCGTTGAACGGCCAACCACCCGTTGGAGGGTTTTCGCGGACGGCCCGTACTAACGTTCACGCATTCGGGGTAAGGGTCCCTTTCGCTTGACGGGGCGGCGGGCGCACCGGCCCGTCCCGGCCCCCGGGCGGCGAGGCACCCTGACGAGCGACCCCGTCAACACACACCACCGCCGCCGGGGCCACCCGTCAAGGGGAACCGCACCGGAGCCCGCCGGGACGCCCGTGAGGACACCCCCGGGCACGCCCCGGCACGCCACAGCACCCCCGGGCGCGGCGCCCCGCGCAGCGAGAGCCCCGCCCGGCGGCCGGTGCTCACCCCTCCGCGTGCGGCCGCAGCCCGTCCAGCAGGATGTCCAGCAGCCGCGCCGACGCGACCGCCTGCTGCGCCGGGTCCGGCAGGGACGGCGCCGCGGTGGCTATCACCAGCAGCACGTCCGACACCGACACGTCCGCGCGCAGCGACCCCGCGTCCCGGGCGCGCGCGACCAGCTGCCCGACCACGTCGAGCAGGGCCGCCGCGTCCGTACCGCCGACGCTCGCGGCGTCCGCGCCCAGGCCGTCCGGTGCGCCCGCGGCCACCCCCGCCGAGCCCGGCCCGCCGAGTGCGGTCGCCTGCGGACCGCCCTGCGTCGGCGCGCCGACCTGCGCCGCCGTGCCGTCCGGCGAGGGCCGCTGCTGCGGCACCCGCGGCTCCTCCTCGCCCGCCTCCGGCGGGTGCGCCGTCACGCCGAGCACCTGCGGCGGCAGCAGCCGCCCGGCGCCCGAGTCGACGGAGGCGCGGAGGAACCGGGCCAGCGCGGCCCACGGCTCGTCCTCCTGCTGGAGCGCCGCCCGAGCCTGCTCGGTCAGCCGCGCGGTCTCCGCCTCGGCGATGCGCTTGACCAGCACCTCTTTGCTCGGGAAGCGGCGGTACACGGTGCCGACGCCGACCCTGGCGCGGCGGGCGACGTCCTCCATCGGGGCGCCGTAACCCAGCTCGCCGAAGACCTCGCGCGCGGCCCGCAGAACGTGCTCCAGATTGCGCTGCGCGTCGACTCGCAGCGCCGACCGGCCGTTGGGCGGCAGTTCGCCCGAAGTGCCCGATCCGGTCATGTTTGCTGACAGACGACTGCTCTGAACCTGCATCTCTGTATCCCCCGGTTATGACAGTCTCCCCCCGGAGACTCCCCACCCTGCTTACCGGAGCGCGTCTGGTCGGGCCACTCCGGCTCGTACGAACATAGTTCAGCAGAAGTCAAGAGAGAAGGGGCTGTGGATAAGGATCCGCCGCGGGTCGGACCCCCCCGGCGCCGGAAATCCTTCCCGCGCCTGTGGACAAAAGTCCGTACGCGGTGCGTCATGGGTGTTCCGGGCGTTCCGAGCGCTCCGAGGCCGCCGACCCCAGCGCAGGAGGTTGCCATGACGGATCCGGCGCGCGTGCTGATCGCCGCCCGGGTGACGTCCGTCGACCACCCCATCCGCACCGCCTACGCCGAGGAGGCGGTCGGCCTGCGCAACCACATCCCCCAACAGCGCGACACCGCCCCCGCGGCCCGCGGCCCCGCCCTCCGCGAGGCCGTACCCACGCCCGTCTTCACGGGGGGCGGCCACGCCGGCGCGCAAGCCCCCGCCGGGCGCGGAGACATGGCGCGCCGCACCACCCGTTCCCGCACCGGCGTACGCCCCGCGGACCTGCGCCGGATCCCCGCCGAGGGCGCCGGGCGGCGCGGCGGCCCGGCTCCCGGCCACCGGCACCGCCACGCCGGCTCCGCCGCCTCCCCCGGCCGCCACCGCGGCATCGCCTCTGTGTACGGCCGTCGCCCGAAGGGCTACCCTGCCTGGCTCGTGCATCGTCCGTACCGCCCCGGCGAGCTGCTCTCCGCGGACCGCAAGGCCCGCGGGCCCGCCGGGCGGACGCTCGCCGGACCGTTCCAGCGGGAGACCGTCGCCCTCGGGCCGGTCGGGCGCCCCCGGGCGGCGCGCGAACTCGCCACCCGGCCGGGTCACGGCCCTGACGGCGACTGAGCCGGGGCATGTGACCATGGACGGGCACGAAACGGCACGGAGCGAAACGAACGACGAACGAGTGGACCTGGGACTGGCACGCTTGAACTTCACGCGCTGGAGCCCCCGGCTCCCCGGATCCCCGCGCCGCACCGCCGCCGCGCGGGGGTTTCGCGGTGCCGTCCCCACCGCCCGGCGGCAGGGCCGCCGCGCCGCGGCCGAACCGCCCCCGGGCGTCGACCCGGACGCCGACCCCGCCGGCCCGGCGGGCCGCGGCGGTGGCGGCGGGGACGCCCCGGGCCCGGAACCCGATACGGCACCCGCCGCGAACCCCGGCGCCGACCGCGGCGTCGACCCCGGCGTGGAACTGCCCGTGAGCGCCACCCTCGGCCGGCTGCCCGCCCCCGTCGCCGTCGTCCACGGCCCGGACCACCGCATCGCCTACGTCAACGACGCGTACGCCGCCGTCTTCGGCGCCCGCTCCCCGGGCGCCCCCGCCCGCGACGCCCTCCCCGAACTGGCCGAGCTGGGCCTGCTGCCGCTGATGGACCAGGTGCTGCGCAGCGGCACCCCGCGCACCGTCAAGGCCCGCCGCGCGCCCGACACCCGCTCGTACACGTTCACCTGCAGCCCCATCGACGTCGGCGAGAGCGGCGGCGTCCTCGTCTCCGCCGCCGACGTCACCGACCAGGTGGAGGCCGCGGAGCGGCTGCGCGCCGGCGAGCGGCTCCAGCGCGAGGCGGCGGTCGCGCTCCAGCGCAGCCTGCTGCCGGAGAAGCTGGAGCACCCGGACGACCTCCGGGTCGCCGCCAAGTACCAGCCCGGCGGCACCGACGCCGCCGTCGGCGGCGACTGGTACGACGTCATCACCCTCGGCGCCGGCCGCACCGCGATGGTCATCGGCGACGTCATGGGTCGCGGCGTCCGCGCCGCCGCCGTCATGGGCCAGCTGCGCACCGCCGTACGGGCGTACGCGCGCCTGGACCTCCCGCCGCACGAGGTGCTGCAACTCCTCGACGGCCTCGCCGCCGAGATCGACCCGAACCAGATCGCCACCTGCGCGTACGCCGTCCACGACCCGCACGAGGGCCGCCTGGTGCACGCCTCCGCCGGGCACGTGCCGATCCTCGTCCGCGACGCGGAGGGCACCGTCCGCCGCGTCGACGAGCCCAACGGCCCGCCGCTCGGCGCCGGCGGCTGGTCGCACACCTCCGCCGAACTGCCCTTCCCGCCCGGCTCGACCGCCGTCCTCTACACCGACGGCCTCATCGAACGCCGCGGCCAGGACATCTACGAGGGCGTCTCCGCGCTCGCGACCGCCTTCGCCGGCGCCACCGGCGCCCCCGGCGTCGTCTGCGACCGGCTCATCCGCTCCCTCGGCGTCACCGCGGAGCACGACGACGACGTCGCCGTGCTGGTGCTGGAGCACCCGCTGCGCGACGACGGCGAGGCCGAACTGTTCCGCGGCGCGGCCCTGGATCTCCTCGGCGGCGTCGAGGCGGCCCCGCGCGCCCGCGCGTTCGCGGACGGCGTCCTGGCGAGCTGGCGCTTCCCGGCGGAGCTGCGCGAGCTGGGCGTGCTGGCGGCCAGCGAGCTGGTCGCCAACTCCCTCCAGCACGGCTCCCCGCCGATGCGGCTGCGGCTGCGGCGTACGGACCGGAGGCTGATCGTCGAGGTCACCGACGGCGACGACCGCCTGCCCCGGCGCCGCCAGGCGGCGCCGGGCGACGAGAACGGCCGGGGCATCTCGATCGTGGCCACGATCGCCTCCAGCTGGGGCTCACGCCGCACGCTGGGCGGCGGCAAGGCGGTGTGGTGCGAGTTCGCCCTGCCGGGCGGGGCGAACCGCTGACCCGTCCCGCCGCGGCCCGCCGGGACCCGCCGCGCGCGGGCGCGCGTCAGGCGGCGGGCACGGGAGCGGAGTCCGCGGCGGCCGCGGTGGCCGCCGCCGGCTTGTGCGCCGCCACCGGCACGCTGCCCGCGAGCCGCGGGCAGTCCTGCACCGGCGTCAGCCGCCGCCCCAGCCGCAGCCCCATCGCCGTGATGCCGAGCGAGCACACGACGAGCATCGCGATGTACGCCCCGTACGCCCCGGCCCCGGCGAGCAGCCCGCCGACGGCTGGCCCGATGGCCAGCGCGAGCTGCTTGACCAGCGCGAACACCGAGTTGTACTGACCGATGTGCGCACTGGGCGCCAGGTCGGCCACCAGCGGCGCCACGGTCGGCGACAGCATCGCCTCGCCGAGCCCGAAGAGCGCGTACGTGGAGATGATCGCCGCCGTCGCCATCGCCTGCCCGCCGGCGACCCACCCGGACGCCCCGGCCACCAGCCACGCGAACGTCCAGATGAGCCCGACCGCGGCGATGACCCGGCTGCGCCGCCGCCGCTCCACCAGCCGCAGCACGGCGAACTGCGCCACGACGATCACCGCGGTGTTCGCCGCCAGCGCCACCCCGAGCGTCGCCGGGGATATCCCCGAGACCTCGATCGCGAACGCCGACAGACCCGACTCGAACTGCCCGTAGCAGGCGAAGAACATCACGAAGCCCAGCACGCACAGCCACACCATCGCCCGGTCCGCGAGCAGCACCCGCCACCGCCCCCGGGCCCCTTCGCCCCCGGGCACGTCGCCCGCCGCCGTCCGCGCCCCCCGCGGCATCCGCGCCGTGGCGACCACCGCGCCGAGCACCAGGAACATGGCCGCCTCGATGGCGAAGAGCCGCACGAACGACCCGGCGTGCTCCTCGTCCACGAGCAGCCCGCCCAGCAGACCGCCGACACCGAGCCCGAGGTTGTTCAGGAAGAACTGCGTCGCGAACGCCCGCGACCGCGTCGCCGGCGTCGAGCACCACACGATCATCGTCGCCAGCGCCGGCTGGATGACGGCTATCCCCGCCCCCATGACCAGCGTCGACGCGAGCACCATCGGAGCCGTCGCGGCCAGCCCCAGCGACAGCGCCCCGGCGGCCGCGGCGACCGCCCCCGCCAACGCCACCGGCAGCGGCCCGCGCCGGTCGATGACCCGCCCGGTGAACGGCAGCACCAGCAGCGCCGCCATGGCGAACCCGGCGAGCGCGACACCCGCCGTCGCCGACCCCAGGTCCCGCACCTGGGACACGTACAGGAACGTGTACGGCACCGTGAAGCCGTTGCCGAAGGCACTCAGAGCGTTGCCCACCTGGATACGGCGCAGAGCCACGGTGCCCGTCTCGCGCGTCACTACTCACCACCCATACACACGTGCGACCCGGCGGCTCGTCGAGCTACCGGATCGAAGACTTAGAAGCTAAAGTTCAGACCTAAAGAGTACACGACTGAGAAGTTCGACGCGAACGAGAGAGGTGGGATACTGCGCGCCATGTCCGACAGCGACGCCCCGGCCGCCGGCCCCGACCGGACGCCCACGCAGGAACTCAGCCCGCTCGACGAGC
This sequence comes from Streptomyces sp. MAR4 CNX-425, assembly GCF_048656465.1. Lineage (NCBI taxonomy): Bacteria > Bacillati > Actinomycetota > Actinomycetes > Kitasatosporales > Streptomycetaceae > Streptomyces > Streptomyces sp. MAR4 CNX-425. Next base: position 232,483 of record NZ_JBMDLF010000003.1, on the reverse strand, counting down.
AGATCGCCCTCTACCAGCGGGAGTTCCACGACCTCGACCCCCAGGTCGAGCAGATCGTCTCGGCCCTCAGCCGCCTCAACCGCCGCATGACCGTCGCCTACGGCCGCCACCTCTCCGACATCGGCATCAACGGCACCGAGTGGGAGGTCCTCAAGTCCCTCGTCCTCGCCGGCGCCCCCTACCAGCTCGGCCCCGGCGACCTCGCCAAGCGCCTCGGCCTCACCCCGGCCGCCATGACCCACCGCATCGACCGCATGGTCACCGAGGGCCTGGTCACCCGCGAACGCGACGAGGCCAACCGCGTCCGCGTCATCGTCGGCATCACCGAGCTGGGCCGCGAGAAGTGGTTCGCGGGCATGCGCATGGGCACGGACTGGGAGGCCGACCTGCTCCAGGACCTCACCCCCGCCGAACGCACCCTCCTCGGCGAGCTCCTGACCCGCCTCCTCCGCCGCGTGGAGGACGCCCAGCCCGACGCGAGCGGACGCCTGTCCGACCTGGAGTGACCCGTGATCGCGCTTGACACGGGGCAAGCGGATCCGTAACGTTCTTCGGGTTGCCACGGGGCCGTTCGGTTCCGCAGCGCGACGGTGGCCGTCCCGGAGGGGCGGCTCCTGCCATCTACCTGACGTGTGATCGACTCCCTTTCGCCGGGGCAGAAGCGGTGTGCCCGTTTCTTTTCGGCGGGCGGCCGGATTTTGCGCCGCGGGAACAATCCGCTACGGTTAAGGCATACCGAAGGGAAACGCCCGGAGAGGCCCGTGAGGGTTTTGAAGGAAGTGTCCGTTCTTTGAGAACTCAACAGTGTGCCAAGTAGTCGATGCCAAGTGTTTGTGAAACACAGCATTACAGCAGTAGCGAGGCAGACTCGTTCTGTGGTGCTTTGATTCTGTTGAAGCATTTACGGAGAGTTTGATCCTGGCTCAGGACGAACGCTGGCGGCGTGCTTAACACATGCAAGTCGAACGATGAAGCCCTTTCGGGGGTGGATTAGTGGCGAACGGGTGAGTAACACGTGGGCAATCTGCCCTGCACTCTGGGACAAGCCCTGGAAACGGGGTCTAATACCGGATGTTCACCTCTGGGCGCATGCCTGGGGGTGGAAAGCTCCGGCGGTGCAGGATGAGCCCGCGGCCTATCAGCTTGTTGGTGGGGTGATGGCCTACCAAGGCGACGACGGGTAGCCGGCCTGAGAGGGCGACCGGCCACACTGGGACTGAGACACGGCCCAGACTCCTACGGGAGGCAGCAGTGGGGAATATTGCACAATGGGCGCAAGCCTGATGCAGCGACGCCGCGTGAGGGATGACGGCCTTCGGGTTGTAAACCTCTTTCAGCAGGGAAGAAGCTCCTTGGGGTGACGGTACCTGCAGAAGAAGCGCCGGCTAACTACGTGCCAGCAGCCGCGGTAATACGTAGGGCGCAAGCGTTGTCCGGAATTATTGGGCGTAAAGAGCTCGTAGGCGGCTTGTCGCGTCGGATGTGAAAGCCCGGGGCTTAACCCCGGGTCTGCATTCGATACGGGCAGGCTGGAGTTCGGTAGGGGAGATCGGAATTCCTGGTGTAGCGGTGGAATGCGCAGATATCAGGAGGAACACCGGTGGCGAAGGCGGATCTCTGGGCCGATACTGACGCTGAGGAGCGAAAGCGTGGGGAGCGAACAGGATTAGATACCCTGGTAGTCCACGCCGTAAACGGTGGGCACTAGGTGTGGGCGGCATTCCACGTCGTCCGTGCCGTAGCTAACGCATTAAGTGCCCCGCCTGGGGAGTACGGCCGCAAGGCTAAAACTCAAAGGAATTGACGGGGGCCCGCACAAGCGGCGGAGCATGTGGCTTAATTCGACGCAACGCGAAGAACCTTACCAAGGCTTGACATACACCGGAAAACCGTGGAGACACGGTCCCCCTTGTGGTCGGTGTACAGGTGGTGCATGGCTGTCGTCAGCTCGTGTCGTGAGATGTTGGGTTAAGTCCCGCAACGAGCGCAACCCTTGTCCTGTGTTGCCAGCACGCCCTTCGGGGTGGTGGGGACTCACGGGAGACTGCCGGGGTCAACTCGGAGGAAGGTGGGGACGACGTCAAGTCATCATGCCCCTTATGTCTTGGGCTGCACACGTGCTACAATGGCCGGTACAATGAGCTGCGATGCCGTGAGGTGGAGCGAATCTCAAAAAGCCGGTCTCAGTTCGGATTGGGGTCTGCAACTCGACCCCATGAAGTCGGAGTCGCTAGTAATCGCAGATCAGCATTGCTGCGGTGAATACGTTCCCGGGCCTTGTACACACCGCCCGTCACGTCACGAAAGTCGGTAACACCCGAAGCCGGTGGCCTAACCCCTTGTGGGAGGGAGCCGTCGAAGGTGGGACTGGCGATTGGGACGAAGTCGTAACAAGGTAGCCGTACCGGAAGGTGCGGCTGGATCACCTCCTTTCTAAGGAGCACCGTGCCGCATGCGGGCAAGTGTCCCGCACGGCCAGCTCATGGGTGGAACATCGATTACGCGTCACGGCACACTGTTGGGTATCTGAGAGCGCGGGCACGCAAGTGTCTGTTTCTCTTATGGGTTGTTGTTTGAGAACTGCACAGTGGACGCGAGCATCTGTGGCCAAGTTTTTAAGGGCGCATGGTGGATGCCTTGGCACCAGGAACCGATGAAGGACGTGGGAGGCCGCGATAGGCCCCGGGGAGCTGTCAACCGAGCTGTGATCCGGGGGTGTCCGAATGGGGAAACCCGGCAGTCGTCATGGGCTGTCACCCGCTGCTGAATGTATAGGCAGTTGGGAGGGAACGCGGGGAAGTGAAACATCTCAGTACCCGCAGGAAGAGAAAACAACAGTGATTCCGGGAGTAGTGGCGAGCGAAACTGGATGAGGCTAAACCGTGTGTGTGTGATACCCGGCAGGGGTTGCGCATGCGGGGTTGTGGGAGTTTACGTGACCGGTCTGCCGGCTGGTCGGCGAGTGAGAAACCGTACGTGTAGGCGAAGGGCATGCGAAAGGCCCGGCGTAGAGGGTAAGACCCCCGTAGTCGAAACGTGTACGGCTCGTTGTGAACCACCCAAGTAGCACGGGGCCCGAGAAATCCCGTGTGAATCTGGCGGGACCACCCGCTAAGCCTAAATATTCCCTGGTGACCGATAGCGGATAGTACCGTGAGGGAATGGTGAAAAGTACCGCGGGAGCGGAGTGAAAGAGTACCTGAAACCGTGTGCCTACAAGCCGTGGGAGCGTCGCCGTTGTTCCTTTGGGGACTTCGGTCGTGACTGCGTGCCTTTTGAAGAATGAGCCTGCGAGTTAGCGGTGTGTAGCGAGGTTAACCCGTGTGGGGTAGCCGTAGCGAAAGCGAGTCCTAGCTGGGCGTTGAGTTGCACGCTCTAGACCCGAAGCGGGGTGATCTAGCCATGGGCAGGGTGAAGCGGCTGTAAGAGGTCGTGGAGGCCCGAACCCACCAGGGTTGAAAACCTGGGGGATGACCTGTGGTTAGGGGTGAAAGGCCAATCAAACTCCGTGATAGCTGGTTCTCCCCGAAATGCATTTAGGTGCAGCGTCGTGTGTTGCTTGCCGGAGGTAGAGCTACTGGATAGGCGATGGGCCTTACCGGGTTACTGACCTTAGCCAAACTCCGAATGCCGGTAAGTTGAGCGCGGCAGTGAGACTGCGGGGGATAAGCTCCGTGGTCGAGAGGGAAACAGCCCAGAGCATCGACTAAGGCCCCTAAGCGTATGCTAAGTGGGAAAGGATGTGGAGTCGCAGAGACAACCAGGAGGTTGGCTTAGAAGCAGCCATCCTTGAAAGAGTGCGTAATAGCTCACTGGTCAAGTGATTCCGCGCCGACAATGTAGCGGGGCTCAAGCGTACCGCCGAAGTCGTGTCACTCACACTAGAGCCTTAACGGGTGTGTGGGTGGGTAGGGGAGCGTCGTGTGCCGGGTGAAGCCGCACTGGAAGGTAGTGGTGGACGGTTCGCGAGTGAGAATGCAGGCATGAGTAGCGATACACACGTGGGAAACGTGTGCGCCGATTGACTAAGGGTTCCTGGGTCAAGTTGATCTGCCCAGGGTAAGTCGGGGCCTAAGGCGAGGCCGACAGGCGTAGTCGATGGATAACCGGTTGATATTCCGGTACCCGCTGTGAAGCGCCCAGCATTGAATCAGGTGATGCTAAGCCCGTGAAGCCCCCTCGTTGATCCTTCGGGTGATGCGGGGTGTGGTGGAGCCGGTGACCCGAGCTTGTAGTAGGTGAGTGATGGGGTGACGCAGGAAGGTAGTCCAGCCCGGGCGGTGGTTGTCCCGGGGTAAGGGTGTGGCCCGTTGTGCAGGTAAATCCGTGCAACATGAGGGTGAGACCTGATGCCGAGCCGATTGTGGTGAAGTGGATGATCCTATGCTGTCGAGAAAAGCCTCTAGCGATGTTTCATGGCGGCCCGTACCCGAAACCGACTCAGGTGGTCAGGTAGAGTATACCGAGGCGTTCGGGTGAACTATGGTTAAGGAACTCGGCAAAATGCCCCCGTAACTTCGGGAGAAGGGGGGCCGCTTCTGGTGATGGCTTTTACGGCCGGAGCTGGGGGTGGCCGCAGAGACCAGCGAGAAGCGACTGTTTACTAAAAACACAGGTCCGTGCGAAGCTGTAAGGCGATGTATACGGACTGACGCCTGCCCGGTGCTGGAACGTTAAGGGGACCGGTTAGTCATTCCTTTGGGGTGGCGAAGCTGAGAACTTAAGCGCCAGTAAACGGCGGTGGTAACTATAACCATCCTAAGGTAGCGAAATTCCTTGTCGGGTAAGTTCCGACCTGCACGAATGGCGTAACGACTTCTCGGCTGTCTCAACCATAGGCCCGGTGAAATTGCAGTACGAGTAAAGATGCTCGTTTCGCGCAGCAGGACGGAAAGACCCCGGGACCTTTACTACAGCTTGATATTGGTGTTCGGTTCGGCTTGTGTAGGATAGGTGGGAGACTGTGAAGCGGCCACGCCAGTGGTTGTGGAGTCGTCGTTGAAATACCACTCTGGTCGTGTTGGATGTCTAACCTGGGTCCGTGATCCGGATCGGGGACAGTGTCTGGTGGGTAGTTTAACTGGGGCGGTTGCCTCCTAAAGTGTAACGGAGGCGCCCAAAGGTTCCCTCAGCCTGGTTGGTCATCAGGTGGTGAGTGTAAGTGCACAAGGGAGCTTGACTGCGAGACTGACGGGTCGAGCAGGTGCGAAAGCAGGGACTAGTGATCCGGCGGTGGCTTGTGGGAGCGCCGTCGCTCAACGGATAAAAGGTACCCCGGGGATAACAGGCTGATCTTCCCCAAGAGTCCATATCGACGGGATGGTTTGGCACCTCGATGTCGGCTCGTCGCATCCTGGGGCTGGAGTCGGTCCCAAGGGTTGGGCTGTTCGCCCATTAAAGCGGCACGCGAGCTGGGTTTAGAACGTCGTGAGACAGTTCGGTCCCTATCCGCTGCGCGCGTAGGAGTCTTGAGAAGGGCTGTCCCTAGTACGAGAGGACCGGGACGGACGGACCTCTGGTGTGCCAGTTGTTCTGCCAAGGGCATGGCTGGTTGGCTACGTTCGGGAGGGATAACCGCTGAAAGCATCTAAGCGGGAAGCCTGCTTCGAGATGAGGACTCCCACCCCCTTGTAGGGGTTAAGGCCCCCTGTAGACGACGGGGTTGATAGGCCGGATCTGGAAGCCCTGTGAGGGGTGGAGGTGACCGGTACTAATAGGCCGAGGGCTTGTCCATAGCTGCTTGCGTCCACTGTGTAGGTTCTGAGACAACAACCCGATGTTTTGAGGCATCGTGTTGTGTGTTTCATGGTGTTTCGGTGGTCATAGCGTTGGGGAAACGCCCGGTCTCATTCCGAACCCGGAAGCTAAGCCCGACCGCGCCGATGGTACTGCACGGGGGACCGTGTGGGAGAGTAGGTCACCGCCGAACAATTCTTCATGAAAGCCGTCCCTGGCTCTTCGCCGGGGGCGGCTTTCGTGCGTTACGGTGACCGATATGAGTGGCCGCGCGCACCTGATGTGGGACCAGGCGATGACCGCGTACGACTTCGGTCCCGAACACCCCATGGATCCCGTTCGGTTGGCGCTGACCATGCGTCTCGTCGAGGAGCTGGGGATCGACGGGGCCGATGGAGCCGACGGCCTGAAGGTTGTCGCGGCGCCGGCGGCCGGGGAGTCGACGTTGCGGCTTGTGCACCGGCAGGACTACATCGATGCCGTGCGGCGGGCGTCGGCGGTGCCGGAGGACGCCGATCCCACGTACGGGCTGGGGACGGTGGACGATCCGGCGTTCGCGGGGATGCACGAGACGTCCGCGCTGATCGCCGGGCAGTCGGTGGCGGGGGCGGAGGCCGTGTGGGAGGGGGCGGCGGTGCACGCCGTGAACTTCGCCGGCGGGCTCCATCACGCGATGCCGGGGGCCGCTTCGGGGTTCTGCGTCTACAACGACGCCGCCCTGGCCATCGCCCGGCTGTTGGAGATGGGCGTAGAGCGGGTGGCGTACGTCGATGTGGACGTGCATCACGGTGATGGCGTACAGGCGGCGTTCTGGGATGACCCACGGGTGCTGACCATCTCCGTCCACGAGCACCCCCGCACGCTCTTCCCCCAGACCGGCTGGCCCGAGGAGACCGGTGGCGACGCGGCCGAGGGGCAGTCGGTGAACGTGGCGCTGCCGGCCGGGACCGGGGACGAGGGGTGGCTGCGGGCGTTCCATGCCGTCGTGCCGGAGCTGTTGGGCGCCTGGGGGCCTCAGGTGCTCGTGTCGCAGCACGGGGCCGACACGCACGCCGAGGATCCTCTGGCGCACCTCGCGGTGAGCCTCGACGCGCAGCGTGCGGTGATGGAGACGTGTCACGCTCTCGCGCACGAGCACGCGGACGGGCGCTGGCTGGCCCTGGGCGGGGGCGGCTATGCCGTCGTGGACGTCGTGCCGCGCTCCTGGGCCCATCTGTGCGCCATCGCCGCGGGCCGGCCGGTGGCTCCGGCGACGGAGGTGCCGGAGGAGTGGCGGGCCGAGGCGTTGCGGCGGACCGGGCAGCAGGCGCCGTTCCGTATGACGGACGGGCGTGAGGCCGCCTGGGCGGACTGGGACGCGGGTTACGACCCGGGGTCGGCGCTGGACCGTGCCGTGCGGGCCGCGCGGCGGGCGGTGTTCCCGACGCACGGGCTGTTGCCCTGACCTCTGGTGCCCCGGGCTCCCGGGGGCGAAATATTCGCGAAGCCGCGCGTTCCGCCCGCCGTGGCGGCCAGAGTGGGGCGGGTGTTGACCTACGACCCCGCATTGCGTACGCATCTGCTGGCGACCGGGATCGCCGGCAGCGTGACGACGAGCCGCGACAAGAGCCTCCGCAGGTACCAGCAGTTCGCGGCTCGCGACCCCCGGGTGCTGCTCGGCCTCGAACCGGAACGCGACTGGTCCGTGGCCGAGTTGCTGCGGCTGATGGCCGAACGCTGCGGTACGAGCGGTGATCCGGGCCGGATCTCGGGAACCGAGGTCATCGATCCGGACCGTACGATCGCCGCCCTGGACGCCTTCGCCGAGCGGCTGCGCAGCGCCGCGCGGGACGGCGGGGCTGTCCTGTTCGGGACTGGTCATCCCGATCGGCTCCTCGGCTTCTACGCCCCCTTGGCTGCGGCGCTCTCGGCGGCTGGGTGCGTTGTCCTCACCCCCGGTGAGGGCAGAGATGTCGACATAACGACCCGATTCGGCGTACGTACATACCACCTCGACTACCCCGGGAGCGTCGCCGTGCTGCGGGACCCGGACCCCTCCGCGACCCCCGCCACCAGGGGGGTCCATACTCACTCTCCGCTTCCCCTGCGTGCGGCACTCCGTGCCGCCGCGGACGCGGGCGGGCCGCTGCCCGGGCTGGTGGTGGGCGACCACGGATGGGCCTGCGGGGCTGGTCAGTTGGGCATCGAGGCCATCGGCCTGGCGGACGCCGACGACCCGGCACTCTTCGTCGCCCAGGCGGAGGGCCGCGTGTCCGTCGTCGTCCCTCTTGATGACGCTGTGCAACCGGACAGCTACGGGCCGGTGGCCGACTATGTGCTCAAACACGCCCGTCTGTCACTGTAGCCATGCGATCGCTACTCCTCTTCCCCACTTGCATCACCCGCCCCTAATCTGGGGAGGAGCGCGCATGCGAGGAGGAGGCACCGGAGGGGAAGCCGGTGTCCGTCATGTGCGGAAGGTTCAGGTGTGTCATGGCTGCAAGCGATAAGCCTCTGAATGAGGTTGTGTTCCTGACCGTGGCCGAAGTGGCCGCGGTGATGCGAGTGTCGAAGATGACCGTGTACCGGTTGGTGCACAGCGGCCATCTGCCGGCGATCCGGGTGGGGAGGTCCTTCCGGGTGCCGGAGCAGGCCGTGCACGAATACCTCCGCGAGTCGTATGTGGGGGTGGAGTCCGCCTGACGGGTCGGGCCGGTTGCGCACCCTCGATTACGTCAATCCTGCTCGCCCGGGTAGGCTTGGGCCCCTGTAAGACGTGTGGGCCCTTGCCCGCCCACCCCGACGGAGATGAAGTGAGCGAGGGTACCCGTGGGCTCTGTGATCAAGAAGCGGCGTAAGCGGATGGCGAAGAAGAAGCACCGCAAGCTGCTCAAGCGCACGCGAGTGCAGCGCCGCAACAAGAAGTAGCGGTAGCCCGCACCCGTACCGCCGTCCATCCGCCTTCCCGGCGGGTGGACGGCGGTTGTGCGTGGTGCCGGGTTGTCCTGCGAGTACGGTGGGGCGATCGGCCGCGTACGGCAGGGGCGCGGGCAGCAGGGAGAGGGAGGCGAGGCCCGTGGGCAGGACCGTGCTCGTCACCGGCGTCGCCCGTCCCCTCGTCGGGCGCCTGGTCCGCCGGCTGGTGCGGGAGCCGGACGTGGACCGCGTCATCGGCGTCGACGCCCGGGCGCCGGAGCACGGGCTCGGGGGCGCCGACTTCGTCCCCGCGGACATCCGCCACCCGGTGCTCGCCCGGATCCTCGTCGAGCACGGCGTCGACACCGTCATGCACATGGACGTCACCGGCACCCCGCTCGCGCGCGGCGGCCGGGCGGCGGTCAAGGAGAACAACGTCATCGGCTCGATGCAGCTGCTCGGCGCCTGTCAGCAGGCGCCGCGCGTGCGGCGGCTCGTCGTGAAGTCCACCACCAGCGTCTACGGTTCCGCGCCCCGCGACCCCGCGGTGTTCTCCGAGAGCACGCCGCCCAAGGCGCTGCCCAGCGGCGGCTTCGCGAAGGACGCGGTGGAGGTCGAGGGGTACGTGCGCGGGTTCGCCCGGCGCCGGCCGGACGTGGCCGTGTGCGTGCTGCGCTTCGCCAACATCCTGGGCCCGCGGGTGGACACCCCCCTGGCCGAGTATCTGGCGCTGCCCGCGCTGCCGACCGTCCTCGGCTACGACCCGCGGTTGCAGTTCGTCCACGACGACGACGTCGTCGACGTGCTGCTGCTCGCCGCCGGGGAGCCGCGCCGCGGCACGATCAACAGCGGCACGTTCAACATCGCGGGCGAGGGCGTGCTGCTGCTGTCCCAGGCGGCCCGGCGGCTCGGCCGCCCCACCGTTCCGGTGCCGCTGCCCGCGGTGACGTGGGTGGGGTCGGCGCTGCGGTCGGCGGGGATGACGGACTTCTCGCCGGAGCAGATCCGGCTGCTGACCCACGGCCGGGTGGTGGAGACGACGCAGATGCGCGAGCTGCTGGGCTTCACCCCGCGGTACTCGACGGTGGCGGCGTTCGCCGACTTCGCAGCCGGGCGCGCGGCGGGGCTGCTGCCGCCGGCGGAGGTGCGGCGGGCCGTGGACGCGGTCGGGGAGCTGCTGGGGCTGCCGGGCGTACGGGTCCCGGGGCAGGCGGACGGCGGTGCGAAGGAGCCGGTGCACGATGGCTGACGCGAAGGTGATCCCGTTCGACGACGACCGCTCCCGCGGCGGCGGCAGGCCGCGGCGCCGCCCGGGCGCGGGCCGGCCGCGGCGCGCGGCCGACGGCGGCGGTGAGGGCGCGGAGGCGCCGCTCGCGGCGCTGCCGGGCGGGCAGGGCGCGGCGGACGGCGGGGGCGCGGAGCGTACCGGCGAGGCGGGAGCGGCCGGGGCGGAACGATCCGCCTCCGGCGCAGACTCGGACGCCGCCTCCGACGCCGACGGCGACGCCGCGCACGGCTCCCACGCCGCGTCAGGGGCCCGTACGCGCCCTCCGGGAGCCGACGCCGCCGACGCGGTCGCCCCGGCCCTCCAGGGCGCCCTCGTGGACGTGCTGCCGCGGCTCCTCGGCGGCGGCTGGGAGCGCCGGGCCACGGACGCCCTGGGCTTCCTGCGGCGCCGGCTGACCGGCGACTACGAGGTCGACGAGTTCGGCTACGACGCGGAGCTGACCGACCAGGTGCTCGTGCCGATGTTCCGCCCGGTCTTCGAGAAGTACTTCCGGGTGACGGTCAAGGGCGTCGAGAACATCCCCGACACCGGCGGCGCGCTCGTCGTCTGCAACCACTCCGGCACGCTGCCCTGGGACGGGCTGATGGCCCAGGTCGCCGTGCACGACCACCACCCCGCCGACCGCCATCTGCGGCTGCTCGCGGCCGACCTGGTGTTCGCGCTGCCGTTCGTCAACCAGCTGGCCCGCAAGGGCGGGCACACGCTGGCCTGCGCCGACGACGCGGCGCGGCTGCTGGCGCGCGGCGAGGTCGTCGGCGTGATGCCGGAGGGCTTCAAGGGGATCGGCAAGCCGTTCGCCGAGCGCTACAAGCTCCAGCGCTTCGGCCGCGGCGGCTTCGTCTCGACGGCGCTGCGGGCGCGGGCGCCGATCGTGCCGTGCTCGATCGTCGGGGCGGAGGAGATCTATCCGATGGTCGGCAACGCCCGGACGGTGGCGCGGCTGCTGGGGCTGCCGTACTTCCCGCTGACGCCGACGTTCCCGTGGCTGGGCGCGCTGGGCGCCGTGCCGCTGCCGACGAAGTGGACCATCGAGTTCGGCGAGCCGATTCCCACGGACGGCTATCCGCCGGAGGCGGCGGACGACCCCATGCTGATGTTCAACCTGACCGACCAGGTGCGCGAGACGATCCAGCACACGCTGTACCGGCTGCTCGTCGAGCGGCGGTCGGTCTTCTTCTGACCCGTGGCCGCCGCTCCCCGGCGGCCCCCCGGCTGCTCCTCCGCTATTCCTCCTCCTCGCCGATGTCGAGGCCCAGGTCGGGCAGGGGCAGCAGCGGCGGGAGGGTGATCTCCGGCTTCGTCCCGTCGGGGTCCTGCCCGGTGGGGGAGGAGCTGCCGTCGGTCTCCCGGCCGCCGGACTCCTCCTCGTCGGGCAGGACGCCGCCGATCAGGCCGTCCTCGCCGACCAGCCCGTCCTTCTCGGTGGCGCTGGGCTTCGGCTCGCCGTCGACGCCGACCTCGCCGTCGGCCGTGGCGGTGGGCGAGGGGGCCGGGCCGGACGGGTCGGGGTCGGTGCGCGTGCCGCCGGTGCCCTCGGTGCCGGGTGCGGTGCCGCCGGGGGTGGAGTCGTCCTCGGGGCCGGGCAGCAGCGAGGACAGCGGGGCGACGTCCTGCTTTATGGCGTCGAACACCGAGCTGACCTCGTCGCCCAGCTCGCCCAGCTCGGGCGGGAGCCGGTCGCGGAGCTGCTGCCAACTGCGCTCGTTCTTCTGGGAGAAGGCGGAGAGGGTCTGCATGGGGGCGAGCGAGCCGTTCTCGTCGTACGCGCCGCGCAGCAGCCGGCGGCCTTCGCCGGCGTCGTGCCGTACGTTGTCGAGGGCTTCGCGGATCTCGCCCACGGACTCGATGTCGAGGTCGCCGGCCCGGTCGCGCTCCATGAGGCGGCGGGCCTCGTTGAGCCGGGTGGACGCCTGGTCGAGGTAGATGCGGCCGCGCTCGGTGTCGCCGTCGGCCATGCCGCGGCGCAGGTCCTCCATGCCGCGCTTGAGGCCGTAGAGCGTGTCGCCCGGGAGGGCGTCGGAGCTGACCGCGGCGGCGGCGCTGAAGGCCCCGGCGGCCACGCCGACGCCGACGCCGCCGATGGCCACGCCGCGGGCGAGCCGGGAGCGCGGGCGCAGCCGGGACAGCGGGCCGGCCGCGCGGTGGGCGCCGCGGCGGCGGGGGGCGGGGATGAGGGGCGCGTCCGTGCTCTCCGCGGCGTCCTCGGCGAGGTCCTCGGCGAGCATCGCCTCCATGGCGGCGATGAGCCGGGTCCGCTGCGCGGTCTTGACCTCGGGGTCGAGGGCCGGTCCCGGCACCGAGGCGAGCCGGCCCGCGAGGCCCAGCAGCCGCGCCTGCTCGGGATCTGCCGCCGGCTCCTCCGCCTGCTGCGCCCGAGACTCCTCATCAAGGGCCTGGGCGAAGGCGTTGGCCCGCCGGTGTGCCGATACGGATCCGATCACGGGCGGCACCTCCTGTCGACTCGGGGTCTCTGTGTGGGACTCCCTATCCCGCCCGCAGAGTTGTACTCCTTGACCCAATTCACTCGAAGGGGTGAGCCAGGGTGGACAACTCGCGTCGGAAGAAGCCCTGCTACCCGCTCAACGACGGGCAGGGCAGTCGGGTTACGCGGTGGCGTTGATACTACTCCGGGCGGCGGAGGGGCCCCGGGTATCGGCACTTCCACGACTGGGCGCTCCCGTTCAGCGGGCGTCGTCCGGCAGCAGCCGGGCGAGGGTGCGCACCGCCCGGTACTGGAGGGTCTTGATCGCGCCCTCGTTCTTGCCCATCACCTGAGCCGTCTCGGCCACCGAGAGGCCCTGGAGGAAGCGGAGGGTCACGCACTCCTGCTGCTGTGGGTTGAGCTTCCGTACGGTCTCCAGCAGCGCGGTGTTGGACAGGGACTCCAGGACGGAGTCCTCGGGGCTGCGCTCGGTCTCGCTCGGGTCCAGCATCTCGCCGGTGGTGACCTCCAGGCGGAACCGGCTGGACTTGAAGTGGTCGGCGACGAGGTTGCGCGCGATCGTCACCAGCCAGGCGCCGAAGTCGCGGCCCTGCCAGGTGAACGTGCCGATGCGGCGCAGGGCGCGCAGGAAGGTCTCCGAGGTGAGGTCCTCGGCCGTGGCCCGGCCGCCGACCCGGTAGTAGATGTAGCGGTAGACGGTGTCGGCGTACTGGTCGTAGAGCCGGCCGAACGCCTCGGTCTCGCCCGCCTGGGCGCGCTCGACCAGGTCCATCATGCGGCGGCTGTCGCCGGTCGAGGGCTGGCTGGGCCGGGAGGGCCGGCCGCCGCGCTCGCGGGTGCCCGCGCCGCCGCCCTGGCGCCTGCTGCCGACCGCCGCGCTGCCGTCGGTGAGGGCGTAGGCGGGGCCCCCGGCAGGGCCGGCGGCGGAACCTGCGGCGGGGCCGGCGACGGCCAGGGCGGGCGAGAAGAGGCGCAGTTGCTCGATCACCTGCGCGCGCAGCGTAGCCAGGCCTGAGGCGTCAACCCCGACGTATGGGTACACGGGACTCCCAGAGGCAGTGCTTCCACCGGATTGCGTCTGAGGAGAATAACGCTTCGTGTCGGGCGCGCTACCTCCAGTTGCCTAAATCACCGTTTCCGTCCGATCCATAGCTTATTGACGACCTCTCAAGTATCAGCCGTCGGATTGAGTTTGATCGGTAAGTGACACGAACTGCCTGGTTCGCGGGCGTGTTGTGGGTTACCCGGAGAAATCGGTCAGCAGGCGGTGTCGGCCCTCGCGTCAGCGGCGGCGGCGCTGCAACGCGGCCGCCGCGGCGGCCCCGCCCGCCACCGCGCCGACGCCCGCCGCGGCCGGGATGCCGACCTTGGCCGCCTTGCGGCCGGTGCGGTAGTCGCGCAGCCGCCAGCCGTGTTCGCGCGCGTGCTTGCGCAGCCGGGCGTCGGGGTTGATCGCGTACGGGTGGCCGACGAGGGAGAGCATCGGGATGTCGTTGGCCGAGTCGCTGTACGCGGCGCAGCGGGCCAGCTCCAGCGTCTCGGCGGCGGCCAGGGCCCGTACCGCCTCGGCCTTGGCGGGGCCGTGCAGCACCTCGCCGACGAGCCGGCCGGTGTAGACGCCGCCGACGGACTCCGCGACCGTGCCCAGCGCGCCGGTGAGGCCGAGGCGGCGGGCGATGATGGTCGCGGTCTCGACGGGGGCGGCGGTGACGAGCCACACCTTCTGGCCCGCGTCCAGGTGCGCCTGGGCCAGCGCGCGGGTGCCGGGCCAGATGCGCTCGGCCATGTACTCGTCGTAGATCTCCTCGCCCATCTCCATGAGGTCGGCGACGCGATGGCCCTGCACGATGGACAGCGCGCTGGACTGCGCGTCCTCCATGTGCCCGGAGTTCTCGGCGCCGGCGAGGCGGAAGTACGCCTGCTGCCAGGCGAACCGGGCGAGGTCGCGGGTGCGGAAGAACTTGCGCTTGTACAGCCCGCGCCCGAAGTGGTACAGCGCGGCGCCCTGCATGATCGTGTTGTCGAGGTCGAAGAAGGCCGCCGCGTGGACGTCGCCGGCGACGGGGAAGTCCGGCTCCGCCTCCTCCGCCTCCTCCGCCGCCTCTTCCGCGGCGCCCTCCGCGGTCGCCGCGCCCGCGGCGAGGGCGGCTTCCGCCTCGGCCCGGGTGGCGTGCTCCAGCTCCTGCGACGTCTTCCGCGCCGCCTCGGCCGCGGCCTCGCCGGCCGCGACGCTGCGCGCGGTCGCGCGGCGCCGGGAGGGGAGCCATCCGAATGCCGCCATGCCGATGAGCATAACGGTGTGCGGCGGGCCGGCCGGTGTCGAGGGACCGCGGCTCCGGAGGCGCCGGCGTGAACTCCCGGGTGGGGTTCCGGGCGGCTCCGCCCGCTTGTTGTCCGGCTGTGTCCAGGTTCCGTTAGTCCTCTGCTTCTTCTTTGTCCGACTCTGATCGGTTCCGCGCGGACCCGCACGGCGTTCGCGGGCGGCACAATCGAAGGCATGAGCCTGCTGCGACGTAAGGGCGGCGCGTCCGCGCCCGCCGCCGCCGACCGGACCGTGACCCTCATCGGCAAGCCCGGCTGCCATCTGTGCGACGAGGCGCGCGAGGTGGTCGTCTCCGTGTGCGCGGAGCTGGGCGCCGGGTGGGAGGAGAAGGACATCACCGCGGACGAGGAGCTGCACCGCCGCTACTGGGAGCAGATCCCGGTGGTCCTCGTGGACGGTGAGCAGCACGACTTCTGGCGGGTGGACCCCGGGCGGCTGCGGCGGGCGCTGCGGTCGTGAGGTGCGGGGTGAGGCACGGGGTGACGCCCGTCACTTTGCCCGGACAAAGCGGACAGTATCTTTGTGCACGCGTTCACAAAGGCATAGCCTTCTCCCATCAGTGCGGTTTCGCCCCGGCGGGCCGTACGCGGCACCGCACGAGCGTCAGGAGCACCGTGGCAACTGGCCGAACCCACCGAACGGCGACCCGGAGCCGAGGGATCCCCGAGGCCACCGTCGCCCGGCTCCCGCTGTATCTGCGGGCCCTCACGGCGCTCTCCGAGCGCTCCGTGCCCACGGTCTCGTCCGAGGAGCTGGCCGCCGCCGCCGGCGTCAACTCGGCGAAGCTGCGCAAGGACTTCTCCTACCTCGGCTCGTACGGCACCCGCGGGGTCGGCTACGACGTCGAGTACCTCGTCTACCAGATCTCCCGCGAGCTCGGCCTGACCCAGGACTGGCCCGTCGTCATCGTCGGTATCGGCAACCTCGGCGCCGCCCTCGCCGGCTACGGCGGCTTCGCCTCCCGCGGCTTCCGCGTCGCCGGGCTGATCGACGCCGACCGGGCCATGACCGGCAAGCAGGTCGCGGGCCTGACCGTGCGGCACACCGACGAGCTGGAGCCGCTCATCAAGGAGAGCGGCGTCTCCATCGGCGTCATCGCCACCCCGGCGGGCGCCGCGCAGGCGGTCTGCAACCGGCTGGTGGAGGCCGGGGTCACCTCCATCCTCAACTTCGCGCCCACCGTGCTGAACGTCCCCGACGGCGTCGACGTACGGAAGGTCGACCTGTCGATAGAGCTTCAGATCCTCGCCTTCCACGAGCAGCGCAAGGCCGGCGAGGAGGCCGAGCTGCGCGACGCCGCCGCGGCGTCCGCCGCCGCCGCGCAGGGCGCCACCGCGGAGGGCGGCCCGGCGGCGCCCCCGGTCGCCGCGAAGAAGCGCACCAAACAGGGGCCCGACGGGGACGTACCCGCCGTGATGCCCGCATGAGTGTCCTCGTCGTCGGCCTCAGCCACCGCAGCGCGCCCGTGAGCGTGCTGGAGCGCGCGTCGCTCGCGCCGGACGCGCGCGGGAAGCTGCTCGCGGACGCGGTGGCGGCGGTGCCGGTCACGGAGGCGGCGGTGCTGGCCACGTGCAACCGGATAGAGCTGTACGCCGCGGTTGACAAGTTCCACGCGGGCGTCGCCGAGCTGTCGACGCTGCTGGCGCAGCACGCGGGCGTGAGCCTGGAGGAGCTGACGCCGCACCTGTACGTGCACTACGAGGACCGCGCCGTGCACCACCTGTTCTCGGTGGGCTGCGGGCTGGACTCGATGGTGGTCGGCGAGGGGCAGATCCTCGGCCAGATCAAGGAGTCCCTGGCGCTGGGGCAGCGGCTGCACACCGCGGGCCGGACGCTGAACGACCTGTTCCAGCAGGCGCTGCGGGTCGGCAAGCGGGCGCACAGCGAGACGGGCATCGACAAGGCGGGGCAGTCGCTGGTCTCGTTCGGGCTGGCGCAGCTCGCGGGCGGGGCGCCGGTCGCGGAGTGGGCGGCGGGCCGCCGGGGGCTGGTGATCGGCGCGGGGTCGATGTCGGCGCTGGCGGCGACGACGCTGGCGCGCGCGGGGGCGGCGGAGCTGGTGATCGCCAACCGCACGTACGAGCGCGCCGAGCGCCTGGCGGCGAGCCTGAACGCGGGCTCGCCTGCGGCGGGCGCGGCGGGGATCCCGGCGCAGGGCGGGGCCGTTCCGGCTCCGGTACCGGTGGCGGCGCGTGCGGTGCGGGTGGAGGAGATCGCCGAGGAGCTGGCGGCGGCGGACGTGGTCGTGTCGTGCACGGGCGCAACGGGCCTGGTGCTGACGGCGGACGACGTACACGAAGCGCTGCGCCGCCGCGCGGCGGGCGCGGGCGGCGGTGCCGGGGCACCGGGCGCCGGCGGGGCGGATGGTGACGGTACGACGGGCCGGGGCCCTGCGGGCCCGGGCGCTGACGCGCTGGGTCCCGACGGATCGGACAGGGATGACGTGCGTGTGGCTCCCGGCCACCGCGCCGGAGGCGCGGGTGGCGCGGCTGCCGAAGACGGCGGTCCCTCGTCCGCACCCGGCGTCGCCGCAGGCGGTCTCGCGCTGCTCGACCTCGCCATGCCGCGTGACATCGATCACGCCCTGCACGACACCCCCGGCATCCGGTTCGTCGACATCGAGACCCTCGCCGGCGCCTCCGCCGACGCGCCCATGGCCGCCGACGTGGACCAGGTGCGGGCCCTGGTGGCCGAGGAGGTCGACGTCTTCGGCGCCGCGCAGCGGGCCGCCGGGATCACGCCCACCGTGGTCGCGCTGCGGACCATGGCCCAGGACGTCGTCGCGGGCGAGATCGCCCGTTTGGAGGGTAGGCTGCCCGGGCTCGACGAACGTCAGCGGGCCGAGGTGGCGCAGACCGTGCGCCGCGTCGTCGACAAGCTGCTGCACGCGCCGACCGTACGGGTCAAGGAGCTGGCCGCCACCCCCGGAGGAGCCGGGTACGCGGACGCCCTGCGGGAGCTCTTCGACCTCGACCCGGCCACCGTCGACGCCGTCAGCCGCGCGGACTCGGGCCGCGCGGCGGCCAGCGCACGCAGCGAACGGGAGCCGTCATGACCGCAGCCAAGCCGACGCCGGGCGCCCCGGCGCCCCCGGCGCAGGCGACTTCGGCGCACGAGCCGCAGGGCGCGCACGAGGCGCCGCGGTTCCGGCGCCCGCTGCGCCTCGGCACCCGGCGCAGCAAGCTCGCGCTCGCGCAGTCCGAGCGGGTTGCCGAATCGGTACGCCGCATCACCGGCCGCCCCGTCGAGCTGGTCGAGATCACCACGTACGGGGACGTCTCCCGCGCGCACCTCTCCGAGATCGGCGGCCAGGGCGTCTTCGTCGCCGCGCTCCGCGAGGCCGTCGTGCACGGCGAGGTCGACCTCGCCGTGCACTCGCTCAAGGACCTGCCGACCGCACAGCCCGACGAACTGGTGATCGCCGCCGTCCCGCCCCGCGAGGACCCGCGCGACGCGCTCGTCGCCCGCGACGGCCTCGGCTTCGAGCAGCTGCTCGAAGCCGGCGCCCGGCCCCGTATCGGCACCGGCTCGGCGCGCCGCGCCTGCCAGCTGCACGCCTGGGCCCGCTCCCGCGGCGGCGCGATCGAGACCGTCCCGGTCCGCGGGAACGTCGGCACCCGCATCGGGTTCGTCCACAAGGGGGAGCTGGACGCCGTCGCGCTCGCCGCCGCGGGGCTCAGCCGCCTCGGCCGGCTCGCCGAGGCCACCGAGCTGATCTCCCTCGACACCGTCTTGCCCGCCCCCGGCCAGGGGGCCCTGGCGGTCGAGTGCGCCTCGTCGAGCGCGCGCCTGACCGCCCAGCTCGCGGAGCTCGACGACCCGCAGACGCGGGTCGCCGTCACCGCCGAGCGGACGCTGCTCGCCGCCCTGGAGGCCGGCTGCAGCGCGCCCCTGGGCGCGCTCGCCGACCTGCACGCGGAGGGTCCCTCCGGGGCCGACATGGGCACAGCGTCCACTGCCACCGAGATGCGCCTGCGCGGCGTCGTCGGCACCCCCGACGGCTCCGCGCTGGTGCAGCTGTCCGCCACCGGCCCCGTGCCGGCGTCGTACGACGACGCCGTGGCGCTCGGAAGCGAGCTCGCAGAAGAGATGCTCGCCAAGGGCGCGGCCGGTCTGATGGGGGAGCGAGCACTTTGAGCCCCACACCTTCGATCCGTAAGGCCGGCGCGTCGGCGCGTACCGCAGCGACCGGCGCGGCCCGGCCGCCCGGTCCCGCCGCCCGCGGCCACGTCACCTTCCTGGGCGCGGGCCCCGGAGATCCGGGACTGCTGACGCTGCGCGCCGTGGAAGCGCTGTCAGCCGCGGACGTCCTGGTCGCCGACCCGAAGGTCCTCGCCGTCGTACGCGCCCACGCGCGCGCCGGCGCGGTCTCACCGCCGACCGCCCCGCCGGAGCCGGCGGCCGTGGCCGGCGCGGCGGATCCAGCCGCCGCCGACGGAGCGCCAACTACCGCTGACGCGAGCCATCTTGTCATGGAGGCCGCGCGCGCCGGCAGGCGGGTCGTGCATGCCGTGGCGGGCGATCCGGGCCTCGACGGCGGCGCCGCGCAGGCCATGCGCGAGTGCGCGGCCGAGGGCATCTCCTTCGAGGTGGTGCCCGGGGTCGCGACCGCCGTCGGCGTGCCCGCGTACGCCGGCGTGCCGCTGCACGACCCCGAGGGCACGGACGTGCGCGTCGTGGACGCCGCGACCGCCTCGGAGCAGATCTGGGGCGAGGCCGGCGCGAGCGACTGCACGCTGGTGGTGCAGACGTCGCTGGAGGCCGCCGCGGCGACCGCCCGCGAGCTGGTCGCCGCCGGCCGCAAGCCGGACACCCCGATGACGGTCACGCTCGCCGGTACGACGACGCGGCAGCGGACGTTCAGCGCCACGCTCGGCAGCGTCGCGCAGGTGCTGAAGTCGGCGAAGGTGCTGCCGTCGCCGGACGCCGGGCAGGCGGTGATAGCGGTCGTCGGCGAGCAGAGCGCGCCGGCCCGCCGGGAGCAGCTGGCCTGGTTCGAGTCCAAGCCGCTCTTCGGCTGGCACGTGCTCGTGCCGCGGACGAAGGAGCAGGCCGCGTCGCTGTCCGAGCAGCTGCGCTCGTACGGCGCCGTGCCGCACGAGGTGCCGACGATCGCCGTCGAGCCGCCGCGCACCCCGCAGCAGATGGAGCGGGCGGTCAAGGGCCTGGTCACCGGGCGGTACGAGTGGATCGCCTTCACCTCCGTCAACGCCGTCAAGGCGGTGCGGGAGAAGTTCGAGGAGTACGGGCTCGACGCCCGCGCGTTCGCCGGGATCAAGGTCGCCGCGGTCGGCGAGCAGACGGCGGCGGCGCTGGTGGAGTTCGGCGTACGGCCCGACCTCCAGCCCAGCGGCGAGCAGTCCTCGCACGGGCTGCTGGAGGACTGGCCGCCGTACGACCCGGTCTTCGACCCGATCGACCGGGTGTTCCTGCCGCGCGCCGACATCGCCACCGAGACGCTGGTGGCGGGGCTGAAGGACCTCGGCTGGGAGGTCGACGACATCACCGCCTACCGCACGGTGCGCGCGTCGCCGCCGCCGGCCGAGACCCGGGAGGCGATCAAGGGCGGCGGGTTCGACGCCGTGCTGTTCACGTCGTCCTCGACGGTGCGGAACCTCGTCGGCATCGCCGGCAAGCCGCACAACGTCACGGTCATCGCCTGCATCGGGCCGGCGACGGCGAAGACCGCCGAGGAGCACGGGCTGCGCGTCGACGTCATGGCGCCGGAGCCGTCCGTGCACCGGTTGGCGGAGGCGCTGGCGGAGTTCGGCACGCGGCGCCGGGCGGCGGCGGTGGAGGCCGGGGAGCATGTCACCCGGCCCAGCGAGCGCAGGCCGCGGCGGCGGGCGCGGACGACGACGCCGGGCTGACGGCACCCCGGCGGGGAGTGTCACCGGCGGGGCGTACGGTGGAGGGCATCCGGCCCCCCGCCGCCCGCTGGGGGGCGCGTCCGTTCGTGCCTCCCCACTCGTGGGCGGGGCGCCCCACGGAGGTAAGCGCACGTGTCCGACGCCCCAGACAGCGCAGCCCCGCGCACCGGCACCGTCACCCGTCCCGTCGTCCGCCCGCGGCGCCTGCGCACCACGCCCGCGCTGCGGCGCATGGTCGCCGAGACCCGGCTGCACCCGGCGGAGCTGATCCTGCCCGCCTTCGTACGCGAGGGCCTCGACGAGCCGGCGCCGATCTCCGCCATGCCCGGCGTCGTGCAGCACACCCGCGACAGCCTGAAGAAGGCCGCCGCCGAGGCGGTCGCCGCGGGCGTCGGCGGGATCATGCTCTTCGGCGTGCCGGAGGAGTCGAAGAAGGACGCGGCCGGGTCTGCGGGCACGGACCCCGACGGCATCCTCCAGGTCGCGCTGCGCGACGTGCGGGCGGAGGTCGGGGACGAGCTGGTGGTCATGTCCGACGTGTGCCTGGACGAGACCACCGACCACGGGCACTGCGGCGTGCTGGACGCCGCCGGCCGGATCGACAACGATGCGACGCTCGCGCGGTACGCGGAGATGGCCGTGGTGCAGGCCGACGCCGGGGCGCACGTGCTGGGCCCGAGCGGCATGATGGACGGCCAGGTCGCGGTGATCCGCGAGGCGCTGGACCGGGCGGGCCACACGGACACGGGGGTCCTCGCCTACACCGTGAAGTACTCGTCCGCCTTCTACGGGCCGTTCCGCGAGGCGATCAACTCCTCGCTGGAGGGCGACCGCAGGACGTACCAGCAGGACCCGCCGAACGCGCGCGAGGCGCTGCGCGAGCTGTCCCTCGACCTCGCCGAGGGCGCCGACATGGTGATGGTCAAGCCGGCCGGGCCGTATCTGGACGTGCTGCGCCGGGTCGCCGACGAGTCGGACGTGCCGGTGGCGGCGTACCAGATCTCCGGCGAGTTCGCGATGGTCGAGCTGGCGGCGGAGCGCGGCTGGGTGGACCGGGAGACGGCGATGATGGAGACGCTGACGGGGATCCGGCGGGCCGGCGCGCAGCTCATCCTCACGTACTGGGCGACCGAGGCGGCCCACCGGCTGCGCGACTGACGCCCCGCGGGGTCGCGGGGCGCCGGCCGCACCGCCGGCAGTGGCCGCCTGCCTCTGGTCGTACGGAACGGGGTCAGCGGCGCCGGGCGCGCAGCACCGCGTCGTGGTGCTCGGCCGGCTCGCCGTCCTCGCCATGGCCGCCGTCGCCGCCGTGTCCGTCGCCGTCGTGCGTGTGCTGCGGCTCGTGGCCCACCGGGGCCGACCGGGTCCGGACCTCCGCCGTGACGACGTCCCAGTCCGCCGGCGCCAGGTCCGCCGCCACGTCCTGCGCGGTGAAGTGCACCCCCGGGTGCTCCTCGGCCATCGACCGGGCACGCGGGTCCGTCTCGTGGTGGCCGACGACGAGCAGCGTGCCGCCCGGGGCGACCGCCGCCGCGAGGCGGCGCATCAGCGTCTCGCGGGACGCCGTCGTGTGCACGTAGTGGGTGGTGACCAGGTCGAAGGGCGCGCCGTCGGGGGTGGTGTCCGTCAGGTCGGCCCGGAGCCAGGTGATCCGCCCGGCGACCTCCGGGCCGCGGGCCTCGGCGTGCGCGCGGGCGCGGTCGAGGGCGGTCCCGGAGATGTCCGCCGCCGTGACCCGCCAGCCGCGCTCGGCGAGCCAGACGGCGTCGGCGCCCTCGCCGCAGCCGGCGTCCAGGGCGGTGCTGGGCGGCAGGTCCGCGATCTCGGTCACGAGCTGGGGGTTGGGCCGGCCGCTCCAGACCGCGTCCCGGCCCCGGTACATCTCCTCCCAGTACGCCTCGCCGAACTCTTCCGTCGCGTTCGTCATCGTCGATCCCTCCCGATCGGTTCGTACGTCATACGCGGACCCGGCGGGCCGCGACCGCCCGGCGGGCGTCCTCGGCGGCCAGGTCGGCGTTGATCTGGGCACCCGCCATCGCGCCGGCCGCCGCGGCGGCGCCGACCTGGGCGGCCATGTCGGTGGCGTTGCCCGCGGCCCACACGCCGGGCACGTCGGTGCGGCCGGTGGCGTCGGCGGGGATGTGCTCGCCCATGCCGGACGGGTGCGGCACGGCCGTGAGGCCCAGCCCGGCCAGGAACCCGCCGCGCGCCACCATGCGCGTCGCCACCGCGAGCGCCTCGCGGGGGACCACCGTGCCGTCCGCGAGCCGTACGCCCGCCAGCCGGTCGCCGGCGACCGCGAGGCCCGTCACCGTGCCGGTGACGACCCGTACGCCGAGGGCGTCCAGCTGCTCGGCGGCCTCGCCGTCCGGGGGCCCGGCGGTGTGCGCGAAGTACGTCACGTCGTCGCTGAGCTGCCGGAACAGCAGCGTCTGGTGCAGCGACATCGGCCCGGTCGCGAGCACACCGATCGCCTGGTCGCGGACCTCCCAGCCGTGGCAGTACGGGCAGTGCAGCACGTCGCGGCCCCAGCGCTCGCGCAGCCCGGTCACCGGCGGCAGCTCGTCGACGAGCCCGGTGGTGACCAGCAGCCGGCGGGCGCGTACGGACCGGCCGTCGGCGAGCGCGACGGTGAAGCCGGGGCTCTCGCCGCCGCCGGCGTCAGCCGCGCCGCCGGCGTCCGCCTCGTTGCCGCGCGTCGCGCCGGTGACCTCGCCGGTCACCACGTGGCCCCCGTAGCCGCGCACCTCCGCCCGCCCGCGGGCCAGCAGCTCGCCCGGCGGCATGCCCTCGCGGGCCAGCAGCCCGTGCACGCCGTCCGCCGGCGCGTTGCGCGGCGCGCCCGCGTCGATCACCGCCACGGAGCGGCGGGAGCGGGCCAGCATCAGGGCGCCGTTCAGGCCGGCGGCGCCGCCGCCGACCACCGCTACCTCGTAGCTCTCCGCGAGTTCGTCGGTCTTCTCCGCCGTGTCCGTCACGTCGACCACCTCCATGCCGACGATCGTGCGGCCGGACCCTCCAGATCCGCAAACCTTCTTGCCGCTATGGCAAACTGTTCGTATGGCTGAACCCGACGACGACCTGGACACCGCCCTCACCGCGGTCGGCCCCCGGCTGCGCGAGCTGCGCCGCCGGCGCGAGTCGACGCTCGCCGAGCTGTCGGCGGCCACCGGCATCTCGGTGAGCACCCTGTCCCGGCTGGAGTCCGGCAGCCGCCGCCCCACGCTGGAGCTGCTGCTGCCGCTGGCCCGCGCGCACGGCGTCACCCTCGACGAGCTGGTCGACGCCCCGCCGACCGGCGACCCGCGCATCCACCTGCGCCCGGTCACCCGCAACGGCATGACGATGCTGCCGCTGTCCCGCCGGGCCGGCGGGATCCAGGCGTTCAAGCTGATCCTGCCGGCGGGCAGCGGGCGCCGGGTCCCGGACCCGCGTACGCACGAGGGCTACGAGTGGATGTACGTGATGAGCGGCCGGCTGCGCGTCGTGCTCGGCGAGCACGACCTCGTCCTCGAACCGGGCGAGGCGGCGGAGTTCGACACCCGCGTGCCGCACTGGTTCGGGGCCGCGGACGACGAGCCGGTGGAGTTCCTGAGCCTCTTCGGCGGCCAGGGCGAGCGCGCGCACCTGCGCGCCCGCCCGAAGTCGGCGTCGTAGCGGCGGGGTTGCGGGGACCGCCGGCGGCGGCCGTTGTCAGTCCGGCGCGATAGCTTCCGAGGTATCGCATCCCGCGGCAACCTCGCGAAAGGGGAGCCATGCCCCGCCCTGAGCTACCCCGGACCACGCCCGGCGACGTGCTGGTGGTCTGCACGTACTACAAGCACGGCGAACCCGGCTGGGGCGGGCTGCGGCACCGGATCGAGGGCGGCGCGCTCGTCCCCGACGACGCCCCGGTCCGGTTGCGCCCCGTCGCCGACGCCGGCTGGGACCACCTGCACGGTGGACAGCTGCCCGCGCTTCTCCCGGCCGGCGGGTCGGCCGCGTCCGTCGCCGTCCTGGCGGACATCGGCGCGGGGTTCGGGTGGCCGCTGCTGGTGGATCTCGCCGGGATACCGGGGCGCGGGGTCCGGGTGGACGCCGACCTGCTCGGGGAGGTGCTGACCGGCCTGTCCGACGGGACGCTGGTCTTCGACGACCTGGTCCGCGGCACGGACGTGCGCGGCCGGTACCGGGGCGACGCGGGCCGCCCGGCCTTCCCCACGCCGACCACCCCGCCGCCCCGGCCCTTCCCCGCCCTGCCCGCGGCGCACGTCGAGACCACCCTGCTGGTCCGCACCTGCTTCGAGGACGACGACGGCTGGCGCGCCCTGCTGGCCGAGCTGGGCGGGACCGACGAGCAGGGGTGGGTCGGCGCGGACCTCGACCCGGACGACATCGACGTGGACGACTACCCGCTGACGGCCCTGACCGTGGACGACCCCGCCTACGCGGGCCTGCCGCCCGGCGCCGTCCCCGCCCTGGTCCCGTCCGGCGAGCACACCGTGCTCGTCCTGCTGGCCGACGCCGGCACCTTCGCCGGGCCCGGCCGGCCGCTGGTCGCCGTCGACCTCCGCAGCGCCCCGGGGCACATCGCCGTCGTGCCGTCCCGCCTGGCCGGTTCCATGGCCTGCAACCTGGAGATAGCCAACATGGACTTCCACGACTGGGTCGTCGCGGCGGACGTGCGGCCGTGGTGGGAGGAGGAGGCGTAGGCGCGACGCGGGCGGTCGGCCGGGACGACTAGGACTGCTCGGCGAGGAACGTCTGCAGGACGGCGGTCAGTTCGGCCGGGGCGTCTTCCTGTACGAGATGTCCCGCGCCCTCGAACAGCTCCAGCCGGGCGCCGGGGATGAGACCGGCCAGCTCGTGCGCCTTGGCGACCGGGATCCATGTGTCGTCCGTGCCCCAGCAGACGAGCGTGGGCAGGCCGACCTCGCCGTAGCGGGGCTGGATCTCGTCGGTGTACCGCTGGTCGGCCTGGGCGATCTGGCGGTAGAACGCCGGCCGCCCGGCGTCGTCCGTCCACGGCGCGACGAGGGCGTCGAGGACGGCGGGGTGCAGGCCGGGCCCGCCGGTGGTGCCGATGTACTCGCGGACCAGCGCGGCGTGCAGCGCCGCCGGGAGCTGCTCGAAGACGGGCGCGTGGTCCCGTACGAGCCGGAAGAACGGCGACCCCCAGGGGGCGAGCGCGACGGGGTCGACGAGGGCCAGCGCGCGGTACGCGGCGCCGTGCAGCAGGTGCGCGCGCAGCGCGACGGCACCGCCGAAGTCGTGCGCGACGACCAGCGGCTCGTCCAGCCCCCAGTGGCCGAGCAGCTCGGCGAAGGTCTGCCCCTGCGCGCCGAGCGAGACGTCCTGCCCGGCGCGCTTCTCCGACCGCCCGTAGCCGGGCATGTCCCAGACGTAGACCTCGCGCCCGCGCGCCAGCGCGCGGGCGACGGCGCGCCAGGTGTACGAGGACCACGGCGTCCCGTGCAGCAGCACCACCGGCCGCCCTCCGGAGCCGTCCCCGCCCGGGCCGAGCCGCTCCCAGCGGACCTCCCCGGCGGAGCCGGCGAAGGTCCGCGTCAACTCCCAGTCGCTCATGACGATCAGCGTACGGGAGGGCCCCCGCGTGCTCCCTCAGGCGCCTGCGCGGCCGAGGTGGAAGACGGCGATCTCCACCACCTCGTCCTTGATCTCGTACCAGACGCGGTAACGGCCCACCCGGAGCCGGTGCAGGTTCTCGCCGTACGAGAGTGACCCCGGCGGCCGGGGGTCGGAGGCGAGGGCGTCGGTGGCGTCGAAGACGGCCAGGACGCCCTCCCGGTCCTCCTTCGCGTAGAGCTGCGCGGCGGCCAGGGCCTTCGGCTCCCAGGCGACGTTCACTCGTCGAAGACCCGGCGGCGGGCTTCGGCGGCGGGCACCGTGTCGCCGGTCTGCCCCAGCGCGCGGCGCAGCTTGTACTCCAGGACCGCGTTGGCTTCCTCCAGGTCCGCCAGTTCATCGGCGTTGATCAGCACGGCGGCGGGCTGTCCGTGGTCGGTGATGGTGATGCGCTCCCGGCTGTGGGAGGCCCGGCGCACGAGTTGCCCGAAGCGGTTGCGGCCCTCTGTCACCGTATGCGTCACTGACATGGCGCCAAGTGTACACTCACCTGCTGCTTTCAGCGGCTCAGAGGCGTTCCGGGGTGCGGATGCCGAGCAGGTCCATGCCGGTGTGGAGGGTCCGGGCGGTCAGGTCGGCGAGGAAGAGGCGGTTCTCGACCTGGGCGGGGGTGTCCGCCTTCAGCACCGGGCAGTGCTCGTAGAAGGTCGTGAAGAGCGACGCGAGCTGGTACAGGTACGCCGCCACCTTGTGCGGCGCGTGCTCCTCCGCCGCCTCCGCGACCACCGCCGCGAAGCCGTCCGCGTGCAGCCCCAGCGCCCGCTCCGCGGGCTCCAGCGCCAGCTCCGGGTGCGGCACCGGGCGGGCGTCGGAGCCGGCCCGGCGGAGGATGGAGCGGATCCGGGCGTACGCGTACTGGAGGTAGACCGACGTGTCGCCGTTGAGGGACACCATCTGGTCGAGGTCGAACTTGTAGTCCCGGGCCGCGGACGTCGACAGGTCGGCGTACTTCACCGCGCCGATGCCCACCTGCGTGCCGCGCTCCGCGATCTCCGCCTCCGTCAGCGGCGGCACCGCCTTGTCGGCCTTCTCCCGCACGACCGCCGACGCCCGGTCGATCGCCTCGTCGAGCAGGTCCTCCAGCCGCACCGTCGTGCCCGCCCGGGTCTTGAACGGCTTGCCGTCCTTGCCCAGCACCGTGCCGAAGGCCAGCTGGACCGCCGTCACGCCGTCGTCCAGCCAGCCCATCCGGCGGGCCGTCTCGAAGACCATCCGGAAGTGCAGCGACTGCCGGTGGTCCACGACGTACAGGAGCGTCTGCGCCTTGAGGTTGAACACCCGGTCGCGGATCGCGGACAGGTCGGTGGCCGCGTAGCCGTAGCCGCCGTCGGACTTGCGGACGATCAGCGGGACGGGCTGGCCGTCCTGGCCCTTGATGTCGTCGAAGAACACGCACAGCGCGCCCTCGGAGTCGACCGCGACGCCCGCGTCCGCCAGCAGCGCGCAGGTCTCGTCCAGCATGTCGTTGTAGCCGGACTCGCCGACGATGTCGGCGTCCCTGACCTCCATGTCGAGCTTGTCGAAGACGGAGAAGAAGTACAGCTTCGACTCGTCCACGAACCGCTGCCACAGCGCCCGCGTCTCCGGGTCGCCCGACTGCAGCGCGACGACCCGCCGCCGGGCCCGCTCCTTGAAGGCGTCGTCGGCGTCGAAGACGGCCCGGGCGGCCTTGTAGAGCCGGTTGAGGTTCGACGCGGCCTCCTCGCCGGAGGCGGGGCCCCCGGCGGCGCCGTGGTCCAGCTCGTGCGGGTGCTCGTCGAGGTACTGGATGAGCATGCCGAACTGCGTGCCCCAGTCGCCGATGTGGTGCCGCCGGACCACGGTCTCGCCGGTGAACTCCAGCAGCCGTACGAGGGAGTCGCCGATGACCGCCGACCGCAGGTGGCCGACGTGCATCTCCTTCGCGACGTTCGGCTGGGCGTAGTCGATGACCGTGGTGCCCGGGGCGTCCGCGTACGGCACGCCGAGGCGGTCGTCCGCGGCCCGGGCGGCGAGGTTCGACGTGATCGCCGCGTCCGTCACCGTGATGTTGAGGAAGCCGGGCCCCGAGACCTCGACCTCCGCGAGCAGGTCGCCGCCGTCGACCTGCGCCGCGACCCGGCCGGCCAGCTCCCGCGGCTTGGCCTTCAGCTCCTTGGCCAGCGCCAGCATCCCGTTGGCCTGGAAGTCCGCCCGGTCGCTTCGGCGCAGCATGGGGTCTCCCCAGCCCGCAGGGCGAGGGGACGGGTCGGCGGACGACCCCTCGGGCAGGGCCACCGCGAGGGCGTCCGAGACCCGCTGCCGGACCTGGGTGGCGAGGGACGGGACTGAGGCCATGTTCGTGATCGCCGCTTCCTGACGGAGGGGTGGGATGGACCCTCAGTATCCCATGCAGGAGCAAGCCGTTTTGTTTGGGAGAATGGCCCCGCAAGCGCTGAAGAGAGAGGAAGTCTGGACTGTGGGTGCCACCGCCGAGGCCGCCGACTGGGTCTCCCGTTTCGCCGACGAGGTCATCGCCGAGGCGGAGCGTCGCGCCCCCGGCAAACCGGTGGTCTGCGCCTCCGGCCTGTCCCCCTCCGGCCCCATCCACCTCGGCAACCTGCGCGAGGTGATGACCCCGCACCTGGTCGCCGACGAGATCCGCCGCCGCGGCGTCCCCTGCGAGCACCTCATCTCCTGGGACGACTACGACCGCTTCCGCAAGGTCCCCGTCGGCGTCGAGGGCGTCGACGAGTCCTGGGCCGAGCACATCGGCAAGCCACTGACCTCCGTGCCCGCGCCCGCGGGCAGCCCGCACGGCAGCTGGGCCGCGCACTTCAAGGCGGCCATGGAGGGCGCGCTCGCCGAGATGGGCGTGACGTACCGGGGCATCAGCCAGACGGAGATGTACACCTCGGGCACGTACCGCGAGCAGATCCTCTTCGCGATGCGGCACCGCGCGGACATCGACGCCGTCCTCGCCGAGTTCCGCACGAAGCCGAAGCAGCAGAAGAAGCAGCAGCAGAAGCCGGTGGACGAGGCCGAGCTGGCGGCGGCCGAGGGCTCCGGCGCCGCCGACGAGGACGACGGCCTGACCGCCGGCGGCGCCTACTACCCGTACAAGCCGTACTGCGCGGTCTGCGAGCGCGACCTGACGACCGTCACCGCGTACGACGACGAGACCACCGAGCTGACCTACACCTGCGCCTGCGGCCACGGCGAGACCGTGCGCCTCGCCGAGTACGACCGCGGCAAGCTGGTCTGGAAGGTCGACTGGCCGATGCGCTGGGCGTACGAGGGCGTGGTCTTCGAGCCCTCCGGCGTCGACCACCACTCGCCCGGCTCCTCCTGGAACGTCGGCGGCCAGCTCGTCGGCATCTTCGGCTGGGAGCGGCCCATCGGCCCGATGTACGCCTTCGTCGGCATCAGCGGCATGGCGAAGATGTCGTCCTCGAAGGGCGGCGTGCCCACGCCCGCCGAGGCGCTGGAGATCATGGAGCCGATGCTGCTGCGCTGGCTGTACGCGCGCCGCCGGCCGAACCAGTCCTTCAAGGTCGCCTTCGACCAGGAGATCCAGCGGACGTACGACGAGTGGGACGCCCTCGTCCGCAAGGTCGGCGCCGGCGCGGCGCAGCCGGGCGACGTCGCCGCGTACGAGCGCGCCGCCGGCACCGCCGCGGGGCCGCTGCCCGCGACGCCGCGCCCGCTGCCGTACCGGATGCTCGCCTCCGTGACCGACGTCACCGCCGGCGACGACGAGCAGACCCTGCGCATCCTCGCCGAGGCCGACCCGGAACGCCCGCTGACGTCGCTGGCCGACGTGCGGCCCCGGCTGGACAAGGCGGAGCGCTGGATCACCACGCACGTCCCGGCGGACCAGCGCACCCAGGTGCGCAAGGACGCGGACGCGGAGCTGCTGGGGTCGCTGGGCGCGGACGAGCGGGAGCTGCTGCGGCTGCTGCTGGACGGGCTCGACGGGCACTGGTCGCTGGACGGGCTGACGACCCTGCTGTACGGGGTGCCGAAGCTGCGCGCCGGGCTGCCCGCGGACGCGAAGCCGACGCCGGAGCTGAAGACGGAGCAGCGGGCGTTCTTCGCGCTGCTGTACCGGCTGCTGGTGGGCCGCGACACCGGGCCGCGGCTGCCGACGCTGCTGCTGGCGGTGGGCCAGGAGCGGGTACGGGAGCTGCTGGGCGGCTGACGCCGGCCGTCAGGCGGTGCCCATGCCCTGGTTGTAGCGTTCGCGCAGCTCGGGCAGGTAGGTACGGAGGTAGCGCTCGCTGAGCGCGGTGCCGTCCGCGTACCGCACGCCGTGGACGTCGCGCAGGTAGCGGCCGAACGGGCGCGGGGAGGGGAAGCGGCCCTCGTCCAGCACGAACTGGCGGTAGAAGCCGAAGAGGGCGTCGTCGTACGGGATGCCGTCCGGCAGGCCGACGACCTCGTCGGGGTCGTCGGCGGCCGCCGCGGCCGCCGACGGCGGCGGCTCGGGCCGCGGCCAGGGCTCCGGCTCCGGTTCGGGCTCCGGTTCCGGCGCCGGGGGCGGCGGGGCGACGAAGGACGGCGGCTGCGGCGCGGAGCGCGGGTGGCCGTTGACGGCGGCCGAGGCGGCGGGGGCGCGCAGGTCGCGGCGGGGGGCGGGGCCCGGGATGGTGGCGACGGGCTCCGGCGCGGGCAGCGGCTCGGGCTCCGGTACGGGGCCGGGGGCCGGGGCGGGCGCGGCGGCGGCCTGCGGCGCGGTGGCGGTTGCCGGGCCCGGCGGGGCCGCATGAGCGGCCGGGGCCGCCGGGGCTGCATGAGCGGCCGGGGCCGTCTGAGCCGGCTGGGCGGCCGGGGTGGTCTGCGCGGGCTTGGTGAGCTGCGCGGCGGCCGGGGCGTCCGCGGCCGCCCGGCGCGGCTCCAGCTCGGGCTGAGGGGACTGCGCCGGCGGCACCGACTGCGTTGGTCGCGGGCGCAGCGGCTTGTCTATGCCCGCCGCCGCCAGCCCCTCCGGCGCCGTCTCCGCCAGCGGCACCCCGTACTTCGCCAGCTTCAGCGGCATCACCGCCTCCACCGGCGCCCGCCGCCGCCACGCGCGCCCGTACCGGGCGCGCAGCCGGGCGCGGTAGACCATGCGGTCCTGTTCGAGGCGGATGACCTCCTCGTACGACCGCAGCTCCCACAGCTTCATCCGGCGCCACAGCCGGAACGTGGAGGGGAAGGCCAGCAGCCAGCGCGAGATGCGCACGCCCTCCATGTACTTGTCGGCCGTGATGTCCGCGATCCGGCCGATCGCGTGCCGCGCCGCCTCCACCGACACCACGAACAGCACCGGGATGATCGCGTGCATCCCCACGCCCAGCGGGTCCGGCCACGCCGCCGCGCCGTTGAACGCGATCGTCGCCGCCGTCAGCAGCCACGCCGCCTGCCGCAGCAGCGGGAACGGGATGCGTATCCAGGTGAGCAGCAGGTCGAGGGCCAGCAGCACCACGATCCCGGCGTCGATGCCGATGGGGAAGAAGACCGCGAAGTCGCCGAAGCCCTTCTTCTCCGCGAGGTCGCGCACGGCCGCGTAGGACCCGGCGAAGCCGATCGCCGCGATCAGCACCGCGCCGAGGACGACGACGGTGATGAGTACGCGGTGCGTCCGGTTCATGCGTATCGCAGGAGCCCTGTCCACGCGCCGTTCCCTCTCCGCTGGCGATCACCGGTCGCCCCGGACCGGCCCGGGGCCACGCCAGCCTCGCACAGCAGTGCGGGCTTGGTAGGCAGGTCCGGGTATGCGGGTGCGGTCACTTGACCGCGGCCACGGCCTCCTTGGTCGCCTTCTCCGCGTCCTTCAGCAGGTCGTCGGCCTTCGGCTCGTCCGTGCCCTGGAAGCCGGCGCCGTGGTAGTTGACGGTGACGACGACGTTCTCGTGGAGGGCCAGGACCGTCTGCTTGCGGTAGTCCTCCTTGTCCTTGGTCGTCTCCCAGGTGAACTCCGTGGCCTTCTGGCCGAGTCCGGACGCCGCGGAGGACTTCATGCCCTTGGCGTCCTCGGTGTCCTCCACGGCCCGGACCTGCTTGCCGT
This sequence comes from Streptomyces sp. MAR4 CNX-425, assembly GCF_048656465.1. Taxonomy (NCBI): domain Bacteria; kingdom Bacillati; phylum Actinomycetota; class Actinomycetes; order Kitasatosporales; family Streptomycetaceae; genus Streptomyces; species Streptomyces sp. MAR4 CNX-425. The sequence goes on along the minus strand of NZ_JBMDLF010000003.1, from coordinate 200,296 downwards.
AGTACTCCGCGGCGCGGTCGGCGCCGCTGCCGATGGCGGGGTCGGAGTCGTAGCGCTGGAAGGAGACGTCCAGCCAGCGCCACTGGTAGCCCTTGAGGCCGTCCCAGGAGCAGCTGCTGCGCTGGGAGGTGTCGGCGGACTTGCCGGCGGTGCCGGCGGTGCTCTTCGCGCCCGGCACGAGGTCCTTGACGGTGTCCTTGGTGAGCGCGTCGCACGCGTCGGGCAGGTCGGCGAACTTCGCCGGTGCGACCTTGGGCTCGCTGGTCTCGGGGGACGGCGCGGCGCTGCTCGCACTGCCGCCGTCGCCGCCGTCGTCGCCGGACGAACAGCCGGCGGTGACGAGTATCACGGGTACGGCCGCGGCGGCCAGTACGCGGGGGATGCGGGTGGTTGAGCGGTGCATGGGTCCTTCATCACTCGGTCGTCGGGCGGGCCCGCGAGCGGGGGTGCACGACGCCCTGGGCCCGGCGCCCCGGAGGGCACCGGCTAGCGAGCGTACCCGCCGCCGCGGACGGCGTACGGGCGGTCGGGGAGGCCGGGCCGTCAGCCGGCGAGCTGGTCCGCGAGCTGGTCGGCGACCTGCTGAGCGCGCTGTTGCAGCTCAGCGCTGTCCGGCGGCTGCGTGGCGGCGGTGTCCCACCGGTCGTACGTGACGGTCACCACGACGTTCGACGTGCGGAACACCACTGTCACCTCGCGGTGCTCGCCGGTGGCGGCGCCGCCGGAGCGGTCGTCGAGGAAGGACTCGTCGCCGATGTCGTCGAGGAGGCGGGGGGCGAGGGTGGAGGTGGGGTCGTCGTCGCCGTCGTCGGAGGAGCCGGAGGAGTCGGAGGAGTCGGGGGAGCCCGGGGCCTCGGGGGAGTCGCCGTCGCCCGCGGCCGTGCCGGTGTCCGAGGGGTCGGAGGCGTTCGCGGTGTCCGTGGCGTCGTCGCCGTTCGTCCCGTCGCCGCTCCCGCCGCCGTCCTCGGCCTCGTGCGTCGCGCCGCCCTTGTCGGGCAGGTCCGGCGCTTCACTCGCCACGTCGACGCCGTGCTCGTCGGCCCGCTCCGCGTAGACCTGCTCCGCCTGCTCGTCGTCGCTGATCTCGTCGTCGTACGACACGATCCGCTCGAACCGCAGCTCCAGCTTGTGCCCGCCCGCGGTGCTCTCCCGCTCCCAGCGGCAGCCCACCAGCCGGTCGGCGTCGTACGTGAGGTCCGGCTTGCCCGCGAGCGCCTCCTCGGCGTCCTCGGTGCCGTCCTCTCCGCTCTCCCCGCTCTCTCCGCTGTCCTCGCTCTCCTCCTCCGTTCCCGGCAGCAGCTCCTCCAGCGTCCCGGTGCTCAGCGCCGTGCACGGCTCGGGGAGGGTGCTGTACTTCCCGGAGGGCGCGGGTGCGGAGCTGGCGTCGGCGCTGCCGGACTGGCTGTCGACGGCCCCGGTGGTCTCGTCGGAGCCGGTGCAGCCGGCCAGCGCGACCGCGAGCACGGCGGCCGTGGCGGCGGCCTGCGCGAGTGCCCTTCGCTGCACGGGAGAAGGCTCCTTCCGACTGCGGAACATGGTGCCGTCCGGACACGGCGGACGACCACCATGTTTATCGCACGTCCTGCCGGTTCGTCCGGTCGGGTGTCCGGGGTGGGGCGGTTGACCCCGTTATCTTCGCGCACGCGCGCCCCGGACGGGAGGCCGCCCGCCTCAGCGCGGATCGCTGCCGGGCAGGTTCCAGCCGAGGAGCACGGGCCGGTCGTGCTCCGTACCGAGGACCGACAGCGTGGCCGTCTCCAGCCGGTACAGGGCGCCCGCGGCCGGGTGCTGGCCCAGCCGGCGGGCGGTGAGGACGCGCAGCACGTGGCCGTGGGCGACGAGCAGCACGTCGCTCTCCGCGCCGCCCGGACCACCCGCGCCGCCCCCGCCGCCCGCGCCGCCCGTGGCGCGCAGCGCCTCGTCGGCGACGGCCAGCACCTCGTCGCAGCGGTGGCCCACGGCCGCCAGCGTCTCGCCGGGGTGGCCGGGGGCGCCCGCGGGCACGCCGTCGTGCCACAGGTCCCAGCCGGGGCGGTCGGCGCGGATCTCCGGGGTGGTCAGGCCCTCGTAGCCGCCGTAGTCCCACTCCTGCAGCCGCGGCTCCAGCACGATGCCGCGGCGCCCTGGCAGCGCCAGCTCCGCCGTGCGGACGGCGCGCGCCAGCGGGCTGCACAGCACGGTGGCGATCCGGCGCCCCGCGAGCAGCGGGACGAGCGCGCGGGCCTGTTCCTCGCCGGTCTTGGTCAGCGGCAGGTCCGTACGTCCGGTGTGCCGGCCGGTGCGGCTCCACTCGGTCTCGCCGTGCCGTACGAGCAGCAGGTCACCCATGGGCGGGCTCTCCTTCCGCCGCCGCGGCGTCGAGGGCCTCGTCGAGCGTCAGCGCGGCGGTGATGAGCGCGAGGTGGGTGAACGCCTGCGGGAAGTTGCCGAGTTGCTCGCCGGTGGGGCCGATCTCCTCGGCGAACAGGCCGACGTGGTTGGCGTACGTGAGCATTTTGTCAAACGCGTAGCGCGCCCGGTCCACCTGCCCCGCGCCGGCGAGGGCGGACACGTACAGGAAGCTGCACAGCGAGAACGTGCCCTCGCTGCCGCGCAGCCCGTCGGGGCTGGCGGACGGGTCGTAGCGGTGGACGAGGCTGTCGGTGACCAGCTCGGCCTCCATCGCCCGCAGCGTCGACAGCCAGCGCCGCTCGTGCGGCGCGAGGAAGCCGACGAGCGGCATCAGCAGCAGCGAGGCGTCGAGCACGTCCGCGTCGTAGTGCTGGACGAACGCCTGCCGCTCCTCGCTCCAGCCGCGCTCCAGCACCTGAAGGAAGATCGCGTCGCGGGTGGCGGTCCAGCGCGGGACGTCGGCGGGGCGGGCCAGCTCGGTGGCCATGCGGATGCCGCGTTCGAAGGCCACCCAGCACATCAGCCGGCTGTACGTGAAGTCCTTGCGCCCGCCGCGGGTCTCCCAGATGCCCTCGTCGGGGCGGTCCCAGTGGTCGGCGAGCCAGTCGAGGACGGCGGCGAGGCGGAGCCAGGCGTCGTAGCCGGCGTGGCCGCCGGCGTCGCGGGTCTGGGCGAGGGCGTCGACGGCCTCGCCGTAGATGTCGAGCTGGAGCTGGTCGGCGGCGGCGTTGCCGGCGCGGACGGGGGCGGAGCGGCGGTAGCCCTCCCAGTGGGGGAGGGTCTCCTCGGGCAGGCGGGGGTCGCCGTCGACGCGGTAGAGGGTCTGGAGGGGCTCGCCGGTGACGGTGCCGGCGCTGCCGGCACCGTCACCGGCGGTGTCCGGCGCCGGGTCGCCGGCGGCGAGGCGGTCGCCGAGCCAGCGGCGGAAGGCGTCCGCCTCCGCGACGTGGCCGAGGTCGACCAGGGCGCGTACGGACAGGGAGGCGTCGCGGATCCAGGTGTAGCGGTAGTCCCAGTTGCGCTCGCCGCCGATCTGCTCCGGCAGCCCCATCGTGGCGGCGGCCACGGGCGCGCCGGTCGGGGCGTACGTCAGCAGCTTCAGCGTGATCGCGGAGCGGGTGACCACCTCGCGCCAGCGGCCCCGGTAGGTGGATCGGGCCGTCCAGCGGTGCCAGTACGTCCGTACGGCGGTCAGCTCGCGGTGCACCCCCTGCTCGTACGCGGCCGGCGGCGGCTCGGCGCCCGGGGCGCAGACGGTGAACACCGCGGCCGCCGACCGCCCCGGCGCCAGATCCAGCACGGCGCGCACGTCCTCGCCGTCGCGGGTCAGCGTGGCGTCCGGGCCGAGGAGCTGGAGGTGGCCGTCGGCGGTGGCGGAGCGGAAGCGGGCGGTGCCGCCGTCGAGTTCGAGCCGGTGCGGGTCCCGGCCGTAGTCGAAGCGGGGGCTGCAGTCGAGCGTGAAGCGCATCCGGCCGCGCAGGGCCCGCACCAGCCGGATCAGCCGGTGGGTGTCCGTCGCCTGCTCCGGCCGGTCCACCGGCATGAAGTCCAGCACCTCCCCGATGCCCTCGGTGGACAGGAAGCGGGTCACGAGGACGGCGGTGCCGGGCAGGTAGAGCTGGCGCGGGACGGCGTCGGGGACGTCGGCGGTGAGCGCGAAACGCCCGCCGCGCTCGTGGTCGAGGAGCGCGCCGAACACGCTGGGCGAGTCGATGCGCGGCGCGCACAGCCAGTCGACCACGCCGTCGGCGGAGACCAGCGCGACGGTCTGCAGGTCCCCGACGATGCCGTGGTCCGCGATCGGCGGATACGGGCCCGGAGGCACGGCGGCACTTCCTTCCCCTGGCGGCTGGCGATACGACGACTCTCCCGCGCCGCGCGCGCGACGGCCGCCGCGGCGCGGCCGTTCGGGTGCCCGCCCGGGCCGGATCTACAACTCGCGGTGCACCTTGTGGTTCGCGGCCTGCGCGCGGGGGCGCACGACCAGCAGGTCGACGTTGACGTGCGGCGGGCGGGTCACCGCCCAGGTGATGGTGTCCGCCACGTCCTCCGACGTCAGCGGCGCCTTCACGCCCGCGTACACGGCGGCGGCCTTCTCCTCGTCGCCGCGCATCCGGGTCACGGCGAAACCCTCGGTGCGGGTCATGCCGGGGGCGATCTCGATGACGCGCACCGGGCGGCCGTTCAGCTCCAGCCGCAGGGTGGCCGCGACGCTGTGCTCCGCGAACTTCGCGGCGACGTAGCCGCCCCCGCCCTCGTACACGGCGTGGCCGGCGGTGGAGGTGACGATGACGACGGTGCCGTCGCCGGAGGCGACGAGGGCGGGCAGGAGGGCCTGGGTGAGGTGGAGCGTGCCGATGACGTTCACCTCGTACATCGCCCGCCAGTCGGCCGGGTCACCGGCCTCGACCTGCTCGGTGCCCAGCGCCCCGCCGGCGTTGTTGACGAGCACGTCGACGGAGGGGAAGGCGTCGAGGGAGGCGGCGAAGGCGTCGACGGCGGCGCGGTCGGTGACGTCCAGGGCGTACGCGGTCGCGGCGTGCCCGGCGGCGGTCAGCTCGGCGGCGAGCGCCTCGATGCGGTCCTTGCGGCGGGCGGTGAGGACGACGTGGTGGCCGGCGGCGGCGAGCTGGCGGGCGGTGGCGGCGCCGATGCCGCTGCTCGCGCCGGTGACGACTGCGGTAGGCATGGAGCCCAGGATAAGCAGGTGGGCGGGGGTGGTGGGGCCGGCGGGGGGCGACGAGCGCGCGGGCCCCGCGTCCGGCGTGTGCGGGCGGCGATGAGTTTTCGTGCATCGCGCAGTCAGTACGGGTAAGCGGATGCGGCGAAGGCGACCGGAGAGGGGCGGAGCGGCGATGGCTACGGCGAACACGGCGGCGGAGGAGGACTTCCTCCGGTTGTCCGACCCCTACCGGCGCGAGCTGCTCGCGCACTGTTACCGCATGCTCGGCTCGGTGCACGACGCCGAGGACCTGGTGCAGGAGACGTACCTGCGCGCCTGGCGGGCGTACGGGAACTTCGAGGGCCGCTCCTCGCTGCGCACCTGGCTGCACACCATCGCCACCCGCGCCTGCCTCACCGCCCTGGAGGGCCGCCGGCGCCGTCCCCTGCCCACCGGCCTCGGCGGCCCCGGCGACGACCCGGCCGGGCAGCTCGCCGAGCGGCCCGAGGTGCCGTGGCTGGAGCCGGTGCCGGACGCGCTGGTGGAGCCGGCGGAGACGGACCCGGCGGCGGTCGTGGGGGCGCGGGAGTCCGTGCGGCTCGCGTTCGTCGCCGCGTTGCAGCACCTGCCGCCGCGGCAGCGCGCGGTGCTGCTGCTGCGCGACGTGCTGCGCTGGAAGGCCGCCGAGGTCGCGGAGCTGCTGGACACGTCCACCGCGTCCGTGAACAGCGCGCTCCAGCGCGCCCGCGCGCAGCTGGAGAAGGCCGCGCCGAGCGAGGAGTCGGTCGCCGAGCCGGACGACGCGGCGCGGCGGGAGCTGCTGGACCGGTACGTCGACGCGTTCGTCACCAAGGACGTGCGGGAGATCGTGCGTCTCTTCACCGAGGACGTGGTCTGGGAGATGCCGCCGTTCCCCGCGTGGTTCCGCGGGCCGGAGAAGGTGGCGACGCTCACCACCGTGCAGTGCCCGTACGCGCCCGGTGAGGCGCGTCTGCTGCCGGTGGGCCTCAACGGGCAGCCGGGCTTCGCGCTCTACACCCGTGGCCCGGACGGCGCCTACGGCGTCTACCGTCCGTTCGCGCTGCACGTGCTGACGGTCGCGCCCGAAGGCCGCGCCGTCTCGCACGTCGGCTGCTTCTTCGACACCTCGCTCTTCGCCGCGGCCGGTCTGCCGGCGGCCCTGACGGACGGGGGCGCCCGATGAGGCCCGACGGGACCGCGCCCCCGGCGCTGCGCGGCGGTGTGGCGCTGCTGGAGCGCTCGGTGACGTACGCCCTGGGCGTGCTGCACCCCATCGGCCCCGGCGACCTGCGGCGGCCGACGCCGTGCGCGCGGTGGGACCTCGGGCAGCTCCTCGCGCACGTCGGCGACTCCATGGCGGCGCTCAACGAGGCCGCGGACACCGGCCACGTCGCGCTCAAGCCGCAGGCCGCGTACAGCCTCGCCGACCCGGTCGGGGCGGTGCGGGACCGGGCCCGGCGGCTGCTCGGCGCGTGGGCGGCGGTGCGGCGGCGGGAGCTGGTGACGGTCGGCCGGCTGCCGCTGGCGGCGGCGGTGGTGACCTGTACGGGCGCGCTGGAGCTGGCGGTGCACGGCTGGGACCTGGCCCGCGCCAGCGGGCAGCCGGAGCCGGTGCCGGCGGCGCTGGCGGAGGAGCTGCTGGAGCTGGCGCCGCTGTTCGTGGCGGCGGAGGACCGGCCGGTGCGGTTCGCGGAGGTGCGGTGGGTGCGGGAGGAGGCGGGGCCGGGGGAGCGGCTGGTGGCCTATCTGGGGCGGCGGCCGGACTGGGCGGGCTGGGCGGGCTGAGGGGCGTACGGGCAGGGGGCGCGGGGCCGGTCGTGGCCCCCGGCGCGCCCCCTGCCGGTGCCGTACGCGGTACGGGCCCGCCGCCGGGCCCCGCGCCGTCAGCCCGCCGTGCCGCCCGCGTACCGCGACGGCGGCGCGCCCACCGTCGCGGTGAAGTCCCGCGTCAGGTGCGCCTGGTCCGCGTACCCCAGGTCCGCCGCCAGCGCCGCGAGGTCCAGCGCCGCGCCCGCGTCCGCCCGCGCCGCCGCCTCCTGCAACCGGGCCCGCCGCAGCACCCACTTCGGGCTCGCCCCGACGTACTCCGCGAACAGCCGCTGCAACCGCCGTACGGACATCCCCGCCTGCGCCGCCACCTGGTCCACCCGCAGCAGCCCCGGCTCCGCCGCGATCCGCGCCACCGCGGCCGCCGCCTCCTCGGCGGCGGGCTCCGGCGCGGCCGGCAGCAGCGGCCGCAGGAACTCCTCCGCCCGGGCGCACATCTCCGCCGCGTCCGCCGCCGCCAGCACCGCCCGGCCCACCTCCGCCACGCCGGGCCCGAACAGCTCGGCCGCCGGCACCCGCCGGTCCGCCAGCTCCACGACCGGCCCCGGCGCCAGCGCCCGGAAGCCGCCGGGCCGGAACCGCACCCCGAGCACCTGCCCGGCGCCCGCCAGCCGCCGGACGAACAGGTCGCGCTGCACCCCGTACACGAGCGGCTCGGGCTCCTCGAAGACCAGGTGCAGGGTGGGGTGGGTGAGCACCTGCGTGTCGTACGTCTCCGTGCCCGGCAGCCGCCAGCGCACGTGCCAGTACCACTCGACGAACGGCGCCGCCGCCGCGCCGGGCGCGCGGCGGTCGAGCGAGGCGAGGCGGGCGTGCTCGCCGGGGTGCAGCACGCCGTGCGCGTCGTCGAAACCGGAGCCGGGTGCGGGCATACGCGCAGCGTAGCTGTCGCGTTTGTTCAAGACCCGCCGCGCCGCCCCGCCGTACGTTCGCCCGTATGAGCAGCGAGAACAGCCAGAGCACCGAGAACGCAGCCGTGTACGCCGTGATGAAGGAGTGCGCCGAGGAGGCGGCCCGTATCGCCCGCGGCGTGCGGCCGGAGCAGCTCGGCGGGCCGACGCCCTGCGCGGACTGGGACGTACGCGCCCTCGTCAACCACTGGGTCGCCTTCACCTCCCACGGCCTGGAGCACCGCGCCCACCGCACCGCGCTCCCCGACGACCTGCCGAAGCGCGACTTCGCCGCCGAGCCCGGCTGGGCGGACGCGTACGCCGCGCAGCTCGACCGGGCCCTCGCCGCCTGGGCGGCGCCCGCGGCCTGGGAGGGCGACGTCGACCTGGGCTTCCTGTCGATGGCGGCGCCGGAGGTGGCCGCGGTGATCGCCAAGGAGATGGCGGTGCACGGCTGGGACGTGGCGCGCGCCACCGGGCAGGAGTACCGGGCCTCGGCGGGGGTGGCGGCGCTGGTGCTGCGGGTCGCGGAGGACCACGGCGAGATGTACCGGAAGTACGACGGCTTCGCAGACCCCGTGTCCGTACCGGCGGACGCCCCGCCCTTCGACCGCGCGCTGGCCGCGACGGGCCGCGACCCGCGGCAGCCGGCGGGCTGACCCCGGCGCGCTACGCCAGCTCGAAGCCGGTCGTCGCGGGGATGTGGCCCGGCACGGCCTCGTGGCGGTCGCCGACGTTCACGGTGCCGGCCGGCTCGAACATCATGATCGCCGTGCCGGGCGCGGCCACCGGCCGGTGCTCGACGCCGCGCGGCACGGTGAACACCGCGCCCTTCGGCAGCGTGACCGTGCGCTCGCCGTCCTCCTCGCGCAGGCCGATGCGCAGCTCACCCTCGACGACGAGGAAGAACTCGTCGGTGTGCTCGTGCACGTGCCACACATGCTCGCCCTCGGCGTGGGCGATCTTGACGTCGTAGTCGTTGACCCGCGCGACGACGTGCGGACTCCACGGTTCCGCGATGCGCTCCAGCGCGTTCCCGAGGGCGGTGGGCTCGGCGGGGTGGCTGATCACGATGGACTCCTCGCTTCCCTCGCCGCGGGGGCGCGGCGATCTCTCCCCACCCATCCTGCGCGTGACAGGAGCGCGCCGGGAGTGCTACGAATCGCATATGCCGCAAGAATCCTCGCACCCGGATGCGGGCGGAGCGCACCGCGTCGCCATGCTCGTCGACGCCGGCTCGAACCCCTTCGAGATGGGCATCGCCACCGAGCTCTTCGGGCTGCGCCGCCCCGAGCTGGACGTGCCGTGGTACGACTTCACGCTCTGCGCCCCCGCCCCCGACGTGCGCATGCACGACGGCTTCTTCACCCTGAGCGGCGTCCCCGGCCTCGAAGCCGCCGACGCCGCGGACACCGTGATCGTCCCCAACCGCCCCGACGACACGCCGCCCACCGCCCCCGTCGTCGCCGCCATCCGCCGCGCCGCCGCCCGGGGCGCCCGGCTGGTGAGCTTCTGCACCGGCGCGTACGCGCTCGCCGCCGCCGGCGTGCTCGACCACCGCCCGGCGGCGATCCACTGGCGCTGGGCCGACCGCTTCGCCGCCCGCCACCCGGCCGTACGGGTCCGGCGCGACGTGCTCTTCGTCGACGACGGCGACGTGCTCACCGCCGCCGGCAGCGCCGCCGCCCTGGACCTGGGGCTGCACCTGATCCGCCGCGACCACGGCGCCGAGGTGGCCAACCACGTCAGCCGGCGCCTGGTCTTCGCCGCCCACCGCGACGGCGGCCAGCGGCAGTTCATCGAGCGCCCGGTGCCCGAGGTGCCGGACGCCTCGCTCGCCCCGGTGCTGGCCTGGGCGGCGGAGCGCCTCGACCGGCCGCTGACCGTCGCCGACCTGGCCGGGCAGGCGGCCGTCAGCCCCGCCACGCTGCACCGGCGGTTCGTGCGCGAGCTGGGCACGACGCCGCTGGCGTGGCTGACGGGGGAGCGGGTGGCGCTGGCGTGCCGGCTGATCGAGCGCGGCGAGGGGCGGCTGGAGGTGGTGGCGCGGACGAGCGGGCTGGGCACGGCGGCGAACCTGCGGGCGCAGCTGCGGCGGCGTACGGGGCTGAGCCCGTCGGCGTACCGGGACCGCTTCGGCCCGGCGCGGGCGGCGCCCGTGCCGGAGGCGCCCGGCCCCGTACCCGTACCCGGCCCAGCACCCGTGCCCGTACCCGGCCCAGCATCCGTGCCCGTACCCGAAAAAGGGCCGGAACCCGCCGCCTGCTCCTGCTAACCTCCTCCGCATGAAGCGCGCTGTGCAGACGACGACGCCGGACACCGTCCCGGCGCGCTGACCCACGACCCAGCCGAAGCCCCGGGGCGGACCGCCCCGGGGCTTCGCCGTGCGCGCCCCCGCGGGCGGCCCCGCCCCACCGGCCCCCACCGACCCGCGAGGAGCCCACCGTGCAGGACCACCGCCGCCTCGGCCGCGAACTCGACCTCTTCGACACCGACCCCCTCATCGGCGCCGGACTGCCCTACTGGCTGCCCGCCGGCGCCGCCGTGCGGCAGGCGCTGGAGGAGTACGTCGCCGGCCTCGAACACCGCGCCGGCTACCAGCGCGTCTACTCGCCCGTGCTCGGCAAGCGCGAGCTGTACGAGCTGTCCGGCCACTGGGAGCACTACCGCGACGACATGTTCCCGCCCCTGCGCCTCGGCTCCGGCCCCGAGGGCGAGGAGGTCGTGCTCCGCCCCAGCCTGTGCCCCCACCACGCCCTGATCTACCGCGCCCGCGAGCGCAGCTACCGCGACCTGCCGCTGCGCCTGGCCGAGCTGGGCGCCATGTACCGCGCCGAGCTGTCCGGCGTCCTCGGCGGGCTCACCCGCGTACGCGCCATCCAGCTCAACGACGCGCACGTCTTCTGCACCCTGGAGCAGGTCGCCGACGAGGCGCTCGCGGCGCTGCGCATGATCCGCGAGGCGTACGCCGCGATGGGCCTCGACGCCGCCCGCCACCGGCTCTCGCTGCCCGGCCCCGGCGGCAAGTACGTGCGCGACCCCGGGCTGTGGCGGCGGGCGGGCGCGCTGCTGGAGGAGGCGCTCGCGGCGGCGGGCGTCCCGTACGACGCGGAGGAGGGCGAGGCGGCGTTCTACGGGCCGAAGATCGACGTCCAGGTGCGCGACGCGGCGGGCCGCGAGGCGACCCTGTCCACCGTGCAGGTCGACTTCCACCAGCCCGCCCGCTTCGGCCTGGCGTACGTGGGCGCGGACGGCGCCCGGCACCGCCCGGTGATGGTCCACCGGTCCGTCGTCGGCAGCGCGGAGCGGGCGGTGGCGCAGCTGATCGAGGTGCACCAGGGGGCGTTCCCGCCGTGGCTGGCGCCGGTGCAGGCGGTGGTGCTGCCGGTGGGGGAGGCGGAGGTGGCGCCGGCGGCGGCGCTGGTGCGGCGGTGCGTCGAGGCGGGGCTGCGCGCGGAGCTGGCGGGCCCGGAGCGGGGCACCCTGGGCGCGCGGGTACGGGCGGCGCGGCTGGCGCCGTACCAGGCGGTGGTCGGGCCGCGGGAGGCCGCCGGGGGCGAGGCGGCGCTGCGGCTGCGCGACGGGCGGCGGCTCGCGCCGCTGCCGGCGGCCGAGGCGGTGGCGCGGATGGCGGCGGCGGTGGCGGCGCGGCGGCCGGCGCTCTGGCCGGAGGGCGCGTGACCCGGAAGCCGCCCCGGGCCGGTCAGAGCCCGTCGAGGTCGTGCCAGTGCTCCTGCCAGCGCCAGTCGATGGGCTGGTCGGCGCGCTGGTAGCGGATGTCGGTCGACAGGCGGTACGTGTCCGCGGTGTTGTCCAGCGACGCGTGCACCATGTGCGCCGAGTGGACGACCATGTCGCCGGCCGCGTAGTCGGCGAGGAGCCAGCGCGCGTCGTACTCCTCGGCCAGCGCGGGCAGGTCGGCGGTGAGCGAGGCGGCCGGGCGCTTCAGGGTGCCCGCCGCCTCCTCCGCCAGCACGCGCGCGTGGCTGCCCTCCAGGTACACCAGCCCGCCCAGCTCCACCGGGCAGTCGCCGAGCGGGATCCACGAGCTGAGCACCCGGTCCGTACCCTCGCGGAGATAGACGAGGTCGTAGTGCGCCTGCGTGGCCGTGCCGACGCCGGCCTCGCCGGGGCAGGTGTGGCGCAGGATCCTGCGCCGGTGCAGGAACGTCTCGCCGCCGAGGAACCACGCGTACCAGTCCCGGACCGCCGGCTGCGCGCAGAACGCCGCGTACTCGGGGCCCGGCACCACCCGCCCGAACAGCGCCTCGCGCTGCTCCCCGCGGGGCAGCTCCGGGTCGACGTGCGCGAAGTAGAAGCGGCGGAACCCGTGTACGGCGTCGGGGTCGAGCGCTCCCCGCAGCCACAGGTACCCCTGCCGCCGCAGCCGCTCCCACAGCGCCCCGCGGTCCTCCCGCTCGGCGTCGGGCACGGGGCGCAGCGTACCGAGGCGGCGCGGGGACTCGTCGAGGACGTAGCCGTTGGAGGTGGCCATGGCCCCAGGATGGCCCCGGGAGCCACCCCGGGCCAGAGGGCGCCGTCAGGTGCGTTCCTCGACGACTTCCAGATTGACGAACCTGGGCTCGGAGCTGCACAGCTCCCGGAACCGCCGGGCGGCACGCTGCGTCTCCGGCAGGTCACTGTTGGCCATCGCCCGCTCATACGAGGGGAATTCGACGATGTCCACGTAGTGCCCGTTGTTCTCACGGTCCCGGGTGTGCATTTCCCGGGACATCGTGCGCTTTCCTTCCGTTGCCTGCATCCATTCGTCCATGACGCGGCTCAGTTCGCCTTCGTCACGGTCGGTCTCGTATTCGATGAGCTGAACGAACGCCATCGTCCTCAGCCCTCCTTCGCGTAATCCGCCGCCATGCCGCCGGCGAAGTCGTAGAGGACGACCTGTTCGTCCCCGGTGACCCACGCGTCGTGTCCGGGCGGGCAGACGAAGACGTCGCCGGGGCCCACCTCGGACTCCTGACCGCCGTCCATGAGGATGTGCATGCGGCCCTGGACGACGTATCCGTTGTGGTGCACCATGCAGCTCTCGGTACCCGCCAGGGGTTTCACCGACTCCGACCAGCGCCAGCCCGGCTCGAACGTGGCGACGGCGAAGTCGAGACCGCTCAGGTGAACCGCTTCGAGGTGGCCGCGCGGGAAATCGCGCCGCTCATCGGGCTTCTCGACTGTCTTTACTTCCAGCATGGCGATACCTCCCTTCCTGCCGCATTCCAGTGTGCGCCGCCCGGGCGGCGCGCGGCAAGAAAGGGAGGTTCGCGATTGTTCCTACATGCCGGAGTACGAGTGCAGGCCGTCGACGAAGATGTTGACGCCGTAGTAGTTGAAGAGGAAGCACAGGAACGCGGCGATCGCCAGGTACGCCGCCTTGCGGCCCTTCCACCCGGCCGTGGCGCGCGCGTGCAGGTAACAGGCGTACGCGACCCACGTGATGAACGACCAGACCTCCTTGGGGTCCCAGCCCCAGTAGCGGCCCCAGGCGCTCTCCGCCCAGATGGCGCCCGCGACGATCGTGAACGTCCAGAACGGGAACACCGCCGCGTTCACCCGGTACGCGAACTTGTCCAGCGACGACGCCGCGGGCAGCCGGGCGAGCACCGACTGCGCGAACGAGCCGGGCTGCGGGCCGCTCGGGTCGGCGAGCTTCGCCTCGTAGCGGTCGCGGAAGAGGTAGAGGACCGTCGCGACCGCGCCGAGGTAGAACAGCGCCCCGCAGGCGATGGCGAGCGAGACGTGGATCCACAGCCAGTACGAGTCGAGCGCGGGCACCAGCTGGTCGCTGTCGGTGTAGAGCACCGACACCGCCAGGCCCAGGTCCAGCAGGACCGTGGTGATGAGCGGCAGGCCCATCCAGCGGACGTTCTTGCCGGCCACCAGGAAGCCGAGGTACGAGGCGACCGCGACCATCGAGAACGTCGTGGAGAACTCGTACATGTTGCCCCACGGCGCCCGCTCCACCGACAGGGCGCGCATCAGCACCCCGGCGGCGTGCAGCGCGAACGCCAGCACGGTGAGCGAGACCGCGACGCGGCCGTACACGTCGCCCTGCTCGTCGCCGCCCGCGGCGCCCGGCCCGTCGGGCACCTCCCGGCCGCCGCCGGGGGTGCGGGTGACGACCTTCGGCCGCTCCAGCACGGTGGTGCCGCCGCCGCGCCGCTTGACGGTCACGGTCACGGGGGCCGCGTCCCCGCCGGCCGCCTGCGCCGGGGTGAGCGCGGCGGAGGTGGTGGCCACCCGGCTACGGCTGCCGAAGACCCACTCCCCGACGTGTGCGAAGAAGGCGAGGGCGTAGACGGCCATCGCGGAGTAGATGAGGACGTTGCTGAGGTCCGCCAGGTTCTGGTTGGTCGCGGCAGCGAGGATCACGCGCGCGCTCCTTCATGGGGCTGGGCTCCGGGCCCTTCGGGTGCTTCTGACTCGGTCTGCTTCTCTTCGGACGTCGGCTGTTCGGACACGGGCTCTTCGGCCGCCGCCTCGTCGGGCGCCGCCTTCTCGGACGCCGCCTCGTCGGACGCCTGCTCTTCGGACGCCGGCTCTTCGGACGTGGCTTCGGACTCTACGGACTTCGCACCGCCCGCCGCGGACCCGCCCCCGCCCGCGCCGGACTCGTCCCCGGCACCGGCCCCGGACGTGTCGCCGTCCGCCGCCACCGGCGGCGCGCCGCCGGTCTGCAACTCCACCGCCAGGTCCGCCAGCTCCTCCGGCAGCCGCGCGCTCTCGCTGCGCCCCAGCCCGGCCAGCTCCACGACCGTACGGCCGTCAGCCCCCGCCGTCGCCCGCAGCCACACCCGCCGGCGCTGGATGAACAGCGACCCCGCGAGGCCGACGACCGCGAGCAGCGAACCGGCCAGCGCCCAGTAGTTGCCGGGCTGCTGGGAGATCTGGAAGCTCGCCCAGCGCTCCAGCCGCTCGAACTTCAGCGACCCCGCCCCGTTCGGCAGCTTGAACGTGTCGCCGGGCCGCAGCATCTTCTTCAGCGGCTCGCCGTTCTTCTGCTTGAACCGCTTCAGGTCCTCGGTGTCGAGCTGGTACACGTTCTGCGGAACGCCCGATTCCAGGCCGAGGTCGCCGCGGTAGGCGTTGAGGAACAGCGCCGGGAGTTGCGGCCCGGGGAACTGCGAGAACATGGCGCCCTGCCGGCCGAAGCCGCCGTAGGTCGGCGCGAAGATGCCCTGGAAGGCGATGTCCGACTTCTTGCCGTTCTCGTCCCGGTAGCTCGGGACCTTGATCGCGCCCGTGGAGGTGTGGTTGCCGTCCTGCGGCAGGAACGCCACCGGGCCGGTGAACGCCACGTTGCCCTGCCCGTCGCGGACCGTGACGACGGGCGCGTAGCCGTGGCCGATGAGGAAGATCTTGGTGTCGTCGATCTGGAGCGGGTGGTTGACCTCGACCCGCTCCTTGTGCCGCTCGCCGTCGGCGCCCTCCCACCAGGTCAGGTCGGCGTAGAACTCGCGCGCCGTGCCGCGCTGCGGCCCGCTCTTCTCGAACGTCGCCGTGAAGTCGTCCAGCGTGAAGCCGAAGGGATCGAGATCGGCGCCGAAGGCGGAGTCCTGGAAGTCGTCGTACTGCGTGAGGGTGTTGGCGAACCCGTCGCCCTCGACGATCAGCTTGCCGCCCTCGACGCGCAGGAGGTTGCCGGTCGCGAAGGCGACGAGGAGGACGAAGAGCGCGATGTGGAACAGCAGGTTCCCGGCCTCGCGCAGATAGCCCTTCTCCGCGGACACCGCACCGCCGCCGCCGGCGCCGGCCGGCGCCACGGAGTAGCGGAAGCGGCGCCGCCGGAAGACCCGCTCGGCGGCCTCGCGCACCTCCGCCTCACCGGCCTCGGTCTCCCACGTGGTGTGCGCGGGCAGCCGGGTCAGGTTGCGCGGAGCGCGCGGCGGGCGGGCGCGGAGCTGGCCGACGAACTGCCAGGTGCGCGGGATGATGCAGCCGGCCAGGGAGATGAACAGCAGGATGTAGATCGCCGAGAACCACACCGAGCTGTAGACGTCGAACAGCTGCAGCTTGTCGTAGATCGGCGCCAGGGTCTCGTGCCGCTCGCGGAACTGGGTGACGGCGATCTCGTTGACCGAGTTCTGCGGGATGAGCGACCCGGGCACGGAGCCCAGCGACAGCAGGAAGAGCAGGATCAGCGCCACCCGCATCGACGTCAGCTGCCGCCAGAACCAGCGGGCCCACGCCACCAGCTCCCGCCCGAACGAGCCGCCCTGCGGCCCCGGGCTCTGCGGCGCGTCGTCGACCGGCGCCGTGGACAACTGGGACGCGGCGGCCGTGAGCTCGCGCTCGTCGGTCGTGGTCATGGCTCAGACCTCCACCGTGAAGTTCGACGACCAGACCTGCATCTCGTTGATGATGTGGTCCCAGGCGCCCGTGAGCAGCAGGATGCCGGTCACGACGAGCATCCCGCCGCCGATTCGCATGACCCACACATAGTGCTTCTTGACCCAGGCGAACGCCCCGAGCGCCCGGCGGAAGGCGACGGCGGCGAGGATGAACGGCAGCCCGAGGCCCAGGCAGTACGCCACCGTCAGCAGGGCGCCGCGGCCGGCGCTGGCCTCGTTCGTGGACAGCGCGAGCACCGAGATCAGCGTCGGCCCGATGCACGGGGTCCAGCCGATGCCGAAGACCATCCCGAGCATCGGTGCCCCGGCCAGCCCCACGGACGGCCGCCGGTGCAGCCGGAACTCGCGCTGGGTGAACCCGCCGAGCGCGCCGCCCAGCACGCCCATGAACACCAGCCCGAGCACTATCGTCAGCCCCCCGACGACCTTGGAGATCGTCTCCCGGTGCGTCAGGAGGTTGTTGCCGACGCCGCCGAAGAACGCGCCGGTCGAGACGAAGACCGCGGTGAAGCCGAGGACGAAGAGCGTGGCGCCGGCGACCATCCGGCCGCGGCGGGCGTGCTCCAGGTCGGTGCCGCTGACCCCGGTGACGTAGCTGAGATAGCCCGGGACGAGCGGCAGCACGCAGGGGGAGAAGAACGACACCAGGCCGCCGAACACCGCGACCGGGAAGGCCAGCAGCAGGGCCCCGGTCAGCACGGTCTGGTTCGGCTCCACCATGGCGTTACGTCACTTCTCCTCGATGACCGGGTCGAGGGCCTTGCGCAGCTCCTCCTCGCCGAGCGGCTTGAGGGCCCGTACGGCGATCTTCCCCTCCCGGTCCAGGATCAGCGTGGAGGGGATCGCCTGCGGCGCGAGGGTGTTCTTGGGGAACTCCAGAATCAGCTTCCCCATCGGGTCGTACAGGCTCGGGTACTTGATGTTGTGCTCGCGGTCGAACGCCCGCGCGTTGGCGGGCTCAAGGTCGCGGGTGTTGATGCCGATGAACTGCACGCCGCGGTCGGCGGTGTCCTCGGCGACCTTGCGCAGGTGCGGCGCCTCGGAGATGCAGGGGGCGCACCAGGAGCCCCACACGTTGAGGACGACGACCTTGCCGCGGTAGTCGGCGAGCGCGAGCTGCTTGCCGTGGGTGGTCTCACCGGAGATGTCCGGGGCCGCGACGCGCTTGCTCGGCTTGACCACCGTGAGCTCGCCGGTGCCGCTGACGAACTGGGTATTGCCGCCGGACGACGTCGCGTCGTCCCCGCACCCGGTCAGCACCAGCGCGCCGGCGGCGACCGCGGCGGCGGCCGCGAGGGTCCGGCGATGGGGCCTCCTCGCAGAAATCATGTGAAAAGTTTCGCATGGGCCGGAGAGGGATCTTCCCCACCCCCCTTTAGCGCGCGCGGCGGCCTGCTGTCTACCGTCTGGCCTGCCCATCTGCACCGCGCGGGACCACGGCCGCGGGGGACCACGACCGCGCGGGATCATGGCCGCGCGGGACTACGGCCGTGCGGGACTACGGTCGCGGGGCCTGCGCGTTGGCGGCGGGCCCGCGGATGGCGCCGCGGCCGAACTTGCGCTGCGCCCCCGCGAGCAGGTGCGGCGGCACGAGGTCGCGGGCGGGCTCGCTGTAGCCGACGGACACGATGTCGTCGCCGTCGAAGGTGAACGTCGTCAGCGACGCCAGCGTGCACTGCCGCGACCGCGGGTCGTGCCACAGCCGCCGCCCCTCGGCGAAGCTGCGCAGCACCCAGATCGGCAGCTGGTGGCTGACGCAGACGGCCTCGTGCCCGCGGGCGGCCTCGCGCGCGGACTGCAGCGCGCCCGTCATCCGTACGACCTGCTCGACGTACGGCTCGCCCCAGGAGGGGCGGAAGGGGTTGGTGAAGTACTTCCAGTTCGCCGGCTTGCGCAGCGCGCCGTCCCCCACGCCGAACGCCTTGCCCTCGAAGACGTTGGCCGCCTCGATGAGCCGGTCGTCGGTCGCGACGTCCACGCCGTGCGCCTTCGCCACGGGCGCGGCGGTCTCCTGCGCGCGCTCCAGGGAGGAGGCGGCGACGTACCGGATGTCGCGGCCGGCGAGGTGCTCGGCGACCCGCTCGGCCATCCGCCGGCCCAGGTCGGAGAGGTGGAAGCCGGGGTTGCGGCCGTAGAGGACGCCGTCCGGGTTGTGGACCTCACCGTGGCGCAGCACGTGTACGACGGTGAGGATCTCTTCATCTTTACCGCGCATGCCAGCCATTGTGGTACGTCCTACTCCCGAGTTCCGGAGCCGCCCCCGGCACCGGCACCGGCACCGGCTTCGGCGGCGGCGCGGGCGGCGGCCGGCAGCGCGCCGGCGATCCGCTCGATCTCCGCGTCGCCGATCGCCGTGGAGACGAACCAGCACTCGAAGGCGGACGGCGGCAGGTACACCCCCGCGGCGAGCATCGCGTGGAAGAACGCGGTGAACTGCTCCGTACGCTGCGTCCGGGCGCCTTCGTAGTCGGTAACGGGAGAATCCGTGAAGAAGACGGAGAACATGTTGCCGGCCGTCTGCACCCGGTGCGCCACGCCCTCCTTGCCCAGCGCCTCCGCGACGAGCTGCCGGAGCTGCGCCGAGACGGCGTCCAGCTTCGCGTACGCCGCGTCGTCCAGCAGCCGCAGCTGCGCGAGCCCGGCGGCGGTGGCCACGGGGTTCCCGGAGAGCGTGCCCGCCTGGTACACGGGCCCGGCGGGCGCGAGCCGCCCCATCACGTCCGCCCGGCCGCCGAACGCGGCGGCCGGGAAGCCGCCGCCCATGACCTTGCCGAAGGTCATGAGGTCCGGGGTCACGCCGTCGACCCCGTACCAGCCGGCCCGGGAGGTGCGGAAGCCGGTCATCACCTCGTCGGACACGTACAGCGCGCCGTGCTCGGCGCACAGGTCCTTCAGCCCCTGGTTGAAGCCGGGCAGCGGCGGCACCGCGCCCATGTTCCCGGGCGACGCCTCGGTGATCACACAGGCGATCTCCCCGGGGTGCTCGTCGAACGCCGCGCGGACAGCTGCCAAATCGTTATACGGCAGTACGAGCGTCTCGCCGGCCTGCGCCCCGGTGACCCCCGGCGTGTCCGGCAGCCCCAGCGTGGCGACCCCGGACCCGGCCGCGGCGAGCAGCGCGTCGACATGCCCGTGGTAGCACCCGGCGAACTTCACGACCTTCGCCCGCCCGGTGAACCCGCGCGCCAGCCGGATCGCCGACATCGTCGCCTCGGTGCCCGACGACACGAGTCGTACCTGCTCAGCAGGGGTGACCCGGGCCACGATCTCCTCCGCGAGCGCCACCTCCCCGGCCCCCGGAGTCCCGAACGACGTCCCCCGCGCGACGGCCTCCTGCACCGCCGCGGTCACCTCGGGATGCGCGTGCCCGAGGATCATCGGACCCCAGGAGCACACGAGGTCGACGTAGCTGCGCCCGTCGGCGTCGGTCAGGTACGGACCCTTCCCCGACACCATGAACCGGGGCGTACCGCCCACGGCGCGGAAGGCGCGCACCGGAGAGTTCACGCCGCCCGGTGTCACGGCGGCCGCACGGTCGAAGAGCTTCTGCGAGACTGGAGCCTGGTACGGATAAGTCACGCAAGCCATGGTCTCAGAGTGGCAAGGCGACCCGCGCCGGGGTGTTTCGCGGGCCCGCTGCTGGGGATGTAGCTGAGACGATGATCGGGTTGCGCGGCGGGGGCAGTGCACCTCTGAAAGCAGTCGGGTGGAGATATGCATCGCGGTGGCGAACTGGGCGAGGGGACCGACGACCGAGGGCCCCGGCGCGCCAGGTCGGGACGCCATCGCCGGGTGGACCACGGCGGCGAGGGCGTGAACAGGAACGACAGCCGGTCCGGCGGCGTGACGTACAAGTACTTCGGCGCGCCCGACGGCGCGACAGCGGCCCGCGTACCCATCTCCATGCGCCCGGAAGAACTCGGCGGCGACGAGTTCGGCCAGGGCGGGCTCTTCGCCAAGGTGAAGCCCGAAACGATGTCCGCGATGGTCCTGACCGGCATCGAGGGCATACCGCTCCACAAGGTCCCGCCCCTGGAGCTCGTCGTCCTCCACCCCGACTACGCGGTGGTCCGCCTCCCCATGACGGTCGTCGACCCGCTCCGCGGCATCGGCGAGGAGGAGGTCGGCGCCGCCGCCTTCATCTGGTCCACGGTCCCCGACCGCGGCGGCCCCCGCGACGCCTTCGACGTCTACCGGATGCTCCACGAGTGGCAGGAGTTCGCCGACAGGCTGCACGAGGCGGGCCACCAGCCGTACTGCCTGGTGTGGCCCTGACCTGACGGCCTGGGTCGCAGGAGCAGCTTCACGGAGCTGCGGGGCATGTCATGAGTCCGGGCTGTTCAGAGCGGCAGTTCGTAGCCGCTGACCCAGGTCTGCATCTCGTAGATCATCCAGCTCCACAGGCCGGAGACCTGGGCGATGCCGACCGCCACCAGCAGCGCGCCGCCGAGGCGCAGCACCGCGGCGGTGTGCCGCCGGGCGAAGTCGAAGGCGCGCAGCGACTTGCCCAGGGCGAGGGTGAAGAGCAGGAACGGGATGCCGACGCCGACGGCGTACAGGAAGGCCAGGAAGGCGCCACGGCCGGCGGAGCCGGTGGTCAGGGACAGGGAGAGCACGGCGGCGAGGGTCGGGCCGATGCAGGGCGTCCAGCCGATGCCGAACATCACCCCCAGCACCGGCGCACCGGCCAGCCCGGCGCGCGGGGTGAACTGCGGTTTGACGGTCCGTGAGAGCAGCGGAAGGCGCTCCAGCACTCCCATGAAGATCAGGCCGAGGGCGATGGTGAGCACACCCAGGACACGGATGAGGGTGCCCTGGTGGGCCAGCAGCAGGGTGCTGAGCGAGCCGAAGAGAGCGCCGTAGGCGGTGAAGACGGCGGCGAAGCCGAGGATGAACAGGGCGGTGCCGAGCAGTGCCCGGGAGCGGACGGCGCTGCCGCGGGCGGTGTGGGCGTCGGCGGCGGTCATGCCGGTGGCGTACGAGAGATAGCCGGGGACCAGCGGCAGGCAGCAGGGCGAGGCGACGGTGATCGCGCCGGCGGCCAGCGCGATCGGGGCGGCCAGGAGCAGGGAGCCGGAGCCGACTATCTGGCTGACGTCCACGAGTAGCGCCTTTCGTTCGGTCGAGGGGCCGGTCGACAGACACGCTATCTCCTATGCAATTTAGGTCCGAAGTTGCATAGGTGATAAGGGGTGTCGAGTCCGTGGCCTGCGGAAAGGGGCCGCATGGGCGAGCCGCTGTTCGGCACGACGCTGCTGGCGTCGTTGCTCGGGGGGAAGGTGGCGCTGCTCGCGCCGTGCTGCATCTCGGTGATGCTGCCCGCGTACTTCGCCACCGGCTTCCGCTCCCGCGGCCGGGTAGCGCCGGGGGTGGCCGAGGGTGGCAGGTGACCGGGGGTCGGGGGTCGGGGTTTGGGGCGACGGCGCGGCTTGGGGCGGCGCCGGGGTGGGCGGGCGTGCGCGTGGGGGCCGGGTCGGGCTTGGGCCGCGCCAGGGGTGGCCGGGGCGGTCGGTGGCGCGGTGTCGGGGTGGGGGCGGCGGTGTCGGGGTGAACGGCCGTGCGTGCGGGGGCGCGGCGTCGGGGGAGGGCCTGCGTCGGGGGTGGCCGGGGCGGTTGGTGGGCCGGTGTCGGGGGTTGGGGCCGTGTCGGGGTGGGCGGGCGTGCGTACGGTGGTGCGGCGTCGGGGTGTTGGAGCATTTGTCCCCCGGGGCACTGCTGCCCGGTGTGTCAGGAGTGCGGGCGTCGGGCTTGGCCGGCGATGCGGCGGAGCTGGGCAGCGATCGGCCCTCGTAGCGCGTCTGCGTCGCAGGGCGCTCCACTGGCGCTGCCGCCCTGCGGCGATGCGCCTGCGGCTGCTCGCCGCCCCCGGGAGGGGACGCGCCGCGTGTCACAACCCGCGGTAACCCCCTCCCCGAACTCGGGCAAACCGCCCACCGAGGCCGAGTTTTGACCACCCACGAGACGTGTCCCACCGAGTGGTGTAGGTTCGTTCGACTCGCTGTGCCCCACGGACACCAAGCTGCCGGTCCGCGCGCCGAGTTCGTTCGAATTGGCCAGCGTCTCTACACCACTCGACGGGGCACCATCCACCCACGTGCGTGCGGGCGCCCGGTGCGCACGTGGCGGTGACGAACTAGCGGTAACCCACCCGCCAAACCGTCCCGAATCGCCCACCGGGGCCGAGTTTCGACCACCCACGTGCGCGCGGGCGCTCAGGGCGCACGTGGCGGTGACGAACCCGGGGCAACCCACCGTCGAAACCGGACCAAATCGCCCACGGGGGGCCGAGTTTCGCCCGCCGACGTGCACCCGGCGGGCACCTGGCCGCGCCGGGCCCCGTGCGGACCCCGGAGGGCGGTGCGGGCGAGTGCCGCGGGGCAGGGTGCGGGCCCCGGGCAGCGGCGCGTTCCCTCCCGGGGGCGGCGAGCAGCCGCAGGCGCATCGCCGCCGGGCGGCAGCGCCAGTGGGGCGCCCTGCGGTGCGGACGCGATACGAGGGCCGATCGCCGCCAGTTCCGTGCCCATCGCCGACCAGGCCCCGGCGCCCCGCACTCCTGACACGCCGGGCAGTGGGGCCCGGGGGGACAAATGCTCCAACCCCCCGACGCCGCGACCCACACGCACGGTCGCCCACCCCGCTGCCGCCCCGTCCCCCCGGCGTCGGGCCACCCGTCGACCTGCCGGTCCCCGGCACGGGCCCCTCCCGGCGCGGGCCTTCGCGCGCGGCCGCCCAGCCCGCCGCCGCCCCGTCCCCCCGGCGCCGGGCCACCCGTCGACCTGCCCGTCCCCGACGCGGGCCTCGCCCGGCGCGGGCCTTCGCGCGTGGCCTCCCACCCCGCCGCCGCCGCGTCCCCCGGCGCCGGGCCTCCCGCCGGCCTGCCCGTCTCCGACGCGGGCCTCGCCCGGCGCGGGCCTTCGCGCGTGGCCGCCCACGCCGACGCCGCCCCGTTCCCCGGCGCCGGGCCACCCGTCGACCTGCCCGTCCCCGACGCGGGCCTCGCCCGGCGCGGGCCTTCGCGCGTGGCCGCCCACGCCGACGCCGCCCCGTTCCCCGGCGCCGGGCCACCCGCCGGCCTGCCCGTCCCCGACGCCGCCCTCTCCCGGCGCGGGCCCTCGCGCGCGGCCGCCCACCCCGACACCGCCCCCTCCCCCCAACGCCGAGCCATCCACCGGCCCCGGCCGCCCCCGCCGTACCGGGTGCTCGGCCTGCCGGTCACCCTCCCGGTGCTGCTCACCCTCGGCCTCGCGGTCGCCGTGCTGTACGTGGAGTCCGCCCAATTCATCCCGGCCCTGGACTCGTACTGCCTGGCCATCCACGTCTCCGCCGCGGTCGTCTCCGGTGGCCTCTTCCACGCCGCCGCCGTGGCCTCCGTGCTCTACCTCGTCCGCGACCGGCAGGAACGGGCAGCCGGGAGCGGGAAGCGGCCGCCGCGGGCGGCGGTCCTGTGGCGGCGGCTGCCCACCGCGGCCGCCCTGGACGAGTTGGTCCACCAGCTGACCGCGCTGGTCTTCCCGCTGTGGACCTTCGCCGTCGTCGCCGGCGCCCTCTGGGCCGGGGCCGCCTGGGGCCGCTACTGGGCTGGGACCCCAAGGAGACCTGGGCGTTCATCACCTGGGTCGCCTACGCCGCCTATCTGCACGCCCGCGCCGCCGCCGGCTGGAAGGGACGCAAGGCCGCCGTCCTCGGCCTGATCGCCTTCGCCGCATTCGTCTTCAGCTACTACGGCGTCAACATCCTGATCACGGGACTGCACTCCTACGCGGGCGTCTGACCCGCGCACCGCCGCCCGCCGCACGGGCGGGCCGGCGGCGGGGTCACGGGATCTCGCCCTTGAGCAGGACGGGGATGTCCTTCGCGTAGTCCTTCGCGGTCGCCTCCGCCCCGCTGTAGAGCACGTGCGCCTTGTCGTCCACGGGTGAGAAGGCCAGGACCGACTTGCCGTGGGTGGCGGTGACCTCGCCGTCCGCGTCGACCTCGGGCGGTGCCATGCCCACGCCCACGGTGCGGGCGGCGGCCTCGACCTTCTTGTACGGCCCGTGCAGCCCGATGAAGTCGGGACTCCCGGCGCTGCGCAGCCACTTGCCCAGTTCCCCGGGGGTGTCCCGCCGGGGGTCGGTGCTGACGAACACGAACCGCACTTGCTCCCGCTCCGCCTTCGACAGTCCCTGGTAGGCGATGGCCATGTTGCTCACCGTCAGCGGGCAGGCGTCCGGGCAGTGCGTGTAGCCGAAGTACACCAGCGTCAGCTTGCCCTTGGTCTCTTCGCGCAGGTCGAACTTCTCGCCGCGGGTGTCGGTGAGCACCAGCTCCGGCTTGTCGAACGGCGTGTCCAGCGCCGTCGCCGCCTTTGTCGGCTCCTGGTCGGCGTCGACGCTGACCAGCGGCTTCTCCTCGGACTCGGTACTGCCGGTGCCGCAGGCGGTGAAGGTGAGCATGGCGGTCGCGGTAAGCGCGGCGGCGAGGACGGCAGGTCTCCGCATGGTCGACAACCCCCTGAGTGAAGCGGTGGAGTGGAGCTGAGAAACTAAGCCTCTTAGGTTTAGGGTGGGAGTCTACGCCGTGGCCCAGCGGCCGCCGCGGTGGGCCTCCGCGTGCGTTCCGCGCAGCTGGACAGCGCCGCCCGGGGCCGGGAGCAGCACGGTGGGAGAGGGTCGGGAACGTGCGGACACGGGCAGCGAGGACACCGGTGATGACGGTGGTCCGTGAGGGGCGCGACCGGCATCGGTGGGCCGGGCCGCTCGCCGCGGCCGGGCTGGTTGCCGGGGTGCTCGTGGCCGTCCTCGGCCTGCCGCCGCTGGACCTGCACGGCCCTCTGCACTACGCGGGCGTGATGGGCCCGCTGTGTGGCGGCACGCGCGGCGTGCACGCGCTGCTCCGCGGCGACCTCGCCGCCGCTTGGGCGTACAACCCGGTCGTCTACCTGCTGGTTCCGGGCGCCGCCCTGGCGCTGGCCCGGGCGGTGGTGGGGCGGACGAGCGGGGGCTGGGTCAACCTGCGCGTCCACCGCGGTCGGCCGCTGCTCGTCGCCGGGCTGTGCGCGCTCGTCGCCCTCGTGGTCAACCAGCAGGCGCACGCCGAGCTGTTGCGTACCAGCGCGGACAGCGGCCGGGCGACCGGGCTGCTGCTGTACGCGGCGGCGGCCGCCACGGGCGTCGCGTACACCGTGGTGCTGGTGTGGCGACGGAGACGAGCGGCCGGCCGCGCCGCGCACGGCGCGGTCGGCCGTACACCGCGCTGAGGGACGCCTCGCAGGCTCGTCGGAGACCGCGCAGCCCGTCCCTCCCCGCCGGAGGCGAGCGCGGCGCTTCCCGCCGGGCGGCCGGTCTCACGGCGGCGCGTCGCGGTCGGCGAGCATGCCGGCCATCAGCTTCATCTCGGACCGCTGGCCGCGGGCCATGCCCTTGGCGAGGTTCCTGATCTGCTGGTCGTCTGCCAGCTCGACGGCTCCCTCGGCCATGTCGACGCCGGCGCGGTGGTGTGCGGTGAGCAGCTGGAGGTAGAGCACTTCGGCAGCCCTGCCCTCGGCCTGGCGCAGCTGCTCGACCCGGGTGTCCGTGGCCATGCCGGGCATCAGCGAGCCATCGCGCGGCTCGTACGGCTCGTGCCCCATCCATGCCATCGGCGCCTCGCCGGAGGTGGCCGGCAGGCCCCAGGAATCGAGCAGGCCGAGGAGCATGCCGCGCTGGTTGGCCTGGGTGTTGATGACGTCGTACGCCAGGCGCCGCACCTCCTCGTCGTCGGTGCCGTCGCGGACGAGGAAGGACAGTTCGACCGCCTGCTGGTGGTGCACCGCCATGTCCCGGGCGAAGCCCGCGTCCGCCGATGCCGCGGACGGCGCCGCCTCCGCCTCCGGCCACTGGGCGACGGCCAGCAGGGCGAGCACCGCCAGCAGCGACGCGGCCAGGCCCGACGCGCCGAAGACCCACCGGCGTCGTGGCGCGGACGCGGACTCGTCGGCCACGGCGACCCGGGTCCCGGCGGTCACGGCATCGTCCCGCCGGAGCAGGTGGCGCCCTTCTCCGGGGTCTGCTCGCCCTGCACGTACGTGTCCAGGAACTGCCGCACCCGCTTGTCCGACGCCTTGTCCACGCTCAGTTGTACGCCCCACGCGGTCAGGGCGATCGGCGACTTCTGGTCCGGGTAGGGGCTCACGAAGGAGTACGGCGTGCTCTTCACGGTGTCCTTGAGCTTCTCGACGTCCCCCTTGGCGGCCTTGTCGTTGTAGGTGATCCAGACCGCGCCGTGCTCCAGGGAGTGCACGGCGTTCTCGTCGTTGATCTCCTCGTCGTAGACCTGGGCGTCGCAGGTGGCCCAGGTCTGGCTGTGCTCGCCGCCGGCGGCCGGGCTCATCGGGTAGTCGACCTCGCCCTCCACATGGTCCTGGCTCAGGTCGTCCCAGGTCTTGGCGCCCTTGACCGGGGCCGCCTTCGCCTCGTCCCGGGCCTGCTGCTCGTCCTCCGCCGCACGCCACAGCAAGACCCCGCCTCCGGCGGTGGCCAGGACCACGACGGCCACGGTCACCAGGGTGAGGATCCGGTTGCGGCGCTCGCGCGCCTGCTCCGCCTTGCGCATCTCCGCTATCCGGGCACGGCGCTCGGCCGCCTGCGCCTTTGCGTTCTTGCTTCCCATCGGGGTGTCCTTCTCTTCGCCCACGGCGTCTTCCCGCAGGGGCGCTGCTCAGGGATCGGGTGTCAACGGGTCGGCCGGGCCCGCCGAAGGCGGCGGCCCGAGCCCGTCTACACCAGCAGGCGCTGGAGTCGATGCAGGTCCGGAGGGTCTGGAGCGGCGGGAGCGGGCGGCGGGGGCATGGGCGGATGCGGTGTCGCCGCCGGGGCCCGCCCGGGGCCGGGGGCGGCCGTCAGGGGCGGATCGACGCGGTGCGCGGTGCCGGGCATGACGGTGACGGCCGTACGCTCGCAGTGCCGTACGCCGCCGCCGTCGGGGCGGCACTCATCGCACACCGCCCAGGTGACGGTGTGGCCGTCCGCAGCGGCCGGGACCGCCGTGGCCGCCGCGGTCGGCAGGACGTGGCGCTCAGTCTTCACGACGGAGCCGGACGCTGCCGCCGTACCCGCTCCGCACAGCAGGGCGACGGCGGCCACGGCCGCCAGCACCGCGCCGGTCAGCAGCAGGGACGGGCCCCGGGCGATCCGCCGGAAGACCGCGGTGGAGCCGGCTGGGGCGGTCAGCGCCATCGGGTGAGCCCGAACAGCACCGGCACGAGGCCGCCGAACTGCCCGTACCGGTGGTGCGGATCGAAGGGCGGCACGGTGATGCCCGGCAGCCCGCCGATGAGACCCCCGGCGGGCAGACCCGGCCCCGGGGTGAGGGCAGCCTGCATGGCGATCCGGTCCCGGCGGTGCGCCGCCGGGGAGGTCCCGGGCCCTGCGTCCGTGAACATGCCACTCACTCCGTATACCTAAGCTGCATAGGTGATGGCGTCGAACCTACCAGACGGCAACCAGGGGGGAGTGGAAGGAGCACGGATCGGGATCTGGCGCCGCTGACGGGGCGCTGCGCCGGCACCGGTCGGTGGTTACCTGCGTCGCGCGGCCAGCCGCGGATGCCGCGACCAGCGGCCCCCGCGCCGTCCGAGCCCGCCGCCGCAGCGCCCAAGCCACGAGGGCGGGAGCGAAACCGTCAGGCCGAGGGCTGCGCGGCAGCGGCCGACTGATCGAGCAGCGGGCAGGCGCTCATCTCCGCCGACGCCACCGCCGGCTGGGCGGCCAGTACCAGCGGCAGCGCCAGCAGCACGCCGGCCACCAACGTCCCGCCCCCGGCGACAGCCCAGTGCAGCGGCCGTGGGGCGGCAAGCAGCCGCCGCACTCGTGGACCCACCTGACCGCCGGAGGCCGCCAGCGCGGCCGGCGGCGCGGCCGCGGGCGCCCCGGTGCCGGCCAGGTCGAGCAGCGCGCCGGCGAGGGCCAGCGAGTCGGCCCGGGAGCAGGCAGCGTCGTCGGCCGCCAGCTCCACCAGCCGCCGGGTGTGCTCCGCCGCGAGGCGGAAGAGCGCGACCTTCGGGAAGGCGCGCTCCATCGCGTCCGCGTAGGCCAGCGCCAGGTGGTGACGCTGGCGGATGTGGGCCCTCTCATGCGCGATCACGGCGTCCAGCGCGGACGGCGACAGGGCGGCCAGCGCGGCCGACGTCAGCACGATCCGGTGTCCCGCCCCCGGCAGGCAGTACACGGCGGGACGCGCGTGATCCAGCACCGTCACCCCCAGATCGGCCCGGTACCCGCCGACCACCGCCAGCACCTCCGCATGCCTGCTGCGCTCCCGACGTGCCCGTACCAGGCCGACGACCAGGAAGCCGCCGACCCGCAGGACCACGAACAGGGCGAACACCAGACCACCGGCCGCGGCCGCGGCCCCGCCCGGCGTGGCGTACTGCTCCCGCAGCATCATCACGCAGGCGTGCAGCAGCTCCGCCACGTTGCCGCTGACCGGCACCGACGGCACCACCAGCGCCACCCCGGCCAACGCGACCGACGCCACCACCGCCGCGGTCAACGCCTGCCAGGCCAGGATCGCCAGCCGCGGCGCACGCGCCGACCACGACGCCCGGGCCAGCAGCGGGCCGACCAGGGCAAGGGTGGCCGCGTAGCCGACCAGCAGCAGGGCGACCCTCATGCCCGGCCCCCTACTTCTTCTGCCGCGCGGCGAGGGCGGCGCGCAGCTCCGCCGCCTCGGACGCATCCAGTTCGTCGAAGAGCCGTACCAGCGTGGCCGTACGGTCGGCGCCGGTGGCCCAGACCTGGTCGATCAGCGAGGCGGCGTACTCCTCACGGCTGGATGTCGCCGCATAGCGGAACGCGCGTCCGTCCTTGGCCCGGGACAGCCAGCCCTTGCGATGCAGAATCTCCATCACGGTCTGCACCGTGTTGTAGGCCAGGTCCTTCTCCCGGCGCGAGTCACGGTTCAGCTCCGCCAGCACCTCACGCACCGTCGGCGGCGCGTCCGCGGTCCACACCTCGTCCATGATCGCCTGTTCGAGCTCGCCGAACCCGCGCATCCCGGCCTCCCTGCCGTAAAACCTAAGCGCCATCGTACGTCGTCGAGCACATGGGGATCCGGGTTCGTGCCCCATCGACCAGAGCGGCGCATCGCGCCTGGACAAGAGGGGTGTGGCAGGGGCGGACTCAGGCAGTAGGCTTCGCCGTTTCGCGGCCGAGGTACGTGACCGGGCCCGGGGCGGGGACGTCTATCTCGTGGAACCCCAGCCGGTCGTAGAAGGCTCTCGCCGCGCTGTTGGCCGTGACCATCGCCAGGTGGACGGCGGGGACCCCGCGCTCGGACAGCGCGCGCAGGAAGGTGTGCATCAACGTGCGGCCATGACCGCGGCGTTGCCAGTCGGGCAGCAGGTCGATGTGCAGGTGGGCCGGGTAGTCGGCGAGTTCGGGAAGGATCATGCGCTCCGGCGTGTGCAGCAGCTCCGCGATCCCCTCGTCCGGTGTGCGCGGCTCGCCGCCGGGCCGCGGGTAGCGGTCGGCGACCAGCGGCAGCCAGATCGAGCGGAAGCGCTCCACGAAGGCGAGCGTGTCGGCGGTGCCGAGAACGTATCCGACGGCCTGCCCCCGGCCGTCGTCCAGTACAAAGGCGAGGTCCGGTTCGAGGTGGACGTAGGGGCCGGCGAAGGTGACGGGGAAGACGCCCGGGTCGGCATAGAGGGGGCGGGTGTCGCCGCCTTCGTGACCGGTGCGGATGCAGATGTCCTCAAGGGCGGCCTGATCACCGGGACGGTACGGGCGTACGGCGGGGGGCATGGTCATCGCACCATGATCCTCGTTTGGGAGCGTTCCCACCAGCTTCCGGCGACCAGGTTCTGCGGGACCGGCCGCGGCGCGATCACACCGCCCCGGAGGTACGCCCGGCCGTCAGCCGATCCCGGCTCCGCGCACGCGCGCTGGACCGCCGCGCAGGCGGCCTACCGCCGCCGGGCCTGCTCGACGAGGCCGGTCTCGTAGGCGATCACGACGAGCTGCGCGCGGTCGTGCGCTTGCAGCTTGTTGAACAGACGGCTGACGTGGGTCTTGACGGTGGCCACGCTGATGTTGAGCTGCGCGCTGATGTCGGTGTTCGAGTGTCCCGCGGCCACGTGGACGAGGACCTCTCTCTCGCGCTCCGTGAGCGGGTCGAGCAGCGTGGGCGAGACGCCGGAGTCGAGGGCGGGGCGGTTGACGAAGTCACGGATGAGACGCCGGGTCACGCTCGGCGCGAGGAGCGCGTCGCCGGCGGCGACGGTGCGGATTCCGGCGAGCAGCTGCTCGGGCGGGGTGTCCTTGAGGAGGAAGCCGCTGGCGCCGGCCTTGAGGGCGGCGAACACGTACTCGTCGAGGTCGAAGGTGGTGAGGATGACGATCCGGATGGCCGCGGTGGCCGGGTCGCCGAGCAGCTGCCGGGTGGCCTCGATGCCGTCCATGTCGGGCATCCGTACGTCCATCAGGATGACGTCGGGCAGGTGCCGGCGGCCGGCTGCCACGGTGTCGCGGCCGGTGCTGGTCTCGGCGACGACCTCCATCTCCGGCGCGGCGTTCACGAGCACGCAGAAGCCGGCCCGTACGAGGATGTGGTCGTCGGCCACGACCACCCGAATCGTCATCGCCGGCCTCCGGATGCGGACGTCGGTAGGGCACCGCAGGTAGTCACCGTACAAGGCCCTGCGTGCCGGTCCGCGCACGATCGGTGCGTCCCCCGGCGGCACGACGGCGAGCGGCCCTCGGGTCACGGTCGCACCCGCGCGTACATCCAGGACTGTATGCCGGCGGTCCCTACCTTCCTGGCGTGACGCCCGCGCCAGACCCCAGCCTGACGACACCGGGCCGTCCGCGGAGGCAGGCTTTGAGCTGCGGGAAGGTCCGCGGGACAGGGATGGGCGGACCGTACGGCGCGGCGAGGCGCCGAGTCCCCGACCTACGTCACGAAAGCAGAGCTGTGCTCCCTTTGGACAACCGGCGACACCGGCTCCCGGGCGGAAACCGATGAGCGGGATCGCGCGATGGTGCTTCCGGCACCGGTTCCTCGTCATCGGCGGGTGGTTGTTGCTCCTCGCGGTCCTGCTGGGCGGCATGCGCGCCGCGGGCGGCGCCGCCTTCACGGAGGAGTACGGCCTGCCCGGTACCGAGTCGAGCAAGGCCGCGGAGCTGATGTCGGCACAGTTCGAGCGCACCTCGGGCGATACGAGCACCCTCGTGCTGCACGCGACCGGCGGCGAGGTGACCGACCCGGCGGTCCGGGCCGACGTGCACAAGACGCTGGCCCGGGTGGCCGGAGTGCCCCAGGTCGGTGCCGTAACAGGCCCGTTCGGCCCGGACGGGGCGGCGCAGGTCAGCGACGACCGCAGGACCGCCTACGCGACGGTCACCTTCACCGAGCAGAGGCAGAGCCTGGACACCGAGAACATCCAGCGGGTCGTGGACCTGGGCGCGGAGCTGCGCAGCGACGCCCTGCGGGTGGAGTTCGGAGGGGCGGTGATCGGGGAGCTGGAGAGCCCTTCGACGTCGAGCAGCGAACTGATCGGCCTCCTGGCCGCGGCGATCGTCATGCTGTACGCGTTCGGGTCCCTGGTGGCGATGGCCGTCCCGATCATCGCCGCGGTCCTCGCTCTGGGCGGCGCGATTCTCTCCATCGACCTCCTCACCCAGGTGATGAGCGTCCCCAGCACCGCCCCGATCATCGCCGCGTTCATCGGCCTCGGCGTCGGCATCGACTACGCGCTGTTCATCGTCGCCCGCTACCGCAGCGGCCTCCGCGCCGGGCTCGACCCGCAGGAAGCGACCGTGGCGGCCATGAACACCTCCGGCCGGGCCGTCCTCTTCGCCGGCGGCACGGTCGCGGTCGCGATGCTCGGCCTGCTCATGCTCGGCTTCAGCATCCTGTCCGGGATCGGACTGTCGGCGGCGATCATGGTGGCGTTCGCCGTCGCGGTCGCCGTGACCCTGCTGCCCGCCCTGTTCGCGGTGCTCGGCACGCGGGTGCTCAGCCGCCGCCAACGCGCCCGGCTCACGCGCGAAGGGCCGGCCGAGACCGGGGTCTCCAGCAAGTGGGCCCGCTGGGCCGGATTCGTGCAGAAGCGGCCGGTGCCGCTGACGATCATGGCGACCGTGCTCATGGTGGCGCTGGTGATCCCGTTCTTCTCGATGCGGCTGGGGTCCTCCGACGCCGGCAACAACCCGGCGGACACCACCACACGCCGGGCCTACGACCTGCTCGCCGACGGCTTCGGCCCCGGACACAACGGCCCGCTGCTGCTCGTGGCGGAGGTCCCGTCCCCGCGGGCCGGGACCGCCTTCACCCAGCTGGGACAGGAGATCGAGACCGTTCCGGGGGTGGCGTCCGTCCAGATCCCCCCGGCCACGCCCGACGCGACGGCGCGGACCATGCGGGTCGTCCCCACGGCATCCCCGCAGTCGGAACAGACGTCGGACCTCATCGACACGCTCCGCGACCGCGTGATCCCCGATCACGAGGAGGACGGACTCACCGTCCACGTCGGCGGGCAGACCGCCGTGCACAAGGACTTCGCGTCCGAACTGAGCGGCAAGATGCCGCTCTTCGTCTCCGTCGTCGTCCTCCTGGGATGCCTGCTGCTGATGCTCGCGTTCCGCAGCGTGCTCATCCCGCTCACCGCGGCGGTGATGAACCTCCTCTCGGCCGGCGCCGGTTTCGGCATCGTGGTCGCGGTCTTCCAGTGGGGCTGGGGCTCGTCCGCCCTGGGCGCGGGCCCGGCCGGGCCCGTGGAGTCGTTCCTGCCGCCCATGATGCTGGCCGTCCTGTTCGGCCTGTCGATGGACTACGAGGTGTTCCTGGTCAGCCGCATCCACGAGGAATGGCTCCACACCGGCGACAACGACCTCGCCGTCCGCCGCGGCCAGGCCGCCACCGGGCAGATCATCACGGCTGTCGCGCTCATCATGATCTGCGTGTTCACGGCCTTCGTGTTCGTCGGCATGCGCATCATCGCCGAGTTCGGGCTCGGCCTGGCCGTCGCCATCCTGCTCGACGCCCTGGTGGTGCGCACGATCCTCGTACCGGCGGCCATGCAGCTGTTCGGGAAGCGGAACTGGTATCTGCCCAGGGCGATCGACCGAATCCTGCCCCACGTCTCCGTCGAGGGACCTGTCGATACGCCCACCCGCGGCGAACGGGACCCCCACGCGCCCCCGGCCGACGACCGGACTCCGGTCCTCACCGACAAGCGCGGCGCCTGATGTTCTCCGTCGCGCTTCCGGCCGCGGGCCTGCGCTGCCGCGCCGTGCGACGCGCGCACGCCACGGCACGCATCGAAAGTGACACTCCCGCTTCGGCGGCCCGCACGACTTCGGATACGCCACCAGGGTGTGCGGGCGACGGGTGCCCTGGGCGGCGAAAAGAGAACCAAGGGGTGATGAGGGCGTGGCGATCTCACTGTCCGTGGTGCTGTTGACGGGGATCATCCTGATCGTGCTGATACGCGGCGGCTCGGTCAAGGCGGGGCCCGCGATCGTCGCGGTGCTCTTCGGTTTCCTGCTGGCGTCCACGGGCTCGGGACCCGACATACAGAACTTCCTCGACGACATGGCCGAGAGCATCAGCGCGCTCGGCACCTGACGGCCGACGGGCGGGGCGGCCGCACGTTCCCGGCCTGCTCCCGCCCGTCCTGTCACGACGGTGCCCGGACCGGGCAGGGCCGCGCCGACGCCGACCCCGCCCACCGGCACACCCGGGGCGGGCTCAGGTGGTGTCGCGGCTGGGGTCGCGGGGGCTGGATTCGCCCGTACGCAGCAGTGCCTGGACCCGGAAGCCGTCACGGTGAGGGCCGGCGCGCAGGTAGCCGTCGAACAGGGCCGCTCGCTCGCGCATGCCGACCAGCCCGTGACCGGCCGCGGCGGCGGGCTCGGCGGCGGGCTCGGCGGCGGACCGGGATACGGGGTCCTTCCGGCGGTGCGGCTCGGAGGGGCCGCCGTCGGTGACCTCGATGAGCACCTCATCGGTGCGGTACTCGATGCGGAGCGTGGCCCGGGTCGGCCCGGCGTGGCGTACGACGTTCGTGAGGGCCTCCTGGACGATGCGATACGCCGACAGGTCCACCGCGGCGGGGAGCGGGCGGGCCGTACCCCGGATGTCGAGGCGCAGGTCGACGTCGGCGCTGCGGATCTGCTCGGTCAGCGCTGCCGTGTCGGCGAGCCCGGGCGTGGGGGTGAGCGCGGGGTCGGCCGCGTGCTCGTGGCGCAGCACCTCCACGAGCAGCCGCATCTCGTGGAGGGCCTGGCGGGTGGTGGTCTCGACGATGGCGAGGGTCTCCTTCACCTGGGCCGGATCGCTGTCCATGACCACGCGCGCGACACCGGCGCGTACCGCGATGAGGCTCATCGAGTGCGCGACGATGTCGTGCAGTTCGCGGGCGATGACCAGGCGCTCGTCGACGGCGGCCTGGCGGACGCGGGCGGCCTGCCGGCGTTCGCGCTCGGCCTCTCGCTCGGCAGCGGCGACGATCCTGTTCCGGCGCTCCCGGGCGGCGAGGCCGGCGAACCAGCCGACGCAGACGATCGCGACGTTGGCGACGAGCACGGCCAGCCAGCCCGAGGAGACCCGCCCGATACCGACCCCGGCGGCCATCAGCAGACCGGCGATACCGGGGGGAACCCACCAGAACGCGTACTCCGCCGTCTCCGCGACGGTGTAGGCGGTGACGGCGACGCAGACCGACACCTGCGGTGCGCCGCCGAGCGCGGCGACCAGGAAGGCGCAGAGCGACGCCACGGCGAACGACACGCGCGGCCAGAGCCGACGGGCAGCGACGGCGAGAGCGGCGAGGACGATGCCCGCGGTCCGCAGCGCGGCCTCGACGCCGGCGGCGCGGTGGGTGCCGCTGCGGGCGTCGGCCCACAGCAGACCGACGCACAGCAGGACGGCGAGCGCGACGTCGAGGAGGACCAGGGGGTGAGGCCGCCTGGTGAGAAACCGCTGAACCTGCCGCGCTGGAGCCGTGCCGGACACGCCCTCAGGCTACGCACGAGGAGCCGGCCGGTACGTCAGGTCACGGTCGGGTTCACCGCGTGCATCGCCGGCTGTACGCGGGCGGGCCGTACATCTCTGGTTGCATTGCCGCCGCGACGGCCATGCTCACAGCAGGGACGACCGAAGAGGGACGCATCCGCGCGCACATCAGTGAAGGACGGACTCTGGCGTGACTCCATCGTCCACGTCATCCTCGACCGCGAGGGGAAAAGACGGAACGGCCAAGCACGGTCCACCGCCTGATCACCGAAGGGTGCACACGTGTCGGACGACGCAGAGCGCAGGTCCGCCCCGATCGACCAGAGCGTGCCCCACTCGGCGCGCATGTGGGACTACTGGCTCGGCGGGAAGAACCACTACGCGGCCGACCGGGCGGCCGGCGACGCCGTCAAGGAACTCTTCCCCGGGATCGTCGTCGACGCCCGCCAGCAGCGGGCGTTCCTGCGCCGCGCCGTGCGCTTCCTGGTACGGGAGGCGGGCGTCCGGCAGTTCCTCGACCTGGGGAGCGGGCTGCCGACCAACGACAACACCCACGAGGTCGCCCAGCGCGTCGACCCGGCCTGCCGGATCGTCTACGTCGACAACGACCCCATCGTCCTGGCCCACGCCCAGGGCCTGCTGACCTCCGCCGCCGCGGGGGCGTGCGCGTACCTCGACGGCGACGTGCGCGACATCGGCCGCGTCCTTGGGCAGGCGGCGCAGACCCTGGACTTCACCGAGCCGGTGGGCGTGATGATGCTCGGCATCTTCGGCAACATCCCGGACGACGACCGCGTACGCGACATCCGGGCGGCGGTGCTGGAGGCGGTCTGCCCCGGCTCGTACCTGGTGGTCAGCGACGGCGACACCACCGACCCGGCGCGGCTGCACGCGGTCGAGGAGTTCAACCGGGACAACCCCGGCCGCGAGTACACCAACCGCGACGTCGAGCAGATCGCCGCGTACTTCGACGGGCTGGAGCTGGTCGAGCCGGGCGTGGTGTCGACCCCGCTGTGGCGGCCGGACCCGGCGGCGGCCGGGGCGCCGGAGAAGGCGGCGATCCACTGCGGCGTCGCCCGCAAGCCGTAGCGCGCCACAGTTCGCCGGGTCCGGTCGCGTACCGGCGCGGGTTCCGCTCGGCGGGTTCAGTGGAGGCAGAGGCAGAACGGGTGGCCGGCCGGGTCCGCGTAGACGCGCCAGTTGGCCTCCGGGTGGATCTGGTCCGTGCGCTCCAGCACCGTCGCGCCGAGGGCGAGCGCCCGCTTCTCCTCTCCTTCGAGGTCGTCCACGTCGAAGTCGAGGTGGAGCTGCTGCGGGTGGTCCTGGCCGGGCCATTCGGGGGGCCGGTAGCCGTCGACCCGCTGGCATGCGATCGGGGTTCCCTCGAAGCCCTGGACCTCGATCCAGTCGAGGTCACCCTCGTCCGCGACCACCCGGCCGCCGAGCAGGTCCGCGTAGAACTCCGCGAGCCGTACCGGATCCGCGCAGTCCAGCGCGACCGCCTGCAGCTTTCGAATCACTTCCGGCGCTCCTTGTTCTCCCGCCGCTTCCGCGGCTGCCCTGCACTTCGTTCAGCGTTCCACAGTGCACGGTACGGGCGCGGGCGTCGATCCCCGGGGGCGCGGCCGGGTGGGGCCTGCGGCGGTGGTGTTACGCCGCCGCTCTGCGCGGCGGCGCCTTCATCGGGGAGCCGGTGCGGGGGGACTGCGCGTGCCGGGTCGGGTTGGGGCGGCCGCGGCGGCCGCGGCGTCCTGCCGTGTTCTTGGGCTTGACGGGGGTCGCGGCGGCGGCGGTGGGGGTGGGGGTGACGGGGACGCCGGAGGGCGTGCGGGCGCCGGTGATGCGGGCGAGTTCCGCGCTGCCGGGCTGGACGCGGGTGGTGTGCGCGGTGATGCCGGCGGCGGTGGTCAGGCGGCTCATCTCGCGGCGCTGGTCGGGCAGGACGAGGGTCACGACGCTGCCGGACCCGCCGGCGCGGGCGGTGCGGCCGCCGCGGTGGAGGTAGTCCTTGTAGTCGGCCGGCGGATCGACGTTGACGACGAGGTCGAGGTCGTCGATGTGGATGCCGCGGGCGGCGACGTTGGTGGCGACGAGCGCGGTGATGTCTCCGCGCTTGAACCGTTCGAGGGTGCGGGTGCGCTGGGACTGGGACTTGTCCCCGTGCAGGGCGGCGGCCCGTATTCCGTTGGCGAGCAGGTGCCGGGCCAGCCGGTCGGCGCCGCGCTTGGTGTGCAGGAACAGCAGCACCCGGCCGTCGCGGGCGGCGATGTGGGTGACGGCCGTCCGCTTGTCGCCGTCGGCCACGTGCAGCACGTGGTGCTCCATCGTCGTCACGGTCGCGGCCGGCGGGTCGACCGAGTGGACGACCGGGTCGGTGAGGAAGTCCCGTACCAGCCGGTCGATGTTGCGGTCGAGCGTCGCCGAGAACAGCATCCGCTGCCCGTCCGCGGGCACCTGCCGCAGCAGGGCGGTGACCTGGGGCAGGAAGCCCATGTCGGCCATCTGGTCGGCCTCGTCCAGCACGGTGACGCGTACCTCGTCGAGGCGGCAGTCGCGGCGGTCGATGAGGTCCCGCAGCCGTCCCGGGGTGGCCACGACGACGTCGGCGCCGTCGCGCAGCGCGGCGGCCTGCCGCGCCGGGGAGGTGCCGCCGACCACGGTGGCCAGCCGCAGGTGCGCCGCCCGGGCGTAGGGGGTGAGGGCCTCGGTGACCTGCTGGGCCAGCTCGCGGGTGGGCACCAGGACAAGCGCCAGCGGGTGCCGGGGTGCGGCGCGCCGGCCGGCGGTACGGGCCAGCAGGGCCAGGCCGAAGGCGAGGGTCTTGCCCGAGCCGGTGCGGCCGCGGCCGAGGACGTCCCGCCCGGCCAGGGAGTCGGGAAGGGTGGCCGCCTGGATGGGGAACGGCACGGTCACACCCTGGTGGCGCAGCGCCGTCAGCAGTGCGGACGGCATGTCCAGGTCGGCGAACGACGCAGCCGGGGGCAGCGCGGGGGCCGGCCGGTGCGCGGTCCGGCCGCGCGAACGGTGGCGGGCCGGGCCGTCGGGGGCCCGGCGGTTGGTGCGGTTCACGGGAACCTCCTCGTCACGGCGCGTGCCGAGGAGGCTCCGGCGGCGACGGGCCGCGCGGAGGCCGCAGGAACGGGCCGGGGAATGGGCGAACGGCGGCGCGGGGCGCGGAGCGCTCCGGCCGCGGGGCACGGGCCCGCGCGGTGCAGCCGCGCGGGCCCGTGCTCGTGACTTGCGCCACGTCCTCGGATCAGGGGTCAGACGATGGTGATGTTCTCCGCCTGCAGACCCTTCTGGCCCTGGGTGGCGTCGAACTCCACCCGCTGACCCTCGGTCAGCTCGCGGTACCCCTGAGCGTTGATGTTGGAGTGGTGGGCGAAGACGTCGGCGCCGCCGTCGTCCTGGGCGATGAACCCGAAGCCCTTTTCGCTGTTGAACCACTTTACAGTGCCGGTGGCCATGTCTTTCTCCTTCTGCTGGCTGTGCCGGAGATCCGCACGGTGCGCGATCCCGCGTCGCCGCGGTGATTACCCGATCCGGAAAAACACCGAAAAACAGAAATGCGCCTGAAGGTCAATGCCAGCAGGCGCACACAAAGTACATGGGAACCACAACTGCAACTTCACCCAGCGTAGCACGGGTGGCTCCCGGCCACGGTGACGCGGACGGCGGCGAGCCGGAACCCGGGGCTCCGGGGGCGTACGGGTGTCCGGATCCCCGGGCAGGTCGCGGGCCCCCTTCCGGCGTCCGGCGGTCTCCCCGGGCCCTTTGCCACCGGCGTGGAATACGCGTCCGAATGGGGGAGCGGCCCGTCGTGCCCCTCCCGCGTGATGCCGTTGGCGGTCCGCCGAAGAAAAATTCCGGCGCCCGGCCGACGGCCCGCCGACCCGGCTGCTGCGCGGTCCGCTCCGCACCTCCGCCCCCGGGTGTCAGCGGGGTGTCGCCGGCCGGAAGGGGAAACGGACGGCCTCGCGCGGGCCGGGCGGCCGGGCTCCGCCCGTACCGGCCGGTCCGGGGATAACGGGGCGTTATCTCCCCGACGTTATGGTGCTAAACGACCCTATAGAGTTCAGCATTTTGCTGCCAGCGTGGGCTGCTTGGAACTTCGACGCCACGTGGTTTTTCCCACTCGACGTGTGACGCAAAGGACGTGAGAGGCACATGAGGTTACGTTCCCGCGCGCCGGCCGCCGCGGCGGCGGCCGCCCTCGCCGCGCTGGCCGCCTTCGCGGCGGCCCGCGCCACCGGAGCCGCCGACGGCCCGGCGGTCGCCACCGCCGCCGAGGCGGAGCCGGCCTACGCCGTGGAGGACTTCGCGTACCCGTACGCCGACGAGATCCAGGCCGAGAAGGGCATCCTGCTCAAGCGCGGCAACGGGCACATCACGCTCGCGGACTGCGGTCCGGCCGGGCTGATGGAGGTGTGGGCGCGCGCCCGCGACCGGGTCTGCTTCGAGGTCACCGGCGCCGAGGGGTATCTGAGCCTGGAGCTGCCGGCGGTGTACGCCATCAAGGGCAGCGACGACGAGTCCGCCACGGCCGACATGACCGTGGACGGCGAGGAGAAGTCCTTCGACATCCCCGCCGGCACCTGGACGCCGGTCGGGGAGAGCACCGATCCCGAGGGCCGCGAGCACATGCTCGTCGAGCTCACCACGTCCCGCTGACGCCCGGAGGACCCTGCCATGAACCGGCACAGACAGATCCGGCGGGCCCTGCCGGCCGCGCTGACCGCGGCCGTGCTCGCGGCGCCGCCGGCCCTGACCGCGGCGCCCGCGCAGGCGGTCGTCGGCACCCCCGACACCTCGTACGCCTTCACCGCGCAGCTCACCGTCGGCCACTACGAGCGCGGCTGCTCCGGCGTCCTCGTCGACGCCGAGTGGCTGCTGACCGCGGCCAGCTGCTTCGTCGACGACCCGGCCGCCGGCCTGGCCGTACCGCCGGGGAAGCCGGCGCTGCGGACCGTCGCCACCGTCGGCCGGACCGATCCGGCCACCCGGAGCGGCCAGACGCGGACCGTCGTCGAACTGGTCCCCCGCGACGACCGCGACGCGGTGCTGGCCCGGCTGTCCCGGCCGGTCACCGGCATCACCCCGGTCGCCATCGGCGCCACGCCCCCCGCGGCCGGGGAGGAGCTGCGGGTGGCCGGCTACGGGCGCACCGCCGATACCTGGGCCCCGGAGAAGCCGCACGCCGGCACCTTCGACGTCGACTCGGTCAACGGCAGCGACGTCGGCCTGTCGGGCCGGGACGGCGCGGCCGTCTGCCGGGGCGACACCGGCGGCCCCGCGCTGCGCGCGACCGGCACCGGCGTCGAGCTCGTCGCCCTGAGCAGCCGCTCGTTCCAGGTCGGCTGCTACGGCACCGAGACGCCGGACGGCACCCCGAACACCGCGGTCGGCACCCGCGTGGACGACCTGCGCACCTGGGTGGACGCCACGCTCGACGAGCCCCGCGGCAACGACTTCAACTGCGACGGCACCGAGGACGTCGCGGTCGCCGACCCCCTCGCGACGGTCGCGGGCAGAGCCGGCGCCGGCCTCGTGCGCGTCGTCTACGGCGGCGGCAAGGGCACCGCCGAGATCACCCAGGACCTCGCGGACGCCGCCGGCGGCGCCGAGGCGAACGACCGGTTCGGCCACGCGCTGGCCGGCTACGACCGGGACGAGGACGGGTGCACCGACCTCGTCGTCGGCGCCCCGTACGAAGACGTCGGCGGTGCCGCCGACGCGGGCGCGGTCAGCGTCCTGTACGGCGCCCCGGACGGCCTGGCCGCCGGGCGGGCGCCGGCCGGCTACGCACAGGGCGACGGCCCCGGCGACATCGGCACCGAGGCGTCGGAGGCCGGGGACCGGATGGGCGCCGCGCTCGCCGCCGGGCAGACCGTCACCGGCGAGCCGTACCTGGTCGTCGGCGTGCCCGGGGAGGACATCGGCTCCGCCGTCGACGCCGGGTCCGTCTTCTACCTCCGCGGCACCGTCAGCCGCGCGGTCGACCAGTTCGACCCCGGGATGGCCGGAGACCCGGAGAACGGCGACGACTTCGGCGCCACCCTCGCCGCCACGCCGCAGCACATCGCCGTCGGCGTCCCCGGCGAGGCCCTGGGCAGCCGCGCCGACGCCGGCGGCGTGCAGATCATGGAGCACGCGCTGACCACCGCCGGGACCCCGAAGGCGACCGCGGTCGTCAACCAGGACCACGCGATGTTCGGCGGCAACACCGCCGAGCCCGGCGACCGGTTCTCCGAGGGCCTCGCCGCGGCCGGCTACCGGCCGGCCGGCTCCGCCGCGGCCACCGAGTCCGTCATCTCCCTGGGCGTACCGGGCGAGGACACCACCGTCGACGGCGCCGCCGCCAGCGACGCCGGGTGGGTCGCGAACATCCGGGTGACCGGAGACGGCGCCGTCGGCCTGGTGAACGTCATGATGCAGGGCTACGGCGGCACCGCCGGCGGGCCCGAGACCGGCGACCGCTTCGGCGCCGAACTCGCCGCCGCCAACGTCCGCCCGCGGGCGGCCGGGGACAGCGCCGCCCTGGTCCTGGCCGTCGGCGTCCCCGGCGAGAACCTCACCGGCCTGCCCGACGCCGGCGCCGTCCAGACGTTCAGCCACCTCCAGGCGTCCCCGGGCGCGTCCAGCCTGTGGATCCAGGAGGGCAACACCACCGGGATGCCCGGCAGCCTGGCCGCCGACCACCGGCTCGGCGCCCACCTCGACGCCGGCGGCCGGCACCTGTACATCGGCATGCCCTACGGGCCCTCCCCGTACGGCGCCGCCCACGCGATGCCCTGGGCCAACGCCCGCGGCTGGCCCGGCCAGTCCGCCGTGACCAGCCACGAGCCCGGCAGGAACGGCCTGCCGGCCGCGGGCACGCGGTTCGGCTCGACCGTGGAGTAACCCGCAACGGGCCGGTTCCCGCCCCGCGGCACGCCAAGGCGCCGCCGCGGGGCACGGCGGTCCCCGTACCCCCTCGACCTTGGGAGAGAGACTCCGATGCAGACGATCTACTGGAGCAGACGGCGCCTCCTCGGCGCCCTGGCCACCACCTCGGCCGCCGCCGCCCTGCCCCTCGCGTTACCCCGCCCCGCCGGCGCGGCCGCCGCCGCGGCCGACGACCCGGCCCCCGACGCCTTCTCCTTCCCCGACACCGACCGCGGCTCGGTGCTCCGGGCCTGGCTGACCGGCGGCAAGGCCACGAAGGCGGCCGCCGCCGCGGCCCTGAGCGGTACGGACGCGGACATCAGCCGCTTCCTCGCCGACGAACTGCCCGCGGTGACCGCCGAGGACAAACGGGTCGGCCTCACGAGCCAGCTGGCCACCGCGGGCACGGGGGTGCGGCGGGAGGCGACCGCCGCGCTCAGCGGCGGCGACGCGGCGATCTCCGCGTTCCTGGACGGGGGCTTCGAAGCCGCCGTCGCCGAGGACCTGCGCGTGACGACGGCCACGGTGATGAACAACGGCGGCACCGCCCTCCGGCGCGCCGGCGCGGCCGCCCTCGACGCCGGCACCGACGACGCCCTGCGCGACTTCCTCCTCGTCGGCCAGCACCCGGCCCGGGAGGAGGACATGCGGGTGGAGACGGCGACGATGCTGACGGACGCCGGCCCGCAGGTGCAGCTGTACGCCTCCCGCGCACTCGAAGGCACCGCCGAGGACCTCGACTGGTTCCTGGACACCGGCCAGCACCTCGCCCGCGCCCGCGACCAGGAGTCCGCCACGGTCGAGGAGCTCGTCGCGGTCGTCGAACGCGAGGGCAGGCGCGCGGAGGCCGAGACCGACCTCGCCGTGGAGACCTCCGAACGCGCCCAGACCGCCGCGCAGAAGGCCAAGGAGGCCGCGGAGCGGGCCGTGGCGGAGGCCGAGGAGGCCCGGGAGGACGTACGGAGAGCAGGCGCCGCTGCCCGCAAGGCGGCCGGCGCCGCCAAGGGCGCCGCCAGCGCGGCACGGAGCGCCATCAACGCCTCCCGTACGGCCATGACCGCCTCCCGGCGCGCAGCGCAGGCCGCCGCCGCGGCCTCCCAGGCCGCCGCCCGGGCCGGAAGCGCCGCCGCCCGCGCCTACAACGCCGCCATCGCGGCCTCCCGGGACGCCTCGAACGCCGCCGCCGCCCGCAACGCCGCGGTCGCCGCCCGCAACGCCGCCGCCCGGGCCCGGACCGCCGCAGCCGCCGCGGGCCACGCCAGCGACGCGTCGCGCAGGGCCGCCGGCGCCGGCTCGGCCGCCGCCTCCGCGGCCCGCAACGCGGCGGCCGCGGCCGGCGCCAGCGCCGACGCCGCCGCGGCGGCCGGCGCGGCACGGGCCGAGGCGGCCGAGGCGAGGCGGCAGGCGGCGATCGCGAACGGCGCCGCGAACCGGGCCACCGACGCCGCCGCCCGGGCCCAGACCCTCGCCAACCGGGCCGGAGCCGCCGCGAACACCGCCCGCAACGCCGCCCTCTCCGCCGCCCAGCACGCCGAGAACTCGGCGGAGGCGGCCGAGGAGGCCGTGAAGTACGCCGGCGAGGCCCGCGACTACGCCAACAAGTCCACCGCCCACGCCAACGCCGCCACCGACGCCGCCAACACCGCCACCCAGGCCGTCGAGGACGCCGTCACGGTGGCCGAGGAGGCGCGGGAGGCGGAGCTGGCGAACATCGACGAGGACCGGCTCCAGGGCCTCAGCGACGCCGCCCTGCTGCTGGAGGAGGAACAGGCCCGACGCCGCGCGACCGAGGGCGAGCGCACCCAGGAGCAGCAGACCTCGGAGGCGGTCAAGGAGTTGATCGTACGGGCCGAACAGGCCCTCGCCGCCGGGGACGGGGCCCTCGCGGCCACGCTGGGCCGCCAGGCCGCCGTCGGCCTGCTGACGGGCGGCGGGAGCTGGACACAGCAGGCGGCGCAGTTCGCGCTGGCCGGCTCGGACGCCGACGTCCACGCGTGGCTGGAGGTGGACCGGCAGATCGCCCTGGGCCAGGACGACCGGGAGCAGGCCCTGTATCTGGCCCAGGTCGCGCCCTCCTCGGTGGGCACGGCGGCCGAGGCCGCGCTGCAAAGCGACGACATCCAGGTCGTACGCGACTTCCTCACCGAAGGCGCGGCCGAGGCCGGCGCGGAGGAGTACCGCGTGCAGCTCTTCCGCGTCCTGTCCGAGGACCCCGGCAGAGCCGTGCAGGCCGCGGCCGACGCGGCGCTCGCCGAGGGCACCGGCAGCGCGCTCCGGCACTTCTTCGAACGCACGCTCCTGGACGCCCTGCTGGAGGACGACGGCGTCGCCACCGCGGTCCTGCTGAACGACGGCGGTCCCTACACCCGTGCGTACGCCGAGGTCGCCCTGGCCGGCACGCCGTGGATGCGCCGGAACTTCGTCGGGAAGGTGCAGTACCTGACCGCGCGGGTCGACCAGGACTTCGCCGCCCACCGGGCGGCGATCGCGGGGACGATCGCCGCGGCGGCGAAGGTCGCGGAGAAGGCGCAGGAGGACGCGGCGCGGGCCCAGGAGGCCGCGGCGAAGGCGCGCAAGGCGGCCGACGAGGCGGCGGCGTGGGCGTCGAAGGCGCAGGCCGCGGCGGTCCGCGCCGCCGACTACGCCGACCGGGCGCGCGGCCACGCCGACGCCGCG
Organism: Streptomyces sp. MAR4 CNX-425; assembly: GCF_048656465.1. NCBI lineage: Bacteria > Bacillati > Actinomycetota > Actinomycetes > Kitasatosporales > Streptomycetaceae > Streptomyces > Streptomyces sp. MAR4 CNX-425. The sequence continues at coordinate 155,570 of NZ_JBMDLF010000003.1, read as the reverse complement.
GAGCGCTCCGCGGAGTCCGCCCGCGCCTCCGCCGCCCGGGCCGCCACGGCGGCGCAGCAGGCCCGGCGCGCGTCCCGCAAGGCGAACTACTCGGCGAACCAGGCCATAGCGGCGGCACATACCGCCCTGCAGTACGCGTACAGCGCGCAGGCGTCGGCGAGCAGCGCGCGCCGGTCCGCCCTCGCGGCGGGGAAGTCCGCGCGGGAGGCGGCGGCCGCGGCGAGCGACGCCCACCGCATCGCCGACCGGAAGCGGCAGGAAGAGATCGAGGCGGAGGCGGCGCGGGCCAAGCAGCGGGCGCTCCAGGACGAGGAAGAGCGCAGGGACCGCTCCAACACCGCCGAGAACGACGACATCGACAGCGGCGGCGGCTGGGGCGACCCCGGGCGCTGGGCCAAGATCACCTCGGGTATCAGCATCGGGCTCGCGGGCGTCTCCGCCGCGTGCAGCATCGCGTCGCTGTTCACGTCCGTCACCATCATCGGCTCCATCACCTTTGCCGGGCTGGCGGTCATCACCGGTGCGGCGTCGGCCTTGTTCGGCGTTGCCAGCGCGATCTTCGTCGGGATGGACAAGGGCATCTGGAGCAAGGACTTCGCGATCGCGATGGGGTGGGCCGCGGTGGGGGTGGTCACCTGGGGCCAGTCGAGCGCCATAGGCCAGTTGGCCAGGAACGCGCGGGGCATCGGCCGGGTGGGAGCGACGCTCGGCGGCGCGCTGGTGGGCGGCGCCTCCACCATCGGGGGGCTGCTCTTCTCCTGACGGCCCGCGCGCCCCCGCCCGTTGCCCCGTGCCCGTCGTCCCGCCGGGCCCCCTCCCCGCCGCGAGGTGGTAGGACGGTGCCGGCGGGACGACGGAACCGGGAACGGGAGTGGGCATGCCGGTGGGGAACGCGGAGAACATCGACGAGGTCGTGGACGGGCTTGCCGGGATCGTCCGGGAAGCCGTCCGCGACGGGGACCGCGCCGGGTATTTCGCGGCGCTGTACCGGCAGGTGACCGTGGAGGTCCGCGCGGCCATCCACGAGGGGCGGTTCGACGACGGGGCCCGCATGGACCGTTTCGACACCCTCTTCGGCAACCGCTACTTCGAGGCGTACGACGCCTGGCACCGCGACCGGAGCGGGCCGCGCTGCTGGCGCGAGGCGTTCGGGCTGCTGGACGACGACGGCACGGTCATCGTCCAGCACCTGATCCTCGGGGTGAACGCGCACATCAACCTCGACCTGGCCCTCGCCGCCGCGCGCACGTCCGAGGGCGCGGACATCCGGACGCTGCGCCGCGACTTCCTCCTGATCAACGACATCCTCGGCGGGGTGGTGCTGAAGGTGCAGGACTCGGTCGGCGCCGTGTCGCCGCTGCTGTCGCTGCTGGACGAGGTCGGGGCCCGTACGGACGAGCGGATCCTCGACTTCAGCGTCGTCCAGTCCCGCGAGGAGGCGTGGCACAACGCGGTCCTGCTCGCCGGGCAGAACGAGGAGGAGCGCGCGGCGACCCTCGAACGGCTCGACGTACGCGCCCAGGTGCTCGCCCGCCTCATCGCCCGCCCGGGCGGGCTCGTCCGGCCGGCGCTCCAGCTGATCCGCGCCACCGAGAGCGACGACGTGCCCGCCGTCATCGCCCACCTGGACAGGGCCGTGGAGCGGAGCGCCGCCGGGTAGGGGATCACTCGCCGTAGTCCGGGTCGAGGTGCCTGGGCAGGTCGCAGCGGAGGCACGGACGCCGGCCGCCGGGAAACCCGTGCTCCCAGTCCGTGCAGATCGTGACGCGGGCGCAACGGCCGGGCGGCGGGGTGAACAGCCGCGGACGGTCAGGTTCGGCCCGGGGTGCCGCGGGCGCCCTGCGGGCGGGCGCCCGGGGCGGCCGCGTCGTACGGGGCGGCGCTCAGCGGGCCGCCACGGCGTCGGCGCGTGCGGCCAGGGCGTCGAGGACGGCCTCGTGGGTCCGGTCGACCCCGATGTCCAGGACGAGCCCGCCGACGCCGTCGTCCTCGGTGCCGAAGGTGAAGAACGCGCAGCAGCCGCTCTCCAGCTCCGCCAGCTCCCGCACCCGCTCCGCCACGCCGTCCCCGCCCCGCAGCCCGAGCCGCAGCCGCAGCGGCCGGGACCGGTCCACCGCGACCAGCCGCTCCGCGAACAGCGCGTCCCACGCGGCGACCCGCAGGGGCTGCTCCTCGGTGGGCAGGGTGCAGGACCGCGGTACCCACTCCGGTTCGCTCATCGCACTCCCTCCTCGGGCGCGGGCGCTTGGAGGCCGCGCAGCTTGGCGGGGTTCAGCTGGATGTGCAGGTGCCGTACGAGGCCGTCGGCCAGGTCGTACGACATCGAGCCGATGACCGTGCCGCCCTGGTCGATGAGGATACCGGGCTGGCCGTTGACCGTGGCGGCGCGCAGCCGTACGCCCGCCGAGACGGGCTTCCGCAGCACGCCGAGCACCCAGCGGCCGACGTGGTCCGGGCCGTACAGCGGGCGGCGCGCCGCGCTGACCACGCCGCCGCCGTCGCTCCAGGCGACGACGTCGGGGGCGAGCAGCTCCAGGACCGCGTTGAGGTCGCCGCCCGCGGCGGCGGCCAGGAAGCGGGTGGTGACCTCCGCGCGGCGGCCGGGGTCGGCGTCGAAGCGGGGGCGGCGGGACTCGACGTGCCCGCGGGCGCGGCGGGCGATCTGCCGGACGGTCGGCTCGGGGCGGTCGAGGAACCCGGCGATCTCGGCGTGCGTGAAGCCGAACGCCTCGCGGAGCACGAACACCGCGCGCTCGACGGGCGAGAGGGTCTCCAGGACCACGAGCATCGCGGTCGAGACGGTCTCCGTCAGCTCGGCGCCGTCGGCGACGTCCGGGGAGGTGAGCAGCGGCTCGGGGAGCCAGGGGCCGACGTAGCGCTCGCGGGTGGCGCGGGCGGAGGTGAGGCGGTTGAGGGAGAGGTTGGTGACGGTGCGGACGAGGTACGCGCGGGGGTTGCGGACGGCGGCGCGGTCGGTCCGGTGCCAGGCCAGCCAGGCGTCCTGGAGTACGTCCTCGGTGTCGGCGACGCTGCCGAGGAGGCGGTACGCGGTGCCGAAGAGGAGCCGGCGGTGGGCGGCGAAGGGGTCGTCGGCGGAGGGTTCCGCGGCCGGGGGCGGCGCTTCCGGCGGGGGTGAGCCCTCCGGCGCAGGCGGGCCTTCCGGCGGAGGCGGGCCTTCCGTCGGGGGCGGGTCTTCCGGCGGCTGCACCGCCGCGGGTTCGGGCCCTTCCGGCCGTTGCCCTTCCGCCGGCCGCCGCCCGGCCGCGCGCCGCCGGCCCACCGCCCGTTCCCCGTCGCTCATCGCCCCATACTTCCCGCGCCCCACCCGCCCGGCAAGGTTCACCGCGTCGTGCGTCCGCCCCGCGACAGCACCGAGGTGACGTTCATCCGCCTGCTCAGCCGGTACGTCACCAGCGGGCTCGCGCTCACCGCCGCCTTGTAGCGCACCGCCCACCGCCCCCGCAGGTACGCCCGCCGCGGCGTGTCGTCCGCGTACGTGAACTGGATCACCGCGTCCCGCCGCCCCAGGCTCACCGGCTGGTGGAAGTAGCCGAACCGGAACCGCTTCACCGCCCGCCCCCGCAGCGTCCGGGCGATGGCGTCCGCGACGTGCTGGGCGGTCGGCAGCCCGCTCTGGCACGTGCCGTGCACCTGCCCCCACGCCTGCCGTACGGCCGCCGCGTCCCCGACCGCGTACACCTCCGGGTGCGACACCGACCGCAGCCGGTCGTCCACCACCACCAGCCCGCGGCCGTCCGTCTCGATCCCCGCGCGGGCGGCGAGACCGGACACCCGGACGCCCGCCGTCCACAGCGTCAGGTCGGACGGCACCCGCTCGCCACCGGCCAGTTCGACGGTGCCGGGCAGCACCTTCGTGACCTCGACCCCGGCGCGTACGGTCACGCCGAGGCGCGCCAGCGCGCGGTCCAGGTGCGCGCGGGCGCGCGTGCCCATCATCGCGCCGGGCACGCCGCGGCTGAGGAGGGTGACCCGGAGGCCGGGGTGGCTCTCGGCGAGTTCGGTCGCGGCCTCGACGCCGGTCAGGCCGCCGCCGCTGACGGTGACCCGGCCCCCGGCGGCGGCCAGGGCGGCGAGGCGGGTGCCGGCCGCGTGGGCGGTGCGCGGGTCATCGAGGGTGACGGCGTGGTCGGCGGCGCCGTCGACGCGGGTGGTGTCGGCGCTGCTGCCGAGGGCGTAGACGAGGGTGTCGTACGGGACGACGGTGACGTCCTCCGGCGCGCCGGCCGGTTCGGCGTCGCCCCCGCCGCCGGTCCGCTCGACCGTCACCCGCCGCGCCCGCGGGTCGATGGCGACGGCGCGGCCCTGCACGAACTCGACGCCCGTGCCCGCGAGCAGGTCCGCGATGCGGTGGTCGGCGAGCCGCTGGCCGGCGGCGACCTGGTGCATGCGGAGCCGCTCGGTGAACCGCGGCGAGGGGTTGACGAGCGTGATGCGGGTGCCCAGGCGGCGGGTGCGGTGGGCGGTGCGGACGGCGGCGAGCATGCCGCTGTAGCCGGCGCCTACGACGACGACGCGGTGGCCGCGGGGCTGGGTGGTGGTCATCTCGGTCCCTCCGGTGGTCTGCGGCCCGCGCGGGAGCGCGGGAGCGACCATGGGACAGCCGGCCGGGGCGGTACGTGACAGGCGGGTACGTGAGCCGCGTCACGCGCGGCGCGGGGCGCGGATACGGGGTGGGAGACGGGCGCCGGCGCGGTACGGGACCGTGCGACGGCCCGGGTACGGGTCCGTACGCCCGCGCGCGTCCGGCCTACCGGCCGGGGCCGCCGCCGTCCTTCCGGCCGTCGTCCTCGTCGCGGTCGTCGTGCCCGTCGCGACCGTCGGGCCCGCCGCGCTCGTCGGGCCCGCCGCGGCCGTCGCCCGCGTCCCGGGCGCCGTCGCGACCGTCGTCGTCCCCGGTGCCGCCCGCGTCCTCGCTCCGGGCGTCCTTCGCGTTCTCGTCGCCCAGCTTCCTCAGGAACTCCGGATTGTCGTCCGGCGCCACCCACGTCGACCGCCGCCCCAGGCCGCCGAACCCGCCACCGGCCCCGCCGCCACCGCCCGCCGCGGCCGGGCGGCGGTTCTTGCCCGCGAACAGCCAGCCGAGCGAGCCCAGCAGCGGAAACAGGACGATGAGCACGATCCACGCGACCTTCGGAAGGTGCTTGGCGTCCTCCTTCTTCGTGGTGGCGCAGTCGATCGCCGCGTATATCACCACTCCGAGGATGAGGAAGACCGGCAGGTAGCGGAGCACGCGGCAAACCCCCTGAATGTCGCGGGGCTACGCCGTGGCCCCCACTGCGTCTCCGCGTCAGGTTAACGTCTCAGCGCCGGTCCTCGTCGGGTCCTTGGCGTCCCTCGGGGCCTTCCTCGTCCTTCTGCGGCTCTTCCTCCGCCGGCTCGCTGCGCCGCCGGTCCTCCTCCAGCGACCGCAGGAAGTCCGGGTTGTCGTCCGGGGCCACCCACCGGCCGCGCCGCGGCCGCCGCGCGCCGCCCCCGCCGCCGGCTCCCTCCTCGCCGCCGGCGAGCACGGGACGGCCGCGCGGGCGGCCGCCGACGAGCCAGGCGAGCGGCCCGAAGAGCACCGAGCCGAAGAGCACGATGATCGCCACCCACACCAGCTTGGGCAGGTTCCGCACTTCCTTCTCCGGGGTGTTCAGACAATCGATGAAGGCATAGATCCACACCGCCAGGACCAGCAGAAACGGCAGATACCTGAGCATGTGCGGCCCTTCGACGTGCGGCGGTGCGGCGATGCGGCGCGGTCCCGCGTCCGGTCCGGTGCGGTACCCCGCCCGGACCCGCTGTCCGTCCAGGGTAATCCGTACCCCGGACACCGCCCGCGCGCCGCTGACGCCCCGTCCCCGTACCCCTTCGCGGATCGCGCCCGGCCCCTGGCGGATACTGGGGCGCATGGCTTACGACGATCTCCGCTCGCTGCTGCGGGCCCTGGAGCGCGACGGCGACCTCAAGCGCATCAAGGCCGAGGTCGACCCGCACCTCGAAGTCGGCGAGATCACCGACCGGGTGAACAAGGCCGGCGGTCCGGCGCTGCTCTTCGAGAACGTCAAGGGCTCCGCGATGCCGCTGGCGATGAACGTCTACGGCACCGACCGCCGGCTCCTCAAGGCCCTCGGCCTCACCTCGTACGCCGAGATCGGCGAGCGCATCGGAGGGCTCCTCAAGCCGGAGCTGCCGCAGGGCTTCACCGGCGTACGCGAGGCGTTCGGCAAGCTCGGCTCGATGGCGCACGTGCCGCCGCGGAAGGCGAAGGACGGGCCGGTCCAGGAGGTCGTGCTCACCGGCGACGACGTCGACCTCGACGCGCTGCCCGCGCTGTTCACCTGGCCGCAGGACGGCGGGTCGTTCTTCAACCTCGGTCTCACCCACACCAAGGACCCCGAGACCGGCGTCCGCAACCTCGGCCTCTACCGCCTCCAGCGCCACGACCGCCGCACCCTCGGCATGCACTGGCAGATCCACAAGGACAGCCGCAACCACTACCAGGTCGCCGCCCGCCGCGGCGAGAAGCTGCCCGTCGCCATCGCCTTCGGCTGCCCGCCGGCCGTGACGTACGCGTCGAGCGCGCCGCTGCCCGGCGACATGGACGAGTACATGCTCGCCGGCTTCGTCGGCGGCAAGCGCGTCGAGATGGTCGACTGCAAGACCGTGCCGCTCCAGGTCCCCGCGCACGCGGAGGTGGTGCTCGAAGGCTGGCTGGAGCCCGGCCGGGAGCTGCCCGAGGGCCCCTTCGGCGACCACACCGGGTTCTACACCCCGCAGGAGCCGTTCCCGGCCCTGACCATCGACGCCGTCACGATGCGCCGCCGCCCGCTGCTCCAGTCCATCGTCGTCGGCCGCCCGCCGACCGAGGACGGGCCGCTGGGGCGGGCCACCGAGCGGTTCTTCCTGCCGCTGCTGAAGGTGATCGTGCCGGACATCGTCGACTACCACCTGCCGGAGTCGGGCGGCTTCCACAACTGCGCGATCGTCTCGATCGACAAGAAGTACCCGAAGCACGCGCAGAAGGTGATGTCCGCGATCTGGGGCGCGCACATGATGTCGCTCACCAAGCTGATCATCGTGGTCGACGCCGACTGCGACGTGCACAACCTGCACGAGGTCGCCTGGCGGGCGCTGGGCAACACCGACTACGCCCGCGACCTGTCCGTCGTCGAGGGCCCGGTGGACCACCTCGACCACTCCTCGTACCAGCAGTTCTGGGGCGGCAAGGCAGGCATCGACGCGACGGCGAAGCTGCCCGAGGAGGGGTACACCCGCGGCTGGCCCGACATGATCGTCTCCGATCCGGATACCGCGGCGAAGGTCGACGCGCGGTGGCGGGAGTACGGCCTGTGACGGCCGCGGGGAGCGTCGTCGGCCCGGGGCCGGCCCGGTCGGGCAGCGGGGTGCGGGCGTTCCTGCGGCTGGTGATGATCGAGCACTCCGTCTTCGCGCTGCCGTTCGCGTACACCGCCGCGCTGACGGCGATGCTGGTCGACGGGGACGGGACCGTCGCGTGGGGGACGCTGCTGCTCGTCACGGTCGCGATGGTGGCGCTGCGCACGTTCGCGATGGCCGCGAACCGGATCATCGACCGCGAGATCGACGGCCGCAACCCCCGCACCGCGCACCGCGAACTGGTCACCGGCGCGGTGTCGGTGCGCTCGGCGTGGACGGGCGCGCTGATCGCGCTCGCGGTCTTCCTCGGCGCGGCGGCGCTGCTGAACCCGCTGTGCCTGGCGCTGGCGCCGGTGGCGGCGGTGCCGATGGTGGTCTATCCGTACGGCAAGCGGTTCACGACGTACCCGCACGCGATCCTCGGGCTGGCGCAGGCGATCGGGCCGATCGGCGCGTGGCTGGCGGTGACGGGGGAGTGGTCGTGGCCCGCGGTGCTGCTGGGGCTCGCGGTGGGGGTGTGGATCGGCGGCTTCGACCTGATCTACGCCTGCCAGGACGTCGACACCGACCGCGCCCAGGGCATCCGCTCGGTCCCGGCCCGCTTCGGCGTCGCGGGAGCGCTGTACGGGGCGCGGGGGGCGCACGTCGTGACGATGGCGCTGTTCGTCTGGTACGCGCTGGCGACGGACGCGGGTGCGCTGTTCTGGGGCGGTCTGGCGGTAGTGGCGGGGGTGTTCGCGTACGAGCACAGCATCGTGCGCCCGGGCGACCTGAGCCGGGTGAACCGGGCGTTCTTCACGCTGAACGGTGTGATCGGGATCGTGCTGTTCTGCTGCGCGGCGGCGGATCTGCTCGTCCGCGACCTGAGCCTGTGAGCCGCCGCCCGGTCCCGCAGGCGGCGCTTGCCGCTGCCCCAGGGGGCGGAGTTCTTCGTACGCTCACGGCTTGGCGAACGGGAGCGCGATCACGCGCGGGTACGACCACAGCACGCCGTTCTTCGCCCGGCGGCAGCCGACGATCGCGAAGGCGAAGGACGTCAGCAGGTGCACCCCCCACGCGATCATCGGCACCGCCGGCACCCACTCCGGCCAGCCCTGCTCCTCCGCCATGTAGATGCTCCCGCCCAGCAGCGCGCCGAAGAACACCGACGCGGCGACCTGGGTGATGCCCCAGTTCAGGCCCTCGGTGCCGTGGTGGCGCACGAACGGGTCCCGGGCCTTGCCGCGGATGTTGAGCGGGCCGATCCAGGAGAGCAGGAAGCCGATGCAGCAGGCGCCGGTGCCGGCGACGAAGATGATCAGCGCGGACAGGTGCGCCCACATCGCCGTGTCGGGCGGCGGCTTCCCGGGCGGGCCCTGCGGGTAGAGCTGCGGCGGCGGGTACGGGCTGCCGGGGGGCGGCTGCGGGTACGGCACGGGGCCGCCCGCGGGCGGCGCGTACGGCCCGGGGCCGCCGGCCTGCGGCGGGTACGGCACGGGGCCGGGGGGCGCCGGTGCGGGGCCGGGCGGCGGGCCCGGCGGAGCCCCGGGCGCATGGCCGCCCGGCGGGCCGCCGCCGGGGTCCGCGCCCGGCGGGCCGCCCGGCGGGGACGTACCCGGGTCCTTCTCGCTCGGCGGGTCCTGCTCGCTCATGCGCCCCTCCCCCGGGTGCCGTCCGCGCCGTGACAGCCGCAAACCCTAGCCCGCGCGCAGCGCCCCCCGCCTCCGGTCGCTGAAATAGAACGCCGACAGCACGCCGCCCAGCAGCCCGAACAGGTGCCCCTGCCAGGAGATCGACTGCTCCACCACCTCGTCCGTGGGCAGCACCCCCCACAGCATCGAGCCGTACAGGAACGCGACCAGCACACCCATCAGCACGTCCGACAGCCGCCGGTCGACGAAGCCGCGCACCACCACGTAGCCGAACAGCCCGAAGACGACCCCCGACGCCCCCGCCGTGGCCGAGTGCGCCGGGGCTATCAGCCACACCCCGAGCCCGCTCACCAGCACGATCACCGCGACCACGCCCAGGAACCGGGTCACCCCGCGCATCGCCGCGAGGAAGCCCAGGACGAGCAGCGGCACCGAGTTCGCCGAGAGGTGGTCCCAGCCGAAGTGCATGAACGACGCCGGGATCACGTCCCGCAGCTCGCCGAGCTCGCGCGGCGAGATCGCGTAGGTGTCGAGCTTGTTGTCGCGGATCTGGTCGACCGCTTCCAGCACCCACAGCAGCGCCACCCAGGCCAGCATCACCACGCCGGCCCGCATCACGTATATCCGGCCGCGCGGCGCCCGCGGCGCCGCATTGCCCGGCTGCGCGGCGGGGCTGCCACGCCCATAAGGTTCGTACATCACCCGAGCCCCCTCACGGACCGTGTGTCCTCCCTGGGAAACGCAGGTGGCCCGCGTCGCGGTTCCCGGCGCCGGATAGGCTCGCCACGTGGAGCCCCCGCACCAGACGCCGTACGAGGACCCGAACGAGGCCCCGTACACCGCACCGCCCCCGGACCCGCCGGCCCCGGCCCGGCGCCGGCCCTGGGTCGTCGGCGTCTCCGGCGCCTCCGGCACCCCGTACGCCGCCGCCGTGCTGCGCGCGCTGCTGCGGGCCGGGGAGGCTGTCGACCTCGTCGTCAGCCGCGCCGCGCGGCTGACGGTGCTCGACGAGACCGGCGGCCCGTTCCGCGACGCGCACTGGCGCGAGGACCTGCGGCGCTGGCTCGCCGCCGGCGCGGACGGCCGGCCCGACGCGTTCAGTACTGATATCGACCTGTCGGACGTACGGCACTGGGCCGCCGGCGACCTGGCGGGCGGGCCCTCCTCCGGTTCGTACGCCGCGAAGGGCATGATCGTCGTGCCCGCCTCCACGGCCGCGGTGGCCGGCATCGCGCTCGGGCTCTCCAAGGACCTGCTCCAGCGCGCCGCGAGCGTGACGCTGAAGGAGGGCCGGCCGCTGGTCGTCGTCGTACGGGAGACGCCGCTGCCCGGGCCGACGCTGCGCCAGATGGTCGCGCTCGACGAGGCGGGCGCCACGGTGCTCCCGGCCGCCCCCGCCTTCTACGCCGGTGCCACCGGCATCCAGGACCTCGTGGACTTCGTCGCCGGACGCGCCCTCGACTCCGCGGGCGTACCGCACAAGCTCTACCGCCGATGGGAAGGGGAGCTGGGGCGCGCCCGCTGACACCCGCCGACACAGCAGCACGGAAGGCTTGAGATCACACATGGACGCCGTCGACAGACAGCTCATCCAGGCCCTGCGGGAGAACGGCCGGGCCTCGTACGCCGAGCTGGGCCGGCTCGTCGGGCTCTCGGGCCCCAGCGTCACCGACCGGATCAACCGCCTGGAGAGCGCCGGGGTGATCACCGGCTACCGCGCCACCGTCGACGCCGCCCTGCTGGGCCAGGGCGTCACGGCGCTCATCGGGCTCTCGCTCTCCGAGGCGGGGGACCACGACGACATCGCGGAGCGGCTGCGCGAGCAGCCGGAGATCGAGGACTGCTTCTTCATCACCGGGGAGGCGTCGTTCATGCTCAAGGTGCGGGCGCCGGACGTGGACGGCCTCGGGCAGCTGGTGCGGCGGCTGTCGCGGATCAAGGGCGTCTCGCACACGGACACCACGGTGGTGCTGTCCACGATGTGGGAGAGCAGGGTGGGGGAAATCGCCGAGGAGTAGGCCGCGTAGGCTCGATGCGCGCAGATGCGCAGGAAAGCGACGTACGGCAGGGAGGCGGCCCGTGGACGCAGGGCGCAGGCGGGAGCTGGCGGAGAAGGCGCGCACGGGCGCGCGGCTGAGCCGGGAGGACGGCGTCGCGCTGTACGGGAGCGGTGACCTGGCGTGGCTCGGCGGGCTCGCGCACGAGGCGCGCACGCGGCGGCACGGGGAGCGCGGGTACTTCGCCGCGGGCCCGGGCGCGGCGGACGACGCGGTCGCGGCCGTGGAGGTGACGTACGGCGAGGAGCCGGCGGCACAGGTCGTCGACGCGCTGCTGGCCGTCCGCGACCGGCAGGACGCCGGCGCCGGCCTGCTGGCGGTCGCGCCGCTGGCGGCCGGGCCCGTCACGGGCGCGGAGGTGCTGAAGACGTTCGCGGTGGCGCGGTTGCTGCTGGACAACGTCGCGCACGTACGGGCCGCGTGGCCGGCGTACGGCACGCAGACGGCGCAGCTCGCGCTCCAGCACGGCGCGGACGACTTCGCACCGGCGCCCGGAGCGGACGGCACCGGCGCCGACGCCCTCCCGGCCGACGAGCTCGTGGACCTGATTCAGGACGCGGGCCTGCACCCCGTGGAGCGCGACGCCCGCTACACCGCCGTCCGCGAGCACGCGGGCCCGGACCCGGAGCGGCGCGAGACGCCGCAGGCCATGCGCTTCTGAGGACGCCATGACCCTGCGCTACGAGCTGGACCCCGCGCTCACCCCTGCCCTGCGCGACGGCATATGCACGCTCTGGGCCGACGTCAGCAACGCCGGCGGCGCCGTGGGCTTCGTACCCCCGGTGACGGCCGACGACATCCGCCCGGAGCTGATCAAGCACCTCGCCGCGCTGGCCGAGGGCCGCACCCGGCTGGTCGCCGGGCTCGACGCGGCGGGCCGCCCGGCCGCCACCGCCTTCCTGACCCTCAACACGCACCGGCTGATGCGGCACTGGTGCTGGCTCTACACCGTCATGGTCCACCCCGCCCGCCAGGGCACCGGCGAGGGCCGCCGCCTGATGGCCGCCGCGGCGGACGCGGCGCGCGGCCTGCCGGGGATGCGGGGGATCCGGCTGACGTGCCGGGGCGGGACGGGAGTCGACTCCTTCTACGCGTCGTGCGGCTACAAGGAGGTCGGCCGCGTACCGGACGCGATACGCGTCGCGGACGACGACTACCGCGACGACATCACGATGTGGCTACCGCTGCATACTTGAAAGGCCCGCCCGGTCCCTACGGAGCAGAGAGCAGAGAGAAGTTGTCAGCCGTGACCACCAAGCCGAACCCCGCCGTCCGCTACACCGCCATGCGCCTCGGCGTCTTCGCCGCGTCGTTCGTGATCCTGGCCGTCCTGGTCCGCGTCGGCGCGCTCCCGGCGGGGCTGGGGGACTCGAACTACCTGTGGGTCATGCTGCTGGCGATCGTCGTCTCCGCGCCGCTGAGCTTCGTCCTGCTGCGCAGGCAGCGGGACGAGATGTCGGAGCAGATCGTGGGCAGGGTGGAGAAGTCGAAGGAGCGGCTGGCCCAGAACCGCAGCCGCGAGGACGACGCGGACGACGAGGCGCGCGGCGAGGCGTCGTAACGGCGGGGTGAGGGTCGTCACCCCCAAAGCCGCACTATGGGAATGTCAAAGCGGGAGTGTTAGTCTGCTCGTCATGACGACGACGGCAGCTGCGCTTCGCATGCCCACGAGCCCTCTGCTCGTGGCGCGCCTGCACGTCGACCTGTGCCGCTGTCTCTCCGCGGCATGTCAGAGCCGCCGGTCCCCCGCGCTCTGACGGTCACCGCACACCTTCCCCAGTAGCAGCCGCGCGCACCCCTGTCCGGCCGCCGCCCCCACGCGGGCGGACCCGAGGCGGGGCCCGGTGCGCGCCCAGTCACGGAGACGCCCGTGTCCACACCCACCCCTGCCCCCACCACCGCGCAGCCGCGCAGCGGCTTCCGGATACCCAAGGTGCCCTTCTGGGCCCAGATCCTCACCGGCCTCGTCCTCGGCGTGCTCCTCGGCTGGGCCGCCCGCACCGGCGACGTCGCCTGGCTGAAGGACACCCTGGAACAGATCGGCACCATCTTCGTCCAGCTGCTGAAGCTGGCGGTCGCGCCGCTGGTGTTCTTCGCCATCCTGGTGTCGATCACCAACCTCCGCAACGTCAACAACGCCGCCCGCCTCGCGACCCGCACCCTGCTGTGGTTCTTCGCCACCTCGCTGATCGCGGTCGCCATCGGCCTGACCATCGGCCTGCTCACCAACCCCGGCGCCGGAACCGGCCTCACCCCGAAGGACGGCGCCGCCCCGGAGAGCAGCGGCTCGTGGATCGACTTCCTCACCGGAATCGTCCCGACCGACATCATCACCCCCTTCACCGAACTGCAGGTCCTGCAGATCGTCTTCATGGCCGCGGCCCTCGGCGTCGCCGCGCTGAAGCTCGGCGAGAAGGCGCAGCCCGTCGTCGCGCTCAGCGAGACCATCCTGGAGCTGCTCCAGAAGGCGCTGTGGTGGGTCATCCGCCTCGCCCCCCTCGGCACCGTCGGCCTCATCGGCTTCGCCATCGCCGACTACGGCTGGAACCTGATCAGCAAGTACGCCACCTTCACCGCCGACGTCTACATCGGCTGCGCCCTCGTCCTCTTCGGCGTCTACCCCCTGCTGCTGGCCACCGTCGCCAAGGTCAACCCCCTGCAGTTCTTCCGCGGCGCCTGGCCCGCGATCCAGCTGGCCTTCGTCTCCCGCTCGTCGGTCGGCACGATGCCGGTCACCAAGAAGGTCACCGAACGCCTCGGCGTCCCGCAGGAGTACACCTCCTTCGCCGTCCCCTTCGGCGCGACGACGAAGATGGACGGCTGCGCCGCGATCTACCCCGCGCTGGCGGCCATCTTCATCGCCGAGATCTTCGACGTGACCCTGGGCATCCAGGACTACGTCCTGATCGCCTTCGTCTCCGTCATCGGCTCCGCCGCCACCGCGGGCCTCACGGGCGCCACGATCATGACCACCCTGACCCTCTCCACGCTGGGCCTCCCGCTGGAGGGCGTGGGCCTGCTCCTGGCGATCGACCCGATCCTCGACATGGTCCGCACCGCGACCAACGTCGCGGGTCAGGCGGTGGTCCCGGTCCTGGTCGCCTCCCGGGAGAACATCCTGGACCGCGAGGCGTACGACAACGCCACCAGCTTCGACCTCAACGACCCCGACCCGGTGGACACCAACAAGCCCGCCCAGAGCCCCCGGGTCCCAGCACCGGCCTGACCGCCACCACGGTCGTGCAGCACGCGGCCGAGGCCCTCTTTTTCCGGGCCCCGGCCGCGTGCTGAGGGGCGCGCGCGAAGGCGGAGCCGACCGCGACGACCCGGTCCGGGTCTCCTTCGCGGTACGTGAACGCGATCGCGTCGACGAGGCGCACGGTCCGGCGACGACCAAGGATCGGATGATCCGAAGGAAGCGGCCCCGGTCTGTTCCGTCATGCGTCGCGATGCTGCTGGAACCACCGCGTCACCTCGTCGGCGTGAGTGTCCGGCGGGAAGACCGGGTAGAAGACGTGCTCGATCGTGGCGCCGCGCAGGACCAGGGTCAGACGCCGGTAGAGCGTCTGGCCGTGGGCCTCGAACGTCGGGAGCTTCAGTTCGTCCGCGAGCGTGAGCCGCGGGTCGGAGAGCATCGGGTAGGGCAGGTGCAGGCGGTCCACGAGCGCCTGCTGGTACTCGGCCCGGTCCGAGGACAGGGCGAGCACGCGGTCGACGCCTTCCGCCCTCAGCGCGGCGAGGTTGTCGCGGAAGTTGCACGCTTCCTGGCTGCATCCGCGGGCGCCGGGGATCTCGTTCCAGCCCTCCGGGATATCGGCGGCCGGGTCTCCGGTGAGGGGGTACAGGAAGAGCACCCAGCGGCCGTCGGAGACCGTGTCGAGGGTGATGTCGCTGCCGTCCGTGCCGGTGAAGACCAGGGCGGGGAGCGTCCGGCCGGTCAGGTGGGCGGCGGCGCCGTCGTCGACCGGGGCCGGCAGGTCGACGGGCAGGGGGTCGGCTCGGGGCAGCATCTCGTCGGGCTCCTTCGTGGGTTCGGTGGCGGCGGGGAAACCTCGCCTGGCCGCCGCGTCCCGGCGGCGGATCAGCCGGTCCCGGCTGTGGGTCAGCCGGGCGACAAGCAGGTCCAGTGCCTCGATCTTCTGCTGGTAGGCGACCACGGACTCCGTGCAGTGGTCGGCCTCCTCGTGGCCCGCGCGCAGGCACGCCAGAAAGGGCCTGGTCTCCTTGGGTGTGAGGCCGAGTGCCCCGAGGCCGCGGATCTCCTCGGCCAGCCGGACGTCCTCCGCGGTGTAGTCGCGGTAGCCGTTGGGGGTACGGCCGGGGCTGAGCAGGCCGCAGTCCTGGTAATAGCGCAGCGCCTTGATCGTCACGCCTGCGGCGGCAGCCGCCTCACCTGCACGCATGTGCACCTCCTCGTCCTCCCAGAACGCTAAACCCGGACCCCGGGGGACGGGTCAAGGGCGGACCGTGGGCTTCTCCACCGCCGCCGGAGGCAGCGGCGGTTGCGGCGGGACGCATACGCCCTGTCGCCGCCGAGGTGGTCAGGCAGGTGGACCTTGCTGGTCAGGCCGACCGGGAGCGGCCCGGAGCTTCGTCCGGGCGAGGGTGGACGGGCCGACTGCGTCCGATCAGCCGACTGGTCAGGACCTAGCTGCCTCCCATGAAGATCTGCTGCATATTGGTCGCGTCCGCGGTCGTGATCTGGTCGGCCTCGGGAGGGGTGATCGCCACCGTGACGCCGAAGTCCCAGAACTCGGTGACCTTCCAGATCTGACGATTGCCGGCGGCGTTCTGGATCGCGATTCGGCGCGCCAGGCCCGCGTCGTCCAGCCACACCTCTGCCGGCTGCTCGCGCGAGCGGCGGAACGGCACTTCCGGCACTTCGGTCCCCGTGGGCAGCGGTTCGTCCGCTGACGGGGTGCCGACGGTGAGCCGGTAGTGAGTGGTGGTGGCGTCACGGATGGTGTCCGTACCGGCCTCGGTGACGTCATCACCGGCACCGAACAGGGCGTCCAGTGGCCAGAGCGGATCGTGAGTGCTGCGTGGGCCGTCCCGGTCACTGTCGGGGGGCGCGAACCAGGAATCGCCCGAACGCATCAGCGCGGTCGCTCCGTCGTAGAGCAATTCGTGCGGTCTGGTGAGTGCCTCCGGCACGTTCTGCATGTTGTCCCGGATATGCGCGGGCATAAGAAACTGAGACACCTGCGCTACGCGGGCCGCGAAATCGACCACGCCCTCGCAGTCCCAATCCCGCACCCGCTCCTTGAGCGTGGGCGCACCGACTTGTAACCCATACGACAACCGCGCCGAACCGGCCGCCGAGGTACGGGCGGCAGCGGCTTGCACGCGAGCAGTGACGTCCTGGGGGCTTCCTGTCATGATCCGATCTCCTTTTTCGCGGGTAATCCAAGCTACCCGGCCCGGAGTCCGCAGAAGAGCCCCGGCGCACGCCGGAGATGAGGGCCACAACTCGCCCGAGGGCGGGGCCGGATCACCCCCCGGGAGTCAGACGCCGCGCGGCGTGACAGCGAGTCCGGGGTGTGGCCGATGGCCTTCCCGGCGATGGGGAGGAGGACCGGACGGCGGACCGGTCCGGCCGGGGACGGGCCTCTCCGGCCGGGGTGCGGCTCCAGGCGCCCGACGGCTCCCGGTCCGAGGCGGTCAGGGGTTCAGGTTCAGGACGCGTACCTGTCGGCCCTCCCACCGTTCCGGGGCGGTGGGTTGTCCCGGTGCTGGTCGCCTCCCGGGAGGAGATCCTGGACCGCGAGGCGTACGACAACGCCACCGGCTTCGGCGTCGACGACGCCGGTGCGGGTCAGCGGCGCCGCCGGGGGCGGGACAGCGCTCGGAGCACGGCGCGGAGGACGTACACGATCACAGCTACGCCTGCTGTCCCGCCGAGGAGGCGCTGCCACCAGCTCCAATCCGGATCCGTGAGGGCGCTGCCGATCATCAGGGGCGGGAACAGCAGGACGAACATGGCGGTCCGGACGGGGGCGGAGCCGCCGAGCCGGGCGGTGGCGGCCCGCTCTGCGGGAGACGCGGGCTGGTCTGGGTGAGGCATGGGTTCGTCCGGTGGTGGCGGTGTGCGCGGGGCGCAGCAGGCCAGCTTGCACGGTGTGGGGTGGGGGAACGGCTCGGCTTCGTGGACGGGAGGTGCGACCGGTTGAGGTCTTGCTCTCGTCGAGGCAACGGTGAGGGTACCTGCGGAGGCGTACAACAGCGCGGACACCAGGATGAGGAGGCGGTAGTGGTCGTTCATCGCCGCGTCGTACTCGGCCCGGGTCAGGTCCGCCGGGGGACTGCTGCCGGGGATCGTGTACCCGGTGTCGTCGGACGCGGGTTGTCGGCCGCCGTTGTCGACGGTGCTCAGGCCGAGCGCGACCAGGCAGACGACCACCGCCAAGGCAGGCTTCACCGCGCGCGGGAAAGAGCGCAGGCCGGCGGCGAGTCGACGCTCGCGTCCAAGTCCGGCCTCCGGCGCGCGGTATCGGATCAGGGCGACGACGAACACGGGGACGGCCGGCGCGATGAGCACCAGCACGAGGCGTCGGGGCATGACGCCGGCTCCCGGCAGGAGCGTGCCGCCGGCGGAGACCAGTCCGGCGAGGCACAGTGCGAACGCCGCCGCACCGTGCACCCGGTAGCCGGCTCGCAGCTCCCGCATCCGCCTCACCTCCGGCGGCACCCTGCCGCCGCGGACGCCGCGGCCGCAACGGCACAGTCGGGCAAGGCCGCGCCCCGCGGGCTGCCGCGCCACGGCAACCAGTGCGTAGGCGGCGGCGCACGTCGGGGGGCGGAACTCGGCCGGGGTGGCCCTCGTGGATACCCGCCTGACCCGGCGTGAAGGCGCCGGGGGTCTCAGAGCGTCCGGGTCATGAACACGCTGTTGGGGTCGGGCCGGTAGTCGGCGAACGGGCCGCAGTAGTCGAAGCCGAACTTCTCGTAGAGCTTTCTGGCGGGCAGGAAGAAGTCGGCCGCGCCCGTCTCCAGGCTCAGCCGCGTGAAGCCCAGTCGCCCGGTCTCGGTGAGGATGTGCGCCAGCAGCCGGGAGGCGATCCCGCTGCGGGTGCGCGTCGGTTCGGTGCGCATCGACTTCAGCTCGGCGTGGTGCGCGTCCAGTCTGGTGATCGCGCCGCAGCCCACGACGGCGTCGTCCTCCCGCGCCGACCAGAAGGTGACTCCGGGGCGGCGGAGCGCGTCGAGGTCGAGCGCGTGCTTGCTGTCCAGGGGTGTCAGGGATCGCATCTGGCGCAGGTGGTCGGCGAGGAACCGGGCGATCTGCGGGCCGGACAGGTCGTCCACGGCGATTCTCATCCTGCTCACTCGTCCCTGCGACGCCCGGCGGCGTCGGGGGCGTAGTTCGGGTTCGCCATGTAGACGCCGGTCAGCGTGCCCTTCCGGCTCACTTCCCAGCCGCCGACGATGGCCGTCGGCGGCACTTCGCCGTCGGGGTCGTCCACCATCGTGGCGTCGATCTCGTACACCCAGCCGCCCGCGTGCCGACGGGCCTCCGCCACCAGTTCGGGCGGCGGTGTCCGCGTGGTCTTGTCCCCGCCCGGCCGCCGTCTGAACAGACCTGCCACGTACGTTCCCCTCCTCGACCGTGAGCCCCGCGGCCATCCTGTCACCTCCGGCCGCCCGCTCTGCTTGACTCTGCGGAGGCGGCGAAGGAAGTGGGAGCGGGTATGCCGGTGGAGTTCGGGTGGTGGCGGGTGGACGACGCGTACGCGCCAACAGGGTTCCGGCGGCCGCGGGGCGTTCCGGTCGCGCGGGAGCGTACGGTGCCGCGCCACCGCGGTCTCGTCGGCCGCCCCGTCCAACCGTGATCGTCAGAGTCGCCGGGGACCGGGACTTCCCCGGCTTTCTCGCGCTCGCCGCCGAGGTCGAGGTGTGGTTCGGGCCCATGGTCGCGGAACCCGGGTTCCACGACGCCGTACGCGAGCACATCCGGCACGGCGCCGCGCTCGCCGCCGTCTCCAGGGACAGGGACGACGAGGTCGTCGGCGGGCTGCTGTTCGGGGGCGCGGCTCCGGTGTGGGAGGTGCACTGGCTGGTCGTGTCCGAGCGGGCGCGGGGGCAGGGGGTCGGGCAGGCGCTGATGGCGGAGGCGGAGCGGCGGTTCGTACGGGGGCGGGGGGCCGGGTGCGTCGAGGTGGTGACGTTCGGGGCGGACCATCCGGGGGCCGTGGACGGCGGGGCGCGGGTCTTCTACGAGCGGCTGGGGTTCCGTGCCGCGGAGGACGCGCCGCCCGGGCCCGAGGGCGGTTCGCGGCAGGTGTTCCGGCGGGCGGTCGGCGGGCCGGGGGCGTGACCGGGGAGTGACCGGGGGAGTGCCGGAAGGGGGCTACCGGTGCTCGTACTCAGGCGCGGGTGAGTACCACCGCTCTGGTCCCGTCCCGCCGGCGGCCGTGACGCTGGCGGCATGCCTCCTGTGCTGCGGATCCTGCTGCTCCAGTCCCTCTCGCTCGCTCTCCTCGCCGGCGCCGCCGTCGGCGCCTGGGCCGCGTGGCTCGGCTGGGACCAGGTCCGGAACGTCGGGCCGGACGGCACCGAGACGGGGCCGTACGCGGCGTGGCAGGTCCTCGGGCTGGTGGCCACGCTGCTTGGCGCCGTGGCCGCCGGCGCGTACGTCCGGCACTTCGTGCCCGCCGTCCTCGGGCCGACCCTCGGGCTGACCCTCGCGTCCTACGCGGACTGGTCGGACGACGGGAGCGGGCTCTACGTTGTCGGGGTCGGGCTGGTCATGATGGGTACGTTCGTCGGGTCCGCCCTGGTCACGGTCGTGGTGGGCGCGCTGCGGCGGGAGGACGGGGCGGCGCGGCAGGCGCGCGTCCCGGTCCGCTGACGGCCGAAGCGGAACCGGGAGTACCGGGCGCGGCGTCCTCCGGCGGGGCGGCGGGCCGTTCGCGGGGGCGCGGCGGCCCCGCCGCCCCGCGAGTCGAACACGGCCGACGCGACCGTCAGGGAGCCACTGATGACGCAGTCCGCACCACAGCAGCAGCGCCCGGCGCCCGCCCCGCCCGGGTCGCAGTACCTCAAGGAGATCCACTCCAGACTCCTCCCCGGCACCGCGGTCCCCGAGCTGCTGCCGCCCGCGGTCCGCGTCGACGACCGCGGCGTCCGGGAGGCCGTCGTACCGCCCGCCGTGCCGCGGGCGGCCGCCGGCTCCCTCGCCGACATCCCCTTCGACAGCGCCGCCCGCGCCCCCGGCGCGGCCGCGCTCGCCCGCCCCCGCGACGACGGCAGCGGGGCCTGGGCCGACGTCACCGCCGCCGAGTTCGCCGCCGACGTCCTCGCCGTCGCCAAGGGCCTGATCGTCTACGGCCTCCGCCCCGGGGACCGGCTCGCGATCATGTCGCGGACGACGTACGAGTGGACCCTGCTGGACTTCGCCGCCTGGGCCGCCGGCCTCATCACCGTCCCCGTCTACCCCACGTCCTCCGCCTTCCAGGCCCGCCACATCCTGCACGACTCCGGCGCCGTCGCCTGCGCCGTCGAGACCGTCGAGCAGGCCCGGCTGATCAGCGGCGCGCGCCAGGCCCTTCCGCACCTCGCCCACCTCTGGCAGCTCGACACCGGCATCCTCGGCCAGCTCGCCGCCGCCGGCCACGACGTGCCCGACACCCTGGTCCGCCAGCGCCGCGCCGGCCTCGGCCCGGACAGCGTCGCCACCGTCATCTACACCTCCGGCACCACCGGCCTGCCGAAGGGCTGCGTCCTGACCCACGGCAACTTCCTCGCCGAGGTCGACAACGCCATCGAGCTGCTCTACCCCCTGTTCAAGGCCGTCAGCGAGGATCCCGCCGCCACCCTCCTCTTCCTCCCCCTCTCCCACGTCCTCGGCCGCATGACCGCCGTCGGCTGCCTCCGCGCCGGCGTCAAGCTCGGCCACGCGCCCAGCATCCGCACCGAGGACCTGCTGCGCGACCTCGCCGCGTTCCGCCCGACGTTCCTCGTCGGCATCCCGTACGTCTTCGAGAAGGTCTACAACACCGGCCGCGCCACCGCCGAGGGCATCGGCCGCCTCGCCTCCTTCGACCGCGCCGCCAAGGTCGCCGTCCGGTACGCCGAGGCCGTCGAGGCCGAGTTGCACGGCGAGGGGCCCGGCCCGGGGGCGGGCCTGAGGGCGCTGCGCAAGCTGTACGACACGCTGGTCTACCGCCGCATCAGGGCCGCGCTCGGCGGCCGCGTCACGTACGCGATCTGCGGCGGCTCCCCGCTCGGCCGCCGCATGGCCGCCTTCTACGCGGGCGCCGACGTCATGGTCTTCGAGGGGTACGGCCTCACCGAGACCACCGCCGCCGCCACCGTCACCCCGCCGCTGAAGCCCCGCTTCGGCACGGTCGGCTGGCCGCTGCCGGGCACCGGGATACGCATCGCGCACGACGGGGAGGTGCTGGTGCGCGGCGGGCACCTGTTCTCCGGCTACTGGGACGCCGCGGCCGGCGTGACCCGGCTCGACACCGACGACGACGGCTGGTTCGCCACCGGCGACCTGGGCGAGCTGGACGCCGACGGCTACCTGACCCTCACCGGGCGCAAGAAGGACCTCATCGTCACCGCCTCCGGCAAGAACCTCGCGCCGGCCCCGCTGGAGAGCAGGCTGAGCGCGCACCCGCTGGTCAGCCAGTGCCTCGTGGTGGGCGACGACCGGCCGTACGTCGCGGCGATCATCACCCTCGACCCGGAGGGGCTGCGGCACTGGCGGATGATGCGCAAGCGCGAGTACGTGCCGGTGGAGGACCTGGTACGCGACGGGCTGCTCCGGGCCGACCTGCAACGGGCGGTGGACGAGGCGAACGAGCTGGTGTCGCGGGCGGAGTCCATCCGCCGGTTCACGGTGCTGCCGGCGGAGTTCACGGAGGCGGGCGGGTATGTGACGCCGTCGATGAAGCTGAAGCGGGCGGCGATCGTGCGGGACTTCGGGGCGGTCATCGACGAGTTGTACGCGGCCGAAGGCTGACCGGCTCCCCGCCCCTCCGGCACCCGGACCGCCCGGCGCTCCGGGCCACCCGGACCCGCCCGGCGCCCCGGACCCGCCCCGGGGGCGCGTGCCCCTCAGCCGCGCTCCGCGCCCGCCAGCAGCCGCCGCAGCGACGCCGCCGCCGGCGGCCCCCACGTCCGCTTGCCGCCCGCCCGGCCCCGTACCCCCGCCTCCCCGATCAGCAGCCCGACCAGCGCCCGCAGCACCGCCCAGCCCCGCGCCCGGCGCCGCGTCGCCGCGTCGGCGGCGGGCCCGTACGCGGCGTGGAAGCGGTCGGCGGCGGCGTCGTCGGGGAGCAGGATCCACGGGGCGGCGAGGTCGAGCGCGGGGTCGCCGGCGCACAGGTCGCCGAAGTCGACGACGCCGCAGAGGGTGCCGCCGGCGGTGAGGACGTTCGCGGGGTGCAGGTCGCCGTGCAGCCACAGCGCGGGCCCGGTCCACGGCGGCGCGGCGACGGCGTCCGCCCAGACGGCCCGTACGGCGTCGGCGTCCGCGGCGGCGACGACCCCCAGCCCGGTGGCCTCGGCGAGCTGCTCCTCGAACCACCCGCCCACCTCCGCCAGCGGCCCGCCGCGCCCCCGCCCGGCGGGCGCGCCGCCGGGGGCGGGGCGGTGCAGCGCGGTGAGGAACGCGGCCAGGGCGTCGGCGGCGGCCGGGCCGCCGGCGGCCGGGACGGGGGCGTGGTCGGCGGGGGTGCCGGGCACCCAGGTGGTGACGGTCCAGGGGCGCGGGAAGCGGGCGGAGGGCTCGCCGAGTCGGCGCGGCACGGGTACGGGCAGGGGGAGGCGCGGGGCGAGGTCCGGGAGCCAGGTGTGCTCCTTGCGCAGCAGCTCGTCCGCGGACCGCGTGGCCCAGGGGAGCCGGACGGCGAGGTCGTCGCCGAGGCGCCAGAGCTGGTTGTCCCAGCCGCGGGCGCCGAGGCGGAGGGTCCGGCCGGCGAGGTCGGGGTGCTGGTCGCGCAGGAGGCCGCGGATCAGCTCCGCGGTGATCTCGGGGGTCCCGGGGTCCGCCGGCCCGGGCGCGCTGGTCTCGGTGTCGCCCATGGGACGCCACCGTATCCGGACATGGCAGAACCCCCGCCGGGCGGCGGGGGTTCTCCCTGGTCAGCGTGGGGCGGGCGTCAGGACGGGTTGACGTTCGCCGCCTGCGGACCCTTCGGGCCCTGCTGCACGTCGAAGGTCACCTGCTGGTTCTCTTCAAGCGAGCGGAAGCCTTGGGCGTTGATAGCGGTGTAGTGGACGAAGACATCGGGACCGCCGCCGTCCTGGGCGATGAAGCCGAAGCCCTTTTCAGCGTTGAACCACTTGACGGTTCCGGTAGCCATGAGCCCTCCTTGGGCCAAAGGGTCGCCCTGCCCCAGAGCCTCGAAGAAGCCTGAAAACGACACATGCCTGCGGCGTCAGAATCTCCGCAGGCACGGTACTGCAAGGAAACCAAACTGCAACTTGGCGCCGAGCCTAGCACGGGGGAGCCCGTCCCGGTAGGGAAAAGATCACGCTCCGGTGTGCCCCCGTACCCCCGTGCGGCGGGGCGGCGGTTAGCCTCGGAGCCGTGACAGCACCACCTCCTGACGCAGGAGCCAGACGGCGGCCGCGGGTCGGCCACATCCAGTTCCTGAACTGCGTCCCCCTCTACTGGGGCCTCGCCCGTACGGGCAGCCTGCTCGACCTGGAGCTCTCGAAGGACACCCCGGAACGGCTCAGCGAGCAGCTCATCGACGGGGAGCTGGACATCGCCCCCGTCACCCTCGTGGAGTATCTGCGGCACGCCGACGAGCTGGTCGCGCTCTCCGACATCGCCGTCGGCTGCGACGGCCCCGTGATGTCCTGCGTGATCGTCTCGCAGCGGCCACTGGCGGACCTGGACCGGGAGCGCGTCGCGCTCGGCTCCACGTCCCGCACCTCCGTGCGGCTGGCCGAGCTGCTGATCGGCGAGCAGTACGGCGTCGCGCCCGACTACTACTCGTGCCCGCCCGACCTCTCCCTGATGATGCGCGAGGCGCAGGCCGGCGTGCTCATCGGCGACGCCGCCCTGCGCGCCTCGCTGCACGACGCCCCGCGCCTCGGGCTGCACGTGCACGACCTGGGGGAGATGTGGAAGGCGTGGACCGGGCTGCCGTTCGTGTTCGCCGTCTGGGCCGTGCGCCGCGACTTCCTCGCGCGCGAGCCCGCGCTGGTGACGGACGTGCACCGGGCGTTCCTCGACTCGCGCGACCTGTCGCTGGCCGAGGTCGGCAAGGTCGCGGAGCAGGCGGCGCGGTGGGAGTCGTTCGACCCGCCGCTGCTCGAACGGTACTTCCGCACGCTGGACTTCCGGCTGGGCGCGGCGCAGCTGGAGGGCATCGACGAGTTCGCGCGCCGGGCCGGGTTTCCCGACGAGGCGCGGGTGCGGCTGCTGCCCGCGGGCGGGGCGCCATAAACTGGGCCGTCCGCGGGCCGGGGGCGGGCCCGTAGGAGAGAGCCGTAGGCCAGGTGAGGACGACGGGCCAGGGGGGTGCCGATGCAGCCGGTGCAGAGCGGAGATCCCGGGGCCGTCGGGCCGTACCGGGTGCTGGGCCGGCTGGGCTCCGGCGGCATGGGCCGGGTCTTCCTCGGCCGCAGCCCCGGCGGCGCCACGGTCGCCGTCAAGGTCGTCCACCCGCACTTCGCGCACGACGACGAGTTCCGCGCCCGCTTCCGCCGCGAGGTCGAGGCGGCGCGGCGCGTCGGCGGCGCGTGGACCGCGCCCGTCCTCGACGCCGGGCCGGACGACGACGTGCCGTGGGTCGCCACCGGGTACGTCGCCGGGCCCAGCCTCCGCGACGCGGTCGCCGAGCACGGGCCGCTGCCCGGGGAGGCGATGCGCACGCTGGGCGCGGGGCTGGCCGAGGCGCTGGCGGCGGTGCACGGGCTCGGGCTCGTCCACCGCGACGTCAAGCCCTCCAACGTCCTGCTGACCCTGGACGGCCCCCGCCTCATCGACTTCGGCATCGCCCGCGCCACCGACGGCACCGCCTCGCTGACCGCCTCCGGCGCCTCGGTCGGCTCGCCCGGCTACATGTCGCCCGAGCAGATCCTCGGCCGGCCCGTGACGGGCGCGGGCGACGTCTTCAGCATGGGCGCCGTGCTCGTCTTCGCGGCCACCGGGCAGCCGCCGTTCCCCGGGGACAGCGCGCCGACGCTGCTGTACCTGGTGGTGCACGAGGAGCCGCAGCTGCACGGGCTGACCGGCGAGCTGCGCGAGCTGGCGGCGGCGTGCCTGGCGAAGGACCCGGCGGCCCGGCCGGAGCCGGCGGAGGTGGCGCGGCGGCTGGCGGCGGGCGGCGGGGCGGCCGGTCTCGTACGGCCCGGATGGCTGCCGGCGCCGGTGACGGAGCAGATCAGCCGGCGGGCGGTGGAGCTGCTGGCGATGGAGGCGCAGCCCGCGGATCCGGCGGAGCCGTCCGGGGCGGAGAAGCGCGGCGACGGGCTGCCCTCGGGGCCGGTGCCGCTCCAGTCGGCGGAGTACGGGCCGGGGGCGTTCGGGCCGCCGCCGGTGCTGGACGGGACGGCGCCGGGCGGCACGACGGCGCCGGGGGCGCCGGGGGCCGGGCAGCCGACGGGCGGGCCGGGCGCCGGGGCCGCCGGAGCCCTGGCGGCCGGCGGCCCGACGGCGGCCGAGCGGCGTGCCGAGGTCGGTCTGCGCTCGCGGCGGTTCAGCTGCACGCTGGTGCTGTCCGTCGCGGGCGCCCTCGCGGCGCTGACGCTGGGCCTGTTCTTCGTCCCCGGGCTGCTGGAGGGCGACGGAGGCAGTTCGCAGGCCGGCGACAGCAGCGCCGGCGCCTCCGCGGGCAACGGCGACGGCGACGGCAGCGGCAACGACGGCGGCGAGGCGACCGACAGCCCGTCCCCGGAGCCCACCCGGGCGACGGAGGTGGACGCCGTACCGGAGAAGTTCCTCGGCGACTGGCAGGGCCAGATCCTCCAGGAGGACGGCGTGCCGAACGGCAGCGTCAGCGTCGAGATCAAGGAGGGCGGAAAGGGCGAGTACGTCGCGTACTTCGACTACTCCGTCTACGACGTCGCGCACTGCTACAGCCGCGCGAAGCTCACCGCCGCCACCGGCACCACCCTCACCCTCCGGGAGGAGGACGACCCCGCCCGGGAGAACTCCGAGGGCGTCTGCACCTCCGGCGAGTCGAAGGTGACGCTGACCCACAAGGGCGGCACGACCGTCGAGTACCGGTCCGACGCGGAGGCGTCGGGCAACCCGCGCTCGACGCTGTCCAGGGCCTCCGGCTGAGGGCCGCGCCCGCCGGGGCGGGCCCGGCGCCGGAGCGGGTGACGTCACCCGCGTAGGCTGGTGTCCGCTCGTACGCACCACTCGCGGAAGGGGCCGGTCACCGTGACCACCGATCTTCAGGCAGTCCTGGACCGCGCCGCCGCGGGCGGCCGCGTCACCCCCGGCGAGGCCCTCGACCTGTACCGCTCCGCCCCGCTGCACGCGCTGGGCGCCGCCGCCGACGCCGTACGCCGCCGCCGCTACGCCGGGACCGAGCACATCGCGACGTACATCATCGAGCGGAACATCAACTACACGAACGTCTGCGTCACCGCCTGCAAGTTCTGCGCCTTCTACGCCCCGCCCACCGCCACGGACAAGGGCTGGACCCGCGGCCTGGACGACATCCTGCGCCGCTGCGAGGAGACCGTGCGGCTGGGCGGCACGCAGATCATGTTCCAGGGCGGCCACCACCCCGACTTCGGCGTGGAGTACTACGAAGAGCACTTCTCCGCGATCAAGAAGGCGTACCCGCAGCTCGTCATCCACTCCCTCGGCGCCTCCGAGGTCGAGCACATGGCCCGCATCTCCGGCACCACCGCCGAGGACGCCATCCGCCGCATCCACGCCGCCGGGCTGGACTCCTTCGCGGGCGCCGGCGCGGAGCTGCTGCCCGCCCGGGCGCGGCGGGCCATCGCACCTCTCAAGGAGAGCGGCGAACGGTGGCTGGAGATCATGGAGACGGCGCACGGGCTCGGGGTGGAGTCGACGTCCACGATGCTCATGGGCACGGGCGAGACGAACGCCGAGCGGATCGAGCACCTGCGGATGATCCGCGACGTGCAGGACCGCACCGGCGGGTTCCGGGCCTTCATCCCGTACACGTACCAGCCGGAGAACAACAAGCTGAAGGGCCGCACGCAGGCGACCACGCTGGAGTATCTGCGGATGATCGCCATCGCGCGGATCTTCCTCGACAACGTCGCGCACATCCAGGGCTCCTGGCTGACCACCGGCAAGGACGTCGGCCAGCTGACGCTGCACTACGGCGCGGACGACCTCGGCTCGGTGATGCTGGAGGAGAACGTGGTGTCCTCCGCGGGCGCCCGGCACCGCTCGAACCTGCGCGAGATCATCGAGATGATCCGCGGCGCCGACCGGGTGCCGGCGCAGCGTGCGACGACGTACGAGCACCTCGTGGTGCACGACGACCCGGCGGACGACCCGGCCGACGACCGCGTAGTCTCGCACCTGTCGTCCACGGCCATCGACGGCGGCACGGCGCACCCGGAGCTGACGCTGGTGGAGGCCGACCGGTGACGCGCGCGACCCTGGAGAAGCAGCCGCACGAGGTGGCGGCGATGTTCGACGACGTCGCCGCGAAGTACGACCTCACCAACGACGTCCTCTCCCTCGGCCAGGCGCGCCTGTGGCGCCGCGCGGTCGCCCGCGCGGTCGACGCGCGGCCGGGGCAGCGGGTGCTGGACCTGGCGGCGGGTACGGGCACGTCGTCGCTGCCGTTCGCGGCGGCGGGGGCGTACGTGGTGCCGTGCGACTTCTCGCTCGGCATGCTGCGCGAGGGCCGGCGGCGCCACCCGCGGCTGCCGCTGACGGCGGGCGACGCGACGCGGCTGCCGTTCGCGGACGGGGTGTTCGACGCGGTGACGATCTCCTTCGGGCTGCGGAACGTCCAGGAGACGGACGCCGCGCTGCGCGAGATGCGGCGGGTGACGCGGCCCGGCGGCCGGCTGGTGATCTGCGAGTTCTCGCACCCCACCTGGGCGCCGTTCCGCACCGTCTACACCGAGTACCTGATGCGCGCGCTGCCGCCGCTCGCGGAGCGGGTGAGCAGCAGCCCGGACGCGTACGTCTACCTCGCGGAGTCCATCCGCGCCTGGCCGGACCAGCCGGCCCTGGCCGCCCGGCTCGCCGCCGCCGGCTGGACCCGCCCGGCCTGGCGCAACCTCAGCGGCGGCATCGTGGCCCTCCACCGCGGGTACGCCGCCGGCTGAGCCGGGGGCGCGGCAAGGGGCGCGCGCCGGGCTGTCGGCGGGGGCACTTAGACTTCCGGGAACGACCCGCGTGACCTGGGAGCCGCCGTGACGGACGCCACTGAGTCCACCCGCAGTGCCGATGTGATCGTCGTCGGGGCCGGGCCGGCCGGCTCGACGACCGCGTACTACCTGGCCAAGTCCGGGCTCGACGTCCTGCTCCTGGAGAAGACGGCGTTCCCCCGCGAGAAGGTCTGCGGCGACGGGCTCACCCCCCGGGCCACCAAGCAGCTCATCGCCATGGGCATCGACGTCTCCGAAGAGGCCGGCTGGCTGCGCAACAAGGGCCTGCGGATCATCGCCGGGGGCAACCGGCTCCAGCTCGACTGGCCGGAGCTGGCGGCCTACCCGGACTACGGGCTGGTGCGCAAGCGCGACGACTTCGACCAGCAGCTCGCCCAGCAGGCGCAGAAGGCCGGCGCGCGGCTGTACGAGCGGTGCAACGTCGGCGAGCCCGTCATCGACGAGCGCACCGGCCGGATCACGGGCGTCCACGCGAAGCTCGGCGAGGAGAAGACCCCCGTCACCTTCCACGCCCCGCTGGTCATCGCCGCCGACGGCAACTCCTCCCGGCTCTCCCTGGCGATGGGCCTGTACCGCAACGAGAAGCGCCCCATGGGCGTCGCCGTCCGGACGTACTTCACCTCCCCCCGGCACGAGGACGACTACCTGGAGTCCTGGCTGGAGCTGTGGGACAAGCGCGGCCCGGAGGACCGGCTGCTGCCCGGCTACGGCTGGGTGTTCGGCATGGGCGACGGCACGTCCAACGTCGGCCTCGGCATCCTCAACTCGTCGTCCGCCTTCAAGGAGCTGGACTGGCGCGACGTGCTCAAGGCGTGGTGCGCCTCGATGCCCGAGGAGTGGGGCTACACCCCGGACAACATGACCGGCCCCATCCGCGGCGCCGCCCTGCCCATGGCGTTCAACCGCCAGCCCCACTACGACCGCGGCCTGCTGCTCGTCGGCGACGCCGGCGGCATGGTCAACCCGTTCAACGGCGAGGGCATCGCGTACGCGATGGAGTCCGGCCAGATCGTCGCGGACGTCGTCGTCCAGGCCCACGGCCGCGCGACGTACGCCCAGCGCGAGCTGGCGCTCCAGCGCTACCCGAAGGTCCTGAAGGACACCTACGGCGGCTACTACCAGCTGGGCCGCGCCTTCGTCCGCCTCATCGGCAACCCGAAGGTGATGAGGCTCGCCACCGAACGCGGCCTGACGCACCCGGTGCTGATGCGCTTCACCCTGAAGCTCCTGGCGAACCTGACGGACCCCCAGGGCGGCGACGCGATGGACCGCATCATCAACGGCCTGACGAAGGTCGCCCCGCGCGCGTAGCCGCCACCGGTTCTTGGGAATCCGCGCACAAGCCGTCGTCGCAGCGCCGGCAGTCCGGCGCGCCGGCGAGGCGGGCGCGTACGGTCTTGCCGCAGAACCGCCGCGGGAACCAGGTGATCTCCCCGCCGAGCCGCGCCGCGACCAGCAGCCCCCGCCCCCGTTCGCGGTGCTGCGGGTCGGTGTCCCGGGCGAGGGCGCCCGCGAAGTCGGGGAAGTCCGGGACCGGGTCGGAGACGTCGATCACCAGCCCGCCGCATTCGAGGAGGGTGAGGTGCAGCGCCAGCTGGTGCCCGGCCACCCGGCCGTGCTGGATGGCGTTCGACACCAGCTCCGAGACGATGAGGACGGCGTTCCCGACGTCTCCGCGCCAGCCCCAGCCGGTCAGCGTGCAGCGGGTGTGGCTGCGGGTCAGCCGCGCCGACCGCTTGACCATGGCGTAGCGCATCGCCCACTCCTGGACGGTGTGCTCGTCGATGTTCCGCAAGCGCTGTGTCACAGTCGCCACCGATCTCCTTCTGTACAGAACGTCGTCCGCGCGGAGCGGGCGAGCACGGTGTGTATGCCCGTGGCCGCTCAGCGCGACGACGCGGGAGAGGTGACTACGCCCGTACGGTGGCTGTGCGGGGCGGATGGCTGACGCAAGGTTCGCCGACAGGGTGGGGACGCCGCGGCCGCCACGCGCGGGCTGGAGCGGCGGCGCCGGAGCGGCGGCGCCGGAGCCGGGCCGGTCGTGCTCGGGTGAATTCGGGCGTGTGCGCGTGATCCGCTTCCGCGTGCGGCTCGCCGGGTCGTAGCCTCCGTGCCATGGCTGATGAGTTGCGCGGCGAGCCTGCCGCCCTGTCCCTTGAGCAGCAGCAGGTGCCCAGCTCCGCGCGGGTGTGGAACTACTGGCTCGGCGGCAAGGACCACTACCGGTCGGACCGGGTCGCGGGGGAGGCGGTGGTGGCGTCGTATCCGCAGATCGTCACCCTCGCGCGGCAGTCCCGGCAGTTCCTGATCCGCGCGGTGCGGCTGCTCGCCGGTGAGCTGGGGGTGCGGCAGTTCCTCGACATCGGCACCGGCCTGCCCACCATGCTGAACACGCACGAGGTGGCCCAGGCCGTCGCGCCCGAGTGCCGGGTCGTCTACGTCGACAACGACCCGATCGTGCTCGCCCACGCCCGCGCGCTGCTGACCAACACCACCCCGGAGGGCGTCACCGCCTACGTCGACGCCGACGTGCACGACCCCGAGCTGATCGTCGCGGACGCCCGGAACGTGCTGAACTTCAACGAGCCGGTCGCGGTGGTGTTCCTCGGCATCCTCGGCTACGTCGCGGACTTCGACGAGGCCAAGTCCATCGCCGCCCGCGTGATGGACGCCGTCCCCTCGGGCAGCTACCTGCTGCTGCGGGACAACACCGACAGCGGCGAGAAGGTGCGCGAGGCCGCGGACAAGTACGCCGAGAGCGGCGTCGACCCGTACCACCTGCGCACGGTGGCGCAGTTGCACGAGTTCTTCACCGGCCTTGAGCTGCTGGAGCCCGGTCTGGTGCCGGTGGAGGACTGGCGCCCGGACGACTCGGCGGTGGGGACCGCCGGGCACACGGGCGACCACGGGGGGCTCGCCCGCAAGCCGTGAGCCGCGCGGGGCGCCGCGGTCGCGGCCGGGCTTGAGAATCCGCGCACAATCCGCCTGAAAAGCACCCGCGAGAGCCCCGGCCGGACATCCGGCCGGGGCTCTGGCGGAGCAGGGGGACGGGGGTCAGAGGACCCGGACGGCGGAGGTGGGCATGTAGTACGACATCTCCTGGATCACCACGCCCTTCGACGGGTTCGCCGCGTCCAGGTACTTGCCGTCGCCGATGTAGACGGCCACGTGGTACGCCGAGCCCACGCCGCCCCAGAACACCAGGTCGCCGGGCTGGACGTCGGACACCGCCACCGGGGTGCCGACCGTGGACTGCTCCGCCGCCGTGCGCGGCAGCTCCACGCCCACGGTGCGGAACGCCGCCTGGGTCAGGCCCGAGCAGTCGTACGCCGACGGGCCGGTGGCCCCCAGCACGTACGCCTTGCCGACCTGGGCGTTCAGGAAGTCCAGGACCGTGCCGACGCTCCCCGACGCGGCCGGGGCGGCCGCCGGGGTCTCGGCGGCCGGCGCGGACTCGGACGACGGCGCCGAGGACGCGGACGCGGCGGCCAGCTCCTCGCGCTCGGCCGCGCGGGCGGCCGCGCGCTCCTGGGCGCGCTCCTCGGCCGCCGCGCGGGCCTCCGCCTCCTTCTTGGCCTTCGCGGCCTCCTTGCGGGCGTGCTCGGCGGCCTCCTCCGACTCCTTGGTCAGCGCCAGGCGCAGGGCGGCGGTCCGGGTGGCGTCGGTGCTCCGCTCGACGCCGGTGGCGAGTGCCGTGCTCACG
This sequence comes from Streptomyces sp. MAR4 CNX-425, assembly GCF_048656465.1. NCBI lineage: Bacteria > Bacillati > Actinomycetota > Actinomycetes > Kitasatosporales > Streptomycetaceae > Streptomyces > Streptomyces sp. MAR4 CNX-425. The sequence continues at coordinate 123,480 of NZ_JBMDLF010000003.1, read as the reverse complement.
CTGACGTCGGCGTCCACGGCGGGAAGTTCGGCCGTCGACTCCGCGGCCGTCGCCCCGGCCGTTCTGCTGCTGTCTGCGAGGGCGGGAGCGGACGCCGCCGTCGCGACCATCGTGCCGAGGGCGCCACCGGCGACCCCGGTGCGGACGACCCACGCGGGGGCCTGCCGGCTCCGGGGTTTCCGGTGGCTGGGTATGTGCGGTTTACGGGACATGAGGACCAGCGCTATCAGGCGGAAGGTCCGGGATTCAACACTCGTGGGATGCGCCACACTTGGCGACCCCGGTCGCGAAATGCGGCATTTGGGCGCTCTGTTCCGCGCCGGCCGCGCCGCGCCCGCCGGCCCCCGCGCCGTTACCCGCCCGATACCCACGGCATTTGCCCGGCGGGCCGAACGTTGCCGGACGGTTATCACTTCTCCCGCCGCAAACCAAGCAAGGGCCCTCGCTTCGGGACGTCCGCTGTGGCCCACATCACTCCGCCCGGTTTCCCCGCCGTTTCCGCGCCGGACGGCCCTCGCGGGGGCTTGAGAGGGCGTACGCAAGCGTCCCGGGCCTCGAATAACAATTGAGCAGCTGCGCGCTCGAATTCGCCCCGGGCGCTCCGGAGCCGAAATCGACCGCACGTCCAACCCGGCCGCCCGCACCTTCCTGACCTGCGGCGTTACGGCCGGCGCGGAGATCCGGTGACCGTCCCTTCGCGCGGGGTGAACGGCCGGGCGGCCATTCGTTCGGTCGATCGATCGCCGGGTGGTTAAGATCACAAAGCCTTAGGGGACCCCCGTGTCGCAGATCACAGAGCGGGGGGCATAAGATGCGCATCAGTAGGGCTTGTGAACTGCCTCACATGAGCACGATCTTGGTGGGACAGGAACGCGAGTCCGGTGTGGACTGGCAGGCAGTCATCGTCGACTGGAGAGGAGCGGGGCAGCGGTGAACGTATACACGCCGATCCTCGTGCTCGGAGCCATTGCGGCGGCCTTCGCGGTGTTCTCCGTGGTCGCGGCGGCGCTCGTGGGTCCGAAGCGCTACAACCGGGCGAAGCTCGACGCCTACGAGTGCGGCATCGAACCGACGCCGGTGCCGCCGGGCGGCGGCCGCTTCCCGGTCAAGTACTACCTGACGGCGATGTTGTTCATCATCTTCGACATCGAGATCGTCTTCCTCTACCCCTGGGCCGTCTCCTTCGACGCCCTGGGGATCTTCGGGCTCGTGGAGATGCTGCTCTTCGTGCTCACCGTCTTCGTCGCGTACGCCTACGTGTGGCGCCGCGGCGGACTGGAATGGGACTAGGGGGCACCACCAATGGGACTTGAGGAAAAGCTCCCGAGCGGGTTCATCCTGAGCACGGTCGAGCAGGCCGCCGGGCTGGCGCGCAAGTCGTCCGTCTTCCCGGCGACGTTCGGGCTGGCCTGCTGCGCGTTCGAGATGATGACCGCCGGCGCCGGACGCTACGACCTGGCCCGCTTCGGCATGGAGGTCTTCCGCGGCTCGCCGCGCCAGGCCGACCTGATGATCGTCGCCGGCCGGGTGAGCCAGAAGATGGCGCCGGTGCTGCGCCAGGTCTACGACCAGATGCCGAACCCCAAGTGGGTCATCTCCATGGGCGTCTGCGCCTCCTCCGGCGGCATGTTCAACAACTACGCGATCGTGCAGGGCGTCGACCACGTCGTGCCGGTCGACATCTACCTGCCCGGCTGCCCGCCCCGCCCCGAGATGCTCATGGACGCGATCCTCAAGCTGCACGAGAAGATCAAGAACGAGAAGCTCGGCGTGAACCGCGAGGAGGCGGCCCGGGAGGCCGAGGAGGCGGCCAGGAAGGCGCTGCCGACGATCGAGATGAAGGGCCTGCTGCGGTGAGTGGGGAGAACGCGGACGGGGTGAACCCCGACCAGGACCTGAACGCCGAGAACCTGCCCGGCCGGCGCGGTGAGCACGGCGAGACCATCCGCGTCCAGCGCGGCATGTTCGGCGCCGACAACGGCGGCGACACCTCCGGCTACGGCGGCCTGGTGCGCAGCGTCCGGCTGCCGGGGGAGTCCGTACGCCCCTACGGCGGCTGGTTCGACGAGGTCGCCGACGAGCTGGAGGGCGCCCTGGAGGAGCAGGGGCTCGTCCCGGAGAACGTCGTCGAGAAGACCGTCGTCGACCGCGACGAGCTGACCTTCCACGTCGCCCGCGAGCACCTGCCGCGCGTGATGCGCACGCTGCGCGACGACCCGGCGCTCCGCTTCGAGCTGTGCACCGGCGTCTCCGGCGTGCACTACCCCGGCGACGAGGGCCGCGAGCTGCACGCCGTCTACCACCTGCGCTCCCTCACCCACACCCGGCTCATCCGGGTCGAGGTCAGCGCCCCCGACGACGACCCGCACATCCCGTCCGTCGTCGACGTCTACCCGACGAACGACTGGCACGAGCGCGAGGTCTACGACTTCTTCGGCATCGTCTTCGACGGCCATCCCGCGCTGACCCGGATCTTCATGCCGGACGACTGGCAGGGCTTCCCGCAGCGCAAGGACTACCCCCTCGGCGGCATCCCCGTCGAGTACAAGGGCGCCCAGATCCCGGCTCCCGACCAGCGGAGGTCGTACAGCTGATGAGCACCACCCACGCGACCGGCGCGGCCTCGGCCCGCGAGACCACCGAGGGCACCGTTTACACCGTCACCGGCGGCGACTGGGACGAGCTGGCCCAGTCGGTCCACCGCGCCGACGACGAGCGGATCGTCGTCAACATGGGCCCGCAGCACCCCTCCACCCACGGCGTGCTGCGGCTCATCCTGGAGATCGACGGCGAGACCGTGACGGAGACCCGCTGCGGGATCGGCTACCTGCACACCGGCATCGAGAAGAACCTCGAATACCGCACCTGGACCCAGGGCTCCACCTTCGTGACCCGCATGGACTACCTCACCTCGTTCTTCAACGAGGCCGGGTACTGCATGGCGGTGGAGAAGCTCCTCGGCATCACGGACGAGGTGCCCGACCGGGCCACGGTCATCCGGGTGCTGCTGATGGAGCTGAACCGGCTCTCCTCGCACCTGGTGGCCATCGCCACCGGCGGCATGGAGCTGGGCGCCACCACGGTCATGGTCTACGGCTTCCGCGACCGCGAGATGATCCTCGACCTCTTCGAGCTGATCACCGGCCTGCGGATGAACCACGCGTTCATCCGCCCCGGCGGCCTCGCCCAGGACCTGCCCCCGGGCGCGGTCGACGCCATCCGGGAGACGATCAAGACGCTCCGCAAGAACTTCCCGGAGTACGACAAGCTGGCCACCAACAACCCGGCGTTCAAGGCGCGCATGCAGGACATCGCGCACCTGGACCTGGCCGGCTGCATGTCGCTCGGCGCCACCGGCCCGATCCTGCGCGCCACCGGGCTGCCGCACGACCTGCGCAAGACGGACCCGTACTGCGGCTACGAGACGTACGACTTCGAGGTCCCCACCGCCGACACCGCCGACGCCTACGGCCGGTTCCTCATCCGGCTGGAGGAGATGCGCCAGTCGCTGCGCATCGTCGAGCAGTGCGTGGCCCGGCTGGAGCCGGGCCCGGTGATGGTCGGCGACAAGAAGATCGCCTGGCCCGCGCAGCTCGCGCTCGGCCCGGACGGCCTCGGCAACTCGCTGGACCACATCAAGAACATCATGGGCACCTCGATGGAGGCCCTGATCCACCACTTCAAGCTGGTCACGGAGGGCTTCCGGGTGCCGCCCGGGCAGGCGTACGTGGCCCTGGAGTCGCCCAAGGGCGAACTCGGCGTGCACGCCGTCAGCGACGGCGGCACCCGCCCGTTCCGGGTGCACTTCCGCGAGCCGTCGTTCGTGAACCTCCAGGCCATCGCGGCCATGACCGAGGGCGGCCAGGTGGCCGACGTGATCGTGGCCATCGCGTCCATCGACCCCGTGCTGGGAGGCGTCGACCGATGACGACAGCTGAGCAGGGCCGGTCCGGCGTCCAGCTGGGCATGCCCCCACTGCCCGCCCCGGACTACCCGGCCGACGTACGCGAGCGGCTGGAGGCGGACGCGAAGGAGATCATCGCGCGCTATCCGGGCAGCCGCTCCGCGCTGCTGCCGATGCTGCACCTGGTGCAGTCGGAGGAGGGGCACGTCACCCGCACCGGCATGCAGTTCTGCGCCGAGATGCTGGACCTGACCGCCGCCGAGGTGACCGCGGTCGCCACCTTCTACACCATGTACCGGCGCAAGCCCTCCGGCGACTACCAGGTCGGGGTCTGCACCAACACGCTCTGCGCGGTCATGGGCGGCGACGCCATCTTCGACGACCTGAAGGAGCACCTGGGCGTCGGCAACCAGGAGACCACCGAGGACGGCAAGGTCACCCTGGAGCACATCGAGTGCAACGCCGCCTGCGACTACGCCCCCGTGGTGATGGTCAACTGGGAGTTCTTCGACAACCAGACGCCCGAGTCCGCCCGCCGGCTCGTGGACGACCTGCGCGCCGGCAACGACGTGCACCCCACCCGCGGCGCGAAGCTCTGCACCTTCAAGGAGACCGCCCGCATCCTGGCCGGCTTCCCCGACGAGCGCCCCGGCGCGGTCGCCGAGTCCGGCGGCGCCGGCCCCGCCTCGCTCATCGGGCTGCGCATGGCCAAGGGCGAGGAGCCCGTCGCCCGCGTGGTCGGCCAGCGCGCCGCGCACCCCGAGAACCCGCCGCCGGACGCCCTGGCCGACCAGCCGCCCGCCGGCCACCCCAGCTCGCACGACGCGCCGCAGGAGACCTCCGCGTCCGACCCGGCGCACCCGTCCACCGCGTCCGCGGACGAGCCGCCCGCGGCGGAGCCCACCGAGGAGGAGGGCGCGTGATGACCGTCGACTCGCCGGAGAAGCTGCTGACCCCGGTGCTCTCCGCCTTCTGGGACCACCCCGAGTCCTGGACGCTGGACACGTACCGGCGCAACGAGGGCTACGAGGGCCTGCGCAAGGCGCTCGCGATGCCGCCCGACGACGTCATCGCCTACGTCAAGGACGCCGGCCTGCGCGGCCGCGGCGGCGCCGGCTTCCCCACCGGCATGAAGTGGCAGTTCATCCCGCAGGGCGACGGCAAGCCGCACTACCTCGTCGTCAACGCCGACGAGTCGGAGCCGGGCACCTGCAAGGACATCCCGCTGCTCTTCGCCAACCCGCACTCCCTCATCGAGGGCATCGTCATCGCCTGCCACGCCTTCCGGTCGAACCACGCGTTCATCTACCTGCGCGGCGAGGTCGTCCCGGTGCTGCGCCGGCTGCACGAGGCGGTGCGCGAGGCGTACGACGCGGGCTTCCTCGGCAAGGACGTCCTCGGCTCCGGGCTCGACCTCGACGTGACGGTGCACGCCGGCGCCGGCGCGTACATCTGCGGCGAGGAGACCGCGCTGCTCGACTCGCTGGAGGGCCGCCGCGGACAGCCCCGGCTGCGCCCGCCGTTCCCCGCCGTCGAGGGCCTGTACGCCTGCCCCACTGTGGTGAACAACGTCGAGTCCATCGCCTCTGTTCCCGCGATCATGAACAAGGGCAAGGAGTGGTTCCGGACGATGGGCAGCGAGAAGTCCCCGGGCTTCACGCTCTACTCGCTCTCCGGCCACGTCGCCCGCCCCGGCCAGTACGAGGCGCCGCTCGGCGTCACGCTGCGCCAGCTGCTCGACATGGGCGGCGGCATGCGCCCGGGCCACCGGCTGAAGTTCTGGACCCCCGGCGGCTCGTCCACCCCGATGCTCACCGACGAGCACCTCGACGTCCCCCTCGACTACGAGGGCGTCGGCGGCGCCGGCTCCATGCTCGGCACCAAGGCGCTCCAGTGCTTCGACGAGACGACCTGCGTGGTGCGGGCCGTCACCCGCTGGACCGAGTTCTACGAGCACGAGTCCTGCGGCAAGTGCACGCCCTGCCGCGAGGGCACGTACTGGCTGGTCCAGCTGCTCCGCGACATCGAGGCCGGGAAGGGCTCGATGGCCGACCTCGACAAGCTCGACGACATCGCCGACAACATCAACGGCAAGTCGTTCTGCGCCCTCGGCGACGGCGCCGCCGCGCCGATCTTCTCCTCGCTCAACTACTTCCGCGAGGAGTACGAGCAGCACGTCACCGGCGGCGGCTGCCCCTTCGACCCTGCCAAGTCCACCGCCTGGGCCGACACCCCCGGCTCCACGACCCACCGGGAGGTGACCGCGTGACCGTCACGGAGCCGGAGAAGGCCCCCGAGAAGACCGATCTGGTCACGCTGACCATCGACGGCGTCGAGGTCAGCGTGCCCAAGGGCACCCTCGTCATCCGCGCCGCCGAGCAGCTGGGCATCGAGGTCCCGCGGTTCTGCGACCACCCGCTCCTCGACCCCGTCGGCGCCTGCCGGCAGTGCATCGTCGAGATCGAGGGCCAGCGCAAGCCGTCGGCGTCCTGCACCATCACCTGCACCGACGGGATGGTGGTGAAGACCCAGCTGACCTCCGAGGTGGCCGAGAAGTCGCAGCGCGGCGTGATGGAGCTGCTGCTCATCAACCACCCGCTCGACTGCCCGGTCTGCGACAAGGGCGGCGAGTGCCCGCTGCAGAACCAGGCGATGTCCGCCGGGCAGGCCGAGAGCCGCTTCGACGGCCAGAAGCGCACGTTCGAGAAGCCGGTGCCGATCTCGGCGCAGGTGCTGCTCGACCGCGAGCGCTGCGTGCTGTGCGCGCGCTGCACCCGGTTCTCCAACCAGGTCGCGGGCGACCCGATGATCGAGCTGCTGGAGCGCGGCGCGCTCCAGCAGGTCGGCACCGGCGAGGGCGTGCCGTTCGAGTCGTACTTCTCCGGGAACACCATCCAGATCTGCCCGGTCGGCGCGCTCACCTCGAAGATGTACCGCTTCCGCTCGCGCCCCTTCGACCTGGTGTCCTCGCCGTCGGTCTGCGAGCACTGCGCCGGCGGCTGCGCCACCCGCACCGACCACCGCCGCGGCAAGGTCATGCGCCGGCTCGCCGCCAACGACCCCGAGGTCAACGAGGAGTGGCTGTGCGACAAGGGCCGCTTCGGCTTCCGCTACGCGCAGCTGCCCGACCGGCTCACCCACCCGCTCGTCCGCGACGAGAACGGTGAGCTGACGCCGGCGAGCTGGCCCGAGGCGCTGCGCGCCGCGGCCACCGGCCTGGCGGCGGCCCGCGGGCGCGCGGGCGTGCTCACCGGCGGGCGGCTGACGCTGGAGGACTCCTACGCCTACGCCAAGTTCGCGCGCGCCGCGCTCGGCACCAACGACATCGACTTCCGCGCCCGGGTGCACAGCGCCGAGGAGGCCGAGTTCCTGGCCGCGCGCGTCGCGGGCAGCGGCCGCGGCGTCACGTACCGCGCGCTGGAGGAGGCGCCCGCGGTGCTGCTCGCCGGGCTGGAGGCCGAGGAGGAGGCGCCCGGCGTCTTCCTCCGGCTGCGCAAGGCGTGGCGGAAGAAGGGCCTGGAGGTCTACGCGATCGCCCCCTTCGCCACCCGCGGCCTGACGAAGGCCGGCGGCACGCTGCTGCCCGCCGCCCCCGGCACCGAGCCCAGCTGGCTGGACGCCCTCGGCTCCGGCGCCGGCCTCGGCGACGACGGCAAGGCCGCGGCCGAGGCGCTGCGCCGGCCGGGCGCGGTGATCCTCGTCGGCGAGCGGCTGGCGGCCGTACGCGGCGCGCTGTCCGCGGTCGTACGCACCGCGGAGGCCACCGGCGCCACCCTCGCCTGGATCCCGCGCCGCGCCGGCGAGCGCGGCGCGGTCGAGGCGGGCGCGCTGCCCGGGACGCTGCCCGGCGGCCGGTCCGCCGCCGACCCCGAGGCGCGCCGCGAGACCGCCGCCGTCTGGGGCCTGGCCGAACTGCCCGCCGCGCGTGGCCGCGACACCGGTGAGATCCTCGACGCCGCGGCGGCCGGGGACCTCGGCGCGCTGCTCGTCGGCGGCGTGCAGGTCGCCGACCTGCCGGACCCGGCGAAGGCCCGGGAGGCGCTGGATCGGGCGGAGTTCGTGGTCAGCCTGGAGCAGCGGCCCAGCGAGGTCACCGAGCGGGCCGACGTGGTCTTCCCGGTGGCCGCGGTCGCCGAGAAGCAGGGCACGTTCCTCAACTGGGAGGGCCGCGTCCGGCCGTTCGAGGCCGCGCTGAAGCCGGACCAGATGACGCGCCGGCTCGCCCCTGCCGACCAGCGGGTGCTGCACATGCTCGCCGACGCCCTCGACGTCCACCTGGGCCTGCCCGACGCCCGTACGGTACGGGCCGAGCTGGACCGCCTCGGCGTCCCCGCCGGCGGCCCCCGCCCCGCCCCGCCGGACGACCGCGCCGCGCCGCTGCCGCAGCCCGGCGCCGGCGAGGCGGTGCTCGCGGGCCACCGGCTGCTGCTCGACGAGGGCCGGCTCCAGGAGGGCGACGACGCGCTCGCGGCCACCCGCCACGAGGCCGCCGCCCGGCTCTCCCCCGCCACCGCGGCCGCCACCGGCGTCGCCGACGGCGACCCGCTCGCCGTCACCGGCCCGGCCGGCACGGTCACGCTCCCGCTGCGGATCACCGAGGAGCTGCCCGACCAGGTCGTCTGGCTGCCGCTGGCGTCGACGGCCCCGGGCGTGACGGCGGCGACCGGCGCCAACCCCGGCGACCTGGTCCAGGTCTCGGCCGTCTCCAAGGAGGTTCAGGCGTGACCACCCACCTCGCCGCTGACGACCTCAGCTTCTTCGGGGGCGACCCCTGGTGGCTGATCCTGCTCAAGGCGGTCTTCTGCTTCGCGTTCCTGATGCTGACGGTCCTCATCGCGATCGTCTTCGAGCGCAAGGTCCTCGGCTGGATGCAGCGGCGCGTCGGCCCGAACCGGCACGGCCCCTGGGGCCTGCTGCAGTCGCTCGCCGACGGCGTGAAGCTGATGTTCAAAGAGGACATCATCGTCAAGGGCGCCGACAAGGCGGTCTACATCCTGGCGCCGATCCTCGCCGCGGTGCCCGCCTTCATGGCCATCGCGGTCATTCCCTTCGGCCCCGCCGACAACCAGGTGTCGATCTTCGGCGAGCGCACCGCGCTCCAGCTGACCGACCTCCCGGTCGCCATGCTGTACGTGCTGGCCACCGCCTCCATCGCCGCCTACGGCGTGGTTCTCGCCGGCTGGGCGTCCAACTCCACGTACCCGCTGCTCGGCGGCGTCCGCGCGACCGCCCAGGTGATCTCGTACGAGGTCGCGATGGGGCTGTCGTTCGCGGCCGTGTTCCTCTACTCCGGGTCGCTGTCGACCTCGGAGATCGTCGCGGCGCAGGACGACCGCTGGTTCGCGATCCTGCTGCCGGTGTCGTTCCTCGTCTACCTCATCGCGATGGTCGGCGAGGCGCACCGGCTGCCCTTCGACATGCCGGAGTCCGAGGGCGACCTGGTCGCCGGGTACTCCACCGAGTACTCGTCGATCAAGTTCGCGATGTTCATGCTCTCCGAGTACGTGCACATGGTGACGCTCTCCGCCGTGGCGGTCACGCTCTTCCTCGGCGGCTGGCGCGCGCCCGCGCCGCTCAGCACCGTGTGGGAGGGCGCGAACACCGGCTGGTGGCCGATGCTCTGGTTCACCGCGAAGGTCGTCATCTGCCTGTTCGGCTTCGTGTGGCTGCGCGGCACGCTCCCGCGGGTGCGCTACGACCAGTTCATGAAGCTGGGGTGGAAGGTCCTCATCCCGGTCTCCATGGTCTGGCTGATGCTGGTCGCCACCGTCCGGGCGCTGCGCAACGAGGACGTGGACTTCACCGAGATCGTGCTCTACATCGCCGGCGGGCTGCTGGTGATCCTGCTGGTGTCCTTCGTCGTGGACATCTTCCGCGACCGCCAGGACAAGGAGGAGGCCGCCCGCGAGGCGGCCCGGCCCAAGCCGGAGTTCGACCCGACCGAGGGCGGCTTCCCGGTGCCGCCGCTGCCCGGCCAGACCCTCCCGCCCGTGCCCCGCCGCCCCTCGCGCCGCGAGCGTGAGCTGGTGGGCACGAACGCTCCCGGAGGCGACACTGAGGAGGCCGACAATGGCTGACGAGAAGAAGGACAAGCAGGGGTTCGTCAACCCGGTGGCCGGCTTCGGCGTGACCTTCAAGGCCATGTTCAAGAAGCGGCTGACCGAGCAGTACCCCGAGTACAAGAAGCCCACGGCCCCCCGCTTCCACGGCCGCCACCAGCTCAACCGGCACCCGGACGGGCTGGAGAAGTGCATCGGCTGCGAGCTGTGCGCGTGGGCCTGCCCGGCGGACGCGATCTACGTCGAGGGCGCGGACAACACCGAGGAGGAGCGCTACTCGCCGGGCGAGCGCTACGGCCGCGTCTACCAGATCAACTACCTGCGCTGCATCCTGTGCGGGCTGTGCGTCGAGGCGTGCCCCACCCGGGCGCTGACCATGACCAACGAGTACGAACTCGCCGACAGCAGCCGCGAGTCGCTCATCTACACCAAGGACGAGCTGCTCGCCGGGCTGACCGAGGGCATGGTCGACTCGCCGCACGCCATCTACCCGGGGATGACGGAGAAGGACTACTACAGCGGCCTCGTCACCGAGGCCGCCCCGGGTACGGAGCGCCAGGTCGCCGTCAGCAAGGGCGAGCCGGCGCCGGGGCCGGACCCGGAGCACTCCGAAGGAGTCCAGGCATGAACGCCCTCGCCCAGGCCGGCTACACCACCTCCACCGGGGAGGCGACCCAGTTCTGGGTGCTGGCCGTCTTCGCCGTCGCCGGTGCGCTGGGCACCGTGCTGATGAAGAAGTCGGTGCACTCGGCGCTCTGCCTCGCCGGCACGATGGTGATCCTGGCGGTCTTCTACCTCGCCAACGGCGCGTACTTCCTCGGCGTCGTCCAGATCGTCGTCTACACCGGCGCGGTCATGATGCTGTTCCTCTTCGTGCTGATGCTCGTCGGCATCAGCGCCGCCGACTCCCTCAAAGAGACCATCAAGGGCCAGCGCTGGCTGGCGATGCTCTGCGGCATCGGCTTCGGCATCCTGCTGATGGCCGGCATCGGCAACGCGAGCCTCGACACGTTCAACGGCCTGGAGGACGCCAACTCCGGCGGCAACGTGCACGGGCTGGCGGCGCTGATCTTCCGCGACTACGTCTTCGCCTTCGAGCTGACCGGCGCGCTGCTGATCACCGCGGCGGTCGCGGGCATGGTCCTCACCCACCGCGAGAAGACCGAGCGCACCCCGACGCAGCGCGAGCAGGCCGCGCAGCGCGTACGCGACAACGTCCAGGTGCCGCCGATGCCCGCGCCCGGCGTCTACGCCCGCCACAACGCCGTGGACATCCCCGGGCTGCTGCCCGACGGCACGCCGTCCGACCTGACCGTCAACCGCACGCTGCGCGACCGCGGCCAGATCCGGGACGTCTCGCAGCAGGCGCTGGCGGACCTCGCGGCGATCGAGCAGCGCACCGCCGACTACCAGGGCAAGGCCCTGGAGCCGGACACCGGCGACGACGACGGGGACCGCGGGGACGACGCCGTCAGCGCGAACGCCGGGACGGCCGGAACCGGAACGGCCGGAAAGGGAGAGGGCGAGTGAACCCGGTCAACTACCTGTATCTCTCCGCGCTGCTGTTCACCATCGGCGCGGCCGGGGTGGTCATCAGGCGGAACGCCATCGTGGTGTTCATGTGCATCGAGCTGATGCTGAACGCCTGCAACCTGGCGCTGATCACGTTCTCCCGGATGCACGGGAACCTCGACGGCCAGATCGTCGCGTTCTTCACCATGGTCGTCGCCGCCGCGGAGGTCGTGGTCGGCCTGGCGATCATCGTGTCGGTGTACCGCTCCCGCCACTCGGCCTCGGTCGACGACGCCGCTTTGATGAAGCTGTAAGGGGACGCACCAGTGGAGTCACTCATCGGATTGCTCGTCGCGGCGCCGCTGCTCGGCGCGGCGGTGCTGCTCTGCGGCGGGCGGAGGCTGGACCGTACGGGCCACTGGCTCGGCACGGCCCTGGCCTTCACCTCCTTCGTCCTCGGCCTCGTCCTCTTCGCCGACATGCTCGGCAAGGACGGCGAGGAGCGGGCGCTGCACAGCCACCTCTTCACCTGGATCCCGGTCGAGGGGTTCCAGGCGGACGCGGCGTTCCAGCTCGACCAGCTGTCGATGACGTTCGTGCTGCTGATCACCGGCGTCGGCTCGCTCATCCACCTGTACTCCGTGGGCTACATGGAGCACGACGAGCGCCGCCGCCGGTTCTTCGGCTACCTGAACCTCTTCCTCGCGGCGATGCTGCTGCTGGTCCTCGCGGACAACTTCCTGCTGCTGTACGTCGGCTGGGAGGGCGTCGGCCTCGCCTCGTACCTGCTGATCGGCTTCTGGCAGCACAAGCCCAGCGCGGCCACGGCGGCGAAGAAGGCGTTCATCGTCAACCGCGTCGGCGACGTCGGCCTGTCCATCGCGATCATGCTGATGTTCGTCACCTTCGGCACCTTCGCCTTCGAGCCGGTCATGAACTCGGTCGGGGAGTCGAGCGAGGGCAAGATGACGGCGATCGGGATCATGCTGCTGCTCGCCGCGTGCGGCAAGTCGGCGCAGGTCCCGCTCCAGTCCTGGCTGGGTGACGCGATGGAGGGCCCGACGCCGGTCTCCGCGCTGATCCACGCCGCGACGATGGTGACCGCCGGCGTCTACCTGATCGTCCGCTCCGGCGCGATCTTCGAGGCGGCGCCCGACGCGCAGCTCGTCGTCACGGTCGTCGGCGCGGTCACGCTGCTCTTCGGTGCGATCGTCGGTTGCGCGAAGGACGACATCAAGAAGGCGCTGGCCGGCTCGACGATGTCGCAGATCGGCTACATGATCCTGGCCGCCGGGCTGGGCCCGATCGGCTACGCCTTCGCGATCATGCACCTGGTGACGCACGGCTTCTTCAAGGCCGGGCTGTTCCTCGGCGCGGGCTCGGTCATGCACGGCATGAACGACGAGGTCGACATGCGCAAGTACGGGGGCCTCAGGAAGTACATGCCGGTCACGTTCGCCACCTTCGGCCTCGGCTATCTGGCGATCATCGGCTTCCCGGGCCTGTCCGGCTTCTTCTCCAAGGACGCCATCATCGAGGCCGCGTTCGCCAAGGGCGGTACGCACGGCTGGATCCTGGGCGGCGCGGCGCTGCTGGGCGCGGCGATCACCGCGTACTACATGACGCGCGTGATGCTCATGACGTTCTTCGGCGAGAAGCGCTGGGAGGCGGACGCGAACGGCGACATGCCGCACCCGCACGAGTCGCCGAAGACGATGACGATCCCGATGATCGTGCTGGCCGTCGGCTCGGTCGGCGCGGGCGCGTTCTTCGACATCGGCGAGCGGTTCGTGCACTGGCTGGAGCCGGTCACCGGCTTCGAGCACGGGCACCTGCCCGAGGGCCTGACCGTCGGCATGGTCACCGCCGCCACCGTCACCTGCATGGTGCTCGGCGTCGGCGCGGCCTGGCTGCAGTACGGCCGCCGCCCGGTGCCCGCCGCCGCCCCGCGCGGCTCCCTGCTCACCCGGGCCGCCCGGCGCGACCTGCTGCAGGACGACTTCAACCACGTGGCGCTGGTCAAGCCCGGCGAGTATCTGACCCGCGGCCTGGTCTACCTGGACCACAAGCTGGTCGACGGCATCGTCAACGGCACCGCGGCGGCGTTCGGCGGGCTCTCCGCGCGGATGCGGCGGATCCAGAACGGCTACGCCCGCAGTTACGCGGTCTCGATGTTCGGCGGCGCGGTGGTCCTCATCGCCGCGACCCTGCTGATGAGGGCGGTCTGAACCCATGGCTGATTCTTCCTTCCCGCTGCTGACGCTCGCCGCGGCGGTCCCGGCGGTGGGCGCCATCGCCACGGCCGCGGTGCCCGCGGCCAGGCGCGAGCTCGCCAAGGTGCTCGCGCTGGGGGTGTCGCTGGCGACGCTCGTGCTGGCCGCGGTCATCGCGATCCGGTTCGACCCGGGCGGCGACCGCTTCCAGCTCACCGAGTCGCGGGCGTGGATCGCCGACTTCGGGGTGAGATACGAACTGGGCGTCGACGGCATCGCCGTCGCGCTGGTGGCGCTGACCGCGCTGCTCGTCCCGTTCGTGATCCTCGCGGGCTGGCGCGACGCCGACCCGGCCGGCGGCGCCGCCGCGGACACGCAGTCGCGCTGGCGCCCCACCCAGGGCTTCTTCGCGCTGATCCTGGCCGTCGAGGCGATGGTCATCATCAGCTTCCTGGCCACGGACGTCTTCCTCTTCTACATCTTCTTCGAAGCCATGCTCATCCCGCTGTACTTCCTCATCGGCGGCTTCGGGGACAAGGCGCACGAACACGGCGAGGAGGAGGCGGCGCGGCAGCGCTCCTACGCGGCCGTGAAGTTCCTGCTCTACAACCTGGCCGGCGGCCTCATCATGCTGGCCGCGGTCATCGGCCTGTACGCCGCCACCAGCGACCAGCTCGGCGAGGGCACGTTCTCGCTCCAGGCCATCCTCGAAGCGCGCGGCAACGGCGAGCTGGAGCTGTCGACGAACACCGAGCGGCTGCTCTTCCTCGGCTTCTTCTTCGCCTTCGCCGTCAAGGCGCCACTGTGGCCGCTGCACACCTGGCTGCCCAACGCCATGGGCGAGTCCACCCCGCCCGTCGCGGTGCTCATCACCGCGGTGGTCGACAAGGTGGGCACGTTCGCGATGCTCCGCTTCTGCCTCGGGCTCTTCCCCGAGGCCAGCGACTGGGCGACGCCGCTGGTGCTGGTGCTGGCGCTGGTGAGCATCCTGTACGGCGCGCTGCTCGCGATTGGGCAGCGGGACATCAAGCGGCTGATCGCGTACGCCTCGATCTCCCACTTCGGCTTCATCATCCTGGGCATCTTCGCGATGACCAGCCAGGGCCACTCCGGGGCGACGCTGTACATGGTCAACCACGGCATCTCCACCGCGCTGCTGATGCTGGTCGCCGGGTTCCTGATCTCCCGGCGCGGCTCGCGGCTCATCGCCGACTACGGCGGGGTGCAGAAGGTGGCGCCGGTGCTCGCCGGCACGTTCCTGATCGGCGGTCTGGCGACGCTGTCGCTGCCGGGGCTCGCGCCGTTCGTCAGCGAGTTCCTGGTGCTGGTGGGCACGTTCAGCCGCTACCCGGTGATCGGCATCATCGCCACCGTCGGGATAGTGCTGGCCGCGATCTACGTCCTGGTGCTGTACCAGCGGACGATGACCGGGCCGGTCGCCGACAAGGTCGCCAAGCTGCCCGACCTGCGGGTGCGCGAGGTGCTGGTGGCGGCGCCGCTGGTCGCGCTGCTCATCGGCCTCGGCGTGTACCCGGAGCCGCTCACCGAGATCGTCAACCCGGCCGTCGAGCACACCATGTCCGACGTAGACAAGTCCGACCCGGAGCCCGATGTGAACCCTGTGGAGGCCGCGCATGAGTAGGGGTGTCCACAGCCTGTGGATCGCACAGGACGGCGTCGACAAGATCGAAGCGCCGCACATCGAGTACGACCTGTTGGCGCCCACGCTGATCGTGGTCGGCGCGGCCGTGCTGGGCGTCGCCGTCGAGGCGTTCGTCCCCCGGCGGCACCGGTACGTCGTCCAGGTCGGGCTCGCCGTGCTCGCCATGGCCGCCGCGTTCGGCGCCGTCATCACCCTGGCCGCCACCGGCCACGGCACCGACGAGGCGCAGACCGCCGCGATGGGCGCGCTGGCCGTCGACGGACCGGCGCTGTTCCTCCAGGGCACCATCCTGCTGATCGGCGTGCTCGCGGTGTTCACCTTCGCCGAGCGCAGGCTGGATCCGGCCGCGCACGGCAGGCAGGTCGACTCCTTCGCCGCGGAGGCGGCGGCGGTGCCCGGCGGCAAGGCGGAGCAGTCCGCGGTCAAGGCGGGGTTCACCACCACCGAGGTGTTCCCGCTGCTGATGTTCGCGACCGGCGGCATGCTCATCTTCCCCGCCGCGAACGACCTGCTGACGCTCTTCATCGCGCTGGAGGTCTTCTCCCTGCCGCTGTACCTGCTCTGCGCCGTCGCCCGCCGCAAGCGGCTGATGTCGCAGGAGGCGGCGGTGAAGTACTTCCTGCTGGGCGCCTTCTCGTCGGCGTTCCTGCTCTTCGGCATCGCGCTGCTGTACGGGTACGCGGGCAGCGTGAAGTACGCCGTCATCGCCGACGTCGTCGCCGGCAACCCGCAGCACATGACGCCGGCGCTCGCCGACACCATGGGCAACGACGCGCTGCTGCTCATCGGCGGCGCCATGCTGCTGCTCGGGATGTTCTTCAAGGTCGGCGCCGTGCCGTTCCACATGTGGACCCCGGACGTCTACCAGGGCGCCCCCACGCCCGTCACCGGCTTCATGGCCGCGGCCACCAAGGTCGCCGCGTTCGGCGCGCTGCTGCGGCTGCTGTACGTCGTGCTGCCGGGCATGAAGTGGGACTGGCGGCCGGTGATGTGGGGCGTGGCGATCGTCACGATGGTCATCGGCGCGATCCTCGCGATCACCCAGACCGACGTGAAGCGGCTCCTGGCCTACTCGTCGATCGCGCACGCCGGGTTCATCCTCGCCGGTGTCACGGCGGCCAACGAGGACGGCATCTCCTCGGTGCTGTTCTACCTGGCCGCGTACGGGTTCGTGACGATCGGCGCGTTCTCGGTCGTCACGCTGGTCCGGGACGCGGGCGGCGAGGCCACGCACCTGTCCAAGTGGGCGGGGCTCGGGCGGCGTTCGCCACTGGTGGCGGCGGTCATGGCGGTGTTCCTGCTGGCGTTCGCGGGCATCCCGCTGACCAGCGGCTTCGCCGGGAAGTTCGCGGTGTTCAAGGCGGCGGCGGAGGGCGGCGCGACGCCGCTGGTCGTCGTCGGCGTCATCGCCTCGGCCATCGCCGCGTTCTTCTACGTGCGCGTGATCGTGCTGATGTTCTTCAGCGAGCCGCGGCCGGAGGGCCCGGCGGTGACGGTGCCGAGCGCCTTCACCGTCACGGCCATAGCGGTCGGCCTGGCCGCGACGCTGGTGCTGGGCGTGGCGCCGCAGTACTTCCTGGACCTGGCCGGGGACGCGGGGGTGTTCGTCCGCTAGCCCGCTCCGCGGGGGCGGCGGGTTTCCGGGGGCCTCGCCCCCGGGCCCCCGAGGGGCGGGGGCGGATCTACGGTGGACGTCGCGTTGCCGCTCGGCGTGCCGGGCCGCTCCGCAGGCCCGGGCCCCCGCGGCAGCCGCCGCGTGCCCCGGAAACCGACGGCTCACCGCCGCGGGGTTTCCGGGGGGCTTCGCCCCCGGCCCCCCGCGGCAGCGGCCGGATCTGCCCCTGGGCCGCGCCGGCCGGTCCGCGACCCGACGCCGGCTCAACTCGCCGGCCGGACCTCCCCGCGGACGGCGGCGAGCGCGATCCGTACGCCGTCCGGGCCGGGGGCCCAGCCGTCGATCTCGACGGTGTCCCCGTCCGCCAGCCACGGGCCCTTGCCCCGGGTCAGCTCCAGCAGCGAGCCCACCTGGTCCGGCTCGGGCCCGCTGACCGTGCCGGAGGCGTAGAGGTCGCCGGTGCGCAGGGACGCGCCGTTGACGGTCATGTGGGCGAGCTGCTGCGCCGCCGTCCAGTACATCGAGGCGAACGGCGGCCGGGAGACCGTCTCCCCGTTGACACGTACCTCAAGGCGCAGGTCGTAGCCGTGCGGCTGCTCGTCGGCGGCGGTGTCGTCGAGGTACGGCAGCAGCGGGTGCGTACGCTCCGGCGGGGCGACGCGGGCGGCGTCCAGGGCGTCGAGCGGGGTGATCCAGTGCGCGATCGAGGTGGCGAAGGACTTCGCCTGGTGCGGGCCGAGGGGGCGCTGCTCCCAGGGCTGGACGTCGCGCGCGGACCAGTCGTTGACCAGGCAGAGCCCGAAGACGTGGTCGCGGAAGGCGGTACGGGGCACGGGGGTGCCCATCGGCGACGGCACCCCGACGACGAAGCCGACCTCGGCCTCGATGTCGAGCCGCGCGGAGGGCCCGAACTCCGGGGCCGGCGCGTCGCCCGCGCCCCTGCGCTGGCCCGCGGGGCGTACGACGGGCGTGCCGGACGGCACGACGGTCCCGGCCCGGCCGTGGTAGCCGATGGGCAGGTGCTTCCAGTTGGGCGTCAGCGGCTCCTCGCCGGGGCGGAAGATGCGGCCGACGTTGGCGGCGTGGTGCTCGCTGGAGTAGAAGTCGACGTAGTCGCCGACCTCGAACGGCATGTGCAGCGCGACCCCGTCCAGCGCGTGCAGGTGCGGCCCGGCGGCGGCGCGGTGCGCCGGGTCCGTCAGCCAGCCGGTCACCTCGGCCCGTACCGCCCGCCACACCGGCCGGCCCGCGGCCAGCAGCGGGGCCAGCGTGGGGGCGGCGAGCAGCGCGGCGTGCGGGGAGCCGAGGGCCGCCGCGACGGCGGCGGTGTCCAGGACGGACGCCCCGTAGCGGACGCCGACGCGGGGGTTTGCGTCGCCGGGCGCGGTGAAGACGCCGTAGGGGAGATTGTGCGGCCCGAAGGGATCGCCTTCGGGCACGTCGAGCGGGCTGTGCTCGGACATCGCGGAGTCCTGCCTCATCGTGGTCGGTGGGCTGGGGACCTCAGGTTACGACCCCCGGGGCGTCCTGGGGGAAGCCGCCCGACGTGATCGTCGCGTGACCGGCTACGCTGCGAACGTGGTGCATGGTGGTTGCTGGCGACACATCGACAATCTGTTCCACGTGAACGTCTGGAGACAGGAGGAGCCCTCGTGACCGTGGTCGCGCCCTTGGGGCTCAGCGTTCAGGACCCCGGCCTGGAAGCCGATGTCGAGGCCGGCCTCGCGGCCGTCGAAGAGGGTCTCCTGGAGGCCACGAAGAGCGATGTGCCGTTCATCACCGAGGCGGCGCGGCATCTCGTCCGCGCCGGCGGCAAAAGGTTCCGCCCCCTGCTCGTCATGCTCTCCGCGCAGTTCGGCGACCCGTACGCGCCCGGCGTCGCGCCCTCGGGCGTCGTCGTCGAGCTGACGCACCTGGCCACGCTCTACCACGACGACGTGATGGACGAGGCGGCGGTGCGCCGGGGCGTACCGAGCGCGAACAGCCGCTGGGCCAACTCCGTCGCCGTGCTCACCGGCGACTTCCTCTTCGCGCGCGCCTCCCGGATCCTCGCCGACCTCGGGCCGGAGATGGTCCGGATCCAGGCGCAGGCGTTCGAGCGGCTCGTCACCGGGCAGATCCTGGAGACCGCCGGCCCGGCCGAGGGCCGCGACCCGGTCGATCACTACCTGGAGGTGCTCTCCGGCAAGACGGGTTCGCTCATCGCCGTCTCCGGCCGCTTCGGCGCGCTGACGTCGGGCGCGGACGAGTCGGTGGTGGAGGTGCTGACGCAGTACGGTGAGCGCATCGGCATCGCCTTCCAGCTCGCGGACGACCTGCTGGACATCACCAGCGACGGCGACGAGTCCGGCAAGACCCCGGGCACGGACCTGCGCGAGGGCGTGGCCACCCTGCCGGTGCTGCACCTGCGCGCCGCCGCCCAGCGGGACCGCCGGCCGGAGGACCTGGAGCTGGCGGCGCTGCTCGCCGACGACCTGACGGACGACTCGCGGCACGCGGAGGCCCTGGCCCGGCTGCGGGTGCACCCCGCGGTGGAGCAGGCCCGGCGGGACACCGTGCGGTACGCCGCGGAGGCGCGGGCGATCCTCACGGCGCTGCCGGCGTGCCCGGCGCGGGCCGCGCTGGAGGGGCTGTGCGACGCGGTGGTGGACCGGGCCGGGTAGCGGCGCCGGGTAGCGGGCCCGGAGGCGCCGCGCAAGCGGATGGCCCGTACACCGACCGGGGCGAACCCCCACTCGCGGCGGATGCCGTCATACGACAGGAGTAAGCCAACCTGCGCCCACGGGCTGACGCCCCGGGCCGTCCGGTTTGTTGTGATGGTTTACAGCCCCCATACGGCGGATCGGGTGACAATGGCCCGATGGGGCGGACGAGTGCGACGCAGCAGGTGACTTTCCGCGCATCACCGCGGAGACGGAGGTACATCCCATGGCACTGATCCCACCGGAGCGACCCTACGACGAGGCCGAAGACCTCGCCGTGGAACTCGCCGCCGCCAGGCGCAGAAAGGCGGTGCGGTACGGCGTACCCCTGGCCGTCGCGGGTCTCGCCGCCGCGACCATCGGCCTGGTGCCCGCGCTCGCCCAGGACGACGGGCCGAGCGCCGACGACGTGACGGCGAAGGAGCTGATAGCCAAGGCGCTGGCCTCGGAGGTCGAGTCGGTCGACGGCACGGTGAAGGTCAGCACCGACCTCGGCCTGCCGTCGCTGCCCTTCGGCGGGATGGCCGGGATGGGCGGCGGAGAGGGCGCGGACCTCTCGCGGCTGCTCTCCGGCGACACCAAGTTGCAGGTCGCGGCCGACGGCCCGGAGAAGCAGCGGGTCACGCTGGAGGGTTCGGACGGCGACCGGACCCTGGTGCGCAACGGCGACGACGTCTGGACGTTCGGCGGCGACTCCGACGAGGTCTTCCACTCGACGGTCCCGCAGGAGGCGAAGAAGGACGCGGGGAAGGACGCGGAGCACGGCGACGGCTTCGCGCTGCCGAAGGACCTTCAGGACGCCACCCCGCAGGAGCTGGCGGAGCGGCTGCTGAAGGCCGCGGGCGACACGACGGACGTGGACGTGGCGGGCACGGCGCAGGTCGCCGGGCAGGACGCGTACGAGCTGCGGCTGACGCCGAAGCAGGACGAGTCGACGGTCCGGGACATCACCGTCGCCGTGGACGCCGACAACGGCGTGCCGCTGCGGGTGGCGCTGACCGCGGACGACGGCAAGGCGGTCGTGGACGTCGGCTTCACGAAGGTCGACTTCACCAAGCCGGACGCCGGGCTGTTCGCGCCGCCGGAGGGCGCCGAGGTGACGGAGAAGGACCTCGGCGAGGGCTTCGGCGGGGAGTTCGGCGGCCCCGGTGAGGGCTTCGGAGAAGGCTTCGGCGGCTTCGGCAAGGACAACGGCGACTGGGGCGGCGACTGGGACAAGGGCGCCAAGGGCGACAAGGGCGACATGCCCGCCGGCCTGGAGGACGTGCGGGTCCACGGCGAGGGCTGGGGCTCGATCGCCGAGATCGCGCTGCCCGGCGGCACGCTGAGCGAGGACGGGGCCGGGGCGGCCCTGGACTTCTTCACCGAGAAGACGGACGCCGGCCGGGTCTTCGAGAGCCGGCTGGTCAACGTGCTGATCACGGACGACAAGGTCTACGCCGGCGCCGTCACCCCGGAGGCCCTCCAGGCCGCCGCGGGCGACTGACCGCACCACCGCCGCCCACAGGGCCGCCGCGCGCCTCCGGGCGTGCGGCGGCCTTCGCGTGCGCGGCCCGCGGGGCCGGTGCGCACGGGTCGGGGCGCACGGGGGTCAGTGCACACAGAACTCGTTGCCCTCCGGGTCCGCCATGATCGTCCACTCGCCGCCCTGCTCCTGCACGTGCCGCAGGACGGTCGCGCCCAGCTCCGCCAGCCGTGCCGTCTCCTCCGCGCGCCGCCCGGGCCCGGGGTGCAGGTCGAGGTGGAGGCGGTTCTTGGCCGCGGGCTTGGGCTCGGGGACCTGGTTGAAGAGCAGCCGGCGGCCCAGCCCGGTGCCGGAGGCGGGGTCGTACGGGTCGTCGGGGTGCCGCACGGCGGCCGCGGTGCGCCAGGCGCGGCGGTCGTGGTGGCGCGTCAGCACGGTCTCGGGGACGGCGCCGGCGGTGACGAGCTGCTCGATGAGCGGGCTGTTGTCCTCCACCTCGTAGCCGAGGGCGGCGGCCCAGAAGTCGGCCTGGGCGTGCGGGTCGGTGGAGTCGACGACGACTTTCCAGTGCGTAGGAACCATGTACCGGTTATACTGGTTACATGGTGGACGAGGCAAGCGACCGCACCCCGGGCATGGTGCTGCGCCCCCCGGACGGCCAGGTCTTCCGCTTCGATCCGGGCGCGCTCAGCCTGGAGTTGCTCACCACCGGCGGCCCGGGCCCCTTCGCGCGGTACGAGGTGCTGCACACCCCCGCGGACGTCGCCGCGTGGGCCGCGGCGAGCCGGCTGCGCCCGGTGCCGGAGCTGACGGTCGAGGACGCCGACGTCACCGCCGTACGCCACGTGCGCGACGCCCTCTTCCACCTCGCCCGGGCCCGCGCCCACGGCGCCCCCCTCCCGCCCGCCGCCCTCGACGTCCTCAACACCACCGCCGCCGCACCCCCGCTGGCCCCCCGCCTCACCGCCGACGGCGCCCCCGCCTGGGCCGGGCCCCCGGCCACCGCGGCGCAGGTGCTCTCGACGGTCGCCCGGGACGCGGTGGCGCTCTTCTCGGGCCCGTACGGCCACCGCGTCCGCGAGTGCGCGGGGGAGCGGTGCTACCTGTTGTTCGCGGACACCTCGCGGCCGGGCCGCCGCCGCTGGTGCTCGATGGAGCGCTGCGGCAACCGCCAGAAGGTCCGCGCCCTCCGGGCCCGCCGCGGGGCGGAGGCCCCGGAGGGCGCGGACCAGGACTGAAGGGAGACGTGTGAAGCGCATCGTGGCCCGGGGGTGGAAGCTGCTGCGCGGCTCCGTACAGTGGCGCCTCCTGTGGTTCACCCAGGCCAAGTTCATGATCGGCGTGACGGGCGTGGTGCGGGACGAGCAGGGCCGGGTGCTGCTGCTCAAGCACCGCATGTGGCCCGACGCCCGGCCGTGGGGGCTGCCCACCGGCTTCGCGGTCAAGGGCGAGGAGTTCCCGCAGACGGTCGTCCGGGAGGTGCGGGAGGAGACCGGCCTCGACGTCGTTCCGGGGCGGCTGGTCCGGGTGACCAGCGGCTACCGGCTGCGCGCGGAGATCGCGTACGAGGCGCGGCACGTGGGCGGCACGCTGCGGCTGGAGAGCTTCGAGATCCTGGCCGCGGAGTGGTTCAGCCCGGACGCGCTGCCCGAGGGGGTGCAGGAGTCCCACGTCCGGCTGATCAGGGCGGCCGCCCCCGCCTGAGGCGCGCCGGCTCAGCCCCAGGTGAGGGGGTCGAGGTGGAGGTAGAAGCGGAGCCGGTCGGGGTCGGGGGCGGTGCCGTAGCGGGCGGCGAAGACCATCTCCCGGACCCGGGCCTCGGCCGCGGTCGGCCAGGTCTCGCGGGCGTGGGCGAAGAGCACGGCCAGGTCGCTGTGGCGGTCGGCGAGGCCGAGGCGGCCGAGGTCGACGAAGCCCGCCACGGTGCGGGTGTGCGGGTCGAGGACGATGTTCGACAGGGTCAGGTCGCCGTGGCAGACGACGGGGTCGGCGGCGGCCTGCTCGCGGCGGCCCGGCAGCTCGGGTTCGAGGCGGGCCAGCAGCTCGGGGGCGGGGGTGTGCTGCTGCTCCACCGGGAGGAAGTCGGGGTTGACGGCGCCGCGGGCGACGACGTCGCGGGCGGTGGCGAACACGCCGTCGAGGTCCCGGCGGTACGGGCAGTCGGCGGCGGGCAGCGCGTGGAGGTCCCGTACGGCCTCCGCGAGGGCGGGCCAGCAGGCCCGCAGCTCGGCGGGCGGCAGCTGGTCCGCGGGTACGCCGGGGACGGCGGCGGTGACGAGGCGGGCGCCGGCGGCGTCGGAGCGCCAGTCGAGGACGCGGGGTCCGGGCGCGCCGGGCCGGTCGGCCAGCCAGGCGGTGCGGTCGCGCTCGGCGGCGAGCGCGGCGGCCCCGGCGTGGCCGGCGGGGGCGGTCGCGGGTACGTGCTTGGCGTAGCGGGTGCCGTCCGGGCTGCGGAGCACGGTGGCACCGGACTCGCCGGTGGTGACGGGGGTCCAGTCGTCGGTCATGGTGTCTTGCGGTCCATCCGGTAGTGCAGCACGAGAAACGGGATGCCGAAGACGGAGAAGGCGTGCTCGGCGCGGAGCCGGCCGTCGTCGGTGACGTGGACGTCGAGGTGTTCGGCGAAGCCGGGGACGCCGAGGGTGGTCAGCTCGCGGGTGCCGGGGTCGATGTAGGTGAGGTAGTGGCCGGGGTGGTCGGTGCCGTCGGCCGCGTCGCCGTGGCTGGTGAGCGTCAGGCCGCCGCCGGGGCGGGCGCGGGGGAGGAGGGTGGCGGTGAAGCTGGCGTGGGGGAGGGGGAAGCCGACGCTGACGTAGCCGCGGCCGCCGTGCCGGTAGGTGGTGTAGATGCCGACGTAGATGGGGTCGTCGGTGTCGGCGAAGGACCGGATCCAGCCGCGGACGGCGGTGGCCGCGGCGCCGGGCTCGGCGCGGGCCGCGGCGTCCGGGGTGATCGTGTCGATGCGGCTGCGCATGCCGCGCTGCACCTCGCGCTGGTTCATGGGCACGTTGGCCTGCCCGAGGGGGCGGGCGACGAGGGTGCGGTAGAGGAGGTAGCCGGGGCGGACCCACAGGCGCCAGCGGGGTTCGATATCGAGGGTGAAGCGGGCGGTGTGCTCGTAGAACTCCCGCACCCGCGGATCCACGGCGGCCGGGTCGAAGCCGGGCCCGGCGAGCGCGTCGAGGGAGTCGACGATGCCGACGTCGGGGGCGTCCGCGGTGTACGCACCGCCGAGGACACCGGCGAGGTCGCGTACGTACGAGGTCCCGACGTACGCGGACCGCGCTTCGAGCGGCACGACGAACGGCAGGTCGCCCGCGGTGGCCTCCTCGGCGACAAGGCTGACCTGCGCCTCCCGGAACACCAGCGCCGACACCACCCGGAACGCCACCACCGCACCCCCCGCCACCGCCGCCCCCCGCGCGGCGACGGCACCGGGCGGCCCGGGAAAGGGAAGCCCGCGGCGCCGCAGCGGATACCCGCGCGCGTGCCGCCCCCCGGCGCCGAGGCGCCGCGGCGGGGCGACCGCGGCCGCGGTGCCGGCGACCCGGGGGCCGCCTTGGCGCCCTGCGGCGCCGAGCGCGCGCAGCGCCGCGCGGGTCCCGCCCGTGCCGCCGCCCCGGCGCAGGACGTACGCGCCGATCCGCGCGCCCGCGCCGCTCTGGCCGCCGGCCTTCGCCGGCCCGCTCCCGCCGCCAGCCGCGCCGCTCCGGCCGCCCGCGGCGATCCGGCGCGCCGCGCCGCTCCTGCCTCCGGTGCGGTTTCCGCCGCTCGTGTCGGTGCCGCCGCCCCGGCGCAGGACGTACGCGCCGATCGTCCCGCCCGCGTCGCCCCGCCCACCCGCGGCGGAGCCGCCGCCGCGCAGCGCGACCGCGCCGCCCACCGCCGCGCCCACCACCGGGCCCAGCGCCACCTTGTGCGGCCGTACGCCCAGCGCCCCCGCCGCCGTGCCGGCCACCGTGCCCACCGCCACCGGGCCCGCGCCCGTCAGCCGGGCGCCCGCCCAGCCCGCGGCGGCGGACAGCGCGCCGCTGGTGGCGATGCGCTGCCACAGCGCCGGGAGCTCACCCGGCCGCTGCCGCGCCCGGGCGACCGCCTCCGCCGCACCGAGCCCCACCGCCCCCGCGAGCGCCCCCACGGCCGCCGCCCGGGCCCCCCGCCCGCCCGCGAGCGCCGCGCCCGCGAACGCGCCCATCACTCCCGCCGTGCCCACCTGAGCCCGCAACTGCGCCCCGCCCACCCGCTCCTCCACCATCCCCGCAGCCTACGCGCGCACCCCCGGCCCGCCCCCGCCCCGTCACCGTCGGGCCCCTGAGCGACGACGACCGCCTCGCCGAGCAGACCGCCCGCTACCGGGCCCGCGTGAAGCTCTTCCACGAGCCGCGCGCGCCGGCGGCCGACCTCGCGGCGCTCGGCCGGGCGGCGGACGTACGCGAGCGCGGCACGTTTTCGCCGGCACCGCGCGGCCGACCGCGGCGGCGGCCACCGAGGGCTGACGCCCGGCCGGTTCACCATCCCCAGCCCCGGCCCCCGCCTCAGCCCGGTCGCGCCGGACCCGCCTGCCCCACCGCGCCCGGCGCCTCCGCGCCCGGGCCGGCCGCGCCCGCCGCCTCCGCGGCGGCCGCCGCGCGGCGCAGCTCCAGCCGACCCCGCCGCGCCGTGCGCAGCGCGTCGTACGTGAGCAGTCCCAGCGCCACCCACACCAGCAGGAACCCCGTCCACCGCTCGGCCGGCATCGACTCGCGGAAGTACAGCACGCCCAGCATGAACTGCAACGTCGGCGCGAGGTACTGCATCAGCCCGATCGTCGACAGCGGCAGCCGGACCGCCGACGCCCCGAAGCAGATCAGCGGGACCGCCGTCACCACCCCGCAGCTCGCGAGGAGCAGCGCGTGGCCCGGGCCCTCCGTGTGGAACGTCGCATCGCCGCGGGCGCCGAGCAGCAGCATGAACCCCAGCGCCGGCAGGAACTGCACCGACGTCTCGGCCGCGAAGGACTCGATGCCCTCCAGCCCGATCCGCTTCTTGATCAGCCCGTACGTCCCGAAGGAGAACGCCAGCACCAGCGCGATCCACGGCAGCCGCCCGTACCCCACCGTCAGCACCGCGACCGCCGCCGCGCCCACCGCGACCGCGACCCACTGCGGGACGCGCAGCCGTTCGCGGAGCAGCAGTACGCCGAAGGCGATGCTGACGAGGGGGTTGATGAAGTAGCCGAGGGCGGCCTCGACGACGTGTCCGGAGTTGACCGCCCAGATGTAGACGAACCAGTTGACCGTGATCGTCGCCGCGGCCGCCGTGACCAGCCCCAGGCGCCGCGGTTCGCGCAGCAGCGGCCGGATCCACGCCCAGCGGCGCAGTACCAGCAGGAGCAGCACGCAGGCGGCGAGCGACCACACCATGCGGTTGGCCAGGATCTCCGCGGGGCTCGCGGGCTCCAGCAGCGGCCAGAACAGCGGGATGATCCCCCAGCTGCCGTACGCGGCGAAGCCGTAGAGCAGCCCGAGCCGCGTCTCGGCCGCCGACTTCGCCGGAGCGTCACCTGATGACCCCACGGCCGCCCTCCCGTCCGCGCCGCCCACACGGCCTGTCGCCGTGATGACGGTAGCGGGCGGGAGGGCCGCTTGTCATTCTCGTATCAGCATTTGGGTCCTTACGCCTCCGGTGCTGCGCCCCGCCCCGCCCCCGGCGCCGCGAGCCCCGCCGCGACCGCCTCCGCCAGCGGCGTCGTCGGCCGGCCGAGGAGCCGGGACAGCTCGCCCGTCGTGCCGGCGAGCAGCCCGCGGGCGACCGCCGCGTCGACGCCGACCAGCACCTCGGCCATGGGCTCCGGCATCCCCGTGCCGAGCAGGGTCCGCAGGTGTTCGGCGGGCGGCAGGTCGCGGTAGCCGACGGCCGCGCCGGACTGCCGGGCGACCTCGGCGGCGTACTCCGGGAGGCTCCACGCCGTGTCGCCGCTCAGCTCGTACGCCCGTCCCTCGTGGCCCGTGCCGGTGAGCACGGCGACGGCCGCCGCGGCGTAGTCGGCGCGGGCGGCGGAGGCGATCCGGCCGGCGCCCGCGCTGCCGACGACGGCGCCGTGGGCGAGGACGGGGGCGAGGTGCTCGGTGTAGTTCTCGTGGTACCAGCCGTTGCGCAGGAAGGTGTACGGCAGGCCGGAGTCGAGGATCATCCGCTCGGTGGCCTTGTGCTCGTCCGCGAGCGGGAAGTCGGCCTCAGGCCCGCCCAGGATGCCGGTGTACGCGAGCAGCCCGACGCCCGCCGCCGCGGCGGCGTCGACGACCGCCTGGTGCTGCGGCACCCGCCGCCCCACCTCGCTGCCCGAGACGAACAGCACCCGCTCACCGGTGCGGAAGGCGTCCGCGAGCGCGGCGGGCTCGTCGTAGTCGGCGATCCGGAGCTCCACGCCGCGCGCCGCGAGGTCCGCGGCCCTGTCCTTGCTGCGTACGACGGCGGCGATCCGCTCCGCGGGCAGCTGCTCCAGCAGGGCCGCGACGACGAGGCGGCCCAGGTGTCCGGTGGCTCCGGTGACGGTGATCTTCATGAGAACCACCGTAGGCTGCATGCTTACGGCGAGAAAGTACCCACTTTGACGTAAGGTACTGGTATGAAGGTAAGTGAAGAGGCAGAGGTCGGGCTGCTGGGTTTCCCGGACGTGATCTCGGCGGACTGCCCGGCGCGGAACATCCTGGAGCACGTCGTGAGCCGCTGGGGCATGCTCGTGCTGCTGGCGCTGCTGGACGGGACGATGCGGTTCAGCGCGCTGCGGCGGCGGATCGGCGGGGTCAGCGAGAAGATGCTCGCGCAGACGTTGCAGACGCTGGAGCGCGACGGCCTGGTGCGGCGCGAGGCGAAGCCGGTCATCCCGCCGCACGTGGAGTACTCGCTGCGGCCGCTCGGTGAGCAGGCGGCCGTGCTGGTGCGGCCGTTGGCGGTCTGGGCGAACGACAGCGTGCCGGAGGTGCACCGGGCGCGGTCCGGGTACGACGAGGCGCGCGCCTGAGCGTGCGCCGAACGCGCCCGGACCCGGACCCGGGGTGCGGGCCCGGGTCCGGGTCCGGGTGGTGTCGGCCCCCGGCGCGCGGCGGCGTCAGCCGAGGACGGTCCAGGTGTCGCCGCCGGCGAGGAGGGCGGCGAGGTCGCCTTTGCCTTTGTGCTGGACGGCGTCGTCGAGTTGTTCGGCCATCTCGGTCTCGTAGACCTGGCGGTTGACGTCGCGCAGCACGCCGATGGGGGTGTGGTGCAGGGTGTCGGGGTCGGCGAGGCGGGAGAGGGCGAAGGCGGTGGTGGGGGTCGCGGCGTGGGCGTCGTGGACGAGGATGTCGGCTTCGTTGTCCGCTGTGACCTCGACGATCTGGAGGTCGCCGGTGGCCGGGTCGCGTACGACACCCTTGTGATCGTCGGCGCCGAAGCGGATCGGCTTGCCGTGCTCCAGCCGGATGACCGCTTCCTGGGCCTGTTCGCGGTCCTTGAGGACCTCGAAGGCGTTGTCGTTGAAGATGTTGCAGTTCTGGTAGATCTCGATCAGCGCGGTGCCCGGGTGCGCGGCCGCCGCGCGCAGGGTCTCGGTGAGGTGCTTGCGGTCGGAGTCGACGGTGCGGGCGACGAACGACGCCTCCGCGCCGAGCGCGAGGGAGACCGGGTTGAAGGGGGAGTCCAGCGAGCCCATGGGGGTGGACTTGGTGACCTTGCCCGTCTCGGAGGTCGGCGAGTACTGGCCCTTGGTCAGGCCGTAGATCCGGTTGTTGAACAGCAGGATCTTGAGGTTGACGTTGCGGCGCAGGGCGTGGATGAGGTGGTTGCCGCCGATGGACAGCGCGTCGCCGTCGCCGGTGACGACCCACACCGACAGGTCCCGGCGGGTGGCGGCCAGGCCGGTGGCGATGGCGGGGGCGCGGCCGTGGATGGAGTGCATCCCGTAGGTGTTCATGTAGTACGGGAAGCGGGAGGAGCAGCCGATGCCGGAGACGAAGACGATGTTCTCCTTGGCCAGCCCGAGTTCGGGCATGAAGCCCTGGACGGCGGCCAGGACGGCGTAGTCACCGCAGCCGGGGCACCAGCGGACCTCCTGGTCGGTCTTGAAGTCCTTCATGGACTGCTTGGCTTCGGCCTTGGGGATCAGCGAAAGGGTGTCGATCGCCGGTCCCTCAGCGGTCGTCTCAGCCATTGTCGATGGCCTCCTTGAGAGCGGTGGCGAGCTGCTCGGCCTTGAACGGCATGCCGTTGACCTGGTTGTAGGAGAAGGCGTCCACGAGGTAGCGGGCGCGCAGGAGGGTCGCGAGCTGGCCGAGGTTCATCTCCGGCACGATGACCTTGTCGTAACCGGCCAGGACCTCGCCGAGGTTGGACGGGAAGGGGTTGACGTAGCGCAGGTGGGCCTGCGCGATCCGGTCTCCGGCGCGGCGTACGCGGCGTACCGCCGCGGTGATCGGCCCGTACGTCGAACCCCAGCCCAGCACCAGCGTCCGCGCCCGCTCACCCTCCGGGCCCTCGGGGTCGTCGACGGTGATGTCGGGGACCTCGATGCCGTCGACCTTCGCCTGCCTCGTACGCACCATCAGGTCGTGGTTGGACGGCGCGTAGGAGATGTTGCCCGACCCGTCCTCCTTCTCGATCCCGCCGATCCGGTGCTCCAGCCCCGGCGTGCCCGGCACCGCCCACGGCCGCGCCAGCGTCTGCGGATCACGTTTGAACGGCCAGAACACTTCCGTGCCGTCGTCCAGGGTGTGATTGGGCTGGGTCGCGAACTGCACCCGCAGATCCGGCAGCTCGTCGACCTCCGGGATCCGCCACGGCTCCGAGCCGTTCGCCAGATACCCGTCCGACAGCAGCATCACCGGCGTGCGGTACGTCAACGCGATCCGCGCCGCGTCCAACGCCGCGGTGAAGCAGTCCGACGGCGTCGACGGCGCCACCACCGGCACCGGCGCCTCACCGTTGCGCCCGAACATCGCCTGGAGCAGATCCGCCTGCTCCGTCTTCGTCGGCAGCCCCGTCGACGGCCCGCCACGCTGGATGTCCACGATCAGCAGCGGCAGCTCCAGCGACACCGCCAGCCCCACCGTCTCCGCCTTCAGCGCCACACCCGGCCCGGAGGTGGTCGTGATCCCCAGCGCCCCGCCGAACGCCGCGCCCAGCGCCGCGCCGATCCCGGCGATCTCGTCCTCCGCCTGGAAGGTACGCACGCCGAAGTTCTTGTGCCGGCTCAGCTCGTGCAGGATGTCCGAGGCCGGCGTGATCGGATACGAGCCCAAAAACAGCGGCAGGTCCGCCTGCTGCCCCGCCGCGATCAGCCCGTACGCCAAAGCCAGGTTCCCCGAGATCGAACGGTACGTGCCCGCCGGGAACGCCGACCGCGCCGGCGCCACCTCGTACGAGACCGCGAAGTCCTCCGTGGTCTCCCCGAAGTTCCACCCCGCCCGGAAAGCGGCGATGTTCGCCTCGGCGATGTCCGGCTTCTTCGCGAACTTCGCCCGCAAAAAGCCTTCCGTCCCCTCCGTCGGCCTGTTGTACATCCAGCTCAGCAGACCCAGCGCGAACATGTTCTTCGAACGCCCGGCGTCCTTACGCGACAGGCCGAACTCCTTCAACGCCTCAACCGTCAGCGTCGTCAGCGGCACCTCGTGCACGCTGTACCCGTCCAGCGACCCGTCCTCCAGCGGACTGGCCGCATACCCCACCTTGGCCATCGCCCGCTTGTTGAACTCGTCCGTGTTGACGATCACCTCCGCGCCGCGCGGAACATCACCGATGTTCGCCTTCAACGCGGCCGGGTTCATCGCCACCAGCACATTCGGCGCATCCCCCGGCGTCAGGATGTCGTGGTCCGCGAAATGCACCTGAAAACTCGAAACCCCCGGCAGAGTCCCTGCCGGGGCGCGGATCTCGGCCGGAAAGTTCGGAAGCGTCGACAGATCATTGCCGAACGACGCCGTCTCCGAGGTGAAGCGGTCCCCGGTCAGCTGCATCCCGTCACCGGAATCCCCGGCGAACCGGACGATCACCCGGTCCAGACGCCTGACCTCTTTGCTGTTGACCTCGCTGGTCACCTTCGTGGACCTCCCTCGCGACGGCCGTTTCGGGAACGGGATGCCGACCGCCTGACCCAGTGACCATCGTACGTCGGTTAGGCATGCCTTCCTCGGCGTGTCCGGAAACTGGACGGCGCCGAGACGTGGGTTTATATCCCCTTTTGTCGCTATCTAGCTGCCCGTCAGGAGCCGCCCACCGGGCTGACAATCACTTGTCAGCGGTGCTTGCGGGTCGCTTGGCGGTGACTGTGCGGGCGGTCAGCGGGCGGTCAGGAGGCGGTCAGCGGGGGTCGGGCCGCGGTCGGGCAGCGGTCAGGAGTTGAGGTACGTGAGGACCGCGAGCACCCGGCGGTGATCTCCCTCACTCTGCGCCAGGCCCAGCTTCATGAAGATGTTGCTCACGTGCTTCTCGACCGCGCCGTCGCTCACGACGAGCTGCCCGGCGATCGCGGAGTTCGTCCGCCCCTCGGCCATCAGGCCCAGCACCTCGCGCTCCCGCGGGGTCAGCCCCGCGAGCACGTCCTGCTTGCGGCTGCGGCCGAGCAGCTGGGCGACGACCTCGGGGTCGAGCGCCGTGCCGCCCTCGGCGACCCGGACGACGGCGTCCACGAACTCGCGGACCTCCGCGACCCGGTCCTTCAGCAGATAGCCGACCCCGCGGCTGGACCCGGCGATCAGCTCGGTGGCGTACTGCTCCTCGACGTACTGGGAGAGCACCAGCACGCCGACGTCCGGGTGGTCGCGGCGCAGCCGCACGGCCGCGCGCACGCCCTCGTCCGTGTGCGTCGGCGGCATCCGCACGTCGGCGACGACCACGTCCGGCGCGCTGCCCTCGCCGGCCAGCTCGCCGACCTTCCGGACCAGCGCCTCGCCGTCCCCGACGCCCGCGACGACCTCGTGTCCCCGGTCGGTGAGCAGCCGGGTGAGCCCCTCCCGGAGCAGCACCGAGTCCTCGGCGATGACCACCCGCACGCTGTCCTCCACCGTTGCCTGCCCCCCAGAAGAAGATGTGTAGACCTCCAGCATCCCAGGCTTCGGGGGCGGGGGAGACGCAGGCGACGGACAACGCCGGGTAAAGGGCGGGAAACGGCGGGCGGGGCGGTGCGGCGCCGCCTGCGCCCCCGGGCCGTAGGCGGTACGGCGCCGCCCCGCCTACGGCCCCGGGGCTACGCCCACCAGGGCAGCTCCGCCGTGACCACCGTCGGCCCGCCGGGCGGCGAGTCGACGACCAGCAGCCCGTCCACCGACCCCAGCCGGTCCGCCAGCCCCGACAGGCCGGTGCCGCCGTCCAGCCGGGCGCCGCCGTTGCCGTCGTCCGTCACCTGGATCATCAGCCGGCCGTCGGCCCGCCACAGGTCCACCATCGCCCGGCTCGCGCCGCTGTGCTTGCTGATGTTCTGGAGCAGCTCCGACGTCGTGTAGTACGCGATGCCCTCGATCGACTGCGCCGGCCGCTCCAGCAGGTCCACCGTCACCGACACCGGCACCGTGCAGCGGGCGGCGACCGCCGACAGGGCCGGGCCGAGGCCGCGGTCGGTGAGGATCGCCGGGTGGATGCCGCGGGCCAGGTCGCGCAGCTCCTCCAGCGCCAGCTTCACCTCACCGTGCGCCTCGTCGACCATCTCGGCCGCGGCCTCCGGGTCCTCCAGCAGCTTCTCCTTCGCCAGCCCCAGGTCCATGGCCAGGGCCACCAGCCGGGCCTGCGCGCCGTCGTGCAGGTCGCGCTCGATGCGCCGCAGGTCCGCCGCCGCCGTGTCCACCACGACGCCGCGGTCCGTCTCCAGCTCGTGCACCCGGGTCGCCAGCTTCGACGGGCCGAGCAGCCCGGCGACCATCGCCCGGTCCACGTACGACAGCCCGCGCACCACCCACGGCGAGGCGATCAGGAACACCGCGCCGACGCAGACCGCGAAGAGCTGCTCCAGCGGCGTGTCCAGGTACCAGCCGGAGCCGTCGTCGTTCCCGTAGAACTGGAGGCCGTCCTGCTCCCAGTGCGCCGGGAAGACCCACATCCACAGCGGGTACGTGACCATCGACCAGCTCCAGAACATCACCGCCGCGGAGATGCCGAACGAGAACACCGCCCAGAACATGTGCAGCAGCCCGTAGAGCATGGACCGCCACGACTCGCCGCTGCGGAACAGCGCCCCGACCCAGCCCATGAACCCCGAGGACCGCCGGTGCAGCGGCTCCGGATCGTCGACCTCCAGGCCCAGCAGCAGCCGCGCGCGGGCCCGCTCGAAGTACCCCATGCCGCGGCAGCCCGCCAGCATCCCGGCGAGCACCGGGACGCCGAGGAACGTGATCAGCAGGCCCAGGCCCAGCGACAGCATCGTGATCGTGTAGACGAAGAACACGACGGAGACCGGCAGGCTGAGCATATGGAAGAGGAACTCGCGCCAGGTGCGCGCCTCGAAGGGGGCGCGCAGGGCGAGGGGGAGCCGCGGGCGGCGGTCCTCGGGGGCGTACGCGGTGCTGTCCATCGTCGGAAGTCCTTCTGCCGGAGCGCTGGTGACGGGTCTGTCGAGCTTGTGCCTCCAGCCTCCCTAAGCGGGGCGCCGCGGGCCATGGAGCGGGTCGGTCTGTCGGTACGGGGGAAAACCCCACCTCCGGCGGAGGGCCTACACGCGCGCGCGGGCGGGCGGCCGGTTCCCGGGCGGCGCCTGCCCCGGTGTCCGCGACTCGCGGTTGCGCCAGGGCAGTTCGGCGGTGACGACCGTGGGGCCGCCCTCCGGCGAGTCGACGACCAGCAGCCCGTCCACCGACCCCAGCCGGTCCGCCAGCCCCGACAGGCCGCTGCCGGCGTCCAGCCGGGCGCCGCCCCTGCCGTCGTCGGTGACCTGCAGCATGATGCGGTCCTCGGTCCGCCACACGTCGGCGTTCGCGGTCTTCGCGCCGCTGTGCTTGCTGATGTTCTGCAGCAGCTCGGAGACCGTGTAGTACGCGATGCCCTCGATGGCCTGCGCCGGCCGCTCCGTCAGGTCGACGGTCACCTTCACCGGCACCGTGCAGCGGGCGGCGACCGCCGACAGGGCCGGGCCCAGGCCGCGGTCGGTGAGGATCGCCGGGTGGATGCCGCGGGCCAGGTCGCGCAGCTCCTCCAGCGCCAGCTTCACCTCGCCGTGCGCCTCCCCGACCATCTCCGCCGCCGCCTCGGGGTCCTCCAGCAGCTTCTCCTTCGCCAGGCCGAGCCCCATGGCCAGGGCCACCAGCCGGGCCTGCGCGCCGTCGTGCAGGTCGCGCTCGATGCGCCGCAGGTCCGCCGCCGCCGTGTCCACCACGACCCCGCGGTTCTGCTCCAGCTCCTTGATGCGCCGCTCCAGCGGCGTCGAGGGCGCCAGCAGCCCGCGCACCATCGCCCGGTCCACCTCCGACAGCCCGCGCGCCAGCCACGGCAGCAGCGGCCACAGCACGAACAGCGCCACCGTCGTCAGCGCGAACGAGAGGACCCCCCACGGCAGCCGGATCAGGCTGTACAGCGTGGTCCGCCAGCCCACCGGGTCCTTCAGCGTCGCCCACAGCCACGGCAGGAAGCCCCCGTACGTGCTCCGCCGGATCGGCGTCGGCGACTCGACGTGCACGCCGAGCAGCACCCGCGCCCGCGCGCGCTCCCACCCGCCGATCCCGCGCGCCCCGGCGAGCCCGGCGGCCAGCAGCGGCAGGCCGATCACGGTGATCGACAGCAGCGCGCCGGCGTAGAGCCAGATCGAGACGTAGGTGAAGGTGAAGATCGCCATGGGCAGGTTCACCAGCAGGTGCACGATCTCAAGCCAGGTCGTGCCGCCGAGTGGCGGGCGCGGCGGCGGAAGCGGCTCGGCGCCGCCGGGCTTGGGCAGCGGCTCCGCACCGGGGCGGCTGTACGTCATCCTCCCAGCTTGCCGCGCCGGAGCGGCCGGGCGCCATGGGGGGCGTGGGGGGAACGTACGGGGGTTAACCCCACCCATTGCGGAGAAGTCTCCGCTTCCCCCGCCCGCCGTGGGCCGGGCGGGGGGCGTGCGGCGCGTGCGGCGCGCCGGAAGTGGCGTACACGGGAGGGGCGCGCGGCGCGGGGCAGGGCCTACACTCCTTGCCCGTACAGGTCGATGTCCTGACCGAACGAGCACGGGTCAGCCAGCCACAGCAGCCAGGGGAGCGAAGCGGACGTGCCGGACATGCTCGCTGCCGACGCCGTTGCCGCCGGGTACTTCGACGGCTACGGGGTGGTCGGCCTCGTCGCCGTGCTGGGCCTGCTCTTCGTCGGGGTCGCCTTCGGCGGCGCCCGGCTGCTGCGCCCGGCGGTGCCGACGCCGGAGAAGCTGCTCACGTACGAGTGCGGGGTGGACCCGGTCGGGGAGGGCTGGGCGCACACGCAGGTCCGGTACTACGTGTACGCCTTCCTGTACGTGATCTTCGCGGTCGACGTGATCTTCCTCTTCCCCTGGGCGACGGTCTTCGCGGCGCCCGGATACGGGGCGGTGACGCTGGTGGAGATGTTCCTCTTCCTCGGCTTCCTCGCCGTCGGCCTCCTCTACGCCTGGAAGAAGGGCGTCCTCGCATGGACGTGAACCCCGCGCGCCGGCCCGGGCAGAGTGTCGGCGTACTGCAGCGCCTGGCACCCCAGCCGATGAAGGTCGTCCTCAACTGGGGCCGCCGCTACAGCCTGTGGGTCTTCAACTTCGGCCTCGCCTGCTGCGCGATCGAGTTCATCGCGGCGTCGATGGCCCGGCACGACTTCATCCGCCTCGGCGTCATCCCCTTCGCGCCCGGCCCGCGGCAGGCGGACCTGATGGTGGTGTCCGGGACGGTCACCGACAAGATGGCCCCGGCGGTCAAGCGGCTGTACGAGCAGATGCCGGAGCCGAAGTACGTGATCTCCTTCGGCGCCTGCTCCAACTGCGGCGGCCCGTACTGGGACTCGTACGCGGTGACGAAGGGCGTCGACCAGATCGTCCCGGTGGACGTGTACGTGCCGGGATGCCCGCCGCGGCCCGAGGCGCTGCTCCAGGGGATCCTGAAGCTCCAGGAGAAGATCGCGCGCGAGTCGCTGGCGGAGCGGTACGGGGACGGGACCCCGGCAGCGGCCCTGACCAGCGGCCTGGTGAAGCCGCCGGAGGGCGCCGGATGACGGAGCAGGAGGAGGGCGCCGCGGGAGCCGGCTGGCTCCCGGGCCCGGCGGAGGACGTGTTCGGCCCGGGAGCGGCGGCGAGCGAGGCGTACGACGTCCTGACCGTCGACGTGCCGGCGGCCGCGTGGACAGCGGCGCTGCGCACGGCGCGGGACGAGCTGGGCTGCACGTTCTTCGACTGGCTCAGCGCCGTCGACGAACCGGAGCAGGGCTTCCGCGTCGCCGCCCACGTGGTCGCGGTCGGCACACCCCCGCGCCGCCTGCTCCTCCGCACGACGGTGCCGCACGGCGCGCCGGCGCTGGACACGGCGACGGAGGTGTACGCAGGCGCGGCCTGGCACGAGCGCGAGACCCACGAGATGTTCGGCGTCGACTTCGCCGGCCACCCGCATCTGGCGCGGCTGCTGCTGCCGGAGGAGTTCGAGGGGCATCCGCTGCGGAAGGACTTCGTGCTGGCGGCCCGGGTGGCGAAGGCGTGGCCGGGCGCGAAGGAACCGGGCGAGCCCCACGACGGCGGCCCGAAGCGCCGCCAGATGCAGCCCCCGGGCGTCCCCGACCCGAACGACTGGGGCCCCCAGAAGGGCCAGCTCCCCCCGGCCCCGACCCGCACCCCGCGCCGCGCGGGCGCGCGAGGCGACGCCCCACCCCGCCGCGCCCGCTCGGCAAACGCGGGCTCCGCGTCGCAGCGACCCACGGACGGCGAACCCGGCCCCGGCAGCCCGGCAGGCAGCACCCGGCGCGCCCGTTCGGCAGGCGAGGGCTCGGCGTCCCAGCGGCCCGCCGGGGGCGGGCCGGAGGGGGTGGACGAGGCGGCGGCGCCGGGCGCCGAAGGCGCGGCGGGTGGTACGCGTTCGGCGGCCGAAGGTTCGGCGGCAGGCGAGGCGGCGAAGCCGCCGCCCGCCGGGGACGGCGCCGAAGGCGCGGCCCCCGGCGGGGCCGGGACCGGCCCCGGGCCCGCCCGCCCGGCGCGCGGTGCGCGGCGCGTGCGATCGGCAAGCGAGGGTTCCGCATCGCAGAGGGCCGCCGGGGGCGGGGCGGCTGAGGGGGACGCGTCCGCGGGGGAGACCCCTCGGGCCCGTACCCGTACGCCCGACGCCCCCTGGCAGCGCCCCCGACCCGACGACGAGCCGACCCCGCCCGGCGGCCCCGCAGACGGCGAGGGCTCCCCACCCGCCGAGCCCACCGCAGGTGCCCCCGGGGCCGCCGGTGGCGATCAGGCCCCTCCCGAGCCACGTCACGGCGGCACTTCTCCCGCGGAGCCCGCCGCAGGCGAGCCAGATCCGCCCGCCGCAGGCGGCCCGGCTCCGTCCGAGCCGCCTGCCGAGGGGACCCCCGGCCCTGCCGCAGGTGCCCCCGGTGCCGGTGGCGATCCGGCTCCTCCCGAGCCACGCCACGGCGGCACTTCCCCCGCGGAGCCCGCCGCAGGCGAACCCCCGGACGAAGGCGGTGAGTCGTGAACGACGTGCTCGAAACCCTGCTCACCCTTCTCGCCGTGCTGGCCGTCTTCCTGCTCTTCCCCCTCCTCGTCGGCCAGACCGAGCACAAGGTCATGGCCCACATGCAGGGCCGCGTAGGCCCCATGTACGCCGGCGGCTTCCACGGCTGGGCCCAGCTCGTCGCCGACGGCGTCAAGTTCGCGCAGAAGGAGGACGTCGTCCCCGCCGGGGCCGACCGCCGCGTCTTCCAACTCGCCCCCGCCGTCGCGCTGCTCCCCTACCTCGTCGTCCTCGTCGCCATCCCCTTCGCCCCCGACGGCGGCGTCGGGGAGTCGCTCGGCGCGGGCATCTTCTTCGTGCTGGCCGTCATGGGCGTCGGCGTTCTCGGGTCGCTCATGGGCGGGTGGGCCTCCGCCAACAAGTACTCGCTCCTCGGCGGCCTCCGCACCGCCGCGCAGCTTCTCGCCTACGAGCTGCCCATGCTGCTCGCCGCCGCCTCCGTCGCCATGGCCGCCGGGACGGTGTCCCTCGTCGGGATCGTCGACGGGTTCGAGTGGTGGTGGCTGCCGTGGCAGCTCGTCGGCGGTTTCGTGTTCTTCACCGCCGGGCTCGCCGAGTTGCAGCGTCCGCCGTTCGACGCCCCCGTCGCCGACTCCGAGATCATCTTCGGCGCGTACACCGAGTATTCCGGTCTGCGCTTCGCGCTGTTCCTGCTCGCCGAGTACGCCGGCATCGTCGTTCTCAGCGCGCTGACCGCCGTGCTGTTCCTCGGCGGCTGGCACGGCCCGTACGCCGACGGGCTCGGCTGGCTGTGGACGCTGCTGAAGACCGGGGTCCTGGCGTTCGCGGTGATCTGGCTGCGCGTCACGTACCCCCGGCTGCGCGAGGACCAGTTGCAGCGCTTCGCCTGGACGACTCTCATTCCGCTCGCGCTCGCGCAGATCGCGCTGACCGGCATCGTGAAGGTGGTGATCTGACGGTGAAGGGGCTTGCGAAGGGGCTCGCGGTCACGCTGCGCACGATGACGCGGCGTTCGCACACCGCGCACTACCCCGACGCCCTGCCCGCGCTGCCGCCGCGCAGCCGCGGCGTCATCGCGCTGTTCGAGGAGAACTGCACGGTGTGCATGCTGTGCGCCCGCGAGTGCCCGGACTGGTGCATCTACATCGACTCGCACAAGGAGACCGTGCCGCCCGCCGCGCCCGGCGGGCGGGAGCGCAGCCGCAACGTGCTCGACCGCTTCGCGATCGACTTCGCGCTGTGCATGTACTGCGGGATCTGCATCGAGGTCTGTCCGTTCGACGCGCTGTTCTGGTCGCCGGAGTTCGAGTACGCGGAGACCGACATCCACGAGCTGACCCACGAGCGGGACCGGCTGCGGGACTGGATGTGGACGGTGCCGCCGCCGCCGGCGGCGGACCCGGCGGGGGAGGAGCCGAAGGAGCTGGGCGCGGCGCGGAAGGCGGCGGAGAAGGCGGAGAAGGCGGAGAAGGCGGAGGCCGCGGCGCGGGCGGCGCGCGGGTCCGGCGCCGGGGAGGGCGACGCATGACCTTCGCCGCCGAGACCCACGGCTTCCTGTCGCCCACCGGCGTCGAGATCGTCTTCCTGCTCACCGGCCTGGTGACCCTCGGGGCCGCCGTGATCACCGTGACGACGCGGCAGCTGGTGCACGCCGCGCTGTGGCTCGTGGTCGCGCTGGGCGGGCTGGCGGTCGAGTACCTGCTGCTGACGGCGGAGTTCGTGGCCTGGGTGCAGGTGCTGATCTACGTCGGCTCCGTCGTGGTGCTGCTGCTCTTCGGGCTGATGCTGACCCGCGCGCCGATAGGCCGCTCGCCGGACGCCGACTCGGGCAACCGGTGGGTGGCCCTGGGGGTGGCGGGGGTGGCCGCGGTGCTGCTGGTGACGCTGGTCGTGGACGCGTTCCGGACGACGTGGATCGGCCTGGACGAGCCCCGGGGGACGACGGACCTGCTGGGGGCCAGTGTCTTCCGGCACTGGGTGCTGCCGTTCGAGGCGCTGTCGGTGCTGCTGCTGGCGGCGCTGGTGGGCGCGATCGTGCTGTCCCGCAGGAACGGCGGAGCCGGGCACGAGGAGGCGGCCGCCGAGGACGCCGCCGACGACAGCGGGGAGGGCTGATGCATCTCGCGTATCCGGCCGTGCTGGCCGTGCTGCTGTTCTGCGTCGGCCTCTACGGCGTCCTGGCCCGGCGCAACGCCATCCTCGTGCTGATGTCCGTCGAGCTGATGCTCAACGCCGTCAACCTCAACCTCGTCGCCTTCGACATCGCGTTCCGCGACGCGCTGCGCTCCGGGCAGTCGTTCACGCTGTTCATCATCGCGCTGGCGGCGGCCGAGATCGGCATCGGGCTGGCCATCGTGCTGATGGTCTACCGCAACCGGGGCACCTCCGCCGTCGACCGCCTCCGCGACCTCGCCGAGACGGACGTCCCGGGCGGCGGCGCGGCGGCGGCGGAGGCGGCGGCGGAGACGGACCCGGACGGCGGCGGCGCCGGCGCCGCCGCGCAGAAGGCCGAGGCCACCGCGTGACCACCACCACCCTCGCCGCGCTCGTCCCCCTCCTGCCCTTCCTCGGCGCCGTCGCCGGCCTGCTCCTCGGCCGCCGCTCGCCCGGCATGGTGCAGCCGCTGGCCGTGCTGCCGACCGTGGCCGCCGCCGTGCTCGCCGCCGTCGTCGCGGTCCGGCAGGGCGGCGACGAGCCGGTGACCGCCGCCACGGAGCTGACCCCGACCGGGTCCGTGCCCGTCGACCTGGCGCTGCACCTCGACGGCATGGCGGTGCTGGTCGCCGTGCTCGTCGGCGTCGTCGCCACCTGCGTGCAGGTCTACTCGACCGGCTATCTGCGCGACGACCCGCGCTACCCCTCGTACGCCGCGTTCGTCTCCCTCTTCACCGCCGCGATGTTCCTCGTCGTCTACTCCGGCGACCTGATGGTGCTGCTGGTCGGCTGGGAGATCATGGGCATCTGCTCGTACTTCCTCGTCGGCCACTACTGGGAGACGGAGGTCGCGCGGTCCGCCTCGCTCAAGGCGTTCCTGGTCACCAAGCTCGGCGACGTACCCTTCCTCTTCGGCATCTTCGCGCTCGCCGCCGAGGCCGGTACGTTCCGCATCAGCGGCATCCTGACCGCGGCCGCCTCCGGCGACGGCCTCGCCCACCCCACGCTCATCGCGCTGCTGCTGCTCGCCGGGGTCGCGGGCAAGTCCGCGCAGTTCCCGCTGCACACCTGGCTGCCCGACGCGATGGCCGGCCCCACGCCGGTGTCCGCGCTGATCCACGCGGCGACGATGGTCGCGGCCGGCGTGTACGTCGTGGCCCGGCTGCTGCCCGTCTTCGCCGCCTCGGCCGCCGCGCTGGTGGTGCTGGCGGTGCTGGCCGCCGTGACCATGGTCGGCTCGGCGCTGGCCGCGCTGGCGCAGGACGACATCAAACGGGTGCTCGCGTACTCGACGGTCGGCCAGCTCGGCTACATGACCGGCGCGCTGG
Source organism: Streptomyces sp. MAR4 CNX-425 (assembly GCF_048656465.1). Lineage (NCBI taxonomy): Bacteria > Bacillati > Actinomycetota > Actinomycetes > Kitasatosporales > Streptomycetaceae > Streptomyces > Streptomyces sp. MAR4 CNX-425. The sequence continues at coordinate 82,273 of NZ_JBMDLF010000003.1, read as the reverse complement.
CCGCCGGCTCCCGGGACGCCGCCGTGTTCCACCTCCTCTCGCACGGCGCCTTCAAGGCGCTGCTCTTCCTCGCCGCCGGCGTCGTCATCCACGCCGTCGGCACCAACTCGCTCGCCGCGATGGCCAGGATGGGCGGCCTGCGGCAGCGGGCGCCGGACGCCTACTGGACGATGGCCGTCGCCCTCCTCGCCCTCGCCGCCATCCCGCCCTTCGCCGGCTTCTTCTCCAAGGAGGCGATCCTCGCCGCCGCGGAGCACGCGGCCATGGGCGACGTGACGGGTGTGCCGGCCGGGGCCGGTTGGCTCGTTCTGGTCGCCGGGCTGGCCACCGCCCTGCTCACCGCCGCGTACGCCGCTCGGCTGTGGCTGCTGGCCGGGGCGTCCCCGCCCCGGCGGGACCCGGGCGGGGCCGGTGCCCCGGCCCCCGACGCCGCGGCGCCGGCACCGCCGGCACCGGCGTCCGTCACGGACGGCGCCGCCGAGGCGGGGCACCGGGTACGGACCCCGGTCGTCATGAACGCCGTGCTGTGGCTGCTGCTCGTGCCCACCCTGGCGTTCGGGCTGACCGTGTGGACGCTGCCCGACTGGCTCGGCGACGGCGAACACCCGCTCACCCCGACGCTCACCACCGCCGTCCTCGGCACCGGGCTGGCGCTCGTCGGCGCGGCGGCGACGTACGCGGCCTGGCGGCAGACCGCCGGGGTCGCCGTCCGCGTCCCCGCCGGCGCGGTCGCCGCGCACCCCGACGCCGAGCCCGCGCTCACCGAGGCCGAGGCGGAGGCCACCCACGAGCAGGTGTACGGCAGCCCCGCGGACGACGGCGCCGCCGCCTCGGGCGCCGCCCCCGACGGCACCGCCACCGACCCCGGCCGCATCCTGCTCGGCCCCGTCCTCTACCGGCACGCCGGCGGCGGCTTCCACGTCGACGCCCTGTACGCCGCGCTCTTCGTCCGCCCGGTCCGGGCCGCGGCCCGGCTGGTCCGCTTCCTGGACCGGGAGGTCGTCGACACGTACGTGCGCGGCGCCGGCACCGCGCCCCGGCTGCTCGGCGCCGCGGTCCGCCGGGCGCAGACCGGCAACGTGCAGAGCTACCTCAGCGCGCTGCTCGGCGGCGCGCTCGTCCTGGCCGTCGCCGTGGTCGTCGCCACCACCTCGGTCACGGGAGGCTGACGCCGGATATGAACCACACCGCGATGCAACTCGTCCTCGCCGCCATCGTCGTGCTCCCCCTTCTCGGCGCTCTGGCCGCCCTGTTCCCCGCGCCGCCCGGCCTGAAGGGCAAGAGCCCCGACCAGGCCGTGCTGCGCCACGGCGTCACCGTCACCGGCGCCGTGTTCGTCCTGTCCGTCGTCCTGGCCGCCGGCTTCGACTACGACGACGCCGGGACCATGCAGGCCGACTCCGACGTCGGCTGGATCCCCGCCCTCGGGATCCGGCTGCACCTCGGCGTCGACGGCGTATCGCTCCCCCTTCTCGTCCTCACCGCGCTGCTGACCTTCCTCTGCGCGGTCTACGGCTACTTCGCGCAGCAACATCAGCGGCTGTCGCCGCGGGCCACCGGGCCGTCACCCCGGGCGTTCGTGGCCCTGCTCCTCGTCCTCGAAGGCGGCATGCTCGCCACCTTCGCCGTCCTCAACCTGCTGCTGTTCTTCCTGGCGTTCGAGATGGTCCTCATCCCGATGTACTTCCTCATCGCCCGCTGGGGCGGCGACGGCCGCGGCCCCGCCGCCTGGAAGTTCATCCTCTACACGCTGCTCGGCTCGGTCGTGATGCTCCTCGGCCTCCTCCTCGTCGGGTTCCAGGGCGGCACGTTCGACATGGTGGCACTCGCCACTGACAACGGGTCCGGCCTCAGCCACACCACCCAGCTCATCGCCGTCCTCGCCATCGGCATCGGCCTCGCCGTGAAGACCCCGATGTGGCCGCTGCACAGCTGGCTCCCCGACGCCCACACCGCCGCCCCCACCGTCGGCTCGGTCCTCCTCGCCGGCGTGCTGCTGAAGATGGGCACGTACGGGTTCGTCCGCGTCCTGCTGCCCATCGCCCCCGACGGCATGGAGACGTACGCCCCCTACCTCGCCGCCTTCGGCGTCACCGGCATCCTCTACGGCTCCCTCGCCTGCCTCGCCCTCGCCCGGACCGGCGCCCGCGGCGACCTCAAGCGGCTCATCGCGTACTCGTCCGTCGGCCACATGGGCTTCGTGCTCCTCGGCATCTCCACCCTCACCCCCACCGGCGTCAACGGCGCCCTCTTCGCCAACATCGCCCACGGCCTCATCACCGGCCTGCTCTTCTTCCTCGTCGGCGCGCTGAAGGACCGCACCGGCACCACCGACCTCGACGCCCTCGCCGGCCGCACCGGCGCCGCCCTCTACGGCAGCGCCCCCCGGCTGGGCGCCCTCCTCGCCTTCGGCGCCGTCGCGTCGCTGGGGCTGCCGGGCCTCGCGGGGTTCTGGGGCGAGATGCTGGCGATGTTCGCGGCGTACGACCCGGCCGCCGGGCTGTCCCGGCCGGCGTACCTGGTCTGCATGGCGGTCGCCGGCTTCGGCACGCTGCTCACCGCCGCGTACCTGCTCGTCGTCGTCCGCCGCGTCTGCATGGGCGACCGTACGGCCCACCGGCCGGCGGCCCTCGGGGACGTACGCCGCTACGAGCTCGCCGCCTGGAGCCCGCTCGTCACCCTCACCGTCCTCGCCGGCCTCTGGCCCGCGGCCCTCCTCGGCCTGACCGACCCGGCCGTGCAGAAGCTCCTCGCGGGAGGCAGCTGATGACGTACGCAGCGTACGCGGACACGCAGCTCGCCGAGTCCGTCGTCCAGTCCGTCGACTGGCTCGCCGTCGCGCCGCCCACGGTCGTCGCCGTGGCCGCCGTCGCGCTGCTCGTCGCCGACCTCTTCGTGCCCGAACGCGCCAAGCACCTCCTCGGCTGGGGCGCGATCGCCGCCCTCGCCGTGGCCCTCCTCGCGCTGCTGCCGCTCCTCGACGGCGACCGCGCCACCTTCTGCCTCACCGCCGACGCGGACGTGTGCAGCTACACCGCCGACCGCTTCGCGCTCGTCGTGCAGTTCCTCGTGCTGGCGGGCGCGCTGCTCGCCGCGCTGCTGTCCGTCCACGACGTGCGCGCGACGCGGCTGCCCGCCGGGGAGTTCTGGTTCCTGCTGCTCGCCTCGGCCGCCGGCGCGGCGCTGCTGCCCGCGGCCCGCGACCTGGCCACGCTCGTGATCGCCCTGGAGGTCGCCTCGCTGCCGGCCTTCGCGCTGGTCGGGCTGCGGCGCGGGGACCGGCTGTCGGCCGAGGCGGCGCTGAAGTTCTTCCTCTCCTCCGTCACCGCGACCGCCGTCATGCTCCTGGGCGTCAGCTTCGTCTACGCCGCCGGGGGCAGCCTGCACCTGGTGCGGCTGGCCGACGGGCTCGCCGCCGCGCCGGAGCGGCTGGAGACGCTGGCGGCGGCGGGGGTGGTGCTGACGCTGGTCGGGTTCGCGTTCAAGACGGCGGCGGCGCCGTTCCACTTCTGGGTGCCGGACACGTACGTCGGCGCGCCGCTCCCGGTCGCCGCGTACCTGTCGGTCGTCGGCAAGGCGGTGGGCTTCAGCGGGCTGATCCTCGTCACCGTGGTGGCCTTCCCGGCGTACGACGACGTGTGGGGCCCGGCGGTCGCGGTGCTGGCGGCGCTGACGATGACCGCGGGCAACGTCGCCGCGCTGCGCCAGCGCCTCGACGCCCCGCACAGCGCCGTGCGGCTGCTGGCCTGGTCGTCGGTGGCGCAGGCCGGCTACCTGCTGGTCCCGATCGCCGCCGCGGGCTACGCCGACGAGCCGGGGCGCGCGGTGGGCGCCACGCTCTCGTACGCGCTGATGTACGGGGTGGTGAACCTCGGCGCGTTCGCGGTGGTCGCCGCGGTGGCGGCGAAGAAGGGCGGGGACGGCGGGAGCGGCGGGCGCGGCGGCCGGGTCACGGACCACCGGGGGCTCGCGGCGACGCGGCTGCCGCTCGCGCTGGCGCTGGCGTTCTTCCTGATCAACCTCGCCGGGCTGCCGCCGGGGATCATCGGCCTCTTCGCGAAGGTGGCCGTGCTGGGCTCGGCGGTGGACGCGGGGCTGGGCTGGCTGGCCGTGGTGACCGCCGCGAACGTGGTCATGGGCCTGTACTACTACCTCCGGTGGACGGCGCTGTTGTTCCGCCCGGCGGCACCGTCCGCCGCGCCCGCCCCGGTGCGTACCGCCCTGGCCGCGCCGCTGCGCGGCGCCGTCGGCCTGACCGCGGCGCTCGGCCTCGCGCTCTCCGGCGCCCCGCAGCTCGTGCTCCGCTTCGCGGGCGACGCCCTGCTCTAGCGCCGCCTCACCCGCTCGGCGCAATCGGCGTCCGCGCTTGACCAGGGAACTTACCCCGCCGACCGGGCGTTCTGTGCGTGGGAGGGGTCCACTGGAAGGAGACGGCCGACACCTTGCGGCGGCAGGTTTTGGAGGGCACACCGTGCACCGGTCGAACAACGGGCTGAAGACAGCCGCGCTCCTCGGCGGCATGTCGGCGCTGATCCTGCTCATCGGCAGCATTTTCGGCCGTACGGGCTTGGTCATCGCGCTCGTCGTGGCCATCGGCACCAACGCGTACGCGTACTGGAACAGCGACAAGCTGGCGCTGCGCGCGATGCGCGCCCGCCCGGTCAGCGAGATCGAGGCGCCGAACCTCTACCGCATCGTGCGCGAGCTCTCCACCGAGGCCCGCCAGCCCATGCCCCGGCTGTACATATCGCCCACCCAGGCCCCGAACGCCTTCGCCACCGGCCGCGACCCGCGCAACGCCGCGGTCTGCGTCACCGACGGCATCCTGCAGATCCTCGACGAGCGCGAGCTGCGCGGCGTCCTGGGCCACGAGCTGATGCACGTCTACAACCGTGACATCCTCATCTCCTCGATCGCCGGCGCGCTCGCCTCGGTGGTGATGTTCCTGGTGAACTTCGCCTGGCTGATCCCCAGCGGCGACCGCAACGGCAACGGCCCGGGCCCGTTCGGCATGCTCCTGGTCCTCTTCCTCGGCCCGGTGGCGGCCAGCATCATCAGGCTGGCGGTCAGCCGCTCCCGGGAGTACGAGGCCGACCAGACCGGCGCCCAGCTCACCGGCGACCCGCTGGCCCTGGCGAGCGCGCTGCGGAAGCTCGAAGCCGGCACGAAGCAGCTGCCGCTGCCCCCGGAGCCGCGCATCGAGACGGCGAGCCACATGATGATCGCCAACCCGTTCCGGCGCGGCTCGGGCAACATGTCGCGGCTGTTCTCGACGCACCCGCCGATGGCGGAACGTATCGCCCGCCTGGAGCGGATGGCCGGCCGCAGCCCCGGCAACTGAGGCGTACGGGCCCCCGGTCCGGTACGGGAGCTACTGCCCCGCGGCGATGGCCGCGGCGACCCGGTCGACGGCCTTCGCCCCGATGCGCTGCTTGATCAGAGCCTCGCGCCCGCTGGCCCGCAGATGCACCCGGGCACCGGACCCGTGCGGCTCCACCTGCACACGGAGCAGCGCCGGCGACATGTTCGCCACGCCGGACGGGATGACGCCCCAGAGGGAGCCGTCGCCCGCCCCGTTGGGATCCTCGATCCCGGTGCCGAGCCGCGCGATGGCGCTCCGCGCCCGGGCGCGCGCGTCGTCCGGGCCGACGGGCACGTCGACCGTCGCCGCCGCGGTCTGCGCCTTCGTCATGCGCGCCCCCAGCCGCCCGCCCCGGCGGCCGCCCGACGCGCCGGCGGAGCCGCCGCCTCCGGCCGCCCCGCCGCCGATCCTGCCGCCCAGCTCGCCCGCCGCGCCGGCGGCGTCCTTCGCCAGCTCCAGCAGCAGTTCGGCCTCGGCGTCGGTCAACTCGTAACTGATCCGCTCCGCCATGCCGGGACCGTAGCACCGGAACACCGCCCCCGGGCCCTCAGGCGCGGCGGACCTGCATCACCGCGACGCGGGCGTCGTGGCCGTCCACGTACATGGGGACGGTCTTCGTCCAGCGCAGCCGCAGCTGCGTGCCGTTCGTGCCCGGGACCCAGCCGATCTGGTCGATGCCGCGGCGGAAGGCGCGCTTCTCGTAGTTGGGCAGCAGCAGCGGCATCGGGCTGCGGTTCACGTCGCCGGTCCAGATCACCGGGAAGCCGCGGGCGCGCCAGTGGCCCAGCACGTCGTCGCGGTGCTTGCGGAAGTGGCGCCGCCACATGTCGTCCCGCCACGCCTCGTACGAGTCCTGCTTGCCGTTGAACGCCCCGGCGACGTAGTGGGTGTTGACGAAGACGAACCTCACCTTCGGGTCGTCCGCCCGCGCCAGCACCGCCTCGGTGATGACCCGGTGCGGCGAGACGCCCGCCTTGCCGCCGTGGACGAACGTCTCCCGGCGGTCGAGGATGTCGTACGCCCGGGGGATCGACATCGGCACCCGGTGGGCGCTGTCGTCGTACTCGAAGATGTTCCGGTAGGCGGTGCCGAAGTACTGGTTGATCCACCGCGGCTCCCGGTTGTCGCCGTCCCCCTCGCCGATCTCCTGCCAGCCGACCAGCGGTTTGGTCAGCCTGCCGTCGATCCGCACGGCGTGCCGGACGTCCCGGATGGCGCGTTCGCGCTGGCCCGGGTTCTTGCGCCCGATGTTGGCGGTGACGACGACGAGCCGCTTCCAGCCGCCGGCCGCCTCCGCGCCGTCGGCGGCGGCCAGCGTCCCCGCGCCGCCGACGACGGCCGCGCCGCCGAGCCCCAGCGCGCGCCTCCTGGTGATCCCGTCCACGACTTCTCCCTCCGCGAGCTTCTGTGCGATCGGCGTGCCGGCGGGCTACCGCACGTAGTAGCCGCCGGAGTTGAGGCGCAGCGCGCCGGTGATCGGGTAGCGGGGGCCGCCGTCCCACCAGTGCCACACCACCCGGAAGGTGCCGTCCGCGGCCTTGAAGACGTCCATGCCGCCGGGACCCCGGTGGTTGCCCGGCAGGCCGCGGTACGGGCCGAGGCCGCCGGAGCCGGTGAAGCCGAAGTACGGGCGCTCCACGCCGCGGCGCAGCGGCTTGCAGCGCGACGAGGGGAGCGGCCTGCCGCCGCACTCGGCGATGCCGGTGGAGTAGCGGGCGCTGTCCCAGTTGTTGCCGGAGTACATCAGGTACCAGGTGCCGTTCGCCCGTCGCCACATCGACGGGTTCTCGACGACGTGCGTGCCGCCGCCGGTCCGGCGGGTGTCCCAGGTGATGTCGGTGCTCTTCAGCACGTCGCGGCGGGTGCTCCAGACGGCCCGGCCCGCGCTGTCGGTCCGTACGGTCGAGATGCCGGTCTCGGCGCCGGCGGTGATCGCGTCGTCCCGGTACGTGACGTACAGCCTGCCGCCGCCGGTGAAGGGGTTCGCGTCGATCGCCCACCGCCCGCGCGGCGGGCAGGCCCACTCGCCGGCGTTGCGGAACGGGCCGCGGGCGGACCCCGAGACGGCCCGGCCGATGCACTTCTGCCCGGAGTCCCGGCGGGAGGCGGTGTAGAACATGAAGTAGCGGTCGCCGTAGCGGGCCACCCCGGGCGCCCAGATCGCGCCGCCCGGCTCGGCCCAGGCGCCGGGGCCGCCGGGCAGCGCGTCGCCGGAGGCGCAGTCGGTCATGCCGACGGTGTTGCCGGAGCCGTGGACGAGGACGGGGACGTACAGCCGGCCGGTGGCGCCGCCGCAGCGCTTGCCGCGGCCGGCGGGCACGGTGGTGCCGTAGGTGACGTATCTGCCGTCCTTCGCCCGTACGGTGTCCGGGTCGGCCAGCCGGAAGGAAGAAGGGTTGGCGGCGGGCGCGAGGCCCCCGGCGGCCGGGGCCTGCGGGGCCGCGCCGGCGAGCGGCGCCACGACCGCCACGGCGGCGGCCGCGGCGGCCGCGGCGAGCAGTCGGCGGAAACGTCTGCGCACGGTTCTCCCCTGTCGTCGGCGTCACCGCCGATTCAACAGGGCGCGCATACAAAGCGGATACACGCCGGGCGCGCCGGCGTCGGGTCAGCGCGGGGCGGGCTGACGCGCGTACCCGAAGCGCTCGTCCGTCGGGACCACCTCGCGACCCAGCGGCATGAGCGAGATCGGGATCAGCTTCAGGTTGGCCCACCCGAAGGGGATGCCGATGATCGACAGGAACAGCGGGATGCTGGTGAGCAGGTGCCCGAGGGCCAGCCACCAGCCCGCGAAGACCAGCCAGATCACGTTGCCGACGAAGGAGGGCGCCCCGGCGCCCGGCCGCTCCACGGTGGTGCGGCCGAACGGCCACAGCACGTAGCCCGCGATCCGCAGCGACGCGACGCCGAACGGGATCGTGATGATCAGGACGAAGCACACCAGCGCGGCGATCGTGTAGGCGATCGCCATCCAGATGCCGCAGAAGATCAGCCACAGGACGTTCAAGAGGAGGTTGAAGAGCTTCACGGTCGGCACCTCTCGCGTCGGCGTGCGGTCCGTCGTGACCAGTATCGGCACGGGACGTGCCGGGACGGAAACGGAGCGGCCACGGGACCGCCCCGCGGCCGGTGGCGCGGGGCGGTCCCGTGGGGCGGGGGGCGGACGGGTCAGACGAGCCAGACGGGTCAGACGCCGACCGGGGTACGGTCCTGGTCCGCGGCGTCGGAGCCGGGGGCGGGGGCGGAGGCGGGGGCGTCCGCCGGCGCGACCCGCGCCGGCCGGTGCCGGTGGATGAGCAGCGCCGCCACGGCGCCCACCGCCACCGTCGCCGCGCCCGCCCACAGCGCCGGGGTCAGCCCGTCGACGAAGGTCTGCCCGGTCTCGTAGCCGCCCTGGGCGGAGAAGACGGCGGCCAGCACCGCGATGCCCAGCGCGCCGCCCAGTTCCCGGAAGGCGTTGTTGGCGCCGGAGGCGATGCCCTGCTCCTCGGGGGCGACGCTGGACAGGACGACGTTCGCGGAGGGCGCGAAGTACATCGCCATGCCCACGCCGCTCACCGTCAGCGCCGGCAGGGTCGCCCCGTACGAGAAGCCCACCTCGACCGTCACCGCCCACAGCACCAGGCCCACCGCCTGAAGCGCGAGCCCGGCGGCGATGATCGGCCGGCCGCCGATGCGGTCGGACAGCGCGCCGGCGATCGGGGTGACGATCAGCGGCATCGCGGTCCACGGCAGCATCCGCAGGCCCGCCTCCAGCGGCGAGTAGCCGCCGACGTCCTGGAGGAACTGGCTCAGCAGGAAGATCGAGCCGAACATCCCGACGAACATCAGCACGCTCGCCGCGTTGACGGCGCTGAAGCTGCGGTTGCGGAAGAGGCGCATGGGCAGCATGGGGTTCGCGGCGCGCAGCTCGTACGCGACGAAGGCGGCCAGCAGCACCGGGGCGGCGATCAGCCCGGCGAGGACGGGGCCGGAGGTCCAGCCGTCGGCGTTGCCGCGGACGAGGGCGTAGACGAGGCCGAAGAGCGCGGTGCTGGCGAGCAGGGTGCCGGGGATGTCGAGGCGGTCGTTCGGGCCGCGGCTCTCGGCCAGCCGCAGCCGGACCAGCGGCAGGAGGGCGAGGCCGACGGGCACGTTCAGCCAGAAGATCCAGTGCCACGAGATGTGCTCGGTCAGCGCCCCGCCGACCAGCGGCCCGGACGCGACGGCCAGGCCCTGCACCGCGCCCCAGACGCCGAGCGCCATCCCGCGGCGCGCGGCCGGCACGGCGGCGGAGAGCAGGGTCAGCGACAGCGGCATCAGCAGCGCGGCGCCGACGCCCTGGACGGCGCGGGCGGCGACGAGGGTGCCGAGGCCGGAGGAGAGGGCCGCGGCGGCGGAGGCGGCGGTGAAGATCGCGATGCCGGCGCCGAACATCCGGCGGCGGCCGAAGCGGTCGCCGAGGGAGGCGCCGAGCATGAGGAGGACGGCGAAGGTGAGCGTGTACGCGCTGACCGTCCACTCCAGGTCCGCCATGCCGCCGCCGAGGTCCTCGCGGATGGCGGGGAGGGCGGTGACGACGACGAGGTTGTCGAGCGCGCCCATGAAGCTGGCGACGCTGGTCAGGAGCAGCGCCCAGAAGGTGGCGCCGGGGCGGCGGCGCTCGGGCGGTGCGGTGCCGGTGGCTGGCATGGTCCCTCCAGATTAGTTATCGCTCAATAACTTTCGCGGCCGTGCGGGGGTACGGACGTGTGCGGTGGTGCGGGTGTGCGGTGGTGCGGGTGTGGGGTGGGGCTACGTGCTGGGCTTGGTCTCGGGCCAGAACCCGTCCCAGACCCGGTCGTCCGGCGGGTAGCCGAGCGCGACCAGGGTGTTGATCAGCATGCCGAAGGCGAGGAAGGTCGTGGCCTCCGACGCGTCGCCCTCGAACGTCAGCAGCGCGAAGTCGTAGAGGTGCTCGGACCAGGCGGCCCGGATGGGCCTGCCGAAGTCGTGGTCGCCCGACGACTCGGCCGAGGCCACCGCGACGTAGGTCTGCATCTGCATCAGCAGCCGGTCACGGTCCTCGATGAGCCGCTGGTACGCCACCGCCACGGCCTTGTGCGCCTCCTCCGGCGGCAGGCCCTCGGCGGCGGCGCGCATGACGGCGGCGGTGTCCTCGACGCAGCGCAGGGCGGCGGCGAGGAAGATGGCGCGCTTGTTGGGGAAGAGGCGGAAGAGGTACGGCTGCGAGACGCCGACGCGCTTGGCGATCGCCTCGGTGGACGTGCCGTGGTAACCACCGCGGCCGAACTCCGTGATCGCCGCGCGGATGACGCTCTCGCGCCGCTCCTCTGCGCTCATCCTTGCCATGCCGATTAAGTTATTGGCTACTCACTAACTTGTCAACCGCGGCGGCGCACCCCCGCTACGCCAGCCGGACCACGGCCCGCGACATGCCCAGCACCTTCTGCCCGGCGCTCGTCGCCGTCAGGTCCACCCGGACCGTACGCGCCCCGTCGTCCAGCTTCTGCGCGACCTTCCCGGAGACCTCGATCACCGCCCCCGTGCCGTCGTCCGGCACCACCACCGGCTTCGTGAACCGCACCCCGTAATCCACCACCGCGCCCGGGTCGCCGACCCAGTCCGTGACCACCCGGATCGCCTCGGCCATCGTGAACATCCCGTGCGCGATCACGTCCGGCAGCCCGACCTCGCGGGCGAACCGCTCGTTCCAGTGGATCGGATTGAAGTCCCCCGACGCGCCCGCGTAGCGCACCAGCGTCTCGCGGGTCACCGGGAACGACTGCGCCGGCAGCTCCGTACCGGCCTCGACGGCGTCGTACGCCACCTTCGCCACCATCGGCTCCTCAGCCCTCCTCGGCGGTCTCGGGGGTCTTGGGGGTCTCGGGGGTCTCCGGGGCGCGGGCGACCAGCTTGATGACCGTCGTCACCACATGCTCGCCCGCCTCGTCCCGCACCTCGCCGCGCACATCCATGATGTCGTTCCCGGCCATCGACTTGATCGAGTCGATCGTCGACGTCACCGAGAGCCGGTCCCCGGCCCGTACCGGACGGCTGTACGCGAACTTCTGGTCCCCGTGCACGACCCGGCTGTAGTCCAGCCCCAGCTGCGGGTCCTCGATCACCCGGCCCGCCGCCCGGAACGCGATCGCGAACACGAACGTCGGCGGCGCGATCACGTCGGGGTGGCCCAGGGCCTTCGCGGCCTCCGGGTCGGTGTACGCGGGGTTGGCATCACCCACCGCCTCCGCGAACTCGCGGATCTTCTCCCGGCCCACCTCGTAGGGGGCGGTGGGCGGATAACTCCGGCCCACGAAGGACTGATCGAGCGGCATGGACCCTCCTGTCGCGCGGCGGGGCACCACCCTAGCCGCGCGGCGTGCCGGGGCGCTGCGCGGGCGCGGCGCAGGGGCGGCGGTGTGGGCATGGGTGCGCGCGGGCCGGAAGCGCGGCGAACCCCCCGCCCCGGCCGGGACGAGGGGTTCGAGGGCCTGCGGTTTAGCGGGTCTCGCGGTGCGCCGTGTGGGCGTTGCAGCGCGGGCAGTGCTTCTTCATCTCCAGTCGGTCCGGGTTGTTACGCCGGTTCTTCTTGGTGATGTAGTTCCGCTCCTTGCACTCCACGCAGGCCAGCGTGATCTTCGGGCGGACGTCTGTGGCAGCCACGTGAGTGCTCCTTGACGAACGGACAACTGTTCAACGCAGAAAGAGTAGCCGATCGTAGGTCCGAGCCTGCAATCGGCTACTTGGGGTGAGTAGCGGTGACCGGACTTGAACCGGTGACACAGCGATTATGAGCCGCTTGCTCTACCGACTGAGCTACACCGCTGCGATGCTCTGCTCCTCCCAGGGTAGCGAGGTGCTATACGCATCAGAGCCCCAAAACGGAATCGAACCGTTGACCTTCTCCTTACCATGGAGACGCTCTGCCGACTGAGCTATTGGGGCGAGCGATGAAGACACTACACGCTGAGCGGCCGAACGTGAAATCAGTAACCCGCCCCCGACCGCGCCCCCGCACGCCTGTCGATCTCCGCCGGCGGGCGGACCTGCCGGTTGCCACGCCGGTACGACTTATCGCCTCCTCCGCGTCGCGCGCGCCCGCCCCGCCTAGGCTCGTTCGCGCCGCCCGGCACGGTCTCGCCTTCTGATCTTGATCGGTCCTGACTGTGCCTGTGTGTTCTTGACTATGCGATTTTGCCCACATCGGGGATGTTTACCCTGACCTGTCCGCAGGAGTCACATGCCCGCCAGCCCTCCTCCTCCGCCTCCGCAGCAGCCCCGGTACGGGTCCGCCCCGGCCCCGGGCGGCGAGGGAACACCGGTGCTGTGCGGCGCGCGGCTCGCGGACGGCAGGACGGTGGACGTACGTCTCGGGGGCGGCCGGATCCTGGCGGTGGGGACGGCCGGCAGCCTGGCGGGGGAGGCGGGCGGGTGCGGGGCGCGCGTGGAACTCGGCGGGTATCTGCTGCTGCCGGCGCCGGCGGAGCCGCACGCGCACTTCGACACGGCGCTGACGGCGGCGGCCCCGGGTCCCGCTGACGCCCCGGGCGCCTCGCGGGCCTCGGGCGTCTCGGGCGCCTCCGCTGCCTCCGCTGCCGATGTGCAGCGGCGGGCCGTCGAGGCGGCCCTTCTCCAACTCGGGCACGGCGCGACCGCCTTGCGCACGCATGTACGTATCGGTGACGGAGCCGGCTCCGGCGGGCCCGGCGGCTCCGGCGCCCTCGACGCGCTCGGCGCCGTCCTCGCCGCCCGCGCCGCGCTGCGCGGCCTCGCCGACGTCGCGGTGGTGGCCGCGCCCCGGGTGCTGACCGGCGTCGCGGGCGCCGGCGGCCGGGCGCTGCTCCACGACGCCGTCGCCATGGGCGCCACCGCGCTGGGCGGTCGCCCGGACCTGGACCCGGACCCGGACGGCTTCACGGAGACGGTGCTGCGGGTCGCCGCGGAGTACGGGTGCGCGGTCGACCTGCACTGCGACGGCGCGGACCCCGCGCGGCTCGACCGGGTGGCGGCCATGGCGGGGGAGCTGCGGGGCGGGGCGGGGGTGGCGGTCGGGCCGTGCGGCGGGCTGGCGCGGGTGCCGTACGAGACGGCGGTGGGGGTGGCGGAGCGGCTGGCGGGCGCGGGGGTGTCGGTGGTGTGTCTGCCGCAGGGGGACTGCGTCGGCGTGCGGCGGGGTGCGGGGCACGGGGACGGTGCGGTGGCGGGTGGCGCGGGGGCGGGCGGTGCGGGGGCGCGGGCGTTTTCGTACGCCCCCGTGGAACTCCTGCGCGCCGCCGGCGTGCGCGTCGCGGCGGGGAGCGGCGCCGTACGCGACGCCGCGAACCCCGTGGGCCGCGGCGACCCGCTCCAGTCCGCGTACCTCCTCGCCGCCGCCCGCGCGACCGGCCCGGCGGCGGCGTACGACGCGGTGGCCGGGCAGGCGCGGGCGGTGCTGGGGCTGCCGGAGGTGCGGGTGGAGGCGGGCTTCCCGGCGGAGCTGCTCGCGGTGCGGGGCGACTCGGTCGCGGGCGCGCTGTCGCTGGGGTACAGCCGGATCGTGATCCACCGCGGCCGGGTGGTGGCCCGGACGAGCGCGGTACGGGAGTACTGCGACTCGGTCGCCGCGGAGCTGGACCTGCCCCGCCAGGGCCTGCGCCGCACGGCGGGCTGAGGCCGCCCGCCGCCCGCCGCGCGGCGGGGCGCGGGGCTCCGCCGCCGCAGGTGCGGTCGGAGTCGCAGGCGTTGTCAGGGGCGCCGCTTACCCTGGGGCGGGAGTGCGGGGAACGGCAGGTTGCTGTCGCCAACTGCCCTACGCCCCTTCCTCCCCGGCCGCTCGCACAACGCCCACGCCCGCCGCCGTACCGCATGCCGCACCCCGCCCGCGCACAACACTTGGCCGCGCCGCGCCAGCACCCGCCGCACTACGCCGTACCGCGCCTGCGCTCAACACCCGGCCGCGCACCGCGCCGCGCCGGCGTCCGCGCGCCTACGCCGTACCGCGCCTGCGCCCGCCGCACAACACCCCACCGCGCTCACCGCCCCTGCGCCCGCAGCACTACGCCGTACCGCGCGCCGCGCCCCGCCTGCGCACAACACCTGGCCGCGCCGCACCGCCCCTGCGCCCACCGCACTACGCCGTACCGCCCGCCGCGCCCTGCCCGCGCGCAACACCTGGCCGCGCCGCACCGCGCCAGCGCCCGCCGCGCCCCGCCTGCGCGCAACACCTGGCCGCGCCGCACCGCGCCAGCGCCCGCCGCACTCCGCCGCACCGCCCCTGCGCCCGCCGCTCTTCACCCCCTCCCCCCCGCCGCTCCGTGCCGTGTCGCGCGCCGGGGACGGGGAGGCGTTACCGTCGAACGCATGCGCATCGTCATCGCCGGAGGACACGGTCAGATCGCCCTGCGACTGGAGCGCCTGCTCGCCGCCCGCGGCGACGAGGCCGCCGGGCTCATCCGCCGCCCCGAACAGGCCGAGGACCTGACGGCCGTCGGCGCCGTACCCGTCGTCTGCGACCTGGAGTCCGCCGCCCCCGACGAGGTGGCCCGGCACCTCGAAGGCGCCGACGCCGCGGTGTTCGCCGCCGGCGCCGGACCCGGCAGCGGCGAGGCGCGCAAGGAGACCGTCGACCGCGATGCGGCCGTGCTCTTCGCCGACGCCGCCGAGGCGGCCGGCGTGCGGCGCTTCGTCGTCGTCTCCGCCATGGGCACCGACCGTGAGCCGCCGCCCGGCACGGACCCGGTCTTCGCCGCGTACCTGCGGGCAAAGACCGCCGCGGACGACGCCGTACGGGCCCGGGCCGCCCTCGACTGGACGATCCTGCGCCCCGGTCGGCTGATCAACGACGCCGGCACCGGCCTCGTGCACCTCGCCGAGCGGACGGGCCGCTCGGAGATCGCCCGTGACGACGTCGCGGCGGTGCTGGTCGCGCTGCTCGACGAGCCGCGGACGGCGGGGCTGACGCTGGAGCTGGTCGCCGGCGGCACGCCGGTGCTGGAGGCGGTCGCGGCGGTGGCGGGCCCGGCGTCGTAGCCGACGACACGGGATGACAGAGGGGCCGCGCCCACCCATGGCGTCCCACCCCTCACGTCCCGCCCATACCGCCGTGCGCCCTTGCGGTGCCCCGCGGGGCTGAGGTGCCCTGACCGCATGGGGAACAGGAGCACCGCCGCACTCGTCGCCGTCCTCGCCGCCGGGGCCCTCCTCGCCGGTCCCACCGGCCTGCCCGGCCCGTCCGCCCACGCCGCCCCGCCCGCCCCCGGCACCGCCGCCGGGGGCGCCCCGGCCACGCCCGCCTCCCTCGGCGTCGACCTCGACACCGTCACCATCCCCGAGCTGCAACGCCGCATGCACAGCGGCTCCCTCACCGCCACCGCCCTCACCCGCGCCTACCTCCGCCGCATCCGCGCCGTCGACCCCCGTATCGACGCCGTGCTGCGCACCGACCCCACCGCCCTCCGCCAGGCCGCCGCCAGCGACGCCCGGCACCGCCGCGGCCGCACCCGCGGCCCGCTGGACGGCATCCCCGTCCTCCTCAAGGACAACATCGACACCCGCGACCTCCCGACCACCGCCGGCTCCCTCGCCCTCGCCGGCGAGCCGCCCGCCGACGACGCCGCGCTCGTCACCAGGCTGCGCGCGGCCGGAGCCGTGATCCTCGGCAAGGCCAACCTCTCCGAGTGGGCCAACTTCCGTGCCGCCAAGCCGACGTCGGGCTGGTCGGCAGTCGGCGGGCAGACCCGCAACCCGTACGTCCTCGACCGCAACCCCTGCGGCTCCTCCGCCGGCTCCGCCGCCGCCCTGGCCGCCTCCCTCTCCCAGGTCGCGATCGGCACCGAGACCGACGGCTCCGTCGTCTGCCCGGCCGGGATGACCGGCGTCGTCGGCCACAAGCCGAGCCTCGGCGTCGTCAGCCAGGACGGCGTCGTCCCGATCTCGGCCGAGCAGGACACGGCGGGACCGATGGCCCGCAACGTCACCGACACCGCGCTCACCCTCGCCGCCCTCGCCGAGGACGAGTCGGTACGCGCCGCCCTCACGCCGGACGACGTCCGCGGCCTGCGCGGCAAGCGCATCGGGCTGTGGCGGCTGCCCACGCTGGGCCCCGAGGTGGACGCGCTGATGGTCCGTACGGCCCGGAAGCTGCGCCGCGCCGGCGCGGAGGTCGTGGAGGTGACGTTGCCGTACCAGGAGCGGCTCGCGGAGCTGGAGTTCCCGGCGCTGCTGACGGAGTTCCACCGGGACATCGACGCCTACCTCGCCACCCGCGAGGGCCCGGTGGACCTCGCGGGGCTGATCGAGTTCAACCGCACCCACCCGGAGGAGCAGAGCTGCTTCGCCGGCCAGGAGCTGTTCGAGGCGGCGCTCGCCGCCCCGCCGCCGACCGACCCGGGGTACCGGGCGATGCGCGCGGAGCTGAACGATCTGTCGAAGCGCTCGATCGACGAGACGTTGGCCGCCCACCGCCTCGACGCCATCGCCGCCCCGACGAACCCGCCCGCCTGGACCACGGACTGCGCCCGCGGCGACGACGACGTGATCCCCTCCTCCACCCCCGCCGCGGTGTCCGGCTACCCGTCGCTGTCGGTGCCGGCCGGCTTCGTCGGCGAGCTGCCCGTGGGGCTGCTGCTCATGGCCGGCGACCGGCAGGACGCCGAACTGCTGGCGCTCGGGGCGGCGGTGGAGCACCGGCTGGACGCCTGGCGAGCACCGCGCTACCTGCCCACGGTGGGCCCGGACCAGTAGCGGCCGCGCGCGTCAGGCCGGGCCCGGGGTTGCGGGTGGTGGGCCGGGGGGGTGCGGGGTCTCGTCGCCCTCGTACGCCCCGAGCGCCACCTGCCGCACCTCGAACAGCTCGGCCAGGTCCGCGGGGCCGATCCACTCCCGCGCCAGCAGCACGGTCGCCTTCGCCTCCACCGCCGCCCACGCCTGCCGGGACCACTTGTTCGCCAGCCGCCGCCGCTCGCTGCGCAGGAACGCGGCCCCCGCCGCGAAGCCCGCCGAGACCAGGGTGCCCAGCGCCGCCGGCACCCGCGCGTCCGGGGACGCCAGCGCGGCGGCGCCGGAGACGGCGGCGAGCAGGGCGGCGGGGAAGCCGAGCGCGACGTCGGCCTTGGCCCAGAACTCGGCCCGGCGGTGAGCCAGTTTCTTCTGCTGCGCGGCCTCGTCCCGTAACCGCTGGATCTCGGTACGCAGCCGGTGGACCGGTTCGTCCGGTACGGAGGGCGTGGTGCCGTCGGTGGTCGTGGCCATAGTTGATTGCAGCACAACGGCCGCCGTGGGCAGGAGGGTCGGGGCGACAGTCCTGGGGGCGCGCGGTGGTGCGGACCCGCCAAGGCGCGGGGGTTTCGGGTGGGTGCGGGCCTGTTCGTTCCGTACGGGCGTATCCCGCCGCCCGTACGTCCCCGCCGCGCCCGCTCACCGGTACCGTCGCGTCCCCGCCAGCCAGGCACCCGCCGCCAGCGCCAGCACCGCCCCGGCCGCCGCCGCCGACGCGGTCCCGAGGGGCAGCAGCAGCCCGCCGAGCAGCGTGCCGAATCCGATGCCGGTGTAGATGGCCGAGGCGTTCAGGCCGACCACGAGCGCGGTCTCCCCGGGCGCGGCGGAGATGAGCCGGTGCTGCTGCGGCGGGGTCTGGCACCAGCTGCCCGCGCCCCACGCCACCACCGCCGCGGCCGTCAGCGGCAGGGCGCGCGGGCCCGCCGCGGCCGCCAGGGCGAGGACGCCCAGGCCCGCCGCCATCAGCGCGTACCCGGCGGCCAGCACCCGCACCGCGCCCCAGCGGTCGGTGGCCGTACCGGCGGCGAGGTTGCCGGCGACGGCCCCGGCCCCGTACAGGCACAGCATCCACGTCACCCCCGCGCCGCCGACGCCGGCGTTGGCGAGGAGGGGCACGGTGTACGCGTAGACGGTGTACCCCGCGCCCATGCCCAGCGCGGTCAGCGGCAGCACGGCGAGCACCCCGGGCCGGCGCAGCGCGCGCAGCCGCGCCCGCAGCGGCACCGGCGCGGCGCCGGGCAGGGGCGGCATGGCGGCGTGGACCCCGGCCGCGCACACCGCGCAGAGCGCGGCGACCAGCCCCAGCGCCGTACGCCAGTCGACCGCCCGCTCTACGAGCGTGCCCAGCGGCACGCCCAGGGCGGTGGCCATGGTCAGCCCGCCGACGACGACCGCGAGCGCCCGCGCCCGCCGCTCGGGCGGCGCGAGGGCGGCGGCGACGGCGCCGGCGCCGGGCGTGAACGCCGCCGCGCCGGCCGCGGCGAGGACGCGGCCGGCGAGGAGCACGGCGTAGTTCGGCGCGAGCGCGGAGGCGAGGTTGGCGGCGGCGAGCACGAGCAGGGCGCCGACGAGCAGCGCCCGGCGGGGGACGCGGGCGCAGGCGGTGGCGAGGACGGGGGAGAGGACGGCGTACGCGGCGGCGAAGACGGTGACGGACTGCCCGGCGGCGGACTCGGAGACGCCGAGCGAGCCGGCCATGGCGGGGAGGAAGCCGGCGACGACGAACGCGTCGGTGCCGACGGCGAAGGTGCCGAGGGCGAGGACGAGGGTGGCGGAGAGCCCGCGGGAGCGGCCGGCGGCTCCGGCGGACCCGACGGCTCCGGCGTCCCCGGCCGCGCGCGTAACCGGGATATCTGCCATCCCTATTCCTCCCCTGTGGCGGCCCGCGGCCCGTTGGCCAGGTGGCCGGGTTGTCGGTGTACGTGCCGCGGGTCAGCCGGCGAGCCGGGCGTACTGCCGTCGCGTACGCTCCGCGCTGGCCGCCGGCGCCGCGGCCATCAGGTCGGCGACCGTCTGGCCGGCCAGCTCGCGCCGCCAGGCCAGTTCGGCGCGGCGCATGGCGGTGGCCACCCCGCAGGGCCGCGTGAACTCCCGCTCCCCGCCCCGCCCTCCGTGCCCCCGCTGCCGGATCTCGGTGCAGGTGAAGGGTTCGAGCGGGCCCTCCAGGGCGGTCACGACGTCCATGAGCGTGATCCGCTCCGGCGCCCGCGCCAGGGAGAACCCGCCGCGCGCTCCCGGCGTGGAGGCGAGGATGCCCGCGCGGGCGAGGGCCTGGAGGCGCTTCTTCAGATACTCCTGCGGCAGGTCGAACCAGGCGGCCAGGCGGCGGATCGGCACCGGGCCCGCGTCCCGCAGCCAGGCCAGGGTCAGGCAGCTGTGCAGCCCCCACTCGACGCCTTCACCCATGTGCATAACGGGGATACTACACATCCCCGTTCGCCGCGCCGACCGGCTACGGGACGTACCCCTCGAAGACGCGACTGGCCTCCTCATACAGATAAGGCCCCGCGGACGGAACCGCCGCCGGCCCGCCCGGCCGCCCCCGCAACTCCCGCAGCTGCCCGGCCGACAGCGCGTACACCACCCGCCCGATCCCCGACCACACCAGCGCCCCCGCGCACATCCCGCACGGCTCGCAGCTGGTGTACATCGTCGTCCCCGCCGCCGTGTCCGCGTCCAGCTCCCGCGCGGCCCACCGCGCGAGCTTCAGCTCGGGGTGCGCGGTGATGTCGCCGTCCACGACGGTGGTGTTCCGGTCCTCCGCCAGTACGTCTCCGCCGGGCCCCACCAGCAGCGACCCGAACGGCCCGTTGCCCGCCGCCCGCGCCTCGGCCGCCAGCTCGAAGGCCCGCCGCAGAAACCGCTCCCCGCCGCTGTCCACCGTCACCACTCCCACCGCGTCGTTGCCGGAGACGAAGGGGATTCAACCCGACGGACGGCCCCGCGGCGCAGCCGCCACACCCGGGCCGTACGGACTCACGCCGGGGGCGGCGGAACCGGGTGCGCCGCAACCGGGACGGCCTTCGGGCAGGGCCCGTGGTCGTTGTCCCGCGCTTCGCTGTCCAGCAGCAGGAAGACGAGGACCACGACTCCGCCGAACGGGACGAACGCCGTCAGGAGCCACCACCAGCCGGACCTGCCCACGTCGTGCAGCCGCCGCACACTCGCGGCGAGCGAGGGCAGGAAGGTCACCAGCACGTAGCTGGTCAACGCGAACCAGACGGCGTCCGACCCCGACAGCAGCGCCGCGCCCACGAGAGCGGCGGCCGGCAGCAGAACGAGCGGCAGGAACGACCAGAACTCCCGCCGGCGCGCCCGGCCGGTGAAGTCCGCGTACTTCCTGAACGGCACGAAACACAAGCTCACAAGACCCTCCCCTGCGGTCGGGGGAATCTAGCGGGTGACCGCGCGTCTGACCAGCCGGGCCGCTTTCCGGGCATCCGGGGCGTACGGGCCGGGTATTTCAGCCCCCGCCGGGGAGCGGCGGACGCTGAAACGGCGCTGAAAGGCCGTTGAGCGCCGCGCCCCGCAGGCTACGGGGCATGACGACGACCACCGCCACCACCACCGCCATCGCGGCCACCGGGCTGCGCAAGTCGTACGGCGAGAAGACCGTCCTCGACGGCATCGACCTGCACGTGTCCCGGGGCACGGTCTTCGCGCTCCTCGGCCCCAACGGCGCCGGCAAGACCACCGCCGTGAAGATCCTCTCCACCCTCATCACCGCCGACGCCGGCGACATCCGCGTCGCCGGCCACGACCCGGCCGCCGACCCCGGCGCCGTCCGCGCCGCCATCGGGGTCACCGGCCAGTTCTCCGCCGTCGACAACCTCATCACCGGCGAGGAGAACATGCTCCTGATGGCGGACCTGCACCACCTGCCCCGCCGGGAGGGCCGCCGGGCCGCCGCCGAACTCCTCGCCCGCTTCGACCTCACCGACGCCGCCGGCAAGCCCGCCGCCACCTACTCCGGCGGCATGCGGCGCCGCCTCGACATCGCCATGACCCTCGTCGGCAGCCCGCGGATCCTCTTCCTCGACGAGCCGACCACCGGCCTCGACCCGCGCTCCCGCCACAACATGTGGCGGATCATCCGCGAGCTGGTCGCCGACGGCGTCACCGTCTTCCTCACCACCCAGTACCTCGAAGAGGCCGACGAACTCGCCGACACCATCGCCGTCCTGCACGACGGCCGGATCGCCGCCCACGGCACCGCCGACGAGCTGAAGCGGCTCGTCCCCGGCGGCCACGTCCGGCTGCGGTTCGAGGACCCCGGGGCGTACGAGCGGGCCGCCCGCGCGCTGCGCGAGACCGTACGCGACGACCAGGCGCTGACGCTCCAGATTCCCAGCGACGGCACGCAGCGCGAGCTGCGCGCGATCCTCGACTGGCTGGACGCCGGCGACGTGCACGCCGACACCCTCACCGTCCACACCCCCGACCTGGACGACGTCTTCTTCGCCCTCACCGCCACCACCGCCACCACCGTCAAGGAGAACGTCCGATGAGCTCCCTCGCCCTCGCCGTACGCGACTCGTCCACCATGCTGCGCCGCAACCTGCTGCACGTCCGGCGCTACCCCTCCCTGACCCTGAACCTGCTCCTCACCCCGGTCATGCTGCTCCTGCTCTTCGTCTACGTCTTCGGCGACACCATGAGCGCCGGCCTCGTCGGCGGCGCCCCCGACCGCGACGTCTACATCGCCTACGTCGTGCCCGGCCTGCTGCTCATGACCATCGGGTCCACCACGGTCGGCGCCGCGGTCTCCGTCGCGATGGACATGACCGAGGGCATCGTCGCCCGCTTCCGCACCATGGCGATCCACCGCGGCTCCGTGATCATCGGGCACGTCCTCGGCAGCGTGCTGCAATGCCTCGCCAGCGTGGTCCTCGTCGGCGCGATCGCCGTGGCCATCGGCTTCCGCTCCACCGACGCGACCGTGCTGGAGTGGCTCGCCGCCTTCGGCCTGCTGGTGCTCTTCGCCCTCGCGCTGACCTGGATCGCCGTCGGCATGGGGCTCGTCAGCCCGAACGCCGAGGGCGCCGGCAACAACGCCACCCCGCTGATTCTGCTGCCGCTGCTGTCCAGCGCCTTCGTGCCGCTCGACGCGATGCCGGGATGGTTCCGGCCGGTCGCCGAGTACCAGCCGTTCACCCCGGCCATCGAGACCCTGCGCGGGCTGCTGCTCGGCACGGAGATCGGGCACGACGGCTGGCTGGCCGTGGGCTGGTGCGTGGGGCTGACCGTCCTCGGCTACTTCTGGTCCCAGGCGTCCTTCAACCGCGAGGCGAAGTGACCGGGATGAGCCCGCGGGCCACCTCGCGCAGCTCGCCCCGCCCCAGGGCGGCGTACTCCGACACCGCGTCGGCGTACGCCGCCCCGTCGGCGTCCTCGGCGGCGCGGCGGGCGCGGGCGACGGACAGCGTGGGGTGGAACGCCTGCGGCACGTACAGCCGCTCGGCGAGTGCCACCAGCCGTACCGCCGCCGCGGGGTCGTCGCCGGCGGCCAGCCGGACGAGGCCCAGGCACAGCACCGCGGCGCCGTCGACCGCGGCCTCCGCGGGAACCTCGCCGGTGCGGGGGTCCGCGGCGAGCAGCGTACGGATCCGGCCCTCCAGCTCGGCCACGAGACCGGCGACGGGCTCCAGGCGGCCGGCGTGGGCGTGCGCGGCGACGGCGGTGGCTGCGAGGTGCATGCCCCAGGACTCGGCCAGGGGGTCGGCGGGCGGGCCGCCGGGCGCGGTACCGGTCGCGCCGCCGGGCGGCGCACCGGGCGACCCGGCGTGGGCGTCGACGTGGGCGTCGGGGCGGACTTCCGCGTCGACGTCGGGGCTGGTGTCGGCGTGGGGCTCGGCGTGCGCGTCGGCGAGCGCGGGGACGAAGGCGTGGGGCGGGGCGGCGGTACGCAGCTGCGCCACCGCCGTACGCCACCGCTTCAGCCCCAGCTCCGTCAGCCCGCGCGACAGCGCGATCTCCGCCCACGCCCCCGTGTCGCCCGCGACCATCTGCGGCTGCTCCGCCGCCGACCGGGCCGCCTCCACCCGCCGCAGCCACTCCTCCGCCTCCTCCGGCTCCCCGCGCTGGAGGCACGCCAGCACCAGCCCGCGGCGCAGCCCCGTCGTCGGCGACTGGTCGCTCAGGTGCGCCAGCGCGTCCAGCGCCGCGAGGAGATGCCCGTACGCCTCCTCGCCCAGCCCGGCCTCCATGCACAGCTCGCTGCAGCGCGAGTGCGCGAGGAGCTTCAGCGACGGGTTGGGGACGGCGCCGACGGCGGCGTGCATCCGGCGGGCGGCGGCCAGCGCGCGCTCCGGCTCGTGCCCGTGTTCCCAGAGGTAGCTGGCGACGCACTCGGCGATGCCGGCGAGCAGCGGGGAGTCGCTGGTGCGGAGTGCGTCCAGCGCCTCGTAGCGGGGCGCGCGCATGTCCGGGACGGCGCACAGTACGACGGAGAGCGCCCGCAGCAGGGTGTCCGGCTCGGCGGGCGGCAGCCGGCGCAGGGTGGCGAGGTGGCGCGCGTGGAGCGGTCCGTAGCCCATGAACGGGCCGGCGGTGCACAGCGTGCTGAGGGTGCGGGCGACCTCGATGTGGCCGGGGGCGGGGCGGTAGTGCGACAGCGGGCGGGCGGTGTCGGCGGCCAGGGCGAAGGTGCGGTGGAAGGTCGCGGCGTCGGTGGTCCAGACGCCGGCGAGGACGGCGCCGGCGGCGGCGGTGGTGGCGTGGTCGCCGCGGGCGAGGGCGTGGCGGAGGGCGAGGACGAGGTTGTCCTGCTCCGCGCGCAGCCGGGCCCAGTGCCGTAGCGGCTCGCGGCCGAACAGCGCGTCGTGGTGGGCGAGCCCGAAGTCCCGCGCCCAGCCCAGGAACCGGTCGGTGACCGCCTCCTCCTCGCCGGCCGCCGCGCGCCGGGCGGCGCAGAACTCGCGCACCGTCTCCAGCATGTGGAAGCGGACCCCCGCCGCGGCGTCGGCGGCGGTGTCGGCGGCCTTCAGCAGCGACTGGTCCACGAGCTGCTCCAGCAGCTCCAGCGCGTCGTCCCCGCCCAGCAGGTGATCCGCCGCCGCGGCCGTGAAGCCGCCGGGGAAGACGGACAGCGTCCGCAGGGCGGCCCGGGCGTCCTCGTCCAGCAGGTTCCAGCTCCACTCCACGACCGCGTGCAGCGTACGGTGCCGCTCGGGCGCGTCCCGCGCGCCGCCGCGCAGCAGCGCGAACCGGTCGCCGAGACGCCGCGCGATCTCCGGTACGGACAGCACCCGCACCCGCGCCGCCGCCAGCTCCACCGCGAGCGGCAGCCCGTCGAGGTGCCGGCACAGCTCTGCGACCGCGGCGGCCGGGAGCGCGACGTCGGGGCGGGCGGCGCGGGCGCGCTGGGCGAACAGCTCGGCGGAGGTCGCGGCGGAGAGCTGCGGGAGCTGGTAGACGGCCTCGGAGCTGAGCCCGAGGGGCGCGCGGCTGGTGACGAGCACGCGGAGGTCGGCGGCGCGCGCCACCAGCTCCCGTACCAGGTCGGCGGCGCCCTGGACGACCTGCTCGCAGTTGTCGAGGACGAGCAGCGCGGGCTGCCCGCCGAGGGCGGCGAGGACGGCGGCGAGAGCGTCGCCACTCCCGGCCCCGCTCCCGGCCCCTCCGGCCCCGCCCGCCCCGCCTCCCAGCGCGAACGCCACCTCCCCGGCCACGTCCTCGTCGGCCCGGACCCCGGCCAGCGACACGAAGTGCACCAGCCGCTGCTCCGCCCGCCGGCTCACGGCGTACGCCAGCCGCGTCTTGCCCAGCCCGCCCGGCCCCACCACCGACGTCAGCCGCGACGAGCGCAGCAGCCCGGACACCGCCGCGACGTCGCCGTCCCGCCCCAGCAGCGGGTTCGGGTCGTGCGGCACGCCGCGGCGGACGGCGGGGGCCTCCTCCCGCAGCAGCTCGCGGTGGACGGCCCGGAGCGCGGCGCCCGGGTCGGCGCCGAGGTCGTCGCGGAGCTCGCGCCGGTACGTGTCGTAGCGGGCGAGCGCCGCCGCGGGCCCGGCCGACGCCGCCTCGGCGCGCAGCAGTTCGGCGAGCACCTCCTCGTCGCGGGGCGCGCCGGCGAGAACCTGCGCCAGCGGCGCCGCCGCCTCCTCGCGCCGGCCCGTGCGCGCGAGCGCCAGGGCCCGGGCCCGTACGAGATCGCTGTACAGCGGCGCCCGCGCGGCCCGCAGCTCCGCCACCGGATCCCCGGCCACCGGCCCCCCGCCCGCCTCCGGCGCCGCGTCCCAGAACCCGAGCCCCTCCTCGGCGGCGGCCAGCGCCCCGGCGTGGTCCCCGCCCCGCGCGGCCCGCGCGCACGCCTCGGCGCACCGCTCCACCGCCGCCGTGTCGACCCGGTCCGCCGCCAGCGCCAGGCGGTACCCGGCCGGCGTGCCGACGACGGTGTCGGCCCCCACCTGGGCCCGCGCCCGGGACACCAGGATCCGCAGCGCGTTCGCCGGATCCGCCGGCAGCGCCTCGTCCCCCCAGATCCCGTCCACGAGCCGCGCGACACTGCACCCGCCGCGCAGCTCCCCGGCGAGCAGGGCCAGCAGGGCGCGTACCCGCGGCGCGGTGATCTCCCGCCCCCGGAAGGCGACCCGGGAGAGAAAGGTCAGCTCGGCGGCCGTCCTGCCGGTCACGGCTTCCGACCGACCCCGCTGTACCCGAAGAGGGGCGGCGGCTCGCCGAAGGGCGTGGTCTCCGGGCGCCACAGCGGCATGGACACGAGCCCCGGGTCGACGAGGTCCAGGCCGTCGAAGTACGCCGCGATCAGCTCCTTGGCGCGGTGCGCGATGGGCATCGGCGCGTTGCGGTTCCAGTACTCCGTGGCCTCCGCGTTCCCCTCCATGCCCTCCCGGCCGCCGAGGGCGGCGTCGAAGGTGGCGTGGGTGATCGCGAGGTGGCTGCCGCCCGGCACGGCCTCCAGCAGCCGGCGTACGACCCCCAGCGTCCGCTGGTACTCGGGGACGTAGTGCAGGACGCCGAGCATCATGACCGCCACCGGGCGGTCGAAGTCCAGGGTGCGCGCGGCGGCGCCGAGGATCGTCTCCGGGTCCCGCGCGTCGGCCTCGACGTAGTCGGTGGCGCCCGCGGGGCTGGAGGTGAGCAGGGCGCGCGCGTGGGTGAGGACGAGGGGGTCGTTGTCGACGTAGACGACGCGCGCCTCGGGCGCGAGCGACTGGGCCACCTCGTGGGTGTTCCCGGCGGTGGGCAGGCCGGTGCCGATGTCGAGGAACTGCCGGATGCCGGCCTCCTCGACGAGGTACGCGACGGCGCGGGCGAGGAAGGCGCGGTCGGCCCGCGCGATGTCGGTGATCTGCGGAAACGCCTGCTTGACGCGCTCACCCGCCTGGCGGTCGGCCTCGTAGTTGTCCTTCCCGCCCAGCCAGTAGTTCCATACCCGCGCGATGTGCGGAACGGTGGTGTCGATCACGGCGGCGGCCCCCTCCACGCGGAACAGGTGTGCGGGCAGCCTATAGCGGCCGCCGGAGACGAGTCCGGCCCCGCCGCGTGCCGCGCCGGACCCGCCCCCGGCCGGTGTCGGCCGACCGGGGGGCCCGTGCCCGAAAGAGAGAGCGGGGGAGAGCCCTCACCGCTGCTGTGGCTACCGCTGGGGTTCCGGGCACCAGCCGGTGGTCTGGCCGGCGAGGTTGATGTCGGAGTCGGACCGGGGGTCGTCGGCGTAGTCGATCTGGTCCGTGCAAGGGACCTCGGGGTCGTAGGCGACGCCGCCCTCGTCGGCCTCGTCGGCCTCGTCGGCCTCGTCGGCCGTCTGCGGCTGCGGGCACCAGCCGGTCTCCTCGCCGACGGTGTCGATCTCGGCGTTGGCGCGGGAGTCGCCGGCGTAGTTGATCTGGTCCGTGCAGCTGACCTCGGGGTCGTAGGGGATATCCGAGACCTCGTCGGGGTCCAGGGGCTCCGGGCACTCGCCGGTCTCCTCACCGATGGTGTTGATCTCGGCGTTGGCGCGGGGGTCACCGGCGTAGTTGATCTGATCCGTGCAGCTCACGTACTCGTCCGTGGCCCCCTCCTCGTCACCGTCCGGCGCGTCGGCCTCGGGCGCCGCGCTGTCCGAGGACTCGGCGGCGGCGGTCGAGGAGTCCGACGCGGAGCCGTCGTCTCCACCGCAGGCGGTGAGCACCAGGCCGGCCGCCAGGGCGGCGACGGCCAGGGCCGCCTTCCTCCGAACACGCATGAGTCGTCCTTCTCATCGGGGACACCGCTCGGGGCGAGCGGACTTCCCCGCACGCTAGACACCCCCCGGGGTCCCCCGGTTCCGTCTCCGGCCGGGCGTCCGCGTTTCGTAATACGCCGGTGGCTTGCCGAAAAGCCGGAAGGCCGTGCGGAGTTGGGACTCCGTCACGACCTGCGCGCGTTCCCCCGACCACATGCCCCCGGGGGCTGGAGTCGTGGACGGAGGACCTGGAGTGCCGGGCTACGACGTACGGACCTCCTCCACGGGAGGTGCGCCCCGACCGGGCCAAGCCGTACCGGGTGCGCCGTCGACACCGAGCACGGGCTTCCCGAGTCCGGTCTGCGCCGGGGCGAGGCGAGGCAGGACGGGCCCTTTCGGCCCCCGACCGAACGCGGTCGTCCGAAAAGCACATAACCCCTTCTGGGCTGCCTTTTGGCAGGTCAGAAGGGGTTTCTTCGTGTGTGGCGGCGCCAGGATTCGAACCTGGGAAGGCTGAGCCGGCAGATTTACAGTCTGCTCCCTTTGGCCACTCGGGCACACCGCCTGGGGATGTCGCCTGGTCCGGCCGCTGGGGCTGCCCGGCAACGTCGTAAACCATACCCGATGGCCGGGGGTGGTCCGCCACCCGGTTGCGGGGCTGGTGGGCCGGGCGGGGGTGACTAGGCTGGCCCACGGCCCCGGGACCGGGGTGCGGTATCAGGGAACCAGTGCACGAGGAGCGCACCGAAGATGGCCGACTCCAGTTTCGACATCGTCTCGAAGGTCGATCGGCAGGAGGTCGACAACGCTCTCAACCAGGCCGCCAAGGAGATCTCGCAGCGCTACGACTTCAAGGGTGTCGGCGCCGCGATCGCGTGGTCCGGGGAGCGGATCGAGATCCGGGCCAACGCCGAGGAGCGGGCCAAGGCCGTGCTGGACATCTTCCAGTCCAAGCTGGTCAAGCGGGGGATCTCGCTGAAGGCCCTGGAGACGGGGGAGCCGCAGGCGTCCGGGAAGGAGTACCGGCTGTACTCCACGGTCAAGGAGGGCATCTCCCAGGACGACGCCAAGAAGCTCGCGAAGATCATCCGCGACGAGGGGCCGAAGGGCGTCAAGGCGCAGGTGCAGGGGGACGAGCTGCGGGTGACCTCCAAGAGCCGGGACGCCCTCCAGGACGTCATCTCCCTCATCAAGGGCAAGGACCTCGACTTCGCGGTCCAGTTCGTCAACTACCGTTAGCCCGGGCCGCTGACCTGCGAATATTCAGGGCGCGTGCGCGAGCGTGGTCTCCACCGCCGAACGGGTGGTGTCCTCGTCGTGCGGCCGGAGGGGTGCCGGTGGTGGCCCGGCGGAAGCGCCCCGGCTCGGGGAGCCATGCCCGGCATCGCCTGCCTGCACAGCCCCGCCCTTGCCGGATGACGGGGAAGCGAGCAGGTCAACGACCCACACCGTAGATCATTTACGGGACGACCCTGAGGGCGGCCTCGTGCGTCACCAGCAGATCCTCGACAAGCTCGCGGCCGGTGCCGTGGCCCCGACAGCGCGGGATGAAGTGCGGATCCTGGCGCAGAAGAGCTTCTTCTCCGCCAGGCACCAAGGTCTGGAAGGTGTTCGGTACGCCGACGTCGTGCCGGCCGTGAAGGGCCGGTGGCGGTTCCTGCTCGATGCAACCCGTGAGGATTCGGGCGCATCCGAGAGTGAACGGATGAACGGCTACAAGGTTGCGATCGCCCTGGCTACCGCGTTGCACGAAGTCGGGTTGGTGGATCCCGAGCTCACCGAATCGGCGACCGCCGGGATCCATGCCCTGAACGACGCCGTGTGGTTGAGCGACGCGTTCCTGCATCGAACAGACGACATGATCGCGCTGTTGCGTTCGCCGCCGCCCCCGCTCACGCGGAAGCCGAGCACGCGGGAGACCCTCACCTTCACCCGAGGCGGAGACGTCCTCGCGATCCGGTTGCGCCGCTGCTGGGTGGTCGGACACGTGCACCTCGTGGACGGGCCGAATCGGCACCCTCATCTCGAGTTGTACGAGCGCACCTTCGCCGAACTGCCGGATCCGTCCGAGGCCGTAGGGACGCGCGCCTGGGGGCACTCTCACGGCCGCAGTCAGGCGCATGTCACCCGCCTCATCGTGGCCGGGTTGCGCCACCTGCCGGATCCGGCAGAGCAGTTCCACCTCATCGCGAGCGGGGTGACCGTGTCGCCGGACAACGCCCATCTGCATGACGAGGGGATCGTCGGCACGCATGTCGACCTGTTCGAGTTGCTGGAGATGGCGCGGTCGGTGGGTGGTGAGACGGAGTGTTGACGCCCAGGTCGGGGCAAGGTCGAGGCGCTGCCACGGCCGGTTGACGAGGGCGGTCCCCAACCGGCCTCTCACGTAGGTGACAAAAGCCTCTCCGTGGCGGTCGACCGCCGACGACGGGCGCGCGGAGGCGAGCACCGCGGGCTGCCGCGGCTGGTGCATGCGCGGCGGCCGCCGTTGTCGGTGGCGAGACCTATCGTCGTGGGGCAACGCAGCGCCTGGGAGGTCCGTACCGCCATGTCGCCCACGAACCCGCATGTCGCTGCCTTCGCCGAGATATTCGGCGCGCCGCCGGCCGGCTTCGCCGTCCCGGTCGACTGGGAGGCGGTCGAGACCTGGCTGGGGACGGCGCTGCCCGCCGACTACAAGGCCGTCGCCTCCGCGTACGGCCCGCTGGACATCGGCGAGCACCTCTGGCTGCACACCCCGCACGGCAGCGGGACGTTCGACTACGGGACGTGGGCGCCGGAGACGCGGCGCGAGGCTCCCGGCGTCCTTGCCGTGGGCGAGACCCGCAGGTGCGACACCTTGTTCTGGGACACCACGGCGTCCGACGACCCGGATCAGTGGCCGGTCGTGATGCACTGCCCCGACCACCGGGACGGGAGCCGCGACGTGTGGCGCCGCTTCGGCGCGCCGCTGGTGCCGACGCTGGCGCGGCTCGTCGCCGAGGGGCTGCGGCCGGTCGCCGTCCGCAGCCGTGTGTACGGCGAACTCGAATCCGCTGCCTGGACCCCGCCGCGGCGGCGGCCGGAGCCGACGGCGCGGCAGCGCGCGGCGCTCACCTCCGGCAGCGGGTTGCGGACGCTGACCGCCCTCGTTCCCCCGCCGCCGGCTCCGGTGCTCGGAGAGCGCGGCTGGGAGTGGCTGTACGACGGGCTGGGCACCCGGCTGCCCGAGGAGTACGTGCGGCTGATGGAGACGTACGGCGCGGGCTGCTGGACTGGCTGGCTGCGGTTCAAGCGCCCGCTCAGCGAGCACCAGTACGCGCTCGCGCCCTGGGCCACCTGGTACTCCGGCAACTATGTCCGCAGCCGCACCAGGTTCCCGGAGTTCCACTCCCTCGCGGTGTGGCCCGAGCCCGGCGGGTTCCTGCCGTTCGCCGACTCCATCGACGGCGACCAGCTCTGCTGGCTCACCGAGGGGGACACCCCGGAGGACTGGCCTCTGATCGTCGTGCCCCGGCACGCCGACGAGGGCCCGCCGCTGCGGGGGCGCGGTCTCGCCGACACCTTGCTGGACTGGCTGCGCGGCGGCTTCGCCACCGAGGGCCTGCCCCGGCTCGGGCGGGACGACGAGGATCCCCTCGACTACATCGGCTTCGAGCCGTATCCCGTCGGAGCTGACGGCGAGGGCTGACGCCTGCGCGGGTGCGCGCAGGTGGGCGCTATCGGCGGCATCCTCCGTCGGGAAGCGGCGCACATCGCCCGTGTGGCCGGGCTTCCGCCCGTCGGCGTGCACGGTACGGGAGCGGCGACCCCGCCGCCGCTCCCGTACGGCGCGGCTCACCAGCCGTTGAAGGCGTACCCCGGGCCGGGCCTTCCCCGTCCGTCGTACGTCCGCAGCTCGACCGGGTCCACCCCGCCCTCCGGCCCCGCGGCCGTGAACCAGCCCCCCGGTGCTCCCGCCCCCTCGACCAGCTCCGGCTCCGACACCGTGTCGTTCTCCCACACGATCTCCGCCCGCTCGACCCCCTCGGGCACGTGGCCGAAGATCAGCTCGACCGTCGTCTCCTCGGCGTCCGGGCTCTCGTTGCCGTTGCCGTCCAGGTTGGTGCCGGAGACCCGGATCTCGTCGCGGCTGCCGCCGCGCACCTCTCCCTGCATGTACGCGGCGCGCGGGTTGCCGTCCACCGAGAGGTAGACGTAGTACCAGGAAGTTCCCGGGCCGTACGGCAGCTCGTCCTCGCCCCGCACCGGCGGGTAGTTGGCGCCGGTCTCGACCTCGAACGGCAGCTCGGTGTCGCTCTCGTACATCGCCCGCACCTGGCGCCAGACGTCCTCCTCGTCGGCGGCGGCTGCCCAGACGTCCAGCTCCACCCGGAAGCGGTACCCGCCCGCCTCGCCCTCGCCCAGGACCGCGTTCGACGGCCGCGTCACCCCCGCCGGCGCCGGGGTGGCCGAGCCGGGCGGGACGACGATCGCCGCCGGCCGCTCCTGCCCGCCCTGCGGCAGCGCCGCCAGCCCGGCCGCGAGGAGCCCGCCGGCGGCCAGGACGGCCGAGCCCGACGCCAGCCGCCTGCCGCGCCGCCGCCGGCGCGCGCGGCGCAGCACGGCGGCCGTGGGTACCGCGGTGATCACCGCCTGGTCGGCCGCCGTCGCGAGCCGTTCCGGCAGCTCCGTGCCGATGTCGATGCCGATGTCGATGTCGTCGTCGCGCATGCCCCTCACCCGCTCCTCCCGCTGCGCTCACGGGTCTCGTCGATCCGCTCCCTCAGGGCCGGTGAACTCCGCAGCTTGGCGAGGCCCTTGGCGGTCTGGCTCTTGATCGTTCCGGTCGAGCACCCCATGGCCGCCGCGGCCTCGTCGACGCTCAGGTCCTCCCAGTAGCGCAGCACCACCGCCTGCCGCTGCCGCCGCGGCAGCGCGAGCAGCGCCGGCAGCAGCGCCAGGCGGTCGTCCGCCTGGGCGATGCGGTCCCGGTCGGCCGGGTGCGTCTCCTCGGTGCCGCTCCGGCCGCCGTTCGGCAGCTCCGGGCGCCGGCCGGAGCGGAAGCGCCGCGCGTGGGCGTTGTAGAGGATCCTTCTGACGTACGCGTCCGGGTCGTCGGCCTGCGTCACTCGCCGCCAGGCGACGTACGCGCGCTCCAGCGCGATCTGCGCCAGGTCTTCCGCGGCGTGCTGTTCGCCGGTGAGGAGGTACGCCGTACGCAGCAGCCGCGGCCACCGGCTCGCCATGAAGCTCTGGAAATCGGTGTCCCGCTGAGTCTGCTCGGCTGTCATGGGCACTCCCTTCACCCCTGGAGAGTCCAGGGAGCGCCGGATGCGTTGCCCGCGCTACGGATCCAGGTAGCGCAGGATCGCCAGGACCCGGCGGCTGTAGCCCTCGGCGTGGCCGAGGTCGAGCTTGTCGAAGATGGCGTTCACGTGCTTCTCGACCGCGCTCTGGGAGACGTACAGGCGGGCGGCGATGGCCGCGTTGGTGTGGCCCTGGGCCATCCGGTCCAGCACCTCGCGTTCGCGCGGGGTGAGGCGGTCCAGCGGGTCCGTGCGGGTGCTGTGGGCCAGGAGGCGGCGTACGACCTCGGGGTCGAGGGCCGTGCCGCCCGCGGCCACCCGGTCCAGGGCGTCGAGGAACTCGTCGACCTCGACGACGCGGTCCTTCAGGAGATAACCCACGCCGCCCGTGCTGCCGGTGACCAGCTCCGCCGCGTAGCGCCGCTCCACGTACTGCGACAGCACCAGCACCCCCGTCTCCGGCCACCGTCCGCGGATCTCCAGCGCCGCGCGCAGCCCGTCGTCCGCGTGGCCCGGCGGCATGCGGACGTCGACCACCGCGACGTCCGGGGGGCCGGCGGCGACCGCGGCGACCAGCGCCGGGGCGTCGCCCACGGCGGCGGTGACGGTGTGGCCCTCGTCGGTGAGGAGGCGGGCGAGGCCCTCGCGGAGCAGCGTCGAGTCGTCGGCCAGCACTACGCGCACGGCAGCTCCGCGGTGACGGTGGTGGGCCCGCCCGGGGGGCTGGCGACGGTGAGCCGGCCGTCGAGGGCGGCGACGCGGCGGGCGAGGCCCAGCAGGCCGCCGCCCGACGGGTTCGCGCCGCCCGCGCCGTCGTCCTCGATGCTCACGCGCGCCATCGTCGCATCCCGCGTCAGCCGTACGGTCACCAGCGTGGCGGACGAGTGCTTGATCGCGTTCGTGACGGCCTCGGAGACCGTGAAGTACGCGACCGTACGGACCGCTTCCGGCAGCGGCTCGGCGAGCCCGTACTCGATCCGTACGGGCAGCTCCGCGCGCTCCGCCAGCGCCTCCAGCGCGGCGCGCAGCCCGGCGTCGTCGAGCGCCGCGGGGTAGACGTGCCAGGCGACCTCGCGCAGGTCCGTGAGCGTCAGCTGCGCCTGCTCGTGGGCCTGGCGGAGCAGCTCCCGCGACTTCGCCGGGTCGGCCGCGGCGGTGCGGCGGGCGCGGCCGAGGAGCATGCCGAGGACGACGAGGCGCTGCTGTACGCCGTCGTGGAGGTCCCGTTCGATGCGGCGGCGCTCGTCGTGGACGGCGGCGACGACGCCGGCGCGGGTGGCGGCGAGTTCACCGATGCGGCGCTGGAGGAGGTCGGCGGGGCTGGGGCCGAGGAAGCGGTGGGCGAGGTGGTTGTCCAGGGCGGCCACGCCGTCGACGCCCTGGACCGACAGGAAGAGCAGGAAGAGGCCGGCGAGGCCGGCGGCGACGAGCATGAACGGGTCGGCGTCCCGCGCCACGAACCAGATCCACAGCAGCGTCGAGCCGTACAGCGCGCCGATCAGCGCGGTCAGGAGCACCGCGCCGCCGAGCACGCCGACGCCCCAGCGCAGGGCGAGGTATTGCAGCGCGCGCGGGGACGGCCGGGGCGGGGCGAGCTCGCTGCCGTAGAAGTACGTCATGCGCGTGCGCTCGGCGGCGGTGAGGCGCGCGGCGGCCCCGTACGGGACGCGGGTGGCGCGCGGGGCGCCGCCGGCGGCGGCCTGCCACGGCCAGGTGGCGAGGAGCCACAGCCCGCACAGCGCGACGAGCGGCAGCTCGACGAGGGCGGTGAGGCAGCCGGTGAGGACCCCGGCCGCGGTACGCAGGCGGCGGAGCAGGATCGGACGCATGATGCGGTCACGCTAACCGCGGCCGGCCGGGCGGCGCACTGCGGCTTTCCGCAGGGCGGGGGTGGGGGGTGCCGTCCTGACGTGCGTGCGGTGTCCCGCAGCGGCTTGGACGGGACCCCGGATTCCGGTTGCCGGACCGGCCCCGTAACGTCGACGCCATGATCGGAATCGCTTCCGGAGAGGCGCCCAGCGGCGGCGTCGCCGGGTGGGCCGCCGGGCTCATGGAGGATCTCGGGGCGCCCGGGGCCGGATTGGCCATCGCCCTGGAGAACCTGTTCCCGCCGCTGCCCAGCGAGGTCATCCTCCCGCTCGCGGGCTTCTCGGCGCAGCAGGGCGGGCTGAACCTCGCGGCGGTCCTCGTCTGGACCACCGTCGGCTCCGTCGTCGGCGCCCTCGCGCTCTACTGGGTGGGCGCGCTCCTCGGCCGCGAGCGGACGGTCGCGCTGGCGGCGAAGCTGCCGCTGCTGAAGGTGCGCGACATTGAGCGCACCGAGGCATGGTTCGCCCGCCACGGCACGAAGGCGGTGTTCTTCGGCCGCATGATCCCGATCTTCCGCAGCCTCATATCCGTGCCCGCGGGGGTCGAACGGATGCGGGTGCCGGTCTTCCTGGGGCTCACGGCCGCGGGCAGCGCCCTGTGGAACACGGTGTTCGTGCTCGCGGGGTACGGGCTGGGGTCCCGCTGGCACGAGATCAGCGACATCGTCGGCGTGTACTCGAAGGCGGTGCTGGGGGTGGTGGCGCTGGCGGTGGTGGTGTTCCTGGTGGTACGGGCCGTGGCCGCCGGCCGCGGGCGGCACCGGGCGCCGCGGCGGGGCGCGTAGCGGCGCACGCGGGGGGCGCCCGGCCCGTACGCCCGCGGCCCTACGGCGGGTCGCCCCTCCGCGACGAGCACGGCGCCGTCACCGCGATGCTGGACCGCGTATGCGAGCCGGCCCCTGCCCCGCCGCAGGCCGCGCCCCCGGCCCCGGCCACCCCCGCCGCTGTCCGCACCGAGCCGCGCACTTCTCCTGCGAAGAACGCCACCTGCGCCGGGACACCGGCGCCGCCGGCGCCCGCTGTCACCCCCGGCCCGTAACCTTGTCCCCGTGCAGGTACGCCACGACGCCCCGCTCGCCCCGCTGACCACCTTCCGCCTCGGCGGCCCCGCCGCCCGGCTCGTCACCGCCACCACGGACGCCGAGGTGGTGGACGCCGTGCGCGCGGCCGACGCCGCCGGCACCCCGCTGCTGATCGTCGGCGGCGGCAGCAACCTGGTCGTCTCCGACGCCGGCTTCCCCGGCACCGCCCTGCGCCTCGCCACCACCGGCTTCACCCTCGACGGCACCGCGCTCGAACTGGCCGCCGGCGAGAACTGGTCCGACGCCGTCGCCCGCACCGTCGACGCCGGCCTCGCCGGCGTCGAGTGTCTCGCCGGCATCCCCGGCTCGGCCGGGGCCACGCCGATCCAGAACGTCGGCGCGTACGGCCAGGAGGTCGCCGAGACGATCACCGAGGTCGTCGCGTACGACCGCACCACCGGCGAGACCGTCACCGTCCCCGGCGCCGAGTGCGGCTTCTCGTACCGCCACAGCCGCTTCAAGGCCGACCCCGGCCGCTTCGTCGTCCTGCGCGTCCGCTTCCGCCTCGCCGACGCGGGCGGCCTGTCCGCGCCCGTCCGGTACGCGGAGACGGCGCGCGCGCTCGGCGTCGAGGTCGGCGAGCGGGTGCCCGCCGCGCAGGCGCGCGACGTCGTGCTGAAGCTGCGCGCGGGCAAGGGCATGGTGCTCGACCCGGAGGACCACGACACCTGGTCGGCCGGCTCCTTCTTCACCAACCCGATCCTGGACGAGCCCGCCTACGCCGCCTTCCGCGCCCGCGTCGCGGACCGCCTCGGGCCGGACGTGCACCCCCCGGCGTTCCCGGCGGGGGAGGGGCGCACGAAGACGTCGGCGGCCTGGCTCATCGACCGCGCCGGCTTCACCCGCGGGTACGGGACCGGCCCGGCCCGTATCTCCACCAAGCACACCCTGGCCCTGACCAACCGCGGCTCGGCGACCACCGAGGACCTGCTCGCGCTCGCCCGCGAGGTGCGCGACGGGGTGCGGGAGGCGTTCGGCGTCACGCTGGTCAACGAGCCGGTGACGGTCGGCGTGCGCCTCTAGCGCCGGTTCGCGCGGCCTTCGTCCGGTACGGGCCCCGCGCGCTCACCCCCGCGCCGAACCCAGCCCCACCGTCTGCCCCCGCACCGCCGGGTCGTCCAGCAGGTCGAGCATCGCGCGCGCCAGGTCCGCGCGGGCCATCATGCCGGTGCCCGGCACGTTCCCGCCGACCCGGCGGCGGTAGCGGCCCTTGCCGCGCCGGTTCGTCAGCTTGCCCGGCCGCAGCACCGTCCAGTCCAGCCCGCTGTGCGCCAGCTCCGACTCCATGGCGGCGGCCTCCGCGTACACGTCCTTGAACACCGTCCGCAGCACCGGCGACACCGCCCGCCCGAACATCCCCTCGTCCGGCGGCAGCGGCCCGACCGGCGCCGAGCTGACCACGAGCAGCCGCCGTACGCCCGCCGCCCGCGCGGCCCGTACCAGCGCGTGCGTCGCCGCGCCGAGGCGGCCCGGGGGCCGGGCGGTGCTCTGCAGGCCGGGGCAGAACAGCAGCGCGTCGCGGCCCCGGACGACGGGGGCGAGGGCGCCGGGATCCGTCGCGTCGGCGACGGTCGTCACCGCCAGCCGGCCGCGCCCGCCGCCGGCCGCGCCGTCCCGGTCCTCCGCACTCCCGCGGCCCTTCCCGCCCTTCGCGGCGGCGGTCTCCGCACCGGCGGTCCCACCGCGCCCGGGCGCCGTCCCGCCGGCCGCGGTCCCGGCCGCCGCCGTCCGGGCCGCCGCAGTCCCGCCGGTCGCAGTCCCTCCGGCCGCCGTCCCGGCCGCCGCCAGCCGCGCGCCCGGCAGCCGCGCGCCCTTGCGCACCACCGCCGTGACCTCGTGCCCGGCGGCCAGCGCCTGCCGGACCACCTCCCGGCCGGTGCCGCCGGACGCGCCCAGGACCGTGAGCTTCATCGTCCCCTCCCGCAGTGGGTAATCGCCCACTCACTGTTAGGGTGAGTGAATGCCCACCCCGCCGTCAAGGCCGGCTCCGGAGCGCATCGTGGACGCCGCCGAGCGCCTCGTGCGCACCGCCGGATTCGTGCACGCGACCACCAAGGAGATCGCGCGCGAGGCGGGTTGCTCGGAGGCGCTGCTCTACAAGCACTTCGTCAACAAGGAGGAGATCTTCCTCCGCGTCCTCTTCGAGCGGCTGCCGCGCCTCGGCGCGCTGCTCACCGAGCTGGCCGACGACCCGGGCGGCCGCGGCGTCGAGGAGTGCCTGCGGGTCGTCGCCCGGAAGGCGGCCGAGTTCTACGAGGAGATGCTGCCCATGGTGGGCGCGCTGCTGGTCGAGCCCGGGCTGCTCACGCGGTTCGCCGAGGGGCTTACCGCGGTCGGGCGCAAGGGGCCGTACGAGGCGAGCGACGCGCTCGCGGCGTACCTGGTACGGGAGCGGGAGCGCGGCCGCATCCGGCCCGACGCGGACCCCCGGGCCGCGGCGGTGCTGCTGCTCGGCGCGTGCTTCCAGCGGGCGTTCTTCGTCGCCTTCGGCGGGCCGGCGGCGGTTCAGCCGGCGGACGACTTCGCCGCGGCGGTGTCCCGGACGGTCTGGGCGGCCGTCTGCCCGCCTCCGGCGGACTCCGCGGCGCCCCCGCCACCCGCGGGCTCCCCGCCGCCCGTGGCGCCCCCGTCCGCCCCCTGACGCCCCGCGGGCCCGCCCCGGCCCCCGCCGCCGTCCGGCGCGCCCGCCAGCCAGCCGTCCACGTCCGCCAGCAGCCCCCGCCGCACCTCGTCCGGCGCCACCGAGGCCCGTACCGACTGCCGCGCGAGCTCCGCCAGCTCCTCGTCGGTGAACCCGTGGTGCGCACGCGCCAGCTCGTACTGCGCCGCCAGCCGCGACCCGAACAGCAGCGGGTCGTCCGCGCCCAGCGCCATCGGCACCCCCGCGTCCCACAGCGTCCGCAGCGGCACGTCCTCCGGCCGCTCGTACACCCCCAGCGCGACGTTCGACGACGGGCACACCTCGCACGTCACGCCCGCCGCCGCCAGCCGCGACAGCAGCCGCGGGTCCTCGGCGGCGCGGATGCCGTGCCCGATGCGGCGCGCGTCCAGGTCGTCCAGGCAGTCCCGCACGCTCGCCGGCCCGGCCAGCTCGCCGCCGTGCGGGGCGGCCAGCAGGCCGCCGTCGCGGGCGATGGCGAAGGCGCGGTCGAAGTCGCGGGCGAAGCCGCGGCGCTCGTCGTTGGAGAGCCCGAAGCCGACGACACCGCGGCCCGCGTAGCGCACGGCGAGGCGGGCGAGGGTGCGGGCGTCGAGCGGGTGCTTCATCCGGTTGGCGGCGACCAGCACGCGCATCCCGAGGCCGGTGTCCCGGGAGGTCGTCTCGACCGCGTCGAGGATGATCTCCAGCGCCGGGATCAGCCCGCCGAGGCGCGGCGCGTACGACGTGGGGTCGACCTGGATCTCCAGCCACCGCGAGCCGTCCGCGAGGTCCTCCTCGGCCGCCTCGCGCACCAGCCGCTGGATGTCCTCGGGGGCGCGCAGGCAGGAGCGGGCGAGGTCGTAGAGCCGCTGGAAGCGGAACCAGCCGCGCTCGTCGGTCGCGCGCAGCTGGGGCGGCTCGCCGCCGCTCAGCGCCTCGGGCAGGTGGACGCCGTACTTGGCGGCCAGCTCGATCAGCGTGCCGGAGCGCATGGAGCCGGTGAAGTGCAGGTGCAGGTGGGCCTTGGGCAGGCGGCGGACGTCTCGGCGATGTTCCATGGTCACCTTGCGCCCCCTTCCGGTGGTATTGTCGCGGCGTCCTGCAAGGGCCGGTTCGGGCTGGACCGCAGCCTTCGGGCTGGAAGCTCCCTCGGAGCGGAGTCACGAAGAGATCTTGCCCGGACGGCTGTCCGGACAAGCCCCGCGCCGCTCCCGCCGCGGCCGCTACCGCGGCCTCCGCGAGCAGCTTCTGCATCCGCGAGACGCCCTCGACCAGGTCCTCGTCGCCCAGCGCGTACGACAGCCGCAGGTACCCGGGTGTGCCGAACGCCTCGCCCGGCACCACCGCGACCTCGGCCTCCTCCAGGATCACCCCGGCCAGCTCCACCGAGTCCGCCGGGCGCCGGCCGCGGATCTCCTTACCGAGAAGCCCCTTCACCGACGGGTACGCGTAGAACGCGCCCTCCGGCTCCGGGCACTCCACTCCCTCGATCTCGTTCAGCATCCGCACGATCGTCCGGCGCCGCCGGTCGAACGCCTCGCGCATCTTCGCCACCGCGTCCAGGTCGCCCGAGACGGCCGCCAGCGCGGCGGCCTGGGAGATGTTGGAGACGTTCGACGTGGCGTGCGACTGCAGGTTCGTCGCGGCCTTGACGACGTCCTTCGGGCCGATCACCCAGCCGACCCGCCAGCCGGTCATCGCGTACGTCTTGGCCACGCCGTTGACCACGACGCACCGGTCGCGCAGCTCGGGCACGACCACCGGCAGCGAGTGGAACTCGGCGGTGCCGTACACCAGGTGCTCGTAGATCTCGTCCGTCAGCACCCACAGCCCGTGCTCCGCCGCCCAGCGGCCGATCGCCTCGACCTGCTCGCGGGAGTAGACCGCGCCGGTCGGGTTGGACGGGGAGACGAAGAGCAGCACCTTCGTGCGCGGGGTGCGTACGGCCTCCAGCTGCTCGACGGACACCCGGTAGCCGGTGGTCTCGTCGGCGACGACGTCGACGGGCACGCCGCCGGCCAGCCGGATCGACTCCGGGTAGGTGGTCCAGTACGGCGTGGGGACGACGACCTCGTCGCCCGGGTCGAGCAGGGCGGCGAACGCCTCGTAGATCGCCTGCTTGCCGCCGTTGGTGACGAGCACCTGGGCCGGCTCCACCTCGTAGCCCGAGTCGCGCGCGGTCTTCGCGGCGATCGCGGACTTCAGCTCGGGCAGCCCGCCGGCGGGCGTGTAGCGGTGGTACGTCGGGTTGGTGCACGCTGCGATCGCGGCCTCGACGATGTAGTCGGGCGTCGGGAAGTCGGGCTCGCCGGCGCCGAAGCCGATCACCGGGCGGCCGGCGGCCTTGAGGGCCTTGGCCTTGGCGTCCACGGCGAGCGTCGCGGACTCCGAGATAGCGCCGACGCGGGCCGACACCCGGCGTTCGGTCGGGGACTGGGGTGCGGAGTTTGCAGCGGTCATGGCGCCCATCGTTCCAGACCGGCGGGGGCGGCGGCACACGGGTCGCACCGCTCGTCCGCGGGGCGCGCGGCGTACTCGTTCGACGGCGGGGCGTGAAACCCGTACACTCATGGACCGTGCCAGCCCAGGTGCAGATCTTGCACGCGCCCGTGAAGGCCCTGCAAGAATGCGTTAGGTTGGGATGACACAAAGGGTCGTAGCTCAATTGGAAGAGCACTGGTCTCCAAAACCAGCGGTTGGGGGTTCAAGTCCCTCCGGCCCTGCTACGCGCATCTCCTCAGGAGGTGCGTACGCAGTTCACAGCAACCCCGCCGTGCGGCTCCACCGGGCGCGGCAGGTCAACGACCCGGGATCCAGGTGAGGACGAGTGACGGAAGCTCCCACCGCGACGCCTGACCGCCCCGAAGGCGACGCGCGACCCGCTCGCCGCGGCGGCAAGCGCGGCCGGAAGGGCCCGTTCGCCCGCCTGGGGCTCTTCTACCGGCAGATCGTCGCGGAGCTGCGCAAGGTCGTCTGGCCGACGCGCAACCAGCTGACGACGTACACGACCGTCGTGATCATCTTCGTGGTGGTCATGATCGGCATCGTGACGGTGATCGACTTCGGGTTCACCGAACTCATGCAGTACGTCTTCGGCTGACCGATTCGCGTACGCCGCCCCGTAAGGTACGTAAGGTAGGCGACTGCATGTGCACATCCCCTTTTGAACCAGGAAGAAGCAGCTACCGTGTCTGACCCGAACCTGAACGACGCAGTCGCGACCGACGAGGTTGCCGGCGCCACGGGGGCAGAGCCTGCCGAGAGTGCCCCTGCCGGGCAGGTGGAGGACGCCGCGGTCACCGGGGCCGACGAGGACGTCGAGGACATCGAGATCACGGAAGCCGCCGAGGACGCCGAGGCCGGGGGCGCGGCGGACGACGACGCACCGGAGGCGGCCGCGGACGAGGCTGCGGAAGACGAGGCCACGGAGGACGAGGCCACCGAGGACGAGGTCGCGGAGGACGCGGCCGCGGAGGACGAGGCCGTCGACCCCGTCGAGGCGCTGCGCCAGGAGCTGCGCGGCCTGCCCGGCGAGTGGTACGTGATCCACACCTACGCGGGCTACGAGAAGCGGGTCAAGGCCAACCTCGAACAGCGCGCGGTCTCCCTGAACGTCGAGGACTTCATCTACCAGGCCGAGGTGCCCGAGGAAGAGGTCGTCCAGATCAAGAACGGCGAGCGCAGGAACGTCCGGCAGAACAAGCTCCCGGGCTACGTCCTGGTGCGGATGGACCTGACGAACGAGTCGTGGGGCGTCGTGCGCAACACCCCGGGCGTCACCGGCTTCGTCGGCAACGCCTACGACCCGTACCCGCTGACGCTCGACGAGATCGTCCGCATGCTCGCCCCGGAGGCCGAGGAGAAGGCCGCCCGCGAGGCCGCCGAGGCCGAGGGCAAGCCGGCGCCGTCCCGCCAGGTCGAGGTGCAGGTGCTCGACTTCGCCGTGGGCGACTCGGTCACCGTCACCGACGGCCCGTTCGCGACGCTGCAGGCGACCATCAACGAGATCAACGCGGACTCGAAGAAGGTCAAGGGCCTGGTGGAGATCTTCGGCCGGGAGACCCCGGTCGAGCTGAGCTTCGACCAGATCCAGAAGAACGACTGACGGCGGCGCGCCCGGCCCGCCCCGTACGCTTCCGACCAGGTCAGACGGCTTCGCAGCCGCTCTGACCTGCTCGGTTTCAGGACTCGTACCCGATACGGCTATCGTGGTGCGGTATGCCTCCGTCCGGGAGACGGCCAATCACCGGATCGAGGCGCAAACCTCTCATTCAAGGACCCGGAGAGACATGCCTCCCAAGAAGAAGAAGGTCACGGGGCTGATCAAGCTCCAGATCCAGGCCGGTGCCGCGAACCCGGCCCCGCCGGTCGGCCCCGCGCTGGGCCAGCACGGCGTGAACATCATGGAGTTCTGCAAGGCCTACAACGCCGCCACCGAGTCGCAGCGCGGCTGGGTGATCCCGGTGGAGATCACGGTCTACGAGGACCGCTCGTTCACCTTCATCACCAAGACGCCGCCGGCCGCGAAGATGATCCTCAAGGCCGCGGGCGTGGAGAAGGGCTCCGGCGAGCCGCACAAGACCAAGGTCGCGAAGATCACCCGCGACCAGGTCCGCGAGATCGCCACCACCAAGATGTCCGACCTCAACGCCAACGACCTGGACGCCGCCGAGAAGATCATCGCCGGCACCGCCCGCTCGATGGGCGTCACGGTCGAGGGCTGACGGCCCCGCGGCACCACCTGTGGCAGGGCCGTGCGCCGGCCCGGACCACGACTCCGTACCGACACATCAGGAGCAGCAGTGAAGCGCAGCAAGGCACTCCGCGGCGGCGACGCCAAGGTCGACCGCACGCGGCAGTACGCACCCCTGGAGGCCGTCCGCCTCGCCAAGGAGACGTCCACGACGAAGTTCGACGGCACCGTCGAGGTCGCCATGCGCCTGGGCATCGACCCGCGCAAGGCCGACCAGATGGTCCGCGGCACCGTGAACCTCCCGCACGGCACCGGCAAGACCGCCCGGGTCCTGGTCTTCGCGACCGGTGACCGTGCAGCGGCGGCGGAGGCCGCGGGCACCGACATCGTCGGCGCCGACGAGCTGATCGAGGAGGTGCAGAAGGGCCGCCTCGACTTCGACGCGGTCGTCGCCACCCCGGACCTCATGGGCAAGGTCGGCCGCCTCGGCCGGGTCCTCGGCCCGCGCGGTCTGATGCCGAACCCGAAGACCGGCACGGTCACGCCCGACGTGGCCAAGGCCGTGACCGAGATCAAGGGCGGCAAGATCGAGTTCCGTACGGACAAGCACTCCAACCTGCACTTCATCATCGGCAAGACCTCGTTCGACGAGCAGAAGCTGGTGGAGAACTACAGCGCGGCGCTGGAGGAGGTCCTGCGGCTCAAGCCGTCGGCCGCCAAGGGCCGTTACATCAAGAAGACCACGATCACCACGACGATGGGCCCCGGCATCCCGGTGGACCCCGCGCGGACGCGGAACCTCCTGACGGAGGACGCCG
Source organism: Streptomyces sp. MAR4 CNX-425 (assembly GCF_048656465.1). NCBI lineage: Bacteria > Bacillati > Actinomycetota > Actinomycetes > Kitasatosporales > Streptomycetaceae > Streptomyces > Streptomyces sp. MAR4 CNX-425. The sequence continues at coordinate 38,641 of NZ_JBMDLF010000003.1, read as the reverse complement.
CGGTCTGACGCCGCGCGTCGGCGCGGTCCGGCGGGCGCCGCCCGTGCGACGATCGCGCATCGACTGTCACGACCAGGCAACGGGTCGGATCCGAACCCCCATGGGGAACCGGATCCGGCCCGTTTCTCGTGTTGACTGGCCGTACGGGCAGAACACCTGCCCGGCGAACGACTGACCCACGAGGGGGCGGGGATTCTCATGCACACGACCGTGAAGCGCGCAGGTGTCTCGCTGGGGGCTGCGCTGCTGCTCGCATTCGCGGCGGCCTGCGGGTCCGACTCCGGCGGCGACGGCGGTTCCGGCGGCGGGGGCACGGACGGCGGCGGGAACGGCGGCGGCGGTGGCGGCGTCGTTGAGGGCGCCCAGGCCGCGCTGCTGGCGGTCGACGAGAAGACCACGGGCGCGGAGTCGTCGAAGTTCGAGAGCACCGTGGTCATGGGCGACGCGATGACCACCGAGAACGAGGGCGAACTCGACTGGGCCGACGGCGCGATCGGCACCGCCACCGTCGAGTACACCGACGGCCAGATGGCTTCGTCGATTCAGCTGATGGACGACGACGGCACGCTGGACGCGCGCTACCTGCCGGACGCGTACTACGCGGGCGTGGAGGGCGCGTTCCAGACGCAGTACCCGGGCAAGAAGTGGATCCGCTACGACTACGACGACATGGCCGAGCTCATGGGCCCGTCCGGGGCGTACATGAAGGACCAGATGCAGAACAGCACCCCGGGGCAGGCCGTGAAGCTGCTGCTGGCCTCCGAGGACGTCGAGGAGGTCGGCAAGGAGGAGGTGCGCGGCGTCCAGACCACGCACTACTCCGGCACGGTGAACGTCGCCGACCTGGCCCGCGCGTCGTCCAAGACGATGAGCGAGGAAGAGCTGTCGGACCTGGAGGACCAGCTGGAGGCGTCCGGCATCACGACGCAGACCGTCGACATCTGGGTGGACGAGAACGACCTCATGATCAAGCGTGAGGAGTCCGGCGAGATGACGGGCGGCGAGTTCAGCTCCACCGTCTACTACTCGGACTACGGCACCGAGGTCGAGGTCGAGGAGCCCTCGGCGGCGGAGAGCATCGACTTCACCGAGGTCCGGTAGCCGCCGGCCCGCCCGCGCGGCGCCTCCGGGCGGGATCGCGGGGCTCCGCCGCCGGCGGCCTCCGGTCCCGGCCGCCGCCCGGATCCACCCCATCTCGCCCGAGGCACTAGCGTGTTGCCCCGCCATATGCCGGGACATGCGTGCCCGGAGGGAAAGGATCATGATGCGCTCGACGTTCGTACGGGGCGGTGCCGCGCTCGGCGCGGCCGCCCTCGCCCTGACCGCCTTCACGGCCTGCTCCGACGACGGGGGAGACGGCAAGGCGGACGGCAAGAAGGGCGGGAACGCCGGTCAGCCGGTGGACGTCACGCCCGCCGCCGCCGTCCGTAAGGCCACGGACAACGCGGAGGAGCTGACGTCCCTGGAGTACCGGATCGACGGCACGGTCCCCGGTGAGGGCGCCATGAAGGGCTCCGGGGCGATGAGCATGGACCCGCCTGCCCTGCGGATGAAGATGACGACGGACGGGGCGACCGCCGACGAGGACGGCAGCATGGAGATACGCGTCGTCGACGACATCACGTACATGAAGGTCGACTCGGCGTCCGCCGGCGGCATGGGCGGCAAGTCCTGGATCAAGCTCGGCTCGGCCTCGGACGACGAGGAGCCGATGCTGGACCTGGGCCAGTCGGAGGACAACCCCGCCGACCAAGCCCAGATGATGACCGCGGCCGAGGACCTGGAGCGGGTCGGCGAGGAGGAGATCGAGGGGGTCGGGACCACCCACTACACCGGCACCGTCACCCTCGACGACCTCCGCGCACAGCTGAAGGGCGAGGACGCGGAGACGAAGAAGCAACGCCGGGAGAACATCGACGAGATGGCGGAGCTCGGTGTCGACGAGCTCACCCTGGACATGTGGATCGACGGCGAGGACCACACCAGGCAGTTCCGCATGCAGGCCGAGACGAAGGAGGGTCCGATGGACAGCACCATGACCTTCCTGAGCTACAACGAGCCCGTGACAGTGAAGGCCCCGCCGGCGTCCGAGGTCATGGACATGGACGAGGCGATGCAGGAGACGCCCCCCGACGCGTAAGCCGGACCAGGCGGTACGTACGGCCCGGCCGTCCCGGGGGCGATTTGCCCGTGGGGCGGCCGCTGCCGTACGCTTCCTCCTCGTAGCCAAAGACCGCTGGCCGTCGCCGTACGCCCGCAAGGGGGTGCGGTGGCCGAAGGTTCCGCGTACGCCGCGGACGGCCCGCGCAGGTGAATGAGGCAGATCCTCCCGCCGGGCCCCGAGCCCGTGCGGTCGAGTCACGCCCCGTGCGCCTGCGCCGGGGCGTTCGTCGTGTGCGGGGGCCTCGTGCATCCGAAGGGCGGTCCATCACCCGGAAGGAGGCTGAGGCACATGGCGACGCCGGACAAGGTCGATGCCGTCAAGGAGATCACGGACAAGCTCCGTAACTCCCACGCGGCCGTCGTGACCGCGTACACCGGACTGAGCGTGGCGCAGCTGAAGGACCTGCGCCGTTCTCTCGGCGGGAACGCGCAGTACCGAGTGGTGAAGAACACGCTCACCAAGATCGCGGCGAAGGAGGCCGGGCTCGACCAGCTGGACGAGCACCTCCAGGGCTCGACCGCGGTGGCCTTCGTGACCGGTGACCCGGTCGAGGCGGCCAAGGGGCTGCGTGACTTCGCCAAGGACAACCCCGCGCTGGTCATCAAGGGCGGTGTCCTCGACGGCAAGACCCTGACCGCCGCGGAGATCAACCAGCTCGCGGACCTGGAGTCCCGCGAGGTGCTGCTCGCCAAGCTGGCCGGCGGCATGAAGGCGTCCATGGCCAAGGCCGCGGCGACCTTCCAGGCCCCGCTGTCGAAGTTCGTCCGCACCGCGGACGCGCTGCGCGACAAGCGCGAGCAGGGCGGTGCCGGTACGCCGGATCCCGCCGACGCCGCGGAGTAGTCCGCGGCCTGGCGGGGGGCAGCGCGTACGCCCGCCGCACCGACGCATCAGCACAACCGGCACCAGCCGACTTAGTGGAAGGACCGCCACCATGGCGAAGCTCAGCCAGGACGACCTGCTCGCGCAGTTCGAAGAGATGACCCTCATCGAGCTCTCCGAGTTCGTCAAGAAGTTCGAGGAGAAGTTCGACGTCGAGGCCGCCGCCCCGGCCGCGGTCGTCGCCGCCCCGGGCGTCCCGGGCGCCCCGGCCGACGCCGAGCCGGAGAAGGACGAGTTCGACGTCGTCCTCACCGGTGCCGGCGAGAAGAAGATCCAGGTCATCAAGGTCGTGCGCGAGCTGACCTCGCTCGGCCTGAAGGAGGCCAAGGAGCTGGTCGACGGCACGCCGAAGGCCGTGCTGGAGAAGGTCAACAAGGAGGCCGCGGACAAGGCCAAGGAGTCCCTTGAGGGCGCCGGCGCCTCCGTCGAGGTCAAGTGACCCCGTCCCGGCCGGCCGGGGCGCTCTGAGCCCCGGCCGCCGGGCCTGACGGCCCCGCGGCCGTCGCGGTCACCGCCGAGGGCGATCACCCAGACGGGTGGTCGCCCTCGCTGCGTTGCCGGGCCCTCCGGCCGGAGCGCTTGCCCCGTGCGCGGCTGCGGGTATGGTGATCTTCACCGGCCGGGGCGCGCCGGCATGATCTCCCTGGGGCAGGGGGGCCTTGACGAACGGCCAGCGGCGCGCGATTCTCAGGTCGTCACATCGGTCCGTACTCCGAGGCATGGATCGGTGACGGAGTGGGAATGGCTTCAAGCGCGAAGGCATCCGGTACTCGGCATAACTTCAGGGGAGGCCCCACGCGAGGCGGGCGCTCCCCAGGCAGGGAGAGATCGAAGATTTGCTGGTCTCCAGCCTCCGCTGGACATCAGTGTGGCGAGTCGCTACACTGACCCTTTGCGCTGCCTGTTAACTGCCCCCTGCCCGTCACCAGGGGTCTGTCCAGAGCTCGTACGATCTTGAGAGACACGCTTTGACCTGGGCGTTTCTTCTCCGTGTGGGTTTTGGGACCGGTACGCGCGTAGTGAGTCCGAGCCCTCGGAAGGACCCCTCTTGGCCGCCTCGCGCACCGCCTCGACCGCTAGTATGAACAACGGCGCCAGCACCGCCCCGCTGCGCATCTCTTTCGCGAAGATCAAGGAGCCCCTCGAGGTTCCGAACCTTCTTGCGCTCCAGACCGAGAGCTTCGACTGGCTCCTCGGCAACGACGCCTGGAAGGCTCGTGTCGAGGAGGCCCTGGATCATGGACAGGACGTCCCCACCAAGTCCGGCCTCGAAGAGATCTTCGAGGAGATCTCCCCGATCGAGGACTTCTCCGGGTCGATGTCGCTGACCTTCCGCGACCACCGCTTCGAGCCTCCGAAGAACTCCATCGACGAGTGCAAGGAGCGCGACTTCACCTACGCCGCACCGCTCTTCGTCACCGCCGAGTTCACCAACAACGAGACCGGTGAGATCAAGTCCCAGACGGTCTTCATGGGCGACTTCCCGCTCATGACCGACAAGGGCACGTTCGTGATCAACGGCACCGAGCGTGTCGTGGTCTCGCAGCTCGTCCGGTCCCCGGGCGTCTACTTCGACTCCTCCATCGACAAGACCTCCGACAAGGACATCTTCTCCGTCAAGGTCATCCCCTCCCGGGGCGCCTGGCTGGAGATGGAGATCGACAAGCGCGACATGGTCGGTGTCCGCATCGACCGCAAGCGCAAGCAGTCGGTCACCGTGCTGCTCAAGGCGCTCGGCTGGACCAACGAGCAGATCCTTGAGGAGTTCGGCGAGTACGAGTCCATGCGCGCCACCCTGGAGAAGGACCACACCCAGGGGCAGGACGACGCGCTGCTCGACATCTACCGCAAGCTGCGTCCGGGCGAGCCGCCGACCAAGGAGGCCGCGCAGACGCTGCTGGAGAACCTCTACTTCAACCCCAAGCGCTACGACCTCGCCAAGGTCGGCCGCTACAAGATCAACAAGAAGCTGGGCGCCGCCGCGCCGCTGGACTCGGGCACGCTGACGGTCGAGGACGTCATCGCCTCGATCAAGTACCTGGTCAAGCTGCACGCCGGCGAGGTCGAGACGCTCGGGGACAACGGTCAGGCCGTGGTCGTCGAGACCGACGACATCGACCACTTCGGCAACCGCCGCATCCGCAACGTCGGCGAGCTGATCCAGAACCAGGTGCGTACGGGCCTCGCCCGCATGGAGCGCGTCGTGCGCGAGCGCATGACGACCCAGGACGTCGAGGCGATCACGCCGCAGACCCTGATCAACATCCGGCCGGTCGTCGCCTCCATCAAGGAGTTCTTCGGCACCAGCCAGCTGTCGCAGTTCATGGACCAGACGAACCCGCTGTCGGGCCTGACCCACAAGCGCCGGCTCAACGCGCTCGGCCCCGGCGGTCTGTCCCGTGAGCGGGCCGGCTTCGAGGTCCGCGACGTGCACCCGTCGCACTACGGCCGCATGTGCCCGATCGAGACGCCGGAAGGCCCGAACATCGGCCTCATCGGCTCGCTCGCCTCGTACGGCCGGGTCAACGCGTTCGGCTTCATCGAGACCCCGTACCGCAAGGTCGAGGGCGGCGTCGTCACCGACGACGTGGACTACCTGACGGCCGACGAGGAGGACCGCTTCGTCATCGCGCAGGCCAACGCGCCGCTGACGAACGACCTGCACTTCGCCGAGAACCGGGTCCTGGTCCGCCGCCGCGGCGGCGAGGTCGACTACATCCCCGGCGACGACGTCGACTACATGGACGTCTCGCCGCGCCAGATGGTGTCGGTCGCCACCGCGATGATCCCGTTCCTGGAGCACGACGACGCCAACCGCGCCCTCATGGGCTCGAACATGATGCGCCAGGCCGTGCCGCTGATCCGGGCCGAGGCCCCGCTGGTGGGCACCGGCATGGAGTACCGCTGCGCGGTCGACGCCGGCGACGTCATCAAGGCCGAGAAGGACGGCGTGGTCCAGGAGGTCTCCGCGGACTACGTCACCGTCGCCAACGACGACGGCACCTACACCACGTACCGCGTCAACAAGTTCCACCGCTCCAACCAGGGCACCTCCTTCAACCAGAAGGTGCTCGTGGACGAGGGCGCCCGCGTCATCGAGGGCCAGGTGCTCGCCGACGGCCCCTCGACCGACGAGGGCGAGATGGCGCTCGGCAAGAACCTCCTGGTGGCGTTCATGCCGTGGGAGGGCCACAACTACGAGGACGCCATCATCCTTAGCCAGCGCCTCGTGCAGGACGACGTCCTGTCCTCGATCCACATCGAGGAGCACGAGGTCGACGCCCGCGACACCAAGCTGGGCCCCGAGGAGATCACCCGGGACATCCCGAACGTCTCCGAGGAGGTCCTCGCCGACCTCGACGAGCGCGGCATCATCCGCATCGGCGCCGAGGTCGTCGCCGGCGACATCCTCGTCGGCAAGGTCACGCCCAAGGGCGAGACCGAGCTGACCCCGGAGGAGCGGCTGCTGCGCGCGATCTTCGGCGAGAAGGCCCGCGAGGTCCGCGACACGTCGCTGAAGGTGCCGCACGGCGAGACCGGCCGCGTCATCGGCGTCCGCGTCTTCGACCGCGAGGAGGGCGACGAGCTGCCGCCCGGCGTGAACCAGCTCGTCCGCGTCTACGTGGCCCAGAAGCGCAAGATCACCGACGGCGACAAGCTCGCCGGCCGGCACGGCAACAAGGGCGTCATCGCCAAGATCCTGCCGATCGAGGACATGCCGTTCATGGCGGACGGCACCCCGGTCGACATCATCCTCAACCCGCTCGGCGTGCCCTCCCGGATGAACCCGGGGCAGGTCCTGGAGATCCACCTGGGCTGGCTCGCCGCCCAGGGCTGGGACGTCTCCGGCATCCGCGAGGAGTGGGCCGAGCGGCTGCAGGGCATCGGCGCCGACCAGGTCGAGTCCGGTACGAACGTCGCGACCCCCGTCTTCGACGGCGCCCGCGAGGACGAGCTGGCCGGCCTGATCCAGAACACCCTGCCCAACCGCGACGGCAACCGCATGGTGCAGCCGTCGGGCAAGGCGCAGCTGTTCGACGGGCGCTCCGGCGAGCCGTTCCCGGACCCGATCTCCGTCGGGTACATGTACATCCTCAAGCTGCACCACCTCGTGGACGACAAGCTCCACGCCCGGTCCACCGGCCCGTACTCGATGATCACCCAGCAGCCGCTGGGCGGTAAGGCGCAGTTCGGCGGCCAGCGGTTCGGCGAGATGGAGGTGTGGGCCCTGGAGGCGTACGGCGCCGCGTACGCGCTGCAGGAACTCCTCACCATCAAGTCGGACGACGTCACCGGCCGCGTGAAGGTCTACGAGGCCATCGTCAAGGGCGAGAACATCCCCGAGCCGGGCATCCCCGAGTCCTTCAAGGTCCTCATCAAGGAGATGCAGTCCCTGTGCCTGAACGTGGAGGTCCTCTCCTCCGACGGCATGTCCATCGAGATGCGCGACACGGACGAGGACGTCTTCCGTGCCGCCGAAGAGCTTGGCATCGACCTGTCCCGGCGTGAGCCGAGCAGCGTCGAAGAGGTCTGACGGGTCCCGGAGCGGCTTCCCCCGAAGCCGCTCCGGCCCCCGCGACCCCGATCAGACCATTGACACACGACCCTGAGAGGGATTGACGAGAGTGCTCGACGTCAACTTCTTCGACGAGCTGCGGATCGGCCTGGCGACCGCGGACGACATCCGGACCTGGTCGCACGGCGAGGTCAAGAAGCCCGAGACCATCAACTACCGCACCCTCAAGCCCGAGAAGGACGGCCTCTTCTGCGAGAAGATCTTCGGCCCCACCCGGGACTGGGAGTGCTACTGCGGCAAGTACAAGCGCGTCCGCTTCAAGGGCATCATCTGTGAGCGCTGCGGCGTCGAGGTGACCCGCGCCAAGGTGCGCCGGGAGCGGATGGGCCACATCGAGCTGGCCGCGCCCGTCACGCACATCTGGTACTTCAAGGGCGTCCCGTCGCGCCTGGGCTACCTGCTCGACCTGGCTCCGAAGGACCTGGAGAAGGTCATCTACTTCGCCGCCTACATGATCACGTGGGTGGACGACGAGCGCCGCACGCGCGACCTGTCGTCGCTGGAGGCGCAGATCTCCGTCGAGCGCCAGCAGATCGAGCAGCGCCGCGACGGCGACCTGGAGGCCCGGGCCAAGAAGCAGGAGGCCGACCTGGCCGAGCTGGAGGCCGAGGGCGCCAAGGCCGACGTGCGCCGCAAGGTGCGCGAGGGCGGCGAGCGCGAGATGAAGCAGCTCCGCGACCGGGCCCAGCGCGAGCTGGACCGCCTGGACGAGGTGTGGAGCCGCTTCAAGAACCTCAAGGTGCAGGACCTGGAGGGCGACGAGCTGCTCTACCGCGAGCTGCGCGACCGCTTCGGCACGTACTTCCAGGGCGGCATGGGCGCCGCGGCGCTGCAGAAGCGCCTGGAGTCCTTCGACCTGGACGAGGAGGCGGAGAAGCTCCGCGAGATCATCCGCACCGGCAAGGGCCAGAAGAAGACCCGCGCCCTGAAGCGGCTGAAGGTCGTCTCCGCGTTCCAGCACACCCGCAACAGCCCCAACGGCATGGTGCTGGACTGCGTCCCGGTGATCCCGCCGGACCTGCGTCCGATGGTGCAGCTGGACGGCGGCCGCTTCGCGACCTCCGACCTGAACGACCTGTACCGCCGGGTCATCAACCGCAACAACCGGCTGAAGCGGCTTCTCGACCTCGGCGCGCCCGAGATCATCGTCAACAACGAGAAGCGCATGCTTCAGGAGGCCGTCGACGCGCTGTTCGACAACGGCCGCCGCGGCCGGCCGGTGACCGGCCCGGGCAACCGCCCGCTGAAGTCGCTGTCCGACATGCTCAAGGGCAAGCAGGGCCGCTTCCGGCAGAACCTGCTCGGCAAGCGCGTCGACTACTCGGCCCGCTCCGTCATCGTCGTCGGCCCGCAGCTGAAGCTGCACCAGTGCGGCCTGCCCAAGGCCATGGCGCTGGAGCTGTTCAAGCCGTTCGTGATGAAGCGCCTGGTGGACCTCAACCACGCGCAGAACATCAAGAGCGCCAAGCGGATGGTCGAGCGCGGCCGCACGGTCGTGTACGACGTGCTGGAAGAGGTCATCGCCGAGCACCCGGTGCTGCTGAACCGGGCGCCGACGCTGCACCGCCTCGGCATCCAGGCGTTCGAGCCGCAGCTGGTCGAGGGCAAGGCCATCCAGATCCACCCGCTCGTCTGCACCGCGTTCAACGCGGACTTCGACGGCGACCAGATGGCCGTGCACCTGCCGCTGTCCGCGGAGGCGCAGGCCGAGGCCCGCATCCTCATGCTGTCCTCGAACAACATCCTCAAGCCGGCCGACGGCCGGCCGGTGACCATGCCCACGCAGGACATGGTGCTCGGGCTGTTCTTCCTCACCACCGACGAGATCGAGGGTGAGAAGAAGGGCGAGGGCCGCTCGTTCGCCTCGGTCGCCGAGGCGATCATGGCCTTCGACGCCGGCGAGCTGTCCCTCCAGGCGAACGTCGACATCCGCTTCCCGGTCGGCTCCGTGCCGCCGCGCGGCTGGACGCCGCCGGAGCCGGAGGGCGAGACCGCGACCGACGCGGACTGGCAGCCGGGCGACCCGTTCCGGCTGCGTACGACGCTGGGCCGGGCGCTCTTCAACGAGCTGCTGCCCGAGGACTACCCGTTCATCCACTACACCGTCGGCAAGAAGCAGCTCTCCGAGATCGTCAACGACCTCGCCGAGCGCTACCCGAAGGTCCTCGTCGCGCAGACCCTCGACAACCTGAAGTCCGCGGGCTTCTACTGGGCCACCCACTCCGGCGTCACCATCGCCATCTCGGACGTCGTCGTCCCGGAGGCGAAGAAGGACATCATCGCCGGGTACGAGGCCCAGGACGAGAAGGTCCAGAAGCAGTACGAGCGCGGCCTGATCACCAAGGACGAGCGCACCCAGGAACTGATCGCGATCTGGACCAAGGCGACGAACGAGGTCGCCGAGGCCATGAACGAGAACTTCCCGAAGACCAACCCGATCTTCATGATGGTCAACTCGGGCGCGCGCGGAAACATGATGCAGATGCGCCAGATCGCGGGCATGCGCGGCCTGGTGTCCAACGCCAAGAACGAGACCATCCCGCGGCCGATCAAGTCCTCGTTCCGCGAGGGCCTGTCCGTCCTGGAGTACTTCATCTCCACGCACGGCGCCCGCAAGGGTCTCGCCGACACCGCGCTGCGCACCGCCGACTCCGGGTACCTGACCCGGCGCCTGGTGGACGTCTCGCAGGACGTGATCATCCGCGAGGAGGACTGCGGCACCGACCGCGGCCTCAAGCTGAAGATCGCGACGCCCGGCACCGACGGCGTTCTCCGTAAGGAGGAGGACGCCGAGACCTCGGTGTACGCGCGCTGCCTCGCCGAGGACATCGTCGTCGACGGCAAGGTGCTGGCCCCCGCCGGCACCGACCTGGGCGACGTGCTCATCGACGAGCTGATCCGGCACGGCGTCGCGACGGTCAAGACCCGCTCGGTGCTCACCTGCGAGTCCGCCGTCGGCACCTGCGCCATGTGCTACGGCCGCTCGCTGGCCACCGGCAAGCTGGTGGACATCGGCGAGGCCGTGGGCATCATCGCCGCCCAGTCCATCGGTGAGCCCGGCACCCAGCTGACGATGCGCACCTTCCACACCGGCGGTGTGGCGGGTGAGGACATCACCCAGGGTCTGCCGCGTGTCGTCGAGCTCTTCGAGGCCCGTACGCCCAAGGGCGTGGCGCCGATCTCGGAGGCCGCGGGCCGGGTGCGGATCGAGGAGACGGAGAAGACCAAGAAGGTCGTCGTCACCCCCGACGACGGTTCCGACGAGGTCGCGTACGGCGTGTCCAAGCGGGCCCGGCTCACCGCCGGCGACGGCGACCACGTCCAGGTCGGCCAGAAGCTGACCGTGGGCACCGAGAACCCGCACGACGTGCTGCGCATCCTCGGCCAGCGGGCCGTGCAGGTCCACCTGGTCGCCGAGGTCCAGAAGGTCTACAACAGCCAGGGCGTGTCCATCCACGACAAGCACATCGAGATCATCATCCGGCAGATGCTGCGCCGGGTGACGATCATCGAGTCCGGTGACGCGGAGCTGCTGCCGGGCGAGCTGGTCGAGCGCTCGAAGTTCGAGGGCGAGAACCGCCGCGTGGTGGCGGAGGGCGGTCACCCGGCCTCCGGCCGTCCGCAGCTGATGGGCATCACGAAGGCGTCGCTGGCCACCGAGTCGTGGCTGTCGGCGGCGTCGTTCCAGGAGACGACCCGGGTGCTGACCGACGCGGCGATCAACGCCAAGTCGGACTCCCTGATCGGCCTCAAGGAGAACGTGATCATCGGCAAGCTGATCCCGGCCGGTACGGGCCTGTCCCGCTACCGCAACATCCGGGTGGAGCCCACCGAGGAGGCCAAGGCCGCGATGTACTCGACCGTCGGCTACGACGACATCGACTACTCGCCCTTCGGTACCGGCTCCGGCCAGGCGGTCCCGCTGGAGGACTACGACTACGGCCCGTACAACCAGTAAGGCGGGCCTTGCGGCACCGCACGGACCACAGGGCGGCTCTCCCGGCGGGAGAGCCGCCCTGCGGCGTTCCCCGGGGGGAGGAAAGCGGCCCACCGGGCTACCATGGAGGCGAACTTCACGGCCCCGCGCCGGAACTCCCCCGGCGTCCCGTGCGTCGAGCACAATAGAAAGCACGCGGTACCTGAGACCGCGGGTGGGGAGGTTCCTGAGTGTCCATGCAGCCGTGGGACCAAAGCCGGCCTCCGTCCATGCGTGCCTCGCACGCCGACCGGGAGCGGACCGTCGACGTGATCAAGGCGGGGTTCGCCGAGGGCAGGCTCACCCAGCCGGAGTACGAGCAGCGGATGTCGCGGGCGTACGAGGCGCAGACGTACGGCGAGCTGCACACGCTCATCTCGGATCTGCCGCAGGGCCCCATGGGCATCCCGGCGATGCCGGCCGTGGTGCCGCGCACGTTCCAGCCCGTCCCGGTGCTGCCGCCCCCGCGGAGCACGAACAGCTCGGCGGTCGGCGCGATGGTGTGCGGGGCGCTGGTGCCGGTGGTCGGGGTGACGTTCATCCCGGCGATCATCCTGGGGCACAAGGCGCGCGCGGAGATCCGCAGAACCGGTGAGCAGGGCGACGGGATGGCGCTCGCGGGCCTGGTCATCGGCTATCTGGCGCTCAGCTTCGTGGCCTTCATCGCGGTCATCGTGGCGGCCGTGGCCAGCAGCGGCGCATAAGGTTACCCGGGCCGGCCGTCCCTTATGTCTTTTTGTTTTGACCGGAGCGGGTTGCTGTAGGTACGCTCTGACCTTGTGCCTGGGGTGTCCCCGGGTCTTCGCGTGCGCGGGGGCGCTCCCGCGAAGGCGCCGAGGCTGTGACACCGAAGAGCTGCACTTCCCCGTGATTTTCGCGGGGACGTTCGGGGCTTGCGACACACCCGACCGCGTGGGTCGGGGGCCGGCCGGTCTTCACGGACAGAACCCCAGGTTAGAAGTATCGAGATCGGCACACAGAAACCGGAGAAACGGTGCCTACGATCCAGCAGCTGGTCCGCAAGGGCCGGCAGGACAAGGTCGAGAAGAACAAGACGCCCGCGCTTGAGGGTTCGCCCCAGCGCCGCGGCGTGTGCACGCGTGTGTTCACCACCACCCCGAAGAAGCCGAACTCGGCCCTGCGTAAGGTCGCGCGTGTGCGTCTGACCAGCGGGATCGAGGTCACCGCTTACATCCCGGGGGAGGGGCACAACCTGCAGGAGCACTCGATCGTGCTCGTGCGCGGTGGCCGTGTGAAGGACCTGCCGGGCGTTCGCTACAAGATCATCCGTGGTTCGCTCGACACCCAGGGTGTCAAGAACCGCAAGCAGGCCCGCAGCCGCTACGGCGCCAAGAAGGAGAAGTAAGCATGCCTCGTAAGGGCCCCGCCCCGAAGCGCCCGGTCATCATCGACCCGGTCTACAGCTCTCCTCTGGTGACCTCGCTGATCAACAAGGTCCTGCTGCACGGCAAGCGCTCCACCGCCGAGCGCATCGTCTACGGCGCCATGGAAGGGCTGCGCGAGAAGACCGGCAACGACCCGGTGATCACTCTGAAGCGCGCCCTGGAGAACGTCAAGCCGGCCATCGAGGTCAAGTCCCGCCGCGTCGGCGGTGCGACCTACCAGGTCCCGGTCGAGGTCAAGCCCGGCCGCTCGTCCACGCTCGCGCTGCGCTGGATCGTCGGTTACTCCCGCGCCCGCCGCGAGAAGACGATGACCGAGCGGCTGATGAACGAGCTGCTGGACGCCAGCAACGGCCTCGGCGCCTCCGTCAAGCGCCGCGAGGACACCCACAAGATGGCCGAGGCCAACAAGGCCTTCGCGCACTACCGCTGGTAGTCGAAAACCCCGTATTACGAGAGAGAAGACTGAGCCAACATGGCCACCACTTCGCTTGACCTGGCCAAGGTCCGCAACATCGGGATCATGGCCCACATCGACGCGGGCAAGACGACCACCACCGAGCGGATCCTGTACTACACCGGTGTCTCGTACAAGATCGGTGAGGTCCACGACGGCGCAGCCACGATGGACTGGATGGCGCAGGAGCAGGAGCGCGGCATCACGATCACGTCCGCCGCGACGACCTGCCACTGGCCGCTCGACGAGGTCGACCACACCATCAACATCATCGACACCCCGGGCCACGTCGACTTCACCATCGAGGTGGAGCGCTCGCTGCGCGTGCTCGACGGCGCGGTGACGGTGTTCGACGGCGTCGCCGGTGTCGAGCCGCAGTCCGAGACCGTGTGGCGCCAGGCCGACCGCTACGGCGTCCCGCGCATCTGCTTCGTCAACAAGCTGGACCGCACGGGCGCCGAGTTCCACCGCTGTGTCGACATGATCACCGACCGGCTGGGCGCGACCCCGCTGGTCATGCAGATCCCGATCGGCACCGAGGCGGACTTCCGGGGCGTCGTCGACCTGGTCCGGATGAAGGCGCTCGTCTGGTCGCCCGAGGCGAAGCTCGGCGAGGCGTACGACGTCGTCGACATCCCGGACACGCACCTCGAAGCGGCCGACGAGTGGCGCGGCACGCTGCTCGAAGCCGTCGCCGAGAACGACGAGGAGATGATGGAGCTGTACCTGGAGGGCGAGGAGCCCACCGAGGAGCAGCTCTACGCGGCCGTGCGCCGTATCACCATCAACTCCGGCAAGGGCGAGGGCACCACCGTCACCCCGGTGTTCTGCGGCACCGCGTTCAAGAACAAGGGCGTCCAGCCCCTGCTGGACGCGATCGTGCGCTACCTGCCGTCGCCGCTGGACGTCGAGGGCGTCGAGGGCCACGCCGTCGACAACCCCGACGAGGTCATCGTCCGCCGGCCTTCGGAGGAGGAGCCGCTCTCGGCGCTCGCCTTCAAGATCGCCAGCGACCCGCACCTGGGCAAGCTGACCTTCATCCGGGTCTACTCGGGCCGGCTGAACTCCGGCTCGCAGGTGCAGAACTCGGTCAAGGGCCGCAAGGAGCGCATCGGCAAGATCTACCGGATGCACGCCAACAAGCGCGAGGAGATCGAATCGGTGGGTGCCGGCGACATCGTCGCCGTCATGGGTCTGAAGCAGACCACCACCGGTGAGACCCTGAGCGACCCGGCGAGCCCGGTGATCCTGGAGTCGATGGACTTCCCGGCCCCGGTGATCGAGGTCGCCATCGAGCCGAAGTCGAAGGGCGACCAGGAGAAGCTGGGCGTCGCGATCCAGCGCCTCGCCGAGGAGGACCCGTCCTTCCGGGTCAAGACGGACGAGGAGACCGGTCAGACCATTATCTCGGGCATGGGCGAACTGCACTTGGACGTGCTGGTCGACCGCATGAAGCGCGAGTTCAAGGTCGAGGCGAACGTCGGTAAGCCGCAGGTGGCGTACCGCGAGACGGTTCGCCGGCAGGTCGCGAAGCACGAGTACACGCACAAGAAGCAGACCGGCGGCTCCGGCCAGTTCGCGCGCGTGATCATTGCGCTCGAACCGCTGGAGGGCGACGGCTACGAGTTCGTCAACGAGGTCACCGGCGGCCGTATCCCCAAGGAGTACATCCCCTCGGTGGACGCGGGCAGCCAGGAGGCCATGGAGTTCGGCATCCTCGCCGGCTACCCGCTGACGGGCGTGCGTGTGCGCCTGCTGGACGGTGCCTACCACGAGGTGGACTCGTCCGAGATGGCCTTCAAGATCGCCGGCTCGATGGCCTTCAAGGAGGCCGCCCGCAAGGCCGCACCGGTCCTGCTGGAGCCGATGATGAAGGTCGAGGTCACGACGCCCGAGGACTACATGGGCGACGTGATCGGCGACATCAACTCGCGCCGTGGGCAGATTCAGTCCATGGAGGACCGGGGCGGTGCCAAGCTGGTCACCGGTCTGGTCCCGCTGTCGGAGATGTTCGGCTACGTCGGCGACCTGCGCAGCAAGACGTCCGGCCGGGCGAGCTACTCCATGCAGTTCGACTCCTACGCCGAGGTTCCCAAGAACGTCGCCGAGGAGATCATCGCGAAGGCCAAGGGCGAGTGAAGCCGTAGGCTGTAGCAAACGGCATACGGGGCATACCGCCGCAGATCCCCCGGGAACTGCGGCGGGTCCCCCCGCCGCCGACCACAGTCGGACAGGTCAAGGGCGTCCCCCTAGGGGTCCTGACCGGTTCGGAACGACCACCTGAACCCCTCCGTAGAAGGCGGGGGGCGTACAGCACCAGTCCACAGGAGGACCCCAGTGGCGAAGGCGAAGTTCGAGCGGACTAAGCCGCACGTCAACATCGGCACCATCGGTCACATCGACCACGGCAAGACCA
The DNA here is from genome assembly GCF_048656465.1 of Streptomyces sp. MAR4 CNX-425. Taxonomy (NCBI): domain Bacteria; kingdom Bacillati; phylum Actinomycetota; class Actinomycetes; order Kitasatosporales; family Streptomycetaceae; genus Streptomyces; species Streptomyces sp. MAR4 CNX-425. The sequence goes on along the minus strand of NZ_JBMDLF010000003.1, from coordinate 22,767 downwards.
CTCTTACCGCGGCGATCACCAAGGTGCTGCACGACGCCTACCCGGACCTGAACGAGGCTTCGGCCTTCGACATGATCGACAAGGCTCCGGAAGAGAAGCAGCGCGGTATTACGATCTCCATCGCGCACGTCGAGTACCAGACCGAGTCGCGGCACTACGCGCACGTCGACTGCCCCGGTCACGCGGACTACATCAAGAACATGATCACCGGTGCCGCCCAGATGGACGGCGCGATCCTCGTGGTCGCCGCCACCGACGGTCCGATGCCGCAGACCAAGGAGCACGTGCTGCTCGCCCGCCAGGTCGGCGTGCCGTACATCGTCGTCGCGCTGAACAAGGCCGACATGGTGGACGACGAGGAGATCATGGAGCTCGTCGAGCTTGAGGTCCGTGAGCTTCTCTCCGAGTACGAGTTCCCGGGCGACGACGTCCCGGTCGTCAAGGTCTCCGCGCTGAAGGCGCTGGAGGGCGACGCCGAGTGGGGCAAGACCGTCCTCGACCTGATGAAGGCCGTCGACGAGTCCATCCCCGAGCCGCAGCGGGAGATCGACAAGCCGTTCCTGATGCCGATCGAGGACGTGTTCACGATCACCGGTCGCGGCACCGTCGTCACCGGCCGCATCGAGCGCGGCATCCTCAAGGTGAACGAGGAAGTCGAGATCATCGGCATCAAGGAAGAGAAGACCAAGACCACGGTCACGGGCATCGAGATGTTCCGCAAGCTGCTGGACGAGGGCCAGGCCGGTGAGAACGTCGGCCTCCTCCTCCGCGGCATCAAGCGCGAGGACGTCGAGCGCGGCCAGGTCATCATCAAGCCGGGCACCGTCACCCCGCACACCGAGTTCGAGGCGACGGCGTACATCCTGTCGAAGGACGAGGGCGGTCGGCACACCCCGTTCTTCAACAACTACCGCCCGCAGTTCTACTTCCGCACCACCGACGTGACCGGCGTCGTGCACCTCCCCGAGGGCACGGAGATGGTCATGCCGGGCGACAACACCGACATGAAGGTGGAGCTGATCCAGCCCATCGCCATGGAGGAGGGCCTGAAGTTCGCCATCCGTGAGGGTGGCCGGACGGTGGGCGCCGGCCAGGTCACCAAGATCATCAAGTGACCTGACGGTAAGCGTTCCCGGGGCCCCGCCCCGCCGATTCTTTCGGCGGGGCGGGGCCTTTGGCATGGGCGGGGATATGCCTATTCCGGCAGTCGGCGGTTGCCGTGAAGCGTGATGGAATTGCACTCACCTGGTGGGGGTGGCGATGGATTACCGCGCCACATTCTGGTTATCCACAAGGGCGAAATCCGGGGTGGTGAGCCGGGTCGCGGATCCACTAGCGTCGGCTCCCGTACGTATCCGCACCGCAACCGGGAGTTGATCGTGTCCCCCCGCGCCCTTCCTGCTACCGCGATGGCGGCCGCCGCCGCCCTGAGCCTGCTGCTGACCGCCTGCGGCGACGACGACGGCGACGCCTCGTCGGACGACAAGATCCAGGGCGCAGACAAGGCGAAGGACTCGCCGTCGCCGAGCCCTTCGGAGCCCGAGACACCGGGCAGACCGGAGATCAAGCTGCCGGATGACCTGGAGCTGATCTTCGACTGGCCGAGCACCGGCGATGACACGAAGGACGCCGTTCTCCAGGACGCAGAGCTCCGCATTCGCGCTGTGGATCTGGCTCTCGTGGAACAGGACCCGGTGCATGAGGCATACCGGTTCTTCTCCGGAGGGGAAGTCGCGGCGGACACCGAGACCTACATCCAGGCGTATGTGGACGAGAAGGCCCGCACTACGGGAAGAACCCGTTTCTACGACGCACAGATCACGATGGACGAACCCGGGGTTGCCGACCTCATCTACTGCGAAGACCAGACCAAGTCGTTCGACATGTACCTGGAGCCCGAGAAGGTGAACAGAACCGAGCCGTCGAACGATGACTACATCGTTCATCAGGCGCGCTTGAGGGAGAACGATGCGGGCGTGTGGGTCACCGAGCAGAACATCGCGAGCAAGGGGGCCGAGCAATGCCTGCCCTGAGCCGCTTCCACCGGGTGACCGCCTTAGTGGCCGTCAGCTTACTGGCTGTCTCGTCGCCCGCATGGGCCGGCGAGACGATCGGTGGAGGAACCGATGCTGCACAGCCTCCCCCGGACACCCACGGTGGCGCCGATGGGCAGATGCTGGACGCCGGAGCCTCCGGGATCGTGGTCGACGAGTCGGCGAACGGGGGCGGGGAAGGTGGCGGGTCGGGGGGTTCCGGTGGGGCGTTGGACCCCGTGGGGGACTGGTCGCCGCCGCCGTGCTGGTACGCACCGAAGTACACGCCGAAGCAGCTGAAGAAGGAGCGGGAGCACACCTGGTCGCTGGGCTCCACCGGCAGCGAGTTCGACAACATGCAGCGGGACAAGTACGTAGCAGGCGGGGACACGCCGGGCACGTACGAGAACTTCAACATGGCCAAGACCGGCGAGGGCTACTTCTGGGACGGCTACGTGCCGGAAGGCGGCGAGGGCGTCCCGGGGGCGATGGAGTGCGATGCCGGGCCGTTCTGGGTGGACACGGGCGACCCGCCGCCGGCGGAGTACGAGAACGCGGTGACACCGCGGATCCTCGCGGAGATCGCGTACGACCGTATCCGGGTGCCGGACACCGAGATCAACCTCAAGCCCGACGCCCAGAACGCGCAGAAGGTGAACCTCCCGACCTGGGCCTGGCTGGACGACGCCACCTTCGCGCCCGTCTCGGTCACCGCCGAGGTGCCGGTCCTGGGCTTATGGGCCAGGACCACGGCCACCCCGGTTTCGCTCACCCTCGACCCCGGCACCGACGACGCCGAACTGCACCCCTCCTCGGGCACCTGCCCCATCAACGACGACGGCTCCGTCGGCACCCCGTACACGGCGGAACTGGCGGAGGAGACCCCGCCCTGCGGGCTGACCTACCTGCGCGCGACGCCCGACGGTGCGACCTACCCGTTCCGCGCAACGATCCGGTGGGAGATCAGCTGGGAGGGCTCCGGCGACACCGGCGGTGACCTGCCGGACGGCGACTTCGGCACGACCACCGAGCTGGAGGTCGACGAGATCCAGTCGGTCGTCCGCTGATGACACGGAGGTAGGAAACGGTGGCGAATCGTCCGACTGACTGGCACGTGCTGGATCTAGACGAGGACCCCACCCCGGGTGATCCGGAGCGGGTACGGCAGCTTGCCCGGGAGTTGCACGACTTCGCCGACGACGTGGCGGACGCGCTGCGCCAGATCAAGGGCATGGCCGGCGAGGACGCGATCCTGCGCTGGGCAGGGAAGACCGCGAAGGCGTTCCAGGACGAGTTCGACGAAGTTCCCAAGAACCTGAAGAAGCTGCAGCGCTCGTACGATATGGCGGGCGACGCCCTTGCCGCCTACTGGCCCAAGCTCGAACGTGCCCAGTCGTTGGCCGACAAGGCGTTAGCGCGGGGCCGGGAGGCCCGCAACGACCTGACGGCCGCCAGCGGCCGTCTGGACTCGGCGAACTCGTGGGTGGAGCGGGCGACGGAGAAGGCGGAGAAGTACGACGAGGCGGAGGGCAAGGAGAAGCCCGACGACTCGGAGGTACGCGCCGCGGCCCGCAACGCCACCGACGCGAAGTCCGCCCAGTCGTCCGCGCAGCGGGCGGTCGACAACGCCGAGGGCGGCCTGGAGGCGGCGAAGAAGATGGCCGCGGACGCGAAGAAGATGCGCGAGGACGCGGCGTCGGAGGCGAAGGACAAGCTGGAGGACGCCTCCGACGCGGGGATCCAGAACCGCAAGTGGTGGGAGAAGGCGGTCGACTGGGTCAAGGACAACTGGGACACCATCGTCAACGTCTGCAAGGTCATCGTCGCCGTCCTCGGCATCGTCGTGATGATCATCGGCGGCCCTCTCGCACTGGTCGTCCTCGCCGCAGCCCTCGTTGTCCTCGCCGACACCCTCTACAAGTACATGAACGGCGAGGCGTCGCTCTGGGACGTCGCTTTCGCCGCCCTCGACTGCATCCCTGGCATGAAGGGCCTCACCACCCTCGGCGGCCTGGCGAAGTTGGCCAAGGGCGGCATGAAGGCCATGAAGGGCCTCAAGGCCATGAAGGCCGGATTGCTGGGCCTGGCCAAACGCGGCCGTACGATGATCGACGACGCCGTGCAGGGTGCCACGACCCGGCTGAAGAACATTGTCTCGAAGTTCACTGACCCCGTGGACCTGGCCACTGGACAGATGTACCTGCCGCAGACCGACGTCGAACTCCCCGGCCTGCTCCCGCTGGCGTTCACCCGCCGCCTGGGGTCGACCTACCGCTGCGGTTGGTGGTTCGGCCCCACCTGGGCGTCCACGATCGACCAACGCCTCGAAATCGACGACCAAGGCGTGGTGTTCGTCACCGAAGATGGCCGACTCCTGGCCTACCCGCACCCCGCCAGAACCGACGTCGAGGTACAGCCCGACCAGGGCCCGCGCTGGCCGCTCACGCGGCTGGAGACCGGCGGTTTCGCGATCACCGACACCGTCACCGGCCACACGCGCTGCTTCACCTCACCCGACGCCCACGGCCTAGCAGCCATCGAGCAGATATCCGACCGCAACGGCCACACCATCACCTTCGCCTACGACGACGAGGGCACCCCCACCGACATCCGCCACTCCGGTGGCTACCACCTCAAGTTCAGCACCAATACCGGCCGCGACCGCATCACCGCCCTCAGCCTGGCGAACGCCGCCGACGACGGCACCGACGTCGTCGTCAAACGATTCAGCTACGACACCGACGGCAACCTGGCCCAGGACATCAACTCCTCCGGTCTGCCCTTGGCCTTCACTTACGACCACCGCTTGCGCGTCACGTCCTGGACCGACCGCAACGGCCACCGCTACGACTACACCTACGACGCCCAGGACCGCTGCACGGCCGAAGGCGGTGAAGCCGGCCACCTCGCCCTCACCCTCGACTACGACGGCACCGATCCCGCCTGGCCCGACCACACCATCACCACCCTCACTACAGCCGACGGCACCACCCGCTTCGTCATCAACGACAACTGCCAGATCGTCGCCGAGATCGATCCCCTCGGCCACGTCACCCGCACCGAATACGACGAACACCACAACCTCATCGCCGAGTCCAACCCTCTCGGCCACAGCACTGCCTACGAGTACGGTGCCGCAGGCCGGCCGGAGCGCGTGACTTGGCCGGACGGCGCCAGTGCGCGTTTCGTGTACGACGAACTCGAACTGCTCACCCGTGCTGAGCTGCCCGGCGGTGTCGAGTGGCGCTGGGAGTACGACGAGCGGGGCAACTGTCTTACTTCCGTCGATCCGACGGGCTGGGCCACGCGCTACACATACGACCAGAACGGGCTTCTCACCTCCGTCACGGAGCCGGACGGCACGACCACGGACGTGCGCTGCACCCCGGCCGGACTGCCTGCCCAGCTGACCGACCCGCTCGGCCGCACCACCCGCTACCGGTACGACGCGTTCGGCCGCATCCACGCCCAGACAGACCCGCTGGGCGCCACCACCCGGGTCTGGTGGTCTGTGGAGGGCGAGCTGCTGTGCTGGTCCGCCCCCGAGGGCTCGGAGTACACCTGGGCCTACGACGGCGAGGGCAACTGCGTCCGGCACACCGACGCTTCCGGCGCTACCAGCCGCTACACGTACACCCACTTCGACCTGCTGGCGACAAGGACAGGGCCGGACGGGGCGGAGCACACGTACGAGTACGACACCCAGCGGCGGGTGACCTCCGTGACGAACCCGCTCGGGCAGACGTGGACGTATACCTACGACCCCGCGGGTAGGCTGGTAGAGGAGACCGACTTCGACGGCCGGCGCATGGCCTACTCCTACGACGCCACGGGGGCTCTCGTACGGAGAGAGAACGCCGTCGGACAGAGGGTGGAGTTCGAGTACGACGCCCTGCGCCAGCTCACCGCCAAACGCTCCGCGGGCGCCGTGAGCACCTACGAGTACGGTCCGGCCGGAGAGCTGGTCCGCGCCGCGGGCGCGGGCGGGCGGGTCGAATGGGAGCGCGATGCTCTCGACCGGATCGTTACGGAGACGGTCGACGGCCGGACGACGACCTTCGCCTATGATGCCGCCGGTCGGCCCGTCCGCCGTACCACACCCGCCGGGCACGACAGCCGCTACCACTACGACCCGGCCGGAAACCTGACCTCGCTCACCATGGTTACCGGGCCCGCCCTCGCCGTCACCCACGATCCGCTCGGCCAGGTGCTCTCCCGGACGCTGGGTTCCCTCACGCTGGAGCAGACGTGGGACCCGGCCGGCCGGCTGAACGGCCGGCAGATCCTCGCCCACGGCCGGACGACGCGCGCCCGCAGCTACTACTACCGCCCCGGCGGCGCCCTCACCGCTGTGGAGGACCGAGCGCACGGCCGGACGGACTACGAGCTGGACGCCTCCGAGCGCGTCACGGCTGTCCACGGCCCCGGCTGGCAGGAGACGTACGCCTACGACGCGCTGGGCAACCAGGTAGCCGCCACGTGGCCTGAGCGGCACGCCGACGCGGTGGCCACGGGAGAGCGCACATACGCCCCCGCCCTGGTCACCGCGGGCGGCACCCGCTACGAGTACGACCGGGTGGGGCGGGTCACCGCGCGCGTCAGAAAGCGGCTGTCGCGCAAACCGGACGTCTGGCGCTACGAATGGGACGCCGAGGACCGGCTCACCGCGGTCACCACGCCGGACGGCACCCTCTGGCGTTACCTCTACGATCCGCTGGGGCGCCGTACCGCCAAGCTCCGCATGGCGGCCGACGGGACGACAGCCGTCGAGGAGACCCGCTTCACATGGCACGAAACCACCCTCATCGAGCAGACCACCCTAGGCCCGGAGCTGCCCCACCCGGTCACCCTCACCTGGGAATACGACGGCGGGACCCCGGTCATACAGGCGGAGCGGCTCACCGACCCGGCCGCGCAGGAGGTTGTCGACTCCCGGTTCTTCGCCATCGTCACCGACCTGGTGGGAACGCCCACCGAACTCGTGGACGAGCAGGGGGCCGTCGCCTGGCACAGCCGTAGCACCCTGTGGGGCCGCACCGCGTGGGCCGCCGACAGCACCGCCCACACACCGCTGCGCTTCCCCGGCCAGTACGACGATCCCGAGTCCGGCCTGCACTACAACGTCCTGCGTTACTACGACCCCGGCATCGCCCGCTACCTCACCCCCGACCCGCTCGGCCTGGCTCCGGGCCCCAACCCCGCCGCATACGTCGACAACCCCCACGTGTGGACGGACCCGCTGGGCCTGGCGCCATACGGCAAGCCGGTGCGGATGACGCTGAACAAGCTTCAGCTCAAGGGGCCGGAGTACAAGCTGACAGACGTGGAGCGGGACTTCGTCAAGAAGTTGCTGGAACGCCGGGGCAACCTCCAGGTGTACCGGACCGATCAGAAGGCCGGCATGGGCGACTTCGCCATCGTGGACATGTCCGACGCGACCAAGAAGGTGGGCTGGATCGTGGATCACAAGATGGGCGGCGGAGCCCTCCCGGGCCACCAGTTGCGCAACGCCGCCCAAGCCGCCGCGGACCTGGGGCTGGCCAAATTCGACCTGGCGGCAGGAGACACAGCCAAGCTGCTGGAAGTCCTCAGCAAGCCGCGTAGGGCATGGTAGAGACATGATCGTCATTCCGCGGGTGCTCGGAGCCCTGCTCGACGAGGCCGACGAGCTCCACCAGCGCGAGCTGGCCTTGGACTTCGCCGAGCACACCCTGGAAATCTACGCCGGCCGGCTCGCACCGCCCGTCCGGGACACGTGCGCCGAACTCCTCGCGGCGGCACGCGAGGCGGTCGACCTGGACCGGGCACACGAGCGGCTGGCGGACGCGTACCACAAATTCTACGCGGTGCGCACAACCCCCACCGGCGGCGGTGTGAGCGACGACGCGAGTTCGGTGGCGCACATGGCTCTGGGCTGCAGCGCCCAACGTCTGATGGAGGCAGCCGACCTCATCGTCCGCATGGGGTCGTCGCCACCAAGTTGCAAGGACGTGGCCCGCTCGGCCCAGACCGCCGTCGGCCGGCGGCGGGCCGAAGACGCCGATGACCCTGCCGGCGAGTCCTCCCGCGCCCGCAGCGGCCGGTGGGAGGAAGCCCGCTGGCAACTCACCCGAGTCATCGAAACCACCCCCGACCCGAACACCTCCCGGCCGAGCCGTCACGGCAGAGGCTGACCCGGGGCGGTGGTCTGCGCCGCGACCGTCGGCTTCGACGCCCCCGGCAGAGACCCGGCAGCCAAGGGTGGGTGCAGGATCACCGGGAGGGAGGAGGTGCGAGTGGTATGACGGCTTTCGATGATCTCTCGCCGTACTCGTACCTTCCCGGGAGCGTCCCGCCGGACGTCTCCGTGCTCAACGTGGGCTGGCTGGACGCGGGTCGGGGCTACCCGGTGGGGAGTGCGCCCGTGGGGTTTCTGGAGAGGCTCGGGACTCTCTGCGCCGACCACGCCGAGGCGAGAACGCGCGGGTGGCACTTGTGCCAGTTGCCGCACCCGGACGGGCCGCCTCCCTGTCCGGTCACCATCGAGGCGGGTGGGCGGTCCGTAGCGCTCGGGGGAGCCGAGGTCCGGGTGCGCGGTACCAGCGGCGTCCGGCTGGCGGCGCCCGACTTGATCCACCACTACGTCGAAGCACACCGCTACCTGCCGCCGGAAGCGTTCGTCGACGGAGTGATGGGGGATCGCCGTCCGGGAGCGGTTCGCTAGGTTGGCCGCGTGCTTGAAGGGGTGCTGGTTGCGGAGAGCCTTCGGGTGGGGGCCGAGGTGGCGGGGGTTCCGCTCCGGGTCACCAGGATCACGCGGGTGAAAGCGGGTGACACGGCTGCGGGGCAGCCGCGGCACTGGACGCTGCTGGACTTCACCGCCGACGCGGCCGACGCCGGGCTGCTCGCCGAGCGGCTGGCCGCCTCCCTTGCTCCGGTGGGGGGCTGGTACGTCAACTACAACACCGCCGCCGAGGCGTTCGTGGTCTTTGCGGGCGTGGTCTTCCGCTATCCGCGCCAGCAGGACGAGGGCCGTATGCGGGCTCTGGAGTACGCGCGTGCCATCGGGGTCCCCGAGGCGCAGCTGGACTGGCGGGACTGACCCGGCGGCGCGGAAAAGGGTTTGAGCGGGATGGTGGCGGGGCGCTACGGTCTGGGGCGGACCGTGAAGTCGGCTGCTGGAGGTGAGTCCCGTGAACGCAACAACCCATGGGTGCTCCCCCAACCCGTCACGGTCCGGCGGCTGACCTTCGGTGTCGCCCGGAGCGCCTGAGATCGAGGCACTCCTGGGAGGGAGACTCCGATGGATACGAAACCTTTCCTGGCCGGCCCGAGCGAGAACGCGGTGACGATCGCCCGCGTCGCGGACCGGCAATGGCATGCACCGGACGACGACGTGGTCGTCGCGCTGGGGGCGCTGTACCGGGCCGGGGCGGACGCCGCCCGGGCCGGGGTCCACGCGTCCAACCGGCCCGCCACCGCCCTCTTCGAGGGCGTCGGGGCCCGGCCGGTGGGCAGCAACCTGGAGCTGGTCCGATGACCAAGGACAAGAACGTCATCGAGGCCGAGGGCAGGGTCGTCGAGTGCCTGCGCAGCGCCATGTTCACCGTGGAGCTGGAGAACGGCCACCGGGTGCTCGCGCACATCAGCGGGAAGATGCGCAAGCACTACATCAGGATCAACCTGGAGGACCGGGTGCTGGTGGAGCTGCCGCCGTACGACCTGGCGCGCGGCCGGATCGTCTTCCGGTACCGGAACTAGCGACGGCCGGGGCCCGGTCACGGTCTGGCCGTGACCGGGCCCCGGCTACGGTGGCCGGGTGGAGCCGGTCGGGGAGTTGCGTCAGCCGCGGTCCGTCGAGGAGGCGGTGGCGGAGCAGCGGCGGCTGCGGGGTCTCGTCCGGGTCGAGGGGGCGTTCGACGTGTCGCGGTGGCGGACGGCGGCCGGGGTCGACGTGGCGTACGACGACGAGGCCGGGGTGTGCGCGGCGGCGGTGGCCGTGCTGGATGTGGGGAGTCTGGACGTCGTCGATTCGGTGACCGCCGTGTCGCGGATCGCGTTCCCGTACGTGTCCGGGCTGCTGGCGTTCCGGGAGATTCCCGCGGTCGTGGCCGCGCTGCGGCAACTGGACCGTGCGCCGGACGTGTTCGTGTGCGACGGGTACGGGATCGCCCATCCCCGCCGCGTGGGCCTGGCGAGTCACCTGGGGGTGCTGACGGGTGTTCCGTCGTTCGGGGTGGCGAAGAACCCGCTGTACTTCCGGTGTGACGCGCCGGGCGAGGAGCGGGGTTCGTCGGCGCCCCTGATGGACGGTGCGGAGGCGGTGGGGCGTGCGCTTCGTACGCAGACGGGGGTGAAGCCGGTGTACGTGTCCGCCGGTCACCTGGTCGGGGCGGAGGGCGCGTGCGCGGTCACGCTCGGGCTGGCGCGGCGGTACCGGCTGCCGGAGACGACGCGGGTCGCGGACAGGCTGTGCCGCCGGGTGCTGCGCGGAGTCGGCCCGTAGCGTACGCGCGTGACGCGTCGGCGTCCGTCCGTCGCCGTCTTCGCCGCCCCGGACCCGGCCTCCGGCCGCCGGTGGGGCGTGGGCGGCCGGAGGGGACACCCGGCGGCGGTGTCGTCGGTCAGCTGCGGTCGTACAGCGCGAACTCCTCCCAGCCGCCGGGGCGGTCGGAGCGGGCGCGCAGCACGTACCGCAGGGAGCCGGTGTAGTTGTTCTCCATGGTGACGAACCGGCCGTTCAGCTCGGAGCGGAAGGCCCAGCGGTCGAGGTCCTCGTTGTACCAGAGCGAGAAGCGCTCCCAGGCGCCGGCGGTGGTGGAGCGGGCGCGCAGCACGTTCGCGGCCTTGCCGGTGAAGTTGCGCTCCACCGCCACGAATCGGTTGTTGGCCTTGGACTTCAGCGCGTAGGTCTCGGTGTCCTCGTCCCAGATCAGGTCGAAGGTCTCCCAGCCGCCGGGGCGGTCGGAGCGGGCGCGCAGCACGCCGGTGTGCGGGGCGGCGTAGTTGACCTCGGCGGTCGTGAAGCGGCCGTTGGTCACCGACTGGATCGCGATGGTGTCCTGCGCGTCCGCCGCGGCGGTACGCGCCGGCGCCCCGCCGAGCGCGCCGGCCGCCTCCGTACCCTGTACCTCCTGCCACCCGTCGGGCGCCGCCGCCGGCGACGAGCCGGGCTGCGCCGCGGCCGTCTCCAGCGCGGAGAGTCCGAGCGCGGTGCAGAGGCTGGCCAGTGCTACAAGCGTGCGTCTCACGTTGTCCTGTCCTTCATGTCGGTGGATGCCTCGCGGCCCGCCGGGACACCGGGCGCGCCGGCAGTTGTCGCGGAACGGCGGCGGCCGTCCGCCGCACGGCAGCGGCGGACACCAGGACACGGAGATCCCACCCTCAGAGCCTGCGGGCACCGACGTCGTGCCCGACTGCCCCGCCCTTCCCCCGAGGCGCACTTTTGCACCCCTGTACGAATTTCGGATGAGAACTGGCAATCGAGGCGCAACGTTCCCGTTTCGTTCACCCGGGATTCGCGCGAGCGGCGCCTTCGCTTCCGGAACCGGGAGCGGCCGGGGGCTGTGGGGCGCGCGGAGGCGCAGCGGCCCGGCTGAAGCTCGCGCGGTAGGCGGTGGGTGTGAGGCCGACCTGGGCGGACATGTGCTTCCGCAGCGAATCCGCACTTCCGAGCCCGCTCTTCGCGGCCACCTGGTCCATCGGCAGCCCGGTCGTCTCCAGCAGTTCCTTCGCCCGCTGGACGCGCCGGTGCAGCAGCCACTGCAGCGGACTCACCCCCGTCTCGGTGCGGAAGCGGCGCGTCAGCGTCCGCACGCTGGTCCGTGCGTGCCGGGCCAGGTCCGTGAGCGTCAGCGGGCGATCGAGGTGTTCGAGCGCCCACGCGCGCGTGGAGGCCAGTGAGGTGCCGCGCTCCGGCGGCAGCGGCGTCTCGATGAACTGCGACTGCCCGCCCGGCCGCACGGGCGGCACGACCGCACGCCGCGCGGCCGTGTGGGCGACCGAGGCGCCGTAGTCGACGCCGATCAGGTGCAGGCACAGGTCGATGGCGGCGGCGGCCCCCGCCGAGGTGAAGATGCCGCCGTCCTCGACGAAGAGGAGGTCGGGCTGTACGTCGACGGACGGGAAGCGGGCGGCGAGGTCGCCGGCCAGTCCCCAGTGGGTCGTGGCGCGGCGCCCGTCGAGCAGGCCGGCCTGGGCGAGGACGAACGCCCCCGTGCACAGGGACGCGATCCGTACGCCGCGGGCCGCCGCCTTCCGCAGCGCGTCCAGCACCTCCGCCGGGGCCTCCTCGCCGCCGCTGCCGACGGCGAGCACGGTGTCCGCGCCGTCCAGCCCCTCCAGCCCGTACGGGACGACGATGTCGGGCCCGCCGACGGTCCCCATCGGCCCGGGCCGTACCGCACACACGCGCACCTCGTACTGAGGAACGCTCCCGAACACCATGAGCGGGATCGACACGTCGAAGCTCAGCACCGGCTGGACGGTGACCGCGGCGATGCGGTGCATGGCCTCCATGGCCTGAACCTCCGGACACTTGGCATTCCGGCCACTATCGTACGAGGCCGCGCGGCGGCACCGTCGTCCGCATGACAACTCATGTGATCGTGGGGCGCGGAGCCACCGCGTCGAAGACCGCCCTGCTGCTGGCCGCGGACGGCGAGCGGGTACGGATGCTCAGCCGGACCGGCGGCGGCCCCGACCACCCCCTCGTCGAGCGGATCGCCGCCGACGCGACCGACACCGACCGGCTCACCGCAGTGACGGAGGGTGCGGACACGCTCTTCACCACCGCCGCCCCGCCGTACCACCTGTGGCCCGAGCAGTTCCCGGTCCTGTCGGCGTCCCTGCTGCGCGCGGTGCGGCGGACGGGCGCCGCGTACGTGATGCTCGGCAACCACTACGCCTACGGCCCGGTGGCCGGTCCCCTGACCCCGGACCTCCCGCTCGCCGCGACCGGTCCCAAGGGCCGGGCACGGGCGCGGGTCTGGGAGGAGGCCGCGGCCTCCGGGGTGCGGGTGACGGAGGTACGGGCGGGGCAGTTCTACGGCGCCGGCGCCGTCTCGGTGTTCAGCCTCATGGTGCAGGGCCAGGTGAGGGCGGGCCGGCCGGTCCTCGTACCGCAACCCCTCGACGTACCGCACAGCTACTCGGCGATCACCGACACGGCCCGCACGCTGATCGCGGCGAGCCGGGAGGAGGCCGCGTACGGCCGCGCCTGGCACGCGCCGACCTCGACGCTGCCGGTACGGGAACTGGCCGCGCGGTTCGCCACCCTGGCCGGGGCGCCCGAGCCGCGGATGGAGGAGCTGAGCGAACGCGACATCGCGCTGCTGTCGCTCACGGAGCCGTTCTGGGCGGAGATGCACGAGGTTCTGGTCAAGCCCGGGCACCCGTTCGTCGTCGACTGGTCGGAGACGGAGAAGGTCCTCGGGGTGACCGCTACGGCGGTGGACGAGGTGCTGGGGGAGGTGGTGTAACCGGGAGAGCCCCGCCGGCACCGTCACGTGGTCCGCCGCTACGACGCCTGGGCCCGGCCTGCCGCAGTACCGGCCGGGCCCTGGCGGGGGCGGGAGGCGGGCGCCACAGGAGGGCGCCGTGCCGGCGTCAGACGAGGTCGACGGCCTGGCCGGAGAGCTCGTCCTCACTGATCGACTCGGCGGGAGTCTCCGCCCGGTACGGCTCGTCGAAGTCGCTGAACGTCCAGATGCCACCGCCGCGTTCGACGACCTTAAGGAGGTACGGAGGGCCTTCCGCCGCGATGTGCACCTCGACCGTGTCCGGGCCGCCCGAGAAGATGAGCTTGGTGGTCTCCTGCCCGTTCACGGCCCCGTCCTGTTTCTCCATGTCCTTGAGGTTCTTCGGGGCGAGGAGCTTCTCCTCCAGGATGGTCCGTTGAGCCTTCGGATCACAGACGTCCTCGCGGAGGAGGTCGGTCGCGAGCGGATTGCTGCGCTTCACCCAGCGATCGGCCCTCTCCTCGATCTGCTCCGGTGTGACATCCGCTCCCTGGCGGCGAGTCCACCGGAACGCTTCCTCGTTGCCTCGCGTGTAGCGGCCCGAGTCGTTCAGCAGGAGGTCGATGCTGCGCCGGCCGTCGCTCACATGCATGTGGCACTGAGGCTCGCCGTCGACCACGGAACGGCGCATCACGGTCGACCCGTCCGTCAGCGTCCGGTGGGTCGACGTCACGCTGTCCACCTCGTCAAAGGTGGTGGCCAGAGCGTCATCGACCAGCATCTCCTCGGAGGGGGTGCGGCTCCCGCAGGCGCTCAGGGCGAGGACTAAGGCGGCGGCGAGCAGGGGACCGGTGGTTCTGTGGCGGGATCGACGTATTTCGCCGGGGAACGCAGGCATAACCCCTCCGGGGGTGGAAGTTGGTGGACGCCCAATCTTGCACCATGAAGTCGCACTCACCGCCGGGGGGAGGGGACCGCGGCAGGGTGTGTGACGGCGCCCTGTTCCCGGCGCCGGGGCGGGGAGGGGAGCGGGGCGCTGTGCCTGGCCGCCGTGGGTGCCCGACCCGCTGCGAAAGTGATTGCCCCGCGCGGGGCTCGCCGCGCATCCTGCGCAGATGCGCTTCTCCGTCAACATCCCCAACTTCGGTGACTTCGCCGACCCCCGCAACGTCGCCACGCTCGCGGCCGCCGCCGAAGAGGCCGGCTGGGACGGGCTCTTCGTCTGGGACCACGTCCTGCACCGGCGGCACCAGGGGCGGCCCTTCGGCGATCCCTGGATGCTGCTGACCGCCGCCGCGCTCGCGACCTCCCGGATCCGGCTCGGCCCCCTGCTCACCCCCGTCCCCCGCTACCGCCCGCAGCAACTCGCCCGGCAGGTGGCCACCCTCGACGCGCTCAGCGGCGGGCGGGTGACCTTCGGCGCGGGCCTCGGCGGCCCCGTCGAGGACGAGTACCGCAGCTTCGGCGACCACGCCGAACCGCGCGTGCTGGGCGAGCGGCTGGATGAAGGGCTGGACCTGCTGCGGCGCTTCTGGTCCGGCGAGCCGGTCGACCACCGCGGGCGCCACTACGAGGTACGGGACGCCGCCCTGCTGCCCGCCACCGTGCAGCAGCCCCGGCCACCGGTGTGGATCGGCGGGTTCTGGCCGCGCCGCCCGCCGATGCGGCGGGCGGCGCGGTGGGACGGGGCGGTGCCGTTGTTCGAGTCGGCGAGGCACGGCCACGTGCCGGAGCCGGCCGAGGTGCGGGAACTCGTCGCGTACGTACGTGAGCACCGGGCGGCGGCCGGGGCGGACCAGCCCTTCGAGTTCGTACTCGGCGGTGCCACGCCCCCGGACGCGGCCAAGGCGCGGGACGTGATCGGCCCGCTGCACCACGCGGGCGCGACGTGGTGGGACGAGCGGCAGATCCAGTCGGGCCCGGACCTGGACCACCTGGCGCCGGTGCGCCGCCGGGTGGAGGCGGGCCCGCCGACGGTGGGGTAGCGGGCGGGGGGGGCGCGGGGGCGCCGGGGGCGCGGCTGCGGCGCCGGGGGCGCGGCCGGCGCGGCGGCGGTGCCGGGGGGCGGGGGCGCTGCGGGTGCGGCGTCGCGGCGGCGCGGCGGGCGCGGCTGTGGCGGGCGCAGGGGGGCGCTGCCGGCGCGGTGGCGCGGCGGCGGTGCGAAGCCCGCTTCGCGGCGACGGCGTGGGGCGCGGGAGGCGTGGGAGGCGGTCGCGGGGGCACGCGGGGCGCTGCGGGCGGCGCGGCGGCGCGGCGACGGCGTGGGGCGCCGGAGGTGCGGCGCGCGGAAGGCGTAGGGCGCTGGAGGTGCGGGGTGCCGGAGGCGGGCGCGGGGCACGAGGCGCCGGAGGCGCGGGGGCGGGGGAGCGGGGTGCTGGGTCGGGCGCGCGGGTGCTCGGGAGCGTCGCTGGTACCCCAGATCCGCCCAGCCCTCACATCCCCGCACTCCCACCCCAGGGTATGCGCCCGCACTGACAGCGCGGGGTTGCAGCCGTACGGGGCCGGGGCGTCTCCCGCCGGGGGGCTGGGTCGGGGATTGCCGGGGGCGGTGGGTGGAGCGGTGGCGGGGTGGGCCGGGCAGCGCCGGGGTGGGTGGTCGTGCGTGCACGGCCTCGGCGACGGGGGTCTGCGTCGGGGGCGGCCGGGGGCGGTGGGTGCCCGGTGCCGGGGGAGGGGGCGGTGTCGGGGTGGGCGGTCGTGTGTGCGGGCCTGCGTCGGGTGGGGCCTGTGTCGGGGACGGGCAGGTCCGCGGACGGCCCGGCGTCGGGGGCAGGGGCGGTATCGGGGTGGGCGCGCGTACGGGTGGGTGTTGCGGCGTCGGGGGTGTGGAGCATTTGTCCCCCGGGGCCCGGCTGCCCGGCGTGTCAGGAGTACGGGCGTCGGGCCTGATCGGCGATTGGCACGGAGCTGGCGAGCGATCGGCCCTCGTATCGCGTCCGCGCCGCTGCCCGGGGGCCGCACCTTGCCCTGCGGCGCCCGCTCGCGCCGCTCTCCGGGGTCCGCACGGGGCCCGGTGCGGCCAGGGCCCGCCGGGGTGCACGTCGCCGGGCGAAACCCGACCCCCGTGGGTGATTTAGACAGGTTTGGCGGATGGGTTACCGCGGGTTCGTCACCGCCGCGTGCGTGCCGAGCGTCCGCGCGCACGTGAGTGGTCAAAACTCGGCCTCGGTGGGCGATTCGGGCCGGTTTGGCGGGTGGGTTACCGCGGGTTCGTCACCGCCGCGTGCGTGCCGAGCGTCCGCGCGCACGTGAGTGGTCAAAACCCGGCCTCGGTGGGCGATTCGGGCCGGTTTGATGGGTGGGTTACCGCGAGTTCGTCACCGCCACGTGCGCAACGAGCTCCCGCACGCACGTAGCTGGTCAAAACTCGGCCCTGGCGGGCGATTTGCCCGGGTTCGGGGAGGGGGTTACCGCAGGTTGTGACACGCGGCGCGTCCCCTTCCGGGGGCGGCGAGCAGCCGCAGGCGCATCGCCGCCGGTCGGCAGCGCCAGTGGGGCGCCCTGCGGTGCGGAAGCGATACGAGGGCCGATAGCCGCCCAGCTCCGCCATATCGCCGGCGAAGCCCGACGCCCGCACTCCTGACACGCCGGGCAGCGGGGCCCCGGGGGACAAATGCTCCAACACCCCGACGCCGCGGCCCCCACGTTCGCCCGCCCGCCCCGACGCTGCCGCCTCCGCCGGCACCGCCCCACCCGCCGTCCTTGCCCACCCCGTCGCTGCCGCGTCCACCCCGGCACCGGGTCACCCATCGCCCCCGGCCACCCCGTCGCTGCCCCGCCCACCCGACACCGGCCCACCCTCGCCCCCGGCCGCCCCTGACGCTGCCGCGTCCACCCCGGCACCGGGTTCACCACCGCACTCGGCCACCCCGTCGCCGCCCTGCCCACCCCGACACCGGTCCACCCGCCGCCCTCGCCCAGCGCGACGCTGCCGCGTCCACCCCGGCACCGGGTTCACCACCGCTCTCGCCCACCCCCGACGCCGCCCCGACACCCGGCCACCCACCGTCCCCGCCCGCCCCCGACGCCAGACCCCCCGTCGACCGCGAACCCTCCGGGCGGCGGCCACCACCCCGTCGCCGCCCCGCCGCCCCGCCGCACCCGCCGCCACCCCCACCACGCACCCTCGATCCCGGCTGCACCCCCCGCCGCCCCGCAACCGGCGGCGCTGCGCAGGGGCGCGTGAGAGCATCCACGGTCATGGACCACGAGGAACCGCTGCCGCCGCCGTCGCTGGCCGAACGGCTCGTCGAACAGGGGCCGCTGGACCCGGACGAGGTCATACACCTCGGGGTCGCGCTGGTCGGCGAGCTGGAGGCCGTACGCGAAGAAGGAGCGCCGGCCTACGGGATGCTCTATCCCGCCAGCGTCGTGCTGGACGAGGACGGGCCCTGGCTCGTGGACCCCGAGACCGTCGGCCCGCTGCCCGCCGCCTACCGGGCGCCGGAGCTCGGCGACGACGGGGCGGCGACCCGGGCCGGTGACGCCTTCGCGCTGGGCGCGGTGCTGGTGGCGGCCGCCGGCGGGAGTGGATACGAAGCGGACACGCCGCTCATGACCGCACACCGCATCGCGCACGACGAGCCCGATCTCGACCCCCTCACCGGTGACATCCGCCCCCTCGTTGCCGCCTGCCTGGCCCCCGAGCCGGAACTGCGGCCCACCGCGGCGGAGATGCTGGAGTGGCTGGCGGCCCTCCTCGGCCACGAGCTCGACGTCGAGGACGACCCGGCCGACAGCGAGGGCCCGGAGCCCACCCTGTCGGCCCGCGACCACATGAACGCCCTCACCGCCGGCCCCGACGGCCTCGCGCTCGGAGTCGAGGGCGACACGACCGAGTTCGACTGGGCGGAGCTGGACTCGGTGACGGTCGCCCCGCACTTCCGGTGGCGCGCCCTCGACGTGGTGGCGGCGACCGCCGATGGCTCGACCGAGCCGTGCACGGTGCACGCCGGGACCGAGGCGGAGCTGGCGCGGTGGGCCTTCCAGCTCCACCGCATCCTGCGCCGCTACGCCCCTCACGCCCGCTAACCGCTCCCCCCCCCACGCCCGCGCGAGTTCCGCCCGGTGCGCCCCGTACGGACGCCGGCGTCGTAGGCGGTGTGCGGACGCCTCGATGTCAGTGGCGTCGGCGATGCTGGGCAGCCCAAGCCGCCGAGGCGGGAGACCTCAGATGCCGATCCGTGTTGCCAGCCGTCGCCGTACGGCGGCGTCGCTCGCCGCCGCGTTCCCGGGCGCGGAGTTCGTCGACGTGACCTCCAGGACCGCCGAGCCGTGGGTCCGGCTGAGCCCCTTCTATCCGCACGGCGGCATCCCCGTTCCGTACGACGCGGGCGTGACCAGCGAGTCCGTGGAGGGCATCTGGCAGGCGCTCAAGGTCTTCCAGGACGTCGACGTCGACCCGGCCAGGCTCGGGATCACCGCGATGAAGGGCCTGAAGCGAACGGTACGTCGGTACGGTCCCGTCCGGGGCCACCGCACCGGTCTGCACGGCGACCGGCTGCTGCCCTACGAGAGCGCCCGGCGCCGCATATACCTGCCTGCCTACCGGTGGGTCCTCGAACACCGCGTCGCCGACCTGGTCGAGCGGATACGTGACAAGAGCGATGTCGTGCTCCTGGACTACACCACCAACGGCGACGTCGCGGATCCCACCAGCCCGCTCTCCCACGCGGCGCTCATCCAGCGGTACGCAGAGGGCCGCTGGCCGCGGGAAGCCGACGCGGAGACCGCGTGACGGGGTGCCCGCGACGCCCGCCGTGGGACGTGTCCCGGGAGGCCCCCGGCGGCGAAGGTACGCCGCCTCTGGCGCTGACCGAAAAGCGCCGGTCGCGATCGACCGCGGGCCCGTGCCGCGGGCGTCGGGGGCGCCGTGGCCGCACCCGCCAGGGTGCCGTCCAGCCGATGCCGCCGGGACCGTGACGTCGGGAGGAGGCAGGCACGGCCGACCCCGGATGTTTCCGGGACCGTCATCGTGGTCATCCGCCCGGCCTGATCGACGAATGATATGTTCATGATTCGATCGACTGGATTGAGCCATGAGTATTTTCGGGGGATGCAATGCGCCATGCAGTTTCGAGCCGGATTGTGACGGGAGCCGCCGCGAGCGTACTGGCGGTGCTGCTCTCCGCCGGGTGCTCGGTCAGCTTCGGAAGCTCGTCGGACAGCATGAGTAAAGAGGACGTCGCGGAGAAGGCGTCGGAAGCTCTGGCGAAGGAAGTCGGCCGCGAGCCCGACGATGTCACCTGCGAAGACGACCTCAAGGCCGAGGTGGGTGCGACCGTACGCTGCGAACTGACCGACGGCGGCACCAAGATCGGCGTGACGGTCACCGCGGAGTCGGTCGACGGCGACACGATCCACATGGACGTCCAAGCGGACGACGCCCCCAAGACGGACTCCTCCGCACCCCCCGCCGAGGACGGCTCCGCGTCCCCGAGTGCCGGAGGCGCGTCGGAGTCGGTGCCGAGCACCGAGGTCGAACGCCAGGGCAGGAGTGCCCTGGCGGCGCAGGTCGGCCGGGAGCCCGACAGCTTCGACTGCACCGAGGACCTGCCGGCTCGGGTGAACGCCACCATCCGCTGCGTACTCGGCGCGGAAAGCCAGCAGTGGGGCGTGACGGTCACCGCGACCTCGGTCACCGGAGACACGGTCCAGATGGACTTCAAGGTCGACTCGACGCCCATGAGCTGACCTGCACCACGCGCGGCGAGGCCCGCCACGGCGTATCACCCGTCCGCGGCGGGCCTCTTGCGGCCCGGCCGGCCCGGCCCAGGGCCTGCCGTCGCCTTCAGCGGGTCCTGGCGCGGCGGGCCCGGCTGACGACGGCGCGGTACGCCACGCCGGGTGGACACAGTCACAGGGCGTCCAGGATCTCCGCCGCCACGTCCGTTTCGTCTATCGACGTCTCGGGCGTGCTCACCCGGTACGGCTTGTCGAACCCGCCGAACTCCCAGAGCACGCCACCGTACTCGACTATCTTCAGCAGGTACGGTCGGCCTTCGGCCGCGACCTGCACCTCCAGCCTGCTCGGTCCCCCCGTGAAGGTGAGCTTGGTGGTCGGCCGGCCGTTCAGGCTCGCGGCTTCCTTCTTGCCGTGCCTGAGGTTCTTCGGGGTCAGGAGCTGCTCCTCCAACTGGGCACGCTGAGCCTCCGGGCGGCACAGCTCCTCGCGCATGATCTCGGCCTTGTACGCGTCGCGCTTCACCCATCGGCCGGCCATCGCCGTGATCTGCTCCGGCAACACTTGTCCCTGCCGCAGCGCAGTCTCTCGTATCGCTTCTTCTGTGATGCGGGTGTAGATCCCTGAGTCGTTCACCAGGAAATCTATGGAGCTGTCGTCGCCCTTACTTATGCGCATGTGGCACTCGGGGGTGCCGTCGACGACGGCGCTGCGCACGACCACCGTCCCCTTCGTCAGCGCGTCCTTCGTGGACGTCAGCGACGTCGTCGTGTCGAACGTCGTCTCCAGCGCCCTGTTGACGAGCACGACTGGCCTGGTGTCCTGCGCCTCGTTCTTCTTCGCGTCCTCATCCGCTCTCTCGGCGGTGTCCCGGCTCCCGCAGCCGGCCATCGCGATCGATAACGCGACCGCGACGACGCAGCCGCCGGTTCTCCGGCCGGATCTGCGGAGGTGATCTGCGAACACCCTCATCACCACTCCTGTGACTGGAAGTTGGGGGGCCGCCCCATCTTCCACCATGAGGTTGCGCCCGCTGCCCCGGGTGTCCCGGCCGGGGCAGCGGGCGCGGTTGCCGGCTCGTGCGGGCTGCCGATCTGCGGGCGCCGTCGTGCCCCGGATACCCCGCGACCAGTGCATTCGCCTTGTATCAGGTGAGGTGCGGGTGCCTGACGCCCGAGGGCGGCAGCGCCGGGCGGAGCTGATCGAGGCCGGCGCTTCGCTTCTGGCCCAGCAGGGCTGGAGCGGAGTCACCCACTGTGCGGTGGCTGCACGCGCCAAGGCGAACGCCGGCCTCGTGCACTACTACTTCAAAGGAACGACCGGCCTGCGGCAGGCTGTGGCCGAACACGCGAGCCGCGCGTCGATCGGCGCGCTGCTCGACGACGTGCTGGCGGACAATCCTCATCGCCAAGCTCGTCCTGGGCTCCGTCCGCGCGGAACCGTACGGCGCCGGGCGCCCCGGATGGCGGGTGGTGCGGTCACAGCAGGTGGTCGGCCTTGCCGGCCTTGATGTCGCGGATGAGGGTCCGGAGGGCTTCGACGGAGTCGGTGATGCGGTGCTCCTCGCTGCCTGCGACGGCGATGTGGGCGTTGCCCTCGGCGTCCGTGCCTATGCGGAAGCACGCATTGCCTTCGCCGCAGAACGGGTCTTCCCAGTCGATGGTGGGTGGCATGTCTTCTTCTCTCTAGAGGTGGCGTGCGATCTCGTGGATGAGGTTCCGGGATTCGTCCGGGGGCAGGGCCGCGTCCTCCTGCCGGTCCAGTTGTGCTCTGTACTTCGCGAGTTGCCCGTCCGCGTGCAGGAAGTCTGGTCCGTGTGAGTTGTCGATCTGCACGGTGTCGAGCTGGGGTACCGGTCCTTCGGCGTAGAGGATGTTCTGGCCGGCGCCGGGGAAGGAGCCTTGGTCGAACGGGATCACCCGGATGGTGACTCTCTCCCGGTTGGACATGTCGAGAAGATGCCCCAACTGTGCGCGTGCCACCACCCGACCGCCGAACTGCATGCGCAGGGCCGCTTCGTGTACCACTGCGACATAGTCAGGCGGATTGGCGCTGAAGAGCACCTGCTGGCGCTTGGCGCGGAGTGCGAGCCGGAGGCCGACCTGGTCTTCGGGCAGGGGCGGCATGACCTCGCGGAAGACGGCAAGGGCGTGATCGGAAGTCTGTAGCAGGCCGGGGACGTGCACGGTCGTTCCGATCCGCATCCGCTTGGCGTGCGCCTCAAGCTCCGCGATGTCCAGCAGCCCGTGGGGGAGGCTCCCGCGGTACCGTTCCCACCAGCCCTTCTCGCCCGGCTCGGCCATCGCCACCAGAGCCTCGACGTACTTCTCGTCGGTGCAGTGGCAGTTGCAGGCCAGAGTGCGCAACCGCTCGGGTGTGATGGTGCGCTGACCGAACTCCATGTTGGAGATTTTGCCGCTGTCCACTCCCAGCAGTCCCGCTGCGTACGTGGCAGACATGCCCGCGGAGGTGCGGATCTTGCGCACCTCGCTGCCCAAGCGCTTCTGCCGCTCAGTCGGCGTGTTCCTGGCAGCCAAATCCATTCCTCCAAGCCGGGGCAGAATTTTTCACGAGGCTAGCAATTCTGCCCCGTACTCGTCTACTCTTGGTGATG